>NZ_CP023702.1:0-1200000 GCF_008704555.1 Streptomyces nitrosporeus
TCCCCGCGTGCGCGGGGAGCAGGGGCGGACGTGGGCGGACTGCTGCCAGGGCCGGGAGGTCATCCCCTCGTGCGCAGGGAGCAGATCGGCGTGGCCCACGGCCTGGCGGACGCCGCAGGGTCACCCCCGCGTGCGCGAGGACCAGCGGACTGACCGATACCCCTGTTCATGCTCGGTGGGATCATCCCCGCGGGCGCAGGGAGCAGTTCGACCTGCCCGAGCCCTCGGAGCGAACCACGGGGCCATCCCCACGTACGCGAGGAACAGAGCCAGCACTACCGGCACTCGCCCGACGACGGGGGGTGACCCCTGCGTGCGCAGGGAGCAGTCTTCTTGACCTGCGACGTTACAACGCCGTCCCGGGCTCCCGGACCACTTTCACCGAAACCGGCATACCGCCCGAACCCGCCCTGTGGGCTTGCTTCCGCTCGCGGTGGCCGCCCAGGCCACCGGCATCCGACGGACATCAAAGATCCCCAGAGTGAGCGCGGCCACCGAGCGGTCTGTGCACCTGGCGGGCCCCTCGGGCAGCACAGCCCTCTACATCTAGTAATAAAAACCGAAACGGTCCGCCGACTGCACCGGCGGACCGTTTCGGAAGATCGAGGCTAGTTTGGTCCTGCCCCCACCCAATCCGTACATGAGTTGAGGAGCGTGCTTCCTTCGAAGCGTGCAATTTCTACACCATAGTCCGCTATTCCATTCACGGAATCTTGGGCAGTAGTATTGTAAACAAGACTGCTCCCGTTCCCCCCCGTCTCAGAATGCCAGGACCATTTTTTCACGGAGAACGACGCAGTGAGCGTCAAATAGCGGACGCGAACGTGATGCCCGTCCGCCAAAGTGTCCTTAACTCGCAGGACAACATCGGCCTTACCGTAAGTCGAGCTATTGCTGGTGTAGGAAGATCCAGAGGCACCAGTAGTGGAGCAACTAGCGGTCCCACTTGACGCCGCAGCAGGCGCAGTCGATGCGGCGACCGCCGCCAAGGCTGTCGCAGACAAAACAATACCGACTCGACCGGTGGTACGCGAAAGATTCACTTTCCCCCCTCAGGTTTCAACCAGAAGATACATCGCAAACATATCTATCTTCAAGATCTTTGAAACCATTCCTACTCACTAGGGCTAAATTAAGACGCCAATCCACTGGGCAAACACCTCTCTAATCTCCCAGAGCTGCATTTTACGGATCATCTAAGTGGCCGGTTCCCGCCTGCGATGTACCGTCTTCATGACGGTGAGCCTCCTATGGATGTGCCACCGAACGTCAGCCGCCACTGCACGAAGCACCACCTCGTTTCAGCAGCCAGCTCTCTGCACGCAGCGGTTCATCTATCCTTCTCAGGGGCCAGGAAGACGTCCCGCGAGAGCACCCCGGCCGGGCCGGGCGGAACCCCCCCCCCCCAGGCCCGGGGCCGGGGCCGGGGCCGGTCGCAGGGCCGATGCCGGGCAAGCCGCTGATCTGATTCCTGCCCCGTCCAGGCCGCAGCCCTGTGGGTAAGCCTCCTGGCTACCAGGCAAGCCCCCTCCGAAAGGGCCCAGCGGGAGACAGGGTGTCACCGAACCACGACCGGGACGACGACGGCCGCGATGCCAGTCATGCCGCCGAGGCCGACGAGCATCGGGGTCGCCACCTTCAGGTAGCGGTGCGCGGGGTCGACAAGCAGGAGCACGAACAAGACGACGACGAGCAGGACGAGCGAGGACATGACGGGGGTCTCCTTCAAGTACGGCAAGCGCTCCGGATGAGCGCGGGGCCTACAGTCCGCGCCGGCCGCCGGTCATTCAACGTCTCGCGAGAACCCGCTCCAGCCGGACCCGGAAACGGTCCTGGCAGGGCGTGGAGCGAACTCGCGAGGGCTGGACAACCGGACGGTCGGGCACTGTGGCAGCACACTGCGGCACGACGGGGTCAGCCACGCAACCCCTCACCCCCCTTTGATGAAGGAAGCCGGTGACCTGCCCGGGAAAAGAGAAACCTCGGGTGACCACCCGCCACCCGCGGGGCACCGACCCCGCACCCGCCACCGACAACCCGGGGTTGTCGCCCGACCCGGACGCGGTGCCGCACGCCGTACCCACCACCGAGCACCCGGACGGCACCACCGCCGCCACACCGACGCTCCGACCGGCCGGGCGACGCCCGCTCAACACCGACCCCACCACAGCTGGGTGACAGGCGGGGGCCACCCGGCCGACCGGCGGGCACGACGGACAGGGCAGACCGGAGCGGACAGGGCAGAGGGACGACGCGTCCGATGCCGACCCAACGGGAAGCCGCCACCACGTGCGGTGCCAGCCGCACGACGATCCGCCGGCACCGCGAGGCCGGGAACCTGCCCCGCGCGGTCCAGGACCAGGCGCGAGGGTGGCTGATCCCGGTGGAGGATCTGCTGGCCACCGGGCTCCGGCTGAACGCCCCCGCCGACCCCGACATGCCGGCTGCGGATTCGGTGGCGGCCGGGACCGGCGAGCACCAGGAGCACGGCCACGGCGACGACGGCGATATGGACGAGCTGGAACGGATACGGCAGGAGCACACTCTGGCCGTGGCGGCCGAGCGGCACGGGCGGGAGCTGGCCGAAGCGGAGACCAAGTATCTGCGGGAGCAGCTCAGGGCGCGGGGCAAGCACATCGCGGACCTCCCGCCGGCGCTACGGACGCCGACACCCGCCCCAGCACGAACCGAGCTACCATCGTCCGTTCCCGGGCAGGCGGGCGGTGGGCGGCCCGGGCGGGCGCCGAAGCCCCAGAAGACGGAAACGGCCGGCGGAGAACAACGGCGGTGGCCTCGACGCGGGCCACCCTCTCGCACAGCCGGGCCACCTCCAGCGCAGCCGCGGGCGCGGGGAGCAGATGTACCTCACCCCCGCGACCGTCACAGCCGGCGCGCCCTGGTGGGACGTCACCATCTGCCTCGTCCTGCCCCTGGCCGCCACCTCCGCCGCAACACCCGCCCCTGCCCACCCGCCTGTAGCGTCGCCCCCTCGGCCGACCCGGCCGAGGGGGCGACGCAGCGGGTCACGAACGGCGGCGCTTCCACCACTCGACGCCTACCGTGGCAATGATCGCTGCGGTGACCTGCGAGACCAGACTGACGACCAGCTCCGCCCTTTCGACCGGTGCCCAAATGATCGCTGCGGTGACGCCTGCCGTGACGGTGGTACCGATTCCGACCAGAACAACCGCGCGGCGGTTGAGCCCGGCGGCATACTGGAAGCGGACGAGGACCTGTTTCATATGCGGGATCTCCTCCACGCTCACCGGCCATCTCCGACTCTGACCCCGGAAAGATGGCCGGTGCTGCGTTTGTGTGAGCAGTTGCGACCGAAGCGGTTGCCTCGGCATGCCAATAGCTTGCACACGAAGGCCGCTGGTCCCCAATCACGCATTTCAAGCACGCAGAATTAGCAACGGAGGGAAAGGGGGTGTGGGGGTACCCTGCCCATAAAACCTTGGTTTTATGGGCAGGGTACCCCCACACCCCCTTTCCCTCCGGCACTAATTCTGCGTCTCCACAACAAATGTGACTGAAGTCACAATGAGAGTTGATGGACGGTCACTTTTATCCGAATCGTCACCACGTTCCACATCGTCACCACGTTCCACCATGACGGGATTTCTATGACCGACACTCGGCTCACCGCTCGAAGGCGGTTCGGGTCCGACGCGATATACCGCCTCCATGACAGTGAGCCACCTGCGGACGTGCCGTTCCGCGCCAGTCATCTAGACACAAGGCACCACCTGGTGTCAGCGGCCAGCCATCGCCATAAGCCACAGAGCTGGAAGAACACGCCCTGCCTGATCAACCGTCACTGCCGCCAGCCCACTGACATGAAGCCGACACATCACACCAGGGCAGACGGGCCGAATCGGTCAGCCTCAGTCACCCCTTCTTCCAGAGGGTCACGTAAAGCACCACACGGCTGGGAGAATTCATCGAACCGGATCCCGCTTCTGGCCCAAAGCTCTTCACTCGAAGGAAGGCCACCCCTGCATCGGTAACTGTGCAGATCAGCGTGCCTGGCTTCACTTGACCTTGATTCTTGATGGGCGCGAGATTGATGTAATCCATACCGGAGCTTTGCGCAGACTCAGCACAGTCCTCAGCCCCTGTCGGCTCCGAGGAGATGACCCCCCAAGGGTTCGCACTACCAAATGCGCCCCACACACAGTTTCCGTAGTAGAAATCAATCGACACCTGCTGACCGTTATTGGCAGCCTGTGTCTTCATAGCGGTTAGATCTTCGCTTGAGTAAAATTTGGAAGTTCGCTCTTCGAAGTCGGCATACCAACTCCCGCCACAGTCCGGCAGTGTTAGCCCAATGGTTTTACTCTCGTAAACAAGAGCGTATGTGGCAGGCTTCTTGACCTCCGCAGACGCGGCAGACGAAGCCCGGGGCGTGCTTCCACCTGGCCGTTCCGTGCCCTTACCTACCCCTTGACCAACTTCGTTGTGGTCACGACCGGCACAGTCGGCAGCTGTAGTGCAGTTGTTCTGCGTATTGATCTTCGTCGTATCGCCACACCCCGATAGAAGCAGGGCCGCACTCACCGCCAGAACGACACCGTGAACGGTATGCCCCTTCGACACTCGCAGTCGGTCTCTCATCATTCGCTCTTGTTAACATCCCGGCCAGCACAGTACGAGGTTGTGCTGCAATCGTTCCTCACGCTGCCCTTGTCGGAATCCGCAAGAAGCATCGCGGTACCAGTGATCACCGCAGCAACGATAACGGCCACGGCGGACCACATAGAGATCTTCTGAGTGGTATCCACAGTTCCTCCAAGATCGATTTAGTTGTGCTGGATTACAGACATCATCCGCTACAACACCATCCCGCCTTGGCAGTGTTGCCGTTCTGGTACACATCCGGAACAGCCCTCAACTGCTGCACACGGGGCAGCCATCTCCCCCAGAAGCACAAACACGGCACCGCCGAGGAGACGCACCGGGGCGGTGGCCTCTCGGGCACGGCGGTCCGCCGGGGCAATGCGGGCGATGCGAGGGGAAGCGCGGCACCGAGCGCGGCAACCGGGGTCTCGGTATGCCGGTCATCCGGCAGCGGAACGCCCGCCACCACGTCGCCTCGCTGCGGGGCGTTTCGGCCAGGTCCCGGCCGCCGAGGTACCGCCCGATGCCGGCGGCCGCGGCCGCGAAGCCCTTCTCGATGGCCGCGTTGAACTCTCTCCGTTCGGTGGGGGTGCCCTGGGTGGCCATCACCGCCAGGAGCACGGCCACGGCCAGGGCGCCGCCGCCGAGCGCGCCTCCGGGGATGCTGTCGATCACGTCCATGACCGGTCAACTGCCGTACGCGGCTGCGGGATGCGTCCGGGTTCGGAAAATCAGCCGCAGTCGCCGGCCTGAAGAGAGATCCGGTTGGAGCCGGTGGGTGTCCGGCGGCGGAGAACGTGGGCGCGGATGAGTCGAACGGTGGGCGGGATGGGAATGGGGACGTGTCCGTGGCTCCACCGGAGCCACAGGGCGTGGTCGCCGAGTTCGGCGGCTCTGACGAGCTTGTTGAGCGAGTGGAGCTTGTTACCACGGTCGATCTCAATGCTGATGGGCCGGCCCTTACCTGAGCGGTGCTTGAGGCGGAGGTCCAGCAGTTCGGCATGAGGGTGGTCTGGGCGGGCAGGGAGGCGAACCTCCCGCCGGGCGTGGTAGTTGAGGCCGGCGGCCCACTCGATGGTGGTGCGGGTCAAGAACTGGGTGACCTCGCGTGCGGTGAGGTCCGTGAAGTGCTGGCGGTTGAGCCAGGCCCGTAAGGAGACGGCGGCAGCATCGAGCCCTGTTGTGGTCTGCATGGCGCGAGTATCCGACGTGCCGGAGCAACTGGTGAAAGGAGATAGCGACCGGTGCCCTCGGTCGTCTCCCAGTGCTGGGCGGCGGACCCGCGCCGGGGGCGGCACCTTCGGCAAGGGGGTTGCCGTGCAAGCGCCAGCGCTAACTTGTATCTGGATGCAAGTTACGCGCCGTAACTTGCATCCAGATACAAGTTAGGGCAGGCGGGCAGCAGCACTCGCGGCACCGCCTGACGTACGTCTTGCGGAAGCTCTCGACCGTGCCGGGCCGCGTTCCTGAACAGGTGTCAGGGGGTCAGCGTCGTGTGACCGCGTCACCCGTACCGGTGGGGTGCAGCGCGCTCCGGGCCGGGATCGGGGTCCTGCGGCACGGTGGGCGCATGCGCCCCGTGATCGTGTTTACCGTCGTGTTCGCCGCTCTCCTGACCGGATGTGTGGCGGTCACACCGACGGACAGCACCGCGCCCCGGCACCACCCTGCCGCCCTCACCGCGTCGCCCGTCGCGACGTCTCCCGCCGCGCCGCCCTCTCCGTACGTCGATGAACTGGCGCGGACCGAACCGGAGCCGGAGTCCAACAGCTCCTCGGCCCCCGTGGGCAACAAGTGCCGGGGCGCCGCCGGAGCAGAACAGCGGTCCGGCAGTGTCCGTGCCGCGCCGTGTCCAGCCTCCGGCACCCCGCCGGACCTACTGGGCCCCGGCCCCCCGGCGAGCCCCGCAGCAGCGTCCGCGAAGCGACGGTCGGCGCCGACCGTCGCTTCGCGGACCCGTCCTCGACCCCTGCATGCTGTCCGGGTGCGGGGGGCTCTGAGTCGTCCGGCCGGGCGGCCGTAGGGTGGCGCACATGCTGATCGCGAGTCTCAAGCCCCGCACCATGGGCGGTACGACCAACACCGGGCTCCTGGCCTACGCCCTGGCGCGCGCCGGCCACGCTGTCGCCTGCTACGACGCGGACGAGTCCCTGCAACTGTCGGCGTGGGCGCGGGACGCGGGTGACTTCCCGTGCGAGGTCCACGAGGCGGACACCCCCGCGTTCGCGGAGACGGTCTACCCGACAATGGACCACGGGCGGATCAATGTGGTGGACGCGGGGCACGCCGAGAACCACCCGGACGTCGTGGACAGCGTGCTGGAGGTCGCGGACCTTGCGATCGTGACGCTCTCGCCCACGCAGCCCGATTACGAGCGGCTGACGCGGCCGGAGCGGGGCACCCCGCTGGCCAAGGTCATCAAGCGGTCCGCCGCCCTGCGCGACAGCGGGCAGCCGCCGACCACCGTTGTCCTGCTGAACCGGTGCCAGGCCGAGGCGGCCAGCCCGAAGAAGTACGCGGACCTGCTGACGGGCGGCGGGAAGGACGGCACCGAGCCGGCCTGGACGGTGCTCTCCACCCGGATCCCCCGGCGCGAGGCCATCGCATCCGCGGTGGGTTTCCCCTGCGACAAACCCGAGCGGAAGGCCCCCTACGACGCGCTGATCACCGAGCTGACGCAGCGCGGGCACCTGCCCACGGTCCGGTGACCGGGATGGCCGACACCGAAGGAGCGGTGGCACGTCGGGACCGGGCGCGCGCGTTCGTGCCCGAGCTGCTCCCCGAACCGCAGGACATCGAGCGCACCGGGCCCCTGACACCCAAGGAGCAGCAGACGCTCGACCGCGTCCACGCTGCCCGTGACCATCACCAGGTCGCGAAGTGGATGCGGGGCAAGGCGCTCGCCGTGGCGTTCAGCCGCCAGCTGTACCGGGGCGAGGACGGGCAGCGGACCCGCCAGGAGTACCTGGACGATGAGTGGGACGGCATCAGTGAGTCCGCTGCGTACCGCGAGATCGGTGAGTGGCCGGTGGCGAAGGCGATCTCGGATGCGTGCGAGCGGCCGGCGCCGGACTCCCACGTCCGGGCCCTGGTCGACGTCGCCGACAAGCAGGGTGCCGAATCGGTCGCCCGCTGGTACGCCGAACTGCGCCGCCACGGCCAGCAGGCCGGACGCCGGGTGACCGCTGACGTGGTGGCCAACCTCGCGGACTTCCTGCGTGAGGGCGTCGAGCCGGAGCGCCTGGAGGCGCTGTTCGCCCCTCGCCAGCTTGCGCCCGCCGCCGGCAAGCCGAGCAAGTCCACCCCGGGCGGGCGCACCAAGCGCGGTGACGAGGCGGTGGTGGGCACGATCGTCCCCCACAGCCGGGACGGCTCATTCCCAAATTTGGGAATGAGCGCCGACGGTGCCAGTCCGGCCGAGGAGGGCGGGCGGTGGGTGCTGAGCGTGGATCACGTCGAACGGCTCAGTGCGTGGATCACCAGCGGAGCGGACCGGGCGCAGGTCAGTCCCGACCAGGCGGCGGATCTCCTCCTGGAAGCTCTCACCAGTTCGGACGCTCTGGCCGGTCTGGACGCTCTGACCAGCGACGATTTCCAGCGCTGGATCGCTGCCCGCGACCAGGTATAGCGTCCTCATCACGCGGGAGGCCCCGGGGCGATTGGTGCGCCCCGGGGCCTCCCCCTGTGCCGTGCTGTACTGCTGTCAGGTCAGATGGTGATCTCGTTCTGGCCGGGGATGGTGGCCGGGCCGGCGGCGGGTGTGGTGGTGAGGTCGGGGTCGTGCTCGGGGTAGCCCTGGGCGATAAGGCCGAGGGCAGCCTTGCGGTAGTCGGAGGTGCGGGAGGCGGACGCGCCGCCGAGTGCGGCGGCCAGGGTCGCGCCGTCGGCCTGGGGGTCGGCCAGCAGGACCCGGGCGGCGACGCGGGTCTTGATCTGCACGACGTCGAGGGACGACAGCGCTTCGGCGTGGGCGGCGGCGGCGCGGGTTTCGGCGGCGAACCGGGCGGTTTCGGCGGCCCGGAGTTCGGTTTCGGCGGCCGTCTCAAGATCTGCGGCAGCCGCCTTACGGCGTGCGGCAATCTCCTGTGCGGCTTCCTCGGTGCGGGCCTTCGCGGCGGCCTCGTCCGCCGTGGCGCGCGCTTCGTCGGCCTCCGCCCGCGTGATCCGGGCCCGCTCTTCAGCCGTCTTCCGGTCGGCTTCGGTGGCCTGCGCGGTCTCTTCGGCGGCCTCCTCCAGGGCGGCCCGGCGGTCCTGTTCGGTGGCGGCGCGGCGGGCGGCGGCGAGGGTGGTCTGCGCCTGGAGTTCGGCGGCGGCACTCGCGCCGTCGGCCTCGGCCAGGGCGACCTTCTCCTGTCCGGTGACACGGGCACGCAGCTGCGCCAGCTCCCCCGCGGCCTTCAGGCGCTCGGCCTCGGCCGCGGTGGCCTCCAGCTCCTTCTGGTGCTCCAGTGCCCGTGCGTGGCGCTGGGTGGGCTGCTGTTCGGCGCGGCGCATCCGGGCGGGCAGGGCAAGCGCCTTCTGATGCACGGGCAGAAACACGAACCAACCACTACCGGTCCGGCATAAATGAATCTGGATCGCGGGAGCGTATCTGCCGACTGGACGGCCCTATAAAGGGTGGCGGAGAACTCTGGATCGAGCACTCCGGATGCTCCTTAAGTCACTCCGAGCGTGGCAGGGATTACTCCGAGCCTGGGCGCATTCTCTACGGTGCTGTCACTGTGATGGGTATCCAGTTGTGGCGTCTTTTGCGGTCTGAATTCTTTATCTGGGCGGGTGCAGAGATTTCCTCCGGGTGCGCTGTCATTCACTCCGGGCGTGCGGCCCGGTGGTCCGGGCGCGGGTCGGGCCGGCTCCGGGCGTGGGCGGCTGCCCGGTGGTGGGTCTCCGGGTTCGTGGCGGGTGCCTCCGGGGGCGCAAGGAAGAACTCCGGGCGCGGGTGCCGGTACTCCGGACGCGTCGCGGGTGTCTCCGGGGGCGCCGGGAAGGACTCCGGGCGCGGGTGTGGGCGCTCCGGGGACGGGTGGGCTGTGCTCCGGAGACGTAGGGGGCGGCTGCGGGCGGGGCGGGCTGTCTGGCCCGGCCGTGCGCAGCTTTGTGGGGCGGCTCAGGGTCGTCCCGTGGCGTGTGGGGAGGGGCCGGGTTGTATGGCTGCGCGGGTGTTATCGCAGGTCAGAGAGCCGTGGTTTCATGCTTCGCTGGATCGGTGGATCCCGTGATCAGTGGATCCGTGGGTCCGTGGGTCCCATGATCGGTGGATCGGTGGATCCAGCGAAGCGTGGTCAGGTCATGGCTTCTTGGTCCCGGGGGTGGGGTGGGGCAGTGGGACGCCCTCGCGGGTGAGGTAGTCGGTGACGGCCTCGGTGAGGAGGGACTTGACGGTGGCTCCTCGTAGAGCCGCGGTGGCGCGGAGCGCGCGGGCCACGCTGACGGGCAGTTCGGAGGTGAAGGAGCGGTAGGGGTCCGCGTCCGGAGTGGGCTGCTTGGAGGGGAGCTGCGGGTCCTGGGGGACCTCGTCGTACTTGGGCATGTTCAGGCGGCGCTTTCCTGGAGGTGGGAGATTCGTTTGCGGAGCCAGGTGTAGGCGTCTCGGAACAGGGCTGCCATGTCGCGGCCCTGGGAACCGCATTCTGCGAGGGGGAGCGCTTTTTCCGTGGCGGTTTTCATGACGGCGAGTTCCGGGAATCTGGTGGGGCAGATTGCTTCCGGTCCGGAAATTTTCGCCATGTCTTCCAGGCGTGCGCGGTGCACTCCCAGAGCGGCCCGGTATCGGGTGGGAATGATTCCCGCGATACTGAGGTCGGGGTTGAGATTATGGCGGTCACGAGTGATTCTTTCGGATACCCGGCGTGCGGCCTGGACGGATTCGAATTCTGCTTCGCACGGCACGACCAGGTAGTCACTGGCCGTCCATGCGTTGTCGGTCAGGTGCGACAGAAGCGACGGCGGGCAGTCGATGAGGACCAGGTCGTAGGTGTCGACCACTCCGGTGAGCGCCCGCAGCAGGCGCCGTTCCGCGCCCGGGAGGCCGGCGGTGAGTCCCAGCAGCTCCAGGTCGAGATCCGAGGGCAGGACGTCGATACGGCTGCTGTAGGGGGCGCTCCAGCCGCACGAGGTGACGATGCGGGCTGCTTCTCCCCGGCCGGGGGACGGCAGGACGCCCGCGAGGCTCGCGGCGGCGCGGTCCTCCAGCGCGGCGGGGAGCTGCGCGCGCAGGCGTCGGGTGGAGTTGCCCTGGGGGTCCATGTCCACCACCAGGACGCGTTCGCCGGCGTCGGCCGCCGCGGCGGCCAGGCCCACGGTGGTGCTGGTCTTGCCGACACCGCCCTTGTGGTTGGCCACGGCGACGTGTGGCGGCAGAACGGGGGGCGGATGGGCCGGTGCTCCCATGGCGGGGCCTTTCGCAGATCAGCGGACGGAACCAGTCCGGGATATCACGGTTCCGTGGTTCCGTGGTTCCGCGCTTGCTTGGATCCGGTGTGATGCGGCGCCCTCGCTGAGGATTCGTACATCGAACAGCGCTTGCGATACGAGCCCGGGTGCGCGGGACAGCGGTGGGTTACCAACCCTCTGATCTGCATCGATGCAGTGCCGACGCCATGTGATACGGGCCCAATCATCCTGCGGCGCGGCTTAGTTGGACGGCAGCGGGTGTCAGCGGCATTACGTAAAGTGCTGGCAGGCCCCGGCAACCATTGAGGGAGACCGCTGTACGGCTTGCTTGCCGGCCGTCGTACAGCGGTCTCCCCCACGTTGCCGATGGGTTCCGTCCTGTCACCCTGAAGAGAGAAGAGGTCCCATGGCAATCTCTGATGTACCCGAAGAGGTGCCTGTGCATCAACTTAATAGCGTTAATAGCGACAGTACCGAAGGACACTGTCAGTCGGGCATCGCAGGCTGGGTGATCCTGTTCGTGGGCGTGCTGTCCATGACCGGGGTCCTCGTCCTGGCCCTGACCGACCGGACGGAAGCCGCCGTCGCCCTCGGCTCCACCGCAGCGGCGGTCTGCACCATCGGTGGCAGCCTGTTCATGCACCGCAGGTAGAACGGAACACGGGTGGAGGGCACCGCCCTCCACCCGTCGCACGGCAAGCGGCACAAGAGCCTCCTGGCCGCGATACCGTGGCACCACAACAGCGGGGCCCCGAGGCGATTTGAGCGCCTCGGGGCCCCCTTGTGGTGCGGTGGCGATCAGGATTCGGGGTGACGCGCCCCTCCCGCTCAGTTGGGCGGGTGGGCCGGCAGCGGATAGTTGCCGGCCCACCCGTACGGCACGGGCTGGGCTACTTCGATGCCGTGACGCGCGGCATCCAGGGAGCGGTACCCGGAGTTTCCAGCGCCTTGAGGTGGCGCCAGATGAACACCCACGTCTCAAGGTTGGCCCCGCCGACGCCGCACGCCCTCAGGAACGCGACGTACCGCTCGTAGTCCGGCAGGGACTCTCCCCGCAGCATGTCGCTGATCGAGCTCCGCCGCAGGACCATGTTGCTGCGCCGCTCCAGCTCCCGCAGGGACGGAGCACCACACCAGACGTGCACGGCCTTGAGCGCCGCCACCAGTTCCGCGGTGCAGGACACCTGCATCGGGTCAGGCTGCCCGAACGCCGGCACCGGCTGCCGCTCCCGCCACTCCTGCCGCAGCTGCCGCTCCAGCAGCTGCCGCTCCCGCCGGTCCTGCAGCTGCTGCCGCTCCCGCCGGTCCTGCAGCTGCCGCTCCCGCCGGTCCTGCTGCTCCCGCCGGTCCTGCTGCTCCCGCCGCTCCAGCCGCTCCAGCCGCTCCTGCAGCTGCTGTCGCTGCCGCTCCCGCTCCCGCTGCTCCCGCAGCATCCAACGCTCCGGCAGCTCCTGCCGCTCCGGCAGCTCCTGCCGCGAAAGGACATCGTCCCTACGGATACCGGTGCGGACGAAGTCCTGCCCATGCTGGGGCAACTGCCCGTGAGCCAGGGACTGTTCCTGACGGCGGAGTTGCTGAAGAAACGCACGGTCTGCCACCCCCATGCCGATGGACACACAGATCCTGTCCAAGACGTCATGGGTTGGTACGTGCCTCCCCGTGATCACACTGTTCACGTCGGCAACTGCCAGGTTGGCGCCTCTCGCAAGCTGACGCACATTGACCGCTGTCTCGGCGGTCGCAGCTCTGTGCGCGAGCCAAGCGAGCAAATGAGCCGACACGGTGCGCTGACGGCCCTCCATGAGCTTCTCGAGCGTGGGGGAGGGAGAAAACCCGTTCACCTCCATGCGAACTCACCTCCGGTGCGGAAGAACCTCTTGAGGCTTCCGTACGCCGCGGTGACGGCGGCGATGAGGGCCGGCGCCAGGAGTCCGACCGCGACCTCGGTCTCGTGACCGGTGTGCCACATCAGCGCGAGGGCGGCCGTGGTGAGGATGAGGACGGCGATGATCACGATCTTGCGGACCCAGCGCAGGGTCTTACGCAGGCCGAACCCCCGGGCAACCCCGGGGGTGATGACGCACCCCTGAGAGGCCGGCAGGGGGTCCTGGAAGGTCGGGACGGGCTGGAGCACCCAGCCGGATCCCTGCACGAAACGCCACAACGACGTCAACGAGCCACACTCCTATTGGTCTTCGAGCCTGGACGGATACAAAAAAAGCGGGGGTTAGCGGGCCCCCAGGACGTCGCCTTCGACGTCCTGCTTCCAGCTTGCCTCACGCGGGGTGACGGTTCCAACTCTCTATTCCCGCTTGCCCACGCGCCTCGGCAGACGCGTCAACAGCGTTCCCCCCAGACACTCCTGACAGGGCATAAATAGACCAATGCCCCAAAACGCACGGTCAGTGCGGAGCACAGGAACGGGCTAGTGTCCGGGCGGGCACTCAGGGCGTCCGGCGGCCGGATGCAGAGAAGGCAAAACATGCTGCTCAGAGCCGGACACTGTCCGGAGCCGTCCGATACTGTCCGGAGGCGTCCGACATCGTCCGGGACTTCCATATCTGGAAGCCGCGGCACGCACTCTGGTTCCCGAGCCCGCTTCACAGCCTGGACGGACTCACGGAGGCGGCGTTTAGCGGCACCACCTCCTACAAGCGTGATCAGAGTCACACCTGAGCGGCGGTTTGTACCCAGCGTACGGACCGCCGCTCACGCATGTCCGCGGACGCGAGCCCAGAGCCACGACCCACAACGCCCCGACTTCGCAGCCGTGGTGGCGCGGGATACCGAACGGCCCTTGGGGGCCCGTAGCGGCCGGTACGGTGGCAGGGCACGCGGAAGGGCCCCGAGGCGATTTGAGCGCCTCGGGGCCCTTCTGTGTGGTGCGTGTGCTGGTCAGGCGTGGGCGTGCTCCTGGTGCTCCTGCCCGTAGCCGTTGGCGATCAGGGTGCGGGCCTCGGTGAGGTAGTCGGACGCGGTGGACTGCTTGACGCCGCACGCCTGCTCGATCTCGTACAGGGCGACCGCGTCGCCACCGGCAGCGAGGACCATGCGGGCGACCTTGCGGACGGCGCGCTCGCGGGGCTGGAGGCGGGCGGTGTCCTCGTCCTCGGCGGCCTGACGCTCGATGCGGGCGGCCTGGGCGCGGCGCTGGGCGGTCTCGTGGGCGAGGCGGGCGGCCTCGGCGCGGGCCCGGGCGTCCTCGTTCAGGGCGAGGCCGGCCTTGCGGGTGTCCTCGGCCGCTTCCCGCTCGGCCCGGGCGGCCTCGGCGGCCAGGCGCTGGGTCTCGGCGGCGGCGGCCGCCTCGGCCCGGCGTTCCTCGGCCGTCTTACGGCCCAGCTCCGCGGCGGAGAGGCCCTCGTGGGCCAGGCGGGCGGCCTCGTCCCGCAGCCGGACGTTCCGGCTCTCCTCGAGGGCGGCTTCGTGGTCGAGACGGGCCGCCTCAGCACGGGCGGTTGCCTCGTCCTTCAGCGCCACCGCGGTCTTGCGGGCGTCCTCGGCCGCTTCCCGCTCGGCCCGGGCGGCCTGGGCGGCCAGCCGCTGGGTCTCGGCGGCGGCGGCGGCCTCGGCCTGGGCGTCCTCGGCGGCCTTGCGGCGCAGGGCGGCGGTGCGGGCGGTCTCGGCGGCCTGGTGCTCGGCCTCGGCGGCGGACAGGGCGGCCTGCGCCTGGATGCCGGCGGTCGCGGCGGTGGCCTCGGCACGGTGCGCGGCGGCCCGCGTCTCCCCGTCCGCGGTGGCCTTCAGCGTGGCCAGCTCCGCCTCCTGGCGGGCCTGGTCGGCCTCCTTGGCCAGAACGTCCATCCGAGCCTGGTGAGCGTCCTCTCGCTCCTGACGCTCACGCTCCCGGCGCTCTGTCTGCTCGCGCAGCTCCTTCTCGCGGGCACGGTCGCGCTCGGCCTGCTCCTCCTCGTGCTTCTGCCGCTCCAGGTCCTCACGCTCCTGACGCTCGGCCTGGCGCTGGGCCTGCTCTTGGGCCTGCTCCTGGGCGTGCATGCGGGCCGGGATGGCACGGGCCTCGACCACGGTGACGCCGTAGGGGGCCAGGAGGGCGGGCATCCGGTCCAGCAGCGCGGCCCGGTCCTGCGCGGTGCCCCGGGTGTAGCGGACGCGCTCCTTCTGCCACACCCGGTAGACAGCCAGCTCCCGGACGAACGCGCGGGCCTCGGCGTAGGAGGCGGCGTGGACCTTCGCGTGCCGGTAGATGGTCTTGGTGACGCGGTAGTTCATGACCCAGTCCGCCAGGGTGAGGGCCTGGTCGTCCAGGTAGCCGCCCTCGATGCGGGCGGTCCGCACGATCGCCCACCGGGCGACCTCGGTGAGGATCACGTACGCGAACGGCATCATCGCGTGGCTGCCCAGGCGCCCGGGATCGGCCTGGAATGCCTGCCAGAGGCCCGGGGAGCCCTCCATGCCCTCGGCTGCCGCCGTGACGTTCAGACCGATCGTGACGGCCGTCAGGACGTGCGCGCACATCCGCACCCACGGCCGGGACATCCGCTTCCAGGACAGCCACAGGTCAGCGGTGTACAGGGCGATGATCAGCCCGTCCATCCCGAGCGGGAACGCGTCCGCCTTCCACCCCGTGTAGCCCCAGCCCTCCGCGGCGTCACGCAGCACCCCGTACGACAACCCGAAACCCGTACCGGGGTGGCCCGGGTGGGTGTGAAGGCCGAGTGGGCGGTGCGTGCCGAGAACGCGTCCTGGTGTTGTCAGGCGGCGAAGCCGATGTTCGTCACGTACTCGTACTGGCCCCACTGGCTGCCCAGGTCCGGCAGGACACCGGTGGTCCAGGCGTCGTCGAGGGCGTGGCTGTCACTGGTGGTCCAGGCGGTCACGATGTGGTCCCAGCGGCGGACGTTGATATGCCGGTACTCGAGGGTGCGCCGGTGGGGTGCGGAGACTTGGGACTGGTCGAGGGGGTGGATTTCCACCCGGGTGCCGCCGGAGGAGTTGAGACGCTTCAGGAGGTGACGGGCGACGTTGTGGCGGCGCACGGTGCGGTAGGCCTGTTCGACGCGTTCCAGGTTGGCCTTCGATGGGTTCTGGGTGCCGGCGAGCCATGCCTTCAGTGTGCGGTCGGTGACGGTCAGCCCGGCCGCGCGGGCGGCCTTCATCGCCTTGGGTGACGTCGTCAGGTAGTGGAGGCGTGCGAGCAGACCACGCGGGGTGGTGACGGGGGTGACGATGAAGTCGACCAGTGCGTCCAGGCGGCGGGCGACGAGTTCGCTTCCCCTGGTGCCGCGGGCGCCGAGCCTTCCGAACTCGTGATTCCGGTCCGGCATCAGGCTCCTCCCCCCGCCGCGTTCGCGCCACAGGCAGCGTATTCGTCTTTCACCTTGACTTCGGCAACGCCGCGGCCCTCGGGGAAGACCTTGCGCCAGTCACCGATGACGTGGAGCTCGTCGGTGCCCATGGCCCGGATGACGGTCAGGCCTTCGTCGTGGGCCTTGAGGGCCTTCATCCACAGGTTGGCGAACGCCTGGGAGCGGATCAGATGCATCCAGTCCGGGCGGTAGAGTTCCCGGTTGTAGTTCGAGGCTCCCATCGTGGAGACGAACTTGGAGTACATCGCCTTCACATACTCCAGCGTCACCTCGTCGTCCGTGGCGATCGCGGTGTCGCGGGCGTCCTTGAGTGCGATGCGGAACTTCTCCAGCAGTCCCTCGGTGGCTCCGGAGGTGAACGACTCGTGGATCTCGGGCGGCTCGCACAGCCCGTACTTCGGGCCTGACAGGCGCAGCAGGAGGCGCAGTGTGGGCTCGGTGATCCACAGGGGGCCCGGCTCGTCGCGCTGTCCGATCGGGTTCGGCAGCACGTCGTCGTGGTCCCAGCGCGCCGGGGTGATCAGGTGGACGCCGGCCCGGCGGTGGTCGTGGTCGGATCCTGTGGAGTGCTCCAGCTGGCCCAGTGGGAGGTGTGTCTTGAGGGCGGACAGGTAGGCGCCGTTGATGTCGAGGGCGGTCACCTTGTGCTCGCCGGGCGGCAGTTCGGTCCGCGTCCACTTCGGCCGGGCTTCCCACACCTGGTCGGGGCCGCGCGCGGACTGCTTCTTGAGGATGTCCGGCATCCACGGATGGGCGATCACGTCGTACCTGCCGCCCTTGCGTGTCTCGTCGAGCAGGGCCATCGCGTCCGGGATCGCCTTCTTCACCAGCGCCGCTGTCGCCGCTTCCGCGTCGCCGCCGTGTGCTTCGAGCGCGGCCCGTACCGATCGGCCGATCAGGTCGGCTGACTCGCTGGGGAGCTGCACAGCGCGCCGGGCTGTAGAGCGGTGGCGGTCGGCAGCGGGCCGCTGGGGCGCGGGGGCGGAAGGCTCCGGCCGGCGCGGGGCAGGTTCCACCGAGCCGTCGGCCGCGGGTGCGGCGGCGTGGCATTCGGCGGCGTCCAGGTGCTGGGCGAACCCAGCCATCCGCTGGGCCGCCGGGTGACCGCACAGCACACACGGTTCGCTGTCGGCCAGTTGGATCACACCCTCGTCGGGCTCGGCGTTGTCCGTGCCGCCGGACGGGGACTTTGGCGGGGGTGGCGTCTTCGCGTGCGCGGGCGTACCGAGCTTGGCGGCCAGGCCCGTCGAGGAAGTAGCCGTATTTGGCCCGGGTCTCACCTGACGGGTCCCGGCCCGCCTCCCACGCACTCAGTGTGGAGGCACTGATTCCGAGCGCGCGGGCCACCTGCGCCTTCGACAGACCAGCCTGTTCGCGCAGGCTACGGCGCACCTGAGCCTGCGGAAGTTTTGCCTCGGGGCCCACTGAGGCGAGCAGCGAGTCGATCGCGTCGAAGTCGCTCATCACACCGCGGCTTTCAGATGTAGGTAACAGGGTTGCGGGACAGGTGTGGGCTCGGGGTGGGCCGGCCCACGCGCGGGTCACCGCGCAGCAGGTCGCCCTCGAGGGCATAGCGGTCGCCGTGCTTGGAGATCCCGGTAATCCTCGCGACGGCGAGCACGATGCCGTCGGTGTTGATGATCTGCACCTCGTCCTGGGACAGAGCCCGGTCGGCGTTGAACTTCCACACACCGCGCCCCGCCTGCCATGCCTCGTCCTCAGGCATCCCTGGATGCCATCCGACCGTGGCGCGCCCCAGGCGGTCGTCCGCGTCAGCCGGCCGCTCGGCACCCAGCTGGATCTGCAGCACGCTGTCCGCCCTCCCACCATTCGACTTTTTAACTTGTTGGAAAGTTATCAGCGGCTGGGGGGACTTCGCAACAAGTTGAAGAGTTATCGGACTGACCGACGGACCGGCGAGCCCGCCGCCGCCCGGGCGGCCAAGGAGGCACATGGCCAAGGCCCCACGCCGAGGTACTGCACGGCGTCCGCGAGGGCACCTGCGCCCCGTGCGGCACACCTCGCGCCGAGCTGGTCCACCTGCGGTTCACCCCCGACGCGAACATCGGCCGCAGCAGCGGATGCGGCAGCGAGACCCCACCGGGGATCCTCGTCTCCGCCTCACCGAGCAAAGCCGCCCACTCCGGCGTGGGCCGGTGGAGGCGGCGGGGTGAGGGGGACGGCAGGCGTCACGGCCCTGCCCGGCGCGGCGGGGCGACGGGCTCTGCGGGGGCGTGCGCCCGGAAGGCGGCGGTGACACGCCGGACGAGGAGGGACTGGTCGCTCGGCGGTCATCATCGCTGTCCACGGCGTGCGGCACGAGGACCCCGGTACGGACCACACGCCCTACGTCCTGCGCCATGAGCGGGCGCAGGACGTTGACGAGCCGTGCGGCGGTGCGGTTGGGGACCGGCAGCACGATGGCGTCGAGGCCGCGGGGCAACGGGTTGCAACTCCTGCATACGCAGCGGATGACCGGCTGGCCGTATGCGTACCGCCCTGCCGGCGAGCCGCCCTCCAAAAGGATCGCCGCGCCGAGCGTGTCCACCGCCGGCTGCGTACCGGACTCCTGGGCCTCGCCCCTCGTGGCCGGCACGACCACGGCACGGCGCAGCCGGAGCCGTTCGGTGATCCGCGCGGTCGCGTCGGCTTCGGTGGACCATTGCCGCGGACCCGGCGGGTGCGCGTCATCCCGGGAGACGGTGCGGTGCGTCGTCCCAGGCCATGGAGGACATCCTCCAGCCGGCTCGGGTCCGTAGGAACTGGGTGGTTTTGTGGCCGTGGCCCTCGAAGCGCACTCCGTCCCGGGTGCCCGACTTGCGGTACTCGCTGAACCGGTGAGCGACGGATCCGAAGATCTCCGTCCGCGCGGAGACCTCCCACTCGGAGAACTCCGTCAGGGTCCCGTCGGTGAGCATTCTCTGACGCGGCTCGATGAAAGCGTCCAGATCCATGATCACCGGATCGTTTCCGGTGTTCGAGACGATCGTCCCCTCCGGGACGAACAGTTCGCGGATCACCTGCAGATCAGGGTGCCTCCCCCCGGTGTTGGTGAAGGAGCCCATGAACAGGTCCGCCAGGCGGTCGATCTCCGCCCGGTCGCCGGACGAGGGTGCGGACCGGTCCCCTGCCGGCGGCCACTCCTGGGCCAGGACGGACCACACCTCGCTGTCGTGGCGCAGCCCGCGGTACGGGTAGCGCTGCCGGAGCACGCCGTCCCGGGTCATGCCGAGACGGCGCGCGGACGCGGTGCTGCGGGTGTTGCCGGCGGAGGCCCACCACTCGACCCTGTTCATCCCGCGCTCGGTGAAGGCCCAGTCGATCAGCGCCCTGCACGCCCGGGTCACGAGCCCGTGGCCCTGCCCGGCCTCCTCCAGCCAGCAGCCGAGCTCGCACACCCCCGAGGAGGTGTCGAAGCGGGTGAACATGACGCCGCCGACGAGCACCCCGTCCAGCCAGATCCCGTATATCCGGCCGTTGTCGGCGGACGAGAGGTCGGCGTAGCGCTGGAGGGTGGCCGTGGCCGTGGCCAGGTCGGTGGTGAGCGAGGCCCAGGGGATCCATGGGTCGACCAGGGGGCGGGCCCGGTCGATGTGCGCCAGGAACTCCGGCGCCTGCCAGGGCTCCAGGGGGCGCAGTTGCGCGTGGTCGTCGAGCGGGGCGGTGAGCATGGGCGTTCCGCCTTCCAGGTCGGGCCGGCCGGAGCGCCGGCAGGGAGACTGCCGGCGGGCACGTGGCCGAAAGGGTGCGTAACAAGCGTTTGGTATGTAGGGTAGCGCCATGCCGCCGCCCGCACCCGGAGATCACGAGGCTCGCCGCAAGGACATGTCCGAGGCGGTGTGGCGCGTCCTTGCCGCCAAGGGGTTCGGCGGTCTGACACTGCGCGCCGTGGCCGCCGCCATGGGTGTCTCGACCGGCATGCTGACGCACTACTTCCCGAGCAAGCGGGCTCTTGTCACGCACGCGCTGGACCTGCTGGAACAGGACACGGCGGGACGCCCGCGCCGGACTCCTCCCGCCGACGGCCTGCCCACCGTGCGGGCCATGCTGCTCGACATCCTGCCGCTCACGCCGGCCGGCACCGCCCGTAACCGCATCTGGGTCAGCTCCTGGGACCTGTCCCTCGCCGACGAGGCTCTGGCCGCCCAGCAGGGCGACAGGTACACGAGGTTGCGCGCCGGTTTTCGTCCTCATCTCGAGACGGCGCGCAGCCTCGGGCAGATCCCCCCGCACGCCGACACCGGCCAACTGGCCGCCGCCGCGGTCGCCTTCGTCCACGGGCTCGTCGTCCAGGCCCTCTTCGATCCCGGACGGTTTCCCGGGGACGTGCAGACCGCCATGGTCGACGGCTTCGTCGCCCGGCTCGCCGGGCCGGGGCCCGGCACGGTCCCGGACGCCGTACGCGGCACCGCGTCGGACGGTGATCACCTGCAGCCGTTCCTGACGCCTCCGCCGCCCACCGCCTGAGGCGGGCAGTCGTGCTGAGCCGTCCCGGCTTCACGGGACGGCCGCACGGGTTGCCCACGAACACATCGTGATGGCAACCGACCGAGGAGACCTCCGTTGCAGTCCTCTTCCGCCCTGCCCGTCCGGCGGGGTGCTCTCCATGTCGCGATCGCGGCCACGGCCTGGGGCACGGGCGGTGCCGTGGCCGCCGTACTGTACGACGTCGGCGGCATCGGCCCCGTCTCGGTCTCGTTCTGGCGGTTCCTGGCGGGACTCGGGCTGCTCCTGGCAGCTCACCTGGTCAGACGGGCCCGGCGGCCGGGAACAGCGTTGTCGCTGCGCGCGGCGTTCGCGGCGAACCCGCGGCGCGCCCTGATCACGGGCCTCGGGCTGGCGGTGTACCAGACGGCCTACTTCGCCTCCGTGCAGCAGGCCGGGCTGACCGTGGCCACGGTGGTGACCCTGGGCGCGGGTCCGCTACTGGTGACTGCCGGAGCCCGGCTCACGCTGGGCGAGCGCGCCGGCGCCGCCGGAATTGCCGCGGTGGCGAGCGGCGTCGCCGGCCTGGTGCTGCTGACGGGCGGTGCGGACGGGAGCACCGGACCGGCTCCCGCGCCGGGCATCGGCTACGCGCTGCTCTCCGCCGCCGGCTACGCAGGCGTGACGTTGCTGGGCCGCCTCTCCGGCCGGGATAACGCCGATGGGGTGTTCGAGTCCACGGTCACCGGCTTCGCGGTCGGCACGGTCTGTCTTCTGCCGACGGCTCTGCTGGAGGGCCTGCTGCCCGACATGGGGCGACCGGCGTGGACGCTGGGCCTGGTTCTCTACCTCGGGGCCGTGCCGACGGCGTTGGCGTACACGTTGTTCTTCGCCGGCCTCGGCGCTGTGCGGGCGACCACAGCCTCCGTCGTCGCCCTGGTGGAACCGGTCACCGCGGCCGCCATCGGCGTCCTGGTCCTCGGCGAGCAGCTCAACGCGGCCGTCCTCACCGGCACGGCTCTTCTGATGTCCGCAGTGGTGTTCCTCGCCGCCACCGAGGGGCCGGGCCGGGCCGCTGCACGACGGACGCCCGGGCGCTGCCGCCCGGGCGCAGGAGGCCGTCGCGCACCTGGGGTCGCGGCGGCGGACCGGCGACGGCCGGGCGCGGTCCGCGACCGCCGCTGATACCACCCTGCCCGCTGCCACCGCCCGCCGGAAGCGTGCGATCGCCCACCAGGGCGCCCCGCACCCCGGCTCCGCATGCGAAGACACACCGTCGACACACCCGTCGCACCCAGCACAGCTGGCGGGCCGGACCCGGCACGCGACGTCCTCGCCGGCATCACCGGCGACGGACGCACGGACACCGTCGGCTCCGGCGGCCCGGGCGTGTACGCGGCCCAAAACCTCTGCCGCCACGTCAGGACCCGGTGACCGCCTCCGCCACATGGTCTGGACGACACCGCCCGGGAGCACCTGGATCTCCCACGGCGATCTGACCGGAACCGGCACGACGACCGTGTGCACCGCAGGCCTCGGCCCCGTAGGACCGCTCGGTCCCTGTCGCAAGGAACCGCCGGAGGCGGCCCGAGCCGGCTCCTGCAGGCGGCCCGAGCCGGCCCGGGGGCTGCTTCCGCTCCCCGGAGGCAGCCCCATGCCGTCGCCCGGAAGAAGGCCGCCCACAAGCGGTACCGTCTTCCGCTGCGCCCGCCCCGCCTCCGGCCGCACGGGGGCAGTGCCCTGGTCCACCTGACGCCGTACGTACCGGACGGCCGGGCGCCGGCCTCGCACGGACCGCGGCTCCGTGAAGGGCAGGACGCCGACGGCGGCCGGCCACCTGACACCCGCCGGGGTGAACGCACGGCTGCCAGGTGAAGGTCCGGCCGCACCTCGCCCGGTCACCGGCCGTTGCGGGGAGCGGGGATCCGCGGGAGGAGTTCCCACAGCGGACGTCCGCCGCTCGCCCAGGCCGCGAGGATGCGCCGGTCGGCCAGGTGCATGCGCAGTTGCTGGGCCAGGGGTGCGCAGCGGGTGGAGAAACGGCCGTTGGTGACGACCAGGACGATGTCGGCGCCGTACAGCTGGCGGGCGGTGCCGTTGACCCGTTGGAGGTCGGGGGTGCCGACGGCTGAGCCGCGGTCCCCGTCCTTGCGGTGCTTGGCCTGGATGACCCAGGTGCGGCCCAGGGGGTCGGTGGCCAGGACGTCGGCGCCGTTGTCGCCGGCCCCGCCGATCTGCCGGGCGTCGGCGCACCCGTCACGGAGCATCAGGTCGCGGATCGCGTACTCGAAGTCGCGGTGGTGCAGGGCGTCCAGCTGCGGCAGTCCGTAGCGAAGTGCCTGCTGCCGTACCCGGTCCCATGCCTGCTGCCGGCGGTACCGGTGGACCCGCACCGCCGTGCCGACGGCGGCGAGGGCCCCGAGTACGACCAGCACCCACCAGTTGACCAGCAGCCAGGAGACCACCGCCCAGACCAGGGCGAGGCCTGCGACGGCACCGGAGCCGAGCAGGAGCAGCTGAGTGTCCTGGCGCTGCCGCCGGCGCGAACGACGCCGGCGCCGAGGCGTGCTGCGGCGTACGGGACGACGTGCCGCAGGCCGGCGGCGGGGCGGTGGGCGGCGGTCGGCCATCAGGCGCGCTCCGTTTCCAGCGGGAGGAATGGGTGATGCCGAAGGCGAGTCGGCCCCAGAGGCCGCCGAGGCCCACGCCCGGCGGGGACGGAGCGATACGGTGCCGGGAGCGAGCACGGTGATCACGGTCAGCTTCTCGTCGTTCCGGCTCCGGGCCTCGGCGCACCGGCGCAGCCGCAGCCGCAGCCGCAGCAGACGATGACGGCGAGCAGTGCTCCCGTGTTGATCGTCAGCACACTCTTCCGCCCCCGGACCACCCTCGGTCTCGTTTCGACCCCTCTGTGTATCCGCATCCCGCAGTCCGTACCTCCAGGTCACCGGATGATGACGCAAAGGAACCGATTGGCCGGATCTCGCAGAAGGCGCACCGGTCCGGCCGCGTGGCGGATGCGGCGAAGCGGCCGCCGTGCGAGGTCAGGGGTCCGGCACGGGACGGCGCCGCTCGGCTCGGCGTGCCGTCGGCGGCAGGGCGAGTGCCGCGCCGCCGAACACCGCACCGAGCGCGAGCCAGCCCGTGGTGCCGTGCGGCAGGACGAGGGTGGTGACCGCGAGGGGGCCCAGAGCCTGGGTGAGGGAGATGCCGGTCTGGAAGACGCCCTGGTAGGCGCCCTGGGCATGATCGGGTGCCAGGGCGTAGCCGAGTGTCCAGCTGCCGGCCTGGGAGGTGACCTCGCCCAGGGTCAGGAGCAGGACGGCCGCCAGGAGGATCACGCTGGCGGCGGCCGGGGCGCGGTGCGCGGCTGCGGCGGCCGTGACGCAGGCGAGGGCGGTGAGCAGGCCGCCGAGGCGGAAAGCCCGTGCCGCGGCGGGGAGTTCGGTGGCGCCGCGGCCGGCCCGGACCTGCAGGGTGACGACGAGGACGGTGTTGAGGACGAGGAGGACGCCGACCAGGGGGCGGGGGGCGTTCGTGTAACCGGTGAGCCATAGCGGCAGAGCGACCTCCAGGACGACGTAGAGCATGTTGACGATCGCGTTGAGCGCCGTGACGGCGAGGTAGGGGCGGTCTCCCAGTGCACCCGGACCGCGGCCGGGGGAAGCGGAGCGGTTCGGCCGGCGGGAGCCGCCGGGCCGGTCGGTGACGGGCTTCTCCGCGACCGGGTGCGTGGCGCGGACCGAGCGCAGGGGGAACAGCGCCAGCAGGAACGTGAGGGCGTTGGCGAGGATCGCGGCCTGGTAGGCGCCGTGGTGGCCGAAAGCCGCGACTCCGGCGCCGAGGGCGGCACCCGCGCCGATGCCGGCGTTGTTGACGGCGCGCAGCAGACCGAGGGCGGGGGTGCGG
Organism: Streptomyces nitrosporeus; assembly: GCF_008704555.1. Lineage (NCBI taxonomy): Bacteria > Bacillati > Actinomycetota > Actinomycetes > Kitasatosporales > Streptomycetaceae > Streptomyces > Streptomyces nitrosporeus. The sequence goes on from NZ_CP023702.1 coordinate 24,672, forward strand.
GTGGCGGCCGGCAGGCTGTGCGCGTAGAGAGTGCTGCGCACGGCGGCGTTGGCCCTGCTTCCGGCGGTGACCGCGCACGCCAGCAGGACGAACGCCGGATAGGTGCCGGCGAAGGCGAAGGCGGCCATCGCGGCGGCCTGGAGGACATGAAGGACGGCGAGGACCTCCTTGGCACCGTACCGGTCGGCGGCCCGGCCCGCGGGGTAGGCGGCGAAAACGCCGCACAGCCCGGCGAGGGTGAGCGCGAGGCCGATCCGGCCCGTGGAGTAGCCGAGCCCGCGGGTGAACCAGAGCATGCTGACAGCAAGGAACAGGCCGTTGCCTGTCGCGTTCACGACGATCAGCAGACCCAGGGACCGCACGACGGGGTCAGCCGCCGGCCTGGACCTCTCCGCCCCGGCCCGGAGCCGGGCCGGGGACGGCGAAACCGGAAGAGACGTAGAGGAAGAAGATGATGGCGCGGTACTCATGGCCGTCAGCCAAGCCCGCACGCGCACAAGCCGGAATGGATTAAGAAGTCATCTCATTTGGGCGACTCGGTAGTCTGTGAGCCATGGTGGGGATCGTTGAGCGGCTGGTGCCGGACGAGTTGTGGGCGTTGTTCCAGCGGGTGGTGCCGGAGGCGCCGTCGCGGCCGCAGGGTGGTGGTCGGCGTCGGTACGGCGACCGGGAAGTGCTGGCGGCGATCGTCTTCGTGGCCACGTCAGGTTGTACCTGGCAGCAGCTGCCTTCGGCGTCGTTCGGCCCGTCCGGAGCGACCGCCCACCGGCGGTTCTCGGAGTGGTCGAAGGCCAGGGTGTGGGCCAGGCTCCACCGCCTGGTCCTCGACGAACTCGGTGCCCGCGGCGAGCTTGACTGGTCAAGGTGCGCGATCGACTCGGTGAACATGCGAGCCCTGAAAAGAGGGACCTGACAGGTCCGAATCCTGTCGACCGGGGCAAGTACGGCTCGAAGATCCACCTGATCACCGAACGGACCGGTCTGCCCATATCCGTCGGCATCTCCGGGGCCAACCTGCACGACAGCCAAGCCCTGATACCCCTCGTGAAGGGCATCCCACCGATCCGCTCACGCCGCGGCCGGCGACGGCGCAAGCCCGCCAAACTCCACGCCGACAAAGGATACGACTACGCCCACCTGCGGCGATGGCTACGCGAACGCGGCATCACCCACCGCATCGCACGCAAGGGAGTCGAGCCCTCCCAACGGCTGGGCCGCCACCGCTGGACCGTGGAACGCACCATGGCCTGGCTCGCCGGCTTCCGCCGACTCCACCGACGCTACGAACACAAGGCCGACCACTTCCTCGCCTTCACCAGCATCACCTGCACCCTCATCTGCTACCGCCGACTCGCCAAATGAGATGACTTCTAAGACTGGGGCTTAATGATTCGTTTCCGCCTCGGCCTGGCCGACCTCGCCGCCACCTCCTTCGCGTACTCCCCTCTGCAGGAGACCGTCCTCAGCCTGCGCATATGGGGACCTCACTCCCCCCGCATGCCCCATATGAAAAACGCCTTCGCCAATACCCGACCGGCCTTCGAACAGCTCGACCATGAGCTGCTGACCGCTCTCGTGGCCCGGCGGCGCTACTGGGTCCCCGATCTCCTCACCCCGCGCCCCGCCGTGCCCGCGCCCGACATCAGAGCGGAACTCGCCGCCCTGCGGGCCACCGACCCCGCGCTGCTCGGCCCCGGCCTGGAGCAGACCTTCGCCCCGCTCGGCGAGCCGGTCCCGCCCCGGCTCGCTGCCGGCCTGCACGATCCGGCCGGGCTCCTGGCCGACATCGCCGACGCGCTGGAGTCGTACTGGAACGTCTGCCTGCTGCCCCTCTGGCCCCGCCTCCGCTCACTCCTCGAAACCGATCTCGCACACCGGGCCCGGATCCTGGCCGAGCACGGAGCCGGCCTGCTGTTCACGGGCATCAGTGAGCGGCTCACCTGGCAGAACGGCATCCTCAGCATCCACCGGCGAGGCCCCTGGGCCAGTACCACCGACGACATCCCCATCGACGGCCGCCGGCTGCTCCTGACCCCCAGCTGCTTCGTCGACGGCGTCTCCACCATGCTCGGCCGCGACGCCCCGCCCCACATCGTCTACACCACCCGCGGCACAGCCCTCCTGACCGAGCGGCACGAACCCACCACACCCCATGCCCTGGAATGCCTGCTCGGCCGCCCCCGCGCCCGGTTGCTGGCCCTGCTCGCCGAACCGGCCACCACCACAGAACTCGCCCACCGCCTGAACGTCACCCCCGCCGCCGTCAGCCAGCACCTCTCCGCCCTCGCCGCGGCCCGCCTCCTCGACCGCACCCGACACATCCGACCAACAGACACCTCCCGAAAACCACCAACCAGGCACTACGACAGCGCACAGAAACCCCCAGTGTTCCGCGGCAGAGCGATCGCCGACAAACCCCCAGAACTCCGCAGTGGGGCCGGCGCCCACCGCTGTCGTCGGGGCCTCGGATCGACGGCCCGCCGGTGCGGCAGCAGACTCGCAACGACCTGAACCATGTCGCTCATCCGTTCGCGGCGGCCGAGATGACGGGCCGGTGCCCGCCAGTCCTTCAGGCGGGCGACGTTGTGCCCGGCCCGGACGCGGCGGGAGGAAGGCGCTCTGCGCTGCCGCTGGTGCATTTCCTCGTACCAGTCCGGGGCGTTCTTCCTGAACTTGCGACGGGGTGGCGTCACCACGCGTCCGCCGGTCCGGGCGCCCAGGCCCTGGCAGCCGACGTCCGCAAGGATCTCCACCGCTGGACCGTCCGCCAGGAGCTTGACCAACCCCAACTGGCGGGCGTCGGTGATGTCCCCGTAGCTTCCGGGTGTGGTCGGGCTGCTGAACAGAAGCCGCCCGCCTCCGCCGGTGAGGACCATGGCCTTGACTGTGTTCTGCTTGTTCCTCCCGGAGAAGTACCTGTCCCGGCCCTTGCGCCGGACTGCCGGGCGGCGGACCCGGATCCCGGTGCCGTCGGTGATGCCGGTCTTCCCGGTCGCGCCGAGGCGGCCGATGACCTCGGCAAGGGGCCGCAGCCGCACGCCGGGGCTGGTCGTGCACCCCCGCCCGGCGAGCAAGGGGCCCTACCTCGCCGATGGTCCGGGTGATGGTGGAGCGGTCCACGTTGAATCAGCAGGCCAGCACGTCATGGGTCACTCCGTGACAGAGATGGACAAGAGCGGCCAGGGGCCGGTCGATGAACACCGCCGGAAGAGCGGAGGCGGGACGCGGGGCCGGGCCCGCCTTCGCAGGACCGGCGCCCACCGCCTGTTCACAGGTCCTGCCGGCGGCCCGTACGCGGGCCCGCTGCGGAGGGCTGCCCGGCGTCGCGGTGCCGGCGCGCGCGCTCCAGCTCAGCGGCATCCGGCATCCAGAAGCCGTGCTGTCCAAGGGCGGCACAGCCGCCGCGGACGAAGACGCTCACCAGGTTCCGGTACCCCTCGATCCCGTCGACCAGGCTGTACTCGACCCGGTACTCCGGATCCGACCCGCCTTCGGCCTTGTGCACCGTCGTGACCCGGGCGGCGGAGTCCGCGTAGAAATGGAGCTGGATCCCCTCGCCCATCTCTTCGTCCTCGATGGTGAACACCTCGTTGTCCGCGGCAGAGCGATCGCCGACGAACTCCCAGAACTCCGCGGTGGCGGTGCGGGATGCGCCCGCGCGCCACTTCTTCTCGACGCCCTTGTCGTCGGTGAACGACAGGGCCGTCTTCCTCGCCTCCCCGCCGGCCCCGGGATGATCGCCCGCGGCCTCCTCGTCATCCTCGACGGGCGTGCTCCTGGAGCGGCCCGCGGCCTCCGAACAGATCAGGAAACCCACGGTACGTACCGCGTCATCGACGAGGTCAGGGTACGCACGGCGCACGGCCGTCCCGGCCGTCGCCGCCATCCGCTCCCAGGCGCGCTTGTCCGTGGCGCGCTTCCCCCTCCGCGGATCGAGGCCGATCCGCATGCCGGCGCACGCCTGCTCGGCGGTGGCGATCACACGCATGACCTCGGGCAGCAGCGCGGGGTCCACCGCATCGGGTATCCGTCCCGGGATCGTCGCGCCGTGCAGGTACTGGCCCGTGTACCGCAGAACCGCGGCGTCGAGTGGAGCGAGGACCACTCCGCGCACGGCGCGACGCCGGTCCGCGTGGTACTCCTGCGCCCGTTTCCCGTCGGACGCCTCTGTCGCCCCGCGCATCGCCGCGCAGACCTGACCGCGTTCGAGCAGACCGATGTCGGCCCCGTGGGCGATGAGCCGCCCCCTGTCCCACCGGATGTGCCGGAAGAGCGTGTCGACGTCCGCGGGCGGGGAGAGGAGGATCGGGTCCAGGAGCGCCACGGCGGCGTTCTCGTCGAGCCGGCCCCGGGTGCCGGCGGCGTCGCACAGCGGAAGGACCGCACTCCACAGCAGCAGGTGCCTGGCCAGGTCCTCCCGTATCACCGAAAGATGGGCCTCCCCGATCGGGAACGTGAACGTGCGGGGCTCATGGTTGGCGTCCGCTCCGCCGCCGAGCATCAGCCTCAGCTCCCCGCCCTCGCGGATCACCTCCACACCCCACCCGCTCCTGCGTGTGAAGACAATGTCTCTCATGGGCTCTGCCCCCAAGGCTGCGGAAATCGGGTCGGGTTCTGACAAGGTGCGGCGGCGATCGACAGCCACCGCACGAAGCCGCCTGCCCATCATGAACCGTCCGGTATCGGTGGAGGCACGATGCGCTCAACTCCAGCCGCGGCCGGGCTGGAGTTGAGCGCGGTAGCTGGTCCCCTGCCCACGGGACGGGACGTCGCCGATCGCTGTGCGAAGACGCCGGTTGTCCAACCGGTCGACCCGTACCGCGGGGCGAATCCGGCGCCGGCGGGGCCGTGCCGGGGCTTGCGCGCTTCGGCCGGCTCCGTTGCGTAGAGACCGGTCCGGGATTCCATGAGCGCGTCGTCCGGGGCACTGCCGACCGCACCGGTCAGGCGCAGACACCGGCGCCGAGGAGGCGGGCGGTGGTGCGGCGTGCCGCCGGTATGCCTTCGCGGTGCGGCTGCCACCAGGCTTTTCGGACTTTGCGGACGCTGGAGTTGCCCGCATGGATTCGGCTGGTCTGCGTCTCCAGCTCGGTGTCACGGACCGGCCGGATACTGGGGGGTGCGGTTCTCGGCAGCGTAGTAGCTGCTCGTCGCGGTCTTCGGTCCATGGCTGGTCAGAGCGCGGCAGACCAGCCCGGGGGCGGATACCTGGCGGTGTGCGTCGATGAACGCTACGAGCGTTTCGACAGCCGGCCGAACCCGGCCACGAAGGAAGCCGAGGCCGCTTCCAGGATCCCGTCGGCCCCTCTCAACTCTGCGCCACCGGCTCCGAGCCACTTGATCTCCTCGGCCTCCTCGGGCGTGTCGCCGGGCCGCCGGCCGGCACCGCCCTCGCGGACCCCGGCCCGCACCGTCCAGGCCGCACCGGTTCCCGGCTCGGCCGCGACCGTCCTCGTCTCGGCCCACTCGTTCCGGTGGTCGGGACCGGTCTCCGCGACCACGCGCGCCGCGTGCTCATGAAGCTCGGGCGGACAGAGGGACGGGCGTGTCATGACTCGGTCCTCCCGGAGGATCGAGCCTCCATCGGACCCGGAGCGGTTCGCCTCGCCGCACCCCTCCCACAGCCGCCCGAGCACGGCCGGAGTCCAGCCCGAGGTAGGTGACGTACCGGTCCGCCCCATACTTCTCGGACACGTCTCTGCCCGCCCGCGTGTGCTACGCGAAGGCTTCGGGCAGCCGCATGCGGCTCACCGGCCGGATAGCCGGACCGCGACTGCTGGGGTCTCGGCCCCGATGGCCGAAGGTATCGGCCCACCGGCACCGCACGGGCCAGGACACCGGCCGTGAGGCGGCCGGGCACACAGGCGGACAGGGGTAAAAAAGGCGACAGTGAAGTGGACGACGGCGCACGCGGCCAGGTGCGCACGGCGGGCCCTCCGGTCTTGCCGGTGAGCGCGCCGATCGTGTGCCTTAAGGAAGGAGTCCGGCATGTGTGACGTGGCAACCCGCTGCCCTGCCCGTCGAGGGAAGCATCTCCCGGGAGAAGGCTCCGGTACGGCCGGAGGCCGACGATGAACCGGTCCCCCGTACGGGACGCGTCCCGGCGCAGGGTGCGCTTCGAGGGCTGGATCGCGGGCCTGGGTTCCTCCTCGGGGACGCGTGTGGTGCTCGGCCACTGGCAGCACTCCCCCTTCGGCGCGTTCAGCGACGTGATGCTGGAACGGGCCGGAGGCGAGCGGCTGCTGTTCGCGCCCACACGGGAGACGGCGGACTTCATCGCCGCCACGTACGTCTTCGACGCCGTGCACGTCGTACCGGTGCAGGTCGGCGTCACAGGACGGACCTGGACCGTGACAGCCGGCCCCCTCACGCTGCGCTTCGTCACCGGACGGCGCGGCCCACTGGGCCTCCTGCTGCGCGCCGTGCCCGGCGCACTCGCCCGCCGGCCGGCATGGAGCGCCCTCCTGGACCGGCCGGCCCGGCTGCTGCTGCCCGGGGTACGGACCCGGGGCAGCGCCCGCACAGGCCGCCGCGAGTGGTACAGCGCCCGGGACCTGCGACCGGCACACCTCGTCTCCGGAGTCTTCGAAGGCACCGGTCTGGGAACGCCAGCTCCTGTCGAACCGCCCGTGCGCTTCGGTTTCGGCTCAGTGCCGAGGAAACCCGCGCTCACCCAGGTCACCACGACCGTGGAACTCAGCCCCGGCTGACGGCCACCACCCCACAGACAACCCCCCGACGGGGTGCGGGTGTGCCGGACCGGCCAGGACGCCGGACAGCTCGGCCGGGATTACCTCTTGGCCGAGAAGCTGCGCGAGGACGTGTACGCCGTCGAGGTGTGAGCATCCGTCCCGCCCCTCATGGCGGTGGCTCCGGCGCGGGGCCACCGCCATGCCCGGTTCAGAGCGGACGGAACATCATGTGCTGGCCGACGAGTCCTGCGTCGGGGTGGTCGAAGGCCAGCGGTGCGGTGCCGACGACCTCGAAGCCCAGCGACTTCCAGAGGTGCACCGCCGGCTCGTTGACCTCCACGACCGCGTTGAACTGGATGCCCCGGAAACCCTGCTCGCGGGACCACTCGATGACGTACTCCCCGAGCCGGCGGCCGACGCCCTTGCCCTGGTGGGCCGGGTCGACAAGGAACGAGCCCGTCCCGATATGGGAGCCGCGTCCCGGCTTGTTCGGCCCCATCTTCGCCGAGCCCACGATCCTGCCGTCGACGACGGCGACCACCGTGCGCCCCGGCGGCTGCTCCATCCACCACGGCTTTGCCTCGTCGAGGCTCTGCCCCTCGGGGAACGCGTACGTACGCCCCTCGGTCATGATCGCGGAGTAGAACGGATAGATGCTCGGCCAGTCCTCGTCTGTGGCAACGCGAATCTCCATTCGGCACACGATACGTGGCGGGCGAACGGGGGCTCCGGCCGAGGGTGTTGCCACGTGGGCGTTTCACCTGTGGCTCAGGAACGAACTGCCACCGGGCCGGCCGCTCCCCTTCCGGGCGGGACGGCGCGAGGCGCGTGGTGGCCGGCCCTCCGGCTCCCCGCCGGCGACGGTTTCACAGGACACACGGCCCACCCGGCCGGGCGCCCTCATCCCACCGGCCGAGCGCGCCGCGCACACCGCGCCCGGCGCCGAGCCAGGCCGTCGTGATCCGCTGCCTCTGCCCGAGATGCCGGTACCCGTGGCCCGGGAGCCCTGTTCCGCGACTGCTCCTTCTCCCTGGTCCCCAGGAACGTGACCGAGTTCGCCGGGAAGGTGTACGGAAAGGAGCCTGGCACCCCGGTCAGGGTGGACGTCACCGGGGTGAGGGGGGTGGCGGTCCCGCTGTTCACAGCGGCTGGGCCGGCCGCCAGCGTGGTGACCCGCGCTCTGGGCGCGACCCGGGCCCCGCCGGAATCGATGCCGGTGCGTGCCGCGGTCCCTGGGCGTTGACGACCTTGCCGATCAGGTCACCGGTCCCCGGCCCCGAGTCGCCGGCGGAGACCGCGCCGGAGAAGTCGTCGGCCATGGGGGCGTACCGTCCGTCCTCCGATGTGACCCGTACGTCGTCGCAGGAGGCGGACGTCGCCCACGTGGACAGGCCGACGGCACCGGAGACCGGGCCGTCGAGGGCCGGTGTGCCGGTGGCTGTGGAGAGGACGACCCGGTCGCCTCCGTTGTTCATGACAGCTTCTGGACCTCGTAGTCGGCCGGGCCCCGGGCCGCTTGGTTGTTGAACCAGATGAGGTCGGGCTGCCTCTGCACGTAGTCCTCGTTGACGAGGAGGGGCTCGCAGGAGGCCAGTTCGACGACATCCGCGTTGCGTCCCAGACCGGTCATGAACGCGGCCTCGGCCAGGCCGTCGCCGAAGGTGTTCCCCTGGGAAGCGTACTCACCGAGGAAGACCTCGGGGCCGGAGCGGTCGTACGTGTCGTAGCGGTTGTTGTTCTCCGGGAACCACTGCGGGCTGTTGTGGTGATGCTCGTCGACCATGGCCACGCCGGCGTCGCGGCTGAGTTCCCAGGCGGTGCCGGAGGCGGCGGGCCCGGAGTCAAAGGCCACCGTGACGTCGGGGTACTTCGCTTCGATGGCCGCCCGGAACTGTGTGAAGCGCTCGAAGAACTCGTGAGGCAGGTTCTCCTCGTTGCCGGCCTCGGTGTGGGTGAGGCCGAACGGCTCGGGGGCCCCTGCCCGCGCGCTTGCCGCACCGGGGGACGTCACCGGCCCGTTCGCGAACTCGATGAGGTCCAGGGGGTCCTGGTCACGGCCGCCGGGCCCCTCCCCCGCGCCTTCCGGAACACAACCTGTGTCCGGCAAGCGCCTTCGCCCCATGGTCGACTGCCGTGCCGGGCCGTGCCGGGCCGTACCGTCATCGGCAACACCGCCGCGCCGGTGCCGGAAGAGCACCGGCAGAAGTGCTGTCCGGAAGCGGCGGGAGGCGGTTACCCGTTCGCCTCCGGGGCACCGAGGAGCAGCCCGCCTCCGAAGGGCCCCGCACCGGTGCCCGGCCTTCCCCGTCGGCCCGTCAACGAGAGCCGGTGGAAGGGGCGTTGCCGTAGTAGGCGTCCGGCCCGTGCTTACGCGTGTAGTGCCTGTCCAGGAGGTGCCGTGGAGGTTCCGAGGGGCCGAGGGGGGCCGGCCGGAGGGCCAGGGTGTGCAGGGCCATCTCCGCCACCGCCTCGCAGACGATGGCGTTCTCCAGCGAGGCCGTCGCGGTGGCGCCCCAGGTGAACGGCCCGTGCCGGGAGACGAGCGCCCCGGGCACCGCGTCGGCCCGCGCCCCGTCGCCCTCCAGCATGGCCACGATCACCTGGCCCGTGTTGTATTCGTAGTCCCGCGCGCACTGTTGGGCGGTGAGGTCCTTCGTCACGGGGATGGCTCCGTTGAAGGTGTCCGCGTGCGTCGTGCCCAGGACGGGGATCGGGTAGCGGGCCTGGGCGAAGGCCACCGCGTGGACGGAGTGGGTGTGCGTGACACCGCCCAGGGAGGGGAAGGCCCGGTACAGGCAGCGGTGGGTCTCGGTGTCGGTGGAGGGCCGGAGCTCCCCTTCCACCACCCGCCCGTCCTCCAGGTCCACCACCACCAGGTCCTCCTCGCGGAGGTCGGCGTAGGAGACGCCGGAGGGTTTGATGACGAACACGCCCGCCTCCCGGTCCACCCCGCTCACGTTCCCCCAGGTAAGCGTGGCCAGGCCTGCCTCCGGGATGCGCAGGTTGGCCGCCAGCACCTCTCGCCGAAGGCTCTTGAGGCTCGTATCGCTCACTACACTCTCACCGTATTCCGGACAGGGCCCCACAAGCGGGCTCGATAGGTCGATTCAGACTCAAGGCGAGAACCGCACCGGCCTGGACCGGCGCGAAGAACTCGCATGGCGCGAGCTGACACTCCCCAAATTGTGAGCGCTAACATGTCGCACACTCAAGTCCTTCGCAAGATGTTTGTGGGCTCGGCCCGGCCGAAGCCCAGGGAGGTTGTGAGCGCAAACACTCGTAGTTGCCCCAAAAGCCCCGCCCCGGGTCCCCCGGGGTGGGGGCGAAGCCGGGCGGTACCTTGGAGAGAGCTGCCGCTCCCCCCGGAAGGAAATGGATTGCCCCAGGTCCCCGGCGCCCTCAGGGCGCCCACCATGTCGGACGTGGCGCGCGCGGCGGGCGTCTCGCACCAGACCGTCTCACGCGTGCTCAGCCACCACCCCAACGTGAGTCCCAAGACCCGGGCCGCCGTGACGGAGGTCATCGAACGGCTCGGCTACCGGCGCAACCCGGCGGCGCGTGCCCTCGCCACCAGGCGCACCCACACCCTGGGCGTCATCGCGGTGAACACCACCCTGCACGGGCCGGCGAGTACGCTCACCGGCGTCCAGGAGGCGGCACGGGACCGGGGTTATCTGGTGTCGGCCGTCACCCTGCGGACGGCCACCGAGGCGGCGCTCACCGAAGCGATGCAGCATCTCGGCACCTGGGGTGTCGAAGGGGTCATCGCCATCACCCCCCAGCGCGACACGGTCGAGGCGCTGGCCGCCCTCGACGCCCCGTGCCCGATGGTGACGGTGGAAGGCGGCCACGCCCTCGGCCTCCCCGGGGTCTCCCTGGACCAGCACCTCGGGGCCCGCATGATCACGGAACACCTCCTCGCCGCCGGGCACTCCACCGTGTGGCATGTCGCCGGGCCCGAGAACTGGCTGGAGAGCGAGGCCCGCACCGCCGGGTGGGAAAGCGCCCTTCGTGACGCGGGGGCCGAGGTGCCTCCCCCTCTGCGGGGCGACTGGAGCCCTTTGTCGGGATACCAGGCGGGGCAGCAGCTGGCAGGCCGCGTCATGGCGTCCTCCACCCGCCGGCCGGGCCTCACGGCCGTGTTCGTCGCCAACGACCAGATGGCGCTCGGGGTACTGCGGGCCTTCCGCGAGGTCGGTGTGCGGACGCCGGAGGACGTCGCGGTCGCCGGCTTCGACGACATTCCGGAGGCGGAGTTCTTCCCGCCCCCGCTCACCACGATCCGGCAGGACTTCGCCTCGCTCGGCCAGAGCAGTATCGCGCTGCTTCTGGACCACATCGAGGGCAGGGAGGAGAAGCCGAGGCACGTCACGGTCGCCCCCGAGCTGATCGTTCGCGCGAGCACAGCGCGGCGGCGCACGGCCTGAGGAGAGCAACCCCTTTCCGGGCACGGGCCGGTGAGCCGTGACGGGCGGTGAGCCGTCGCGGGCGGTGAGCCGGGGAAGTGCTGTGTCTCCAGGGCCACACCGGCGCAGGCGCGGCAGGGGTGGCCGCGCGTGCCGACGATCTCGCCGGAGAAGCCGTTCGCCGTTGTGGACCCGGATGCCCGGCTCGGTGGTGCGCGCTTCGAGGCGTCTTCCCGGGACGGGGGCGTGGAGTACGGCCGCCCTGCGCGGCAGCGAGCGCCTGCCGCCGTCCAGGACCCGGTAGTGGTGGTGGGATCCGCCTCCGTCCAGGAGGAGCCGCGTGTCCGCGCGGGTCAGGGCGTCCGGCAGCCGGCGGGGGCGCCGCGGGCCGAACGGCGAATCGCTGACGGACCGGTGCCCGCCCCGGGGGATGAGGTCCGCGCCGACAGGGGTGTGGAGCGACGCGCCGGTCCGCAGGCGGTGGGCGGGCGCGCTGCCGCGCCCCTCCCCCCTCCGGGTTCCCGTACGCGTGGTTCGTGAGGTCGACGACGGCGGGCGCGTCGGCCACGGCGTGGTGGGCCGGGGCGAGGTTCCCGTCCCGGCCGAACGTGTAGGTGACACGCGCGTTCAGCGCTCCGGGGGGGAGCCCTGGCCGCGGTGCGGTCCGCGCGGTCAGAGCCGGACACCGGTGCGGGCGGCGGAGTGGAACGGTCCGCAGTTCCAGAGGCGTTGGCCGGGCCCCTCGGGCCCGCCGTGCAGGGCGTGGCCGTCCGCCTGCGTGTCCAGTTGGTGGACGGCGCCGTCCACCGGGAGCCGGCCGCCGGCGACGCGGCCCGCCGCCGCCCCGGAACAGCCCCCGGGCCCACGGGCCTGGGCGGCGTCCCGGGCGCCGGAGACGGTCTCGGCGAAGTGCCCCCACCGGCCGGGCAGGAGCAGGGAGTGCGGGCGGGCACCGAGTCGGTGAACCTCCGCGCGTGCCTGCCCCGGGAGTCCGAAGGCCCGTCTTTCCCCCGGGCCCGTGCCGGGCCGGCGCCCAGGGCGGCCGGTCCGCCGCCGCGGCGGTGTCCTCTGCCGGGCCGGTTCCCCGGCCGGTTCCTGCGGATGTCCCGTGATCCGCGTTCCCCGGCTGCCGGCCCGCTCGGAGGCCGCGCCGGGCGGGAGACGGCTCCGGCACGTCCGGTGGCCGGTGTCCGGGGCGGGCCCCGGTCCTCACTCGCCGGCGGGGCGGCGGCCGCTCATCAGACGCTGCAGCACGATGAAGACCAGCAGGAGGGCCCCGATGACGATGCGGGTCCACCACGAGCTGAGTGTTCCCTGGAAGTTGATGACGGTCTGGATCATGCCGAGGACCAGTACGCCCAGAGCCGTGCCCAGGACGAAGCCGGATCCGCCGGTCAGCAGGGTCCCGCCGATGACGGTGGCCGCGATCGCGTCGAGTTCCAGGCCCATGGCGTGCAGCGCGTACCCGGAGAGCATGTAGAACGTGAGCAGCAGTCCGCCCAGGGCCGAGCACAGGCCGCTGATCGCGTAGACGGCGACCTTGGTGCCGCCCACCGGCAGGCCCATCAGCCGCGCCGAGGTCTCGTTGCCGCCCAGGGCGTACACGTTCCGGCCGAAACGGGTGTGATGGAGGATCACGAAGGCGGTCGCCACGGTGACCAGGGCGATGATCACGGAGAGGGAGACGAAGAGGCCCTCGGGTCCGTACAGGCGCATCTGCGCGATCCTGACGGTGGCCGGATCGTTGATCGAGATGGACTCGGTGCTGATCATGTAGCAGAGTCCCCGGGCCAGGAACATGCCGGCCAGGGTCACGATGAAGGGCTGGATCTCGAAGGTGTGGATGATCCAGCCCATCAGCGCCCCGCCGGCGCCGCCGACGAGGAGCACCAGCGGGACGACGGAGGCGAGCGGCCAGTCGTACTGCTCCACCAGCCACGCGGTAAGCATCGTGGACAGCGCCACCATGGAGCCGACCGACAGGTCGATGCCGCCCGTGAGGATGACGAAGGTGACGCCGACGGCGACGACCAGGAGGAAGGCGTTGTCGATGAGCAGGTTCAGCACGACCTGGGCGGAGAAGAAGCCCTCGTAGCGCACCGAGCCGACGGTGAACATGGCCGCCAGCAGGACGGCGGTGACCATCAGGGGGATACGGGTGCGGCCGCGGGCCGAGGCCGCTCCCCGGAAGGGCCGGGTGAGGAACGCGGCGGTGTTCGCGATGCCGGTGCTCATGCGCGGGCCTCCTGGTGCGGCAGGACCTCGCCCGCCGGGGTGGTGGGACGTGGGGGTGCGGTCCCGCGCCGTCGCAGGACCTTGGACCGGAAGGCCGGGGACTGCACGAGGCAGACCACGATGACGACCACCGCCTTGAAGACGAGGGTGGTCTCGGGTGGGACACCGAGGGTGTAGACGGTCGTCGAGAGGGTCTGGATGATGAGCGCGCCCAGCACGGTGCCGCCCAGGGAGAAGCGTCCCCCGGTCAGGGCGGTGCCCCCGATGACGACCGCGAGGATCGCGTCGAGCTCGATCCACAGTCCGGCGTTGTTGCCGTCGGCGCTGGAGACGTTGGAACTGATCATCAGTCCGGCGACGGCGGCGCACACCGCGCTGAACACGTAGACCAGGGTGAGCAGGCCGGCCGCGCGGATGCCGGCCAGGCGGCTGGCCGTCGGGTTGCCGCCGACGGACTCGATCAGCATGCCCAGCGCGCTGCGCCGGGTGAGGAGGGAGGTGAGGGCGACGACGGCGGCCGCGAGGAGCACGGCGAAGGGGAACATCAGCAGGTGGCCGCCACCGATCATCTTGTACGGGCCGCTGCTCACGGTGATGATCTGGCCGTCGGTGATCAGCTGCGCGACGCCGCGGCCCGCGACCATCAGGATCAGGGTCGCCACGATGGGCTGCACGCCCAGCCGGGAGACCAGCAGTCCGTTGGCGAGGCCGAGTACCAGTGCCACGCCGAGGGCGAGGGCGACGGCGGTGAGCACGGTGCCGACGCTGCCGGGACTGGACGAGGTCGCTATGTACTGGCAGGCCAGGGCTCCCGCGATAGCGACGGTGGAGCCCACCGAGAGGTCGATGCCGCGGGTGGCGATGACGAGTGTCATGCCGAGTGCCACCAGGATGAGCGGGGCGCCGAACTGCATGATGTCGATGAGGCTGCCGTACAGATGGCCGTTGCGCACCCGCACGGCGAAGAAGTCGTGGGTGAAGGCGAGGTTGCCGAGCAGCAGGGCGAGCAGGGTGAGCGACGGCCACAGCAGACGGTGGCCGGTCAGGCGCTTCCCGGGGCCGCCCGCCGGGGTGGCCCGGGCGGGCTGGGAGGTCATGGGTGCGCTCCGGTGGCGATGGTGGCGAGTACGCGTTCGGGGGTGACGCTGTCGTCGTTGGTCAGGGTCGCCACCATCCGGTGGTCCCTGAGGACGCCGATGCGGTGGCTCAGGCGCAGGACCTCTTCGAGTTCCGCGGAGATGAACAGCACCGCGGTGCCTTCCGCCGCGAGACGTGCGACGAGTTTCTGGATCTCGGCCTTGGCCCCGATGTCGATGCCCCGGGTGGGTTCGTCGAGGATCAGGAGGCGCGGGTCGGTCAGCAGCCAGCGGGCCAGCAGGACCTTCTGCTGGTTCCCTCCGCTGAGGTGGCGTACCTGGGCCCCGGGGTCGGCGGGGCGGATGTCCAGGGCCCGGATCCAGTGCCGGGTCAGCTCGTCCTGTCTCGCACGCGCGAGCGGCCGTGTCCAGCCGCGTGCGGCCTGGAGCGCGAGCACGATGTTCTCGCGGATGGTCAGCTCCCCCACGAGGCCCTCGGCCTTGCGGTTCTCCGAGCAGAAGGCGATGCGGTGGGCGATGGCGTGCCGGGGGGTGCGCAGGGAGACCGTCTCCCCCGACACGCTCAGCTCGCCGGCGTCCGCGCTGTCCGCGCCGAACAGCAGACGCGCGGCTTCGGTGCGGCCCGATCCGAGGAGTCCGGCCAGGCCGATGACCTCTCCGGGGTGGATGTCCAGGTCGTACGGCTCGATGAATCCCGTCCGCGTCAGCTGCCGGGCCCGGAGGAAGGGTTCGCCCTCCGAGCGGCCGGCCGCCTCGCGGTGGGCCCGGTCCGAGAGCTGGTCGAGGGTGGTCAGCTCTCCGCCGGTCATGCGCTGCACCAGGGACACGGGGGTGAGTTCCCCGATCGTGTACTCGCCTTCCAGGCGGCCGTTGCGGAGGATGGTGACACGGTCGCAGATCTCGAAGACCTGGTCCAGGAAGTGGGTGACGAAGAGGATGGCGACTCCGCGGTCGCGCAGGCGCCGTATCAGGGTGAACAGTTCGGCGACCTCGTCGCGGTCCAGGCTGGAGGTGGGTTCGTCCAGGACGAGGACCTTGGCCGACACGTCCACGGCCCGGACGATGGCGACCAGTTGCTGGACGGCCAGGGAGTGCGCGCCGAGCGGGCTGGTGACGTCCAGCCCCAGGTCCAGCTCCTTCAGCAGGCCGGCGGCCCGCCTGCGCAGCGCGGACCAGTGGATGAGGCCGAACCTCCGGGGTTCACGTCCGATGAGGATGTTCTCGGCGACGGAGATGTTCTGGCAGAGGTTGACCTCCTGGTAGACGGTGCTGATGCCCGCCTGCTGGGCCTGGAGGGGGTCACCGAACCCGTGCGGCCGGCCGTCGACCAGGATGCTGCCCCCGTCGGCGGGGTGGACCCCGGTGAGCACCTTGATCAGCGTGGACTTGCCCGCGCCGTTCTCGCCCATCAGGGCGTGCACTTCGCCGGGAAAGAGCCGGAGGGCGACTTCGTCCAGGGCGAGTACGCCCGGGAACTGCTTGCGGATGCCCTGTGCTTCCAGCACCGGCTGCCGCTCGGCGGCGGCCCGGGGCTGCGGGGTGGATGGGACTGTCATCCGCCCTCCTCTCGTGAGGTGTGGCGGAGGAGGCGCCTCGCCGGGCCCCCTCCCGCGTCGAAGCGGTCTGCGTCAGTACCTGCGGCCGGGCAGCGCGGCCTCCGCCTCGGCCTGCGGGAAGACGCCTTCCTCGGTCTCCACGCGCGCCGGGACGTCCTCCCCGGCCGCGACCTTCTCGGTCAGGTCCATCAGCTGGTCGCCGAGCAGCGGGTTGCACTCCACCACGACGTTGATCTTGCCCTGGGTCATCGCCACGAAGGCGTCCTTGATCCCGTCCACCGAGATCACCTTGATGTCCTTGCCGGGCTGCTTCCCGGCCTCCTCGATGGCCTGGATGGCTCCGAGGGCCATGTCGTCGTTGTGGGCGTACAGGACGTCGATGTCCTTGTGGGACTTCAGGAACGCCTGCATGACCTCCTTGCCCTTGGCCCGGGTGAAGTCGCCCGTCTGCGAGGCGATGACCTCGAACTTGCCGTCGCCCTTGATGACCTCGGCGAACCCGGCCTTGCGGTCGTTGGCGGGGGCGGAGCCGGTGGTGCCCTGGAGTTCGACGATGTTGACCGGCCCCTTGTCGTCCGCGTACTCGGCGGTCAGCCACTCACCGGCGGACCTGCCCTCCTTGACGAAGTCCGAGCCGAGGAAGGTCTTGTAGAGCGAGGTGTCCTGGGTGTCCACGGCGCGGTCCGTGAGGATCACGGGGATACCGGCGTCCTTGGCCTCCTTGAGGACCGTGTCCCAGCCGGACTCCACCACCGGCGAGAAGGCGATGACGTCGACGCGCTGCTGGATGAAGGTGCGGATCGCCTTGATCTGGTTCTCCTGCTTCTGCTGCGCGTCGGAGAACTTCAGGGTGATGCCGGCCTTCTTCGCCGCCTCCTGGACGGACTTGGTGTTGGCGGTGCGCCATCCGCTCTCCGCACCGACCTGGGCGAAGCCGAGCACGATCTCGCCGTCCGGCTTCGCCCCGGGCCCCGGAGCGGTACCGGAGTCGGGGTTCTCGGTGGAGCAGGCGGTCAGCGCGGTGGACGCGATGAGGGCGATACCGGCGAGGACGGCGGTTCTGCGGGCCATGGCGGGTGGTCCTTTCGGGAGTTCACGGGGTGCCACCGGCGCGGCAGGGAGACGTACGGCCGGTGCGACGAGCCTTGGTCGAGCGACTTCGGGTGGCTTCGAGCGGTTTTCGGGTGGCTTCGAGCGTCTTCCGGACGGCTTCCGGGTGTCTTCGGGCAGCTTGGGGCGACGGGGCCCCGCTGCCGCCGGACGGACCGGCGCCAGGAACCGGCACGGGCGGACGGCCCTCCGGAGGAAGGGCGCCGCTGCATTGTGAGCGCTAACACCTCCGGTTCTCAATCCCCCGGTGTGCGTTACTTTCCCGTTATCGTTTCGCGCGGCCACGCGACTGCCTCCACCGCCGCCGCCCCCACCCACGGGCGACAAGGGCGCGGACCGGTACCCCCGAATCGGGCGCACACAGGGGTGATTATCACTGTTGACGGTCCGTCATGCCGGGTGACGCCCGTCGGTCACGCACCCCGCCGCGTGTACGCGAACCTCTTGATTCCCGGATTGTTAGCGCTCACACTGCATCTGATCGCCCGGTCCGCTCGTCAGCGACGCGCAACCGCGCGCCTTCCCGGCCCGCCACCACGCCACGACTCCCCGAAAGGCCGATCCGGTGACACCACCCCACCCCGCCACAGCCCCAGCTCCTCGACGCGCGGACGACTCCGAGCGGTACACCGTAGGCGTGGACTTCGGCACCCTGTCGGGCCGTGCCGTCGTGGTGCGGGTGCGCGACGGAGAGGAGCTGGCCTCGGCGGTGCACGACTACACGCACGGGGTGATCGACCGGCACCTTCCCGGTACGGGCGCCCCGCTGCCCCCGGACTGGGCCCTCCAGCACCCGCGGGACTGGCTGGACGTGCTGCGCCGTGCCGTGCCGGAGGCCGTGGCCGCCTCGGGTGTGGACCCCGGCTCGGTCATCGGCATCGCGACCGACTTCACCGCCTGCACCGTCCTGCCGGCCCTGGCGGACGGCACCCCGCTCGTCGAGACGTCCTTCGCCGGCCGGCCCCATGCCTGGCCGAAGCTGTGGAAGCACCACGCGGCTCAGGGCCAGGCCGACCGGATCAATGAACTGGCACACGCCCGCGGCGAGAAGTGGATCACGCGGTACGGCGGCAGGATCTCGGCCGAGTGGCAGTTCGCGAAGGCCCTGCAGGTACTGGAGGAGGACCCCGGGGTCTACGACGCCTGTGCGCGCTGGATCGAGGCGGCCGACTGGATCGTGTGGCAGCTCACCGGTTCGGAGTCCCGTAACGCCTGCACAGCCGGATACAAGGGCATCCACCAGGACGGCGCCTACCCCGACGAGGAGTACCTGGCGGCTCTCCACCCGGGCTTCGCCGACTTCGCCAGGACCCGGCTGGAGTTCCCGCTCTCCGCGCTCGGCTCACGGGCGGGCTCGCTGACCGAGGAGGCGGCCCGGTGGACCGGGCTGCCGCAGGGCATCGCCGTCGCGGCCGGCAACATCGACGCCCATGTCACCGCCGCGGCCGCCCGGGCCGTGGAGGACGGCCGTCTGCTCGCCATCATGGGCACCTCGACCTGTCACATCGTCAACGCCCCGGTGCTGGCGGACATCCCGGGTGTCTGCGGTGTCGTCAACGGGGGCGTCGTCGAGGGCACCTACGGCTACGAGGCCGGACAGAGTGCCGTGGGGGACGTCTTCGCCTGGGTCCTGAGCCAGGGCGTCCCGCCGGAGTACCTCGCCGAGGCGGCCGAACGCGGGGAGGACCTGCACGCGCTGCTGACCCGCAAGGCCGCCGGGCAGCCGGTCGGTGGTCACGGGCTGGTGGCCCTGGACTGGCTGAACGGCAACCGTTCCGTCCTGGTGGACCACCACCTCTCCGGCGTCCTGGTCGGGCTCACCCTCGCCACCCGGCCGGAAGACGTCTACCGCGCGCTGCTGGAAGCGACGGCCTTCGGTACCAGGATCATCGTCGAGGCCCTGGAACACGGCGGTGTCCCGGTGCACGAGTTCATCGTGGCCGGCGGCCTGGCCCGGAACGGACTCCTCATGCAGATCTACTCCGACGTGCTGCGCCGCCCGGTCTCGCTGGCGGCTTCGCAGCAGGGTCCCGCTCTCGGTTCGGCCATCCACGCCGCGGTCGCGGCCGGAGCGCATCCGAACGTGCGCGCGGCGACCGCCGCCATGGGGCGCCTGCGGCGCGATGTCTACACACCGGACCCCGCGCGGGCGGACGCCTACGACGAGCTCTTCGCCGAGTACCGGTCGCTGCACGACCTCTTCGGCACCGGAGAGCTGCTGCACCGGCTGAGGAGCATCCGCAACCGGGCCGTTGCCGCCGACTGACCCGGCGTCACTCCCGCCGCCCACCACGCCCTCACCGAAGCCATCCCGTCACACCAGGAGACCATGTGCCCAGCCTGAACCCCTCCGACCGTGAAATCTGGTTCCTCACCGGGAGCCAGGGCCTGTACGGCGAGGAAACCCTGCGGCAGGTAGCGGAGCAGTCGGGGCGGATCGCCGCCGTCCTCGCCGGAGCACCCGGCATCGCGGCACGTGTCGTCCAGAAGCCGGTACTGACCGACGCGTCCGCCATCCGGCGTGTCTGCCTCGAAGCCAACAGCGACGACCGCTGCGTCGGCCTCGTCGCCTGGATGCACACCTTCTCCCCCGCGAAGATGTGGATCGCCGGCCTGGACGCGCTGCGCAAGCCCCTGCTGCACCTGCACACCCAGTCGAACGTGGCGCTGCCCTGGGCCACCATCGACATGGACTTCATGAACCTGAACCAGGCCGCCCACGGCGACCGCGAGTTCGGGCACATCCAGTCACGCCTCGGCGTGGCCCGCAAGACGGTCGCGGGCCACGTCACCGACCCGGTGACGGTCGAGCGCGTGGCGGCCTGGGTCCGTGCCGCGTCCGCGCGGGCCGAACTCGCCACGCTCAAGGTCGCCCGTTTCGGGGACAACATGCGCGACGTGGCCGTCACCGAGGGCGACAAGGTCGAGGCCCAGGTCCGCTTCGGCGCCTCCGTCAACACCTACGGTGTCAACGACCTGGTCGAGTACGTCGATTCGGCCGGTGAGGCCGGGGTGGACGACCTCGTCAAGGAGTACCAGGACACCTACCGGCTCGCCCCGGAACTCATGGCCGGGGGCGAGCGGCACAGCTCCCTGCGCTACGCGGCCCGTATCGAGGCAGGTCTGCGGGCCTTCCTCGAAGAGGGCGGCTTCGGCGCCTTCACCACCAACTTCGAGGACCTCGGCGGCCTGCGCCAGCTGCCGGGCCTCGCCGTCCAGCGCCTCATGTCGCAGGGGTACGGCTTCGGCGGCGAAGGCGACTGGAAGACCGCTGTGCTGCTCCGCGCTCTCAAGGTGGCGGCCGACGGCCTGCCCGGCGGGACGTCCTTCATGGAGGACTACACCTACGACCTGACGCCGGGCGGTGAGCTGATCCTCGGGGCGCACATGCTGGAGGTCTGCCCGACCATCGCGAGCGGAACGCCGAGCTGTGAGATCCACCCGCTCGGCATCGGCAACCGCGAGGACCCGGTACGCCTCGTCTTCGACGCCGCACCCGGTCCGGCGGTCGTGGTGGGCCTGGCCGATCTCGGCGACCGCTTCCGCCTGGTCGCCAACGACATCGACGTGGTGCCCCCGGTGGAGCCCCTGCCCGCCCTGCCGGTGGCCCGCGCCGTCTGGCGTCCCCGCCCCGACCTGCGTACCTCCACGGAGTCCTGGCTCATGGCCGGAGGACCGCACCACACCGTCCTGACCACCGCACTCACCTCGGAGCACCTGGACGACCTGGCCGAGATGCTGCGGACGGAGCTGGCCCTCATCGACGGGACCACCACTCCCCGGCAGTTCCGGCGCGACCTCCGGTGGAACCAGGTCTACCACCGGCTGGCACTCGGCCTGTAGGACCACCGGGGGCCGGTCGCGGCCGGCCCCCGTCAGGGTTCTGGCCTGCGGCCGGGCCGGGACCCCGGCGAGGAGTTCGGGGCGGGCAGGCCCGCCGGAGCCGGCGCGCCTGCCTGGGACACGGGAAGGGCCGCCGCCACGCACCACGCCGGTACCGGGCGCACGGCCGAGCCGCCGGGGCGGGCCGCGCGGTCAGCCTTCGGGGCCCTCGGTGTGCCAGGGGGAGCCGGCTCGGGCGGGGCGGGTGGTACGTCAGCCGGGGCCGCGGCCCGGCCGGGCGTGAGCCGGGGGCTCCGCCGTGCCGGTGTCCGCGGCGTGCCCGCCGCTCGCCGCCGGCGCCACGCCGTGGTCACCGCGGATTGGGCCCATCACCTCCGGTACCGCTGCGCCACTGCCGCGAAGGCGGCCTTGGGTTCCCATTCCATGTCGGGGTAGGTCTGCCCCCGGCG
The DNA here is from genome assembly GCF_008704555.1 of Streptomyces nitrosporeus. Classification (NCBI taxonomy): domain Bacteria; kingdom Bacillati; phylum Actinomycetota; class Actinomycetes; order Kitasatosporales; family Streptomycetaceae; genus Streptomyces; species Streptomyces nitrosporeus. Next base: position 46,060 of record NZ_CP023702.1, read on the forward strand.
CCCCTCTCCGAGGAGTTTGACGATGCCCAGGCCGGCCCGGTCCAGATCGTCCCGGGGGTCGCCGTCCGGACGGTACGGGTAGCCGGACAGGGCGAACAGGAACACGAACGCGCTGTCCACGCCCTGGGACTCGAAGATCTCCAGCAGTTCGCTCAGATACGCGGCCTGGCCGGCCTCGTCACGCTCGTACACGCCGTTCAGGCGCACAGGGACCCTGGTTTCCGGGTCGTACTCGACCACTTCCAGCACCCGCCCGCCGCGGTCCCCCGCGCCGCGGTAGGCCGCGGTGCCGAACCCGGTGACGGCGAGCGGCTTCGGACCCCGGGCCAGGGTGCGCACCGCGTCCCGGAACTGCCCGGCGACCTCGGCGGAACGGATCAGTTCGAACGTCACCATGTCGAAGGGAGCCCAGTCGACCTGCTCGAACTGGATGGACGCGTAGGTGAGTACGCCCTGGAAGTGCTCGCGGACCGTGGCCACGGCGTCGCGGAGGAAGGCGTTGACGCGCACCCCGAGCTCGCGCATCGCCTCGGCCCGCCGCTCGGGCCGGCTCATCAGCCGCTCGACCCGCTCCTCGGGGCTCCCTCCGGGCAGCAGCCCCCGGTTCATCACGCTCAGTTCGACCCCGGTGACGAAGACGACCGCGGCCCCCTGCCGCCGGAGCCGTTCCGCCCGCTCGGCGCAGTCACGGAAGAGCGTGAGGATCTGCTCCAGTTCCAGTTCCAGCGGATAGGGCGAGAACCAGACCTCCAGGCCGAGTCCGGCGGCGGCACCGGCGGCCAGCTCCAGCCGGTCCGGGTCGCCGCCGATGATCTGGACCGCGTTGCAGTGCAGGTCGTCGCGGATGACGGCGAGCTCGCGCCGCACCACCGCGGGGTCGAAGTGCTCGCGTGACATCTGGCCGTGCACGACGAATCCGGTGTCGTAGGTCATCCCTCTTGCTCGCACGGTGGGGTCCTCCCTGTGGGTGCCGGGCGGCCGAGACTGACAGAAAAAATGCGTACACGCAAGTTTGCGCGTACGCATCTACGCATGGGATGCTGACACCGTGACGACACCACCCCCGGGGCTGCGGGAACGGAAGAAGCGGGCCACGCGTGAGGCGCTGCGCGAGGCGGCCCTGCGACTGGCCGTGGAGCGCGGACCGGACCAGGTGCGGGTCGAGGACATCGCCGAGGCCGCCGGGGTCTCGCCGCGCACCTACAACAACTACTTCGCCAGCCGCGAGCAGGCGATCGTCGCCGCTGTCACCGCGGACCGGGAGGCCCGGATCGCGGCGGCGGTCGCGGCCCGGCCCGCAGGGGTCCGCCTGGCCGACGCCATCACCGAAGCCGTGGTCGAGCAGTACACGGACACCGGCGAGCGCGAACACGAGGCACTGCTGCTGATCACCACCCGGACCGCGCTGCGCGACGCGTTCCTCGACACCACCGCCGGCATCGAGCCCCCTCTCACAGCGGTGATCGCCGAACGCCTGGATGACGCCGGGGCGCAGACGGCCCGCGTTCTCGCGGCAAGCGTGGCCACGGCGGTTCGCATCGCGCTGGAGGACTGGCTCCGGCCGGCCGGGACCGCAGCGGCCGCCGACGACGGCGGCGGGGGGCTGGTCGTGCTCTCCGGATCGCTGCCCGGCCGGCTCCGCGCGGCACTGGCCCCGCTCGCACCCGCGCTCGACGCCGCCGAACGGCGCACCCGGCCGTGAAGTCGCCCCGGCCGCCGTCCCCGCCGCCCCGCGGCCGCGCCCCCGACGGCGGGTTCTGACGTACCTCCGCGTCCGCGCGGGGCCGTCTCTCCAGGTCGTCGACACCGCTCGTCGACGCTGCCGGACACGGGTGCGGATGTGGCCGGTGGTGCGCCGCCCCGGCGTACGGCTGCTCCCCGGCCCCTGTCAGCGGCGAGGTCACCAGCGGCTTCAGCCGGGCCGCTCGCGGCCGGCCGGGCATGGGACGCGGCACGGTCGGGCCGGCCGCGCGCGAACGCCCCGCGAGTGGAGGCAGGCGCCTCTGCGACGAGCCCCCGGCCGGCCGGGCCAGGTGCGTCCTGCCGCGCGAGCGGCGCCCGTTCTGCCGGTGGCCGGCTCGCCCGGCGCCCGGCGGGTCGCCCGGTGTCCCGGCCCGTCGTCCGGTGAGCCGGACGGTGAGCGGGCGGAGGGCGTCCGCGAGTCCGCGCCGGGGCCCGGAGCGCGGGGCCCGGAGCGCGGGGCCCGGAGCGCGGGACGCGGGGCGCGTCCCGGGAAACCCCGGTGCGTCAGCTCGTACATCTCTGCGATCATCCCCGGATGTCGTACCGTCTCGAATCGCTGGTAGTCCGGCACACCCTCCGTCTCCCCTCGCCGCACGGTGCCGCCGGTCAAGGGGCCGTCGCCGCACGGCAGTTCGACGCGGCGCTGATGTCCGTGGGCTTCAAGCTCTCCGCGGAGCTGCTGGCGCGGCTGTCCCATCTGTCCGAGGCCGCGGTCGTGCACACCGCCCGGCGGACCCTGCGCACCGTGAGCGAGATGGCGGGTGACCACGTCCGCCACAACGCGTACTTCATCGACTTCCCGGCGAACGTGCCGGACACCGGGGAGTTCTGGGCACGGTGTGTGGCGGAGGCGCTCGCCGACGACACGGCACGGGAGAGGGTGGCCGAGCAGCTGGCGAACGGGGTGCTGGACCTGCTCGGCCTGCCCGCCTACGGCCGTTACCAGCACACCTACGAGGAGATGCTGGCCGCACAGGACGAACTGATCGCCTCCGCGGGCGACCGGGTCACCGTCCTGCACCTCGGCCAGGGCCTGGAGGAGGAACTCACCTCCCTGTACCTGGCGTTGGCGGGCAGCACGACCCCGCTGGGCGAGGAGGACCTCCGTGATCTGGAGATCCTGGCCGGCCGCTGCGCGCTCGGCCCCCAGCCGGAGTCGATCCCCGTCCGGGAGAACCGGGCGGTCGTCAACCTGGCCCGTCTCACCGCCGGAGCGGACCTCCTGCTGGACACCGTCGTCGATGTGCTGCGGCTGGCGTGCGCCCTGTCGGGCGGTGATGTGACGCTGCGGGAACCGACACGGTTCAGGACCTTCCCGCGGCCGGTCCGCCGCGCGCTGCTCGCCGGTCTCGACGCGGTGGTCGCGGCCGATCCCGCCAAGCTGGCCGATGTACACGCCTACCGGGAGCGGTTCAAGCGGCTCGGTGAGCGTCTCCACCCGCACGAGCACCCGGGCCGGCCGCACGCCGCCGAGGTGTTCGCCGTGGCGCGGGGCGAGAAGAAGGCGCGTTCCCTCGACAGCCGGCTCGAAGAGCTGCTCGACGCGTACGACGTACCCGGCGCGGTGCGGCTGCTGTCGTCGGCCCCCGGCAGGCTGTTCCGCGCTCTGGACCTCCTGCTGCGTACCGCCGCCGGCCAGGAGGAACGTGACGCGGTGGTGGCCGCCGCGGTGCGGGTCGCCCCGAAGGTCTCGGGACGGGTCCTGCTGTCGGTACGCGAGCACTTCCTGAACCGGGAGCGGGAGACCGGCGGGTCCCGGATCTTCGTCGACCGCCGCGGCAGCGGCTGGGCGGCTCCCGATGTCCGGCCTCCGGTGCCGGCCGCCGACCGCGACCGCCTGGTCGCCGCCCTCGACGCCGAACTGCGCCGCAGACTCCCGGCGTCCGGGCGGGTCCTGCTCGACCCCGACGTGCTGGACGTGGCCCTGCCACTGAGCGGCAGGGCGGCCGCCGCCGGGCTCGGCGTACTGCCGCGCGGCTCGGTCTCAGCGGCCGACGGCGAGCATCTGCGCTTCTTCGTGTACTGGAAGGAGGCCCGGCGGCGGACCGACTACGACCTCTCCGCGCTGCTGCTCCACCCCGACTACAGCACCGGCTCCTGGCTCTCCTACACCGCGCTGCGGGCCGTGGGGGGCGTGCACTCGGGCGATGTCACCGAAGCACCGGACGGGGCCTCGGAGTTCATCGGCCTCTCCCTGGACCGGGTACGCGCCACGTACATCGTGCCGCAGGTCAACATCTACTCCGGTGAGGGCTTCGAGGAGGCCGAGGAGTCGTTCTTCGGCTTCATGCTGCGCGACGGTGAGCAGAAGGGCCGGCCGTTCGAACCCCGTACGGTGCGCATGAAGTCGGAGCTCCGCGGGGCGGGCCGGGTGGCGCTGCCCCTGGTGTTCCTGCGGGCGGACGACGGCCGGTGGCGCGCGAAATGGCTGCACATGTACCTGAGGGGCCTCTCCTCGGCCAACCGGGTCGAGGAGAACCACATCTCGGTGTCCAAGGTGGTGCGTGCCGTCGTGGAGCGCGAGTACCTGACGGTGCGGTACCTGGCCGGGCTGATGTCCGGGGAGGCCACCGCCGTGGAGGTGTGGGACGGCGGGCCCGTGCCGGACGAGCCCGTGACGTACGTCGGCCTCGAACGCCCCGAGGGGCTGCACCCGGATTCCAGGGTCGTCACGCTCGGAAATCTGCGCGACCTGATCCCGGGCTGAGTGTTAGCGTGGTCCACGGCGAGGCCATGAAAGGGCTTCCTTCTCCTTTCCTCTCATGAAACCGAGTTCTTTCGCTCTCCTCGCCCTCGACGTCACTCCGGGCGGTGCCCGCGCTCACCACGCGGCCACCGCCCGAGCCGTCCGGCCCGGATGCGGGAGCGGCCCCGTGCGGGAGCGGGCGAGCAGCCCTGAATGCCCGTACCGCACGTACCGCACAGTCCGTGCCGTGGCGGCCCCGGACGCGGCCGGGCCCCTCACGGCGCCTCACACCTCGAACGCCCGACGCCGCGCCGGCGGCCCCCTGCCGGCGTCCGCGCCGCGCGTGGCCGCGCCCGGCCCCACGGCGGTGCGCGCGCCCCTTCGCCGGGCGGCCCGAGCGACCCGGCGACCCGGCGGCCGGCGGCTGGCGGCTGGCGGCCCCTGACACGACCGGACCGAACACCCCTTCCGTACCGGTCTGTTCGGCTCCCGCCACTGTCACAGAATGATCATCGAACGGTCATTGAGTGCGCCCGGTGCCCCCGGAATACTTCAGGGCCCGGGGCCGTACGCATCCGTACACGTCCCCGCGCGGGCTGGGACCTCTCCCGCCCCGAACCACTCCTGAGCAGGGACAATCTTGCGTAAACGATCAACGAAGGCGTATGCCGTCGCCGCTGCGGCCGCCGTCGTCCTGACGGCGGGGACAGCGGTCCCGGCATCGGCGGAACCCACCGGTCCGGGCGCGGTCCCCCCGGTCGCGGGGCAGGGATCGACGGCGGCCGGCAGGACCGTGCACACCGTCACCCTCATCACCGGTGACCGGGTCCGTGTGGACTCCCGGGGCAGGGTCGGCGGCATCGAGCGGGCGAAGGGCCGGGAGGACATACCCTTCTTCACCCGGACCCAGGACGGCCATACGTACGTCGTACCGCGTGACGCCCGGCGGATGATCGCCGAAGGCACGCTGGACGAGCGGCTGTTCGACATCACCCGGCTCGCCGAACCGGAGAGCCGCAAGGCCAACCGGGCCGGGCTCAAGGTGATCGTGGGCTACCGGGGCACGGCGGGCGAGTCGGCCCGTGCCGAGGTGCGGTCCTCCGACGGCACCACCGTGCGCCGGAAGCTGTCGGCCCTCGACGCCGACGCCGTCACCGGCTCCGCCGCCACCGACAGCACGGGGTCCCTGTGGGACGCCCTGACCCGCCAACGGGACGACGGCTCGGCGGCCAGGACCTCCGGCATCGCGCGGATCTGGCTGGACGGCGTACGGAAGGCTTCGCTCGACACCAGCACCGGGCAGATCGGTGCCCCGGCGGCCTGGGCGCGCGCGTACGACGGCACCGGCGTGAAGATCGCCGTCGTGGACACCGGGATCGACGCCACCCACCCGGACCTGGCGGGCCGGGTGGTGGCGGAGCGGAACTTCAGCGGCGCCCCGGACGCCCGGGACCGTGCCGGGCACGGCACGCACGTCGCCTCCGTCGCGGCCGGTTCGGGGGCGAAGGACGCCCGGTTCAAGGGCGTGGCACCCGGAGCACAGCTGATCAGCGCCAAGGTGCTGGACGACCACGGCGTCGGTGACGACTCCAGCATCCTCGCGGGGGTCGACTGGGCCGTCTCCCAGGGCGCGGACATCGTCAACATGAGCCTGGGCAGCCCCGACACCCTGGGAATCGACCCGCTGGAGGCGCAGGTCAACCAGGTCTCCGCGGAGAAGGGCGTCCTGTTCGCGGTGGCTGCGGGCAACAGCGGGCCGGGGCAGGGCACGGTCGCCTCGCCGGGCAGCGCGGACGCGGCCCTGACGGTCGGTGCCGTGGACGGCGAGGACCGGATCGCGGACTTCTCCAGCATCGGCCCCCGTACCGGGGACGGCGCCGTCAAGCCCGACATCACGGCGCCCGGCGTGGACATCACGGCGGCCGCGGCGGCCGGCACCCAGGGGCAGAACCCTCCCGGGTACATCAGCAAGAGCGGCACCTCGATGGCGACCCCGCACGTCGCGGGTGCCGCCGCCATCCTCAAGCAGAAGAACCCGGACTGGACGGGCGCCCGGATCAAGGCGGTGCTGACGGGTTCGGCGGAGGGCGGCCCCCACTCGGTCTTCCAGCAGGGCGCGGGCCGGCTCGCTCTCGACGAGGCGCTCGACCGGACGGTCGTCTCCGAACCCGGGTCGGTCGGCCTGGGCACCCAGCAGTGGCCCCACACCGACGACACCCCCGTCACCAAGAGCGTGACGTACCGCAACAGCGGCACCTCGGACGTGACGCTGGACCTGTCCCTGGAGGCGCCCACCGACGGGGACGGGGAGCCCGCACCGGCCGGGTTCTTCACCCTCGGGGCACAGCGCGTCACGGTCCCCGCGGGCGGCGAGGCCGCCGTGGAGCTGACGGCCGACACCCGGCTCGGCGGTACGGTCGACGGCTCGTACTCGGCCACCGTCGTCGCGACCGGGGACGGCCGGACCGTCCGCACCCCCGCGGCGGTGACGCGTGAGGCCGAGTCGTACGACGTCACCTTCGAGACCGTCGGCCGGGACGGGAAGGCCGCCACCACCTGGCAGGCCGACCTGAAGGGCTACGAGGGATCCGCCGCGAACCAGCGGTTCTTCCCGGACCTGTCCTCGGGCACCACCACGGTCCGGCTGCCGCGCGGCACGTACAGCCTCGCCGCCGACATGCTGGTCGACCCGGAGGACCCGCGCGCGGGCGCCGACCTGATCAACAACCCGCAGCTCTCGGTGACCGGACCCACCACCGTCACCCTCGACGCGCGAACCACCCGGCCCGTGGAGATCGAGGTGCCGGACGCGACCGCACGCCCCCTGCGCGCCGGCATGATGTACACCCTGAACACGCCTGACACCTTCATCATCGAGGGCGGCGAGTTCAGCAGCTTCGACAACCTGCGCACCGCCTACCAGGGCCCCGAGCTGGACGACGGCTCCCTCGCCCAGCAGTGGTCCGCGCAGTGGAGGCAGGGCACCGCCGAGTACAACGTCCTCACCGGTGGGCCGGTCGACAAGCTGGCCACCGGCTACAGCAGGACCTACACGTCCCAGGACATGGCCCTGGTGAAGGCGGAGGTCGGGTCGTCCGTGCCCGGCGTCGACGGTGCCCTCGCGGCGCACGGCGTACTCGACTACGGAGGCGGCGTCGAGGCCGCCTACTCCGTGCAGCCGGCTCCGGGGACCCGTCAGGTGTACCTGTCCACGGGCGACGGGGCGGCCTGGAACATCGTCGCGGGCGTCCTGGGCGAGGCGGACGCGGCGGGCTACCGGAGCTTCGACTCGGCGTACGAGCTCGGCGGGGCGCAGCACTTCGCCGCGGGGAAGACGTACACCGAGAGGTTCAACGTCGGCGTCATGGGGCCGCGGATGAACGCCGACGACGGGATGGTGCGCGACGGCGACGACGTCTACGCCGCGTTTCCGCTGGTGAGCGACGGTGCGGGTCATTCCGGGTCCGCCCGGTACACCGACGCGGTCACCACCGTCCACCGCAACGGCGAGCTGTACGCGCAGCGGGACACGGCCCTCGACGAGGGTCCCGTCACGCTGCCGGCCGACGCGGCCGAGTACACGGTGGCGACCACGGTCCACCGGGATCCGGCGTTCAACCGCACCGGGACCCGCATCGACGCCTCATGGACCTTCCGCTCGGCTCATGCCGACAGCCCGGCCCTGCTCCCGGTCTCCACGGTCCGGTTCCTGCCGCGGCTCGCGGCCGACTCCACGGTTCCGGCGGGTACCAGGCAGACCGTGCCGGTCGAGGTGCAGGGCGCGGCGGCCGGATCCGGCCTCGGGTCCCTGCGGGTGCTGGTGTCGTACGACGGCACGCAGTGGTCGCCCCTCACGGTGAACGCGGGCAGCGTGACGGTACGCGCTCCGGGGAAGGGCAAGTCGCTCTCGCTGAAGGCCGTCGTCACCGACAAGGACGGCAACCGGTCGGCGGTCACGGTCCACGACGCCTTCCTCGGCCGGTGAGGCCTGACGGGCACGGGACCCGCGGGGCACCCGGTCCGGTGTGATCCGGGTGGACACCCCCGCACCCGGGTGAGTTGACAGCGGCGGCCCGCCGGAAGGAGGTTCCGGCGGGCCGCCGCTTTCCCGTGCGGGCCGCCGCCGGGCGCCGGGCCGGTCAGCCCTGTTCCGGCGGGTTCTGCGCGTCGAAGGCGAAGAGGGTGTTCCCGGCCGCGGCCACGATCACCGCACGCCCGACGACGGTCACGCGCGGACTCTCGCCCTGCCCGCCTGTCAGACCGTCGGCCTGCGGGTCCGTCGCCCACAGGTGTTCGCCGCCGTCCGGCGACAACGCGACCACACGGCCGGTGGCCGAGCTGAAGTACAGCGCGCCCGCTCCGGCGGCGGGGCCGGATGCGCCTTCCACTCCGGTCTGCCGCGACCACTTCTTCCGGCCCGTCACGGAGTCGAGCGCGGTGACGAGTCCGGTCTGCCCGCTCAGGTAGACGGTGCCGTCCGCCATCCCCGGCGTCCCTTCATAGGTCCGCTCCAGTCGCGCGTACGTGACCTCCCCCGAGGCCGGGTCGGCCCGCGCCACCCCGTCGTAACCGGCCAGCGCCGGCCCCTCCATGTGCGCCCGCAGGAGTACGAGCGTGCCGTCGTCGGCGCCGACCGGCACGGCCGGGCCGTCGACGGCGAGGGGCCTGCCCAGGGCTCCCGAGGTGCGGTCGACCGTGTACAGGGTGGGGTGGCGTACCTCCGAGGCGTCCATCTCCGTGTCCGTCGCGCACATCGCGAGGAGCCGCGAGCCCGCCGGGACGGGGGCGCACCGGGTGCCGGCGGGGAACGGCGCCGTCCAGAGGAGGTCGCCACCGTGCGCGTCCCGGGCCTCGAAGCGGGAGTTGGAGGCGTCGACCGTCACGACGGCGGAGCCGGCCACCACGGCGTCCATGGTCCGTCCGGTGACGGCTGTCGACTGGGCTCCGGACGGCACGGACCACAGCTCGCGGCCGCTGCCGGCGTCGAGGGCCACCACCTCGCCGGGCGGGTCCTGCGGGGCGTCCTCGGCGGCGAAGCGGTAGCCGAGCACCGTGTCGTCGGTGGCGCCCACCAGATGCATGCCCTGGACGGGGACGCCCGGGCTCGTCACCGTCCACACCCGCGAGCCGTCCAGGGGCCGGACGCGGGCCGCGACGACGCCCCCTCCTCCGCAGAACACCGCGTCACCTCGCGCGACACAGCGCAGTTCGTCGGGGATGTCCTCGCGTCCGCCCCGCACGGTCCCGTGCCACGGCGTGAAGCCGTCCGGGAGCGCGGCAGCCGGCGCGGCGGCGCTCCCGCCCGGTCCGTCGCCGCCCCCGTCCCCGGAGCCGCCGGCCTTCAGCGCGGCGGCTCCCCCGCCGATCACCGCCACCGCGACCGCGGCAGCGAGGACCGGCCGCCACCGGCGGCGCAGACGGCCGCCGGCGGGGCCCCGCGCGCCGGGTCCGGCCGGGGCGGAGGACATCGGGGTGGAGGCGGCAGGGACGGGGGGAGCCGGCGCCGGGGTGTCCGGCGTGGCGACGTGGTTCTGGGTGGCCACGTCGCGGGTGCAGCCCGTACCGGCCCCCTTCGCGCCGGTCCCGCCCGCCCCCGTCCCCCCGAGGTCGGCCGGCAGGTCCCGCAGCAGCACGAGGAGTTCGTCCGCCGAGGGACGCCTCCGGGGCTCCTTGTCCAGGCACGGCTCGACGACCGCGCGCAGCGCCGCAGGCACGGCGTCCAGCGACGGCTCCTCGTGCACCACCTGATACGCCGTCATGTACGGGCTGTCCGCGTCGAAGGGCCCGCGGCCGGTCGCCGAGTACACCAGCAGCGTCCCCAGCGAGAAGACATCGGACTGCGGCCCCACACCGCGTGGCGTCTGCAACTGCTCCGGCGACATGAAGGGCGGCGTACCGATGACCCTCCCCGTCATCGTCAGCGTCTGCTGGTCCGCGGCGCGTGAGATGCCGAAGTCGATGACGCGCGGGCCCTCGGGCGAGAGCACGACGTTCGAGGGCTTGAGGTCGCGGTGCACGACTCCCACCCGGTGGATGTCGCGCAGCGCCTCCGCCAGCCCGATGGCGAGCCTCCTCAGCTCCGCTCCGTCCAGCGGGCCCTGCGCGGCGATCCGCTGGGCGAGGGTGAGCCCTTCGATGTAGGCCGTCGCCATCCACGGCTGCTCGGCGTCGGGGGCGGCGTCGACCACGGCGGCGGTGAAGGCACCGCTCACCCGTCTCGCCGCCGCCACCTCCTGCCGGAAGCGGATACGGAACTCGTCGTCCGCCGCGAACTGCTGGTGGATCAGCTTGATCGCGACAGGCCGGCCGGAACTCGTACGGGCCAGGAAGACCGTGCCCATACCGCCCGAGCCGAGCCGCGCTTCCAGCGGATAGCCGCCGATCTCGGCCGGATCGCCTCCGCGCAGCGACACTCTGCCCGTCCTCCCGTCCCCCGTGCGTCATCTCTGTCACCACGGGCGTGCGTATCTGTCCTGCGCACAAACTATCCGCAGGGCACCGGGCCGGAGCAAAGAGGGGGCCGGACAGGGGGCCACGACCGGGTTCGCGCCTTTCGCGCAGGAGCGTTCCTTCTCGTCCACCGGCGGGGGCGGTGGCGGTGGTGAAGGGGCGCGGAGCCGGAGCCCGGCCGGCCGTCACCCCTCCCCGCCGCCCCTTCCCGTGGGCCCTTCCCTTGGGCCCTTCCCGCCGCTCCTTCCCGTGGGCCCCGAACGAGCCGTCCGGCGTTGCCCGGTCACCCGGAGGCTCCCGCACACCGCCGCACGGCAAGGGCGGGGGGCGGCAACCATTCCGGCCCCCCGGGCGTCTGAGGCACGGGACCCGCACAGAGGCGAGTCGGCAGCGGCGAATGGGAGCGACATGGCGGGTATCCGCAGGGCGGCGAAGGGGACGGGCAGGTTCCTGAGGGAGGTGGCCGGAGAGACGGTCGCCGAGATGGTTCTCGGTCTGCTCGCCTGTGTCCTGCTCGGTGGGCTGGCCCTGCTCGTGTACCTGAGCTGGTCCCTCAGCCCGCGCGCGACCCTCGCGGGTGCTGGGCTGCTCACGCTCCTTCTCGCCCATGGGGCGTGGGCGGCCTACCGTGACGCCGGAAAGAAGCACCGCCGAAGGGGCGTTGCCGCCGTGACCACCACGGTTTTCACGTCGGCCGCCGTGACGGCCGCCTTCCTGCTGTTCTACGCCACGGACTGCGGCTGCTTCTGAGGGCTGTCCCGTGATCCGTGATGAACCGGCATGCGGCACCGGACACTGCGCACTGCCCACCGGATGCCGCCCAGAGTTCCGGCCTGGGGACCGGACCGGCGCCCGTCTGTGAACGGCATACGCCGCCGTCGCCGTTCACCGCCAGGCGTACGGGGGAAAGCAAAGACGCTTCCGGCGCGCTCCGCCTTCAGTACCGGGTGAATTGTTCCGGTGACCAGCCCGCTGCCCGAGCATCCCCTTCATATGCGCATCGCGTGTCACCGCCCCGGCCCGGTCTCTCGGAATGCGCTCCGCACGGTTCCCCGGGGCTGCAACCGCCGCTCCCGCCACCACCGCGCCTCGGCTGTTTCCGGGACAGGGCGGGAAGCGGGGCCGGGCGGACGGCCGGCGCCCGCCAAGTGCCCACCATGGGAGTCCGATTCCCCGCTTCCAGCGTGTCGGATGATTCGGCGGGATCCGATGTGTGTTTTGTGTGGTCACGAATTGTCGTCCCGCGAGCACGAACGGTTGGGCACCCATGGCGGTCGAGGAATGGTGGCGTCACGTGCCCACGCTGACGGGCGACTTCCGCGGGGACGGCACGGCGGTGCGGCGGCACACCGCCGCCGTGGAGGAGATGCTCGCAGCCTGCCCGGCGCCACCGGAGCGGACGCAGAAGGACAGGGAGACGGCCCGGGCGGCTCACCGGGTGTGCGACATGCTGCGCGCCCGCTTCATGGCACTTCACGCCGACCAGGTGTACGAGGAGCTCACCCGGGGCCGAAGTCTGCAGCTGGAGCTGGAGGATCTCGCGGAGAGAGCCGCCGGCATGGTCCCCGGCCTTGTGCCGTCCCTCCCCCAGGCCCGTGAGGAACAGGCCCTGCCGTTGGCGCAGAAGGAAGGGCGCGACATCGCCCAGGGCGTCTTCTTCCAGGCCTTGCTGCGCTCGCGGCGCAGTGGGGCGCACCTGGTGGAGGCCATGCTGCGGCCCACCCGCCGGGCCAGGGAACTGCTGCCGGGATTCCGGTCGCGCGGCCGGGCGGACCTCGGCGCCGTCACCGTCGAACGACGGTGCGGAGTGGCGTACCTGACGATGTGCCAGCCGCAGTCGCTCAACGCGGAGAACGATGCGTGTGTCGCCGCCATGGAGACGGCCGTGGACCTCGCGCTGCTGGACGACGGCGTCCGGGTGGGAGTGCTGCGTGGCGGTGTGATGAGCCACCCCAGGTATGCCGGCCGCCGGGTCTTCAGTTCAGGGATCAACCTCAAGGACCTCTACCACGGGCGCATTTCCTTCCTCTCTTTCTTCCTGCGCAGAGAACTGGGGTACGTGCACAAGCTGGTGCGGGGTCTGAAGGCGGAGGAAGAAGCGGCATGGCCGGCGGAAACGGTCGCGAAGCCGTGGCTGGCGATGGTGGACACCTTCGCCATCGGCGGCGGTGCCCAGTTGCTCCTCGTCTTCGACCAGGTCATCGCCGGCACCGACAGCTTCATCAGCCTGCCCGCCGCACAGGAGGGTTTCGTGCCGGGCGCCGCCAATCTGCGCCTGGGCCGCCGGACGGACAGCCGTCTGGCACGCCAGTTGCTGCTGGGCGGCCGTCGGATCCACGCCGGTGAGGAGGCCGCTCGTATGTTCTACGACGAGGTGGTGGAGCCGGAGCATCTCGACACGGCGGCCGAGCGCGCTGTCAGGCAGCTCGACGACCTGGCCGTGTCGGCCAACCGGCATCTTCTCCACTTGGCCGAAGAGCCCCCGCACGCCTTCGGGGCGTACATGGCCGAGTACGCGCTGCAGCAGGCGGTACGGGTGCACAGCCAGGATGTGATCGCCCGGCTGGCCCGCTTCCACGACCGGAGCGGCCGCACCGCGGCCACGGCGTCCCGGTGACGATGTCCGGTGCGGCCCTGACGCGCTCGTCAGCTCTGCTCGGATCCGCTCAGGGCGGGACCGTGACCGGCAGCGGGAGCGTCCACGGGCGCCGTGTCCATGCCGGTGCCGCGGAAAGGCACCCGTGTACCGGAGACCGTCTCGTCGAGAACGAGTTCCAGCACCGCCTGCACACCGCCGGCGGCAGCGGCCCGGCGCTGACGCGCCGGCGCCGGCCCGGTGACGCGCAGCCGCTCCAGCAGCGCGCGCACGGTGCCGAGGTCCCCGAGCTCCTCCAGAGCCGGGCGCACCCGCTTCAGCAGCGCGGCGAGCATGACGTGAGCGGGGACGGGGCGGGCTTTCCACGGATCGACCGCGCCGTGCCGCAGGCCGTTACGCGCGGCGGCCCACAGGCTGTCGGCCAGCACCGACGGATCGACCGGGCCCGCGGCACGCCCGGCGGCCAGGTCGCTCAGGGCGGTGTGGACCAGCGCCCGTACCAGAGCCGCGTACAGGACCGCCTCGTCCACGGTGGTGGCGGCGTCACCGATGCGCACCTCCACGGTGGGGAAACGCGGCGACAGGCGCACCAGACGCAGTGACGTCCCGCCGGGCGGGATCAGACCGCAGTCGAGCAGGCGGGACACGTCGTCGTCGTACGCGCGGACATCCGGCCAGTACGGCGGGAGTCCGGCGCCCGGGTAGCCCAGGAAGACCACGGTGCGCCAGCTGTGGAACCCGGTGTCGACGCCCTGGCGGAAAGGCGAGCTGGCCGTCAGGGCCAGCAGGACGGGCAGCCACGGGGTGATGGAGTTGATCACCGCGACGCCGTGTTCGCGGTCGGGTACTCCGACGTGCACATGGCAGCCGCAGACCTCGTCCCCGGTCACCACCGCGGCATAGGCATGCCGCATCCGTTCGTAGTGCTCGCCGGCGTTGACACGCGGCGGACCGGAGCGGGTGACGGGGTGGCCCACCGAGGCCAGCCGGACGCCTTCGTCCCGGGCGGCCCGGGCGAGCCGGAGCCGTGCACTCAGCAGGTGGTGCCCGAGCTCGGACAGGCGCGTGCAGACCGGTGTGGCGGCTTCGACCATGTCCGCCCACATCTCCAGGTGCAGAGCCGAGCCGACGCCGCCCGCGCCCGGCTCGCCGTCCGCCGTGCGTCCGGCCCGGGCAAGGACGTCCGGGCCTGCCGGTACCGGCAGCAGGGTGACGGGGTCGACCAGCAGGAACTCCTCCTCCACCCCGAAGGTCGGGCCATCGCGGCCGTGGTCCTCCCCGGCGGCCGATGCGCGCGCTGCCACTCCCATGCCTCCCCTGCCCTCTTCCGGATACGGATCGCCCGGGCCGGTCCGGTCCACGCCCGCGCGCCATCAGCCTGCCCGCGACGTCCGGTGATCGCCACCAGGAACCGCGCGGCCCGCAGGGCTCCTCGCGTGACCGCACCGGGCGCCCGAGGACGTGGATCCGACGCACGGTCCGCGCCCCCCAGGTCCTCACCGCCCTCCGGGCGCGGGCCGGGGCCGGGCGCGGGCCGCGTCCGGACTCGCTCCCTCCGTCCGCGCGGAGGAACGCCTCGGGCCCGGCCGGCTGTCCCGGCCGGCACCCCGACGCGGTGCCTCAGCGGCCGGCCGGCGCCCCGGTCACGGGGAGCGGCACCGGGCCGGTGTCCGCCGTGCGGCGCTCTCGTGCCCAGGCACGGCCGGTGGCCGCGTACCAGGAAGCGGCCACCACGACGGCGAGCGCCGCTTCGGCCAGATCACCGCCGTAGTACATGACCTGGGCGCCGGTGTGCAGGTCGGCGGCGGTGAAGGCGGTGCCGGGCGGCCCGGCCGCGTACAGGGTCTTGGCGAGCACGGCGTGCGCGGCACCGGCGGCCAGCAGGGTCGTCCCGCGCAGGGCCAGGCTCCAACGACGGCGTACGGGGTCGAGCCGGCTGACGGCGAAGGTGAACAGCAGCCCCGCGGCCAGGACATGCGTGTGCACGGCGGCGTGCAGCCACGGCTCGTGCCGCGTGGCCGCGAACAGTCCCGTGCGGTACAGCAGCCACAGCCCTCCGACGTCGAGCAGGGCCGCCAGCGGCGGGAAGACCAGCAGGCCGGCCGCACGGCTGTGCGCGAGGGCCGGCAGCCCCCGGCGCGTGGGACCGGGCGGTAGGGCGCGCAGGGCCAGGGTGAGGGGGCGGGCCAGGACGAGCAGCAGCGGGGCCGCCATGCCGGTGATCAGGTGCTGGACCATGTGGGCGGTGAACGGCCCGCCCGGCAGCGGGCCCACCGCCGCCCAGGCCACCCCGGCACCCCCGGCGGTGAAGGACGCCCCTCGCCACCGCGGCCAGGCGTCCCCCCGCCGCCGCAGCCGGGCCGCGGCCAGCTGGTAGAGGACCGTCACCAGCAGCGCGCCCGCCACGGTGACCAGGCCGAACAGGCCGGGGGCCGCGGCCGGGCCGGGATGGACGTGCGCGGGGATCACCGCGCCGCCGCCGGGCCCCGGCGGGCCGCGCGGAACGCCAGCACCACGCCGGTCAGCAGCAGCACCAGACCCGCGATGTTCCACGCCCAGTCGTACGGGGCGATGTCCACGCCGTAGCGGATCTGGTGCAGACGCAGGAGCTTGTGGTCCACGATCCCGTCGAACAGCTGGAAGACCCCCGCTCCCAGGAAGAACCCGGCCCAGGCGTGGGCCGGGGCCAGGGCACGGCGGCGGCGGAGATCGGCGTAGGCGAAGAACCCGGCGACCAGCGCCAGCAGCTCAGCGGTGTGCAGCAGCCCGTCCGAGAGCAGGCCCACGGCGAGGGTGGAGCGGTCGTAGAAGTGGTGCCAGCCCAGGATCTGGTGGAAGACGATCTCGTCGATCGCGGCCGTCACCGCCAGCCCGATCACCCCGCACACCACCATCGACCTGCGCGGCTCCGTCCACGCGCCGGGGACCGTGCGCGGCTGCGCCGATGCGCTCATGGGTCTGCCTTCCTGCCGTGCCCGAAACGGTCTGCTGCCCGGTACGCCTACCCCCTCTCCGGGGGCGTACCTGGCCGGTCACGGCATCCGGGTGAGCGGTCCGGCAGCCGGGCGGGGCCCTGCCCGGCCGGCGGGCCGGTACAGGCCCCCTCCCCCGCGGCCGGGCATACGGCAGGTGGTCCGGTGGGCGCCGCATCCGGTGCCCCGGTTCCTGCGGCGGACCGGTTCGCGCGGCAGGGCGAGTCCTGGCCCTCCGGACCGGCCGGCGGCTCCTCCGCCGCACCGCACAGCTGCCCCGTCCGCGGCGGGAGGGGCGTGCGTCCGGTGGGCCGCCGGGCAGGACCCGGCGCGCCGGACGCGCTCGGGTGGGAGGGACGGCGCCGGGTGCCGGGCCGGTGCGTCACCCGTTCAGGTGATGGCGGGCGGGCAGCCACACCCCGGGCGCCGCCCGCGCGTTCCACCGGATGTCCCCGTCCGCCCTCCTCCGGAGCAGTGTCTGTGTGGTCTGTGCGCGTCCGTCCCGTTCCCGGGAGCGGAGAACGTGGTCGTAGGCGGTGGATGTGACACGTGGTGTGCTGGTGGGCCGGCCGGCGGCGGGCCGGGTGGCCGGCGCCTACGACGCGGTGGTGATCGGGTCCGGGGCCGGCGGGCTGACCACGGCGGTCTGTCTGGCCCGGCAGGGACGGCGGGTGGCGGTGTTCGAGCAGCACTACACCGCGGGCGGATACACCCATGCCTACCGGCGGCGCGGCTGGGAGTGGGACGTCGGCATCCACTACGTCGGCCAGTTGGGGCGGCGTGAGCCGGTCCGGGTGCTGTCCGACTACCTGACCGGCGGCGCTCTGCGGTGGGCCCCGCTCGGGGACCCGTTCGACGAGTACCGGCTGGCGGGCGAGGTGCACCGGGCGCCGGTCGGCTTCGACGCCTACCGGGCCCGTCTGATCGCGCGTTTCCCGGCCGAGCGGGCGGGGATCGAGGAGCTGTTCCGGCTGGTCGAACGGTGCCGGGCGGTGCTGCCCGTGCTCGCGCTGGGGCGTCTGTCGGGTCCGGTCGTCCGGCGGCTGGCCCGTCTGCTGCGGTCGGCGGCCGTCCCGGCCGAGGCGCTGCGGCCGGCCAGGGAGGTGGTGGCGGGGCTGGTCCGCGACGAGGGGCTGCGCCAGGCGGTGCTCACCCAGAGCGCGCTGCTGCTGGCCGACTCCACCGCCCGGCTGCCGTTCTTCCTCCTCGCGGTGCTGTTCGAGCACTTCCGCACCGGTGCCTGGTACCCGGTGGGCGGCAGCGCCGCCATCGCCCGCGCGATGCTCGGCCCGATCCGTGCCACCGGCGGGGAGGTCTTCGTACGGGCGCCGGTCGCCCGGATCGAGCTGGACGGGGGGCGTGCGGCGGGCGTGGTGCTGGCGGACGGCACCCGTGTACGCGCCCCGGTGGTGGTCAGCGCGGCGGGCGCCCACCACACCTACCGCACGCTGCTGCCCCGGCCGTCCGCCACCGGCACGGACCGGCTGGAGGAGATGCGCCGCGGGTTCCCGTTCGTGCTGCTCTTCCTCGGCCTCGACGGCAGCCCGGAGGAACTGGGCCTGCCCCGGCACAACATGATGGTCACCGACGGCGACTGCGACGCCTTCTTCGACGGCACCGGCGGCCGCACCAGCGGCTGTTTCCTCTCCTTCTCCTGCGCCAAGGACCCGACCTGGACCGCACGGCACCCCGGCCGGTCGACGGGCGAGATCCTGGCCTACGTCCGCCCGGAGCTGTTCGAGCCCTTCCGCGGCTCGCGCCGGCGGCACCGGGACCCGGCCTACCTCACCCTGAAGGCCGAACTCACCGCGCGACTCCTCGACGAACTGCACCGTCAGCTGCCGCGGACCGAAGGGCGGGTGGCCTACCACGAGCTCGGCACTCCTCTGACGGCCGAGCACTTCACCGGCTGGCCCGGCGGCAGCCTCTACGGGCTCGCCAAGGATGTCACCGCCTTCGGTGACGGCCGCTCCCCCGGCCTCGCGGACTGGCTGCGCCCCCGTACCGGGATCAGGGGCCTGTACCTCTCGGGCCAGGACTGTCTGGCCGGCGGCTTCCTCGGCGCGGTCACCGGCGGCCTGCTCGCCGCCCACGAAGCCCTCGACGGGGCCGGCCGGGCCCGCCTGTGGGCGGGACTGCTGAAGCACGGCATCCGGCCGCCCGTGCCCGAGGGGCGCACCGGGCCCGGATGAGTCACCGCGGTGCGAAGGGGGCGCCGGTTCCGGGTGGCCCGGCCCCCGTTCACCGGCCGGAGGTCCTCACAGTCCGTGGGTCCGCGCGAGGTAGCGGTCGAGGTCCTCGGCGGACGTGTAGTGGTGTGTCCGCAGGCCGAGGCGGGCCGCGGCCTCCGTGTTGACGCGCTTGTCGCATCCGCGGCGGCTTCGCCGCGGTCTTCTCTGTTCCTTCGCAACGCCACCGAACCCATGCGTGTGGGGACGGTGCCGAACCATCGGGCGGTCAGCGCACCAGCGACGGAGCCGTCCTCGTCCTGGCAGTCCGCGCCCTGCCCGACGTTCCGTCCTCCGCCGTGCTCGAACTCCTCGACCGGTACGTGAGACACCTGGCCGGCCAGGGCGGCCGGCTGATCCTGTGCGGCGTCCAGCCTCCGCTTCTACGCCTTCTGAGACGTTCCGAAATCGCCGACCGGATCGGTGAGGACAGCATCATCCCCGCTACGGAGGAACTCTTCGGCGCGCTCGACAGGGCACTCGCCGAAGCCCGGAGGAGAACCGGCGCCGTCCAGGACGGACCACCGCCCGGATGATCCCTCGTCCTTCAGCCGCCCCCGGCCTGCCAGGGAACGAGGACGAGCCCACGCGGCCGGCGGCCGGGCGGGAGGTCCGTCCCGGGGCCCTGCGGAGTGGACAGGCGCCCGGCCCGCCCGGTGCCGGCGGTCAGTCCGTCTCCTGGGCGTGCGGCGCCGTCGCCGGCTGGTGGGCCGGACGGTCCCGCCCGCCGTCGCGGTCCGACACCACCACGGCGATCAGCCCGACGACGACGGCCGCGGCGACGGCCCGTCCGGCCGCACGCGCCCACCAGGCCGGACGGGCCGTGCCCCCGCCGGGGGGACCCAGCTTTTCGGCCCGCCGGGCCGGCTTCAGCAGCCGCAGCAACAGCAGTACCGCGACCGGCAGTTGCAGCAGCCACAGAGCAGTGCGCGGCCACTCCCCGTACCAGACGTTGGTTCCGTACAGCAGTGTGTGCCACACGCTCAGCACGTACACGACGATCACGAAACGGTGCAGCCGTCGCCAGGTGTTCGCTCCGATGCGGTGCCGGACGTAGAACAGCAGCCCCAGCGGAATCGCCAGGTACAGGGCGCCCTGGCCGAGCGGGATGGCGATCCTCCCGGTCCCGGAGTCGTACCAGCCCGGCACGAAGCTGTCCGCGAAGGCCACCCACAGCCGTTCCGCCCACGCCACCTTCGTCTCGTACCGCACGAGTTCCGCCGCGAACATCAGCGCGTGGGCGGACATCAGCGCCATCGTCGTCAGGCTCGTGGTGCGGTGCCAGCGCTCCAGCACCTGCCGGGAGACCGGCAACCGGGCGGGGCGCGGCCCCGACAGCAGCAGGCCGAGCATGACCGTGCCCCACGCCCACAGCAGCCCCGACCAGCCGAACGCCTGGCTGAGCAGGTACATCCAGTACGTGCCGGGATCGTCCATGAACGGCATGACCGCGACCGTGTCCGAAGCACCCGAGCCCATGCGCGCGTACAGGAACGCGAACACGAGCGCCGTGACCACCACCGCCGCGGTGGCGTCGGGCAGGGCGGCCCGCAGGTCACCGCGCAGCGCGACGCGGCCGCCGGGAGCCCGCCGCTGCGCGGCCGGGGTCACCGCCCCGTCCTCGTCGGGCCTCGTGTCTGACGTCATCAGGGGCCTCCCCGGGCACGGGCCACCGCAACAGCGGTACGCGTGTGGCGTGAGGCAACAAGTCTGGCCCAGGTGAGAGCGATTCTTGAGGCGGTATCCGGCCAGAGCCGCCACAGGAACCGCACAGGACACCCCTGTTTTCTGCCGCGCCCTCACATTCAGGACAACCGCCGGAGCCCCCCTGTCACAGGGACGGGGGCGCCTCTACGCTGATGCACGCAGTCGGTTCGCGCCGCCCGTCCGCCCGGACGCCCGGTGGCGCGACGCAAGAGGGAACCCGGTGCGAATCCGGGACTGTCCCGCAGCGGTGAGTGGGAACGAAAGCCGTCGATGTCACTGGGCCCGCGTCAGGGCCGGGGAAGAGACGGCCGGTAGGTGTCCGCCTTTCGGCGGGCGTGCCCGCGAGTCCGAAGACCTGCCACTGCGCCCGCGCGTCGCGCGGGCTGTGTACGTGACCTCGTGGACTGGGTCGGCGGTATGGGCGGTCGTACATCGTGTACGGCCGTGCCTCCTTCCCTGTCGGTGTCCAAGGACCGGGACGGAGGAGGAATGCGCGCGTCATCCAGCCTGCCCTCTTCGGGTACGCCGCCCCGGGCCGGGGTGTCCGCCGGCCGGCCGGGGCCGACGGCGCCGAGGCCCGGCATACGCGCCCGCCAGGGCCGCCCTCCGTCGGGCCGCACCGTGTCGGGTGTCTGCCACGGCACGCTGGGCGAGCTGTACCAGGGCCCTCTGCGGCCGGACGCCGAGCCCGAGATCGCGGTGGTGTCCTTCCCCGTGGACCGCCACTCCTGGGTGTACTTCACCCCGAGGGCGGCGGCCGGACCTCCGCCGCATGCTCCGCCGCTCGGGGAGAAGTCCGCGGCGGCGGCCCGGCTCTTCCTGGACCGCTACGGCCTCGCCCTGCCGCCGGGAGACTGGCACGCCCACTCCGAACTGCCGGTGGGTGTGGGGATGGCCAGTTCCACGGCGGACATCGTGGCGACGCTGCGCTGCCTGTTCCGGGTCTTCTCCCTGCCGTACGACGCGGACGTGGTCGTCGGCATCCTGGCGGACATCGAGCGCGCCGACAGTGTCTTCCTCGACGAGTTCGCCCTGTATCTCAGCGGCCGGCACCGGGTGGTGCGGCGACTGGGCCCGGGCCTCGGCTTCCACACCGTCTACGTCACCGAACCCGGCACGGTGGACACCGCCGCCGTCACTCCCCTGCTGCTGGACCACTACCGGCGCCGCGGCGAGGAGTACCGGCGGTGCCTGACCGATCTGGTGAAGGGCTTCGGCTCGGGGGACCCGGCCGCCGTCGCCCGTGCCGCGACGGTCAGCGCCGCGTTGTCCCAGGAGGTGCTGCCCAAGGCGACCTTCGGCAGCCTGCAGGCCCATCGTGAACGGTTCGGCGCCGACGGCGTCTTCGTCGCCCACACCGGCTGCCTGGCCGGCTATCTCTTCGCCTCGCGCCCACGCGCCGGGGTCAAGTCCGAACTCTCCGCGTTCTTCCGCTCGCTCGGCCACCAGTGCACCTTCGCCCGAGGAGGCTACGGGTGATCCACCCCCACATCACCGACGCCCTGAAAGTACCGGACCTCGTCCGGCTCACCGACGGCCTGGTCCTGCTCCGGTTCGAGTCGATGAAGATCTATTCGGCCCTGGCCGCCGTCCGCCACCTGCTGGAACGGGGTACGGTCCGTCCCGGCCAGACCCTGGTCGACAGCTCCAGCGGCATCTACGCCCACGCCATCGCGCTGGCCTGCCACCGGTACGGCATGCGGTGCCACATCGTCGCGTCCACCACCGTCGACTCCACCACCCTCACCCAGCTGGAGATCCTCGGTGCCACGGTGGAGCGGGTCGAGCCGTCGCGGAACCTCGCACTCGACCAGGAGCTCCGGGTACGGCGGGTGCGCGAGATCCTCGCCGAGCGCCCCGGCCACCACTGGATGCGCCAGTACCACGACGGCATCCACTACCTCGGCTACCACGAGGTCGCCGACCGGATCGCGGCGGAGTTCCCCGCCACACCGCTGACCGTCGTCGGCGGAGTGGGCTCCGGAGCCTCGACCGGCGGCATCGTGGAACGCCTGCGCACCAGGGACCCTTCCGTGCGCCTGGCCGGCGTCCAGCCCTTCGGCAGCGTCACCTTCGGCAGCCAGGACCACCACGATCCCGAAGCGATCATCGCCGGCATCGGCTCGTCGATCGTCTTCGACAACGTCCGCCACCACCTCTACGACACCGTCCACTGGCTGGACTTCACTCACGCCATGTCCGGCGCCGTCGCCCTGCTGCGCGAGCACGCGGTGTTCGCCGGACTGTCCACCGGTGCCGGCTACCTGGCGGCGGCGTACGAGGCCCGCCGCCACCCCGACCGGCTGCACCTGGTGATAGGGGCCGACACCGGACACCGTTACACAGAACGCGTGTTCGCTCGGCATGCCGAGGCCCTGGAACCGGCCGCGCTGAAGCCCGTCGAGGTCCGCAGCCCGCAGGAGATGGCCATGCCCTGGTCGAGGATGACGTGGCAGCGCGCTCCCTGGCCGGCGGACCGGAAGGAACGAGCGACATGACCGTGGCCTGCCTGGAATCACTGACCTTCGGTCTCGGCCGCCTGGTCCGCGCCGCCGACCTGCTCGGCGAGCGCCTGCTGCTGCTGACCGGCGACCCCGCCCACTACGCCTACGAACTGGACCGGCTGCCCGCCGGCGCCCTCGACGTCGTCGTGACCGACACCTTCGACATGGAGCGGACCGCCGGTCTGCTCCGGCGCACCCCGGGGCTGCGCGGCCTGATCAGTTCCACCGACACCTGGACCCCGGCCGGTGCCGGCCTCACCGAACGCCTCGGCCTGCCCGGTCTCGATCCGGCCGTCCTGCGGCTGACCCGGGACAAGGCCGCCGTGCGCAACCGGCTGCACGATGCCGGTCTCACACGGGGCAGGGCCGCCACGGGCACCGGCCCCGGCCCCGGGACACCCGGGCTGCTCATCGAGGAGGCGGGACTGCCGCTCGTGCTCAAGGACACGGCGGGCACCGGAAGCCAGAACGTGTGGCTGGTGCGGAACGAGGGCGAACTCGGCGCGGCACTCGCCGAGGCATCCGGCCGGACCCTGAAGGGGCGGTTGTTCGCCGAACCCTATTTCCCCGGCCCGGTGTACAGCGCCGAGACGCTCACCTGGGACGGCCGCACCCGGCTGCTGGGTGTCTCCAGCCGCCTCATGTCGCCGGAGCCGCACTTCCGGGAGGAGATCACCGCCTTCCCCGTCGCCTTCCCGGCCCCGCGGCAAACGTCCCTGGAGCACTGGCTCAGCCGGGTGCTCGCCGCCATCGGCTACACCGACCGGTTCGCTCACGTGGAGTTCGTGCTGACCGCCGACGGCCCGGAGGTGGTGGAGGTCAACCCCCGGATCGGTGGCGCGCTGGTCGGGGAAAGCATGTGCCGGGCGCTCGGCGTCAACGTGTACGAGGCGATGGTCGAGGCCGCTCTCGGCCGCCGCCCCCGTCTGATGGACACGGACCTGCCCGGCGGCCCGGCCGCCGCCTTCGTCCTGGGCTATCCGGCCGCGCCCGGCGTGTTCGCCGGGGTCACCGGGCTCGACCGGCTCACCGGCATGCCGGGAACACCTGCCTGGTACCCGGTCAGGCGGACCGGCGACCTCATCGAGCACCTGGACGACAGCCGTGGATACGCGGGCATCGTGTACGCGGAGGCGGAGACCGCCGAACTCGCCACCCATCGCGCGGTGGCGGCCGCCAACGTCCTGCGCGTACGCACCGTCCCGGCCGGCCGGGAGGCGCCCGGTGGGTGAGCGCACCGCCCGGGGGCCGGGGCTGCGGGCCTCGCTGTTCCCGCTCACCGGCCCGCTGCGGTTCCTCCTGCTCAGCTCGTTCCTCATCCCGCTCGGCAGCTTCATGGTCCTGCCGTTCATGTCGGTGTTCCTGCACGAACGGCTCGGGATGGGGCTCGGCGCGGTGGGGGCCGTCCTGGCCGTGGCATCGCTCGTGCAGTTCTCCGGCGGCATCGTCGGCGGAGCTCTGGCGGACCGGATCGGGCTGCGCCGCACGATGCTGTGGGCGCTGGCCGTACGCACCGCCGGTTTCGCCGGACTCCTGCTGGCCCTGCGCTGGCCGCCCCTCGCGATCTGGGCGCTGGTCCTGACGTGCTGCGGTGCCGCGCTCTACCTGCCCGCGAACAAGGCGTACCTGGTGCACGGCGTCGACGACGAGCGCCGCCCGGCGTTCCTGTCCGCGGGCAACGCGGCGCTCAACGCCGGGATGGCCGTCGGCCCGCTGGTCGCCGGGCCGTTCGTCCTGTCGTCGCCCGGTTGGCTGTTCGCGGCCGTCACGGCGCTGTTCCTCGCGGTCACCGCGGGACACGCCCGGCTGCCCGGAAGAGAGGGGGAACACCCCGCCGGATCGGGGGGCACGGCCCGGCCGGGTCTTCTGGCCGGGGTGGCGGTCCTGCCGTTCGCCGCCAACGCGCTCGCCTTCCACCTCTACTTCCACTTCCAGCACTTCCTGGCGGTGTACGCCGTCGAGCGCACCTCCAGCGCGTTCTACAGCGTGGTGCTGCTGCTCTGCTTCACGCTGGTCATCGTCGTACAGCCGCTCGCCTCCGGCCTGATCCGGCGTATGCCGTACGCCCTCGCCCTCGCGGCAGGCTTCACGGGCCTGGCGGCGGGCATGGCCGTGCTGGCGGTCGGCACCCGGGCGGCGCTGCTGGCGGGCGGGGCGCTGATCACCCTGGGCGACATCGTGCTGTTCCTGAAGAACGACCTGGAGGCACTGCGCCGCAGCCCCCGCTCCGATGCCGTGGTCTTCGGTCAGCAGCGGCTGGCCGCGGGCCTGGGCGCCTGCGCGAGCGGTGTGCTGGGCGGACAGCTGTACGGCCTCGGCGAACGGGCCGGACACACCGGCTGGTTCTGGATGCTGGCAGCCGCCCAGTGCCTGCTGCTCCCCCCTCTGCTGCTCACACTGCGCCGACGCACCGCGCGGCGCCCTGTCCCCGACGGCGACCATGAAGGAGCACTGACGCGCGATGACACGGACGGGCGGGTTCCAGGACGATGACTTCTGGACCGAGTTCCATGACTTCCTCTTCTCCGAGCAGCGCCACGAGCAGGCCGAGGAGCTGCTGGACACCTCTCCCCTGCTGGACTTCCCGCAGGGGGCGCGCGTGCTGGACCTGTGCTGCGGGCCCGGGGTGTTCACCGTGCCGCTCGCCCGCCGCGGCCACCGCGTGACCGGGGTGGACCTGAGCCCGGCCATGCTGGACCGGGCACGCAAGCGGTCGGCCGGTGACAGGGTGACGTACGTGCGGGCGGACGCACGCGAGTACGAGGCACCGGGCCGCTTCGACGTCGTCCTCAACATGTTCACCTCCTTCGGGTACTTCGAGGATCCCGCCGACAACGCGCGCGTGCTGCGCACCATGTACACCTGCCTGGCACCCGGCGGCACGCTCGTCCTGGACCTCGCCGGGAAGGAACTCCTGGCCCGCAGGGTCACCCCGCCCAAGGTGGTGCGGCGGGGCGACGACGTGATGGTGCAGACCGACACCGTGCTGGACGAGTGGGCGCGGCTGCGCAGCGACTGGGTGCTGGTCCGGGGCGAGCGGGTGACCCGGGCCACCTTGACCTGGTTCGTGTACAGCGCGGTGGAGCTGCGGCGGATGGCCGAGGAGGCGGGCTTCGGGCGCGTGGAGGTCTTCGGCGGATTCGACGGACGTCCTTACGACGAGAACGCCGAGCGTCTCGTCCTCCGGGCTGTCCGCGAGGCGTGAGCCGGGCACCGGGCGTGCGGACGGGACCGCACGCGCTTTTGCCGTCGGCCGGGGCGACGTAGGATCACCTGGTCATCGCCGCGACGGGAGACAGGAAGCCGGTGCGAATCCGGCACGGTCCCGCCACTGTGACCGGGGAGCGCCCCTCCGACACGCCACTGCGCACCGCGCGGGAAGGCGGGGGGAACGTCGATCCGGGAGTCAGGACACTGGTCCGTCGCGGGCCCGATCCGAGGAGCGCGGACTCCAGGAGGCTTCACGTGTCCCAGCTGTTCACCCCTGCCCGCACGCGCGGGTTCCTCCGTGCCATAGCCGCCGCCATGGCTCTTTCGTCCGTGCTGCTGACCACCGGCTGCGGTCCGTCCGGCGGGAGCGCCGGGGACGCGAAGGCCGCCGCGGGCGAGCCCGCGGGCTTCCCGGTCACCATCGACAACTGCGGTGTGAGGACGACGTACGACGAGCCGCCGTCGCGGGCGGTCACCATCCACCAGCACCCGGCGGAGCTCATGCTCGCCCTCGGTCTGGAGGACCGTATGATCGGCACGGCCTTCCCCGACTCCGCCGTCCTGCCCGAGCTGAAGAAAAACTACGAGGCGATCCCCGAACTGGCGGAGAGGGAACCGTCGTTCGAGAAGGTCCTGGACGCCGGACCCGACTTCGTCTACGGCGGCTACGGCAGCGCATTCGCCGAGAACGAGGGCCGCTCCCGCGAGGCGTTCGCCGCCGTCGGCATCGACACCCACCTCAACCGTGAGTACTGCGGCAGGAAGCGGGTGACGATGAAGGACACCTACGACGAGATCCGCACCATCGGCGAGATCTTCGGCGTCCCCGGCCGGGCCGGCGAACTGGTCGCGGACCTGGAGGACCGCGTCGGCAAGGCCGCCGCCAAGGCCGGGGGCGGGCCCAGGATTCCCGTCTTCGTCTACGACAGCGGCGACAAGAGCGCCTTCACCGCAGGCGGCAGGAGCCTGGGTACCGAGCTGATCCGGCTGGCCGGGGGCGAGAACGTCTTCGCCGGCCTCGACGACGTCTTCGGCGATGTCTCCTGGGAGCAGGTCGTCGAACGCAAGCCGGAGGCCATCGTCATCTACGACTACGCGGGCGCCGGAAGCGTGGAGGAGAAGAAGGAGTTCCTGCTCTCCCGGCCCGCGCTCGCCGACGTACCCGCCGTCAGGAACAAGCGGTTCGTCGTTCTGCCGTTGACCGCTACCCTGGTCGGCGTCCGTTCGGCCTACGCGGTCGAGGACCTGGCTCGCGGACTGCACCCCGCGAGCTTCCGGTGACCCGGGCGGCCGCCACCGGTACGTCCGTCGAGCGGACGGTCCAGCGGCAGAAGGCCGGCGCGTCAGGGCCGGGCCGTGCGAGGCCGGCCGTCACGCTGCTCGTACTCGCCGTCCTGCTCGTCGTCTCCGCCACGGCGGGCCTCGCCATCGGCTCCGTCCGGGTGCCGCCCGGCCAGGTGTGGGACATCGTGACGCACGCGCTGGGCGCCGGCTGGCGGCAGCCGGACTGGCCGCGGGCCCGGGAGACCATCGTGATGGACGTGCGGGCGCCGCGGGTGCTGCTCGGTGCGGTCACCGGCGCAGGCCTCGCGGTGATCGGCACCGCGCTGCAGGCCCTGGTGCGCAACCCGCTCGCCGAGCCGTACCTGCTGGGCGTCTCCTCCGGGGCGTCCCTCGGCGCGGTCTCCGTGATCGTGTTCGGGGTCACCCTCTTCGGGCCGGTCTCCCTGTCGGTGGCCGCCTTCGTGGGCGCCCTGGGCGCGCTCCTGCTCGTGTACGCCACCGCCCGCACCGGCGGACGTATCACCTCGGCACGGCTGGTGCTGTCCGGGGTGGCGGTCGCGGCGGTGCTCACCGCGGTCCTCGATCTGCTGCTGCTCACCACCGGCCGGGGCAACGAGGCCCGCGCGGTCCTCGCCTGGACCCTGGGCGGCCTCGGCGGGGTCGACTGGGGCACCCTGTGGCTGCCGAGCACGGCTCTGCTGTTCGGTATCGGCGTCCTCATGGTGCAGGCGCGCAACCTGAATCTGCTGCTGGCCGGCGAGGAGGCGGCCACCACGATGGGGCTGGACGTGGGCCGGTTCCGTGCCCGCCTGTTCGTCGTGCTCTCCCTCGTCACGGGAGTGCTGGTCGCGGCGGCCGGGCCGATCGGCTTCGTCGGGCTGATGATGCCGCACATCGTGCGCCTGTTCGTCGGCGGGGACCACCGCCGGGTACTGCCGACGGCGGCGCTCGGCGGTGCGGTCTTCCTCATCTGGGCCGACATCGCCGCGCGGACGATCGCCGCGCCGATGGAAATACCCGTCGGCGTGCTCACGGCCCTGTGCGGCGGGCCGTTCTTCCTGTGGCTGATGCGCCGGGACGCCCGGCGCGGCACCGACCGAGGAGTGGCATGACCGCGACCGAACTGAGCATCGACGGCGTCACGCTCACCGCCGGAGCCCGTCACCTGGTGCGCGACGTCTCCCTGACCGCCCGTCCGGGCGAGACCATCGGGCTCGTGGGCCCCAACGGCAGCGGCAAGTCCAGTCTCCTGCGCACCGTCTACCGCGTCCTGCGCCCGGACACCGGTCGGGTACGCGTCGACGGAGGCGACGCCTGGTCACTGCCGGTACGGCAACTGGCCCGCACCGTGGCGGCGGTGGTCCAGGACTCGGCGGCCGACTTCGACCTCGCCGTCCGCGAGGTCGTCGCCATGGGCCGCACCCCGCACAAACGGCTTCTGTCCGGTGACACCCCCGAGGACACCGGGTTCATCGACTCCGCGCTCCTGGCGGTCGACGCCGTCCACCTGGCCGACCGCCCCTTCGACCGGCTCTCCGGCGGCGAACGCCAGCGCGTCCTCATCGCGCGTGCTCTCGCCCAGCGGCCCACCCTCCTCGTCCTCGACGAACCCACCAACCATCTCGACATCCGGCACCAGCTGTCCGTGCTCGGCACCCTGCGCCGCCTGCCCACGACCGTGCTGCTCGCCCTGCACGACCTCAACCTGGCCGCCTACTACTGCGACCGCCTCTACGTCCTGCACGACGGCGCGGTCACCGCCTCCGGTCCTCCCGCCGAGGTCCTCACCCCGCACCTCCTGGCCGAGGTCTACGGAGTGGCGGCGGAAGTCGCCACCCATCCGTGCACGGGAGCGCCACAGGTGACGTTCCTCCCCGAAGGGCCACGCGTCTGAAGCGCTCCGGCGGCGGCCCCGGCGCCGATGCCACCGTCCTCTGTAGAGTCGGCGCGGTCCTCAGGGCCCTCTGACCGTCCTCACCCGTGGAGACCCCCGTGCCCGACCAGCCACCGCTCCCGTCGGAACCCGGCGGCGATCCCGGTCCGGAAGAGATCCTGCGCGTGCACGCGGCACCCCGCGACCGGACGGTGGACGACCACATGTTCGACGCCGGAAGCGACGCCTGGGGGTCCCCCTGCAGCTTCCGGCTCCAGCTCTTCACCGCTCCGGGCCACCGGCCGGTCGCGGTGGCGACGCAGACCTACGACGAGGGCACCAGCCTGACGAACGCGGCCGAGCGCTACGCCTCCCGCGTATGGGAGCTGTATTTCCCGGACGCCCCGCAACCGCCACTCTGGATCCAGCGCCAGGTGGACCCTGCGGCCCCCGGGCCGGACGGCGGATACGAGATGGTGGTCTTCCACATGGACAGCCGTTCCGAGCTCCGCGCGGCCGGGTGGGTGCCGCTTCGCGCACAGCAGCTCACCGCGCTGGTCGGCGCACCGGTGGACGGCACCCGCGGCGAGGGCTACGCCCCTCGCCCCGAGCCGCCCGAGGAGCAGTTGCGATACGAGATCGTGGCGGTCACCGACCTGCCCGAACCGGACCCGTTCCGGGAGGCCTGCATGGTGTCCGGTTCGCGTGATCAGCCCCACGGGCGCACTTCCTGCTGCTGGTACCACCAGCAGGACTGGGCCGGCGTCAGCGAGCTGGCGATCGGACTGATCGAGCGGGCGAGGCGTGAGGGGAGGCCGGACCGTGAGATCGCCGAGCAGCACATGACGCTCGCCAGGGAACTCGGTACCGGCGACCAGGACCTCATGGCCCTCAACTCCATGCTCGAACCGGGCCTGGGGATCGCCCCCGCGGGCGACTCCTACACCAACGGCAACCACCGGTCACGGGCGATGAAGGACGCGAAGGTCGCGCGTACCGTCGTGGTCACCTGGCTGACGCCCGAGCCCGAGTAGTACAGCCTTCAAAGAGCGACTGGAGTCTGCCGTCACCGCGAGCAGGGGCCGATGGCCGCGCGGACACGACACCACCGCGGAGCGCGAGGCCGCCCTCGACGCCGGGCAGAGGCCGGCCCTCACACGGCGTGCTCCCACGCGCCGGGGTGGATTCCGTTGCGGAGCCGCGCCGATCGGCCGCGGGACACCTTTCCGGGGTGCTCCTTGGACGTGGTCACGATGCGCCGGCGGATGGTGGCGGTCTCCGCAGGGGCCGTTGCGTGGCCGGGAGGGGTGAGGCCGCCGATCTGAGAGACGGCCCGGTGGGGGACGTCCGCATCGCTCTGCCGGGGGTGGGTGAACGAGACTTCGCGGTGGCGGCGTGGGAAGGCGGCTTCGGGTACCCCGACCGTTTCCGCAGCAGCCGGCGGGCCCGGAAACGGCTCGGCCGCCCCGGCCCCGTCGAGTTCGAGGAGAAGTGCTACGCCGGCCTGGCGACGGCCGGACAAACGAACCTGATCACCCGTCAAACCGCCCCGGCCGACTGGTCAGCACCTCCCGCACACCGGGGGCCTCGGTCAGCCGGAGAGTCACACAGCTCGGACGATACATGCCACGGCCACCACGCATGCCATGCCCGCCGCCAGAAACACCGGGACCGCCACTGTCATATAGACGGCGTTGGGAATGAGCGCGCGAACCGGCCAGACGTCAGCCACCTTTGGATCCTGCGGCAGGTAGACGATCTCCACCTCGCTCCCCTTTTCCGGCAGTACGCCCTTCCACGCACGGGCGACCATGTGATTCGTCACGCCAGACGGGTCCGCGAATGCCACGACGACCCCGTTGCCGTAGCGGCTGCTTGTGTATCCGACACACCTGCCCCGAGTACGCGCTCCCCTGGTGCCGAGTCGTACTTTGGCGACGAAAATCTCCAGCAGCGCCCGAAGGGCTACGTACATGAGGAAGGAGAGCCCGGAGAGTGCCACTACGGCCACAAACGCCAGCGCATGCGCCATATCGAACTCTCCCGAGATGTGGATGACCTCGTGCAGGAGACGGGAAGTATCCCTGGCCCGCACCGGTGGAACATACCGAGGGGCTTGTCGGCAGCGAAGAAGGCAGCACTTCTCCGGGGGACGAAGTGTATCGAGTCCTGTCCACGTCTCCGCGTGGAGGGCGACGGGGAGGGAGCGGTGAGGTCGCGCGGACTGGCGGACTGCTTCCGGCCGAGACCGTCCGCGAGCCCGGGCTGGACCGGACTGTCGGGGGTGCTTGCACCGTGGTGTCGGCTGCCGGCAGTGCACGATCCGGGGAAGACCGCCGCCGGGCCCGGGATCAGCGGGTCCGCCGCCCGTGCCCGTACCGACGCGCTCCTCGATCCGCTCGCCGCCCGTGCGCCGGGGCCGCTGAGGGTGCCGCGCGACCACGAACCGGGCTTCGTCCTGCCCGCGCTCTCGGAGAAGCACCGCGTGTCCGGTTCCCGGTCAGGCCGCCCAGCGGCGGAGTTCCTTCTTGTCGGGCTTGCCCGCGTCCGTCAGCGGCAGCGCCTCCACGAACTCGATGAGGTCGGGTACGTAGAGTTCCCCACGCCTGTCACGGACCAGGGCGCGCAGGTCCTCCGCGGTGGTGGTGCTGCCGGGCGCGAGGACGACGGTGGCGTGGACGCGTTCGATGCGGCCCTGGTCGCGGACCCCGTAGACGGCGCTGTGGCGCACGTCGGGATGGGTATGGAGGAATTCCTCCAGTTCGGTGGTGTACACATGGCCGCCGACCACGGCGATCATGTCCTTGATGCGGTCGACGACGGTGAGGTATCCCTCGGCGTCAAGGCGGCCGAGGTCGCCGGTGTGCAGCCACCCGTCCGGTTCGAGAACCTCGGCGGTCAGCTCGGGGTCCTTCCAGTAGCCATCCATCACCTGGGGGCCCCGGACACAGATCTCGCCGACCTCTCCGTGGGGGAGCACTGTGCCGCTCTCGGTCCGGATCTCGACCTCGACGCCCGGTATGACGCGGCCCGCGGTACGCAGGACGTCGAGCCGGTCGGGGTCGTGTTCTCCTGCGGGCAGCACGCTGACGGCGCCGGCCTCGAACTGCCCGTAACTCTGCTGCAGGACACGTCCGAAGCGGCGGACGGCCTCGGCGATGCGGACCGGGGAGGACTGGCAGCTGCCGTACGTGATCCGCCGCATGCTGGAGGTGTCGGTGGTCTCGATGTCCGGGTGGTCGAGGACCTGGTAGAGGTGCGGGGGCAGCAGGAGTACGTGGGTGATCTCCTCGCGTGCGATCGTCGCGAGGACCTCACCCGCGTCGAAACCGTCGTGCAGGACGACCGTGCCGCCGCTCGCGAGGGTGGTGTCGGCGAGGAACCCTCCGGCGTGGGAGAGCGGGGTGCACACCAGGTCGCGGCGGACCTCATCGGACAACTCCCGCATCAGGCCCGTGTTCCGCATTCGGGCGAACGTGCTCCGCACCCCCTTGGGATGCCCGGTGGTGCCACCGGAGTGCCTGATCATGCACAGGTCCTCGGGACGGGCCTGGCTCTCCACCGGGGTCTCCGGCTGCGGCGCGGCGAGCGCGAGCAAGTCCTCGCCGCCGGTGGGCGCATCAGCAGGAACCGGCCCGAGCACCAACACCCGTTCAACCGGTACGAGTTCGGTGATCTGCGTGGCGCGGGCGGCCAGTCGGGGGTCGACGACGAGCGCGTACGTCTCCACATCGGCGACGATCTTCGCCTGCACGTCCGCGCCGAGCCTGTTGTAGAGGTGATTGCAGTGCGCGCCCAGCAGGTTCACCGCGTACCGGACCGCAATGGTCTCCGGCAGGTTCCCGCACAACAGGGTCACCCCTCTGCCCGGACCCACACCACGCTCTTTCAGCGCCCGCGCCAGCCGGTACACCAGGGAGCGGAACTCGGTCGCTCCGATGCGCCGTTCACCACGCTCACCTGCGACGAGGATTTCGCGGCCGGGTGTGTTGCGGAGGCCGTCGAGAATGTCTTCCACGTAGTTGCGGAACGCGGGGGTTACCGGGGTGGGCATATGGCCTTCTCTCCTGCGGGTGCGGGCGTGCTCTCCAGGGGGCTGCTCGGGACCTGCGCGCCCCTGCGGTCCGGGGCGCTGTCGAGTACAGCCGGGAATGCGCGGTCGATCAAGACCAGGCAGGTGGAGGCGTTCGCGCGACAAGCGGCTTCTGTCCGATCACGCCGCTATGTCAGCCCCGGATCGTTGGTCCGCCTCTGACGCACGCGTTCCGATGAAGCGCGACGGATCGTAGCGGCCGGTCCCGGTTCGCGAAGCCGGGGACCCGGCTCCGCCCTTGTGTTGCCCCCGCCCCGACAACATCACCGGATACCTCGTTCACAACGCATCACTTCACCGGCTTCGGCGCCTTCCGCCCGAAGCCCGGATTCCGGCGTCCGCGCGGGAACCAGTGCTCACCCGACCCGGGGTGCCCCGTGCCCGTCGGGCGGGAGGGCCCACCGGCCGGCGGTGAGTGCCTGGGCCGGTGGCGCGAGCCGGAAGGCCGTGAGCCCCGTCGCCGCTGAACCCGGCTCGCGGTTACAGCACCGTCATCTCGTGTCGCGGTGCCCGAAACACGTGCGCGCCAGACTCTCCGCATCGCGCATCCGGTTCCCCGGTCGAGGTGCCTCCCGGTCCGGGGACCGGCTGCCAGCTCACGACGTCTGCGGCAGCAAGGCCGTGGCGACCGTGCCCGACCGGGGCCGTGGCCCAGGCCGGTGGAAGCGCCGGGGGCGGTGACCGCGCTTCGTTCACCCGCTCGCGCGGTCGGCGTCGTAGGGGTCGGCCGTGTGGCTTTCCACAGGGAGAACCACGTTGAACACGCACACCGAGAGCACGCCCGCGTCCCCCGCTCCCAGCGGCACCGCCGCCGTGACCGCCGAGGCCGAACTGGCCAGGGAGCGGGAGATGGGCGCCGGTAACGGCGGGACGGCCGAGCGCGAGATCCGGGTCATCGACCTCGGCGACTTCGACGACCGGCGTTCCGAGATCGCCGGCCAACTGTGGGATGCGGCCACGGAGATCGGCTTCTTCCAGCTGAGCGGTCACGGCATCGACCGGCACGAGACCGACGCCGCCTTCGCAGCCGCCCGCGCCTACTTCGCGCTCCCGGCCGAGGTGAAGGCGGGGCAGGCCCTGCGGCCGGGGAGCAACGCGGGCTGGGAGTACCGCAGCCAGGTCCGGCCGTCGACCGGCACCCCGGACGAGAAAGAGTCCTTCCAGCTCACCCGCCCGCGCATGGCCGGCATGTGGCCCCGGGAGTCCGAACTCGCCGGTTTCCGGGCCACCCTGCTCTCCTTCGAGGCCCGCTGTCACGACCTGGCCATGCGCGTCCTGGGCTGCTTCGCCGACCGGCTCGGCCTGCCCGAGGGGTTCTTCGCCGCACGGCACGACCCGTCGGCCCCGGACCACCAGTCCACCCTGCGCCTGCTGCACTACTACGCGACGAGCCGTGAGGCAGCGGTCCGCGCCATGGCCGAAAACTCCTGGCGTGCCGGGGCCCACACCGACTTCGACTGCCTCACCCTGCTCTTCCAGCGCGAAGGCCAGGAAGGGCTGCAGGTCTGCCCGGGTCGCGAGGCCGGGGAGCGCCGCTGGACCCCGGTCCCGGCCCGTTCGTCCCTGATCACCTGCAACATCGGGGACATGCTGGCGCGCTGGAGCGGCGACCGGCTGCCGTCCAACTTCCACCGGGTCGCCCCGCCGCACCCGGACGGCGATCTCGGCCCGCGCTACTCGATCGCCTATTTCGCGCAGGCCGACGGAAGCGCCCTCATCGCGGACCCGGACGGCGTCCACGCGCCCGTCACCGCAGCGGACTACCTGCGGCAGCGCATCGCAGCGAACTTCGCGGGCTGACGGCTCCTCCTGCCGCGGGTCGCCACCCGCGGCAGGAGGCCCGGGGCGGTCCGCCCCGAACCGCCCCGGGCGGGCCCACGACCGCGCGGGACTCCGCGCCCGGCTCCGGCCGGCTCCCGCGCACCGCTCCGCCGGTGGCGGCCCCCGTCTCCCGGCCTCCCCGCCTCCGGGCCCTCCCCAGCCTGCGCTCCCCGCTCCGCTCTCCCTCCCACCGCCCTCCCGTCACGAGGAGCTCCGCCATGCCGTACCCGCCCCTTGGCGCGTCCACCGCACCCCGCGACTGCGACCTGCTGCTCACCGGCGGCCACGTCCTGACGCCCGATCCCGAGGACACCGGCCGCACGGTCACCTACGAGGACGGCGCGGTCGCCGTCGATGCCGGGCGGATCGTGGCCGTCGGCTCCGCGGCAACACTGCGGCGCGCGTTCCGCGCCCGCCGTGACATCGACTGCACCGGCAGGGCCGTACTGCCGGGCTTCACCGACGCGCACACCCACCTGTTCCAGTCACTCGCCCGCGGTCTGGGCGACGGCATGGCGATCTGGCCGTGGCTGCGCACGTTCATGTGGCCGTACGCCATCGCCGTCACCCCGCAGGACGCCCGGGTCGCCGTCCGGCTCGGAGCGGCGGAGGCCGCTCGGGCGGGCATCACGACCGTCGTCGACCACCATTACGCGCCGACGGACACGGAGACGGTCCTCGCGGTGGCCGACGCCATCGAGGAGACCGGACTGCGCGGCGCGGTGGCCCGGGGCATGCTCGGCGACCGTACGGCCGTCGCGGAGTCCCGCGGCCTGCCGACCGCCCTGTACCGGTACTCCACCGCCGAGGAGCTGAGGATCACCGCCGAGTGTCTGGCTTCCCGCCCGGCCGGCTCCCGTGTCCAGGTCTGGCCCGCCCCCCTCAACCTGTCCTACGGCGACCCGGACCTGGTTCACGGCGCCGTCGAACAGGCCCGCGGGGCCGGCGTCCGCTGGCACACGCACTGCAGCGAAGGGGCGAAGGACCCCGAGAGCTACCTCGACGCCTACGGCATCCGTCCGGTCGCCTGGCTGGAGAAGGAGGGCTTGCTCGACACGCGCGCGACCCTCGCCCACGCCGTCTGGCTCGACGAGGAGGAGATCGCCGCGGTCGGCGCACGCCGTGCGAGCGTGGCCCACAACCCGGTCTCCAACGCCTCTCTGGCCTCGGGATCGATGCCGCTGGCCGCGTTGCGCGCCGCAGGGGCGACCGTCGCCCTCGGCACGGACGGCCCGTGCGCGGGCGGCAGGCAGGACATGTTCGAGGTGATGAAGCAGATGCTGTTCACACAGCGCCTGGCCACCCTCGACCCGGCGTCGGTGCGCTGCGAGGACGCGCTGACCGCCGCGACGCTCGGCGGCGCACGCTCCACCGGGGCGGCGCCGGGCGCCGGCCTCGTCGCACGGGGTGCGCCGGCCGACCTGGCCATCGTCGACGTGTCGGGCACGGCCCGCCACGCCCCCCTGAACCGCCTCGGCGCGCATCTCGTCCACACCGCGCAGTCCTCCGACGTCGTGATGACGATCGTCGCGGGCGAGGTGGTCTTCGAGGACGGCCGGTGCACCCGGATCGACGAGGAAGAGCTGTACGCCCACGCGCGGGAGCACGCGGCCGCGCTCACGCGTCGCGCCGACATCACGGACCACACCTTCCAGGGAGTTTCCCCATGCTGACGACGGACACCGGCAGGACGACATGCCCGAGGCCCTCCGACCCGGTCGAGGAGGTCCCGCCCCTCTGGCGCCTCGGGCTGCTCGGCCTGCAGCACGTCCTCGCGTTCTACGCGGGCGCGGTGGTGATGCCCCTGCTCGTGGCCCAGGGCATCGGCCTGCCGCCCGACGAGGTGGCTCGCCTGGTCAACTCCTCGCTCCTCGCGTGCGGTGTCGCGACACTGCTCCAGGCCGTGGGCCTGCCCGGCATCGGCATCCGGCTGCCGGTCGTCCAGGGCATGTCGACCGCCGCCGTGCCCTCCCTGGTCTCCGTCGGGCTCGCGGCGGGCGGCGCGACGGCCGGCCTGCCGACGGTCTTCGGCGCGGTGATCGCCGCCGGCCTGGCGCTGTTCCTCGTCGCACCGGTGTTCTCGCGCCTCGTACGGTTCTTCCCGCCGCTGGTCACCGGAACGATCGTGACGGTCGTCGGGATCTCCCTGATGACGGTGGCGGCCCGCCAGGTGGGTGGAGGCGACCCCTCGTCCCCCACCTTCGGCACCCCGGGCCACCTCGGGCTGGCGGGCGTCACCCTGGCGGTGATCCTGCTGTTGACGAAGGTGGCGCGCGGCTTCGTCGCGACCCTGGCCGTCCTGCTCGGCCTGGCCGCAGGGACGACGGTGGCGGCGACCGCCGGGAGGACGGACTTCTCCGGTATCGGCGAGGCCGGCTGGTTCGGGATGACGGCACCGTTCCACTACGGCGTGCCCCGCTTCGACCTGCTCGCCGTCCTGGCCGTGGTGCTGGTCATGGTGATCATCGCGGTGGAGTCGATCGGACAGTTCTTCGCGATCGGCGAGATCACCGGCCGCGAGGTCGAGGGCCCGGACATCACCCGCGCCCTGCGCGCCGACGGGATCGCGACCGTGCTCGGGGGGCTTCTGAACTCCTTCCCGACCACGGTGTACTCGCAGAACATCGGCCTGCTCCAGCTCACCCGGGTGAAGTCTCGCTGGATCGTCGCCGGGTCCGGTGTGATCATGCTGGTGCTCGGTCTGGTGCCCAAGGTGGGGGCGGTCGTCTCGGCCATGCCGGCGCCGGTCCTCGGCGGGGCGACGATCGTGCTCTTCTCGACCATCGCGGTGGTCGGGGTGCGCATCCTCGGTCAGGCCGACCTCACCGACTCCCGCAACACGATCCTGGTCGCCACCAGTCTGGGCGTCGGTTTCCTGCCCACCGCGTTCCCGCAGTTCGCCGAGCACATGCCGACCCGCCAGCTACGGGCGCTCTTCGAGAGC
Source organism: Streptomyces nitrosporeus (assembly GCF_008704555.1). Lineage (NCBI taxonomy): Bacteria > Bacillati > Actinomycetota > Actinomycetes > Kitasatosporales > Streptomycetaceae > Streptomyces > Streptomyces nitrosporeus. Next base: position 84,171 of record NZ_CP023702.1, read on the forward strand.
GGGATCATGCTCGGCACCCTCACCGCCGTCGTGCTCAACCTGTTCTTTCACCACCTCGGTCGGCGCCGCCCCGGCCCGGCGGCGCCGACGCCTCCTGCGGACGCCGGGCCGGTCCGCGCGCCCGCCTCGCCGGCCGCCGAGGACCCGGCCGGCAGCGAGGAGGCGACCGTCGGCACCGCTCGCCGGTAACGCTCGGCGGGCACGGGCGGGTCCCTGGCCGGGGACGCGGTTCCGGGACGGGGCGGAACCGGCCGCCGGGCACCGCGCCGGCGGGCTTCAGCCTCCTGCCAGGGCCTTGTTACCTCGCGAGCAGAGTCCGCAGAGGGTTCTGCTCATGATCAGGCGACAGGTCCAGCAGCCAGGAGTGCCCACCGAAGCCGGCCCCCTTGCACGACGGAGCGCTGGCACCGCGCTTCGACGACGGTCCCGCCGCCGGCACGGTGGGCCTGGAGGAGGCGCTGCGCGGGCGGCGGCACGAGGTCGCGACCGGCGTGTCCATGGGGGCGAGAACGCGTACTTCGGTTCCCTGCGGCCGTACGCGGCCACCACCCTGTCGGGCTTCCCCCTGCTGGCCGCCCGCTTGGGGCCCGCTGAGGAAGTGACCGGCATAGCGAAGGACCGCGACGCCCCCGCGGTCATCGGCGAGGCGTCATCGGCCTGTCCGATCCATGTCCGGACCAAGGACGGCGACAGCCCGCAGGGCAAGGAGTGGGCCGTGCGCGCCTTCGGCGAGCAGGGGCCCGAGCTCGCCGAAGGGCTGGTGGCCACAGTCCGGGCCTGGGACCGTCACATCCGCGCCGACGACAACGACGAGCACGCCGATCCCCTTCTGACGGTCTTCCCGGCCCGTACGCCCGACGATGCGCTGCCCGTCGGCGATGTCCTGGACAAGCCGCACTGCCGTCTGGTGTTCCGGTGGCCAGGGCGTGACGTGGTGCTGCCCGGGGCCGTTGGGTTTTCTGCCGCCGATGTCGTGGTGAGGGGGTGTGACGGTGGAACGGGCCGTGCGGCAAGCGGTGTTCGTCGCCCCGGCGGAGCACGACGAGCTCGACCGGATGCGTCGCGCGCACACGACCGCCGCGAAGCGGTTCCGGGTGTCCGCGTCGGGACCGGAGGTGTGGGGGTGGCGGGGCCGCGCCCTGGGGCGGCGGGCCGGGGACCGCGGGCACCGACCTGTCCGTCCACACCCACGAGCACCTGGCCGCCGTCGCCACCGAACTCAACGGACGCCCACGCAAAACACTCGGCTGGGAAACCCCAGCCGAGCGTCTGCATGAACTACTCGCCGCCTGACACAGGCGACCACGTGTTGCGACGATCCCTAGAATCCGCCGTTCGCCGGCCGGGGCTACGACTCCGACACGTACCGCCGTCTCATCCGGGCTCGCGACATCACACCCAAGACCGCCCGACGTGGTGCCCCGCACGGCTCCGGCCCGGGCAGGACCCGATGGGTTGTCGAGCGGACCCTTGCCCGGCTCCACCAGTTCAAACGGCTCCGCATCCGCTACGGGACACGCGCCGGCCTTCACCTGGGACTCCTCCAACCCGCCTGCGGCATCAGCTGCTTGAGACGGCTCAGAACCTCATTCCGAAACGATCAGTCAGGCGACGCGGGTGTCGTAGGTCTCGCGGTTGGCAAGCACATCGTCCATGTGCGTCTCGGCCCAGGCCTTGAGGCCCCGCATCATCTCGTACAGCGACAGGCCGAGATCGGTCAGCTCGTAGGAGACCGTGACCGGCACGGTCGGCACCACAGTGCGGGACACCAGGCCGTCGCGCTCCAGGGAGCGCAGCGTCTGGGTGAGCATCTTCTGGCTGACGCCGGCCAGCAGGCGCTGCAGTTCCGAGTAGCGCATCGCCCGGGGCGCGCCGGCGCAGTCGGCGCCGGGTTGGTGCGCGCTGTCGCTGCCGAGCGCGGCCAGGATCAGCGTGACCCATTTGTTGGAGATCCGGTCGAGCAGCTTGCGGCTGGGGCAGGCCGCCACGAAGGCGTCGTACTCCACCTTGGCCTGTGCTCTCTGCTGGGCTGCCGTCATCGTCGCCATGGACCGTTCCTCTCACCTGTGGGCGCCTTACGCACTTCGAGGTGCCTACTTCCCGACTAGAAGCTACGCACCAATAGTGGTGCAAGGCGCCGTCAGGCACCACTCCCCGGCTTAACACGAAAGGCACACCATGGGCACCCCCTCCGTCTCGCTTCCCGGCGGCACCTGGACCCTGGGCGACCTGACCGTCACCCGGTTCGGCTACGGCGCCATGCAGCTCGCCGGCCCCTGGGTCATGGGTCCGCCTGCCGACCGCGAGGGCGCACTCGCCGTTCTCCGCGAGGCCGTCGGCCTCGGCATCACGCACATCGACACCGCCGACGCCTACGGGCCGCGCATCACCAACCAGCTGATCCGTGAGGCGCTGCACCCATACTCCGACTCGCTGCACATCGTGACCAAGGTCGGGGCGACCCGCGACGAGGAGGGAGGCTGGCCCCCGGCACGCAAGCCTGAAGAGTTGCGCCGGGCCGTCACCGAGAACCTGGAGAACCTCGGCCTCGACACGCTGGACGTGGTCAACCTCCGGCTCGGCGACGCCCAGGGCCCTGTGCCCGGTTCGCTCGCTGAGGCGTTCGGGGCGCTCGTCGGCCTCCAGCGGCAGGGCCTCATCCGGCACCTCGGCGTGAGCAACGCGACGGCGGAACAGGTCTCCGAGGCATGCTCGATCGCGCCGATCGTGTGCGTGCAGAACATGTACAACCTCGCCCACCGCCACGACGACGACCTGATCGACGAGCTCGCAGAGCAGGGCATCGCCTACGTGCCCTTCTTCCCCCTCGGCGGCTTCAGCCCGCTGCAGTCCTCGGCGCTCACGGCCGTAGCCACCCGGTTGGACGCGACGCCCATGTCGGTCGCCCTGGCCTGGCTCCTGCAGCGGTCGCCGAACATCCTGCTGATCCCCGGCACCTCATCGGTGGCACACCTGCGCGAGAACGCCGCCGGCGCGGGACTCCCGCTGTCCGACGACGATCTCGCCGAGCTCGACAAGATCGGCCGCTGACCCTACGGCGCTCACCAGCGGCTGTCCGAGACCACGGCCCGTCTCCGAAGGCCGGTCCTGGAACCGGCAGCCCGTGAGCGAGCGGTGGGGTGCTGAGGTGACCGCGACGGGTGCCGGCCGGGCCGGCACCCACCGCGGTCGTGTCCCACCGAGTGGTGTAGCGGCGGTCGCCTCTCGTGACTCGTCTGCACCAACCTGCAGATCAGCGAGGGCCTCGACCGATGCCTTGATCGCATTACTACACCACTCCGCAGGACGTGACCTCAGCTCGGCAGGGCCCGAGCCGGCTCGGTGGTCATGCCGGGCGCAGGGGCTCGGGCAGAGTGAGCGCCGAATGAGCCGGTTCTCCCTCTGCCGGGGGCATGCCGCTGAGGCTGCGCAGCCTGTCGTTTCGCTGTTCCAGGGCCTGGGCCGTGGTGGGGAAGAGAGTGGCGCCGCCCTGGCCGACCAGCCCCTGGTTCAGGGCCACGAACTCCCGGGTGCCGCGTTCGTAGGCGGTGAAGCCCGCGCCGTACCCCTGATGCGCGAGGCAGCCGGCGAGCATGTACGCGCCGACGAGGGCAAGGCTGGTGCCCTGTCCGGTGAGGAACGAGGGCGCGTACGCGGCGTCGCCGACCAGTGCCACCCTGCCGCTGGACCAGCGGGGCATGCGGATCTGGCTGACCCCGTCGAAGAACAGGTCCTCCGCCTCGCGCAGGGCGGCCAGCATGCCCGGAACCTCCCATCCCGCGTCGGCGAAGGCCTCCGCGACCAGGTCACGTCGGCCCTGCGGGTCCCGGAACACGTCCCTGGGCGGCTCCGCCCGGGCGAAGTTCAAAAAGGCGTGCACCTCGGCGTCGTCCCCCGTGGCGTAGAGTGCCGCGGCCCTCCCCGGGGCGTTCCACATCACGGCCTCGTGGGAGAGCCCGAGGGTGTTGCGCATGGTGAACACGGCGAAGCAGTAGCCGAGGTAGCGGTGGAACTGCTCTTCGGGGCCGAACAGCATCTCCCGTGTGCGCGAGTGCATGCCGTCCGCGCCGAACACCATGTCGAACGTCCGGCTGCCGCCCCCGCGGAAGGTGACGGCGACACCGTGGCCGCTCTGGTCGAGGGTGTCGATGGAGTCGTTGAACAGGAACTCCACGTCGTCACGGACCGCCGTGTACAGCGCTTCCGTCAGGTCCCCGCGCCGTACCTCCAGGTCCTGTCCAGCGACGCCGCCGGTGACGGCATGCGGGTGCAGGGAGCTCACCTCGCTGCCGTCCGAGTCGAGGAAGGTCAGCCGCCGCAGGTCGATGTGCGCGTCTCGCAGCCGCGGCAGGATTCCCATCCTCCGGACGACTTCCAGTGCGGTGCCGCGCACGTCGACGGGATAGCCGCCCCCGCGTATGGTGGGCGCCTTCTCCACGACCGTGACCGCGTACCCGTATCGGTTCAGCCAGAACGCGAGGGCGGGCCCCGCGATGCTGGCCCCGGAGATCAGGACCTTGCGCCTCGACGTGCTACGGACATCCGTCAGCTGTTCGGTGAGGATCATTCCTTGACTCCCTTGGGCATGGTGCGAGTGACGAACAGAGCCAGCGACGTGACGACGCCGGCTATGACGAAGCCGGTGACGTAAGCCGATTCGGCCGCGACCTCCGACCCGGAAGGGGTCGCGGCGGTGAGGAGCGCACCACCGAGCTGCCCGCCCACGGCGTAGCCCAGTACGCGGCTCACCAGGATCAGGCTGGTGGCGATGCCGGTGTCCTTGGCATCGACGTCCGTAGCGGTGCTGGTCATCATCGCCGTCACGCACAGGCCGTTGGCCAGCGCGATCAGCGCCTTGCCGATGACGAGGTGCCAGACCTCGGTGTGCACGGACGCCAGAAACACCAGGGAGACGGCCATCATGACGACCCCGGTGCTGACCACGGCACGCGAGCCGAAACGCCGGTCCCCGATTCCGCCGAGCGGCCCGGCCAGCGTCGCGGTGACGGCGCCGGGCAGCAGGAAGAAGCCGATCTCGGTGGCGCCGGCGCTGAATCCGTACCCGTCGCCGCGTTCGTCGAGCAGCTGCGGAACGAGATAGACCGCCATCGAGGTCCCGAGGCAGATCACGAACGTCAGCACACACGCCTTCCAGATCGCGGGCCGTACCAGCATGCGCAGATCGATCACCGGAGAGGCCGCACGCCGTTCGACGGACACCCAAGCGGTGACGAAGACGGCCAGAAGCACGACAAGGGTGCCGAGCACGAGTGGTTGCGAGGCTGCTTCGGGCGCCAGCGCGAGTACGAGCATGAGCGTGACCAGCGTCCCGCTCAGGAGCAGCAGGCCGGGCCAGTCGATGCCCGCGTCGTCCGGCCCGCCCGGCGGGTCGTCCGGCATGAGCCTGTTGACGAGCAGGGTGGCCCCGATGACCGCGATCGTGGGCAACGCGAACATCCAGTGCCGGGAGAGCTCCTCCGCCACCGGCCCGGCCGACAGCATGCCGACCATCCCTCCCCCGACGAAGAGTCCGCTGACCACCCCGATGGCGACCTTCGACTCTCCCGGGAGCAGGTGTTTGCGCACGACGATGAACGAGAGGGGAAGCGCGCCCACCATCGCCCCTTGCAGAACCTGCCCGAGCAGCAGCACGGGCAGGTTCGGGGCCAGGGCGGACACCGTGCCGCCGACCGCGACGACCGCCATCAGCCGGATCAGGACCCGTTTCCCGCCGTAGCGGTCGCCGAACTTGCCTGCCAGCGGCGTGATGAGCGCCCCGGTGATGAGGAGCACGATGCTGAGCAGCGCCCCTTCGGACTGGCTCATGTCCAGTTCGCGTTCCAGGAGGGGGATCGTTGGTGAGACCACCGACTCCAGAGCGCCGGTGGACAGTGCCAGTAACCCAAGGGCTCCGACAGCGGCCTTCCTGATGGGGGCCGGGGGAGCCAGGGTTGTGGTCATGAGTGTCCTTTCCGTCGTTGCCGGGTGAGGAAGGGGGCAGCGGGCGGCGCGCACGGCATGCGGCACAGCCGCACTGCGGCGCGTGCCGAACGGGCGCAAGGGCCACCGCTGCACGGTGCGTGCTGCTCCGCGACCCGAGAGACGGGAGCCGCGGGATGGGAGCCGGGCACGGGCGCGTATGCGATGCCGGCTGCCGCCCCGGAGGGGCTAGGACCAGCGGCGCAGCGCGGCCCGGGCCGGCAGCGTGACCGCGAGCAGGGTCAGCCCGCCGACGGCGGCCGCGAAGGATCCGTGCACCAGCGGGGGCACGTACGGCATGTCACCGGTCACGCCGCCCATCATCGGGATCAGCGTGGCCGCGGCGATCGCGGAGCCGAGGACCGCGGCCATGGTGTTGTTCATCCAGGTGCCCAGCTTCGCGTCGCGGTTCTGCTCGGTGGCGTAGCCGGAGGCGTCGGTGATCTCGCCCAGGGCGGTGAGCTCGTTCCCGCTCATGCCGGTGATCTCCGTGCCGCCGAGGTACACGGATCCCGCCGTCGGCCGGTCGAGCCCGGCCGCGCACTGCAGGAAGGTGGACCTGCCGGACCCGGACGGCCCCATGACCGCGGTGAACGTGCCGCGCGGGAGGGCGAGGTCGATGCCCGCCAGGGCGTGCACCGTGCCCGCCCCGCGGCCGTACTGCCGCCGGACGTCGCGCGGTTCGACGGCGGGACCGGGCGTGGCGACCGGGATCTCGGGCCGGTCACCCGCCTCCGGCCGGCCGTCCGCCCTCTGCCGCTTGCCTCTGCGTGGCCTCATGTCCCGTCTCCCTCTCACATGCGCTTCCCGTGACGGGTGAAGAGTGCGGGACCGGCTGCGCGCCAGGCGTCATACCGGGGAGCCGATGTGGGGGTGATACCGCGGTAGGGGGAGGGGCGTGCGGTCCTACTCGCCCGGAGCGACCAGCCCCGACTCGTAGGCGAAGACCATCGCCTGGGCACGGTCGCACAGGTCAAACTTGGTCAGGACGCGGCTGACGTACGCCTTCACCGTCTGCTCGGCCAGCACCAGCGTCTGCGCGATCTCCCGTTCGACTGCCCGCGGGCCACCAGCGTGAGGATCTCGGTCTCGCGTTCCATGAGGCCCTTGAGCCGCAGCGCGGGCTTGCCCTGGGCTGTGCGGGACGCTGCTCGGCGAAGTCCGCGATGAGGCGGCGCGTCACGGAAGGAGCGAGCAGCGCGTCGCCCGAGGCCACGGCGCGGACCTCCGCGATGAGGTCGGCCGGCGGCGCGTCCTTGAGCAGAAAGCCGCTCGCGCCCGCCCGGAGCGCCTCGTGGACGTAGTCGTCGACGTCGAAGGTCGTGAGCGTCAATACGCGCGGCCGGTACTCCCCCACTGAGCCTTTTCCGATCTCGTATTGAGGCGTGGTGGAGGACGAGGACTGCTTTCACGATGTCGGTGATCCGGCTGGTGCTGCAGCGGAGCTTTCGCAGGAGGCGCCAGCCCTTCAGCACGGCCAGGACCTGCTCGCCGACGCAGCGGATCTTGGCGTGACCGCTGTGGTGCCGTCGCTTCCAACGCTTGAGCCGACGGCCCCGGAAGGGGACTCGGATGTGCCGGCCGGCGCCTTGGTATGCCTTGTACGCCCAGCACTTCAGGCCCGCGGTGGCGAGCGCGTCGACGATGCCACGGCTTCGGGCCGCGGTCAGGTCGCAAGTGGCTCCGGGCAGGGCTGGTGACGCCCAGAGCCGTCGGCCGAACGGGTCGGTGAGGACCTGGACGTTCATGCCGTGCCGCTTGTGTTTTCCCGAGTAGCAGGGGGCGTCGGCGGCGATCCGGCCGATCGGCAACAGCGTGCCGTCCAGGATCACGAACGCTTTCGTCCGGGCCGTCTCCATCGCCGTGGCCAGAGTCGGTGCGCGAGCGGCAAGGACTTCGATGGCCTCGCGTATGTACCGGTAGACGGCCGCGATGCCGATTCCGAACCCAGCGGCGAGCCGGGCGCAGGTGCCGCCGCACCGAAGGCGGGCCAAGGCGAGCAGGGCCTGACGGCCGGCGGGCAGACGTCGCCACCGCGTACCGATCTCCCGTTGCCGAACTGCCAGCCGCTCGGTCAGGCGCCGCAGGGTTCTGCTGGACAGATCGATCGAGGACGGGCAGACAAGCACGCGAAGCTCCTGGCGACACGGGTGATCTTGGTCGAGAACCCGTCTACCAGGAGCTTCGTCGTTTCGTACAGCCCACACCGACCAACACCACAGCCTCACCGTCAGGTTGAAAAGGGCTCGGTACGGATCGCCTGCTGCCGCGCGGTCATGCCGTTCACGAGCTGTCTTCTTCGTCTCCGAAAGAGGAAGGGGGCGTCGGAGAGAAGGGGCGGTATTCGGTATATGAGCGCAGGCTGAGCTGTTCCACCCACCTGTCTCCGGCAATGGCGTAGGCGAGCACCGGATACTGCCATGTCCGCAGGTCCGCCAGGGTTTCACGGAGGGCCCAACGCGTCCACAGTTGGATGGGGTCCTGCTGGTGGTCTTCTTCATCGACTTCGTCGTGGCGGAGCAGTTCGACCACAAGGTCGCTAAGTGGCATCACCTGTCGGCCTCCGACCAGCGACTGGAAGATGCTGTCCACATGGACTTCCGTCCTGCACGAGCCGAGGGATTCCAGCCAGTCGGTTTCGAAGAATACCTGGCTGGAGCCGCTGGCCAGCCCTCGGTAGGCGTGCTCGCGGGCCAGGATCGTGCTCCGGAGCGCTGTCGCCCTCGGCAGGGCCATTCCGGCGACTCCTTCCAGAGCGAGGATCTTGGGGGCGATGATCTGGTCCGGGGCTGGTCGTATCGCTTGGGTCAGGTCGATGCGCGCACCGTCAAAGAGACCGACGGCGTAGTAGGGGAGCGGGTGGCCGGCATCGATGAGCCTGCTGCCTTGGATCGCCGCCGCGGTGTTGTAGACGTCGATGGTCTTGGGGTCGCCTTGGAGGAAACGGGGCAGCAGGTGGCCTCCGTCGGGCGGGATCAAGTCGCGTGCCGCGGAAAGGACAGGGGCGTCGCTGCCCACAAGTTCCAGGCCTCGGCGCAGGCATTGCCGGAAGTAGTCCAGCAGGCTTCCCTCTGATCCGGGTTCCGGCATGAGGTGGCGGAGCCGACGCAGCGCCGGCTCATGGTCCTGGGAGCGGGCCAGGGTGCGCAGGACAGCTGCCTCGTGTTTGGCGATGATGTCACGCAGCCCGGTGGCCGCGGTCCGCATGGGGATGGCGGCGATCGCCTGGTCGGGCCCGGCCAGACTCCACATACCATGCTTTTGAGAGGTCTCGCGGATGAGTCGCTCGACGGTCGTGGAGCGGTGCTTGGCCAGCACGGCAAGCGGCACTCGTTGGTCCAGTGCCGTGTAGTTGGCGCGCGACAGATTCGCGAAGAGCAGCCCGTCGGGACAGAAGGCGGCCAGCGGGCGGCAGTTGGTCCATCCCTTCTTGCTCAGTATTTCCTTGCGGATGGAGCGGAAGTCCTGCCTTTCCTCCTTCCCGCGGGCGACTCCTGCGTTGTCGATGTCGTCGATGACGTAGGTCCCGGCACCGCGGAACGCGAAAGCGATTGCCAGCGCAATCGTCCATGGGCTCTGGTACAGGGCGAGTGGAGGGACCGTTGAAGGTGCCACGTCGACTAACTGCATGCCTGGAAGAGTCCCTGACCCAGAAGGCGTGGTGGTCACACTCATATGCTGCCCTCGTTCTTCGAATACGGGTGGAATTGGAAGTCGACGCCGACTCCGTGCTGGAGCGCTGCCTGGTATGCAGCCCAGGAAAGCGCGAGGTCCTGCCAGGGCAGTCCGACCGGGGTGTAGACGGTTACCTGCTCGGCACTGGTTCTCGCCGGGGCGGTTCCTTCGATGATCTGGCCCAGGGTCGCCGCGGCATCCTCACGCCGCAGGCCTGCGGTGCCCAGCGCGCCGGACGTCATGGCCAGGTCGAGGTCGTCCACGATGACTCGGGCATGCTGCAGTAATTGGGCGTCGAGTTCTGCCTTACCGGGTTCGTCCGCTCCCAACGAGGTGATGTGCGAGCCCGGACGGAGGTCAGGAAGGTGCAGCAGCGGGCGGCGGGACCAGGTCGCGGTGACGATACTGTCGCAGTCACGGGCGACTTCGCGTGCGCTGTCGACAAGTCGGCATTCGAGACCGGCCTGTTGCCACAATCCTGCCATCCGGTGAGCCCGTCCGCCGTCGACGTCGTGAACGACGACTCGCTTCACCGTGCGCAGCTGGGTCAGCCCGCGCAAAGTCATGTCGGCCTGGGCCCCGGCACCGATAATTCCCACAGTACGTGTTCCGTCCGAGCTGAGCAGGTCAGTGGCCAAAGCCGCCGAAAGCCCAGTCCGCCATGCGGTCACAAAAGTGGAATCCAATAGCGCGAGCAGCTTTCCGTTTGTCACGTCGTGGAGACAGATGACGCCTGAGATCGCAGGGGATGTATCGGGGAACTTCGCGTTCACCTTGACTGTGTAGGCGGGAATGTCCGTCAGCAGTCCCGGCAGCAGTACGGCGATACTCCCGGGAGACGACGGCAGGCTCTGGCGTACGCGTTGCGGGGACACCTGTGTGCCGAGGGCTGAGACAAAGCCTTGGCGCAGCGCCCGGAGAGCGGCCTGCGGTGTGAGCAGCTGCCGCAGTTCAGTGATGCCGAGGAGGACTGTCATGGTGCGCTCTTCCCGGTGACCTTTCTTGTCCAGAAGACGTGGCCGGCGACCGTGGCACCCAAGGCCGTGGAGACAAGACCGGCCAGCAGCAGTGCGGTGTTGACACCGACGAACCTGTTGAGTGTCACGGCCGAGACGGCGCTGCCGAGGAACGCTCCTCCGTAGGCGATGGACCGGCATGTCCCGGCAACACGTCCCAACAGCTCGACGGGGACCACGGTCTGGCGCATGGCACGCCAGTAAACGGTGTAGAGCACAGTGCCAGTGGCGAGGGCGACCTGCGCGCCTATGACGGCGCCCAGCGAGGTGAAGGCTCCCAGGCCGGCCACAGCCAGACCTTGCAAAGCCACGGACAGCCCCATGACCATGAGGTAGCCACGGGAGGGTGCCTTCCAGGAGAGCAGGAGGGCGACCGCCACCGACGTCACCCCGGATACCGCGAAAATGATCCCCACCGTGTCAGCTCCCAGGCTGAGATCATGCCGCATGCGGTAGATCACCATGGGTTCATACGCGCCGAACAGGAAGTTGACCACAGTGCTGGTGAGGACGCCTACGCGAACAGCGGCATTTCCGGTGGCAAGGTACCGCAGCCCGGTGGTCAAGTCCCGCCACTGGCTCACCAGGCCCCCGTGGGCGCGCTTCACGGGGGCTGCCGGAGAGGTGATGCGGTAGAGCAGCAGGTAGGCCACGACGAAGGAAACGCTGTTGAACAGCACAGCCTGTTCAGGGGCCAGCTGACTGACAGCGAATCCTGCCACCGCAGGACCCATTACCACGCAGGTCGTTCGAGACGCCTCGGTGGCGGCATTCGCGCGGGGCAGTGCGTGATGAGGAACGAAGTGGGGCAGAGAGCTGTCAAAGCTCGCCGCCGCCACTGGGGCTGTAACACCCAGCAGAGTGGCGGTTACGGCCAGTCCCCCGACGCTGACATGGGCGGCAGAGAACACCGCGTAGGCCAGCAGCAGCACCAGTGCCGAGCACAGATAACACAGCCGAAGCAGCTTGATACGGTCCTGGCGGTCTGCCAGCACGCCACCCCAGACACCCATGAAAACCTGCGGGAGCAGGGCACAGGCGTAGACGAGGCTCATGGCGGCGGCTGTCCCGCCCACCTGGTACACGATCAGCGGTACGGCGAGAACGTAGAACTCGTCCCCGGCGACGTTGACCGTGTAAGCAGTCCACAGGCGGGCGAAGCGGCGGCCTTCCGGAGTGGCGGCCGGTGGACGGGGCTTCGGAATCGGCTGGACCGTCACAGGCTGAAGTAGTCAACCTTCAAACGGGGGATGTAGTTCGACACGTCCGAGTAGTACAGGATGATGCCGTCGTTGTACTGGTCGAACGAGTGCTTGAGGTCGTGCAGGTTGTTGACCGCGCGGTGCGCCTGCTCCGCGGGTATGTACTTGCGCCCCTCCAGAGCTTCCTCGAGCAGGCCGGTGTGGTTCGCCTCGACGTCCGTCCTGACGTGGGAGACCAGGGGTTCGAGGCAGTCCTTCGGGTAGCCATAGGCCTCGGCCAGCCGCTGCAGGGTCTCGGCGCCTTCGATGGTCTCCGTACCGCGGGCCTCGAAAAGCTTCGTGCACGCCAGGTACCCGAGAGTGTCCTCGCGTGCGATCTCGCAGAGGTTGTTGGTCCACGACCAGGTGCCGATGATGGGGTGGGCATTCTCGACCTCTTCCTGGGACAGGCCCATGCGGATGAGGCTGTCCCGGGCCATCCAGGCATGATCGTATTCCTCGGCGAGGTACTCCGAGAGCAGCCTCTTCCACTGCGGGTCCGAGCAGTGGGAAATAGCCGTGGAGATGTGCCGGCTCGCCGAGTTTATGTAGTGATATGTTTCCAGGATGAACCCCAGGAACACCTCCTTACGGTATTCCTGGTTCTCCAGTCCTGACCACAGGCGATGATAGCCGATCTGCTCGGTCCACATGGCCGTGGATTTGTCGATCTGTTTCAGGAATGCGTCGACCGGGATGTTCTCGAGACCGGGATTCTCCTCGCGGAGCAGGCCCTGCTCTGCGAATGCGTTGACTATCCCGAGTACATCTTCTGGGGTGACATTCGTGATCTCCGAGATCTGCTGGACCGTGTGCCGCCCGTCCAGGTACCGCTTGAGATTCAGGAAGTCCTTGAGCTGTGCACCGTGCTGCTCCAGCTGGAAGTGCTGGTCGCCGACGATCATGAGCACATCATCCCCGCGACTGGGGACGAAGAAGGTGCAGTGCCTGAGACGCGGAAGGGATTCGAGGTCACGCTTGAGCATGCAGCAATCCTTTCGTTACGAAACGGAGGGGAGGCGCGTGATGCACCCCCCCTCCATTAATGATGGGCGTCAGCCACAGAGAACAGCGCCGGCAACCTTGCTCATCGCGGGCTTCTCGACCGGCTTGATGGTGATGGACATGAGGACCACCTCATTCTCTCTGCGATAGAGGACCGGGATTCCGGCCCTCTGGGAAGCTATTTGCAGCTGCGCGTTAAATCAATACCACAAAATGGAATTAGAGATTCCTGTGACTTGATATATCCGACCGAAGTAGCCGTTACGGCATGCTTGCGATGATTTATCCGCTCTCTGGCGAAAGATCACTCTCCTCGCCTTGGCGTAAAAACGGTGACGGCCTGCCCGCGGGGCGAGCTACTTGGCCCAGCCCGTCGCCGGCCAGGGCGACCCGTGCGCCCGCGCGGGCGAAGGCGAGGGCAGTGGCCCGGCCGATGCCGGAGGCGGCGCCGGTGACGAAGGCTGTCTTGCCGTGGAAGTCGTAGGTCACGCTCACTTCGCTTCTTCTTTCCGGCTGGTGTGCTGGTGTCAGGGTGCGGGCCGCACAGTTCAGTCGGTGGCCGGGGTGGTGGTGTATTCCTCGTCGGTGACGGGGTGCAGCCAGTGCGCGACGGCGTGGTCGTCGTCGCCTTCGTTGATGGCGAGGTGGACCATCAGCCGGTTCGGGGCGGCGCCGTGCCAGTGCTCCTCGCCGGCCTCGAACAGCACACGGTCGCCGGGGCGGATGGCCTCCACCGGTCCGCCGCGGCGCCGGCACAGGCCGACGCCTTCGGTGACGAAGACGGTCCGCCCGAGCGGGTGGCGGTGCCAGTGGGTACGGGCGCCGGGCATGAAGTGCACCAGCGAGGCCGTGGCCCGGGACGGAGCGGGCGCCGCGGCAACGGCGTCGGTGTACACATCGCCGGTGAACCAGTCGGCCGGGCCCTTGACGGTGTCGATCGGACTACGGGTGGTCTGCACGGTTGCTCCTTGTCCGGGAGAGGGGTCAGGGCTTGAGGAGGGCCTTGATGGCGCGGCGCTCGTCCATCGCCTTGTAGCCCTCGGCGACCTGCTCCAGGGGCAGGATGAGGTCGAAGACCTTGCCGGGGCTGATCCGGCCGGTCAGGACGCGGTCGATCAGGTCGGGCAGGTAGCGGCGGACGGGGGCGGGTCCGCCGCGCAGGCCGGCGTGGGAGAAGAACAGCTCCTGCCCGTCGATCGCGACCTCGTGCGGAACGCCGACGAAGCCGACGTTCCCGCCGGGCCGGGCGGAGTGCAGGGCCTGCCGCATCGCCTCGCCCGTACCGACGCACTCCAGCACGCTGTCCGCCCCGATCCCGCCGGTCAGCTCCTTGATCCGGGCCACGCCCTCCTCGCCGCGCTCGGTGACGATGTCGGTGGCGCCGAACTCCTGGGCGAGCCGCTGCCGGGAGGCGTGCCGGGACATGGCGATGATGCGCTCCGCGCCCCTCTCCTTCGCCGCGATGACCGCGCACAGGCCCACCGCGCCGTCGCCGACGACCACTGCGGTGGAACCGGGCCCCACCTCGGCGGCGTCGGCAGCCCACCAGCCGGTGCCCATCACGTCCGACACTGCCAGCAGGCCGGGCCACGTCTCCTCGTCAGGCACCTCGTCGGTGGCGACCAGGGTGCCCTGTGCGTCGGGGATGCGGACGTACTCGGCTTGGCAGGCCGACATGAACTCGCGGTGCAGGCAATTCGACGGGAACCCGTTGCGGCAGTTCGCGCAGGTGTTGTCCGAGGTCGCGAAGGAGCCGACGACGAACTGGCCCGGCTTCACCGAGGTGACCTCGGAGCCGACCTCCTCCACGAAGCCGACGTACTCGTGGCCCATCGGGTGCGGGTCTCCGATCGGCTCCGCGCCGCGGTACGGCCACAGGTCCGAGCCGCACACACAGGTCACGGCCGTGCGGATGACGGCGTCGGTGGACTTGAGGATCTTGGGGTCGTCCAGCGTCTCGAAACGGACGTCGCCGGGGGCGTGGATCACTGCGCCGCGCATCAGCGGGGTTCCTTCACGTGCCGAGGCGTGCAGCCACCAGATGTCCGGGACCGCCGCCGTGTACAGGGCCTGGGTGCGCGCGCCCTTCGTGCTGCGGGGGCGGGGAGCACCACGTCATCCAGGTAACCCGCTCCCGGAGCCCGTAGCGAGGCACCGTCAAGGGGTGTACTGGCAGTACATCCCTGTGGTCGTGCGCGGGACGTACCGTCGAAGGCGTGGACAACCAGGCAGAGGTCCGCGAGTTCCTCACCTCGCGGCGCGCGAAGATCACTCCCGAGCAGGCGGGCCTGCCCGCCGGCAGCCGCCGGCGCGTGCCGGGCCTGCGCCGCAGCGAGGTCGCGGCGCTGGCCGATGTGAGCGTGGAGTACTACGCCAAACTGGAGCGCGGCAGCCTCGCCGGCGTCTCGCCGGCCGTGCTGGAGGCCGTCGCCCGGGCCTTGCAGCTCGACGACGCCGAACGCGCCCACCTGCTCCACCTGGCCCAGGCCGCCGACGGTTCCGACGTCCTCACCCGGCCCCGCCGCCGCGCCGCCCGGCGGTGGAAACCGCATCCGAGCCTGCAGTGGACCCTGGACGCCGTCACCGAGGGCCCGGCGTTCGTCCGCAACGGCCGCATGGACCTCCTGGCCGTCAACCGGCTCGCCCGCGCCTTCTACGCCGACGTGTACGCCGACCTCCACAACCAGGAGAACCTCGCCCGCTTCACCTTCCTCAGCCCCGACGCGCGCCGCTTCTATCCCGACTGGGACCAGGCCGCCGACATCACCGTCGCCATCCTGCGCACCGAAGCAGGCCGCAACCCCCACGACAAGGACCTCCACGACCTTGTCGGCGAACTCTCCACTCGCAGCGACGCCTTCCGCACCCGCTGGGGCGCCCACGACGTCCGTCACCACGGCACCGGCTTCAAGCGCTACCACCACGCGGCGGTCGGCGAACTCACCCTCGCCTACGAAGGCCTGGAAATGGCCGCCGAACCCGGCCTCACCCTCACCATCTACACCGCCGAACCCGCCTCCTCCTCCGAAGAGGGTCTGCGCCTGCTCGCTTCCTGGGCCGCCACGCCCCGTGCCCCCACACCCGAACCACACGCCGGTGACTGAGAATCCCCCACCGCAGGAAGCCGGATTCATCACCGCCTTCCTGCCGTCAGACGACGGCACCCCTGCAGATGGAGAACGCGCAGATCAGCGCACCCGTCCACGGGGCTTCAGCGCCACGTCGGGCAGCGCCGGCGCCGGGATCGGCGGGCCGTCGTAGCCTCGTACGGTGCCGAACCGATCACTGTTCATCCAGTCCTCGCGGGCCTGCGCGATGTCGTCCTGGGTCCTGCCCACGAAGTTCCACCACATGACGATCTCCTCCTCGAACGGCTCGCCGCCCAGGAGCATCAGTTCCGCGTCCGACTCGGCCCGCAGGGGAAGTCCGGTTCGCCCGCAGCCGAGGTAGAGCATCGAACCGGGCAGCACCGGTACTCCGTCGACCTCGGCCTCCCCCGACATCGACAGCACCGCGTACTCGAAGTCGGGGTCGAGGGGCAGCCGGGTCACGGTCCCGCGGGTGAGGGCCAGATCGGCGCCGACGATCGGGGTGTAGGCGGTACCGGGTGACCTGGCTCCGTCGAGTTCCCCCAGGATGACGGTGGCGGTGAGGCCGGGGGCCGTGACAGTGGGCAGATCGGCGTGGTGCTGGAAGTGCGGTTCCACGTTCCGGTGCGCGTCGGGGAGGGCGACCCAGAGCTGGGCCCCGTGCAGGAACCTGGCGTGCGGCTTCGGGCTCTCCTCGGAGTGGCTGATGGCCCGGCCCGACGTCATCAGCCCCAGTTCACGGGGCCGGATCGTCTTCAGGCTGCCGAGGCTGTCGCGGTGCAGGACCTCGCCGTCGTGCAGCCAGCTGACCGTCTGGAGCCCCATGTGAGGGTGCGGTGGGACCTGCATCCCGGGCTCGTCGGCGATGTCGTCGGGGCCGTAGTGATCGACGAAGGCCCAGGCTCCGACCATCCGCCGCCCCAGGTTGGGCAGCAGCCGGCGGACCTCGGTGGACTCACCCAGCTGGACATGGCGCGGGGAGAGGAGTTCCCGCACCGGCTCGGCTACGACGAAGCCACGCCCTCCGCAGACGGTGGGCGTGGCCTGGCGATCGAGATTGCTCATGGTGCCCAACCTATTCCCGTACGGGCGTGGAGGACCGGCCCCCCACGCCGAACACTTAGTGGAATATTAAACTACCCCATGCTGTTGGCACGCTCGTCAGGCACTTCGGCCGAGGAGGACAAGTGGAAGAGAGCTACTACGAGTTCGGTACGCCCGCCGAGCGCTGGGACCGGGCGCGGATGTTCTTCGAGGCGAAGGAGTACATGACGGCCGCGCGGATCCTGCGCGGACTGGTCGAGGAGGCGCCCGGCCAGGTCGCGCCGCGGCTGCTGCTGGCGAGGGCCTACTACCACTCGGCGCGTCTGGCCAAGGCCGAACAGGAACTGCGTGAGGTGCTGGAGCGCGACCCGGTCGAGGACTACGCGCGGCTGATGCTCGGGCGCACCCTGGAGCGCCAGGGCCGGCACGCCGAGGCGGCGACCCACCTGCGCCTGGCGGCGGCCCTCACCGGGGACCTCGGCCCCGGACAGCCCGCTCCGTGAACCGGCGGACGCCTGCGTGGTGAACCGGTGGGAACCGGCGTGGTGAACCGGTGGACGCCGGCCCGTGCACGACAGGCGGGCCGGCGTCCGGTCTTTCCGGCCGGTCCGCCCTCACACGGGCGGCAGTACGACCGCGGTCAGGACGAAGCCCTTCTCCGCCAGCCACTCTCCCTCGAACACCTGCGGCATTCCCGGGGCCGTGCGCAGCAGCCGCGCCGTGAAGGTGCCCCGGCACTCCGCCGTGGCGCGGCGGTGGAAGCTGATGTCGGCCTCCAGGAAGTCGAGTTCGATACGGGTGAGCGGGAACCACGCCTTGAAGACGCTCTCCTTGGCGCTGAAGAGCAGTCTGTCCCAGTGCGGTGACGGGCCGTTCGCGCCGGGGGCGGGCCGCCTCCGCTCGGAGGGCAGCGAGACGGATTCCCAGATATCGGGCGGCAACGCTTCGTCGGGTTCCGCGTCGATCCCGACGGACCGTACGTCGGTGGCCCTGGCCAGGACCGCCGCGCGGTAGCCGTCGCAGTGGGTCATGCTGCCGACTGTCCCCTCGGGCCACAGAGGCATGCCCCGGTGCCCGCGCAGGACCGGCGCCGGGGGCAGTCCGAGCGTGGCCATGGCCTGTCTGGCGCACCCGCGTACGGCGGCGAACTCGTGCCGTCGCCGGTCCACGGCGCGCTCGACGAGCGCCTCCTCCTCCGGGTACAGCAGTCCCTCCGCGTCGCCCGTGTCATGGGTCTCCGCCCACGCCACGCAGGCGGGCAGCAGCTGTTCGATCACGGGGCGCCGTCCGTCCCGCCGGGCGCCTCGGCGCCGTCGTACGGAAGGATCTGCCGCACCAGCCCGCGGGGATGGCCCCGCTTCCGCCACTCCTTGGGGTAGCCGATCGAGACCTCCTCGAAGCGCACGCCGTCGTACCAGGTGGTACGGGGGATGTGGAGGTGGCCGTAGACGACGGCGGCGACGGGGAACCGGCGGTGCCAGTCGGCGGTGAGCTCGGTACCGCACCACTGGGCGAACTCCGGGTACCACATGACCGAGGTGGGCTCGCGTACCAGAGGCCAGTGACCGGCGATCACGAGCGGGACGCCGGGATCGTGGGCGGCCAGCCGCCGTTCGGTCAGCGCGACCCGTGCCCGGCACCAGTCGTCCCGGGACGGGTAGGGGTCGGGGTGGAGCAGGTACTCATCGGTGCAGACGACACCGGCCTCGTGCGCGCGGGCCAGCGACTCCTCCTTGGTGGAGGTGCCGGGCGCCCTGAAGGTGTAGTCGTACAGCAGGAACACCGGCGCGACGGCGACCGGGCCGCCCTCTCCCCGCCACGTGGGGTACGGGTCCTCGGGGGTCGACACCCCGAGTTCCCGGCAGACCTCCACGAGGTGTTCGTAGCGGGCCTGTCCCCGCAGTTGCACGGGGTCCTTGTCCACGGTCCACAGTTCGTGGTTCCCGGGCGTCCACACCACGTGGGCGAAGCGCCCGGCCAGCGCCTCCAGGGCCCGCTCCACCTCTTCGGCCTGCTCCGCGACGTCACCGGCGACGATGAGCCAGTCCTCGTCGGAGGTCGGGTGGATCCGGTCGGCGACCGGGCGGTTGTCGGCGATTCCGACGTGCAGGTCGCTGACGGCGAGCAGACGGCCCTTTCCCGCGGTGGTGTGCGGGGCGGGCGGGTTCGACGGGCGCATTCCATGAATCTACGGCAATTGGCCGTGCCGGGCACGGTGTTGATGTTTCTGCGGCCGTGGTGCCGTGCCCCTGCTGCGGGTCTTCGCGCGGACCGCGGGAGGGCGACGGCCCGGTCCTCGCCCGCGCCTACGGGTGAGGCCCGGCGGCGGACGCGCGGGATGCTCCGCGCTGCCGGGTGCGGGAGTAGTGGCGCCTGGCGCGGTCCCGGTTGCCGCAGTCCTGCGAGCTGCACCAGCGCCGGGTTCCGCTCCGGGAGCGGTCGAGGAAGAACCAGCCGCATCCGGGGCCCTCGCAGCGCCGGACCCGGCACAGGCCGTCCCCGCTCAGCAGGTCCTCCGTCCGCAGCACCAGCGCGTGGCGCAGATCGTCGAGACGGTCCGTGCCGGGCTGCCACCGCAGAGGGAAAGCGGGGGGCAGTACGGCGTCCTCGCGGGCCAGCACCATGTTCCGGCGCAGTGCCTCCCACTCTGCGGCAGGGGGCTCCTGGTCGTCGACCAGGGCATCCAGGACCGGCCAGAGGACGGCGCGCAGGTCGATGAGCGCCGCGGTCGCCGTATCCGAGGGCGTGGAGTCCGCCGTCTCCGCCCGGAGCAGCGCCTCGGCGCGGCCGGCGGTGAGCAGTCCGGCGGCCACGGCCCAGCGCGCCCACGCCCCGGCGCCTCGGACACGGTCGACGGTACGGACGGGGTCCAGGCGCCAGGCGACGGTGTTGGCGAAGTCGAGCACCGGATGTCCGCCCACCAACGACACACCGGAGTCATGGGGGCTCGCCTCCACGCCTGGAGCGCGGGGAACAGCTTGCTTGCTCATCACACCTCCATCGTACTTACTTTTCTAACACCCATAATCGCCTATGGCCGTTATGATGAGGCGATGGACAGTTCCCGGTCAGCGAAGGCAGTCGCCTCACCGCGTGCGAGCTTCCTCTCCGGACTCAGAACCGGTTCCGGGCTCGCGGCGGCCTCCTTCCTCCTCGCCGTCAGCTTCGGTGCGATCAGCGCCTCCCAGGGCTGGGGGTGCCTCGCGCCCGTGATCTGCTCGATGGCCGTGTTCTCGGGGTCCGCCCAGTTCGCCCTGGTGGCCACGCTGGGCTCCGGCGGCGGTCCGGCCGGGGCCGTGATGTCCGCAGCACTGGTCAACAGCCGCTTCGTCCCCATGGGCATCGCCGTCGCCGGCGATCTGCGCGGCGGCCGGTTCCGCCGCGCGCTCGAAGGCCAGGCGGTGGTGGACGGCTCCTGGGCCGCCGCCCACCTCGGGGGCGGACGGTTCGACCGGTACCTGCTCTTCGGCGCCACCGCGATCCAGTGGCCCGCCTGGGTAGCGGGCACCGCCCTCGGCGTGGTGGTGTCCCCCGACCCCGGTCTCCTGCACCGGCTCGGACTGGACGTCCTCACACCCGCGCTCTTCCTCGCGCTCCTCTTCGACGAAGTCCGCCGGGAGCGGATCAACCGCCTGCCTGCCCTGCTCGGCGCGGCGATCGCCGCCGGACTCATCATCTTCCTGCCCGCGGGACCCGCCCTGGTGGGCGCGGCACTCGCGGCTCTCGTCGCCCTGCTCAGGACGCCCGCCCGGCACCGGCAAGCCGGCGAAACGGGCGAGACGGCGGTGGCCGGAACCACGGAAACCGCAGGGCCGGCCGAAAAGCCTGAAAGGGTCCTGCGCTCCGCCCACTCCGACGAAGAGGCCGCATCATGACGCTCTGGCTCACCATCGCCGCCGTCGCCGCCCTCAGCTTCGCCTGCAAGGCCTTCGGCCCCGCCCTCTTCGGCGGGCGAACCCTGCCCCCGCGAGCACAGTCGGTGATCGCCCTCTCCACCCCCGCCCTGCTCGCCGGATTCATCGTCGTAGCCGTGCTGGGCCCCGGCTGGACCGCCTTGGACCCCACGATGATCGCCGGACTCGTGGTGGTTCCGCTGCTCCTCTGGCGCCGGGCCCCGCTCCCCGTGGCCCTGGTGGCCGCGGTCGCCGTGACGGCGGCTCTGCGCATATGGGTGTAGGGACGTGTGCGGTCGCCGACCGGCCGGCCCGTTCCCCTCACCGGTGAGCCGGGGAGCATCAGGTACCAGAAGTCCTGGATGACGCGCACCGAGCAGTCCCACGTGGAGGGCGCGGTGGAGGCGGGCAAGGGCCGTGCGGGCATCCGGGGTTCTCGGTGAGGGCTGGGAAAGGGGAGCCCGGCTGGGCTGAAACCATCGGCCCGCACAACCGTTGCCTGCCGTGAAGCAGGAAAACGTCCGCTTATGCGTCCAGGATGTCGTCGTTGGCCTCGAAGGTGTGTACTTCGGCGGGGAGTTCGGGGAAGTACTCGGTTTCCGCCCGCCCGGTGAGAACGGCCAGGAGGAAGGGGGCGCACTGGGTGTCGTGGTGCTCCCACAGCGGTCCACGGCCTTCGTTGAACATCACCGTCCATTCGTCGGGCTTCTGTCCGGGCTCGGCGAGCCAGTACAGGTAGGCGCCGCTGTCCTCGTCGTAGGCCCAGGGGATCACCCGGGCACCGGTGTCCCGGATCTGTTGCGGGACGGGTTCGGTCTCCCAGAGGTCGGCGAGGACCCCGGCACGCTCCGTGGTGGCGCTGAGGAGGTTGTAGTCCTCGTCGGGGCATGCGGGGTCGAGGATCCAGACGGTCTCGTCGAAGAGGCCGCCTCCGTACGCTTCGATGAGCTGCTGGTAGTCGGTGGGTACGGGTGTGCCGAGTTCCTGCTCGACTGCTTGCCAGTCGCGTGGGTGGCGGGGCCGGGGCGAGGGGACCAGTTCGACGAGGCGCTCTACCGCTGGGTGCATGTCCGGACTTCTTCCGCTGTTGGCCTAAGGGCTGTCCCGCAAATGCTGGCTGGGTTGCGCTCTGGTGAGGGTCGGGATACCCGCGAGCCTCTGACACGGCCGATGTGGCAGCCTGCTGACATGCCATGGGAGCTGCGAGAACATGCAGGCCGCCACTACGCCGTCCTGTTCCACTACGCGTTGCCTGACGATGCCTGGGCCGTGGAGCTGAGCGAGGCTGTGCCTGCGCCGGCCACGGGTGCCGAGAACCCCAACGCCGCGGTGACCCACTTGCCCGGCGCTGCCTTCTTGGTAGCGCTTGTCCCAGACGAGGACCCGAATCTGCACCCGACCGTTCGCGTCTACAGCCCTGACGAGCGTGTTGTCCCCTACGAGGTCATGCGCTGGTTCATGGAGCAGGTGGCCGACCAGGTAGAACGCTGCCGCATCGCGTTCGAGCAGGGGGAACCTGAAGCAGCGGAATGATCACGCAGTGACTGGTGTGATCACGGCGTCGGAGCCGTCCTAATCCGGTGGTAGCGATAGCCCTCTGGGACGTACGGCAGGGCCGATCGAGCCGTAGAAGTTGGCCGCGATGGCGGTCACGTGAGCGTCGGGCTGGCGCCTTGAGTCGTCAGGGGACTTGATCCCTATATCCAGAGCGGCGTTGCCCGACGCTTTCGTGACCACCACCGTCGTCAACACGGTTCCCTTGATCACTCGTTGGTGTTTGTGGTGCGAGCCCGCCGCAAGGTGACCCCTCGTGATGCCCGAGCCGGTTCAGCTCCAACGCAGACCGGGGCCCGTGCGGTGAGCTGGTGCCACGAACAGCTGCTGAGGTGGCGGACCGGCCCTGTGTCGAGTCCTTGGATTAGGTCGCTGCGTGGTACCGCATGAGCTCGTGACCAGTACAGACACCTGAATCGCGGGGAAGGGAAAGATCTTGATCTATTGCGGCATCGACTGGGCGGAACGTACGCACGACGTTGCCCTGGTTGACGACAGCGGCCAGTTACTGGCCAAGCGACACATCACCGATGACGCTGCTGGTTACAAGGTTCTCCTGGATCTGCTTGCTGATCACGGCGACACAGAGGAATCCCCGATCCCGGTTGCACTCGAGACATCCCGAGGCTTGCTGGTCGCGGTGCTGCGGACCGGCAAGCGGCAAGTCTTCGCGATCAACCCGATGGCCGCTGCTCGATACCGCGACCGTCATTCGGTCTCGCGCAAGAAGTCCGACCCGGGCGATGCCCTGGTCCTGGCCAACGTGCTGCGGACCGACATGCACGCCCACCGCCCTCTTCCCCAGGACAGCGACCTGGCCCGTGCTGTCGCCGTCCTCGCGCGTGCTCAGCAGGACGCTACGTGGAACCGGCAGCAGATCGCCAACCAGCTTCGATCCCTGTTGCGCGAGTACTACCCGGCGGCTCTCGCAGCCGTCGAATCCTGGAAAAATGGACTCTGCCGGCCCGAGGCGCACGAGTTGTTGAAGGCGGCCCCGACACCGGCCAAGGCGGCTCTGCTTACCCGCACACAATTGCAGGCCGCACTCAAGCGGGCCGGTCGCCAGCGCGGCATCGCAGCCGACGCCGAACGGCTACGCGAGGTCTTCCGGGCCGACTGGGCCCGACAGTCGGACCTGGTAAAGGAGGCACTTGGCAAGCAGATGCTTGCTCTCCTGATTCAGCTGGAGGCCGCCTGCACCGCCGCCGACAGCCTCGCCGAGGCGGTTGAAGAGGCATTTCCTCAGCATCCAGACGCTGAAATCATTCTCAGCTTCCCCGGCCTGGGCACCCAGCTCGGCGCCCGCGTGCTCGCCGAGATCGGCGACGACCGACAACGATTCGCCGACGCCCGCAGCTTGAAAGCATACGCCGGCGCCTCACCCATCACACGAGCCTCCGGCAAGAAGTCCAGCATCACCCGACGCTGGGTGAAGAACAACCGCCTCAACCACGCTGGCTACCTCTGGGCCTTCTCCGCGATTACCGCCTCACCCGGCGCCAAAGCCCACTACCGGCGCCGACGCGACCAACACGCGGATTGGCACGCCGCCGCCCAGCGCAACCTCTTCAACCGCATGATCGGCCAGCTCTACCATTGTTTCCAGCAGCGTCATCCATATGACGAGGCACTGGCCTTCCCAGCACCGGCCACCGAGGTCACCGCAGCGGCCGCATAGCGCAGTGCGTCTACTGGCCTGGGGGCGTCACCCAGGGAGCGAAACGCTGATCGGGGCCTGCATCCTCGCGCCAGTAGCGCAGGACCAATTCCTGGACGATGTCGAGGCGCTCTGCGGCGATGAGACACGAGACCGGCTCCTGCCCGCCGGCGTCGGCTTCGAAGGCGACCACGACGGGCGGCTTCTCTCCGAGCTGACGAGTGACTTTCAGGAGCTCGGCGGGCGACGGGGATCGGAAGACCGGATCGTGGAAGCCGGTCGGACAGCTGACGAAGACCGGATCGCCGAAGACCAGTTCCAGGCCGTGGTGGTAGGTCAGGTCGTGGTCGGCGGCGAGCCTGAGCTGTCCGCCGTCCCAAGCGACGACGTCCCAGTCCCACCAGGACCCTTCGGGAAGCTGGATCGCAGTGTGCGTTCCTTCGGCATCCACCGTCGGCCTCCTCATCCCGTTCGAACAGATCGACAGGCTACACAGCCGCTGCAGGCGTGCGGCTTGACGAGCTAGGACCCTGAGGTGTCTGGATAGCCCCGTTCACCGGGCTCAGCCCGCGGCAGTTCGGGAAGCTGGTGACGGTGCTGCGGCGCGAGGGGGCGGACGCGGTCCGCAGGGGCCGGCCGTGGAGTCTTCCGCTGGAGGACCGGGCCCTGCTGGTCGCGGCCTACTGGCGAACGAACCTCACGATGCGGCAGCTCGCCCCACTGTTCGGGGTGTCCAAGTCGGCGGCCGACCGGATCATCGACCACCTCGGGCCGATGCTCGCCCTCCAGCCCCGCAAACGATTCGCGAAGGACACCGTGCTCATCGTCGACGGAACCATGGTGCCCACTCGCGACCACACGATCACCGAGCAATCGAAGAACTACCGTTACTCCACGGCTCATCAGGTGGTCATCGACGCCGACACCCGCCTGGTCGTCGTGGTCGGCCGGCCCGTGCCGGGCAACTTTCATGACTCCCGTGGGTGAAAGGAATCCGGCGTCAAGGCCGCTGTCGGCAAGACGATGACCATCGCCGACGGCGGCTACCAGGGCACCGGGCTGGTCATCCCGTACCGCCGCCGCAAAGGCGAAGAACTCCCAGCCTGGAAGGAAGAACACAACCGATCGCACAAGCAGGTCAGGACTCGCGTCGAGCACATCTTCGCCCGCATGAAGGGCTGGAAGATCCTGCGCGACTGCCGCCTCAAAGGTGACGGCGTCCACCACGCCATCCTCGGCATCGCCCGACTGCACAACCTCGCCCTCGCCGGATAGGCAAGTGGGCCGCACGGCGGCCCACCGTGCCCGAGGCAACCAGAAGATCATTTGCGGGACAGCCCTTAGGCCGTTTCGGTTGGATCAAGGTGGCATGAGTGATCGCTGGCGTCCTTGGATGGCACTCTGAGGAGATGCGCTCTTGGAACACCTCCGCCCAGAAGGACCTGCGGCGGTTGCTCAATGAGTGGGACCCGATCGGTGTCGCTGACGACGTGCAGGACGAGTACGACTGCCTGATCGGCCCCTTGTTCCGCAAGCTCCATGGTGGCGCCGACCGGGCGGAGATCGGTGAGTTCCTGCGGCATGAGCTGGAGGATCATTTCGGACTCCCTTCGAGTCGGCCACCCGAAGCGTTCGCCACTCGCGTGATCGCCTGGTGGACAGCTCCTGATGCAATCGACGGAGTGGACCGTCGGTAGCCGCTCCCTTCGGGGTGCCTGTGCGTTGGTCTGTGAGTGCCGTTGACTGATGCGCAGTGGGCGCGGATTGAGCCGTTGCTCCCGGACCGGACGCCGAAACGGGGTGGCCGGTGGCAGGACCACCGTGAGGTGATCGACGCGATCGCCTTCAAGTTCCAGACCGGAACCCAGTGGGTCCACCTGCCGATGAAGTACGGAAATTGGCGGGGCGTCTACAACCGGCTGCGGATGTGGGCCGTTGACGGCACTTGGGAGCGGGTGTTCACCGAGTTGATGGCCCAGGCCGATGCCGACGAGGATCTCAACTGGGCGGTCTCGGTCGACTCCACGATCGTGCGGGCTCACCAGCATGCGGCGGGGGCCCGCAAAAGGGGGCTCCCGAAGGTGAACCCGATGATCACGCCATAGGCCGGTCCCGCGGTGGCCTGACCACGAAGATCCACCTTGCGGCCGACGACCGCTGCCGGCCGCTGGCCTTCTATCTCACCGCCGGGCAGGCCGGGGATGCTCCCGCCTTCACACACGTGATGAGCCGCCTGCGTATTCCGCGACCGCGAGGACGCCCTCGCACCAGGCCGGACGTGGTCTTGGCTGACAGGGCCTATTCCTCTCGCGCGATTCGCGAACACCTGCGCAAGCGCGGCATCCGAGCCGTAATCCCCGTCCCCGCGGACCAGCGCGGTCATCGACTACGTCGCGGGAGCCGGGGCGGCAGGCCACCGTCTTTCGACCGCGAGACCTACAAGCAGCGGAACACCGTCGAGCGGTGCATCAACCGCCTCAAGCAGTGGCGAGGAATCGCCACCCGCTACGAGAAGACCGCCACCATTTACCTGGCCGGACTGCACATCGCAGGGATCTTCCTCTGGTCAGCCAGATGATCCAAACGAAGCGGCCTAGACCCGTTTGCGGACGTTCAGGATAGTGACGAGGTTGGTGGTGCTGCCGCCTTCGTAGGGGGTGAAGCTGAAGCCCTTGTTGCCTGATTTGCGCGCGTATCCGAGTCCGGCGCTCGGTCTTGTGGCCGTAGACCGTCTTCTTCAGCTGGTGCCGGACGGAGGCGGCCAGGATGACCAGGCAGGCGGTGGCGGCGGGCGAGGAGGGCAACGGCCGATCTCAGGAGGGGCGTTCAGGAGGTCACTGAGGTTTTCGTGTTGCCGTCGGGTGGTGACGGCTCGTGATCCTCGCGGTATGCCGGTGGGGCGAGGTATCCGGAGGGTGGGAGCCTGACCGCTGAGCGTCAGGCGTTTCGTGAGGAGATCCGGCTTCAGGCCGGACAGAACTCGCCGGCCAGAGAGAAATCAGGCGTTCTTTCATACAAGGCACACTCAGCTCCGTGCGTTGCACAGGTGACCTGCGACAGCGAATCCTGGGCGGCGGTTGCCGTTCCGATCCTGCGGGGTCTCGGTCGAACGGAAATCCCCGATCGGGCGGCTTGGACCGATGCTGTGCATGAGAGCAGGGCACCGCGCCATCCGAAGGTGCGCGGACCGTGCCGCGCGCCCGCCGCGTCGGCTGTGAAAATCCGCGTGCGGTCGCACGGGGCGCAGTGGTAGACATCCGGCGTGCAAAACGCTCTGGAATTCCCTGACTTGCTGCGGCTCATCGACGAACGGGCGACGGCCTTCCGGGCCGCGATCGCCGCCGCTCCCAGCCTGGACGCGCAGGTGCCGAGCTGTCCGGAATGGACGCTGTTCGACCTGGCGCGGCATTTGGGCTCGGGCCGCCCGTTCTGGGCCGCTGTCGTCGAGGCGGGTCCGGGCGACGCCCCGCCGGCCGAGGCCGTGGCGGCGCGCGCCGGGGCGCAGGCGCCCCGGGAGCGGGGGGCGTTGGTGGCCTGGCTCGCCGCGTCGACGCAGGAGCTGCTGGACAGCCTGCGGGAGGCCGGCCCGGACGCCGAGTGCTGGACGTGGTGGGGCGCCTCGCAGTCGCCGCGGACCAGCGGTGCCGTCGCCCGGCACCAGCTCCAGGAGATCGCGATGCACACCTATGACGCCCAGCTCACCGTGGGCGCCGCGCAGCCGCTGCCGGCGGAGGTGGCGCTGGACGGCGTCGAGGAATTCCTGTTCACCTGCTGCGCGTGGTCGGGCGTCTGGCCGCACGAGCCGGCCGTCGTCGACTACCACGCCACCGAGGGCCGCTCTTGGCGCTTCACGGTCGAGGCGGACGGCGCCCGCGCCGTCCGCCTCCCGGCTGCCGGCGGGAGTGGGGCCCCGGCCGACGCCTCCGCCCAGGGCACGGCCGGTGAACTGGTCCTGTGGTTCTACGGACGCACCCCGCTGGACTCGGTGAAGACCGACGGCGACCGGGTCATCTTCGAGCGGCTCTTCGCCTGGGACCCGAACGCGTAAGGCGTGGTCGACCGCGTAAGGCGTGGTCGACGACGCGGCGCCCGGTCGCGTCGTCGGCTCATCTCCACCACTCCCGCAGCTGCCGGCGGCAGCCTTCGCCTCGGCCGGGCTCGATGGCCTGCTCGTCGGTGGTGCAGCAGGCGCCCGGGGCGCCTCCGCGCTCTTGCCGAGGGTGCCGGCGTCGGCCTTGACGACGTACACCTCCCAGGTGGTCGGTGAGTTCGCCGGCCCCGTGGAACGCAGGCCCTCCATGCAGCCCTCGCGCCAGGCACGACGCCAGCGTTCCACCGACCGCACGCTCACTGGCAGCTTCTTCGCGATCACCGTGGTCTTCTCACCCGCCGCGAACCGCTGCCCGGCCTGAAGCCGGATCTCCTCACGAAGCGCCCGGCGCTCTGCGAAGCGGACGGGCCACAAGTATCCGCAGCGGGGCGCATTCGCTGCGGAGGATGCCCGGGGCAAGACATGCGCGTACCCCGGATCCGGCGGCGGGGCGGTGCGTGCCGGATCCGGGGCGGACCTTGGGTGTCGCGAGTGGGTTACTTGACGGCTCCGGCGGTCATGCCGCGGGTGAGGGAGCGCTGGAAGATGAGGAAGAAGACGACCATGGGGACGATGCCGAGGAGGGCTGCGGCGCTCATGGCGGTGGGGTCGCTGGTGTACTGGCCCTGCATGACGGACAGGCCGAGGGGCACGGTCTGGTTGTCGTTGGAGATGAGGAGGACGAGGGGGTAGAGGAACTCGTTCCAGCTCCAGACGAAGAAGAAGACGCACATGACCGAGAGGGTGGGCCAGCTCATGGGCAGGACGATGCGCCACAGGATGGTCCAGCGGCCGGCTCCGTCCATGGCGGCGGCTTCGATGAGTTCGCGGGGGAAGCCGGCGAAGACGGAGGAGAGCAGGTAGGTGCCGAAGGCGCTGTAGGTGATGCCGACGAGGATGGTGTAGCCGAGTTTCCCGTCGTAGAGGCCCATCTCCTTGAAGAGGTAGTAGATGGGGTAGACGAGGCCCTCTTGCGGCAGGACGTTGACGCCGAGGAAGAAGATGAGGAAGGGGGTGCGCCAGCGGACGCGGCCGATGCCGATGGCGTAGGCGTTGAAGAGGGCGAGCAGGACGGCGATGAGGACGACGCCGAGGCTGATCTGGATGCTGTTGAAGAGTTTCTGGGAGAAGCCGACGCGGTCCCAGACTTCGGCGATGATGCTCCAGTTCCACTCGGCGGGCAGGGAGAGCGACCCGTTGGTGCGGAAGTCCGCGCTCGTCTTGAACGAGTTGAGCAGGATGACGATGAAGGGTGCGAGGAACGCGAGGACGAATACGGCGACGGCGGCCAGGACGGCGTAGGAGCCGGGGGTGCGGCGGCTGCCGGCGGCTTTGGCCTTGCCCGCTCCGGCCTTGCCCGCTGTGGTCTTGACCGGCTTGCGCCGGTGGCCGGGGGGTGCCGTGGAAGTGGTGTGCGTGGTCATGGTCATCCGTCCTCGCGGGCCTGGCGGGTGAGCATCGTTCCGGCGATGATCAGCACGAGCAGGGTGATCGTGCTGGAGATCGCGGAGCCGTATCCGACGTCGGCGCGCTCGAAGAAGTTCTGGTAGGCGAAGTACGCGGGGACGAGGGTCGAGTTGCCGGGACCGCCGCCGGTGAGGACGAAGATCTGGGCGAAGACCTTCAGGCCGGCGATGGTGGTGGTGACGAGTACGACGTAGACCTCGGGCCGCAGGATGGGCACGGTGATGCGGGTGAAGCGCTGCCACCAGGTGGCGCCGTCGAGGGAGGCGGCTTCGTACAGTTCGGGGTCGATGCGCTGGAGCCCGGAGAGGAACAGCACCAGGGGGTAGCCGAGCTGCATCCAGACGAGGACGGCGAGGACCATCCACAGGGCGAGGCCGGGGTCCCCGAGCCAGTTCTGGGCCAGGGAGTCCAGGCCGATGGTTTCGAGGACGCTGTTGACGGCGCCTTCGGGGGCGAGGATCCAGCCCCACATCAGGCCGGTGACGGCGACGGGGATGACCTGGGGCAGGTAGAGGCCGGAGCGGAAGAGGCTGACGAATCCGTCTCCGTGCTTCTTGCCGATGTAGTCGAACAGCAGGGCGGCGAGGAACAGCCCGAGCAGGGTGGGGACGACGGCGATGCCGACGATGACGAAGGCGATGTTGCGGAACGAGGCCCAGAAGTCGGCGTCGCTGAAGAGGCGGGTGTAGTTGTCGAAGCCGATCCAGGTGGGCTCTCCGACGCCCTGCCACTGGGTGAGGCTGTAGTAGAAGGTCATCACCAGCGGGACGACGAGGAAGAGCAGGCTCAGCAGCAGACCGGGGGCGAGGAAGGCGCCGTACCCCGTGGGCCGCGGGTGACGTGTGGTTTTCACTGTTGCTCCAAGAGGGGCGGGACGGCGGCCCGGTGCGGGCGGGCCGCCGTCCCCGGGAAGAAGGGGCTGACGCGCGGGCGGGCGGGTCGGCCTCAGCGCCGCGAGGCGGTGTACTTCTCGTAGGGGGCCTTGAGCTCGTCGAGGACGGCGTGGGGCTTGCCGCCGTTCATGAGGTTCTGGGTGGCGCCCGTCCAGGTGTCGTAGTAGCCGGGGGCCGGCCAGTCCGGGTAGAAGGCGAGCCCGTTGCCGTCCTGGTAGGTGTTGAACGCGGTGATGAGCTCGCGGGACTTGGGGTTCTCGATGGAGTCCGGCTTCGCGGCGAGCGGGACGTTGCCCTCTTCGCCGAGGATCTTCTGGATCCTGTCCGACATGGTGATGTCGATGAAGTCCTCGGCGAGCTTCTTGTTCTTCGCCTTGGTGGGGATGACCCAGTGGTTGCCGCCGGAGCCGAGGGTCTTCTTGCTGCCGGGGTAGGGGGCGGTGGACCAGGAGAAGTCGGTGATGTCGGTGGTCAGGCCGCCGAACCACCAGTTGCCGCCGACCATGATCGGCCGCTTCTGGGAGACGAACTGCTCGGTCATGTCGCTGCCCTTGAGGCCGACGTCCTTCTTCTCGAAGTAGCCCTTGTCGAGCCAGTCCTTGTAGGTCTCGACCGCGTAGGTCCACTCCGGGCCGTGGAAGTCGACCTTGCCCTTGTAGAGCTGGTAGTTGTCGACCCAGGCGTCATCGGCCTTGGCCAGGGCCAGGAGGTAGAGCCAGTGGCCGGCGGGGTGGTCGTTGCCGGCGTTGGCGAGCGGGGTGATTCCGGCGGCCTTGAAGTCGGCCAGGGCCGCCTCGAAGCTCTGGAGGTCGGTGGGCTTGGCGATGTTGTGCTTCTTGAAGAGGTCGTCGTTGTAGTACGCCAGAACGAACTCGCCGTAGTTGGGTACGCCGTACCACTTGTCGCCGCCCATTTCGCCGTTGGCGTCGTAGCGGGCGGTCACCGAGGCGCTCTCGCTGATCTTCTTGTCCCAGCCGCGTTCCTTCGCGGTGGCGGTCAGATCGGTGAGCAGCCCTTGCTTGGCCAGCAGGCCGGTGGTGGCGTTGCCCTTGTTGTACTCCATGACGTCGGGCGCCTTGTCGGAGTTGAGGATCATGCCCGCGTTCTGCTGGATCTGCTCGAACGTCTTGCGTTCGAAGACGACCTTCACGTCGGGGTGGGTCTTCTTGAACTCGGCTATGGCCGCGTCCCAGGCGTTGCTGAGGGCGCCGTCCTCCTGCTCGTAGTGCCACAGGCGCAGGGTTTTGCCGTCACCCTCTGCGGTGTCGGAGCCGCCGCCGCACGCGGCGAGGGGTGCGACGAGTGCCAGGGCGGACATCGCGAGCAGGGCCCGGCGTGTGGTGTGGCGTGTGGCACGGAAGCGCATGGTCGTCATGAGGATTCCTTGGGTATGCGCGGATCGGGGCGGTGCGGGGGGAGACGGTGCGGGACGGGCAGTGGGGGTGGTCACGCGTTGCGGCGGTGGACGCGGGCTTCCCAGGGCCGCAGGGTGTGCGGTGCGCTGAGGGGTGTGGTGGCGGGAACGTTGGCGATGAGCGTCTCGCTGTGTTCCCAGCCGTCGGGCAGGTCGACGGTGAGGTCGGCCGGACCGAAGTTCGCGAGGACGAGCAGCTCGGTGCCGGAGGCCGCGTCGTGGCGGGTGAAGGCGTAGAGCTGTTCGTGGTCGGGGTGGAGCATCTGGAAGTCGCCGTGGGTGAGGGCGGGTTCGGTGTGCCGCAGGGCGATCAGACGGCGGTAGTAGTGGAAGACGGAGTCGGGGTCGGCGAGCTGGGCCTTGGCGTTGGTACGGGTGTGGTCGGGGTTCACCGCGATCCAGGGGGTGCCGGCGGTGAAGCCGGCGTGCTGGGAGGTGTCCCACTGCATGGGGGTGCGGGCGTTGTCCCGGCTGCGGTGGCGCAGCCCTGCCAGGACCTGTTCCTCGTCGACGCCGTGGGCGGTCTGCTCGCGGTGGTAGTTGAGGGATTCGATGTCGCGGAAGTCATCGATGGAGGTGAAGCGGGTGTTGGCCATGGCGAGCTCTTCGCCCTGGTACACGTAAGGGGTGCCGCGGTGCAGGTGGAGCACGGTGGCGAGGAGTTTCGCGGAGCGGTCGCGGTAGGCGGGGCTGTCGTCGCCGAAGCGGGAGACGGCTCGCGGCTGGTCGTGGTTGTTCCAGTACAGGCTGTTCCAGCCGGTCTCGCCCAGGCCGGTCTGCCAGCGGCCGAGGCTGGCCTTGAGGTCGGTCAGTTTGAGCGGGCGGACGTCGAACTTCCCGCCGGGGCCCTGGTCCAGGCCGACGTGCTCGAACTGGAAGACCATGTCGAGTTCGCGGCGGGAGGGGTCGGTGAAGAGCTTGGCTTCCTCGACGGTGACGCCGGGCATCTCGCCGACGGTGAGCAGGCGGCGCGGGTGGTCTTCGAAGACCTCGCGGTGCATCTCCGCCAGGTACTCGTGGATGCGGGGGCCGCAGATGTAGTGGGGGCTGCCGTCCCCGTGCAGGGCGCCTTCGTGGACGATGCCGTCGGGGAGGCCGGGGGTCTTGGAGATGAGGTTGACGACGTCCATGCGGAAGCCGTCGACGCCCCGGTCGAGCCACCAGCGCATCATGGCGTGGACCGCCTGGCGCACGGTGGGGTTCTCCCAGTTGAGGTCGGGCTGCTTGCGGGAGAACAGATGCAGGTAGTACTCGCCGCTCTTCTCGTCGTAGGTCCAGGTGGGACCGGAGAAAAAGGAGCCCCAGTTGTTGGGTTCCGCACCCGGGGTGCCCGGTTCCATGCCCTCGCGGGCGGGGCGCCAGATGTACCAGTCCCGCTTGCTGCCCTGGGGGCCTTCGTCGCGGGAGGCGGTGAACCAGGGGTGTTCGTCGGAGGTGTGGTTGACGACCAGGTCCATGACGAGCTTCATGCCGCGCTCGTGGACGGCGGCCAGGAGCCGGTCGAAGTCGGCGAGGGTCCCGAAGAGCGGGTCGATGTCCTGGTAGTCGCTGATGTCGTACCCGTTGTCGTCGTGCGGGGACGGATAGACGGGGGACAGCCACAGGACGTCGACGCCGAGCTGGGCAAGGTAGTCCAGCCGTTCGATGATGCCTTGCAGGTCACCGATGCCGTCCGCGTTCGAGTCGGCGAAGCTGCGGGGGTAGATCTGGTACACCACCGCTTCGCTCCACCAGGCGTCGGCAGGGGTGGCTTCGATTTCGGGCACGTCAAACCTCATCGTGTTCGAATGATTACTTTGAGTGACTTCACTAGGGGCGGGCCGCCGCGGCATCGGCGGGCGCTCCGGGTCAGGAGATGGCCGCACCCACGGTGTCGCGGATGACGAGACAGGCGGCGCCCCTGGCCCACAGGTCGTGGCGGGCGGGGTCGACGTGGATGGCGCAGTCGGTGGCCGCGGTGGAGAACGCCTGGGCTTCCATCGCCGCGTTCATGTGCGGGCCGAACAGGTCGTAGGCGACCGCGCCCTCTCCGGCGATGATGATTTTCTGCAGGTTGAGCAGGTTGCACATGCCGGCCACGCCCCTGCCGAGGGCGGTGCCGGCTTCGGCGAACGCGGAGCGTGCCACGGTGCGGGCCGCCCCGGCTTCACCTCGCGCGAGGTCGATGGCGTCGGTGATCGTGTCGCGGGGGAACCCGCCGTCCGCCGGGTGGCGCAGGATGGCACGGTCGCCCGCCAGGGCTTCCAGGCACCCCCGGCGGCCGCAGCTGCACATGGGCCCGGAGGGATCCAGGGGCAGGTGGCCGAGTTCGCCCGCGAGCCCGGTGGCGCCGGAGAACAGCGCGCCGTCCAGGAGCAGACCGCAGCCGATGCCGGGGCCGACGGTGACCACGGCGAAGGAGTCGATGTCACGGCCTTCACCGAACCAGCGCTCGGCGACGACCAGGGTGTTGACGTCGTTGTTGACGACCACCGACAGCCCGGTCGCCTCCCGCAGGGGCCCGGCCACGTCGACCTTGTTCCAGTCGAGCAGGGCCGAGTAACGGCAGATCCCGGCTGTCGAGTCGACGTGGCCGCTGACACCGACGCCGAGGCCGAGCACCCTGTCCGCCGCTTCGGGCGCCTCTTCGAGAAGCCTGCCGGTCAGGGAGGCGGCGGCGGACAGGGCGGTACGAGGGGTGCAGTCGGCCAGGGGCTCCTCGCCCCGGGCCAGGACGTTGGCCGCCATGTCGGTGACGACGCCGAAGACCCGTCCGGGGCCGATCTTCATGCCGACGACCACATGCTTGTCGGGATTGACGTGCAGCATCTTCTGCGGCCTGCCCCGCCCCTGGGAGACCGGGTCGCTCTCGCGCAGGTAGTCGTGCTCGAGCAGCGGCGGCAGCATGCGGGTGACCGAGGAGGGCACCAGGCCCAGGCGCTGGGCGAGCTGGGTGCGCGAGATGGGTCCTGCGGTGAGCACGGTCGCGAAGATCTCCGCCCGGGTCTGCTCACTGACAAGCTCCGAGAACCGGATCTTGGACGGGCTCATCACGCGGTGCCTCCAGGTAGTGGTCTGTCAGGGCCGTTGCATCACGTTCAGCGCCATCGAACCCGATGCGGGCGGCGAGGGCTTCCCGTATGCGCGGGGCCGGTACCGCCAAGCGTTGCAGAAATCGTCATCGCGCCTCCTGCGGCTGGGACGCCGTCGACCTGTGGAAGTCGGCGCCGCTGCTTATGACGGGAGTGTGTCCCTCAGCATTTAAGTGCGTCAAGGAAGAAAATATCGCGTTACGCAACCGTGATGACCCACCACCGCCAGACACTCGTTGAAGTTTTGCACCTTTTGCGCCTCTTGTTACGCACATGTTGAACCCGAAGGCCGAAGGATCCTGTTCATTTCATTGACACGGGGAAGAAATGACGGGAAGTTGACCGGCAACCGGGGCGGTGCCAGGGCCTGTTGGGCCACAGGTCGCCGTCACGCCTGCAGCCCCCGCCCCCCTCGGGGCGGGCAGGACCGGTTCGTTCCGCTCGCAGGACCGGTGTCCTGTGCCCCTGGCCCTGCGAGTGACCCCCGCATGGATTTCCTCAGCCGGCTCCCCCCGAAGAGAGACGAACCGCCGGCCATGACGAGTGCCGCACCCCGGTCAAGCCCCGGAAACGGGCGACCGCATGCACCGATGACTCCGCCACGCAGCTGTCCCAGCTGTTTCGGCGGTGTCCGTGCCCGCCCCCGGCGGGCGCCCTGGGGCCATGCCCCGATTCATCAAGGAGAGGACATCACCATGCCCGCAGGAAGACTGCGACGGCTCAACCCGCTGGCGGCCATCGCCGCCGGCCTGGCCCTGGCGCTCGCCGGTGCCGTCGTGCCCGCCGGCGCCACGGCCTCGGCCGCCCCCGCTCCCGCCCCGGCAGGACAGCTCGTCCCCGCCTCCGCCCTGGTCACGGGGCCGGCAGCAGGAGCGGCGGGCGACACCGCCGACAGCGAGCAGCTGCAGACCTGGTGGCACGACAACCACGAGTTCAACACCAGCAGCCCGGTGGGCGGTGACAAGGTGCGGCGGTCCTCCTTCTACGACGTGAAGGTGGCCACGGCCGCGGCACCGACGGCGAAGTACGACTCCTTCGCCTACATGAGCATCCCCCGCAGCGGCAAGGGGAAGATCGGCTACACCAAGGAGGACGGCGCGGAGTTCTCCGCGTCGGCGAACCTCACCATGAGCTGGTCCTCCTTCCAGTACACGGCCGACGTATGGGTCGACGTGTCGCTGCGCACCGACCAGAGCATCTCCTCGGCCGGCCAGGTCAAGATCAAGCCGAGCAGTCTGAACTTCGACAAGGAGCTCGTCAACAGCAAGACCATCCGGATCAAGGTGCCCTACAGCGGCAAGGGCTACCGGTTCTCCGTCGAGTTCGATCCGCAGCTCTACACGGCCTACAACGACATGTCCGGGCCGGCCGGCGGCGGCGGCGACAACCGGGCCATCCACACCGAACCGCGCAACTCGATGATGGTCTTCGCCGAGCCGGCGCCGACCGGCGCGGAGAAGGAACGGCTCATCCCCACCGCCGCGTCGGGGAGCATCCACTACCCCGAGCCCGGCCAGGTCACCGACCTCAACGACATCGACAAGGAGATCATCTACTTCCGCCCCGGCACCTACACCATGGGCTCGAAGTACCACGCGGTGCTCCCGCCGAACGTGAAGTGGGTCTACCTCGCCCCCGGCGCCTACGTGAAGGGAGCCTTCCGCTTCTTCCACGACAACCAGAGCCTGTACAAGGTCACCGGGTACGGGGTGCTCTCCGGTGAGCAGTACGTCTACGAGGCGGACACCAACAACAACTACGACCACCTCAGCGGTGCGTCGAACTGCCACGCCTCCTGCGTGAAGATGCTCCAGTTCCAGTCCGCGGACGCCCAGCAGTACCTCGACCTGCAGGGCGTGACCATCAACGAACCGCCGTACCACTCGTTCGTCGTCTACGGCAACGAGCAGACGTTCCGGATGCGGGTCGACAACTACAAGCAGGTCGGCTCCTGGTACTGGCAGACCGACGGCATCGAGCTCTACCGCGGCAGCACCATGAAGAACACGTTCTTCAACGCCAACGACGACGTGCTGAAGATGTACCACAGCGACGTCGACATCGATGACACCGTCATCTGGAAGAACGAGAACGGCCCCGTCATCCAGTGGGGCTGGACCCCGCGCGGCATCGACAACGTCCACGTGAGCAACACCCATGTCATCCACAACCGGATGTACTGGAAGGACGTCAAGTACAACACCTGCATCCTCAACTCCTCCTCGCACTGGGAGGACATGGGCTCGACCGCCAAGGCCGACCCCGGCACGTGGGTGAAGAACATGACGTTCGAGAACATCACCGTCGAGGGCATGACCAACTGCGCCATCCGCGTCTTCGCCCTCTCCAGCACCGAGAACATCCACGTCAAGAACCTGAAGATCGACGCCTGGAACCAGCTCGACCCCTCCTCGCAGGTCAGCCTCCTCAAGCGGTACACCAACTCGGCCGGCCAGAAGGTCACCCTCGGCAACGAGACGAGCCAGAGCCGCGGGCTGAAGCTGGAGAACTACACCGTCGGCGGCACCGTCATCGACAAGGCCGGCACCAACTGGGCCGCCGACAAGCCCGGCCGGATCGGCTTCGACACCGAGAACTGGGACAACTGGAACGCCTGGGGCCCCGGCGGCAACAACCCCGGCCCCGGCCCCGACCCGGTCACCGGCGGCAAGATCGTCAACGGCGCCACCGGCAAGTGCGTCGACCGCGCCGGCGCCGGCACCGCCAACGGCACCGCCATCCAGCAGTGGGCCTGCGCCGACACCCCCTCCATGACCTGGACGCTCGACGGCCAGCAGCTCAAGTCCGGCGGCAAGTGCCTCGACGTCGAAGGCGGCTACACCGCCAACGGCACCAAGGCCCACCTGTGGGACTGCGGCGGCTGGGACAGCCAGAAGTGGGCCTTCCAGACCGACGGCACCCTGAAGCACCTCAAGTCCGGCCGCTGCCTGGACATCGCCGCACAGAGCACCGCCGACGGAGCCCGCCTCCACCTGTGGGACTGCGGCACCTGGGCCAGCCAGAAGTTCGCCCTGACCGCCTAGCCCCTCCCGGCGCCGGTGGCCACGGTCACGACGGTCACCGGCCTTTAGCCCCTTGTCCGCAGAAAGGTGTGCCGCACCATGCCATCAGCCAGATCCGAACAGTCTCTCCTGAGTCTCTTCCGCATCGTGGTCGGGCTGCTGTTCGCCTGCCACGGAGCGGCCACCCTCTTCGACGTCCTGGGTGGCCCGCACGGACAGGCGCCCGGCACCGGGCAGTGGCCCGGATGGTGGGCCGCCGTGATCCAGCTGGCCGGCGGCGCACTCGTACTGATCGGCCTGGGCACCCGCCCGGCCGCCCTCCTGTGCTCCGGCTCCATGGCCTACGCCTACTTCGTCCACCACCAGGCCGACGGCCTGTTCCCCCTGCAGAACGGCGGTGAGAACGCTGCGCTGTTCTGCTGGGCCTTCCTGCTCATCGCCGTCCTCGGCCCGGGCCGGTGGTCCATGGCCGCCCTGCCGCACCCGTCCAGCAGCCGCCGAGAGGAGGTGAGCAACGACCCCGGCAACGCCTGAGCACATGCAATTGTCATGTGCACGTAATTGGGTCGAAAGTGGCCCGTAGTCTCCCCACACCCGGAGGAAGAACACCGTGAACCGCATACCCGCAGCTCTGACCCGCGTGGTCGCGCTGGGCTCCGCCGTACTGGCGACGTCGCTCGTCGGCGTCATCCAGGCACCGGCGGCCTCCGCACACGGCACCGTCATCACCCCCGAGACCCGCAACTACGGCTGCCTGCAGCGCTGGGGCTACGCCGAGCCCAGCGAGTCCCAGGACCCCATGTGCTACCGGACCTACCACGAGAACGCGAACGCCATCGGCGCGTGGAAGGCCGTCTACGCCAACAACACCGGCGACGACTACAAGCAGGTCATCCCCAACGGCCAGATCTGCAGCGCCGGCGGCCAGGGCGAGACGAACTACCGGCCCCTCGACCGTCCGGGCCCGTGGAAGATGACCGACATCGGCTCCGACTTCACCGTCGACCTCTACGACGAGGCCCGGCACGGCGCGGACTGGCTCGAGGTCTATGTCACCAAGCAGGGCTTCAACCCCGAGTACCAGCTGATCGGGTGGGACGACCTCGAACTGGTGAAGAAGACCGGCAGCTATCCCTACCAGGCGCACTACGTCACCGACGTCAGCACCTCCGGCTACAGCGGACGCCACGTCGTGGTGACCGTGTGGAAGGCATCGCACATGGACCAGAAGTACTTCCTGTGCAGCGACGTCAACTTCAGCTGACAGCTGGCTGACCGGGGCCCCGTGGGAGGCACTGCCTCCCACGGGGCCCTTCCCCTTCCGGACCCCGCAGGTCCGGGGCGGGGGCCGACCGCCCTCGTCAGGTGCCCAGCAGTCCGCACCCGTGACCGTTTCCAGCGGAGGACCGACGATGACCAGCACTTCCCACCGCCGCCACCCCGCCGAAACCCCTGCCCCCACCGGCCAGGCGCCCGCTCCGCGGCCGAGCGCACGGCAGTCCCCGCGAAGCCGCCTCGCACCCCGCGCGCACCGCAGCACGCGGGTCAGCCCCGCCGTTCCACGCGTCTGCATCGGTCTGATCTTCTGATGGTTCGGCATCCTGAAGTCCTTCCCCGGTGCGAGCGCGGCCGAGGGCTACGCCATCAGCGCCATGACCGAAATGGCCATGGGGCTCATCCCCGCCCCCGCCTGCCTGCTCGCGGTTCCGGAGACGGGCATCGGACTCGCGCTCCTGGCCGGCTTCCTGCTCCGCCGGGCCCTGGCAGCGTTCTTCCTCCACATGGCCGGAGTCTTCCTCTTCCTGCTGGTCCTGCCGGACACCGCCCGGCACACCGTGGCTGTTCCCGCCCTCGAAGGCCAGTACGTCATCAAGAACATCGTCCTGGTCGCCGCATGCCTTCACATCACCGCCGGCGGACTCACCCCCTGACCGGCCCCTCCCTTTCCCGCCGAGCGCGACACGTACCAGGAGCACCCGTGGGCAGCACCATCACCCTGCACAACCTCGCCAAGACCTACCCCAACGGGCAGAAGGCCGTGCGCCGGCTCTCCATGACCGTCGCGGACGGCGAGTTCCTCGTCCTGCTCGGCCCCTCCGGATGCGGCAAGTCCACCCTGCTGCGCATGATCGCCGGTCTGGAAACGATCAGCGGAGGCGAGCTGCACCTCGACGGAAAGATGGCCAACGACCTCCAGCCCAGCGAACGCGACATCGCGATGATCTTCCAGAGCTTCGCGCTCTACCCCAGCATGACCACCGCGCAGAACATCGGGTTTCCCCTGGCGGTCCAGAAGCAGGACCACGACCGGGTGAACGCCCGTGTGCACTCCGTCGCCCAGACCCTGGGCATCAGCCACCTCCTGGACCAGATCCCCGGCCGGCTCTCCGGCGGTGAGCGCCAGCGCGTCGCCATGGGCCGCGCCGTGGTCCGGCGCCCCTCGGTCTTCCTGATGGACGAGCCGCTCTCAAGCCTCGACGCCCGGCTGCGCGCCCGCCTGCGCACCGAGATGCTCGCGATCACCCGAAGTACCGGGGCCACGACCGTCTACGTCACCCACGACCAGGCCGAAGCCATGGCACTCGGCGACCGGGTCGCGGTCATGCGCGACGGAGTCCTCCAGCAGATCGACACCCCCCGCAGCCTCTACGCGCTGCCCGCCAACGCCTTCGTCGGCACCCCGAGGAACAACCTGCTGCACGGCACGGTGCACGCCCCCGTCGACGGCGTCATGGCACTCAGTTCCGGGGCCCAGAAGATCACTCTGTCCTACCCGCTCACCCATGACCACCAGATGCTCCGCGTCGTCCAGGGACAGCCGCTTCTCATCGGCCTGCGTCCCGAAGCCATCCGCATCGCCGATCGGACACACGCCACCGTCTTCGAGCGGGCCATGACCGGGATCGTCGAGCACACCGAGTTCCAAGGCCACGAAGCACTGCTCCACCTCTCACTCGGCGGGCAACGGGCCGACGTGCCGGATCAGCTCGCCGACCACGCCCCCCACGCCCCGGCTCGCAGAAGCGCCGCCGCCTTCGTGCGGCGCCTGCGCCACCGCACCGGACTCCTCGGCCGCCGCCTCCCCCACCCCGGAAACACACAGCCTCCGGCGCAGCCCCCTGCTCGCAAAGACATCGGAGAACTCGTCATACGCGACAGTCCGGGCGCCCGTCATCGGAGGGGCCAGCACATCCCCCTCCTCATCGACGTACGCAACCTGCTCGTCTTCGACGAACGCGGCGAACGCGTCAGCCCCGACCCCACCCGGGTACCGGATCTCTGACCCCAGCCGGAAACCGCACACTCCGGACGCGACCGGCCGCCCTGCCCACGCCGGGTGCGAGGTTCCGGTGAGTGTCACCAAGTGACGGTGCCAGGACATCGCAGGGCGGGCCGGACAGCGGCGCCGCTCGGGCGTATGACGGCCGAGCGGTATCCAGCGGAGCGGGCCTCTGCCCCGGACAAGGCCCCAGCGGAGGGCTCGGATCGGTCGGGCGGGCGGGCAGGCGGGCAGGCGGGCGAAGTTCGATCGAAAATCGAAAGAGCGTCCGTCGGCCGTGGGGGACCTCTGGGACTTCTCCGGGACTTCCGGCCCCGTCAACCGGCACGAGCGCGAAGGAACCGAAAGGTCATTCGCACAGGTAAGCGGCCATCGCACGTTCATCGCAGCAGGCCACGGCGCTCGCTGGTCTCTTCCAGGGCATCTGACCAGCGGGTGCAGTCGGTCTGCACCCGGCGTCGCCTGCCCTCGTCGCATCAGCGGCGCTGGGCCCCCTGACAAGGTTTGGCCTGCCCGACAAGGTACAACGACGACCGGGCCGAAACCTGCGACGGTCTCCGAGTTCCCCAGCCCGCAGAGGCGTTTCCCGGTGCGTGTGCTCAACGGCGGTTCCTACCCCCTGAAAGTCTCCAGCAGCCGCAGCCAGACCTCGCTGATGGTGGGGTAGGCCGGGACCGCGTGCCACAGCCGGTCGAGGGGGACCTCACCGACGACCGCCACCGTCGCCGAGTGCAGCAGTTCACCGACGCCCGGACCGACGAAGGTCACGCCGAGCAGGACCTCCCGGTCCAGGTCGACGACCATCCTGGCGTGGCCCCGGTACCCCTTCACGTACAGACCGGAGCCGGCGACGGAGGCCAGGTCGTAGTCGACGGCCCGCACCCGGTGCCCGGCCTCCTCCGCCTCGGCCAGGGTCAGGCCGACCGAGGCGGCCTCCGGGTCGGTGAAGACCACCTGGGGGACCGCGGCGTGGTCGGCGGTGGCCGCGTGCGCCTCCCAGCGTCCTGTCGCCGGCGGGGGTGTCCCCGTGGCGCGGGCGGCGA
Organism: Streptomyces nitrosporeus; assembly: GCF_008704555.1. Taxonomy (NCBI): domain Bacteria; kingdom Bacillati; phylum Actinomycetota; class Actinomycetes; order Kitasatosporales; family Streptomycetaceae; genus Streptomyces; species Streptomyces nitrosporeus. The sequence goes on from NZ_CP023702.1 coordinate 126,605, forward strand.
TCGCGGCGCCCGCGACGCGGGCCTGGTACTTGCCCTGGTGCGTCAGCAGCGCGCGGTGGTTCACGTCTCCGACCGCGTAGAGCCAGTCGCTCCCCTCCACCCGGCAGCTGTCGTCGACGGACAGCCAGGAGCCGGGTTCGAGCCCCACGGTGTCGAGGCCCAGGTCGTCGGTGCGCGGGGCGCGGCCGGTGGCGAACAGGATCTCGTCGGCCTCCAGGGACCGGCCGTCGTCCAGTTCCACGGTGACCGGGCCGTTCTCCCCCTCCCGCCGCACGGAGGACGCGGACACCCCGGTGAGGACCCGCGCCCCGGCCCCGGCGAGGGCCTCGCCCACCAGTTCCCCGGCGAAGGGCTCCATCTTCGGCAGCAGCCGGTCCCCCCGGACCAGCATCGTGACCTGGGCGCCGAGCCCCTGCCAGGCGGTGGCCATCTCGACGCCGACCACTCCCCCGCCGACGACGACGAGACGCCCGGGGACCTGGTGGGCGCTGGTGGCCTCACGGCTGGTCCAGGGGCGTACGCCGTCGGCTCCGGGCAGTGGGGGCACGACGGCCCTGCTGCCCGTGCACACCGCCACGGCGTGCCGGGCGGTGAGCCTCTTCTCCGTACCGTCGGGACCGTCGGGCCCGGTGACGGTCACCTGCCGTACGCCGCTGAGGCGGCCCCTGCCGCGGTGGACGTCCGCGCCGATCCCTTCGAGCCAGGCCACCTGGCCGTCGTCCTTCCAGTGGGCCGCCTCGTCGTCGCGGTAGGCCAGCACGGCGTCCGCGTCCAGAGGGCCGCGCACCGCGCCGTCCAGCCCCGGGACCTTGCGGGCGTCGGCGCGCGCCACGACCGGGCGCAGCAGTGCCTTGCTGGGCATGCAGGCCCAGTAGGAGCATTCGCCTCCGACGAGTTCGGACTCCACCACCGCCGTGCTCAGCCCGGCGGCCCGGGTCCGGTCCGCCACGTTCTCCCCCACGGGTCCCGCTCCGATCACCACGACGTCGTACTCGGTGTCCTGCGCTGCGTCAGTCATGGCCACCAGTGTGGTCGTGGGCGTGGGGGCCGGCCACACGGGCAGGCGGAATAGCGCACGCGGCGCCACCGTTGTGCGGGACAGGACCGAACCGGACCCAGGAAGAGGTAGCAGCGTATGAGCACCGTAGAGCTCACCAAGGAAAACTTCGATCAGGTCGTATCGGACAACGAGTTCCTGCTGATCGACTTCTGGGCTTCCTGGTGCGGTCCGTGCCGGCAGTTCGCACCGGTCTACGACGCGGCGTCCGAGCGCCACCCCGACCTGGTCTTCGCCAAGGTCGACACGGAGGCCCAGCAGGAACTCGCGGCCGCGTTCGAGATCCGCTCCATCCCCACCCTGATGATCGTCCGCGACAACGTGGCGGTCTTCTCGCAGCCCGGCGCCCTGCCGGAGGCTGCGCTGGAGGATGTGATCGGCCAGGCGCGGAAGCTGGACATGGACGAGATCCGCAAGTCCGTCGAGGAGGAGCAGCGCGCCGCCCGGAAGGACCAGCCGTAGGCCCGTCCCGTCTTTCGGCAGCGGGCGCGGGACCGGATCTCCGGTCCGCCTGTCCGGTGGCCGCCGTGAGGGCCGGTCCGGCCGGCACCGTCGTCCGACGGTGCCCGGCGGGGCCGGTCCTCACCGCTGTCCGGCCCTCGTCCCTGTCCGGGCGGGCGGCTCCGGGCTCAGCCGGACCGGTCCCCCGGGTCCGGCGCGTCCCGGCCGCCCCGGGGGCCCGGCTCCGGGGCGCCGGGTTCACCCGCCGTCCCCCCGGGGCGCTCGGCGATCTTGGCCGTGAGGCCGTAGCCGAGTTCGGCCCCGTCCACCAGGAGGGCTTCCACGGTACGGGTGGCCGGGTCGATGTCGGCCTCCACGCCCTCGCCCGCGTAGCGGGGGTAGCCGGAGGCGCCCGTGTCGCCGGTGGCGGCGACGACCGCCGAGCGCAGGGCGGTACCGGGCGCGGGCGCCCCTGCGGCGTTCCGGTCGTGCTCCGGGACCAGGTCGTGCTCCGGGACCAGCAGGATCTCGTAGCTCTGCGGATGGCTCATGGGGGTGACGCTAGACAGTCGTCCCGGGGCGCGCACGTCGTGCCCGGGCGGCAGGCGGGCGGCCCCCCGGTGCGACGGACGAACGGTTCCCGGCGTGGTGGCCGGGCGGCCCCCGGCGCGACGGCCGGGTGGTCCCCGCGTGGCGGCCGGCGGTCCGCTCCCTCAGCCGGACTCCCGGACCACGGTCCTGGCCCGCAGCAGGTCGTGGCGCTCGCGCGGGCCGCCCGGGTGCCTGATGAGCCGGTCGATCAGCTCGGCGGGCGGCTGCGCGGCGGCCAGTTCCATCCTGACGCTGGTCAGCCGGGGCCTCAGCAGGCGCCCCAGCATCAGGTCCCCGGCGCCGACGACGGCCGTCTCCTCCGGGATCCCGACGCCCGCGTCCTGCAGGGCCCGCATCAGCAGCATCGCGTACTCGTCGTCGTAGGCGATCACCGCGTCCAGCCCCAGCGTCCGCCACCGGGCGGCGAGCCGGGCAGCCGGTTCCTCCTCGTACGCCAGGGGCAGCGGCTCGGCCCGGGCCGCCGCGCCCGATGTCTCGACCGCGCGGAGCACGCCCGCCAGGCGGGGCCCGGCGAAGACCGCGAGTCCCGGGTCCTGCGGCATGAGGACGCCGATGCTGCGGCGTCCGCGGGACAGCAGGTGCCGCGCGGCGCTGGCACCCACCTCGCGCTGGTCCAGGACCAGGGCGTGCGCGCCCTCGACCGGCTGCGGTCCGAGGGTGATCACCGCCTTGGCGCCGGAACGGGTCAGCACCCCTGTGCGGTGCGGGGTGAGGTGGACACCACCGGGCGCGACGACGGCCACGGGTCTCAGTTCGGCCCAGGCCCTGACCGCCTCGTCGGCGTCGAGTCCGACGCTGCCGTACTGCACGACGGTGTAGTCCAGGCGGCGCAGGTCCGTCTGGAGGTCGGTGAAGAACCGCTGGTGGAGCGGGCCGGGCAACTGCTGTGCCGCGGGCAGCAGCACCATCCGGCTGTGTCCCGCCCGCAGACTGCGGGCCGCCGCGTGCGGGACGTAGCCGAGGTCGAAGGCGGCTTCCCTGACCCTGCGGCGGGTGGCGTCGCTGATGCGCACGGTGGTGTTGTCGTTCAGTACGTACGACACGGTGGCCCGGGAGACTCCGGCGAGCCGCGCCACATCGGCGCTGGTCGGTACGGAAGGGCCGGCGGACTGCTCGGGTAACTGGCTCATGGCGTCCGGCAGTCTTCCAGACGCGGTGGCGGGGGTGGTGGGCCGGGGCGGGTACGGGCCGGCCCGGGACTCCGCCGGAACGTCACTGCTGGAGCTGGGTCGCGAACACCCGTGCGAATGCCTCCCGGACGGCGGCTCCCGGGCTGCGGTCCAGGACCCCGAAGACGACCTCCTCGAAGTGGCCCGCGAACCGTCCGCCGTCGCACAGCAGCCCGTGGAAGGCGCCGGCCACCTCCGCCGGGTCGTTCCGGAAGACCCCGCAGCCCCAGGCGCCGAGCACCAGCCGGCGGTAGCCGCTCACGGCGGCCACCTCCAGCACACGGCCGGCGCGGGTCGCGAGGGCCCCGGGGATCAGATGCGCCCGGTCCGGCTCCTGCCTGCGGACGACACCCGCGTTGGGCGCCGGCGAGGTCAGGAACCCGGCGGTGTACGGGGCTTCGAGGAACCGGCCCCGGTCGTCCCGGAAGACCGGCACCCCGGGCGAGTGGATGACCCGGTCGGTGTAGAAGGCGCTGCGGCAGGCCCGGTGGCGGGCGTAGTACTCGGGGGCCCGCAGCAGCGTCGCGTACAGCGCCGAGCCGCGGCAGAGCGCCTCTTCCTGCGCCTGGGCGCCGTTCAGGTAACCGCCGCCCGGGTTCCGGGCGGAAGCGTAGTTCAGTACCGCCACCTTGCCCGGCGCGGCGGCGGTCAGCCGCCGGGCCGCCTGGAGACTGCTCTCGCCGGTGACCTCGAACACCGGCGTACGGCAGGTGTCCAGGGCGGCGACGGGAACCGGCCCGGGCCCGTACAGACGGGTACCGGACAGCGCGGCGGCCAGCGGGCGCGCGAGGTCCACCTCGTGTCCGCCGGGCGCGCGGTAGCGCCCCGCCCCGACGACGGCCTCGGTCTCCCGTGCGATCCCGCGCAGTCGCGCGCTCACCGGCGCTCCCCCCTGTGGTGCATACGGGGCATGCTGGACGGCCCTCCGCCACGGACGCAACCGGTTTTCGGTGGCGCGGGGGCGCCCTTGTGCGAACTCCGGGTAAGGGTTTGGGTGGGAAAGGACGTACCCGAAGAGGAGGCACCGGCATGCCCCTGGACACTCCCGGCGCACACGGCTCGGCCGTGGACGCGGAGCCCCTCGGCGAGGAGGAGGCCGAGGACCGGCTGCGCGGCATATGTTTCAAGACGGGCCCGCCCGGGACCGTCGGTGTGGAGCTGGAATGGCTGCTCCACGACGTGGAACGGCCCGGGGCCGCCGTCTCCCACGGGCGCCTGACCGCCGCCTCGGACGCCGTGCGCGCGACCCGGCTGGACGCGGCCCTGACCTTCGAGCCGGGCGGGCAGCTGGAGCTCAGTTCCCGGCCCGCCGGGTCGCTGATGGCCTGTGTGGACTCGATGACGGACGATCTGGCGGCGGTCCGCGCCGTCCTGGCGCGTTCCGGCCTGGAGCCGGCCGGTCTGGGGGTCGACCCGTGGCACTCCCCCCGCCGTCTGCTCAGGGAGCCCCGGTACGACGCCATGGAGGCGTCGCTCGACCGGTGGGGCAGCGCGGGCCGCGCCATGATGTGCACCTCGGCGTCCGTCCAGGTCTGCCTGGACGCCGGTGAGGAGGAGCCGGGCCCCCTGGGGTACGGGCGGCGGTGGCAGCTCGCGCACCTGCTGGGCGCGGTCCTCGTGGCGGCCTTCGCCAACTCGCCTTTCCGGCAGGGCTCCCCCACCGGCTGGCGCTCCACCCGGCAGGCGCTGTGGGCCGACCTCGACGCGGCCAGGTCGCTGGCTCCGCCGGGGCACCACGCGCCGCGTGAGGCGTGGGCCGCCCATGTGCTGGACACACCCGTGATGTGCGTCCGGGGCCGGGACGGCCGCCCCTGGACCGTCCCGGAGAGGCTGAGCTTCCGGGACTGGATCCGGGGTGCCGGGGAGCGGCCGCCGGACCGGACCGACCTCGACTACCACGTCACCACGCTGTTCCCGCCGGTCCGCCCGCGCGGCCATCTCGAACTGCGCATGATCGACGCCCAGTCGGGCCCCGACGGCTGGCTGGTGCCGCTGGCGGTCACCACCGCCCTCTTCGACGACCCGGAGGCGGCCGAAACCGTGTACCGCGCCGTGAAACCCCTGGCGGAGACCGCCGGCCCGTCCCCCGCCCCGCGCAACCCGCTCTGGACGGCCGCGGCCCGGGACGCCCTCGGCGATCCGGAACTGGCCGCCGCGGCCGCGGTGTGCTTCGCCGCCGCGCAGGAGGCGCTGCCCCGGCTCGGCGCGGACACCAGGGTCCAGGACGCGGTGGCCTCCTTCACCGACCGGTACGTGGCGCGCGGCAGATGCCCCGCCGACGATCTGCCCGACCCCGCGACGGCGGCACGCCACGGAAGGAGCCCGGCCCGATGACCGACGGCACAGGCGCGCCCGGAGGGGCCCGGGGACCGGAGTCCGACGCCGAGGCGCTGCGGGGGCGGGCCCTGGCCGCGCTGCTGGCCGCCCGCGAGCGTACCGCGCTGCTCACCGACAGCGTCGACGACCACGAGCTCACCGCCCAGCACTCCCCCCTGATGTCGCCCCTGGTGTGGGACCTCGCCCACATCGGGAACCAGGAGGAGCAGTGGCTGCTGCGTGCCGTCGGCGGTCTCGACGCCCTCCGCCCGGAGATCGACGGGCTGTACGACGCGTTCGAGCACCCCAGGGCCAGCAGGCCCTCGCTCCCGCTGCTGCCGCCGGCCGAGGCGCGCGTCTACGCCGCCGAGGTGCGGGGGCGGGCCCTGGACATCCTCGGCGGCGCCCCGCTGCACGGTGGCGGGCGCCCGCTGGAGCGTGCCGGTTTCGTCTTCGGCATGGTCGCCCAGCACGAACAGCAGCACGACGAGACCATGCTGATCACCCATCAGCTCCGTTCGGGGCCGCCCGTGCTGGACGCGCCCGAGCCGCCCCGGCCGCCGGACGCGGTCACACTGCCCTCCGAAGTCCTGGTCGAGGGGGGCCCGTTCACCATGGGCACCTCCACCGAGCCCTGGGCGCTGGACAACGAACGGCCCGCGCACCGGCGGGAGGTGGCGGCCTTCCACATCGACACCGCGCCGGTGACCTGCGGCGCCTACGAGCGTTTCGTCGAGGACGGCGGTTACGGCGATCCTCGCTGGTGGGCCCCCGAGGGCTGGGCGATGGTCCGCGAACACGGGCTGTCCGCACCCCTGTTCTGGCGCCGGGAGGCCGGACAGTGGCTGCGCCGCCGCTTCGGGGTCACCGAGCCGGTGCCGGCCGGCGAACCCGTTCTGCATGTGAGCTGGTACGAAGCGGACGCGTACGCCCGCTGGGCGGGGCGGCGGCTGCCGACCGAGGCGGAATGGGAGAAGGCCGCCCGGCACGACCCCGCTTCGGGCCGCTCCCGCCGCTATCCGTGGGGGGACGAGGACCCCTCCCCGGTCCACGCCAACCTGGGACAGCGCCATCTGCGTCCGGCTCCCGCCGGCGCGTACCCGGCGGGGCGTGCCCCTTCGGGTGCGGGACAGCTGATCGGTGACGTCTGGGAGTGGACGTCGAGCGACTTCCTTCCCTACCCGGGGTTCGTGGCCTTTCCCTACCGCGAGTACTCGGAGGTGTTCTTCGGTCCGGCCCACAAGGTGCTGCGCGGCGGTTCGTTCGCGGTGGACCGGGTCGCCTGCCGGGGGACCTTCCGCAACTGGGACCTGCCGGTGCGCCGCCAGATCTTCTCCGGTTTCCGGACCGCGAGGGATGCCTGATGTGCCGTCATATCGCTTATGTGGGGCCATCGGTGCCTCTTGGAGAGATACTCACGGCCCCTGAGCGCTCGCTGGTGCGCCAGTCCTGGGACCCGCGGCACCAGCGCTCCGGCACGGTCAACGCGGACGGTTTCGGCGTCGGCTGGTACGCCGAGGGCGACCCGGTGCCGGGCCGGTACCGCCGCCGGGGGCCGGTCTGGGGCGACGAGACGTTCACCGATCTGGCCCGTGTGGTGCGCAGCCCCGCGCTGCTCGGCGCCGTACGGGACGCCACCCGGGCGGGTGCGGACGGGGAGGCGGCCGCCGCCCCGTTCACCGGCGGCCGCCTGCTGTTCAGCCACAACGGCGCGGTGCGGGGCTGGCCCGGGTCGCTGGCGGCGGCGGCCGGGGCCCTCCCGCCGGAACGTCTGCTCACCCTGGCGGCGCGCAGCGACTCCGCGCTGGTCTGGGCCCTCGTGCAGCACCGGATCGCCGAGGGCGGGGACATCCCCCGCGCGGTGGCCGGCACGGTGCTGGACATCGCCGGCGCGGCTCCCGGTTCGCGGCTCAATCTGCTGCTCACGGACGGCGCGGTGATCGTGGCGACCGCGTGGGGCGACTCGCTCTGGTATCTGCACGAGCCGGGGCACCGCGCCGTGGTGGCCTCGGAGCCGTACGACGGCGCCCCGCACTGGCGGGAGGTGCCCGACCGCACCCTGCTGACCGCGTCCCGCACCGGCGTTTCCCTGTCCCCGATCGAGGAGCCCTTCGCGTGAGTGACTTCCGGCTGACCCGCACCCTGCCTGCGGACGCGACGGACGCGGCGCTGCGTGCCGACGTGTCCGAGGGGCTGACCCGGTATCCGAAGTCGCTGCCGCCCAAGTGGTTCTACGACGCGCGCGGCAGCGAGCTGTTCGAGGAGATCACCCGTCTGGAGGAGTACTACCCGACCCGTGCCGAACGGGAGATCCTGCTGGCCCACGCCGGGGACGTCGCCGCCGCGTCCGGTGCGCGGACCCTGGTCGAGCTGGGCTCGGGGTCGTCGGAGAAGACCCGGCACCTGCTGGACGCGCTGCCCGGGCTGCACACCTACGTCCCCGTGGACGTCAGCGAGAGCGCGCTGCGCGGGGCGGCCGGCACCGTGCTGGCCGGGAGGCCCGGGCTGTCGGTGCACGCGCTCGTCGCCGACTTCACCCGCCCCCTGGACCTTCCGGACAGCCCCGGCCCGCGGCTGGTGGCGTTCCTGGGCGGGACGCTGGGCAATCTGCTACCGAAGGAGCGCGCGGGCTTCCTGCGGTCCGTACGGGAGCGGCTCGCGCCGGGCGACGGGCTGCTGCTGGGGACCGACCTGGTCAAGGACGAGGAGACGCTCGTCTCGGCGTACGACGACGCGGCCGGGGTGACGGCCGCGTTCAACAAGAACGTGCTGTCGGTGGTGAACGGGGAACTGGGCGCGGACTTCCCGCTCGACGCCTTCGACCATGTCGCCCGGTGGGACGCGGAGCACGAGTGGATCGAGATGCGGCTGCGTGCCCGCCGGGCGCTGAACGTGAAGATCCGCGAGCTGGATCTGGTGGTGGCCTTCGAGCGGGGTGAGGAGCTGCGGACCGAGGTGTCGGCGAAGTTCCGCCGGGAGGGTGTGCGGGAGGAACTGGCCGCCGCCGGACTGCGGCTGGATCAGTGGTGGACGGACGCGGCGGGCCGGTTCGCGCTGTCGCTGTCGACGGCCCGCTGAGCGGCGCGGGCCAGGGCGCGCCGGCCTGGCCCGCTCCCGGCCGGCAGCGGGGGCAGGACGCTGATCTCCGCGGTGAGCCCGGCGGCCGTCACCACTCTCCAGAGCGAGGCGGTGAGCGGGTCGTCGCCGACGAAGGCGGCGGCCCCCGCCGCGTCCGGGCCCGTGGTGCGGTAGCTGATGCGGACGGGCCGGACGGCGGCGCCCGCGTCGATCGCCGCCTGGAAGGCGGCGGGCCGGAACGGGCCCCCGGGCCCGCGCCCGCACCAGGTGCTGCCCTGCGGGAAGACGGCCACCCGTGATCCGCCGCGCAGCGCGCCGGCCATGGCCCGTACGGAGCCGGGGAGGGTGCGCAGCCGGTCCCGGTCGACGAAGAGCGTGCCGCCGAGCGCGGCGAGCGGTCCCAGGAGCGGCCAGTGGCGGATCTCGGCCTTGGCGACCATCCGGGCCGGGAACACCGAGGCGACCAGCAAGACGTCCAGCCAGCTGATGTGGTTGGCGACGACCAGTTCCCCGGGGCGGGGCCGGGCGCCGCCGGCGGGCCGCCCGGTGACCCGTACCCGTACGCCGAAGCCGCGCACCACCGCGTACGCCCAGCCGCTGACCAGCCGGTCGCGGCGGTGCGTCCCCAGGAGCGGCACGAGGGGCAGGGCGAGCACCCCGAGCAGGGTGAGCAGGCACCCGGTGAGCAGCAGGAGGGCGGCGTGCGGGGGTGTCCGGGAGGCGCCCCCGTGGCCGGCGCAGCGCTGGGGGGTGCACGGGGCGGCGGGGAGCCAGGCGCTCATCGCAGCGGGGCGAGCGAGAGGAAGTGGCGCAGGTAGCGGGGGTCGGTGCGGCGCATGGACAGCAGGACGTAGAGGTCGGCGACACCGAAGCCGGGGTCGTGGGCGGGTGCTCCGCAGACCCAGGCGCCGAGGCGGAGGTAACCGCGCAGCAGCGGCGGCAGCTGCGCCCGGGATCCGGGGCCGCCCGCGTGGCCGGTGGTGTCCCAGAGGCGGTGGGGCGTCACCCAGTACTCCTGGGGCGCCAGGTGGCCGGCGCGTACGGTCTCCCAGCTGCGGGCGGCCAGGGCGCCGCCGTCGGCCAGGGGTATGGAGCAGCATCCCGCCAGCCAGTTGTGGCCGGTGCGTTCCATGTAGCGGGCGATCCCGGCCCAGAGGAGGGCGATGACGGTGCCGTGCCGGTGGGCGGGGTGGACGCAGGAGCGGCCCGCCTCGACGAGGTCGTCGCGGATCGTCAGCAGCTTCCCGAGGTCGAACTCGCCCTCCGCGTAGAGCCGTCCGGCGCGCCGGGCGCCCTGGGGCGGCAGCAGCCGGTAGGTGGCGACCACCTGGCCGGTGGCCGTCTCGCGCACCAGCAGATGGTCGCAGTGGATGTCGAAGGCGTCGCTGTCGAGGCCCGGTTCGAGGGTGTCGAGCCGGGCACCGAGTTCCCCGGCGAACACCTGGTGGCGGAGCCGCTGGGCGGCTTGTACGTCCTCGGGTCCGGTGGCCAGCGAGACGGTGTACGCCACGGGGGCGGGCGGTGCGGGGGCCGGGGTGGAGGGGGCGGAGGGCAGCACGGTCATGGCGTTCTCCGGGGACGGATCGGTGAGGGCGGCCGCCGGGCCATCGCGCGAGTGCGGTGGCCCGGCCCCTTACTTCTTCCGTGACCGGCTGGATTCGACGTGACCGCCACCGATCGGGCGGATGTGCGACGGCTGAATCCCGGGGTGTCCCGTCCTCACCGGATCCGCCGGTGCGTCATCCCGCGATGAGTTTGGCCGTGATGCTGTCCGATGCCTTCTTGGCCTCGGTGGCCGGGTCGGCCCCTTCCAGCACGGCCGTCATGTAGGGCTTGATCGGGTTGACCGCCTCGACCGCGGCCCAGTTGGGCGAGTTGGGGGTGGCGCGGCCCCGGGCGGCTCCCTCGGCCATCGCCGCGGTGCCCTCCTGGCCCTCGACGACCCCGGCGAGGGAGGTCTTGTTGGGCACGTAGCTCATGGTCCGGGCGAGCTCCGTCTGCCACTTCTCCCCGGCGAGCGCCTTGACGACCTCGATGCCCTCGCGGCGGTCGGAGCTGCTCTCCGGCACGATGAGGTCCGATCCGCCGGTGAAGACGGCACCCGGCGCGGCGGCGGTCTTGCCGGGGATGGGGAAGAAGCCCAGTTTCCCCTTCAGTTCCGGGTTCTTCTTCTCGATGGCGGCGGCGGATCCGGGGGTGGTGATCATCTGGGCTATGTCGCCCTCGGCGAACTGCTCGTCCTGCGAGGGCGTCTCCTCGTCGCCGCCCTTGGGGCCGTCGCCGTACTGCTGGAGCCGCTTGTAGAAGTCCATGCCCTTGAGCGCCGCGGGCGAGTGCAGGGTGCCCTCCCAGTCGCCCTCGGAGTCGTCGGCCAGCTCGCCGCCCTCGTCCCAGATGAACCCGGCCAGCACGTACCAGTTCTGCCCGGGGAGGTAGATGCCCTGGGTACCGCCCGTGTTCAGCTTCTCGCTGGTCTCCAGCCACTGCTTGCGGGTCTTGGGGGTCTCGGTGATACCGGCCTGCTCGAAGAGCTCCTTGTTGTAGACCACCACGCGGTTGGCGGCGTACCAGGGGATGCCGTACTGCCCGCCGTTGACCTTGCCGGGCTGGGCGAGGCCGGGGATCCAGTCGTCGCCGCCGAGGTCGCGCATCGACTCCAGCGTGAGGTCGCGCAGGTCGCCGGTCGCCGCGTACTGGGCGACCTGGGTGTTGCCGACCTCGATGACGTCCGGCGCGTCGTCGCTGTCCAGGGCCTTGATCACCTTGGGGCCGATGCCGCTCCACTCCTGGATGACGAACTCCAGTTCGACAGAAGGGTGCTCGTCCTCGTAGGACTCCGTGAACCGGTCCAGGAAGTCCTGGGAGACGCTGCCCTTCATCAGCCAGACGGTCACCGTGTGACCTCCGTCCCCCAGACCGGGAATACTTCCGCAGCCACTGAGCACGAGGGACGAGACAAGAGCAACGGCGCCGGCCGTCATTCGGTTCTTCACGGGTGTCACCTTCTGCGAAACGGCAAGATCAAGACACAGGACCCGGGTGGGGGGACTGCGGGCATCGCTCGCACGGGTGTGTGGCTGGGAAGTTTGGTATGGACCATTCGCGAGGTCAAGCCCGGCTCCGGCGATTTGCCCGTGGTGTTACCTCGCGGCGCCGGGTCCCGTGAGGCACCGTGGAATAAGCGAAAGGGGACAATCGATGTCGAATCACACCTACCGGGTCACCGAAATCGTAGGAACCTCCGAGGAGGGCGTCGACGCGGCCATCCGCAACGGTGTCGCGAGGGCCGCCGAAACGTTGCACAATCTCGACTGGTTCGAGATGACGGCCGTACGCGGACATATCGAGAACGGCCGGATCGCGCACTTCCAGGTCGGCCTCAAGGTGGGCTTCCGGCTCGACGGCGACACCTGAGCCCTCCGGCCGTGCCCCGGTGCGCCGGGCGGACCGTTCAGGTGCGTCCTTCCCTCTCCTGCGCGTCCTTCAGCACGGGCGACACGAGGGCCCACCGGGCCCGGACGACGGTGAAGCCCGCCCGCTCGGCGGCGTCGCAGACCAGTTCGTCGTCGTCGACGAGGACCCGCACCTCGCGGGTGCGGGCCAGCTCGCGAAGGACGTCCAGCTTGGTGTGCCGGGCGGGCCGGCGGTCGTCGTTGCGCCGCATGCGGACGGGGCCGCGGGGAAGCCCGTGCCGCTCCAGCCAGGCGAGCGTGTCGCGCCGGCACCGCTCCGGCCGCCCGGTGAGGTACACGACCTCGCACTCCTTCGCGTGCGAGCGGGCCAGCTCCACTCCCTCGGCCAGCGGCGGGTCGGCGGCGGCCGCGGCGAAGAACGCCGCCCAGTCACGCCGCCGGCCTTCCAGAAGGTGCTGCCGGTGGCGGCTGTCCGCGACGGTCCCGTCCAGGTCGAACACGGCCAGCGGCCGCGGGGTGTTCCTCATCCCGCCCACCCTAGGACCGAGGCGGCCGGCCCGCGGCACCCGGTGCCGGGCCCTCCGGCCCCCGCACATCACAGATCGGTCCCCGTGACACCACGGGCGACGAGAAAGGACCGGATCCATGACCGACACCGACCTCGACGGGCGCCGCGTTCTGGCCATCGTCACCAACTACGGCGTGGAGCAGGACGAACTCGTCGTGCCCGTACGGCGCCTGCGGGAGGCGGGCGCCACCGTCGACGTGGCCGCCGTCTCCGCCGACGCCATCCGCACACTCGTCGGGGACAAGGACCCCGGGGAGACCGTGCGGCCCTCCCTGACCCTGGCCGACGCAGACCCGGCGGGCTACGACCTGCTGCTCGTCCCCGGCGGCACCCTGAACGCCGACAGTCTGCGCCTGGACGACGACGCCCTGGACGCCGTCCGTTCCTTCACCTCCTCGGGCCGTCCGGTCGCGGCGATCTGCCACGGCCCGTGGGCTCTCGTCGAGGCGGGCGTGGTCAAGGAGAAGACCCTCACCTCGTACCTCTCGCTCAGGACCGACATCCGCAACGCGGGCGGCACCTGGGAGGACCGCCCGGTCGTCACCGACGACGCCGGCGGCTGGCTCCTGATCACCTCGCGGAACCCCGGCGACCTGGAGGACTTCCTCCGGGAGATCGGCAAGGCCCTCACTTCCGCGGGGTCCTGACCGCCCGTCCGCCCGTCCGCGGCGAGACGGGCGGAACACTGATCGCCAGGATCGCCGTGTCGTCGTCGATGCCTTCGCCGAGCTCCTCCAGGAGCGAGGTGAAGGCATCGACGGCCCCGGCGGCGGACGTGGGCGCCAGGGCCCGGGCGAACTCCAGCAGCGCGTCCTCGCCGTAGCGCGCGCTCTCGCCGTCCACACGCGCCTCGGTCAGCCCGTCCGTGTAGAAGAGCAGGGTGTCCCCGAGGCCGAGGCAGACCTCTCTGGCCGCGATGTGCGCGTCCGGTACCGCGCCGACCAGCTGGCCCTCCGGGGTGTCGAGGTACTCGGCTCCGCCGTCGGCCCTCAGCAGCAGGGCCGGCGGATGGCCGCCGCTCGCGAGCACGACACGGAACTCCCCCTCGCGGCCCACCGGCGTGAGCAGCCCGAAGACCACCGTGCAGAAACGCGGTTCCTCCTCCTGGCTCTCCTCCTGGAGCACGGCGTCCAGGGTCCGCAGCACGGCTGCCGGGTCCGGGTCGTAGACGGCCGCCGTACGCAGGGTGTACCGGGCGATCGAGGTGGTCACCGCCGCTTCGGCGCCCTTGCCCCGGACGTCCCCCAGGAACAGGCCCCACCGGCCGGAGCCGAGCGGGAAGAGGTCGTAGAAGTCACCGCCCACCTCGTCGGAGGAGGCGATGCGGTAGTGGGCCGCCACGTCCAGGCCCGGTACGGATTCCAGGGCGGGCGGCAGCAGGGTCCGCTGCAGCGTGGCCGCGAGCCTCTGCAGCCGCGCGCGTTCGCGTTCGGCCTCGTGGCGTGCCGCCAGCAGTTCCCGCTCGTAGGTGCGCCGGTCCCGGGCGTCGAGCAGGGTCGTCCGGATCATCAGCGGTTCGCCGTCGGGCCCCTTCCTGACGACGGCGGTGACCAGCACGGGCAGCCGGCCGCCGTCCGCCGCCAGGAGGTCCAGGTCGATCCCGCTGACCTCGCCCTGCATACCGAGCAGCGGGGCGAGGTGCGTCTCGTAGTAGATGCGGCCGCCCACGGTCAGCAGGTCGGTGAACGTCCGCCGTCCCACCAGTTCGTCGCGCCCGTAGCCGAGCCACCTCAGGAGCGTGCCGTTGACCAGGACGATGCGTCCGTCGGGCAGCGTGGAGAGGTAGCCGCAGGGGGCGTTCTCGTAGAGGTCCTCCGCATCGAGTTCCGGCAGGGCGGAGAGGTCCGGGGCGCCGGGCGCCCCGCACCCCTCCCGCTCGCCCTCGCCGGGGGGCCGGGGGGTCACCGTTCCAGCACGAAGTCGGTGATCGCCGACGCGGTGGCCTCCGGAGCGCTCAGCTGGGGGCAGTGCCCCCGCGCGTCGAGGGTGACGATCCTGCTGCCGGGGATGCGGGCGTGGACGTACGCTCCCACCTCGCGCGGGGCGATCACGTCGGACGCGCACTCGATGACCAGGACCGGCAGGTGCACCCGGGGGAGGTCGTCGCGGTTGTCGGAGAGGAACGTCGTACGCGCGAAGACCCGGGCCATCTCCGGGTCGGTGCGGCAGAAGCTGTTGGTCAGTTCCTCGCCCAGTTCGGGCCGGTCCGGGTTTCCCATGATCACCGGAGCCATGGCGGCGGACCAGCCCAGGTAGTTGCTCTCCAGGGACGTCAGGAGCTCGTCGATGTCGCTCTCGCTGAACCCGCCGCGATACCCCTCGTCGTCGATGTAGCGCGGTGAGGGGGTGAGCAGGACCAGCTTGTCGAAGAGCCCGGGTTCGCGCAGCGCGGCCCGCACACCGATCATGGAACTGACCGAGTGCCCGACGAAGACCACCGGTCCGGCGCCGAGTGCGTGACAGATCTGCCGGACGTCCTCGGCGTAGCCGTCCAGGGTCGAGTAGCGCTCGGGGTCCCACGCGGCGGGGTCGGAGTTCCCCGCCCCCACGTGGTCGAAGATGACGACGCGAAACCGCTCCGCGAGCCTGGGCGCCACCAGGCGCCACAGGTTCTGATCGCATCCGAAGCCGTGGGCGAGCATCACCACGCGGCCGTCCTCGCGGCCTGTCACCGACACCCGGTTTCTGCGCCAGACATCCATGGAGCCATGGTGGCACCGGCGGGGCCGGGGCGCGCGCCTGGAGCCGGGGGTGTACCGGGCACCGCGCGTCCGGCGAGGTGGTGCCCCGGGCCCGCGGGACGGGTCTCCCCGCCCCGCGGGTCCCACGGGGTTCAGCCGGTCGGCTCGTCCGGGACCGGGTGCTCGGGGTGGGCTCCCCCCTGGCGCGGCACGGACCGGCCGGCGCCGGACTCGTCCAGCTCGGGCAGGTCCTCCTCGGTGTGCCCGTCCCCCGGAGCAAAAGCGCGGTCACCGCTGGTGCCGAGGTCCGGTGGGAGCGGTACGCCCAGCGGGTCCTCCCCCTCCCGTACCTGCTGGTCGGGCGGGTCGCGGGGGACGGGCGGGTCCTGGGCCCGTCCCGCGGTGCGGGCGGCCCCGTGCGGACGGCGGTCCGTCATGCTGCCTCCTGTCGCCGTACTGCCGTGTTCCCGGGGCGCCTACCCCGCCACCGGCCGGTGACGCCCCCGGCCGGTCCCGTGCCGCCGGCGGTGGCGTGCGAGCTCCTCCCGCCGCGTCTCCCTCCGAGATGCATACCGGCCGTCCCACTGGTTCGCTGGCCCTGTCCGCTCCACCGAACCAGGAGGAATCATGAGCGTTGCGGGTGAATCCGGCGGCCGCGTCAAGCAGCTCCGGGACAAGGCCCAGGAGCTGAAGCAGGCCGCTGAGCGTGCCACGGACCCGGAGCAGCGTCAGCGGCTCCAGGCCAAGGCCCGCCGCCTGCGGGAGCAGAGCGAGCAGGAGAGCAGTATGCGGGACCGTGGCATGGACCCGATGGTCTGAGACCTGTCCCGTCGACCTCTGCCGGTGGCGTCCCGGGCCGTCGCCCGGGGGATGATCACCGGCAGAGCCGTGTCCGCGTCGCCGATCCGTACGGAGCCGTCCCACCATGACCACCACCGACGATCCGTACGTCCGGGTACGGGGTGCCCGCGAGAACAACCTGCGCGACGTGGACGTCGACATCCCGCGCGACACCCTCACCGTCTTCACGGGCGTCTCCGGGTCGGGCAAGTCCTCGCTGGCCTTCGGCACGGTGTACGCCGAGGCCCAGCGCCGCTACTTCGAGTCCGTGGCGCCCTACGCCCGCCGGCTGATCCACCAGGTGGGCGCCCCCGACGTCGACGAGATCACCGGTCTGCCGCCCGCCGTGTCCCTGGAACAGCGCCGGTCGGCGCCCGGATCGCGGTCGTCCGTGGGCACGGTCACCACCCTCTCCAACTCCCTGCGCATGCTGTTCTCCCGGGCCGGCGACTACCCTCCGGGCGCCGAGCGGCTCGACTCCGACGCCTTCTCCCCCAACACCGCGGCGGGTGCCTGCCCGACGTGCCACGGCCTGGGGCTGGTCCATCGCACCAGTGAAGAGCTCCTGGTGCCGGACCCGTCGTTGTCCGTCCGGGAGGGGGCGATCGCCGCCTGGCCCGGCGCGTGGCAGGGGAAGAACCTCCGCGATGTGCTGGACGCGCTCGGGTACGACGTCGACCGGCCGTGGCGGGAGCTGGACCCGGCGGACCGCGAATGGATCCTGTTCACGGACGAGCAGCCGGTGGTGACGGTCCACCCGGTGCGCGAGGCGGGGCGGATCCAGCGCCCGTACCAGGGCACCTACATGAGTGCGCGGCGCTATGTGATGCACACCTTCGCGGATTCCCGGAGCCGTGCGCTGCGGGCGAAGGCGGAGAGCTTCCTGACCGGGGAGCCGTGCCCCGCCTGCGGTGGCAGCCGGCTCCGGCCGGAGGCCCTGGCGGTCACCTTCGCCGGCCGTACCGTCGCCGAGCTCGGCGCCCTGCCGCTGGACTCCCTCGCCGGTCTGCTGCTCGCCGAGGGGGGCGCGAACGAGACCGTCCGGGTGCTGACCGCGGAACTGCTGGCGGGGATCGAGCCGGTCACCGAGCTGGGCCTGGGCTATCTCAGCCTCGACCGCACGGCGCCGACGCTCTCCTCCGGTGAGCTGCAACGGCTGCGGCTGGCCACGCAGTTGAGGTCGGGGCTGTTCGGGGTGGTCTATGTGCTGGACGAGCCGTCGGCCGGACTCCACCCCGCCGACACCCGGTCGCTGCTCTCCGTGCTCGGCAGGCTCAGGGAGGCGGGCAACTCGGTGTTCGTGGTGGAGCACCAGCTGGACGTGGTACGGCAGGCGGACTGGCTGGTGGACGTGGGGCCGCTGGCCGGCGAGCACGGGGGCCGGGTCCTGCACAGCGGGCCCCCGGCGGGCCTCGCCTCGGTGACCGGATCCGCGACCCGCCGCTTCCTCTTCGACGAGGCTCCCGTGCCGGAGCGCACGCCCCGCGCCCCGTCGGGATGGATCCGGTTGCGCGGGGTCGACCGGCACAACGTGCGCGGGGTGGACGCGGACTTCCCGCTGGGGGTGCTGACGGCGGTCACCGGGGTCTCCGGTTCGGGCAAGTCGACCCTGGTGGGCCAGGTGCTGGCGGGAGTGCTGACGGACCGGCTGCAGGGCGGTGCCCCCCGGGTGCGGGAGGCCCGGGGCTGTGCGTCGGCCGAGGGGCTGGAGGCGGTGGACCGGCTGGTGCAGGTCGACCAGCGGCCCATCGGCCGTACGCCCCGGTCCAACCTGGCGACGTACACCGGCCTGTTCGACGTCGTGCGGAAACTGTTCGCCGCGACGGACACCGCCCGTGAGCGGGGTTACCGGGCGGGGCGGTTCTCCTTCAACGTGGCGGGCGGGCGGTGCGAGACGTGCCAGGGCGAGGGGTTCGTCTCGGTGGAGCTGCTCTTCCTGCCGAGTACGTACGCCCCCTGCCCGGACTGCCACGGCGCGCGCTACAACCCCGAGACGCTGGACGTCACCCTGAAGGGTCTGACGATCGCCGGGGTGCTGGATCTGACGGTGGAGGCGGCGGCCGGGTTCCTGGCCGGGACCCCGGCGGCGGAGCGTGCCCTGCGGACCCTGCTGGACGTGGGGCTGGGATATCTGCGGCTCGGCCAGCCGGCGACGGAGCTGTCGGGCGGGGAGGCCCAGCGGAT
Source organism: Streptomyces nitrosporeus (assembly GCF_008704555.1). Classification (NCBI taxonomy): domain Bacteria; kingdom Bacillati; phylum Actinomycetota; class Actinomycetes; order Kitasatosporales; family Streptomycetaceae; genus Streptomyces; species Streptomyces nitrosporeus. Next base: position 144,964 of record NZ_CP023702.1, read on the forward strand.
CAAGCTCGCCACGGAGCTCCAGCGGTCCAGGCGGGGCCACACCCTGTATCTGCTGGACGAGCCCACGACGGGTCTGCATCCGGCCGATGTGGAGGTGCTGATGCGGCAGTTGCACGGTCTGGCCGACGCGGGTGACACCGTGGTGGTGGTGGAGCACGACATGGCGGTGGTGGCGGGCGCGGACCATGTGATCGACCTGGGGCCGGGCGGCGGGGACCGGGGCGGCCGGATCGTGGCGGCCGGCGCCCCGCGCCGGGTGGCGGAGGCGGCGGGGAGCCGTACGGCCCCGTATCTGGCGAAGGCGCTGCGGACGGGCTGAGCCCGCCCGCGGCGCCTTCGCCCGGGCCGCGGGCGGGGCCGGAAAGGGCCCGGGTCAGCGGCGGACCTTGCGGGCGGCCCGCAGCCACTCCTTGTTCATCGCGGCGATGGACGGCAGCGGGATGCCCTTGGGGCAGGCCGTGGCGCACTCGCCGGCCAGGGTGCAGCCGCCGAAGCCCTCGTCGTCCATGGTGGCGACCATGTCCAGGACGCGGGTCTCGCGCTCGGGCGCGCCCTGCGGGAGCACGTTGAGGTGGTTGACCTTCGCGGAGGTGAAGAGCATCGCGGAGCCGTTGGGGCAGGCCGCGACGCAGGCGCCGCAGCCGATGCACTCGGCGTGCTCGAAGGCGAAGTCGGCGTCCGGCTTGGGCACCGGGGTGGCGTGCGCGTCGGGTGCGGTGCCGGTGGGCGCGGAGATGTACCCGCCGGCCTGGATGATCCGGTCGAAGGCGGAGCGGTCGACGACCAGGTCCTTGACGACCGGGAACGCGGAGGCGCGCCACGGTTCGATGTCGATGGTGTCACCGTCCCGGAAGGACCGCATGTGGAGCTGGCAGGTGGTGGTGCGTTCCGGGCCGTGGGCGTCGCCGTTGATGACGAGACTGCACGCGCCGCAGATGCCTTCGCGGCAGTCGTGGTCGAAGGCGACGGGCTCGTCACCGGCGAGGATGAGTTCCTCGTTGAGGGTGTCGAGCATCTCCAGGAACGACATGTCCGGGGAGATGCCGGCGACTTCGTAGGTGGCCATGGCGCCGGGCGTCTCGGCGTTCTGCTGGCGCCAGACGCGCAGGGTGAGCTTCATGCGTAGCTCCGCTGGGTGGGGTGGACGTACTCGAAGACGAGGTCTTCCTTGTGCAGGACGGGGGCGTCGCCGGTGGCGCTGAACTCCCAGGCCGCGGCGTAGGAGAACTCCTCGTCCCGGCGGGCGGCTTCGCCGTCCGGGGTCTGCGACTCCTCGCGGAAGTGACCGCCGCAGGATTCGGCGCGGTGCAGGGCGTCGAGGCACATCAGCTCGGCGAGTTCGAGGTAGTCGACGATGCGGTTGGCCTTCTCCAGCGACTGGTTGAACTGCTCGCCGGTGCCGGGCACCTTGATCCGGCGCCAGAACTCCTCACGGATCTGCGGGATGCGTTCCAGTGCCGTGCGGAGCCCCTCCTCGGTACGGGCCATCCCGCAGTGCTCCCACATCAGTTCGCCGATCTCCCGGTGGAAGGAGTCGGGGGTGCGGTCGCCGTCGACGGCGAGGAGGAGGCTGAGCCGGTCCTCGGTCTCGGCGAGCACCTCGGCGACCTCGGGGTGGCCGACATCGACCTCGTCCGTGTGCGGGTTGCGGGCCAGGTAGTCGTTGATGGTGGAGGGCAGGACGAAGTAGCCGTCGGCGAGCCCCTGCATCAGCGCGGAGGCGCCGAGGCGGTTGGCGCCGTGGTCGGAGAAGTTGGCCTCGCCGATCGCGAACAGGCCGGGGATCGTGGTCTGGAGGTCGTAGTCGACCCAGAGCCCGCCCATGGTGTAGTGCACGGCCGGATAGATCCGCATCGGGGTCTCGTACGGGTTCTCGGCGGTGATCCGGGCGTACATGTCGAAGAGGTTGCCGTACTTCTCCTCGACCCGGGCGCGGCCCATGCGGGCGATGGCCTCGGCGAAGTCGAGGTAGACGCCCTGGCCGCCGGGGCCGACGCCGCGTCCTTCGTCGCAGACGTTCTTCGCGGCCCGGGAGGCGATGTCGCGGGGTACGAGGTTGCCGAAGGCGGGGTAGAGGCGCTCCAGGTAGTAGTCGCGCTCGTCCTCGGGGATCTCGTTGGCCGGGCGGTCGTCGCCCTTGGCCCTGGGGACCCAGATGCGGCCGTCGTTGCGCAGCGACTCGCTCATCAGGGTCAGCTTGGACTGGTGGTCGCCGGTGCGCGGGATGCAGGTGGGGTGGATCTGGGTGAAGCAGGGGTTGGCGAAGTAGGCACCGCGGCGGTGGGCACGCCAGATCGCGGTGGCGTTGGAGTTCATGGCGTTCGTCGAGAGGTAGAAGACGTTGCCGTAGCCGCCGCTGGCCAGGACCACCGCGTCGGCGAAGTAGGTGTCCACCTTGCCGGTGATCAGGTCGCGGGCGACGATGCCGCGGGCCTTGCCGTCGACGACGATCAGGTCGAGCATCTCGGTGCGGGCGTGCAGTTCGACGTTGCCGGCCGCGATCTGCCGGGAGAGCGCCTGGTAGGCGCCGAGCAGCAGCTGCTGCCCTGTCTGGCCGCGGGCGTAGAAGGTACGGGAGACCTGGACGCCGCCGAAGGAGCGGTTGTCGAGGAGTCCGCCGTACTCGCGGGCGAAGGGGACGCCCTGGGCGACGCACTGGTCGATGATCTCCACGGAGATCTCGGCGAGGCGGTGCACGTTGGACTCGCGGGCGCGGAAGTCGCCGCCCTTGACGGTGTCGTAGAACAGCCGGTGTACGGAGTCGCCGTCGTTGCGGTAGTTCTTCGCGGCGTTGATGCCGCCCTGGGCGGCAACGGAGTGGGCGCGCCGGGGCGAGTCCTGGAAGCAGAACTGGACGACGTGGTAGCCCTGTTCGGCGAGGGTGGCGCCGGCCGATCCGCCGGCCAGGCCGGTGCCGACCACGATGACGGTGTGCTTGCGGCGGTTGGCCGGGTTGACCAGCTTCGCCTGGAAGCGGCGGGTGTCCCAGCGTCCGGCGACGGGGCCCTTGGGGGCCTTGGTGTCGGTGACGGGCTCGCCGGTCGTGTAGTGCGTGTAGTCGGTCATGTCAGCTCACCACTCCGGTCATGACGGCGACGGGCACGGAGACGAATCCCGCCGTCAGGACGACGGCGAGAAGACCGGCGAGGGTCTTGAGGACACGCTCGCGGGCCGCGTTGCCCGCACCGAGGGTCTGTGCCGCGCTCCAGAAGCCGTGCCGCACGTGCAGGCCCACCGCGACCACGGCGACGATGTAGATGACGTTCCCGTACCAGGTCGAGAAGGTGTCGATCACGTTCTGGTAAGGGCGGCCGGACTCGAAGCCGCCGGAGTGCACGGTGCCGGTCGTCAGGTCGAGGATGTGCCAGACGATGAACAGCGCCATGATGATCCCGCCCCAGCGCATGGTGCGGGTCGCGTAGCTCGCCCGTGCCTTCCGGTGCACGTACGCCGTGGGGCGCGCCCTGAGGTCACGGCGGCTCAGCTGGTACGCGGAGACGGCGTGCAGCACGACCGCGGCGACGAGGACCACGCGGACGATCCACAGGGCCCACTCGTGGTGCAGGAAGGGCTCGCCGAGGGTCCGCAGCCAGTGCGCGTAGTGGTTGAACTCGTCGGATCCGAAGAAGATCTTCAGGTTGCCCAGCATGTGGACGACCAGGTAACCGAGCATGATCAGGCCGCTCACAGCCATGATCGTCTTCTTCCCGACGGACGAGTCCCAGAGCGTACGCGTCATGGACGGCCGTCGGTCCGTCCGCGTTGCCAATGCCATGGACACGACGCTAGGGCCGAACGGTCCATCAGTCCAAGACATGGATCGTCTGATCTTCATAGGCATGCCCTATGAAAGATGCCTATGCTCGGTCCATGCACTTCCAGCAGCTCGCCTATTTCGTCGCCGTCGCCGAGGCCAGGCACTTCACCCGTGCCGCCGAGGCGGTCCATGTGTCGCAGCCCTCGCTGTCGCAGCAGATCAAGGCGCTGGAGAACGAACTGGGGGCCGAGCTGTTCAGCCGGGCCCGGGGCAACATCGCCCTCACCGACGCCGGCGAGGCACTGCTGCCGCTGGCCCGCCGGATCCTCGCGGACGCGGACACCGCGCGGCACGAGGTGCAGGAGCTGGTGCAGCTGCGCCGGGGCCGGATCAGGCTCGGCGCGACGCCGAGCGTGTGCACCGGTCTGCTGCCCGACGTCCTGCGGGCCTTCCACGACCTGCACCCGGGGATCAGGCTCCGGATCGAGGAGGGCGGTTCCCACGACCTCGTACGGCAGCTCGCCCGGGGCGCGCTCGATCTCGCGCTGCTGGTACTGCCGCTGCCCGCCGCCTCACCGGCGCTGACCACGGTGGAACTGCTCCAGGAGGATCTGGTGGTGCTCTCCTCGACCGCGCGCCCGGCACCCGGGCGCCGGGGGACGGTGCGTGTCGCGGACCTGGAGGACGAGCCGATGGTGATGTTCCGGCACGGCTACGACCTGCGTGAACTGACGGTGGCCGCGTGCCGTGCGGAGGGTTTCGAACCGCAGTTCACGGTGGAGGGCGGCGAGATGGACGCCGTGCTCGGCTTCGTACGGGCGGGGCTGGGTGTCGCCGTGATGCCCAGCATGGTCGCCGCCCGGGCCGGCCAGGACCTGCGGATGACCCCGCTGGCCCCGCCCGGCCTGCGGCGCACGATCGCGCTCGCCCACCGCAGCGACGTCGCGCCACCGCGCGCCGCACGCGAACTGCAGCGGCTCCTGCTGGCCGGGCGGCCGGACGCGCCCGCCGGCGCCCCGGCCCCGGGCGGGCCGGGGCCGGGCGGGGGCTGAGTCCCCCCGGGTCAGACCGCGTCCGCCAGCAGCAGCGAGTGGATGCGGTCCGGCGCGCCGGGCCGGGCGTAGTACCACCCCTGGGCGGTGTCGCAGCCCAGCTGCCTGAGCTGCTCGGCCTGGGCCCCGGTCTCCACCCCCTCCACCGTGACCGCGAGGTCCAGGCTGTGGGCGAGCGAGACGATGCCCTCGACGATCTTCAGGTCGACGGGGTCGGCCGGGTGCTGCTGCATGCCCTGAGTGAAGGAACGATCCAGCTTGAGCACGCTCACCGGAAGCCGGCGCAGGTTGGCCAGGTTGGAGTATCCGGTGCCGAAGTCGTCGAGCGCGATGTCCACACCCATCTCCGCCAGCTGCCGCAACGGCTTGAGCAGGTCGTCGTCCGCGCCGATCAGCGCGGACTCGGTGACCTCCAGGCAGAGCGCGCCCGGCTCCAGTCCCGAGCGCTCCAGTACGTCGACGGTCTCGGCGACCAGCCGGGGGTGGTGCAGCTGGGCCGGCGAGAGGTTGACGTTGATCCGCAGCGGCCCGCCGTCGGTGTGCCGCTCCTGCCAGAAGTTCGCCTGGCGTACGGACTCCTCCAGGACCCAGCGGCCGAGCGGCACGATCAGCCCGGTGTGCTCGGCGAGCGGGATGAACCGGTCGGGGCCGAGCACCCCGTGCTGCGGGTGGCACCACCGCACCAGCGCCTCGGCCCCGTGCACACTGCCGTCGCCGAGGTGGACCAGCGGCTGGTACTCGATGAAGAACTCGCCGCGGTCCAGCGCCGTGGGCAGCGCGGTGGTCAGCCCGTGCCGGGTGATGGCCCGTGCGTCGGCCTCCGCGTCGGCGAACTCGAAGCGGTTGCCGCCCGCCGACTTCGCCCGGTACATCGTGATGTCGGCGCTGCGCAGCACCTCGGCCGCGGTCCGCTCCCCCGAGGGGCCTTCGACGATGCCGATGGACCCGCGTACGGTCAGCTCCCGGCCGTCGAGGCGGATCGGCGTGGCGAGTGCGGAGAGGATGCGCCCGGCCAGCTCGTGGACCTCGTCCTGGGTGCGCGGCCCGGTCGTCAGCGCCACGAACTCGTCGCCGCCGAGCCGTGCGACCATCTCGCCGGGAGCGGTCGCGCAGCTCTGCAGCCGGTCGGCGACCTCGACGAGCAGCCGGTCCCCCGTCGCGTGCCCCAAGCTGTCGTTGATCGCCTTGAAGCCGTCGAGGTCCAGGTAGCAGAGGCCGAAGCGCATGCCCTCCCGGTGGGCGAGCGCCTTCTCCAGGCGCTCGAAGAACAGGGTCCGGTTGGGCAGCCCGGTGAGCGCGTCGTGTGTGGCCTCGTAACGCAGCCGGAGGTTGAGCAGGCGGCGCTCGGTGGTGTCCTCCATGAGGGCCAGCTGGTACTGGGGCCGGTCCTCCGCGTCGCGCAGCAGCGAGACGGTGAGGTTGGTCCAGAGCACGGTGCCGTCGTTGCGGTAGTAGGGCTTCTCGACGCTGTAGTGCTCGCGGTCGCCGCGTACCAGCTCGTCGTAGTACTTCCACACGTGCGGTGAGTCCTCCGGGTGGACCCACTCGTTGAGCCGGTGGCTGCGGACGTGGTTCTCCAGGCCGCCGAACATCCGGGTGAGGGTGTCGTTGATCTCCAGGATGTTCCCGTCGAGGTCGGCGATCCCGATGCCGATCGCGGCGTCCTTGAACACCGCGCGGAAGCGCGCCTCGGTGGCGTGCAGCGCCTCCTCCGCGCGGGTGCGCGCGGTGAGGGCCGAGCGGGCGATGGCCTCCTGCTCGGCGAGGGTCCGTTCGCGCAGCGCCTGGGTGAAACCGCCGGCGAGCGCGTGCTGGATCCGTGCGCAGCGGGCCCGGCTGTCCTCCGTCGCGAGCTCCACCGGGCCGTTGCCGCCGCAGTAGAGCACCAGGTAGGAGTCGACGACACCCAGGGAGGAGCTGAGGGCGTCGGGATCGGTGCAGTGCGCGGCGACGAGCGCGGCTCCCACCCGCTGGGCGGGGGCCGCGTCGAAGGGACGGGCGTGCAGGATGCCGCTGAGGTCCCGGGCCAGCGGCAGCAGGTGCTCCTCGAACTCCGGCCGGGTCATCGAGGTGGCCGTGGAGGGGAAGATGGCCCGGCTCCAGATGGTGGCGAACCTCCGGAGCCGGCCCTCGGGCCCGTCCGGCTCCGTGCCGGACGTGGCGGGCGACTGGGCGGGAATGCTCACGCCTTACGCCCAACCCCGCCGAAGCCCGAGAAGGCGTACGGGTCTTCCTGGGCCGGTACGTAGGCGGAGTCGGGGCGCCAGTCCGGCATGGAGACGAGGCCCGGCTCGACCATCTCGTACCCCTCGAAGAAACGGCTGATCTCCGCGCGTGAGCGCAGGATCACCGGGTTGCGGGTGTCGCGGTAGACCCCCACCGCTCCACCGGTCTCCTCCGCGGGGAGCGGCACCCCCTCGTACGAGGCGTGGGTCAGGACGAGGAGGCTGCCGGGCGCCAGCGCCTCGCGCAGTTCCGCGACCGCCGCACAGGGGTCGTCGGCGTCCTCGACGAAATGGAGCACCGCCACGAGCAGGAGCGCCACAGGCTCGTCCAGGTCGAGCAGGCCCCGGACACCGGGGTGCTCCAGGATGTCCCCCGGCTCGCGCAGGTCGGCCGCGGCGATCACGGCCCGTTCGTTCCCCTCCAGCACCGCCTCGCTGTGCGCCACCGCCACCGGGTCGTGGTCGACGTAGGCGACCCGCGCCCCGGGGTGGGCGGCCTGGGCGACTTCGTGCACATTTCCGAAGGTCGGTATGCCGGAACCGATATCGAGGAACTGGGTGACACCCGAGCCGATCGCGTAGTTCACGGCCCGCCGCATGAAGGCACGATTCGCCTGCATGATCTTGGGGAGCCCCGGCACGAACTCCATGGCCTTACGGGCCGTTTCCCGGTCCACCTCGAAATTGTGCGAGCCGCCCAGATAGAAGTCGTACATGCGGGACACGCTCGGCACCGATATGTCGATGCCCTTCGGTGCCCAGGCGGGACGCTCCATCGATGTCTCCAACAAGTCGCCACGACGATCCGGCCATGTTCATGGTCAGTGTGAACCAGAGGCTACTGATCGTCCGCCAAGAGAGCGAGTGGAAACGGAAATTAGAGATCCGTAATTGGTCACACCCCGACGACATGTGCAATTCCCGTCGCAGCGCGTGCCCGAGACGCGACGGACCGGCACCTCGGACCGGCGCGAAGAGGACCGACAGGGCGTCACCCCGGGGCTCCTCCGGCCGCCGTACGCACCATCTGCCCTCCACGGTACGCCCGTTGACGGCATGGGTGCCCACGGGCCATGCGGCGACCCGTCCGGCGGGGGTTCCGCCGCGGACCGCGGGCGGCCGCCCGCCGCGCGCCCGCAGGCCCGGTCCTCGCGGCGCGGCCGTCACGGAAATGTGGCCAGATGTTCGATACCGTCGCCGACAGGCCTTGCGGCGTACAAACATGGATGTCCCGATATCCCTCCATCAGGCGAATCAGCTCCATCTACGGCGTGTCTCGCCGCAGCGGGGATCATGCTCCCCGGCGTGTACGGATCACGCACAGCGCGGCTCACGGCCGCCGCCCTCCTGTTCTGGCTCCTCGCCGTACCGGTGCCCGCCACCGGTGACAGCTGCGCCTTCGCCGTCGTCGGCCAGGGGGACGGCGACACCTCCGTGGCCGTGTCCGGCACGGACTGCGAGCCCACGCCGCCGCCCCCGCCGCCCTCTCCGTCACCACCGGCGCCCCCGCCGCCCCCTCCGTCACCGTCGCCGCCCCCACCACCCCCGCCGCCCTCCCCGTCACCGCCGGCGCCCCCACCGTCACCGCCGGCACCTCCGCCCCCGGCACCTCCGGCACCGGTGCGCGAACCGGAACCGGAACCGGAATCTCCGCCGCCACCCGTCGTCCCACCGCCGGCGCCGCCACCGCCCTCCCCGTCACCCACCGCCCGCCCGGCGCCCCCCAGCGCCCGTCCGGTCGCGATCCCCACGTACCGCAAACCGACCCGCAAGACCCGGCACACCGGGCCCTCGCTGGTCTCCCTGACTCTCGTCATCACCGCCCCCGCCGTATTCGCCGTGGCGGTACTGCGCCCCCGCGGGTCCCGCTGACGCCTCCCGCCGGCCTACGAAGGAACTCAATGTCGGAATGGCTTGTTCTGACCATCGCCATGGCCTCGGCCTGCGCCGTCGTCCTGACGATCGCCGTCCTCAACAACCGGCGTCTCGCCGATGACGACGACCCCTCCGAGACACCCGACGTCATCGAGTACATGACGATGATGATCGGCGTGGTCTACGCCATCGTGCTCGGCCTGGCCATCGCCGGCGTCTGGGAGGGCCGCAGCGCGGCCCAGGAGTCGGTGCGTCTGGAGGCCCAGGCGCTGCACGAGGTGAGCGCGCGGGCGGCCGTCTATCCGGCGGAGGTCCGCGATCGCGTCCGCAGCGACGTCGACGCGTACGTGGCCCACGTCGTGGACGAGGAATGGCGCGCCATGACGGAGCACGGCAGCCTCACCGCCGAGGGCACCCGGCTCCTGGACAAGGTGCGGGCCGACGTCACCGAGTACCGGCCCCGCGACGACCACGAGGCACAGGCCTACCAGCCGCTGGTGGACCATGTGGCCGCCGCCGACGACGCCCGCGGGGCCCGGGGACAGAACGCGGGCGCCACCATGCCCGGCGTCGTCTGGTTCGGCCTGATCACCGGGGCGCTGGTCACCGTGGGGCTGATCTTCACGCTCCAGATCCGCAGAACCTTCCGCGAACTGCTGCTGGCGGGACTCTTCAGCGCCCTCATCGCGTTCCTGCTGTTCCTGATCTGGGACTTCGACGCCCCGTTCGGGCGGGGCATCTCGGCGACCGCGGCCCCCTTCCTCGACCTCTTCCCGCAGGTCGACTCGCCCTGACTCCCCCGGGCCGGGCCGCCCCGGGCACCGGCCGGACCGTCGGCCGGCGCCGGGAGGGGCCGGTGCCGGGAGGGGCCGGGGGGGCCGGTCGAGGGACCGCACTGCCCCATTCGCCGGACCCCCAATAGCGCCCATTTCGGGTAACTTCTACCGTTTCGCGCATCGAGGTGCATGTCCCATGCCTGCGGAACCGTTCCGCAACTGCTCCTCGGGGACCCGGAGGATTCACCATGCGCGCGATACGTGTCGCACCTGCCGCCCTGCTGGGCGCCGCCTTGTGCGCCCTGACGGCACCGGCCGCGTCGGCCACCGTGCTCACCGGTGGCACGTCCACCTCGTTCACGCCGGCCATCACTCCGTCGACGGTCGCGCCCGGAGGCCAGGTGACCCTCGGTGCCGTGGGGTGCACCAGCGACGCGACCGCGTTCTCGGGAGTGTTCGACACCATCACCATCCCCCGCGGCAGGTCCGCCACCGCCACCGTCGACCGGGACGCGCGGCGGGGCGCCGTCTACGCGGTGACCTTCCGCTGCGGCACCGCCACCAAGACCGCGAACCTCACCGTCACGAGCGCCCCGGCCACCTCCTCCACCACCAGCTCCACCGTCACCCCCAGCGGCGTACTGGGCGGCCTCGGCGGAAGCGTGGACACACCGGACCCCACGGAGATCGCCGCCGGTTCCGCCCTGGTGGCGGTGGCCGCCGCCGGCGCCTTCCTGGCCCTGCGCAAGCGCCGTACCGGCCGCCTGCACTGAGAACCGCCGCCCCCTCCCCCGCGTACGGCAGTCGCCCCGGGTCCTGATCCAGGACCCGGGGCGACGGACGTATCGGACCGGCGGGGAACGCGGACGCGTCAGGCCGCCGCATTGCTGCCCGTCCGACGGCGGACGACGAAGACGGCACCGCCGAGAGCCGCCGCCGCGACCAGACCGCCACCGATCTGCATCTCGGTGGAGCTCGGCCCCATGGAACCGCCGAGTCCGCCCTGCGCGCCCCGGCTGGGCAGCACGGTGAAGCGGGCGGTCGCGACACCGTCGGCGTTGCCGCGGCCCTCGGCGTCGTCCCGGCCGCCCTCGTTGCCGCCGTTGCCTCCGTTACCGCCGCTGCCTCCGTCGCCGCCGAAGTTGTTGCCGCCGGCGTTGCACTTCACCGACAGGCTGTACTGGCCCGGCGTGGCGTTGGGCCGGATACGGGCGGTGGCGTAACCCACGCGGCCGGGCGACAGGTCCACCGTCGGGAAGGCGTTGGACCAGACCTTGCCACCGGAGTGGCCGCAGCCCTCGGCGCTGATCTGCAGGGTGGCGCCCTGGTGGACACGGGACGGGTCGACGGTCACATGGGTGGGGACCGGGTCCTTGCCCGGGCCGCCGCCCGCGACGGCCAGCGGGGCGGCGAGCCCGACTGCCGCGAACGCGGCCGCGGTCACCGCGAAAGCGCGTGAAGCACGCATCTCTTGACCTCCTGCGGAATGCGCGCCCGGAGTCCTGTCCTCCGGGACCGATGAGAACGCATTCCATGACGAACCATCACCAGACGTGCATAAGAGCGCATTTCGGAGCAGAGTTCTCCGACTGCCCGACACGCCGTGCGGCACACGCCGTACCTGACGGATCCGCAGGTCACGAGGCGTCAGAAATCCTGGGTCCGCGTTACTCCGAACAGAGCGGAACGCCACGCGCCGTCCCCCGTTCGCACGCCCCTGATCGCCGTGACCGCGCCCCGCACCTAGCGTGACCGTGTCGCGACGAAGGGAAGAGCCATGGGCCGGGACCAGTGGGGAGCCGTACGGAGCAGACGGACACCGTGGGGCGCGATCGCCCTGGTGATGCTCACGGGGCTCGCACTCATGCGCAACGGCGCGGAGACCTCTCCCGGACCGCCCCAGCCGGCGGCCGCCGCGTCCGTCTCCCGGGACGGCGCGGCCGTCGCGGCACCCGTCACCGACGAGGGGGTGCGGCCGCTCCCCTACGCGCCCGCCTCCCGTGTACGGATCCCCCAGATCGAGGTGGACGCGCCGGTCGTCGACGTGAACCTGGACCCGGCGGGCTGGATCGAGGCACCGCCCGCGCAGGACCCGAACCTCGCGGGCTGGTACCAGAACGGCATCGCCCCCGGACAGCGCGGAACGGCCGTGGTGGTGGGCCACGTCGACAATCTGGCGGGCCCTGCCGTCTTCTACGGCCTCGGTTCCCTCCGGAAGGGGCAGCACGTCGAGGTCTCCCGCTACGACGGCCAAGTCGCCGTGTTCGAGATCTACGGGGTCGAGGTCTTCTCCAAGAACGACTTCCCCGGCGCCCGTGTCTACGGCGACACCGGTTACGCCGAGCTGCGGGTCATCACCTGCGGCGGCGGCTACTCGAAGGCGGACGGCTACGACGGGAACGTGGTGGTCTTCGCCCGTCTCGTGGAGACCCGGTAACCACCGGAGCCGGGTGCCGCACCGGGGCGCCCGGTCACGGCACCGGCCATGGAGCGCATCCGGTCCGCCCCGCGCCGTCGTCCCGGGCGCGGGGCGGACCGGCGGGAGCGCCCGCGCGGCGAGCGGCTAACCTCGTGGCCGTGACAGAGCACCAGCACCAGCACCACCGGTTCGAGCGCGGCACGGACGGTCCCAAAGTGATCGTCGCGGGGATCGACGGGTCGGAGTCGTCGATGCGGGCGGCGGCGTACGCGGCCGGGCTCGCCCGCCGCCAGAACGCCGTGCTCACCCTCGTCTACGTACAGCCGGTGATGGCCACGGGGGCCGCCATGGGCGCCCCGGTGGCCGATGCGACCGGGGAGGTCGCCGAGGGCCTGGTGAACGAGATCAGGAGCTCCGCCGAGCGGCTCAAGGACATATGGAACGTCCGCTGGGAGTTCCACACCTTCCGGGGGGATCCGTACAACGGTCTGGTGTCCGCCGCGGACGAGCTGAAGGCGGACGCGGTGGTGGTGGGCGCCTCGGAGTCCGCGGGGCACCGGTTCGTCGGTTCGGTGGCGGTGCGTCTGGTCAAGGCGGGGCGCTGGCCGGTCACCGTCGTACCGTGACCGTGCCGGCCGGCGGTGCGGCCGTCACCGGCCCATGACGAGACCGTCCTCGGCGGCGCCGCGGCTGAGGACGGTGTCGCGGATCCGGTCGCGGACCGCGCTCAGCCGGCCGGCGGCGGGCGGGGTGCTCAGGCCGACCACGCGGCCCGCCGCCGGGTCGTACCACTGGGGGATGAACTCGGCCTTCGTCACCCTCCAGCGGCCGCCCTCCTCCCGGGGCGGCGCGAAGGTGAAGCGGCCCATCGTGCTCTCGTTGCCCCGCGGGTCCCGGGCCCCCTCGTCGTTGATCATCGCCCCGGCCACCTGGTCGCCCATGCCGTAGACGACCCAGGTGCCGTTGACCTTCTCGTACGCCTGGGGGACGTGGGCGTGGGTGCCGATGAGCAGGTCGATGTCGGGGCGCCCCGCGGTGGCGGACGCGGTCAGGGCGCGGGCCAGTTCGAGCTGGGTGCCGTCGGGAGCGTCCTGCCACTCGGTGCCCCAGTGCATCGAGGCGACCACCACGTCGGCGCCGGCCCGCCGGGCCGCTCTGGCGTCGGCGACGATCCTCTCCTCGTCGGTCATGGCGACGGACCAGGCCCGTCCGGCCGGGGGCTCGCCCTCGTTGAGCCCGTAGGTGTAGGCGAGGTGGGCGACCTTCGCCGCGTGGTCCCCCTCGCCCGCTTCCAGGAGGGTGGGGCGGCCCGCCTCGGCGGCGGACCGGGCGGAGCCGGCGTGGGCGATCCCGGCCCGGTCGAGGGCGTCCAGGGTGCGGCCGATCCCGGCGGCACCGTCGTCCAGGGTGTGGTTGGAGGCGGTGGAGCAGGAGTCGTAACCGGTGGCCGCGAGGGCCGCCGCGATCTCGGGCGGTGACTTGAAGGAGGGGTAACCCGTGTATGGGCCGCCCGCCGGTCCGTACACCGTCTCCATGTGGCAGATCGCCAGGTCGGCGCCGGAGACGAGGGCGGCCGCGCCCTTGAGCATGGGCCGGAAGTCGTATCCCCTGCCGCCCGCGTCGGCCGCGGCGCGTTCGATGACCGAGGAGTGGGGCAGGACGTCCCCGGAGGCCAGCAGGGTGAAGGGGCGTGCCCGGCCGGTCTCCGCCCCGCCCGCTCCCCGCTGCTCGGCGGTCAGGTGCCGGCCGGCGAATCCGGGTGCCGTGGACTGCTGGCCGGTACAGGCGGTGGCGGCGGCCAGCAGGCCGGCGACGGCCGTCATCACGCCGTATCGAGTGCGCTTCGTCATCTGCAGGACTCTCCGTTTCGGATGATTTCGGCCATCCGAATTGACATATATTCATATTGGTGAGTCAAGGACAAAGGTTTCCAAGTACCTGAATCGGCCGTATCGCCGCCCGTGAACCGTTCACCGCACCATTCGCCGCTCCGTGCGACCGCTCGGCGCACATCTCGGCATACCGGGTGTTCCCCCGCGCTCCTATGCGTTCGTATACGCCAGGCGGGAGCGAGGCGTCAGGGCCTCTTCGGGAAAGGACGGTTCACATGACCACGGCGACGACCGACGAGCGGGCTCTCGCGGAACTTCAGCGGGAGCACGGGCCGGCCCTGCTGCACTTCCTGCTGGGGCTGACCTTCGGCGACCGGCAGCGGGCCGAGGACCTGATGCAGGAGACGCTGGTACGCGCCTGGCAGCATCCGGAGGCCTTCGACGCGCCCTACGAGTCGATGCGGCCGTGGCTGTTCACCGTCGCCCGGCGCCTGGCCATCGACGCCCGCAGGTCCCGGCTGGCCCGGCCCACCGAGGTCAGCGACGTGGTGCTGGAGAGCGCGCCCGCGCGCGAGAACACCGCGGACTCGGCGGTCCGCGCGCTCGACGTACGCCGGGCGGTGCGGACGCTGAGCCCCGAGCACCGGGCGGTACTGGTGCAGATCTACTTCCGCGGGCTGAGCGTGGGCGAGACGGCCGAGGTCCTGGGCATCCCTGCGGGCACGGTCAAGTCCCGTTCGTACTACGCGCTGCGGACCCTCTCGCGCAGTCTGCCGGGCTACTCCAGCAGTTCGTCCTCGTCGAGCAGGGCCAGCAGGCAGACGGCCTCCGCGACCTCCACATAGGCCGCGGCACAGGCGTCGCACCGCTGGAGGTGCCGGGCCACCGGGCCGCTCTCGGCCGCGGGCAGCGCGTCGAGCACATACGCGCCCAGCAGCTGCCGCACATGCGCGTCGTCACCGTGTTCGGTGGTCATCGCACCTCGTATCTCCCGACGGATCCTGCTCTTTGGCCCACGCAGGGCGGGCGTGACCGGTTCAATGCTGCGTGGGGCCCGGTGGGCGGAGTCCGAGAAAGAGGCGAGACGGGATGCGTCCCGAAGAGTACGGCACAACCGGCGGGGACGGACTGCTGGTCCCGATGGCGTGGATGTACGCCGAGTACGTCGCGGACGGGCTGCTGGCGACCGGCGACCTGATGGACCCGGCGACGCTGGAGTACCGGGCGGGGCGGGAGGCGCTGGCCCTGACGCTCTTCCTGTCCGACGGAGCGGTGGCCGGCGCGCTGCCCGCCGCCCGGGTGGAAGAGCTGCGGCTGCTGACGGCGTACGGCGCGGCCTGGCGGCGGTGGGTCCGCGCGGGGCTGGAGGACCGGGAGCGGGCGGCCGCCGCGGACGGTCGTCCGGCTCCCGGCCTGGACCTGGCGCGGGCGGCGTGGCGGTGGCTGGAGGAGACGGAGCTGCTGGCGGCCGACCTCGGCGCGATCGGGGCGCCGCGCCGGGAGCGGCCGGGGCGCGAGGAGGAGGACGGCGAGGTGCGGGTGTGGACGCCCGCCTGGCAGCTGGGGCTGCCGCTGGGGCATCTGGCGATCCATCTGTACTGACCGGTGGCGAGCGGTGTGTTCAGGAACCGTGCACCCCGGCACGGTACTTGGGCAGCCGGAGGGTGATCTTCATGCCCGCGCCGATCCCGGTCTCGATGACCAGGCCGTAGTCGTCGCCGTACACCTGGCGCAGCCGCTCGTCCACGTTGAGCAGGCCGATGCCGGTGGAGGTGCCGCCTTCTCCGCGCAGGATCTGCCGCAGCCGCCCGGGGTCCATCCCGGTGCCGTCGTCCTCGATGACCACCTCGGCCTCGGCGCCCGCGTCCAGGGCGCTGATGGTGATGCGGCTGCGGCGCACCGCGCCTTCGAGGCCGTGCTTCACGGCGTTCTCCACGAGCGGCTGGAGGCAGAGGAAGGGCAGGGCGACGGGCAGCACCTCGGGGGCGACCTGGAGGGTGACGGAGAGCCGTTCGCCGAAGCGGGCGCGCACCAGCGCCAGGTACTGGTCGATGGAGTGCAGTTCGTCGGCCAGCGTGGTGAACTCGCCGTGCCTGCGGAACGAGTAGCGCGTGAAGTCGGCGAACTCCAGGAGGAGTTCGCGGGCCTGCTCGGGGTCGGTCCGGACGAAGGAGGCGATGGCCGCCAGCGAGTTGAAGATGAAGTGGGGTGAGATCTGGGCGCGCAGTGCCTTGATCTCGGCTTCGATCAACTGTGTGCGTGAGCGGTCGAGTTCGGCGAGTTCCAGCTGTACGCAGACCCAGCGGGCCACCTCGCCGGCCGCCCGGGCCAGGACCGCCGATTCGCGCGGCGCCCAGGCGACGAGGGTGCCGAGCACCCGGTGGTCGACGGTGAGGGGGACGGCCACCGCCCAGCGCAACGGGCAGTCCAGGTCGGCGCATCCGGTGCGGAAGGCGGTGTCGCGTCCGCTGTCGAGGAGGCCGCGGACATGGTCCATGACGTCCTTGCCGTGGTGGTCGCCCTCGCCGTCCCAGACGAGCACCCGGTCCCGGTCGGTCAGGCACAGCGCGTCGGTGCCGAGCAGCGAGCGCAGCCGGCGGGCGGACCTGCGGGCGCTCTCCTCGGTGAGCCCGGCGCGCAGCGGGGGCGCGGCCAGGGACGCCGTGTGCAGGGTCTCGAAGGTGGCGTGCTCGACGGGTGTGCCCACGTCGCTGGTGCGTTTGGGGCGGGCGGTGCGGCCGAGCAGGAAGCCGGTCGCGAGGAGGAGCACGGCGAGCACGGTGACGGCGGCGACGCCTGCGCCGGTCATCCGGGGTGTCCGGGGCCGTGGTTCATCGTTTTCTCCCCGTGGTCAGGGTCTCCGGCAGGTGGAAGCGGGACATGGCGGCGTTGGTGCCGGGCGGGATGCGCCCGGGGGTGGCGAGGGAGACCAGGACCATCGCCAGGAAGCCGACCGGTACGGACCAGACGGCGGGCCAGGCGAGCAGGGCGTGCGGCCAGCCGGGCGGGCGCACCGCGCCGCTGACGGTGATCGCGACGGAGAGCAGGGCCGAGCCGCCGCCGAGCAGCAGACCCGCGATGGCGCCGGGCGGGGTGAGCCGCCGCCACCAGATGCCCAGCACCAGGAGCGGGCAGAAGGAGGAGGCGGAGACGGCGAACGCCATGCCGACGGCGTCGGCCACCGGCACCCTGCTGACCAGGAGGGAGCCGGCGAGGGGTACCGCGATGGCGAGGACGGTGGCCAGCCGGAAGTGGCGTACGCCGCGCGAGGGCAGGACGTCCTGGGTGATCACTCCCGCGACGGCCATGGTGAGCCCGGAGGCGGTCGAGAGGAACGCGGCGAACGCCCCGCCCGCGATCAGCGCGCCGAGCAGGTCGCCGCCGAGCCCTCCGATCACTCTGCCGGGCAGCAGCAGCACGGCGGCGTCGGCGTCACCGCCGTGGATGAGTTCGGGGGCGTAGAGCCTGCCCAGCGCTCCGTAGAGGGGGGGCAGGAGGTAGAACAGGCCGATCAGGGCGAGGACGGCGACGGTGGTGCGGCGGGCGTCGCGTCCGTTGGGGCTGGTGTAGAAGCGCACGACGACGTGCGGCAGGCCCATGGTGCCGAGGAAGGTCGCGACGATCAGGCCGTACGTCGCGTAGAGCGGGTGGTCGGCGCGGAAGGCGGATATCTGGTCGTCGAAGCTGACCCGGGGGGCGCCGTCCCCCCGCCAGGCCAGCACCAGGAAGACCATCGGGACGAGGAGGGCGGTGAGCTTCAGCCAGTACTGGAAGACCTGGACGAAGGTGATGGAGCGCATGCCGCCCGCCGCGACGGCGATCACCACCACCGAGGCCACCAGCACGTCCCCGAGCCATCCGGGGGCTCCGGTGAGGATCTTCAGGGTGAGGCCGGCGCCCTGGAGCTGCGGGACGAGGTAGACCCAGCCCGCGCCGACGACGAACACGCTGACGAGCCGGCGCACCTGCCGGGACTCCAGGCGCCCTTCGGCGAAGTCGGGCAGGGTGTACGCCCCCGAGCGGCGCAGCGGGGCGGCGACGAAGACCAGCAGGACGAGGTATCCGGCGGTGTAACCGACCGGGTACCAGAGCATGTCGGGGCCGTGCACGAGGACCAGGCCGGCGATGCCCAGGAAGGAGGCGGCGGAGAGGTACTCGCCGCTGATCGCCGCCGCGTTGAGCCGGGGCCGGACGGTGCGCGAGGCCACGTAGAAGTCGGAGGTGGTACGGGAGATGCGCAGGCCGAAGCCGCCGACGAGGACGGTGGCGAGGACGACGAGGGCGACCGCCGCCATCGACGCGGGGTGGCCGGTGATGCTCACGGTGCGGGGCGGCCTTCCACGAGGCGGGCGAAGTCGCGCTCGTTGCGCTCGGCCCGGCGTACGTACCACCAGGCGGCCAGGGTGAGCGGCGGGTAGGTGGCGAAGCCGAGCACCGCCCAGACCACGGCGTTGCTGTGCAGGGCCTCGAAGAGCAGCGGCAGGGTTCCGGCGACCAGCGCGAGCACCGCGAAGACGGTGAGCCCCGCTCTGAGCTGACTGCGCATCAGGGACCGGACGTAGGCGGCGCCGAGCGCGGTCTGCTCGTCGATCTCCGACTGGGTGCGGTAGCGGGGCAGCGGACGGACCCTCCGGGGCTCGCCCGTGACCACCTCGCGCCGGGGCGTGCTCTCCTGGGACATGCGCCCGGAGTCTAGTGCCTCGGCCGGGCCCGGCCGGTGAGGGGGCCGGACCGGGTCAGCGGCCGGTCTGCCGCATCAGGAGGTCGCGCAGCGCGCGGCTGTGGCGGCGGCTCACGGCGAGTTCCGCGCCGGCGATGCGGACGCTCATGCTGCCCGCGTCGAGCCGGAGCTCGTCGATGCGGCCCAGGGCGACGAGGTGGCGGCGGTGGATGCGTACGAAGCCGCGGGGGCGCCAGCGTTCCTCGAGGGTGGTGAGCGGGATCCGTACGAGGTGGCTGCCTGCGGCGGTGTGCAGCCGGGCGTAGTCGCCCTGCGCCTCGGCGTAGGCGATGTCCTCGACCGGGACGAAGCGGATCACGCCGCCGAGTTCGACCGCGATCTGGTCGGCCGCGGTGTCGTGGACGGACGCGGAGCGGTCGCCGACCTGTTCGGCGACCCGGCGGACGGCTTCGGCCAGGCGTTCGCGGCGGACCGGTTTGAGCACGTAGTCGACGGCCTTGAGGTCGAAGGCGTGCACCGCGAATCCCTCGTGGGCGGTGACGAACACGATGAGCGGGGGTGCGGCGAACCCGGCGAGGAGCTGGGCCACGTCGAGTCCGGTCAGGCCCGCCATGTGGATGTCCAGGAAGACGACGTCGATGGCCGAGGGGTCGTCGGGGCCCGCGTCGACGGCGCCGCCGATGCGGCGCAGTGCCTCGGTGGCGCCGGTGGCGCCCTCGGCGCTGCGGATCCGGGGATCGGCGCGCAGCAGGTAGAGGAGTTCCTCCAGGGCGGGTTCTTCGTCGTCGACGGCCAGTACGCGCAGCATGGCGGGAGTTTAGGGGGTGGCGCCGGGAATGGCTGCCCTCCGTTTCCGGGAAGTGCGGCGGGCGGGTGCGGTCGCCGTGCCGGCGGCCCGGCGCCGCCGCCCCGTCATGGTGCCCCGGGCGGTCCGTCCAGCCGGTAGACGCGTCGCGCGGTGGTGGCGAACACGGCCCGCCGCTCGTCCTCGCCCAGGTGGGAGGTCAGCGTGCGGGCGGTATCGAGGACACCGGCGTACGGTGCGGCGAGCCGGCAGACCGGCCAGTCGGAGCCGAACATCAGCCGGCCGGGTCCGAACGCGTCGAGGACCACGTCCGTGTAGGGGCGCAGGTCCGCGGGTGACGCGCTTGGGGGACCGGCTTCGGTGACCAGGCCGGAGAGCTTGCAGACGGTGTTGGGCAGGGCGGCGAGAGCCCGCAGTCCGTCGGCCCAGGGGTGGGTGCGGCCGGTGGCGACCGGCGGTTTCCCGGCGTGGTCGAGCACGAAGGTGAGTCCCGGCAGCAGCTGTGCGGCGCGGGCGGCCGCGGGGAGCTGGTGGGGGCGGACGACCAGGTCGTAGACGAGCCCGGCGTCGGCGACGGCGGCGAGGCCGCGCAGCACGTCGGGGCGCAGCAGCCACTCGGGGTCCGGCTCGTCCTGGACCTGGTGGCGGATGCCGGCGAGCCGGTCGCCGCCGGGCAGGGCGGCGAGGGCGGCGAGGGTGCCGGCGACGTCCGGGGCGGTGAGGTCGCTCCAGCCGACGACCCCGGCGACCAGGCCGCCGCCGGCCGCGAGCGCGAGGAGTTCGGGGGTCTCCTCGGCGACGGTGACGGTCTGGACGAGGACGGTGGCGCCCACCCCGGCGGCCCGCGCCTCGGGTTCCAGTTCGCCGAGGGTGAAGGTGCGGCGGATCGGGGCCAGTTCCTCGCCGGTGATCCATTCCTGGTCCCGTACGGAGAGGTCCCACACATGGTGGTGGGCGTCGACGTACGGCAGCGCGGTGTCCGTCCCGGTGCTCATGCCGTCTCCTCGCCGGTGCCGCCCAGCAGCCGTTCGGCGCGCAGCTCCTCCCAGAGCGCGTCGGGGACGGGCGTACGGAGCAGGGCGGCGGCGTCGCGTATCTCCTCGGGGGAGCGGGCGCCGACGAGGACGCCGGCGACGGCCGGGTGGCCCAGCGGGTAGTGCAGGGCCGCGGCGCGGAGCGGTACCCCGTGGCGGCGGCAGACGGTCTCGATGCGCAGGGCCCGGTCCAGGAGGCGGGCGGGGGCGGCCCGGTAGTCGTAGGTGGCGCCGGGCCGCGGGTCGGCCAGCAGGCCGGAGTTGAAGACGCCGCCGACGACGACGGAGCGGCCCCGGCTGCGGGCCTGGGGCAGCAGCGTGGTGAGGGCGCTGCGGTCCAGCAGGGTGAAGCGGCCCGCGCACAGCACGGTGTCGACGTCGGTGTCGCGCAGGAAGCGGGTGAGCATGGCGGTCTGGTTCATCCCCACGCCGATCGCGCCGACCACTCCTTCGGCGCGCAGCTCCTCCAGGGCCGGGTACCCCTCGCGGAAGGCGGCTTCCTCGTGGTTGTCGGGGTCGTGCAGGTAGACGATGTCCACACGGTCCAGGCCGAGCCGGGTGAGGCTGTCCTCGATGCTCCGGCGGACGCCGTCGGCGCTGAAGTCCCAGCGGCGGCGGTGGGTGTGCGGTACGGCGAAGCCCTCGGACGGGCCGGTCGCGGCCCGCTCCCCGGGCGGCAGCGGTTCGAGGAGCCGGCCCGCCTTGGTGGACAGTGTGTACGTGTCGCGGGGACGGCCTCGCAGGGCCTCGCCGAGCCGGCGTTCGGAGAGGCCCAGGCCGTAGTGCGGGGCGGTGTCGAAGTAGCGGACGCCTTCGTCCCACGCGGCGTCGACGGTGGCCGCCGCCCGGTCCGGGTCCACCTCGGTGAAGAGGTTGCCGATGGCCGCCGCCCCGAAGGCGAGTTCGGTGATCTCGACCGTGCTGTCCCCGAGCCCGTTCCGCCGCATTGGTGCCGCCCCCGCCGATGATCGCTGTTGGTCCCCACAGCGAATATTCATCGGATCACTGGAGCACGTCAACACCTGCACCGGCCTGTCCGCCAGGAATCCGGAACGATCTGTCCGACCTATCGGGCCGGTCCGCGGCCGGGACCGGCTGGGCCGGCGCCTGGAGGCCGCGGAGTGCGTCCGCCGGTACCGCCGCCGGCCGGCCGGGGCCGGGAGGCGCCTCACCGTCTGCCACCGGGCCGGCCCGGGCCCGCCCGCCGTACGCGAGCAGGGCGACGGCGAGCGGCTCCTCACGTCCGCTCGCGGACAGGCCGCCCGCGGATAGGCCGCCCGCCGTGGCGGACGTGCGTACGGGCGAGCGCCGCCGGGTGCCTACCGGTCCGCGGGGAGGAGGAACTCGCACCAGACGCATTTGCCCGTGCCGCGGGCCTCCACCCCCCAGAGGTCGGCCAGCCGGTCCACCAGCATCAGCCCGCGGCCGGACACCCCCGACTCCCCCGCCTCCCTGCGGCGCGGCAGAGCGCTGGAGCGGTCCTCGACGTCGACCCTCAGGCGCCGCTCCGGTCCGGTGAGCACCCGGATCGTGACGATGGCCCCGCCGTCGGTGTGCATCAGCGCGTTGGTGATCAGCTCGTCGGCCGCCAGCTCGACCTCGTCCGCGCACGCCCCGGCCCCCCACATGCGGACCGCCGACCTGATCGCGCGGCGGCACGAGCTGAGTGCCCCGGGGTCGTTCTGGGCGACGTGCCGCTGGAGCCTGCCGCCGGAGTGCGGGGCGTGCGGGGTGTCGCGGCGCAGCAGCAGCACGGCCACGTCGTCCTGGCCCCCGCGTTCGTCGACGACCTCGCAGAGGTGGTCGGCCAGGCGCTGGAGGTCCTGCGGCCCGTTGCCCACCAGGGACTTCAGCAGTTCCATGCCCTCGTCGAAATCGGCGCCCGGCAGCTCGACCAGCCCGTCGGTGAAGAGGATCATCGTCTGGCCCGGGTCGATGTCGATGGTGCTGACCGGATAGTCCAGCTGTCCGAACTCGGCGGAGAGCCCGAGCGGCAGCCCGCCCTCGGCGGGCAGTTTCCGGCAGTTGCCGTCGGTGTCCCGGACGAGCGGATCGACATGGCCGGCCCGCACGAGCTGCACCACCCCCGTGGTGGTGTCGACCTCCGCGTAGGAGCAGGTGGCGAAGCGGTCGGTGTCCAGCTCGTGGAGGAAGACGGAGGCGCGGGCCATGACCGTGGCGGGCGGGTGCCCCTCGGCCGCGTAGGCGCGCAGCACGATGCGGAGCTGCCCCATCACGGCCGCCGCGTGTGTGTCGTGACCCTGCACGTCGCCGATGACGGCGCCGACCCGGCCGCCGGGCAGCGGGATGACGTCGTACCAGTCACCGCCGATGTCCCGGCCGAGCCGTGCGGCCCGGTAGCGGACGGCGACCCGGGCACCGGGCACCTCGGGGATCCGGCGGGGCAGCATCGCCTGCTGGAGCCCCTCGGCGAGGTCGTGCTCCTGCTCGTAGAGCATCGCCCGCTGGAGGCTCTGGGCGATCGAGCTGCCGAGTGCCACCAGCAGGTTCCGCTCGTCGGCGGTGAAGCCGGCCTTGTCGCCGTACAGGAGGCCCAGGGCCCCGATGGGGCGGGCCTGGGCGACGAGCGGCAGATAGGCGGCGGCGGTGATGCCGAGGTGGCCGATGCGCTGCCACAGGGCGGGGTAGGAGGCGGCGAAGTCCTCGGCGCTCTCGATGAAGCGGGGGGTGAGGGTGCGGATCACCTCGCTCATCGGGTATGCCTCGTCCACCCGCGTGTAGCGGGTGCCGGCCACGTAGGCCCCCTCCGGCCCGTCGGCCACCAGATGGATGCGCCCGTTCTCCAGGAGCCCCATGACCAGGCTGGTGGCGCCGAGGAGCGAGATGCTCCTGGAGTGCCTGAGGACGTCGGTGACGTCCTGGACGGTCCGGGCGTGGGCCAGCGCGACGGTCGCCCCCTGCACCAGGCTGGTCCGGCGCCGCCGCTCCTCGGCGACCGCCATCCGGGCCGCGGAGTCGGCCAGCTCCTGGTCGGCGTCGCGGACGATGCCGATGACCCGCCGGGGCCTGCCGTCGCCGTCGCGGCGGATGAACCCCTGGGTGTGGGTCCAGCGCGCCGTGCCGTCCCGCCGCAGCCGGCGGAAGTAGGCGCCGTAGGTGTCGCGTCCGTCCTCGAGGGCCTGCCTGAGCATCGCGTCGAGCCGCGCCCCCTCCTCGGCGGGGACCCGGACCGCCAGGGAGGCGGGGCGGTTGTCCCACTCCTCGGCACCGAGGTCGAACACGTCGAGGGCGGGCGCGTCCATGTGCATGAGTCCACTGGCCAGATCCCAGTCGAAGCAGCCCATTCGGTTCAGGGCGAGGCTGAGATCCGGGTGGGCGGGCCAGTCGTCCGGGAGTGACAGGGCACCCGCTACCCGATCATCCATGCGGCACACTCTGCCATCTTTTGTCCGTGTTTTCGACTGAATCGAACCGCTTGAACGCGTTCAGAAATACCTCTAAGCTCAGCCCGAGAGAAAATGAACGCGTTCAGAAAACCTGGGAGCCGGGGGTGGCCTCGTTGTCCGTACTGGTCGGTGCCGTGGTGGCGCTGGGGATGCTCGTGGTCGTACCCGCGGGGCTGCGGCTCGTCGGGGACCCGGCGCTCGACCGGACGGCGCGGCTGTGGCCCGTCTTCGCCGTGCCGGGGGCCGTGTCCCTCTGGCTGCCGCGCGGCACCGCGGCAGCCGTGCCGGCCCTCTGCTACGCGCTGGGCACACTGGTCCTGGCCGCCCACGCGGCGCGCCGCGTGGGCCGTACCCGCAGCATGCGCCCCGCCGAGGCCGCGCTGCTCACCGCCCTGGCGGCCCCGTCGGTCGCGGCCCTCGCGCTGGTCGCCGAGCGTTCGGGGCACGAGCTGTTCGGCTTCGGGCCCGGCATCCTGGCCCTCACCGTGCCGCACTTCCACTTCGCCGGTTTCGCCGCGGCGCTGGTCGCGGGGCTGGTCTGCGGTGCGGCCGAGGGGCGCGCCGGTACGGCCGCGGGGATGCCTGCGGACAGGGCCCTGGGCCGGTTCGCCGCGCTGAGCGTGCCGCTGGGCACCGTGCTGGTCCTGGCCGGATACTTCGTCGGCGACCTCGCCGAACTGGGCGGCGCCCTCGTGCTGACCGCCGGCATGTGGGCGGTCGCCCTGCTCAGCCGGCGCACCGCCCGCCGCACGGGCCCGGACCGCACCACCCGCATCCTGCTCACCACCTCGGCCGCCGTCCTCGTGGCGACCATGCTGCTGGCGCTGAGCTGGGCGCTCGGGGAAGCCACCGGGCTGCCCCGTCCGAGCCTGGCGTGGATGGCCGCCACCCACGGTGTGGGCAACGCCCTGGGCTTCGCCCTCTGTTCACTGGCCGCCCTGCACCGCCTCCGGGGCGCCGCCTCTTCGAAAGGCAGGACCGTATGACCGCTCTGACGTACCCCGAGGTCGGAGCCACCCGGCAGGGACCGCTGCCGGCCGGCTACCACCATCTGCACCACCGGGCCGCCGTGGGCCGGGGCCGGGCCGGCTTCGAGGCGGCCGGGGCCGCCGTCACCGAGTGGCGCGTGCACCGGGCCTCCGGCGTCCGGGTGCGGTCGTCCGCGGCCCGCGCGGACACCGGCGCCGCCGTGGCGGTGTCGCTCGGCGCCGGCCCCTTCCGCGTCACCGCCCGGTGCGAGGTCGTGTGGACCGTGTACGACGACGCCCGCACCGGCTTCGCCTACGGCACCACCCGGCGGCACCCCGAGCGGGGCGAGGAGAGCTTCGTGGTGGAACTCGCCGAGGACGGCACCGTGTGGTTCACCGTCACGGCGTTCTCCCGGCCTGCCTCCTGGTACGCCCGGCTCGCCGGCCCCCTCGTACCGGTACTCCAGCGGTGGTACGCGCGCCGGCTGGGCGACACGCTGCGCCGCGAGGTGTCCGGCGGCTGATCCGGGCCGATACTGGAGGCGATGGAGTGGTTCACCGCAGACGGCTACTGGCTCAGCAGGCTGGTCTTCCAGCGCGGTCTCGCCGCCGTCTACCTGGTCGCCTTCCTCTCCGCGGCGCTCCAGTTCCGGGCGCTGATCGGCGCGCGAGGCATCCTCCCGGTGCCCGGACTGCTGCGCCGCACCTCCTGGCGCACGGCCCCCGGGCTGTTCCGGCTGCACTACTCCGACCGCTTCTTCGCGGCGGTCGCCTGGACGGGCGTCGCCCTCTCGCTCGCCCTGCTCGCGGGCCTGGACGGGTGTCTGCCGCTCTGGGCGGCGATGCTGCTGTGGGCGGCGCCATGGGTGCTGTACCTGTCGATCGTCCAGGTAGGCCAGATCTGGTACGGCTTCGGCTGGGAGTCGCTGCTGCTGGAGACCGGTTTCCTGGCGGTCTTCCTCGGCAACGCGGACACGTCCGCCCCCGTGCTGGTGCTGTGGCTGCTGCGCTGGCTGCTGTTCCGGCTGGAGTTCGGGGCCGGACTGATCAAGGTGCGGGGCGACGAGTGCTGGCGCAAGCTGACCTGCCTCGAATTCCACCACGAGACCCAGCCGATGCCGGGCCCGCTCAGCTGGTTCTTCCACCGGCTCCCGAAGCCGGTGCACCGGGCGGAGGCGGCCGCCAACCACCTCACCCAACTCGTCGTGCCGTTCCTGTTGTTCACCCCGCAGCCGGTCGCGAGCGCGGCCGCCGGCCTGATGGTCCTCACCCAGCTGTGGCTGGTGCTGTCGGGCAACTTCGCCTGGCTGAACTGGCTGACGATCGTCATCGCGCTCGCCGCGGTCGACTGGTCCCCGCTCGCCGGACCGCCGCCCGCGCAGACGGATCCGCCCCTCTGGTACGAAGCGGTCGTCCTGGCGGCCGGCGTGCTCGTCCTGGCGCTCAGTTACCGTCCGGCACGCAACCTCCTCACCCGCCGGCAGGTGATGAACAGGTCCTTCGACCCGCTGCACCTGGTCAACACCTACGGCGCGTTCGGAAGCATCAGCCGGATGCGCCTGGAGGTGGTGGTGGAGGGCACGGACGAGACGGTGATCCACGAGGGGACCCGGTGGCGCGCCTACGGGTTCCGGGGCAAACCCGGCGACCCGGACAGGCTGCCGCGGCAGTTCGCGCCCTACCACCTGCGGCTCGACTGGATGATGTGGTTCGCGGCGCTCTCCCCCGCGTACGCCCGCCCCTGGTTCAGGCCGTTCGCCGAACGGCTGCTGCGCAACGACCGCGACACCCTGCGGCTCCTGTGCCACAACCCGTTCCCCGACGGACCTCCGGCCCACGTCCGCGCCCGGGTCTTCCACTACGAGTTCACCGGCCCGCGGGAGCTCCGGGCCACCGGGCACTGGTGGCGCCGGACGTACGTCCGCGACTTCATGCGGCCGATGGCGCGCCCCGTGCCGCCGCGTCCGCCGGACCGCCCGTGAACGAGGACCGGGCCCCCGCGGAGGCGGGGGCCCGGTCCGTGCGACGCGGGTGCGGCGGTCAGTCGACGCCGGGCAGGATATGGGGCTCGGCCAGGTCGTCCTCGTAGCCGGCCAGCCGGATCGGTGCCGACCTCGCCCAGACCTCGATGTTCCGGAGCTTCTCGGGCCGGCGGACCCGCTCCTGGACGAGCTCGGGCGGGCTCTGCTCACTCTTGGTCATTTCAGGTGTCACCGCGGACTCCTTAGTGTCGCGTAACCCCGGGCGGTGGCGGCGCTACGGCTGCGGGAACCGGGGCGACCGCCCTCTCCCGCGCAGGGAAGGGTCAGAAGCAGTTCGGTCGCGGTGGCGCCGTTACGGGGGCGGGACGGGCCTGCTTGAGGCCTGCCCCGGGACGGCCGAGGAAGTTTCGTGGGTCCCTCGGTGGCGTCCGTCCCCTTCAGAGTAACCAGATGAGCGCCGGCCCGCTCGACAGAACGTATGGCCTGGGTCACTTTCAGCCAGGACCGGTGCGGTTCCCGCGGGGGCGCCGCGCCTGAAGGGGCTGGTGGGAGGGCGGCGGACGACGGACGGCGCACCCGGGGGTTCCGGGTGCGCCGTCGTCCCCGTGGGCCGGGGTGGCCGGATGCCGTCGCAGGGGGCGGGGCGGCCCCGCCGGTCACCAGCCCGCGGGGGCGTAGTCCTTCAGGAAGCAGCCGTACAGTTCCTCGCCCGCCTCGCCGCGGACGATCGGGTCGTAGACGCGGGCGGCACCGTCGACCAGGTCGAGGGGGGCGTGGAAACCCTCCTCGGCCAGGCGCATCTTGTCGGGGTGCGGGCGCTCGTCGGTGATCCAGCCGGTGTCGACGGCGGTCATCAGGATGCGGTCCTTCTCGAACATCTCCTGGGCGCTGGTGCGCGTGAGCATGTTCAGCGCCGCCTTGGCCATGTTGGTGTGCGGGTGGCCCGCACCCTTGTAACCGCGGCCGAAGACGCCCTCCATCGCGGAGACGTTCACCACGTAGGCGCGCTTCGTGGCCGTGGCGGCCATCGCCGGGCGGAGCCGGCTGATCAGGATGAAGGGCGCGGTGGAGTTGCAGAGCTGGACCTCCAGCAGCTCGATCGGCTCGACCTCCTCGACGGTCTGGATCCAGCTGTTGGTGTCGTGCAGGTCGGGCACCAGACCGCCCGCGTCGATCGCGGTGCCCGCGGCGATCCGGGCCGGCGAGGCCGAACCGGTGACCAGGGCGAGGCCGGTGACGTCCTGCGCCGAGAGGCCCTGGCCCTCCTTGCGGGCCGCGGGCAGGGCCGCGACCCGGTCGACGGTGCCGCTGTTGAAGGTGCCGATCACCTCGGCCGCGGGCAGCACGCCGGCCGGCAGCGGGGCGGACTCGGCCGCCACCAGCTCGCTGTACGCCTGCGGGGAGCGGCGGACCGTCTGGGCCGCGTTGTTGATCAGGATGTCCAGCGGGCCCTCGGCGGCTACGGAGTCGGCCAGGGCCACGACCTGGGCGGGGTCGCGCAGGTCGATGCCGACGATCTTCAGCCGGTGGATCCACTCGTCGCTGTCGGGCATCGCCTTGAAGCGGCGGATCGCGTCGTTGGGAAAGCGGGTGGTGACGGTGGTGTGCGCGCCGTCGCGCAGCAGTCGCAGCGCGATGTACATGCCGATCTTGGCCCGGCCCCCGGTGAGGAGCGCCCGGCGGCCGGTGAGGTCGGTGCGGGCGTCGCGCCGGGAGCGGTTCTCCCGGGCGCACGCCTGGCAGAGCTGGTGGTAGAAGGCGTCCACCTCGACGTACCGGGTCTTGCAGATGTAGCAGGACCTGGGGCGCTGGAGTATGCCCGCGATCTCGGCGGTCGCCGAGGAGGAGGGCAGTACACCCTGGGTCTCGTCGTCGATGCGGTCGGCCGAGCCCGTCGCGGTGGCCTCGGTGACGGCCTTGTCGTGGGCGGTCTTGGCGGCGCGGCGCTCCTGGCGGCGGCGCTGCTTGACCGTGCGGTAGATGCCGGCGGTGGCCCGGCGGACGGCGATGGCGTCGGGGTGGTCGACCTCGATGGTGTCGAGCTCCGCGAGCACGCCCAGACAGACGGCCAGCCGCTCGGGGTCGATGCCGGGACCGAGCTCGTCGGTCCCGGGAGCGAACTCCGGGCTGTCCTTGGTCACCGTCATCGCCGTTCCTCTGTCACTCGTCACTCATGCCGCTGCCGGGCTTCGGGTGGGGAGGGGTCCGGCCGGGGCCGGCGAGGGCAGGCGCGCGCGGGCGGAAGCCCCGGTCAAGTCTGCCATGGTTCGAACGCTGTCCGGTCCGGCGGTGCGGGCGGCCCCGTTCGGGCGGCGGGTGCCGTCCGGGACGGCGGGGCGCGTACGGTGTGAGAAGAATCCGCGATCCGGTGGCATGAGTTCCGGGAAGCGGGGAAGACGGTGCTCGAAACACCGGATCTTCAGGGAGGGTGCACCATGACGGCCATGTCAGTACGGACCACCGGAGCGATCGACACGGCGTCCTCGCAGCGCGAGGACGCGGGAGCCGTCACCGACGGGGCCGCGCTGCCATGGATCGAGGACGCCGGCCAGGTCGCCCCGCAGGACGCCCGGGCGATGTCGAAGCTGTTCTTCGAACGGCTCCAGGTCCTCGAAGAGGGCACGCACGAGTACCAGTACGCGCGCAACACGCTGATCGAGATGAATCTCTCCCTGGTGCGTTACGCCGCGTCGCGTTTCCGCAACCGGGGCGGCGACGACGCCGAGGACATCATCCAGGTGGGGACGATCGGCCTGATCAAGGCGATCGACCGGTTCGAACTGTCCCGCGAGGTCGAGTTCGCCACGTTCGCGGTCCCCTACATCGTGGGCGAGATCAAGCGGTTCTTCCGCGACACCACCTGGTCGGTGCACGTACCGCGCCGGCTCCAGGAGCTGCGGGTGGAGCTCGCGAAGGCCAAGGAAGCCCTGTCCGCGCGGCTCGACCGTGACCCGACGGTGGCGGAACTGGCCCGGCACCTGGACCGTTCCGAGGAGGAGATCATCGAGGGGCTGGTCGCCGCCAACGGGTACTCGGCGGGATCGCTGGACACCCCGAGCGCCGACAGCGAGTCGGGCGGCGAGCAGCGGACGTACGCGGACCTGCTGGGTGACGAGGACCCCGGCATGGAGAGCGTCGAGAACCTCCACGACCTGGCGCCGCTGCTGCGCCAGCTGGACGAGCGGGAGCGGGCGATCGTCCGGATGCGGTTCGGCCAGGAGATGACACAGGCGCAGATCGGCGCGGAACTGGGCGTGTCCCAGATGCATGTGTCGCGCCTGCTCAGCAGGATCGTGAAGCGGCTGCGCACGGGGATGTGCGTGGAGGGCTGACACGGCGTTCCGGTACTCCGTGACCGGTGCCCGGCAAATGAGCCGGGCACCGGTCACATATGCTTCCAGGCGAAACGGTGCGGGGCGTCCCCCGTGCCGTCCGTCCGCCGAAGGGGAATTCAGACGTGGTCGAGCTGCCGACGGGCGCGCCTTCGCATCCGCTGGGGCCCACCGGGATTCCCGCCCAGCAGACGGGTCCCGGCCCGGCCGGGTCCTCTGTGTGGGACCTCGATGCGGCGATCCTCCTGGTGGAGGACGACTCCGGCGACGCCCTGCTCGTCGAGGAGATGCTCGCGGACAGCGAGCTGGACTCCACCCTCACCCGCTGCAAGACGCTGGCGGAGGCGCGGCGGTTCCTGAGCGACTGCCCCACCCCGGTGTGTGTGCTGCTGGACCTGCACCTGCCGGACGTGAACGGCCTCGACGCGGTCCGGCAGCTCGTCCAGTCCTCGCCGGACGCGGCCGTCGTCGTGCTGACGGGGCTGGCCGAGACGGAGACGGGGCTGTCCGCCGTGGCGCACGGCGCCCAGGACTACCTCATCAAGGGCCGGATCGACCCCGAGGTCCTGAGCCGGGCCATCCGGTACGCCCTCCAGCGCAAGAACGCCGAACGGGCCGCCTCCGCGATCCGGACCAGCAGGCTGATCGCCCAGGAGAACGCGCGCCTGGAGCGCGCCCTGCTCCCCATCCCGGTGCTGCACGACGACGGTTTCGCCGTCGCCGCGCGCTACGAGGCGGGCCGGGCGCACGGACTGCTGAGCGGTGACTTCTACGACGTCGTGCAGACCGCCGACGGCGCGGTGCACGCGGTGATCGGCGACGTCTCGGGGCACGGTGCGGCCGAGGCGGCCCTCGGTGTCTGCCTGCGGGTGGCCTGGCGCACCGCGGTGCTGACCGGGGTCTCGCAGCTGCAGAAGATCCGGCTGCTGGAGGAGATACTCGTGGCCGAGCGGTCGGACCCCCATGTCTTCGCCACCGTCACCACACTGGTCTTCCCGCCGGAGCGGGACCGGGTCCGGATCGCGCGGGCCGGACATCCGGGGATGCTGCTGCGGCGGGGCACGGACGTCAGCTGGGTCGAGCCCGACACCGGCATGGCGCTGGGACTGCTGCCGGGCGCGGGCCACTGGACGCTCACGGAGCTGGACCTCTGCCCGGAGAGCGAACTGGTCCTGTTCACGGACGGCCTGTTCGAGGGACGCACCGGACCGCGGACCCGGCTCGGTGAGGACGGTCTGCTGGAGATGGCCCGAAGACACGGCTCCCTGGAGCCCCGGGCGTTCATCGACGCCCTGATCGCCGAGGCCACCGAGAGTGCCTCACCCTACGGAGGGCTGGCCGACGACGTCGCGGTACTGCAGCTCGGCTGGAGGACGGGTATATGAGCGGCTCCGGTGCCGGGGGTCCGGCAGCACGGACCGGCCGCATGTCACGGCTGTCGGTGCAGAACTGGGTCCATCTGATCCTGGCCGGCTTCGTGCTGGTGGTCTGCGGGTGTGTCGTCGTCGGCGGAGTCGTCCTGTCACGGATGTCCGACCGGACGACCGAGCTGGTGGACCGCATCCAGCCCGCCCGCTCGTCCTCCTACCAGCTGCAGACCTCCCTCCTCGACCAGGAGACCGGGGTACGCGGGTTCGCGCTCACCGGCGACCGGTCGTTCCTGGAGCCGTACGAGGCGGGGAAGGCCGCCGAGCGGCTGAGGCTGAAGCAGGTGCGCGCGCTGATCGGGAACGAGCAGCCGTTCACCGCGGACATCGACCGGATCGAACAGGCGACGCAGCGCTGGCGCGAGGAGCAGGCGAAGCCGCTGATCGCGTCGGTGCGGGCGGACGGCCCGGCGGGCGCGACGTCCGCGCCGGTCCGGCGCAGCAAGACGGAGTTCGACGGACTGCGCCGGCTGAACGCCTCGCTGCAGCAGCACCTGGACACGGCACGTGACCAGGCGCGCACGGAACTCGACGACGCCCGGGCGACACGCGACCGGGTGCTGGCCTCCCTGATGGCCGGCGCGGTCCTGGCCGTCGTGATGCTCAGCCTGCTGCTCCACCGGGTGGTGGGGCGGCCCCTGAACGCGCTGGCCGCGGCCTCCCGCCGGGTGCGGACCGGTGCGGTGGAGGAGCGGATCGACGTCCGGGGGCCCGCCGACGTCACGGCGGTGGCGGCCGCGGTGGAGGACATGCGCCGCCGGCTGACGGAGGAACTGGACGCGGCCCAGCGCCGGGAGACACTGCTGGCCGAGCAGACCACGGAACTGCGCCGGTCCAACTCCGAGCTGGAGCAGTTCGCGTACGTGGCCTCGCACGACCTCCAGGAGCCGTTGCGGAAGGTCGCTTCGTTCTGCCAGCTGCTGGAGAAGCGGTACGGCAAGGAACTCGACGACCGGGGCAAGCAGTACATCGCCTTCGCGGTCGACGGGGCGAAGCGGATGCAGGTGCTCATCAACGACCTGCTGACCTTCTCCCGGGTCGGGCGGGTCCACGAGGGCTGGAAGCCCGTGGACCTCGGCCGGGCCCTGGACCGGGCGCTGAACAACCTCACGGTGGCGGTGGAGGAGTCGGGTGCCACGATCGTGCGCGAGGACCCGCTGCCCGAACTCCTCGGCGACTCGACGGCGTTGACGATGGTCTGGCAGAACCTCATCGGCAACGCGGTCAAGTTCCGCCGCCCCGACGTCCCGTGCCGGATCACGGTGGGCTGCGTCCGGGAGGGCGAGGACTGGCATCTGACGGTCGCCGACAACGGGATCGGCATCGCGCCCGAGTTCTCGGACAAGGTCTTCGTCATCTTCCAGCGTCTGCACGCCCGCGACGAGTACGAGGGCACCGGGATCGGCCTGTCGCTCTGCCGTAAGGTGATCGAGTTCCACGGTGGCCGGATCTGGCTCGAACCGGAGCCCGAGGAGGGTACGATCTTGCACTTCACCCTTCCCGTCCTTCCTGACGCCCCCACACTCACCACGGCGGAGCTGCTTGCACCCGCCCCCCTCGCACCCCACCCGGGAGACACCCCTTGAACGAACCGGCCAAGCCCATCGAGGTCCTGCTGGTCGAGGACGACCCGGGTGACGAGCTGATGACCCGCGAGGCGTTCGAGGACAACAAGATCCGCAACACCCTCCATGTCGTCCGGGACGGCCAGGAGGCGCTGGACTTCCTCTACCGGCAGGGTGACCACCCCGACGCGCCCCGGCCGGATCTGGTGCTGCTGGACCTGAACCTGCCGAAGTACGACGGCAGGCAGGTGCTGGAGAAGATCAAGACCGATCCGGACCTGGCGCTCATCCCGGTCGTGGTCCTCACCACGTCCTCGGCCGAGGAGGACATCCTGCGCAGCTACAAGCTCCACGCCAACGCGTACGTCACCAAGCCCGTGGACCTGGAGCAGTTCATCGGCGCGGTCCGGCAGATCGACGACTTCTTCGTCAGCGTGGTCCGGCTCCCGGGCCGTTAGTAAAATCTGCCGTGCGTAAGATCTGAGTGATCCCTGGAATGGGATCTCCCGGTGCGGGTAGACGAAGGTCGAGAAAGAGGTCCGGAACCGACGGGACAGGTCCGGACCTCACCCTGCGGCGCCTTGGCTGGAGCACATGAACGAACAGGTCACCTCACGACCGGACAGCGCGGCGCCGGGTGCTCCGACCACGGACGTCCTGCTCACGGCCGAGGTGTTCGACGGTGAGCAGGGGTGTATCGCGCAGGCCCGCGCACTGGCCGACCGCTTCCTGAGCCGGCTCGTGGCCGAGTGGCTCGCGGTGCTGGGGGAACACACGCGCAGCGATCTGATGCTGGCGGTGAGCGAGCTCATCACCAACGCGGACCGGTACAGCCACGGCCCGTACATGCTGGAGCTGGAGGGCAACGCCCAGCGGATCAGTGTGACGGTCTACGACAGCAGCACGGCGCTCCCGGTGCTCTACTCCCCCGACCCGGCGCGGCTGGGCGGTCACGGCATGGAGATCGTGGTGGCCCTCTGCGACCGGGTGACGGCCGAGCGGGTGCCGGTCGGCAAGCGCATCCGGGCCGAGTTCGAGCTCAGCAGCTGAACGGTTCCTCGCCCGGGGCGGCCGGGGAAGGGCGTGCCACGGACCGGAGGACGACTCCGGCACGACGGACGTACTACCGGGGCAGTACGTGCGATCGCCGCCTCAAGGACGACGACGCCGGGGCTTCGACGGGACATCGTGGTGTACATGAGCTCCCTCGCGTGGTCCGTGCTGTTGTCGCTGGTCTCCGCGGTCGCCTACGCGGCCGGGGCGGTCGTCCAGGAGCGGGTGGCGGCGGCCGGCGCACCGAGCGTCCGCGCGCTGCTGCGTGACGGCGCGTGGTGGGTGGCCGTGACGCTCAACGGGGCGGGCGCGGTGCTGCATGTGGCGGCACTCGCGTACGGGCCGCTGAGCCTCGTGCAGCCGCTCGGTGCGCTG
Source organism: Streptomyces nitrosporeus (assembly GCF_008704555.1). Classification (NCBI taxonomy): domain Bacteria; kingdom Bacillati; phylum Actinomycetota; class Actinomycetes; order Kitasatosporales; family Streptomycetaceae; genus Streptomyces; species Streptomyces nitrosporeus. The sequence goes on from NZ_CP023702.1 coordinate 179,529, forward strand.
ACGATCGTGTTCGCGCTGCCGATGGCGGCCCTGTTCGCCGGGCGCGGTACGGGGCGTGCCGCCTGGCGCGGTGCTCTGATGGCGACGGCCGGGCTGGCCGGGCTGCTGGCCCTCACCGGCCGTGCGGGCTCGCACTCGCTGTCCGGGCCGGACCGGTCGGCGCTGGCGGCCGGTTCGGCGGTGGCGGTGGCGGCGCTGTTCCTGCTCGCGAAGGGGTTGCGGCCGGGGGTCCCGCGCGGCGTGGTGCTGGCGGCGGGTGCCGGGGTGGCGTTCGGCATGGCCTCGGTCTTCACCAAGACCGTGGCGGTGGACTGGACGTCGGGGGCGGTGGGTTCGGGCCTGCCGACGCTCGCCGTCATCGGGGTGCTCGCCTCGGCGGGCCTGCTGCTCTCGCAGGCGGCGTACCGGGGGGCCGGGCTGACCGCGCCGCTGGCGATCGTCACGGTCGTCAATCCGGTGGTCGCCGCGGCGGTGGGCATCAGCTTCTTCGGTGAGCAGTTCCGCCACGGCACGGCCGGTGCCGTGCTGGCGCCGGTCTGCGGCGCGCTGGCCGCGACGGGGCTGGTGCTGCTGACCGCACGGCGGCCGAAGGGGCCGGAGGACGGCCGGGGCGGGGCGGGGGGCGAGGGGGCGGCCGTTCCCGGTCCCGTGGTGCCCGGTGCGCGCACGCCGCACGGCCCGGGGCTGCCGGAGCCGGTACCGCCGCTCGCCCCGGGCACGGTCCACGCGTCGGGCGGCGTCCCGGCGGCGTCCTGCCCGGCCGGAACGGCGGGGCAGGCCCTGGAGCGTACGGAAGCCGGCGTGCACCGGCCCGTCGGCCCCGGGCCGTGCGGGGTTCAGACCTTGGCGCCCCCGGCCCTCAGGTAGGCCACCGGGTCGATGTCGGATCCGTATCCGGGGCCGGTGCGGATCTCGAAGTGCAGGTGCGGGCCGGTGCTGTTGCCGGTGGACCCCGAGCGGGCGATCCGCTGTCCGCCCCCGACCTGCTGGCCCTCGCGTACGTGGAGCGAGGAGAGGTGCGCGTACTGGCTGTACCTGCCGTCGGCGTGCCGGATGACGATCTCGTATCCGTACGCGCCCGCCCAGCCCGCCGAGACGACCTTGCCGGAGGCCACGGCCTTCACCGAGGTGCCGGTGGGAACGGGGAAGTCGACACCGGTGTGGTAGCCGCTGGACCATGATCCCGCCTGGTGGTACGGGGTTCCGGTGCGGGCGGCCACGGGCGCGGTGAGCCCCGCGCTCTTCTTCTCGGCTTTGGGCTTCTCCGCCTTGGGCTTCTCGGCTTTGGGCTTCTGCGCCTCGGGTTTCGCGGCCTCGGGCTTCTCCGCCCTGGGTTTCGCGGCCTCGGCGGCCCGCGCGGGTTCCGCCGCGGCGGCCTGCCGCTCCGGTGCGGCCTTCTTCTTCGGGGCGGTCTTCGCGGGGGCGGCCTTGCCGGCGGGCTTCTCGGCGGTCTTCGCCTTCGGGGCGGCCCGGCCGCCGGCCGCACGGGCGACGTCGAGGCTGAGGCGCTGCCCCGGCATGATGAGGTCGGGGTCGGAGCCGACCACGGTGCGGTTCGCCGCGTACAGGCTCTGCCAGCCGCCCTTGACCCGTTCGTCCGCCGCTATGCCGGAGAGGGAGTCACCGGGCGACACCGTGTAGGAGTCGCGGACGCCGGGCACGGTGGTCGGCGAGGCGGCTGCCGCGGTCCGGGGCGTTTTCGGGGTGGTGGCGGGTGCCGCCGTCCTGACGGTGACCGCGCCGTCCCCGCCGCGGTGCGTCTGCGGGGCGATGCCGGGCGCGCCGCCGCCCCGGGTGAGCCCGGCCCGTTCCGAGCAGGTGGGCCAGGCGCCCGGCCCCTGCCCGTCCAGTACCTTCTCGGCGACGGCGATCTGCTGGTCCCTGGTCGCCAGGTCGGCCCGCTCGGCATAGGCCGTCCCGCCGTAGGCGTCCCAGGTCGATCGGGAGAACTGCAGGCCGCCGTAGTAACCGTTACCGGTGTTGATGTGCCAGTCGCCCGTCGACTCGCACGCGGCGACCTTCTCCCACACCTCGGTCGTGGCGGCTGTGGCCGAGGCCGCCGTGAGCAGCGGGAGCGCGATGCCCGCGCCGCCCGCCGTCACCGTTAACGAAGCACGGTTGATCCGGCTCGGCTGATATCTGCGGTGCCGTCCGTTCGCGGCCATGACTCGGCTCCCCCACTGGCAGTTTGACACGTCGCAAGCGGCCAACTTATGGGCAGGTGAAGGGTGCTGACAAGTGAGCAGTCGTCGCTCTCCGCACACGGGCCCCGGCGTACGCCCGGTGGTCCGCGCGGGCGCGGGGCGGGTGACCTGCGTGGTTCCGCCGTCCGCCCGGCAGGGACACCCTGGCCGGAAGCGCGGATGCGGGAGGACAGGGCGCCTATGCTCGCCGCATGGAGCAGAGCGAAGTCCTCAAGCGAGTGATCGGCATCCTCACGGAAGCCGGCGAGATGCAGCGCAAGGCGGAGCAGGACGACGTGGCCGGGGCCGACGCGGGCGGCAGCATCGTCACGTCGTTGCTGAACGAGACCATGCCGCACATCGCCATCTCCGCCGACGCGACCGTCGAGGAGGTGGCCCTCCTGGTGGGGCGTGAGGTGGGAGGTGCCGTGGAACAGCTGGTCGGTGCCTTCACCCTCGCCTTCATCGCCCTTTCCCAGGTGCATGATTCGGGCCAGCATGAGGTGACCTCCGCCGATGTCCTGCAGGACCTCGCGCTGCGTGCGGAGGAGCTGAGCGCGGGCGGGGACGGCGACAGCGGGCCGGAGGAATCCCTCTAGACGAGACGAGAGGGGGCGGCGGCCTGTCGTGCGGGCCGTGGGTGCCGCGCTCCGGCCGGTACGGCGTGTCCCGGGGGCCGGGCGGGGGCAGGGCGGTCAGCCGGTGAACGCCGCCCGGAGGGCCGCCGCGAACTCCGCCGGACGTTCGACGACTCCGAGGTGCCCGCCCGGGAACGGTGCCGCCTTCCGCCCGAACCGCTGCGCGAGGGCCCGTACCGGGCGGGCGGTGAGCTGTTCACCGGATTCCTCGCCCACGGCGAGCACCAGCCGGTCCGCCGCGGCCTCCAGGGCCGCCGTGTCGGGCGCATAGCCGGTGAACGGGCAGAGCATGTGCTCCAGGAAGACAGGAAGGTTGGCCCGCATCCGCCGGAGCGTCTCCGGTGTCAGCGGCGGCGGTGCGGAGGCCGCCCCGTCGTCCTGCGGCCGGCTCGCCCCCTCGCCGATTCCGGCGCTCATCACGGCCGCGGCGGCCTTTGCACCGTCCCGCCGGAACGCCGCGCGCACCTCGGCGAAGAGGGCGCGCCCCGTCTCGGGGTCGGGGAGCACCTCCACCACGGGCGGTTCGTGCGCGACGACCGTGCCGAGCCGTTCCGGGTGCCGGCTCAGCAGGTCCAGCGCCACCACGGCGCTCGCGCTGCTGCCGAAGACACAGGCCCGTTCCCCGCCGGAGCCGATGTGCTCGATGAGCCGCAGCGCGTCGTCGCTGTGGTCCGTCACCCGCTGGTCGGCGGGCGGGGCGTCGAGCCGGCTGCGGGAGTAGCACCGCGGGTCGTAGGTGATCACCGTCCAGCGGTCCGCGAGATCGGCGGCCAGGCTCTCGTACAGTCCCGCGTCGGCGCTCCCTCCCGCCATGAGCAGGAGGAGCGGGCCGCTGCCCCGCACTTCGTGGTGGAGGGTCGCCCCCGGCACCTTCAGCGAGCCGGTACGCACCGTCGTGTGCGGCCGGTCGGTCATCGTGTCCTCTCCCCCGGTCTGTTCCGACAGGGCGTCACCGTCCTTGCCGCGCCCGGCCGGTCGTGGGCGCGGGACATCCTGCACAGCGGGACCCCCGGCGGGCAAAGGGTTTTCCGGCCGGGGCGGGCGGCGGGCGGGCGGTGCTCCGGCGCCGTCAGGGGGCGAGCCAGCCGAGCGACGCGACGACGAGCGCGCTGACACCGGTGTCCAGGGTGGGCTGGAGCACCGGGGCGAAGTGCGGGCTGTGGTTGACCGGTACGTCCCGGCCGAGGGTGCCGCCGGCGGTGGCCGCCGCGTGCAGGGCGGGGTCGGTGCCGCCGATGCCCCAGTAGGTGAAGGGGGCTCCGTAGGCCCGGGGGATCTTGCTCATGTCCTCACTGGCCGTCTGCAGGTCGATGGTGTGGGCGTCGTCGCCGAAGTGGGCGGCGAACGCCTCGGCGACGCGCCGGGTGGGTGCGGCGTCGTTGACCGTGGGCGGGAAGGAGGTGATCTGCTCGAACACGGGCGGTTGCGGTGATCCGGACGCCTGGCACTCGGCGGTGACGATCCGTTCGACCGCTTCCAGCACCCGGGTCCGCGTGTCCTGGTCGTAGGTGCGGACGTTGACCTGGATGACCGCGTGGTCGGGAATGATGTTGGGGTCCGTCCCGGAGTGGATGCTGCCCACGGTGACCACGGCGGGGGTGTGCGCGGACAGTTCCCGGGAGACGATCGTCTGGAGGCGCAGGACGATCATCGCGGCCGTCACCACCGGGTCCACCGCCGCCTGCGGCATGGAGCCGTGCCCTCCCCGCCCGTGGACGGTGATGCGCAGGCTGTCCGCCGCCGACAGGAAGGAACCGGTCCGGGTGCCGACGTATCCGGCGGGGTAGGGCATGACGTGCTGGGCGAGCACCACGTCGGGGCGGGGGGCCCTCGCCGTCAGGCCGTCCGCGAGCATGGCGTCCGCGCCGTCGCCGCGTTCCTCGGAGGGCTGGAAGAGCGCCACGAAGGTGCCCCTCCAGGCGTCCTTGGCCTCGGCGAGCAGGCGTGCGCAGCCGATGAGGGCGGCGACGTGCACATCGTGTCCGCAGGCGTGCATGACGGGCTGCTCGGTGCCGTCGCTCGCGGTCGTGGTCACGGTGGAGGCGTACGGCAGGCCGGTGCGTTCGCGTACGGGCAGGGCGTCCATGTCGGCACGGACCATGACGGTGGGGCCCTCGCCGTTGGTGAGGACGCCGACGACCCCGGTGCCGCCGATGCCGTCCACGACGGTGTAGCCGAGGGCGCGCAGGGCGTCGGCGGCCTTCGCGGACGTACGGTGTTCCGCCAGGCCGAGTTCGGGGTGGCTGTGCAGGTCCTTGTAGAGGGCCTCGACATCGGGGCGGACGCGGTCCAGACCTGCCAGCACGGTGCGGACGCTGTCGGTCATGCTCACTCCCTGGGGCCGGGCCTGTGGCGGCCCCGCTTCTCGCTGTTCCGGTCCCGCGGCTCCGGGCCGGGCCGCCCGGTTCCGGCTGCCCGGGCCGAGGTTACCGGCCCGGGAGGCGCCGGATGCCTCCGGGTGCCGGGGCCGGTGCGTCCGGGGTGGGGCCTGTGTGTCCGGGGCGAGGCCTGTGCGTCCGGCGCGGGCGCACGCTTTCAGGCGGCGCGGGACGGCGAGCGCTCCGCGGCCGCACTCCGCGGCCCGGGCGGGAGCCGTCGCCCGGCGTAACCGCCGCCCCCGGGGGCCGCAGGGGCCGCCGGGGACGGCGTACGCCGCTGTCAGGCGGTGTGGAGGGTCAGTCCGTAGCGGTTGAGGATCTCGTTGACCGGCTGGTGCCAGGTCTCCCCTCCGCTGCCGCAGTTGCCCCAGCCGCCCGAGGTGACGCCCTGGGCCTGGTCGCCGCTGATGAACGAGCCGCCCGAGTCACCCGGTTCGGCGCAGACGCTGGTCTTGGTCATCTGGTGGACGGCGCCCTGGCTGTAGTTGACCGTCTCGTTCTTGGCCAGGACGTTTCCGCAGTGCCAGTGCGTGGTGGAGCCGGAGCGGCAGACCGAGGCTCCGACCGGGGCCTCGGCGGATCCCCGGACCAGCTGGTCGGAGACGGTCCCCCAGCCGAGGACGACCGGGACCGTCCACCAGCCGCTGCCCACGTTCACCCAGGCGTAGTCGTTGTCGGGGAAGGACGAGCCCTGGAAGTTGCCGATGGCGGAGCCGTCCCAGCCCCTGACGGCGTCGCCCGCCCGCCCGCAGTGCCCGGCGGTGACGAAGCCGCCGTGGACCGAGAAGCCTATGGAGCAGCGGACGTTGCCCGTGTAGTAGGGATCGCCGCCCACGGTTCCGGCGGCGAAGGTCCGCGGTGCCTCGGCGACTTCCCGCACCGTGACCGGGCCTGTCTTCCGTGCCTGGTCCACAAAGGCGCGGACATCGTTGTCAGTCCGTTCGGCCGTGACGATGGCGACCACGACGCTGTTGGTCCGGGGGTCGGCGTGCCAGCCGGCGACCCCGCTCGGGGCCGTCAGGCCGTCGATCCTGGCCTTGGCCGCGTCGAGCTGCCGGGAGGTGCGTTCGACGAGCCGGACCGCCGCGCCGGTAGCCGTCACGGCACGGGCGCTCGCGCGGTCGGTGACGGCCACGGTCAGCCTGCCCTCGGCCGCGTCGAACCAGGAGCCTCCGTACGCCGCCCCGGCGGCCTCACGTGCCGTGTCCTGCAGGACCGTCGCTTTCTTCTCCGCCTCGATACGGGCCAGTGCCTGATGTTCCGTCAGGCCGAGGTCTCTCTGCATCGCCTCGATCAGGCCGGCGGACGCGGGGGCTCCGGAGGCCGGCCGGGCGCCGGCCGTGGCGGGGTTTTCGGGCGGGGCCGCCTGGGCCGGGCCGGTGGCCGCCCAGGTGCCGAGCATGAGGAGTGCGGACAGGCCGGCCCACACCGTCGTGGATGGTCTCAAGGGGGTGCCCCTTCTGTTGTTCCAGCATCGTGGGGGTGGAACAGGAAGTGACCGAGAACGTTCTGAGAGCGCTCTCAGAACCACAGGACGGACTGTAGCCCAGGAGGAAGGTCAGGTCTATGCCAATTTCGGACCTGCAGTCCGGATCCGGACGCCGGGCGGGGCCCCGGACTCCCTTGCTCCGCCCGGCCGTTCACGGTTCCATGAGCGGCAGTCCCGCCTTCCGCCACGGGGCCCGGAAGGCGTCCCGCCTCCCCGGTACGCCTCCCCCGCCGGTGTCCCGGTTCCGTACCTCGCCGTTGCCGTCCGTGTCCCAGATCCGCACCTCGCCCTCGCCGTCCGCCCGCAGCCGCGGCCAGCCGGGGTCCCCGGTCGCGGCGAATCCCGCCCAGGCCCGCGTCATCCGCTCCGCCAGTGCGTGGTCCGCGGCCCCGGGCTCGCCCCCGATGAGGAAGTGGACGTCGGCGCGGTCCAGGGTGCCGAAGGCGAACGGTACGTCCGCGCAGTGCCAGGCCCGGACCGGCTGCCCCCGGCCGCCGCGCCGCCGCGCGAACCGCGCCAGGTGGGTGCGTCCGCCCGCGCGGGCGTGGGCGTCGGCGAGCCTGCTGCTGTACTCGGCGAAGAGCAGGTCGCCGTGGACCGCCAGATGCACCTCACCGGCGGGGGCTCCCGGCAGCAGCGCGCGGTAGTCGTCCAGCAGGGTCTTCGGCAGGCCGAAGTCGGCCGCGAACGCGTCGAGCCCGCTGTCCGTGGTGATCTCCGCACTGTCGCCCACGGCGTCCAGCAGCCAGTACTCCTCGGTGGTGTGGCAGACCAGCAGGTCCACTCCGGCGCCGGCCCCCGCCTCGTACGCCGTCAGCGGGTCGAGGGGGAGGGTGTCGCCGCCGGCCACCGGGCCGTGGACAGCCGGGTCGTAGTGGCGGGGGCCCGAACCGGGGTCGTCCCGGTAGCGTGCGGCCACGGTGTCGGACGCCGCGACGAGCACCGCGGGGGGCACCTGGAGCAGGGCCTCGTGGGTGGCGGGCGTCCCGGCCGCCGCGGCCACCTCCGCCGTGGTGGCCGCCGCGGAGCGCACCGTGGCGCAGGCGTTCACGGCGCTGTGCAGGACCGCACGGCGGAAGAGGCCGCGGGCCCGTTCCATCACCGTCAGGCACGCCACCGAGGTCGCGCCCGCGGACTGCCCGGCCACGGTGACGTCCCGGGCGGACCCCCCGAAGGCGGCGATGTTGTCCCGGACCCACGTGAGGGCCGCGATCTGGTCGAGCAGGCCACGGTTGTCCGGGCACGGTTCGCCGCCGCCGACGGGTGGCGGGACGTGCCCGAACCCCTCGAATCCCAGACGGTAGTTGAGGGTGACGACCACCAGTCCGAGGGCGGCGAGGGCGGTGCCGTCGAAGTCCGGCTGCGCCGAGGAACCGTAGGCGAAGGCACCGCCGTGGATCCAGACGAGCACCGGGAGCGTGTCGCCTTCCGTGCCCGGTGTCCAGATGTTGAGGGTGAGGACGTCCTCGTCGCCGGCGGTCCAGCCGGGCGCTCCCGGCAGCCGCGCCGACTGCGGTGCGACGGGGCCGAACCGGGTGCAGTCCCTGACGCCCGCCCAGGGGGCGGCGGGGCGTGGCGCCCGGAACCGTGCGGCGCCGAACGGCGGTGCGGCGTACGGGATTCCGCGCAGTGCGACGATCCCCGGACGGCCGGCGAGCCCGCCCCGTACCGTCCCCGACCGGGTGGTGAAGCCGTTCATCCGTGGTTCTCCGTTCCCTCGCCGCCGCCCGCCGTCCGGACGGGGTTCAGCCTGCCACCGGGGGTGAGAGCCGGGCCAGCACCTGATCCGGCGTGATTCACATGCGTGCCGCGTGAATCATCCGCGTCGAGCAGGGCCGCCGTGAAGGGGTGGCGGGGCGCGGTGAGGATCTGCTCCCTGGCCCCGCATTCGACGATCTCGCCGTCGTCCAGCACGGCGATGCGGGTGGCGGGTGCCGCGGTGTCGAGGTCGTGGGTGATCAGGACGAGGCAGAGTCCGTCCCGCCGCCGGATCAGTGCGGCCAGCAGGTCCAGGAGGGCGCGCCGGGCGACCGGGTCGAGTCCGGAGGTGATCTCGTCGCAGACCAGCACACGGGGACGGGCGAGGAGGGCGCGGGCGAGGGCGGCGCGCTGGAGTTCTCCACCGGACAGCAGGCCGGGGCGCCTGCGGACCAGTTCCCCGTCGTCCAGGCCGAGTTCGGCCAGGACCCGCCGGGCTTCGCCGGTGGCCTCGTCCCGGGTGGTGCCGTGCAGCCGGACGGCGGTGCGGGCCACCTGGTCGATCACGGGCCGGTGTTCGTCGAAGGCCGCCCGGGTGTCCTGGAAGACGTACTGTACGGCGGCGAGTTGTGCAGGTCCGCGGTCCCGGACGCCGGCGGGCAGGGGCGCACCGTCGAGCAGGATCCGTCCGCCGTGGTCGCGGTGGAGTCCGGCGAGGCAGCGTCCGAGCGTGGTCTTGCCGCTGCCCGAGCGCCCGACGACGGCGAGGCATTCACCGCGGTGCAGGGAGAGCCGGTCCACCCGTAGGACGGGTGCGCGGCCGCGGCGGGTGCGGTGCCGGGCGACGAGGTCCTCGACGCGCAGCACCTCCGTGCCCCGGGCGGCCTCGCCCGCGTAGGGCGAGGTGCGCGGGCCGGCCAGGAGTTCGCGCGTCCAGGGGTGTCCGGGGGTGTGCAGCACCTGGGCGGCGGGGCCGCTCTCGACCGTGCGGCCGCCGCGCATCACATGGATCTCGTCGGCGAGTTCGCGTACGACGTCGAGGTCGTGGCTGAGCAGGAGGACGGCGACGCCATCGGCGGCCAGGGCGGAGAACTGCCCGGCGACGCGGCGCCGGGTCAGGGCGTCCTGGCCGGTGGTGGGTTCGTCGGCGACGAGGACCCGGGCGCCGAGCAGGAGTGCCTGGGCGAGCACGATCCGCTGCTGCTGGCCGCCGGAGAGCTGGTGCGGGTAGCGGCGCAGCAGTTCCGCGCCGTCGGGGAGCTGGGCCCGGGCGAGGGCCTCGGCCACCCGGTGCCGGGCCGCGGCCCGGCGTGCGGAGCGGGGCAGGCCGCTCACCTGGCGGCGGGCCACGTCCCACAGCAGGGCGCCGGACCGGCGGGCCGGGTTGAGGGCGGTGGAGGGGTGCTGGGGGATGTAGCCGGCCCGGGTGCCGTGCAGGACCACGTCGCCGGTGACGCGGGCGTGCGCCGGGTACGTCCCGAGGAGGGCGAGGCCCGTGGTGGACTTGCCGCTGCCGGAGGCCCCGACGAGCGCGGTGACCGTACCGGCGCGGAGCCGGAGGGAGACCCGGTCGACGAGCAGCCGGCCTCCGGCCTCGACGGTCAGCCCGGTGACGGCCGCGAGGACCTCGGGGTCGTGGCTGTGCTGGTTCATTGCTGTCGGGCCTTCCGGGACGGGGCACGGCCGGGGCGGGGGGCGCGGCCGGGGCGGGGGAAGCGGGGGGCCGTGCGGGTGCCGGGGGCCCGGGGCGCCGGGGGCCGCCGTTCCAGCGTGGCGTCGGCCAGCAGGTTGCCGCCCGTGGTGAGGGCGACGACGAGCAGGGCGGGTACGACGACCGCCCAGGGCTGGACGGGGAGTCCCGGGCGGTTGCGGTCGACCATCACCGCCCAGTCGGTGGCGTCCGGGGCGACCCCGATGCCCAGGAAGGCGGCGGTGGCCACGAGGTAGAGCGCCCCGGTCAGGCGTATCCCGGCGTCCGCGGCGAGGGTGCGCAGCAGACAGCGCCCGACGTAGCCGACGGCCAGCCGCCACCAGCTCTCCCCCTGCATCCGCAGCGCTTCCACGGCCGGCCGGGAGGCGGCCTCGGCGGCGGCGGCACGGATGATCCTCGCGGTGTCGGGGACGGAGACGAGGGCGACCAGCAGGGTCAGCCCGAGGGGGCCGGGCGGGAAGGCCGCGGCGGCCAGCAGGAGCATCAGCAGGGACGGCACGGCGAGCAGGACGTCCAGCGGGCGCATCAGCGCCTCCTCCAGCCACCGCCGGTGGGTGAGGGCGCTCACCAGGGCGAGCGGCAGGGCGGCCAGGTAGGTGAGGGCGGTCGCGGCGAGCGCCACGAGGACCACCGGGCGGCCGCCGAGCAGTATCTGGTGCAGGACGTCACGGCCGACGAAGTCGGTGCCGAGCGGGCCGGCGCCGTCGAGGGTGAACGAGGCGGCGCGGGAGGGTGGTTCGCCCGCGAGGAGCGGTCCGCACACCGCGAGGCAGAGCGGCAGTCCGGCGAGGACCGCGCCGAGCGCGTACCGTCCGGGCCGTTTCACGCCGCCACCTCCGCACGGGGGGCGAACCGGTGGGTGACGAGGTCGGCGCCGAGGTTGACCAGGACGGTGGTGAGGCCGAACACCACCGCGAGCCCCTGGATCACGGGGATGTCCCGGTCGGCGACGGCGTTCATCAGGACGGTGCCGAGCCCGGGGATCACGAAGAGGGCTTCCACGACGACCACTCCGCACAGCAGCCAGTCCACGGTGCGGGCGAGCTGCTGGGCGGCGGGAGTGAGGGCGACCGGCAGTGCGTGTGCATAGCGGAGGCGGGCGCCGGAGACACCGTACCGCTGGGCCTGGGCGGTGTGGGGCGCGGCCAGGGCGTCGGTCATCCCGGCCCTGATCAGCCGGGCGAGGGAGCAGACCGGCCGGGCGAGCAGCACCAGGACGGGCAGGACGAGGGCGGCCGGGTGGGCGAGCAGGTCCGTGCCGTATCCCAGCGCGGTCGGCGGGAGCCAGCCGAGGCGCAGGGCGAAGACGGTCACCAGGAGTACACCGAGGGCGAATTCGGGGATGGCGTAGACGGCGAGGAGAACCGCGGAGACCAGCCGGTCGGCGGGCCGCCCCTCGTGCCGGGCCGCGAACACCCCGAGCCCCACCCCGGCCGGCACGAGGAGGACCACGGTGAGCCCGGTGAGCAGCAGGGTGGGGCCGAAGCCGTCGGCGAGGAAGGCGGTCACGGGGCGGCCGGAGGTGAGCGAGGTGCCGAGGTCGCCGTGGAGCAGCCCCCAGGCCCATGCGGCGAGCCTTTCGTGGGCGGGCCGGTCCAGGCCCATGGAGGCGCGGACCGCGGCGATGCTCTCCGGGTCGGGCTGGTCGCCGGCGAAGGAGACGGCGGCGTCGCCCGGGAGCGCCTCGGTGAGGACGAAGACGAGGAGGACGACGGCCACGGTCTGTGCCAGGCCGAGCAGCAGTCTGCGGGCGGCCCAGGAGCCGGATGCGTTCACGCCAGCCAGACCTTGTCGAAGCGGGCCCAGTCCAGGGTGTTGGCGGGGGCGTCGCGCTCGACGCCGTGCACGGAGCGGGCGGTGCCGATGATCCAGTCCCCGAAGCCCCAGACGAGGAAGCCGCCTTCGGCGTGCAGCCGCCGTTGCATACGGGCGTAGAGGGCGGCCCGGTCCTGCTTGTCCCGGGTGGACTGGGCCTGCTGGTACAGGGCGTCGAAGTCCTTGTCCCGCCAGTGGGTGGCGTTGGTGGTGGAGCCGGTGAGCAGTCGCTGGGAGATGTGGGTTTCGATGGGCATGGCGCCCGAGCGGTAGCAGCACAGGGTTCCGGAGTCGAGGATGTCCTTCCAGTAGGAGTCCTTGCTGCCCGGTCGGACGTGGACGGTGACCCCCGCGCGGGCGGCCTGGTCGCGGAAGATCCCGGCGGCCTCGGTGAAGCCCGCGGCGACGGCGGAGGTGTCGAGGGTGACCTCCAGGTCCTCCGCCCCGGCCTCCCTGAGGAGGCTCCGGGCCCGGCCGATGTCCTGTTCGCGCTGGGGGAGTCCGCCGGCGTAGTACTCGTATCCCTTGCCGAAGAGGTCGTTGCCGATCTCTCCGGCTCCGGACAGGGCGCCGTCCACGAGTTCCTGACGGTCCGCCAGGTGGAAGAACGCCTCACGGACGCGGGGGTCGTCGAAGGGCGGGCGGTCGGTCTTCATGGCGAAGGCCTGCATGGCGCTGTTGCGCAGCCGGATGATCTCGACGGCGCCCGATCCCTCGTGGGCCCGTCCGGTGGTGGGGCTCAGCTCGTGCGCGTACTCGATCTGGCCGCCGAGGAGGGCGTTGGTCCGGGCCGACTCGTCGTTGGCGACGACGAATTCGAGTTCGTCCAGGTGCGGTGCGCCGTCCCAGTAGGCGTCGTTGCGGCGCAGGAGGGTGGTCCGGCCGGGGGTGAAGGAGACGAAGGCGAAGGGCCCCGACCCGACCGGACGGCGGTCGAACTCCTCCGCTCCCTCGGGGACGATGTACGTGCCGAACGCGGCCATGACGTTGGGGAATTCGGCGGTAGGCCGTTTGAGTACGAAGCGGACGGTGCGGGCCCCGACGGCGCGGCTGGCGTCGAGGTCCACGGGTTCCAGGGAGGCGCGGGCGCGGTAGGCCTTGCGCGGGTCGGCCATGCGCCGGTAGCTGTACAGGACGTCGGCGGCGGTGACCGGGCGGCCGTCGTGGAACTCTGCCTTCCGCAGGGTGACGGTCCAGCGGTCGAGGCCCGCGTCCGGTTCCCAGCGCTCGGCGAGCCGGGGTACGGCGGCGAGGTCGGGGCCGTAGTCGGCCAGTTTGTCGAAGAGCGCCTTGCCGCGGGCGGCGTCGGCGAAGAGGTTGCCGAGGTGCGGGTCGAGGGTCTCGCTCGCGCCGCCGCCGGCGAAGGCGGCGCGCAGCCGGCCGCCGCTCCGCGGGGCCCTGGCGCCGCCCCCGGTGGAGCCGTCGTCCGGGCCGCTCGTCCCCGAGCATCCGGTCAGGGCGAGCGCGCCGATCCCGGCCGCGCCCCCGGCGGCGAGGAAGCCGCGCCTGCGCAGACCGGGGAAGGGGTTCGGCTGGGGGAGGTCCGGGTCGGTCATGGGGTTCTCCTGTAAGGGATCGCGGGGTTCTCCCGCAGGGGGACACGGGTTTTCCCGCGAGGGGTCACGGGGTGGTCCGGAGCCGGGCCACGAGGTGGAGCCGGTCGCCGTCGGCGGTGGTCCCGGGTGCGGCACCGGGCCGCCAGGGCGGTTCGGTGCGCGGGCCGGGCCCGTCGTGCAGGGCGAGTACGGCGAAGCCGTGGGCGGTGAGGAAGTGGCGCAGCTCCTGCGGGAAAAGCAGCCGCCAGGCGGTGCGTTCCTCGACGGGTTCGCCTCCGTCGTCGGCGGCCCAGTGGCGGGTGCGCCGCAGGAGCTGGGCAGTGCGGTCGAGGCGGAGCGCGGTGGTGGAGCGGTAGGTGGTGCCGTGCCAGGTGAAGCGGGAGACGGCCGGTGCGGCGGGCGGTTCCTCCCGGCCGAGGAAGTAGGCACCGTTGCGCATCTCGGCGACCAGCAGCCCGCCGGGCACCAGGGCGTCGCGGCAGGAGGCGAGGAAGCCGTCGAGCTGCTCGTTGGTGTGGCAGTACAGCAGGGAGCTGTCCAGGCACACCACGGCGTCGAAGGCGCGCCGGCCGAGGTCGAACCCGGTGAGGTCGGCCCGGACGTAGGCGGGCCCGGGGTGGTGGAGGCGGGCGTGGGCGAGCATGCTGCCGGAGAGGTCCGCGGCCGTCACCCGCCGTCCCGCGCCGTGCAGGTGGGCCGCGTCCCTGCCCGTTCCGCAGCCGAGGTCCAGGACGGCGGGCCCGGCCGCGTACCGGCGCAGGCAGTCCTCCGCCCACCGTCCGGCGAGCCGGCCGGGGTCGGGGAACCGGGCTTCGTAGAGTTCGGGCCGGTCGGTGAGGAGGTTCCCCGTCCGCCTGTTCATGCCGTCACCGGTTCCGTGGGGGCCTGCCGGGTGTCCGGCAGGGCGCCTGTGCGGTGCAGTCTGGCCACCCCGTACGCGGAGGCGAGTCCGAGGAGGAGGCAGCAGAGCCATGGCAGGAGGGCGGCGGCGCTGCCCGCTCCCGCGCGTCCGGCCAGGTCCATGGCCCAGCCGATGCCCGTGTTGCCGAGCGCCGCGGCGATCCCCGACGCGGCGTAGAAGATCCCGAAGTAGGTGCCGGTCAGCCCTGGCCGGCCGAAGGACGGGACCATCTCCATGACGAACGGCTGCGCGATCATGATCCCGAGGTGCAGCAGGAGTGCTCCGGCGAGGACGGGCAGGGCCCGCAGGGCCGCCTGGACCGGTCCGTCCGGGGGCGGTCCGGCCCCCGCCACCACGGCCGGCGGCACGAACGCCAGGGCCATCAGGGCGAGTCCGGCCGCCATCCAGCGGGCGCGGCTGCCCCGGGCCTTGAGGGCACGGGTGAGGGGCAGTTGCACCGTGAGGCCGGCGAGCGTGCCGACGAGGAAGACGAGTCCGGCCGCGCCGTCCCAGCCGGTGGCCTGCCTCGCTCCGTGGGGCAGCAGCAGGTACAGCTGGTTCTCCAGGGTGAACATGCCGGTCATGACCAGGGCGAAGGTGAGGAAGGGCCGGTTGCCGGCGGCCTCGCGCCAGTCCGTGAGAACTCTGGTCCGGGCCGGTGCGGTCTTCCGTGTGGGCAGTACCAGGGCCTGGGCGACGGTGAGGAGGGCGAAGATGCCGGCGGCGGTGAGCGCGGACGCCCGGAAGTCGACGAGCAGCAGGAGGCTGCCGAGGAGCGGGCCGAGGAGCGCGCCGGTGGTCGCGAAGAGGTTGAAGAGGGCGAACGCCTCCGCCCTGCGCTCCCCCGCCTCCTGGGAGAGGTAGGTACGGACGGCGGGGTTGAACAGCGCCCCGGCCACTCCGCTGAGCACGGAGGCGGCGAGCAGGACGGGCAGCCGGTCGCCCAGGGCGAAGAGGGCGAAGCCGGCGGTGCGTATCGCGCAGCCGGTGATGATGACACCGCGCGCGCCGAGGCGGTCGGCGGCCGATCCCCCGAGGAGGAACAGGCCCTGCTGGCTGAGGTTGCGCACTCCGAGCACGACGCCGACGACGGCGGCGGACATGCCCAGGTGGTCGCCGAGGTGGGTGGCGAGGTAGGGGATGAGGAGGTAGAAGCCGGTGTTGACGCCGAGCTGGTTGACCAGCAGCAGGCGTACGGCGAGCGGGAAGGCGCGGATCTCGTGCCAGGTCTTCATCGGGCCGCGCACCGGGGCTCGGCGGTCCGGGGCCGCCGGTCACCGGCCGTCCGGCCGGTGGCCTCCGCACGGCCGGTGGTGTCCGTCCCGCCGGTGGCGTCCGCCTCGCCGGTGGTCTCCGCGCGGGGCCGTACGCCGAGGCCGGGCAGGCCGGGTGCGGTGACGAAACCGTCGGTGCCGCCGATCCCGGTCCAGGGGTCGTGGGCGAGCAGCAGGTGCCCGTCGAGGTCGGCCCAGCGGGCGCGGTCCGCGATGTGTACGGCGGGTGCGATACCGAGGGTGCTGGCGGTCAGACAGCCGAGCATCAGGTCCGTGCCGCTGCCTTCCAGGAGGGCGGCGATCCTCAGGGCGGCGTGCACTCCCCCGCACTTGGCGAGTTTGACGTTGATGCCGTGGACGCGTCCGGCGAGCCGGCGGGCGTCCTGGTGGCCGACCGCGTCCTCGTCCGCGATGACCGGCAGGGGCGAGCGGGCGGCGAGCCGGGCGAGCGTCTCCGGTTCGCCGGGGGCGATGGGCTGTTCCACGGCTTCCACCCCCAGCTCGGCGAAGCGGGGCAGGAGGGCGCGGGCCCGGTCCGGTGTCCACGCGCCGTTGGGGTCCAGGAGGAGCCGGGTGCCGGGGGCCGCCGCGCGGACGGCGCGGACGCGGTCGAGGTCGGCCGTCTCGTCCGGGTCGCCCGCCTTGATCTTGATGAGGGTGAATCCGGCCCCGGCGAGCCGGCGGGCGTGCTCCGCCGCCCGCCCGGGGGTGGTGAGGGAGATGGTGCGCGCGGTGGCGGTCCTGGGCGCGCGGGCCGAGCCGAGGAACCGGTGGACGGCGGTACCGGTGCGCTTTCCGACCAGGTCGAGGAGGGCCGCCTCGACGGCGGCGGTCACCGCGGGCGGGGTGCCGTCCTCGGTGAGTTCACCGGCGCGCAGGGCGTGCAGGGCGGTCTCCGGGCCGGCGAACCGGGTGAGGCGCTCGGCCGCGTCGGCCGTGTGCCGTCGCAGGGCGGGGAGAGCGAGGCCGTAGTAGGCGCTGGTCACGGCCTCGCCGTGGCCCCGGACCCCGTCGTGTTCCACGGTCAGGACGACGGCGTCGCGAGCGGCCATGGTGGAGCGCGAGATGCGCAGCGGTTCGGTGAGTACGAGCCGCACGGTGTGCTGGGTGGTCTTCACAGTTGCCTCTTCCGGAGCTGGGACGGGGCCGGTACGGCCGGGGGGCAGGGCGCGTACGGCCGGGGGCAAGGCGTGCACGGCCGGGGACGGAGCCGGTACGGCCGGGGGCAGGGCATGCGTACGGCCGGGGCAGGCGTGTACGGCGGATCAGTGCCGGGCGGGCCCCAGCGGGTCGGTGACGGTGGTGCACCTGGCCCACCCGCCGGTCTGCGCGGCGCGCGGGTGGGGGACGTCGACGGGCCGGTCCGCGGCCGTTTCGGGGTCCAGCCGGTGGGTGGTGGTGAAGTCGTCGTCGTAGACGGTGCCGAGGTAGCGGTGCGGTCCGTCGGGGAAGACGGTGGCGACGGTCGCCCCGGGGTGGGCGCGTGCGGCCCAGGCGGCGACGCGTGCGACGGCGCCGGTGCTCCAGCCGCCGCTGACGAAGTTGCCCCGGGCGAGTCTGCGGCAGGCGTCGGCGGCTTCGGCGGGGCCGATCCAGTGCACCTCGTCGAAGGCCCCGTAGGCGACGTTGCGCGGGTGGATGCTGCTGCCGAGTCCGCGCATCAGGCGGGGTGCGGCGGGCTGTCCGAAGATGGTGGATCCGGTGGAGTCGACCGCGATCAGGCGCAGGGACGGCCAGTGTCTGCGCAACGGTCCGGCGATCCCGGCGCTGTGCCCGCCGGTGCCGACACTGCACACGAGGATGTCCAGCCGGTCGAGCTGGGTGGCGAGTTCGGCGGCGAGGGAGGCGTAGCCGGCGGTGTTGTCCGGGTTGTTGTACTGGTCGGGCCAGTACGCCCCGGGGAGTCGGCCGAGCAGGTCGTGCAGCCGTTCCAGCCGGGCTCCCTGCCAGCCGCCGTGGGCGGCGGGCCGGTCGACGATCTCGAGCCGCGCGCCGTGGGCACGCAGCAACTGGCGCATGGACGGTTCGAGTTCGCTGTCGCCGACCAGGATGACGGGATGGCCGAGCGCCTGTCCGGCGAAGGCGAGTCCGATGCCGAGGGTGCCGGAGGTGGACTCCACCACGGGGGCGCCGGGCAGCAGTTCACCGCGTTCCTCGGCGCCCAGGAGCATCGACACGGCGGCGCGGGCCTTCATCCCGCCGACGCCGTACTCTTCGAGTTTCGCCCAGAATCCCGGGTGGTCCCCGGGCAGCCGGGTGGTGATCCGGGCCAGGGGGGTGCGGCCGAGCAGGGCGAGCAGCTCGCGGTTGGGGGCGAGGGCTGCGGGCCAGGCGGTGGTCATGGGGTGCCTCCGTGGGCCGCGCGGTAGTGGTGGACGGTGCCGGGCCCGCCGTCGAGCCAGAAGAAGGGGTACGGTTCCGCGCACACGGCGCTCACTCCGGCGCCGAGGAACCGGGGCAGCACGGCGCTGCCCGTCTGGGCGAACATGACCAGTTCCCGGCCGTGCTCCCGGGCGTGCCGGAGCAGCGGGTCGAACGTGCCGTTGCCGAGCGTCATCCCGGAGGCGAGTACCGCGTCGCAGCGGTCGAGGTGGGCCGCCGCGTCCGTGACGACGGGTTCGCCCCACTCGGTGGTGCCGCCCTTCAGGTCGCACGGCACGCCCGTCAGTCCGCGTGCGCGCAGTTCGGCCAGCAGCGAGTTGACGACGCCGACGACCAGGACGGTGCTGCCGGGCGGCTGGTCCAGCAGGTCCACGACGGCCCTGGCCCGTGCCCGGGAGCGTTCCAGCGAGGTTCCGCCGGGCAGGGCCACCGGCCGTGCGCCGTGGGCCGGGGTGTGCGGGGCCGTGTCCATGAGGTAGGCGTCCAGGGCGGCGACCCGTACCGGCAGCAGGGGGTGGCCGAGGAGGTCCGCGAGGGCCGCCCCGGCGCAGTCGGTGACCGTCGCGGCGGGCAGCGCGCCGGGTTCGACGGCGCAGGAGCCGGTCGCCCGGCCGAGCCGGAGGCTGAGGACCTCGTTGCGGTATCCGCCGCGCCGCCCGTCGTGCCGGACGGCCTGGGAGGTGGTGAAGGCGACGGTGGTCCGTTGCCGGCGGGGGTCCGGGCCGAGCTCCCCGGCCAGGGCACGGGCCACGAGTCCGTCGAAGGCGGGTGCCGCGGTGGGCGGCGCCGCCGTCATGCGCGCACCAGCCGGGGGCGTACGCCGGCGAGCAGCGCGGTGACACGGTCGCGTGCGCCGAGGCCGTCGGTGTCGCCGGCCATGACGTGGCCCAGGTATCCGTTGTTGCTGTCGGCCGCCCGGACCTCGGTGCCGGGCTCCGCGAGCTGGACCTCCAGGACGCCGTCGGCGTCCCGGAGCCCGGCGGCTCCGTCGACTCCGGCGAGGACGCCCGCGGTGTCGGGGACGAGGAAGGCGACGGCGGCGCTGCGCAGTCCCGTCTCGCGGGGGCGCAGGTCGGGTTCACGGCCGAGCGCCACATCGACGCAGGCGGCCGCGAGGTCGATGCCGGTGACGTGGCGGACCAGTTCGGTGATGCGGTTGCCGGCCGGGCGCGGGTTGACCTCCACGACGCGGGGCCCGTCGGCGGTCAGTTTGATCTCGGTGTGGGCCACCACGTCGTCGAGCCCGAGCGCCTCCCCGGCGCGTACGGCGGTCCGGGTGGCCGCGGCGGTCTGCTCGGGGGTGAGGCCGGCGGGGAACATGTGACCGGTCTCGATGAAGGCGCGGTCCCCTCCGACGCTCTTGTCGGTCACACCGACGACCCGGACGCGTCCGGCGTACGTCACGGTCTCGACGCTGACCTCGGGCCCGGTCAGGTACTCCTCCAGCAGGATGTGCGGATCGCGCCGCTGGCCGCGGGCGTTGAGCGGGAACGCCGCCAGCGCCCGGCACGCCTCGGCGAGTTGCGCCTCGTCGTCCACACGCCGTACGAACATGCCCGCGCAGAGGTCCACGGGCTTGGCCACGAGCGGATAGCCGATGTCCCGGGCGGCACGGAGCGCGCCGGCCTCGTCCGTACAGACCGCGAAGCGGGGTCCGGGCACGCCGGCGGCGGCCAGGACGCGGCGGGTGGCGTCCTTCCGGCAGGCGTTCTCCACCGCTTCGGCCGAGGGGCCGGGCAGCCCGAGCCGGGCGGCGATCCGGGCGGCGGCCGGCAGGTAGTAGTCGCAGGAGGTGAGCACCCCGTCGAAACGCAGCGCCGTGTGCAGGCGCTCCGCCAGCGGCAGCAGTGCGTCGATGTCGTTGGTCGGCGCGGTCACCAGGGCGCGGGCGTCGAGCAGCGGGTGGCCGGCGCCCTCGGGCGCGGAACGCAGGTAGTGCCTCAGGTCGCGGGTGAGGAAGGTGAAGTCGTGCCCGTCCTCCGCCAGCGCCCGTGGCAGCAGCCTGCTCATCGATCCGACCCAGCTCTCGACCACCAACAGGTGAGCCATGAACTCCCCCTTCTCACAGTGACGTTGGAAAACATGCCGCCGAAGGCGCACCGCCGACGTGCCCCCTGGGCACACCGCGGGACGCGCCGTGGAGGCGTGCCGCCGGGAACCCGCCCCGGGCGTGCCGGCGGGCGTGCGGACAGAGTCCACCCCCGCTCAGGACGACCGGGGCGCCCGACCGGTGACACGTTATCGATAATCGTTTTCATTGTCATCTGAGTCTTCGTCATTCCTGGTCCGGACCCGGCCCCGGGCCGTGCGCGTACCGGTTCCGGGGGCGGTGCGCCCGCCCCCGGGACCCGCTTCCGTTGCGTCCCGCCCGGGACCGGAGTGGAATTGCATACAGGAACCCTGTTCAGGGCGCACTCCACCCGGCGCCCGGCACCGCGGCGGCACAGGACCCCCCGTCCGGACGGAGAGGACACGCGATGACTGACACCGACCAGGGGGACGGTGCGACGGCCGGCCCCGGACCGGGGACGGGCGCATGGGGGGACGACGTCTACCAGCCCCAGGACGACGCGGCCTCCGACCCCGTCGAACAGCTGGACGTGGAGGACATGCTGGACGACTCCGGGCTCACCGACCTGCTCGACGAGGGGTACTCCCCGCCCGAGCGCCCGCTGGCGGTCGGCGACCAGGGCACCACGGCGTCGGAGCAGCACACCGGTGAATCCCTGGAGCGCCGCCTGGCCAGGGAGGTTCCCGATGTGTCCGAACCCCCCGCGGACGGGCCGGGTGACCTTGAGGACGGTGACGGCGAGCTGTACGACAACCAGGTCGGCACGGACCGTTCGGGGCGCCTCACCCAGGGGGGCGACGGGCACGTCCCGGCGCCCCTCACCGCCCAGGACGTCGGGATCGACGGCGCGGCGGCGTCCGCCGAGGAGGCGGCGGTGCATGTGATCCCCGAGGAGAGCGACCTGCTCCCGGGCGAGGAACGCGCGCACTGAGGACACCCCCTCCCGCCGTGTGGGCGCGCGGGAGGCAGGGCAGGCGGACGGAACCCACCCCGCACCACACCTCCGAACGGATTGCAGGAGCACACAGATGAGCGGTACCGCACAGATCGGCGTCACCGGGCTCGCGGTGATGGGCCGCAACCTGGCCCGCAACTTCGCGCGCAACGGCTTCCGGGTGGCCGTGCACAACCGCACCACCGCGAAGACCGACGCCCTGATCGAGGAGTTCGGCGGCGAGGGGGACTTCGTCGCCGCGCACACCCCCGAAGAGTTCGTCGCCGCCCTGGAACGCCCCCGCCGTCTCATGGTCATGGTCAAGGCGGGAGATCCGACCGACGCCGTCATCCGGGAGTTCGTCCCGCTGCTGGAGGCGGGCGATGTCGTCATCGACGGCGGCAACGCCCACTTCGAGGACACCCGCCGGCGCGAGAGGGAACTGCGTGAACACGGCATCCACTTCGTGGGGGTGGGCATCTCGGGGGGCGAGGAGGGCGCGCTCGAAGGACCGAGCATCATGCCGGGCGGGTCAAAGGAGTCGTACGCCTCGCTGGGACCGATGCTGGAGCGGATCGCCGCACGCGCCCAGGACGGCACCCCCTGCACCACCCACATCGGCCCGGACGGTGCCGGGCACTTCGTGAAGATGGTCCACAACGGCATCGAGTACGCCGACATGCAGCTCATCGCCGAGGCGTACGACCTGCTGCGCTCCGTGGCCGGCTACTCCCCCGCCCGGATCGCCGAGACGTTCCGCGGCTGGAACACCGGCCGTCTCGACTCGTATCTGATCGAGATCACCGCCGAGGTCCTGGCGCACACGGACGCCGCGACGGGCAAGCCGTTCGTCGACGTCGTGCAGGACCGGGCGGAGCAGAAGGGCACGGGCCGCTGGACGGTGCAGACCGCGCTCGACCTGGGGGTCCCGGTGTCGGGGATCGCCGAGGCCGTCTTCGCCCGCTCGCTGTCGGGCCACGCGGACCTGCGGGAGGCCGCCCGCACCCTGCCGGGGCCGACGGCGTCCGTCCTGGGCGAGGCGGAGGCAGCGGCGTTCGCGGACCGGGTCGAGCAGGCCCTGTACGCGTCCAAGGTCGTGTCGTACGCGCAGGGCTTCCACCAGATCAGGGCCGGCGGCGAGGCGTACGGCTGGGACATCGACCTGGGCGGGGTCGCGTCGATCTGGCGGGCCGGATGCATCATCCGGGCCGCGTTCCTGGACCGTATCCGGGCGGCGTACGACAGCCGGCCCGGCCTGGTGAGCCTGCTCCTGGACCCCCGGTTCGCACGGGAGACGGGCACCGCCCAGGACGACTGGCGCGCGGTGGTCGCCGAGGCCGCGCGCCAGGGGGTCCCCACACCGGGCTTCGCCGCGGCCCTCGCGTACTACGACGGCCTGCGCGCCGGCCGGCTGCCCGCGGCGCTCACCCAGGGCCAGCGGGACTTCTTCGGGGCGCACACCTATCGGCGTACGGACCGGGAAGGGTCCTTCCACACGCTCTGGGGCGGCGACCGGTCGGAGGTCCCGGCGGGGTGACCGGGGCGCGGCCCGGCCGGAGGGAGGAGCGGGCGCCGGACCGGCCCCTCCCGCCGCGCCGGGTCCTCTCCCCCGTGCCGGGCCCCTTCCGCCGTGCCGGGCCCTCTCCCCCGTGCTCGGCCCCTTCCCCGTACCGGGCTCTCCCCCGTCCCCGGCCTCTTCCGCCGTGCCCGTACCGGCTGCGCGGTCCCCGTATGCTCGCCCCGTGACCAGCAGCCCGCCGCCCGGGGAGCCGGGACCGGAGCCCGTGGACGCCCGCGGGATCTCGCTCCGCCGGATCCTCGCGTTCGACGACGGGGGCGCCCTGCGGTTGCTGCTGGGCCCGGCGGAGGCGGACGTACCGGTCCACGGGGTGGTGTTCGGCGACTCCGGCGGCCAGGAGGCCGGTTCCGGGGGCCCCGGGAGCCGGGACGCCGAGGGGCAGGTGGTGCTGGCCGTCGGTCCGCCCGTGTCGGCCCCGGAGGCCGCCGCGGCGGTGCGGGAAGCGGCCCGGCGCGGCGCCTGTGCGGTGGTGCTGCGGGACACCGAGGGCGTGCCGGCCGCGCCGGAGGTACTGGCGGCGGCCCGCGCGTCCGGACTGGCCCTCCTGGTCCGTGCGCAGGGGACCGACTGGGCCGACACCGCCTCCTTGCTGCGCTCCGCACTCGCACGGTCCGGGGCGCGGGGCGGAACCGGGGACGAGCTGCCGCCGCCCGGTGACGGCCTCGGGGCGCTCGCCGCGGCCATCGCCGCGTCCACGGGCGGCTCGATCACCATCGAGGACACCTCGTTCCGGGTGCTGGCGCACTCCGCCACCCTGCCGGAGGCCGACGGGGTGCGCCGGTCGACCATTCTGGGCGGCCGGGTCCCCGAGGAGCGGATAGCCGAACTGCGGCGCAGCGGGATCCTGCGGGCGCTGTGGACCTCGCGGGAGGTGATCCGGCGCCCCGCGAGCGAGGACGGCCCGGAACGGCTGATCATCGCCGTCCGCAACGGCCCGGAGGTACTGGGATCGATCTGGGCGGCCTCGGACGGCCGCAGCCTCTCACCGCTGGCCGCCGAGGCCCTGCGCCGTTCGGCGGACGCCGCGGCGCCCCATCTGATCCGGCACCGGCTGCGGGAGAGCGGGGCGGTCCGCCGCAGGGACGAAGCGCTGCGGGGACTGCTCCACGGACACGGGGACGGCCCCACCCACGCCTGGTCCCTGGGCCTGTCGCCCGACACCCCGTGTGCCGTGGTGATCGCGGAGAGCGCCAGGGCCGCCGACGCCCCCGCGGTACGCCGGTCCCTGGACGTCCTGGCCCTGCGGGCGGCCTCCTACCGCGCGGGGACATCGGTCCTGCGCGAGGCCGGGCGCCTGCTGGTCCTCCTGCCGGTGCCTTCCGGGCACAGCCGTGAGGCACTCGGGCTGGCCAGGGAGCTGGCCGCGCCGGCCCCGGTGCCGGGCGGCGTGCCGGTACGGGCGGGCGCCGGCCCGGTGGTCGCCTCGGTGCTCCTGGCGGCCTCCTCCCACGAGGAGGCGGCACTGGTCGTACGGGTGCTCCGGAAGCGGGAGCGGCGCGGGGAGGGCGGCGACGGCGCGCGGTACGCCGGGCCGGCCGAGGCGGGCTCCGGACCGGACGTCCTGCGGATCCTGGACGCGGTGCGGCCCCTGTGGGAGTCGGGCTCGGGCCCCGTACACGAACTCGTACGGGCCGACCTCGCGGCGGGCGGGGTTCTCGTCCGGACCCTGGATGCCTACTTCGACGCGGCGGGGGACGTGACGCGGGCCGCCGAGCTGATGGTCGTCCATCCCAACACGCTGCGTTACCGGCTGCGGCGGGTGCGGGAGCGGTTCGGGGTCGACCTGGACGATCCGGACACGCGTCTGCTGGCCACGCTGGCGGTCCGGCTGTGCGACGAAGCCGGCGGTCCGTGACGGTGAAGAGGGCGGGCCGGCGTTCCGGACGGGTGAGGGGCGGCGGTTCGCCGGGAGCCTGAGGGCTTTTGTCCGTACGGCCGGAAATGATGGCGCATCTTGTCCGTCCCGACAAAGACCCGGAGAGCTGCCATCGCCGACTCTCACCGTATGCATCCGGAGAACTCCGCCACGAACGCGGACACCGCCGCTTCCCCCGACTCCCCCGTCCCTCTCGCCTCCCCGGTCCCTCCCGTCTCCCCCGTCCCTCTCGCCGCCCCCCTCTCCCGTACCGCCGGTTTCGCCGGGGCTCTCCGTCAGGCCGTGGCCGACGGACTGCTCGGGGAGGACCGGCCCGTCGCCGGTTTCCTGGACACCGACGGGGTACGGCGCTCGGTCTCCGCCCTGCGGGAGGCCTTCGACGCGGTGCCCGGTGCGCCGGTCCTGCACACCTTCGCCGCGAAGGCGTCCTCCCTGGTGCCGGTGCTGCGGCTGCTGGCCGCGTGCGGGATGGGCTGCGAGGTGGCGAGCCCCGGCGAACTGCGGCTGGCCGTCGAAGCCGGGTTCACGCCGGACAGGATCGTCCTCGACTCCCCTGCGAAGACCCGGGAGGAGCTCCGGCTGGCCATGGCGCTCGGCGTGGCGGTGAACGCGGACAACTTCGCCGAACTCCGCCGGATCGGGGAACTCCGCCCGCCCGAGTCGGGCTCCGTCTTCGGGCTGCGGGTGAACCCCCAGGTGGGCGGCGGTTCCATCGGGGCGATGAGCACGGCGACCGCCACCTCGAAGTTCGGTGTGGCACTGCGTGATCCGGGGGCGCGTGAACAGGTCGTCCAGGCGTTCGCCGACCGTCCCTGGCTGACCCGGCTGCACGCGCACGTCGGTTCGCAGGGGTGCCCGCTGGAGCTCATCGCGGAAGGCATCGCGCAGACGTATCTGCTGGCCGAGGAGATCAACGAGACGCTCGGAACACGGCAGGTCACCGGGATCGACATGGGCGGCGGTCTGCCGGTCAACTTCGACGGCGAGGAGGACCGGCCCGCCTTCGCCGACTACGTGAGGGTGCTCAGGGCCGCCGCTCCCGGGCTCTTCGACGGGCGGTACGCCCTGGTCACGGAGTTCGGCCGGTCACTGCTCGCCAAGAACGGCTTCATCGGGGCGCGCGTGGAGTACACCAAGGACGCGGGCGGACGCCGTATCGCCCTCACCCACGCGGGCGCGCAGGTCGCGACCCGGACCGTCTTCATGCCCGACGCCTGGCCGCTGCGGGTGGGCGCCTTCGACGGGGAGGGCCTGCCCCGGAGCGGGCCGCCGATGGTCCAGGACGTCGCGGGGCCGTGCTGCTTCGCAGGGGACGTCGTCGCCCACGCCCGGGAACTGCCGGAGCTGCACGAGGGCGACTTCGTGGCCCTGTACGACACGGGCGCGTACTACTTCTCCACGCCCTGGGCCTACAACAGCCTGCCCCGCCCCGCCGTGTACGGCTTCACACACGGCGGGGGCGCGGACGGCCGGGTACGGTTCGCCACGGTCCGTGACGCGCAGACGCTGGACTCGGTGGCGGCCGAGAGCGGGCTGGCCCACGCCGACGCCCTGACCGGGCCGGGCCGACGGCCCTGACCGGCCCGCCTCCTGGGGCACCGGCCGCTAAAGGCTGTCCCGTAATCCGTGGTGGAGCAGCGTGCGGCGTCAGACGCGGTGCATCGCAAGGCGGAGGGGCGTCCGCATACTGGATGTATGCGGACGTTCCGACAACGCCGCGAGGTGCCGTGGCTGTCGTCGCGCGCCCGCCAGGGATTACGGGACAGCCTTTAGCCGCGCTCCGGGGGCGGGGCCGCCCGGCCGGGAGCCGGGACGCGCCTCACCCCGCCGGTGAGGGCTCCGGTTCGGGATCCGGCACAGGATCGGGGGCCGGTCCCGGCGGCTGCGGGATCGGATCGGGCGCCGGGCCGGGGGGCACAGGCCCCGGTGGCACCGGAGGCGGGGACGGCACCGGTGTGGGCGGCCCCGGCACAGGCGGTGCCGGGGTGGGCGGCACCGGGTCGGGATACGGATGGGTCATCTCGTCCTCCAACAGCGACGGGTCCGACGCGTGGATCTCCTCTCCACCGTCTCCCCGTGCGGCTGCCCCCGCCTGCCGAGTCCATTCACCGGACGGCCCGGCCGGCGGATCAGAGCAGCTCGGGATGCGATTCCAGCTGCCGCCGCGCCCCTTCCACCATCTCCTCGGGCACCGCGGGCGCCAGGTCGGGGTGGCGCTGGGCCCACTTCACGACGTACGGGCAGAGCGGCACGACGGGCACGCCCTCACGCGCCGCGATGGTGTACAGCTCACGGGCGAGCGCACCCCCGATGCCCCTGCCCTCGTACTCCGGCTGGACCACGGTGTGTACGGGGACGAGCGCCCCGGGCTCCGGGTACATCACGAAGTAGGCGATGACCCCGGCGGCCGTGCCGTCCTCGTAGGCGACCAGCTTTCCGTGCTCGCGGTCGTCCCGGATCTCGACCGGGTTGTTCTCTGCTGCCATGGCGGTGCGCTCCCTGGTGCGGTCGGTGGTCGTCTACGACACGGCGGGCACGGCGTGCGGGCTCCGCTCGGTGCGGGAGCCCGGCACCGGTGCCGAGGCGTCGGCCCCCAGTGCCACGATGCGGTTCCGCGCGTCGACGTGCACGACACTCGGCACGAACGCGCGGGCCTCGGCGTCGTCCACCTGGGCGTAGCTGATGAGAATGACCAGGTCACCGGGGTGCACCAGGTGAGCGGCCGCGCCGTTGATACCGATGACGCCGGAACCGCGCTCACCCTCGATGACATAGGTCTCGAGCCGGGCCCCGTTGTCGATGTCCACGATGTGGACCAGCTCGCCGGGCAGGAGGTCGGCCGCGTCCATCAGATCGGCGTCGATCGTCACCGAACCGACGTAGTGCAGATCGGCCTGGGTCACGGTGGCCCGATGGATCTTGGACTTGAACAGAGTACGCAGCACTTGGGACTCCTCTGAGACGGCTCCCTGCCTGCTTTATGCAGGTCAAGGGCAGTCTCAACTGTACACCGGCATACGCCGAACCATGTTTGTGAGGAACATCGCTCCGGTCGGTCGAGACGGGGTCCCTACCTTGGCCTTTCCCTTCACTCAGGCGTCTGTTGGAGCGATCACCCCGGAGCGCGTAGGGATTCGTACTGACCGGATGCCGACTTACCTGATGAGTCATCAGGCATGCGGGAGTCCTCGCTGCACACGGCCGACGCACGCCCACGCACCACCGAACTGCCGGGCACCGACATCGCTCCGCCTCGCGGAGCACGGCCCCTTTGGCCATCAGCCGGTCGGCGCTCGACCGCTCCGGAAGCCGGCTCTCTGCCCGTCGCCCGTCCGAGGCCCCTCGACAGCATGGAACTCGCGAGCGACGGCTTCCCGCCCGGCGGGCCCGCGAGCCGCAGGCTCGGTAGGAAACCGACCCGGGCCGGCGACGCACAGCCCATTCGGCGCTGAGAGTGGAAGCGCCTATGGGCCCGGCTGCCGGCATTGCTGTAAGCGGGTAGGGCTGAGCGCCTGGGACGCGAACGTCTATTCCATGATCCGGCAGAACCCATCAGCACGCGGCCGGTCGCGACGCGATAAAACGGAACAGCAGGGTCTCCCCCGGTGGTCGTCATGGAACCGGACGACAGCCGACAGCCACGCGAGCCGATTCTGAGGGAGAACCCCGAACCAGGGCTCGCCGCTCGCCCTGAAGCGCGAGAATCGCCGCATGGTCCGCTCATACCCCCGCACTCCTTCCTCCGACCGCGAGGATGCAGGGCGCCTGCGCAGTGAAGCAGCCGAGGCCAAGCACACCGCCGCGATGCGGGCGGCCGGATACGAGCCGCTGGAGCCCTGTCCCGGGAACGGGAAGCCGTGGCGGTCCCGGCACCTGCCGTGCGGAAACATCGTCTCCCCGCGACCGGCGTATCTCAGCGCTGGACGGGTCGGGTGCGCGGAGTGCGCGAAGGAGAGCCGCCGGGCGATCTTCCAGGAGCGCGCCGGCGGGGCCGGGCGGGCCGAGGCGGACATGCGGTCGGTCGGTCTGGAGCCGATGGAACCCTACCGCAACAGCCAGACGCCATGAAGCTGCCGATGCACCACGTGCGGGGCCGTCGGCACACCACGGCTGTCCTCGGTCCGCAACCTGATCAAGGAGAAGGTCGCGTCGGGCTGCGCCACGTGCAACCGCAGGGCCCGAGGCAGACGGCAACGCGAGGCCAATGCCGAAAAGGCGGAGGCCATGATGCGCGCGGCGGGGTACGAGCCGCTGGAGCCGTACCCGTCCGCCGCCGCGTTGTGGAGCTGCCGCCATGCGGCTTGCGGCGAGGTGGTCCGGGTGAAGGCGTCGAGCGTTCGCAGCGGCTACGACCCGTGTCCGGTGTGCCGGGCGGAGGGGTACAGGCAGCGGGCTGCTGCCCGCCGTACCGACCCGGCCGAGGCCACCGCCCTGATGCGGGCGCATGGCTTCGAACCCCAGGAGCCGTACCCCGGTGCTTCGATGGGCTGGCACTGTCGCTGCACCACGTGTGGGAAGGAGTCGAAGCCCCTGTACTCCGGAGTCAAGGGCCGCGGGTATGGTTGCGGACACTGCGCGGGAAGCGCGCCGCTCGACCCCGCGGCGTGCGCGGCCGAGATGCGGGCGGCCGGATTCGAGCCGATGGAACCTTACCCCGGCAGTGACAAGCGGTGGCTGTGCCACTGCCCGAAGGGGCATGAAGCGCATCTCCGGCTGACCGGTGTCCGAACCGGCAAGGGCTGCCGGATGTGCGCCACCCACGGCATCGACCTAGCCGGACCGGCGAAGCTCTACGTCGTCACCCACCGCAAGTGGAAGGCGGTCAAGGTCGGCATCGGCGCCTGCACCGGCTACACCTCCCGCCTCTTGCAGCACCAGCGTCAAGGGTGGCAGCTGTACCGAGCCGGTGACTTCACGACCGGCGCCGCCGCCTACGACGTCGAGCAGGCCGTCCTGGACCACCTGCGCGGCGCCAAGCTGTGTCCGTTCCTCACCAAGGACGTCATGCCGAACGGATGGAGCGAGACCTGTTCCACCGATCGCGTCACCGCGGATGAGGTGTGGGCCATGGTCGAGGAGGAGACCCGCCGCGCAGCGGGCGACTACGCTCCCCGGGCCGGCGCCCGGCCTCGGACCGCCTTACTGTTCGACGCGGAGGCTGCTGCCGAGGAGATGCGCGCCCGCGGGTACGAGCCGCTCGTGTCCTACCCGGGCCGTACGAACGCGACTTGGCCGGCCCGGTGCACCACGTGCGGGCACGAGGGCCGGCCCACCTTCAACGCCGTGCGCAACAGGGGGCAGGGCTGCCGCATCTGCCGCACCAGAGCGGCGCAGGCCAAGCGCGCCGCGGCGACCGCCCTCAAGGCGGAGGGGATGATGCGAGCGGTCGGGTTCGAACCGCTGGAGCCCTACCGTACCGGTCAGACTCCTTGGCGCTGCCGCTGCACCGCCTGCGGCCGCGAGAGCACCCCCACCTACTCCAACGTCAGCAACGGAGGAACCCGCTGCCGTTTCTGCTCCTCGAAGTCATCGAACGCCGAGCAGGCCGCGGCAGGAATGCGAGCAGCAGGGTTCGAACCGCTGGAACCCTTTCCCGGCCGGGCCACGGACCCATGGCACTGCCGCTGCTCCTGCGGGAACGAGGTCATGACGCGTCTGTCCTTCGTCCGGTCAGGAACGAAGGGATGCAAGAAGTGCCCTCGGACCGGCGGCCGAACTGATCCGGCGAAGGCCGCTGCCGAGGTGCGCCAGGCCGGGTTTGAGCCGCTCGAGACCTACCCCGGAAAAACCACCGACCGGTGGCACTGCCGCTGTGCGTGCGGGGCCGAAGCCACGGTGACCTTGACCAGTGTCAGACGCGGCCGAACCAGGTGCGCGACGTGCCCCAGGAACGACGCCAACTGACCGGAACGACCGCTGCGTCCGCCGACTGCGCCCACCCCCGACAGGCATACCCTGACGCGCGCCGGAGATCGCGTCAGGACTTCCGTCGTCGGCATAAGGAAAGGCCCCTGTTCACCAGTTACGTCCACCGCCCCGCGCACGTCGCCGACCTGGCAGCCGTCCTGTGCGAACTCGCGATTTCTGACGCTACCGGCCTCCTCCACCTAGGCCGTGCTCTGGAATTCGGCTCTGCTCCTCGTCCCGCATCGCGATGATCGTGGTGTGGGGCGAGGGGATCTTTCTGACGACCAGTGGGCCGTACTGAAGCCGCTGTTGCCGGTCGCGGTTCCGGGGCGGCCGCCGTTGGACCGGCGGAAGCTGATCGACGGGACCCGGTGGCGGGTGAGGACCGGTGCTCCGTGGCGGGATCTGCCGTCGGAGTACGGGCCGTGGCAGACGGTCTACGGACTCTTCCGCTACTGGCTGCGTGACGGCACCTGGCCCGAACTCCTGATCCGGCTGCAGGCCCGGGCGAACGCCGCAGGGCTGATCGCATGGGAGGTCAATGTCGACTCCACGATCTGCCGGGCCCATCAGCACGCGGCAGGCGCCCGCCGCGACGGACAGGCCCGAAACGAGCCGCCGGGCGGAATCCGCACCGAGCCAGACGACCACGGTCCGGGTCGGTCCCGGGGGCTTCACCACCAAGATCCACCTGGCCTGCGAGCAAGGTCAACGGCCGCTGCCTTTGCTGGTCACCGCGGGTCAGCGTGGTGACAGCCCTCAGTTCGCCGCGGTTCTGGAAGGCATCCGGGCACCCCGTACCGGACCCGGACGCCCCCGTGTCCGGCCGGTGCGGGTGCGGAGCCGTACCCCCGCAAGGTGAGCATGAGGGGCGCGAAGCGCTCTTCCTCGTCCGGGCCTCTCGCACTGACCAGTTGCGCCAGACCCTCCGGGGTGTACCGGACGGTGGCCGGCAGGCCGGCGGCTTCGACTTCCGCCGCGCTGGAGAGGCAGAACCCGCACAGCCTGCATGCGAGGCCACTGGCTGCGAGTTCCAGTCGAACAGCAGGGAGTTCGCGTCCACGGCCAAGACCAGGGCGGCGGCGTCCTTCCCGCAGGCCGGGCACTGGCTCAGCGTCTGGAACAGTGCACTGCCCAGGCTCACCGCGACCACGACCAGTCCCTCTTCGCCCATCTCCTCAACTGCGCCTTGGACCGCTCCCTCGGGCAGGTCGGCGAAGCGCGTCTTGAACAGCTGCCGGCACGGAGAGGGCGCGGTGGAGGGGGTCGGCCGAGCGGAGGTGGACGAGAGCGAGCAGTGCTTGCTTGAAACAGCCGGGCCCGGGTCGGCGGGTGTGGCGTGCCGGACGGGGCTCGTGCAGTAGGCAGGGCAGGCAACATGCTCGACGAGTTCGTACGAGACGTCGAGCACCGCTCGATACGGGACCAGCAGGGCCCCTCAGGTCGCCGGTGTGCTGAGTGGAATCACCACGCCGACGACGAGGGCCCTGCCTCGTCACCACACCCGCTGACCAGCCCATTCCACTCCTGCGGAACAGGATGAAAGAGGTTCAGTAAGCGGGCGGTTACGTGGAGTGGGAAGGCGCGTAAGGAAGACGACACCGAAGGAGATCGAACATTTGAGTCAAGGGTGACGGCTCACCGTTCGGCCGGTCAGGACCCTTCCGTGCCGTCAGACTCCTGGGAAGGAACGCTCCGGTGGGGCGTGCGTATGGGTGATACGGGGTGGGCGTGACCGAGCGGGGTAGGGCCGACCGCGCCGCTTTGGGCGAGATGGGGCTGGGTGTGACGGATCACGGCGTCCACCGCGCACGCACGGCGGCGGAGGACGGCCTTGCCGGGCGACGGTACGGCAATGATCAGCGGCGGGACGAGGGGCCGGCGCGTGCGGTGCCGCGGCACGTAGCCTGCGTGATGGACGGCAACGGCCGCTGGGCTCAACGGCGTTCGCTTCCACGAACGGCGGGCCATCGGGCTGCCGAGACCACCGTCATCGACATCATCGAGGCGGCCCGGGCGGCCGGGGTCGAGTGGCTCAGTCTGTACGCCTTCTCCACCGAGAACTGGAGCCGCCCCGGCACCGAGGTCGACTACCTGATGCGCCTGGTCCGCCGGGTTGTGCGCAAGCACGCACCGCTGCTTCTCGCCCGCGGCATCCGCTGCCGATTCCTCGGGGCCGCCGACCCGCGTATCCCCCGGGAGCTGGCCCAGGACTTCGACGATCTGGCGACGCTGACCGCCGACAACCAGGGGATGACACTCACCGTCGCCTTCGACCACGGCGGACGCCGAGACATCGTCGAGGCCGCCAGGTCGCTGATCCGCAACGGGACACAAGCCGAGGAGGTGACCGAGCGGCTCTTCGCGGACCACCTGCCGTTCCCCGACACTCCCGACGTCGACCTCGTCATCCGCACCTCCGGCGAGCAGCGCATCTCCAACTTCATGCTCTGGCAGGTCGCCTACGCCGAATGGGTCTTCCCCGACGTGCTCTGGCCGGACTTCCGGGCCCCTGACTTCCTCGCCTGCCTGCACACCTACCGGCGCCGTGACCGCCGCTTCGGCGGCGTCCCGGCCCAGACGAACGGAGACCCCTCATGACGACTGGAACCACGGGAACTGCTGACGAGACACCCCTGTCCGCCCCGAGAACGCAGTTCCGCGCCTTCTTCGACGATCCGCGCTGGGCGCTGGCCATAATCCGCGCCACCGTGCTGGAGGCCGCCCACCCGCAGATCGGCGCCGCCCTCGCCGACAACTCCACCTTCGTCACCCACCCCTGGCGCCGGCTGCGCAACACCTTTCTCAGCATGCGGCGCATGTTCGACGATGACCCAGCGGTACGCGAACGGGAGGCTGCCCGGCTCAACAGGCTGCACGCCCGCATGAGCGGCTCCGACACCCGAGGCCGCTCCTACGACGCCATGGACCGCGCGACCCGCGCCTGGGTGGTCGCCACCCTCTACGAGAGCGCCGTCACCATGTGCCGACTGAGCGGTCAGCCGCTCGACCAAGACACCATGGAGCGCATGTACGCCGAGTACCGCGCCTACCTCGCCGCGCTCGACGGCGACGCCGGGGAACTCCCCGAGGACCTGAACGACTTCTGGCGGTACTTCGACAGGGTCGTCGAGGACGAGCTGGAGAACACCGAAGCAGCCAGCATCATCCTCTACCGGCTCTTCGACCACCTGCCCGCCCCGGCACTGCTCGAAGGCGCGCCGACACTGTGGGCGGCCGGCCGGGCCGTCGTCGGTCCGCTCCTCGGGGCGATCACCGTCGCCTCGCTTCCCGAGCCCTACCGGCGCAAGGCCGGCCTGCCCGAGATGCCCGGCGCCCCGACCCTCATGCAGGGCGCCTACCTCGCCGCCGGGCTCACCCGTTTCCTGCCCGAGGGCTGGATCAACGCCGAAACCATCATCGAGACCCTCTCCCTCCCGCCCGACAGCGATGACCCCCGCGCCCGGACCGTGACCGCGCTGCGCGCCCGCATGAAGCGGGCATCGGCCCTGCTCCGCCTCCTCACACCACTGAGCGGTGACACGGCCCCCGGCCCGGCCCCGGCTACCTCGGTGCCGGCAGAGGGCCGGCGCTCGGCAAAGGAGTTCTTCCGTCAGGTGCTGGACCAGACCGGCGACGGCCACCTCGACTGGCCTGACCTCGCCGCCATGGCACGGGAACTGGCCACCCGGCTTGATCTGGACGAACCCGAGGAGACCCGGCTCTACGACGCCTTCGCCGCCTGGTGGCGCGAGCTCCAAGCCGCTCTCGACACGGATGGTGACGGCCGTGTCAGCGCCGACGAGTACGCCGCCGCCGTACCCTCCCTCGCCGGTCCAGCGCTCATCCGCGTCGCCGAGGTACTCTTCGACGCCACCGACAAGGACGGCAGCGGGACCATCAGCGAGGCCGAACACCGGGCACTCTTCCGCACCGCCTTCCACCGCGACCTCACCGCCACCGACGGCACCTACGACCGCAGCGCCTTCGTAGGCGACTTCCTTTCCTTCATGTCCGGCCGCCGCAGGAACACCGCGTATGACCCCCTTCTCACCGACGCCTGACGGACTCGCACATGCTGGTGGCCACGGCCGCACACTTCATACCTACATCCGGGTTTGCGGCTCAGGCGGCGGCGAAATCTCCTCGATCGGCAGGACCTCCCGGGCGAGTGCTTCTCATCCACGCATTCGTCGCTCACGGCGTTGACCTGCTGCAAGCCCGGCCACCGGTCCCGGCTGATCTGCCGGGGCCGCCGCGACGACAGCCGACGCGGCGGACGTGAAAGATTCTCCTGGCTCGACTGCCGGGACCTGCTGATCGCCGCCTACCAGCGACTCGGCAGCCCGGTCGTGCTCCTCCGGGGCAACCTCGACGTCCACGGAGTTGCCGGTCCGCCGGAGTGCACCGCCTCCCGGGACCGGCTGACCATCTACAGTGCCGTTCATGGCTCTCGGCAAGAGGGTGTTGGCCATCACCGCGTCAGGGTACTGACAGTGGCTTGCCCCGGTGTCCGTAAGGGGAATCCTCAACGAACAACGATGATCTCGCCTGATGGGAGAGAGGCACCCGCGCTGACGGCGTCTCATTCAGGGTGTCCGGTGATCTGCACGCTGAGCGGGGGCTTATCGTACGCTCCCGGCGTGGGCGAACGCGTCGGCTACGCGAGGTGCAGTCCGGATGAGCAGGACCTCGCCGCCCAGCGCGGGGCCCTGCTCGGTCTGGACGTCCCGGAGGAGCAGATCTACCTGGACCACGGTCCGACCGGAACGAGCAGCGACCGGCCCGGCCCGGCCCAGGCCCTCGCGGCGGTCCGCGCCGGCGACACTCTCGTCGCCCCCAGGCTGGACCGCCTTGCGCGCTCGGTACCCGGCGCCCGCGGCGTCAAGCTCTCGCTCGGCGGCACGCTCTACGACCCCGCTGACCCGATGGGCAAGATGTTCTTCGACATCCTGGCCGCTTTCGCCGTGTTCGGAGCGGGCCTCCTGCGCATGCGCACCCGGGAAGGCATGGCGGTGGCGCGGGCCAAGGTCAAGCTCAAGGGGAAGCAGCCCAAGCTCACCGCCCGCCGGCAGAGCCACCTGGTCCAGCAGCACCAGTCCGGCGAACACACCATCGCCGGCCTCGCCGAGCTCTTCTCCGTCAGCCGCGCCACGGTCTACCGCGTCCTTGACTGCCACCGGAACGCAGCTACGCCGTCGACTCCCGGTGGGCAGTGACGTGCTGCCCTACGTTTATCAGGTTGCCAAGTACGACCCCGCCGACCGCGACCAACACGGCCACCACGCCTGCACCGAGGACACCACCAGCGACCACGGGCCGGTCGAAACCGCCTACCTGCAGGCCGTCGCCGCCTTCGCCGAGGACAGCGGCGTCGACCAGCTGGCCATCCGCGAGCCGCAGCTCGGAGGCTTCGCCCGCTTCGGCCTGGAGCCACCAGTCGACGGCTACGGCCTGGCCGGCCTTTTCCCCGCAGGCCCCGCCGGATTCCACGACGGGGCACTGGTGCCGATCGATGTCGGCTTGGAACTCGTCCGAGCGATGCTCCGCGACAACGGCGCCTGGTGCCGGCTGGAAGCGGAGGGAGAGTTCACAGTGCACGTCGGCTGGGACCAGTACCTCTACCTCAGCAGCAGCCGGCCCTGCGAAGCCACGCTGACCCGCACGCGAGCACTCGGCCTGTTCACGCAACGCCTGGACGCATCGCCGTACGACTTCGCCCCCGAGGACCCCGCATACGTGCAGCGCCCTGCCGACGCCGGCTTCTGGACCCGCCTCGGCTGGACCGTCAGCGCCCATCGCGCCACGTTCCTGGAGGAGACCTTCGCCCTCAACGCCTCCCGATGGCACCGCCTGAGCCGCGACAACATCAAGACCGTGCGCTCCCGGCTGACCCCACGCGCACAGTTGTCCGTCTGGCCGGACCTGCTCACCGACGTCGACACGGCCGTGGCCGCCCTGCCCGACGAAGGGCTGGGTCCTGTCCGATGGGTCGTCCGCGCGGTCTGAAAGGATCAGATGGACGGATCGAGTAGGGGGCGCCGGTTGCCGAGCGCGCTGTGGCTGCCATATGACGCGAGTTCTCTCGCGCGCCTGGGTTTGGGCGGTGAGGCGGTGTCTGGGCTGGGCGAGCGAGGGTTGCCGTCCGACTGCAATCGCATGTTCGTGCGGAACGCGGGCCGGGAGCTGGAGGTCCGCGACCTTCCGCCGGGTCGGGCTGCGTTCCTCGGCGCGTTCGAGGACGGCGTCAACACGTACTGGCTGCTGATCGACAGCGGCGAAGTCTGGATGGTCCGCGGCTATGAAGGCGATGGGGACCAGCAGTACGGGCTGGTCAACTCTTCGGTTGTCGGTCTGCAGGACGTCCTGGAGGTGTGGGAGGCGTTCGCCTGCTCGGGAAGGACCGATGCGGACGACGACTACGAGGACTACGTCGAAGACGTGCTTGAGCGGGCCAGGCAGAGTGATCCGGCGGTG
This sequence comes from Streptomyces nitrosporeus, assembly GCF_008704555.1. NCBI lineage: Bacteria > Bacillati > Actinomycetota > Actinomycetes > Kitasatosporales > Streptomycetaceae > Streptomyces > Streptomyces nitrosporeus. The sequence goes on from NZ_CP023702.1 coordinate 216,398, forward strand.
TTCGAGGACGACGAAGCCTGGTGGTCACGCGTTTTCGAGGAAGTCGAGCTCGGCGTCTTGGTCCCGGAAGACCAATAGGCGAGGACGTGGAGGTCACGGGCGGAGCCACAATCGGATCGCCGCGACCGTGACCGTCCCGTGGAAGACATACGCCCTCTTGTCGTAGCGCGTGGCGACCGCGCGGAATGTCTTGAGCCGGTTGATGGTGCGCTCGACCTCATTGCGGCGCCGGTAGACCGTTGTGTCGAAGCCGGTGGGCCGGCCGCCCTTGCTGCCCCGCCGTTGGCGGTTGGCTCGCTGGCCCCTGGGTTCCGCGATCGTGTGCTTGATCTGCCGGCGCCTCAGGTATCGGCGGTTTCGGCGAGAGGAATAGGCTTTGTCACCTCCGACGTGGTCTGGTCGGGTGCGTGGGCGTCCGCCGCCCGGCCTTGAGACTCTGATCTGTTCGAGCACGGGTATGAATTGCGGTGCGTCACCCCACTGTCCGGGCGTGATGATGAAGGCCAGCGGGCGACGGCCGCCCTCGCTGGCCAAGTGGATTTTGCAGTTCAGCCCTCCTCTGGAGCGGCCCAGGCCCTCGTCGGAACGGTGTTTGTCCGGGCGACTGCGGGGGCCCGGAATTCGTGGCGCGCGGGTAAGGGCACCGGCTGCGTGCTGGTGTGCTCGGCAGGACGTCGAGTCGACGCTCACCATGCTCCAGTCAATTCGGCCCTCTGCATCAGCGTCGGCTTGGACGGCCCGCAGGATCTTCTCCCACGTGCCGTCCGCCGACCATCTGCGATGACGGTCGTGGACCGTCTTCCACTTGCCGAACTGTGGCGGCAGATCCCTCCAGGGCAGGCCGGTTCGTTGCCGAAACAGAATGCCGTTGATCACCCGGCGGTGGCACTGCCAACGCCCGCCTCGGTCGCGGTTACGTGGCAGATGCCGCTCCAGTCGCATCCACTCGTCATCTGAAAGATCACCTCGCCCTACACCGACCGAAACGATCCAGCGCAAGGTGAGTCACAGGACCCGTCGGACACTGCCTAGACCGTCACGACCAGTAGCGGCTTCGGAGTCAGCTGGGTCGACTCGCGGCAGCTGAACACGCAACCCCGCCGGTACCGAGGGCGCTCCGGGCGGAGGGGCGCGTCCCGAATCAGCCCACCGCTTCCGCTACTGACCGATCCGATCCTCCCGAGGGACGTCCCAGCGCCGGCGCAGGCGGCTCCGGGTTTCCCTGGCGATACTCCACACTGGCCGAATGGACGCCAAGACCGAGCTGTTTCGTGCTGTTCCTGCCGAGGTGCGGTCCTATCTGACGGAGCTCGTACGCCGCACGCGCGCGGTGTGCGGCTCCCGGCTGATCGGAGTGGTCGCGGTCGGTTCCCTCGCACTCGGCGACTACCGGCACGGCCGCAGTGACATCGACGTCACGGTCGTCGTCGGGGGGCCGCCTCCGACCGCGGTCCTGCGGGAACTGGCCGGCGCCCTCGATCACCGGCGGTTGCCGTGCCCGGCGGCGGGGCTGGAACTGGTCGTCTACGCGGCGGACTTCGCCCGTGCCCCGTCCGGGGAAGCCGGTTACCTGCTGGATCTCAACACCGGCGCTCAGCTGCCGGGCCGGAGCGCCTTCGATACGGCCGGGACACCGTCGTTCTGGTACGTCATCGACCGCTCCGTGGCCCATCAGGACGGGATCGCGCTCTACGGTCCGCCCGCATCGGAGGTGATCGCGGCGCCCCGGCCGACGGACCTGTACACCGCGATCAGGGCCTCGGTGCGCGAGCACGGCGACGGTGAGGGGCATCTCGCCGACAACCGGGTCCTCAACGGCTGCCGCTCCGTGGTCTACTGCCGCACCGGTCGCTGGTTCGCCAAACGCGACGCGGCCGGGCAGGTCGCCGCCGTGGAGGAGGACTTCCGTCCACTGATCGAGGCCGCTGTCCGCAGCTTCGAACGTCCTCGCGCTGCCGCGCTGCCCCTTCCCGGTCCACAGGTCCGGGCGTTCCTCGCTCGGGTGCGAGCCCGCATCGACGAGAACGCCGCGGAGGCCGGCGCCTGAGCAGGGGCGTCGTGGTGGACGGCCGAGGGGTCACGGTATGCCTTGACGCCATGAGATAGGCAGTTTCCCGCATACTCGCCGGGCGCATCCGGACGAGGATGCTCCAGCTCCCTCCCTGCCGTCTTCGAACGGGCCGGGGTCTCGGGGCCCGGCATCAGCAGCCGCTCCGTCCGGGCCAGAGTCCACGGGGCGTCGTAGCCGTCTCCGCGCACCGGTCCGGCCAGGAGGACATCGCCGCCCGGCAGGTGCCGCCGGAGGACTGAACGAACGTCCGGGCTCGGCCGGTCGCCGCGCGTGGCAGCTGGTACTGGGCAGCACGGGTGAGGGCATCACTCTGCGGGTGGAGGGGATGGGAGGGGGGACGCAGGCCGTCATCACGTCCACTCACCCGGCGAGCGGGTACGTCCTCCGGGGCACCCAGCCGCACGCCATCCGGGCCGCAGGGGCAAAGCGCTCCGGTTCACAGCAGGGCAGGTCCTGTTCCGGAAGACGATGCGGCGCCCGGGGGCCCTGGGCAACAGCTTCCTGATGCAGGCGCTCCGGGACGTGGGGCCTTGCCCCCTGACGTCGGACACACGAGGCACTGGATCCTGCGGATCCGGGAACGGACATCTCGTGGTCATGAAGGACTGCCCGCCGGAGTTCGAGGCGGACGCGGTCGCGCTGTAAAAGTCGCGGCCCGGCGTACATGAGGCGCCGGGTGCCGGGCATACGGCAGGCCAGACAGGGTGACGGAACGAGGAGAAGGAGGTCCGCACCATGATGGTGGTCGGGATAGTGGCCGTGTGCGTCGTCCTGGCGGTACTGGCTTTCCTGGTGCCGCGCCTACGGGGCCCCGAGCGCGGAACACAGCGGTCGCTGGGTGCTGGTTCGAGGGTGGCGGGCAAGGCGCCGGGGCCGGTGGGGCGCCTGTTGAGCAAGCCCTTCCGTAGCAGTTCGCGCGCGGTGAGCAAGAGTGGCTCGGCGGGCCGAAGGACCCGTGGCCGGATGCCCTTCTGACTTCCCTCCCCCTGGTTCCGCATGGGCTGTCCGAGGCCGACTGCGGACTCTGGTCTATCGCGGCGTGGTCTGCTGGAGCCTTCGTCGTACACGGGCGTAGGCATGCGGCCGGGCTCCTTCGCAGCCACCGCCCCGCCTTCGCCGCCCGGGTGGAACCCTGTGCGTCTTCGGCTCCGTTTTCTGCCAGTTGCTCCTACGACATCGTCTCCTCCGGCAGGTTGATGCGTTGGGGAGCCGTATCCGGGTGACCTTCGGGCCCGGTACCCCTCACCGGAGCCGACACCGGCAAGACCGTCGGGAAACAGCAGCCGAAGCCCCGCCCCGCCCCCTGCCACAGGCATCAGCCGGAATAGGACCTCAACTCACGGGCCTTCGAAGCACCCAGGACGGTTACCTGCTTGAAGTGCCGCGCCTTCACGTCCTTCCTCGCGATCGTCCAGAAGACGTCACCTCCATGCAGAAGTCACCGAAGGACAAGACACCGCCCTACCATGGCGCGAGAAGCGCCCAGCCGTCGGGACGAGGCCGTGCCCATGGGCTGGGCCGTCTGCCCCGACCTCCCTGCCCTCTGTGCCGCCATGGCAGCGGGCGGCGGTGACGGGGGCGTCCTCGCCGTAGGAGTCCCTGGAGTATCCGTCGTCTGCAGGTGAGTCTCATCGCGATGGCGCCTGTACTCGTACAGCACGTCCGGCCATGCCTGGAGCAGTTCCTTGGCGTTCGGGTGCTCAACGGGGTCGATAAGCGCCTCGTTGCCCGGCAGGGAGAGGTCGTACTTCAGCCGTGACTCCGCGCGGTCGTAGCCGTCGTCTCCACAGTTCCAGGGCATCGAGCAGCAGTTCGGTGTTCACGCTGCGGCCACCTGTGACTCGCGCCGGGCGGGGGCGTTCGCGCCGGTGGCCACCGGGCCGTCCGTGGATCATGGCCCAGCGGACCCGGGAGGCGATCTCGGCGTCGATGCCCCGGCCGGCGCCGTCTGTGACGGTCTGGTTGACGGCCTGGTTGTTGAAGCCCTGGTCGGCGAGGGCTCTGCGGACGGTTCCGCCGGCCTGTTCGGTGACCTGGTGCAGCGGGAGGATGCCCGCGGTGTTGTCGTGGGTGTTCGCGGCGGGGACGACGACCGCGATGAACGGGTCCAGGACGTCCACCGCCAGGTGGCGGAAAGCCCGCTCGAACACTCATGAACCACCCGCTTGCGGCGGAGTTGGTGGCGGCCCGAGGGCGGGCGCGGGCTGTCCGCGCTGCCAGGCGCCCCTCAGACCCCGCCTGGCCGGCACGACGGCCCGCATCGGCGAAGCGGCGGTGCGGGCCGGACGGGGATCTCCACCGGAAACGGTCTCAACGACCTCTCGCACATCCCAACTCCCTTGAGGACAAGCATTCTTGACACGACCGAGAGGTGTGATCCGGTTGTGGCGGGCAACTGGAAGGACAACGAAGGAGTACAACAAACAGATCCACGACAGTTCGGGAGTTGTCATGTCGACCTACAGCAGAACGGGTGCGCGGAAGACGAGCAGGACGAACGGGCTGGCCATCGCGGGACTGGTCTGCGGCATCATCGGCCTTCTGTTCCTGCCGATCCTCCTCGGTCCGTTGGCCATCATCTTCGGTGCGGTGTCACTGCGCCAGGCCGGTTCCACGATGGCGAAGTGGGCCATAGGTCTCGGAGTGGTCGACATCCTGCTCATGATCCTGATGTTCGTCCTCGCTGCCAACAACGGTGGCAGCTTGACCTGGCACTTCGGCTGACCGTGCCCGGCCGGTCCGGCCACGGCGCCCGCGCGCCGGACCGGCCGGGTGGCGGGAGTCCTCCTGCTCGGCGTCACCGTCGGCCGGCGGCGGTGTGCGGGTGGCCGAGGGTCTCCGGTACCACGGCGCCGTGGCAGCCCATTGCACACCCGTCGCCTGTTTTCCATGCGTGAGCCGGCCGCCTGCGGGACGTGGCGCAACGCCGCTTCGAGGAGCGTGCTCTGACCGCCGGGCCGCATACCGATCGCAAGCGGGCCGGGCGGAGCGGGACCGGTGCGGCACAGACCTGTCTGCGTCCGGCCCGGGCGGCCGGGCCGGACGCAGACAGGTGGGCGGCGACGTCGGCCAGGGTGCGGAGCCTCACGTCGTATCACTGCGACGTCTGCCGCAGGAGCTCGAACGGCGCTTGCCGGACGGAAGCCGGTACGGGCCCCGAAGGAGCCGGTCGCCCGTCGGATCGACGGCCGCGGTCTTCACCTGGTGCGCACGGCCGCGGTACCCAGGTCGCCCTCACCCTCGGAACCGCGAAGGAACGGACCACCGTCCACACCTCCCCTCGGCGTCGGGTACGCGCGCCACTCATCGGCCCCCTGGAAACCGGTCCCCCGGGCATGCCGCGCCGGGCAGCAGTCCGGCCCCACGGCCCCGACAAAAGCGAAGCTCCGAATGCGGCTTTCGCCGCGCTGCCGGAGGACAGCTCCGAGGACCTGTACGGACGTGCGCCCTGCGGGTACCTGTCCACGATGGCGGACGGCACCATCGCCGAGATCAACTCCACGCTACGGCGGCATGGTCCTCGGTCTGTCCGGTCTGACCTACTGCGATTCCACGGGCGTCACCGTGCTCATCGGCGCCTATCAGAGATCGCGGGCGACCGGTTCCCCGGCGAGCCCTGCCGGTGCCAGCCCGGACCAGATGCGCGTCTTCACGGTCGTCGGCCTCGACCAGGTCCTCACTTTCCATCCGAGCACCGAGGGGGCCGTCGCGTCCTTGGGCCGATGACCGGAACGTCCGTCCCGCGGGATTCCCGGCCGGGATGCCGAAGAGCCCGGGACAGGGCTGCCCGCCGCCCCGTCCAGCCGCAACAGACGTGGAGGGCGGGCCCGGCCGGTGCCCGCGGCCGACGAGGTGGCCACGACTGCCGTCCCGTACGGCGCAGGCACCGGCCGCCCCGTGCTCCGCGCCCCGGACGAGTACGGTGCCACGAGCCAGGCCGGTCGGATGAGTTCCCCACCGCAGGGAGGGCGGCGCCGACGAGGCGCGGTGGCCTTCCCGCGGGAGTGACCTCCCGAGCCGCCGGACGGGCGGACCGGCCCTTTCGGCACCCGGCCACGTCCGGGCGGCCGGCACAGGACGCTGCCGACCGGACATGAGACGAGAGGTCTGCGGGTACTCGCGTCTCGGTACGCCGAGGGCGCGGACTGTTCGCCGGCCCCGGTGGTGAGACACCAGCAGGAAGGAAGGTCACCCATGAGCATGGTCAAGGAATCCGTAGAGGTCGAGGTTCCCGTGCGCACCGCCTACAACCAGTGGACCCAGTTCGAGGAGTTCCCGCGGTTCATGGAGGGGGTGGAGGAGGTCAGGCAGCTCGACGGGCGCCGCAACCACTGGATCACCAAGGTCAGTGGGGTCAAGCGTGAGTTCGACACGGAGATCGTCGACCAGCTCCCGGACGAGCGGATCACCTGGCGTACCACCACGGGCGAGACCAGGCAGAAGGGCACCGTCCGATTCCAGCGTCTGGACGACACGCACACCCGGGTCGAGCTCGTCATGGACGTGGATCCCAGCGGCGTTGCGGAGAGGACCGGTGACCTGCTGGGAGTGATCGACCGACGGGTGAAGGGCGACATGCAGCGTTTCAAGTCGTACATCGAGGGCCGCGGCGGTGAGTCCGGATCCTGGCGAGGACGCATCAGGCCGGGTGAGTGACTCCTCCCCGTCCGACGCGTCATGTTGCTTCGGCGCTGGTGAACGGATGGTGCCGTCGGGGCCGGTGCTGTGACCGTGACACGGTCACAGCACCGGCCCGATCACGTGTCACGGACGGGGCCGTGGGCAAGGGAGACCCAGGCAGCGGACGAACGGAGACTGTCCGTCGGCGCGATGCCCCGCTCCCTCGGCCGTAGACCGGAAGTTTTCACAGGCCGGAAGGAAGAGGATGACCAGCACAGAACACGTAACGGAACCGGAGTCCGCGGACGCTCCGCGGAAAGACAGGGCGGCCGACGAGCGGGCCGTGCGGATACGACGCCGTCTGGAGCGCCTGATCGGCATCGCGGCCACCGAGGGGAACGCGCTGGTCGCCCTGCGCAACGGCGACGAGATCTTCCCCGCCATGCTCGAAGCCATCCGGTCCGCCGAGTACACGGTGGACATGATGACCTTCGTGTACTGGAAGGGCGCCATAGCCCGCGAGTTCGCGTATGCGCTGGCGGAACGGGCCCGGGACGGGGTCAGGGTGCGACTGCTGCTGGACGGCTTCGGCAGCCGGCTGATCGACAAGGATCTGCTGGAAGAGATGGACCGGGCAGGTGTGCAGGTGGCCTGGTTCCGCAAGCCTCTGTACCTGTCGCCGCTCAAGCAGAACCACCGCTGCCACCGCAAAGTGCTGGTCGTGGACGAGCAGATGGCCTTCACCGGAGGCGTGGGCATCGCCGAGGAGTGGTGCGGTGACGCCCGCAATCCGCACGAGTGGCGCGATACGCATGTGCAGGTGCGCGGGCCCGCCGTGGACGGCATCGCGGCGGCGTTCGCGCAGAACTGGGCCGAGTGCCACGACGAACTCTTCGACGACCACGACCGGTTCACCGCGCACCGCCCGCAGGGCGACGCGGTGGTACAGGTGGTGCGTGGTTCGGCCAGCCTCGGGTGGCAGGACATGCAGACCCTGGTCCGAGTCATGATCGAGTCGGCCGAGGAACGCTTCCGGCTGGCCACCGCCTACTTCTCCCCGGACGCCTACTTCGTCCGTCTGCTCTGTGCCGCCGCCCGGCGCGGCGTCGAGGTGGAGATCCTGCTGCCCGGCCCGCACACCGACAAGCGGGTCTGCCAGCTGGCCGGACAGCACTACTACGAGGAACTGCTCGCCTGCGGAGTGAAACTCCACCAGTACCAGCCGACGATGATGCACGCCAAGGTCATCACCGTGGACCGCACGGCGGCCCTCGTCGGTTCGACCAACTTCAACCAGCGCTCCCTCGCCCACGACGAGGAGGTCATGCTCGCGGTCCTGGACGACGAGTTCACTGCGACCCTGGACGCTCACTTCGACGCCGACATGGCGGCGAGCCGGCGCGTTCAACCCAGCCGCTGGAAGAGACGCTCCCTCCTCCAGCGCGCCCGCGAATACGCCGTCCAGCCCATTCGCCGCTATCTGTGACGTCCCGCCCGCGACAAGACACAACCGCCGGGCCCGGCGGGGACCTCCTGCTCACAGGACGGTGTGTCCACGATCGGCTGACGAGCGAACCCGTCGAGCTGCGAGGCAGCTTCTCCCTCAACGGCCCGCCCAGCCTGTCCGCCGGGACCGGACTCCCCGTACCTTCACCGCACAAAGCACACAGCACGGTCACGGGACCAGGCAGCCCCGGTGGCGTTCCTCCCCTCGGCGGCGCCGGTGACCTCGGCGGCGCCGGTGCCCTCGCCGGATCTTCCCTGTCGACGCGATCCGTGCGGAAGCCGAGCGCTGCTACGGCCAGGCCAAGGACCACTACAGCGACGCCAGAAGAGTGGAAGCGGAAGCACGTGCCGCCTGCACCGCCGAACTCGACGCGGCACCTCGCTCCGTCCCGGTCTTCAAGAGCCCCTCGAAGACCCAGGACAGTGCCTGGAGAGCCTGGGACCACTGCGGGCCGAGGCAAGACAGGGGGCAGCCAACCCCTGCACCCAGCTGCCGGGAACGGGAACGAGGGTCGACTCGTTCCCCGGCACCGGTGATTCCGTCCTCGGCACCGAGACCCTGATGCGGATCGAGACCCGCATCAACGGGCTGGGAGACGCCAAGGGAAGCAGCTACTGGATATGGTCCCACTCCCCCACTCCGATGAGGGACGCCGGGAGTACATCTCCGCGAACAAGGACCTCATCAGGGCAGCCGCGCACGACGCCGGCCTCCCACCGGAGACGATCGCCGGCATCGCGTGGCAGGAAGCCGAGGGCGGCCCCGGAGCACTCGACGACCCGGCCTTCGAAGTACGTAAGATCATCCCCGGCGAAGACCCCGGCCGGACCTCCATGGACTCCATCGCCCTCCAGGTCCGCCGCGCGGCCGAGGTACTCGGCTACGACGCCGCCCACCTCACCGGCATGCAGCGCAGCGTCCTCGTCGACGCGGTCGAAGACCCGGCCAAGAACGTCTTCACCGCCTCGGATCACCTCGCCCAGCTCAAGGCCGAAAGCGGCTTCGCCGGCGTACCGCCGGAAGAGATGGCCCGCGCCCGGATGCAGGAACGGGCCGCCCGCTCCAACGGGGCCCTGCTACCAGTACCCGGACGCCCAGGCATACGGTCGGGGCTTCGACCGGAAACCGGACGACGCGACGGAGGCACCGAAATGAACCCGGCCGCCGGCCCGCCCACCAGCACGCCCCCTTACCACCGCCGGACCTCCGCACTGCTGGGTACCGGCGTCTGCGCCCTCATCCTGACCCTGGGAGCCCTGGTGACGGCATACACAGCCCTCACCGCCTACATGGTCGAGCCCGACGGGCCCTGGGACCACCAAGCCGTCACCAACGCCCGCGCCGCCGCCACCATCGCCCTCGCTTTTTCCGCGGTGACGGCACTTCTGACCTGGGTCTTCGTCAAGGCCCACTGGCTCCGGACATGGTGGCACGCCGTCCCCGCCGCACTCGCCGTGGCCGCGCTGCTGCGCCTCACCCTCCTGGCCCCCGGCCCCTGAACCGCCCCCGTCTCCGCCGGCCGCCCCGTACTGCCGGCGCTGGCCCGGCCACCCCTTTCCTTCAGGAGTGTGGGCACCGTGCACGAAGCCCGGGCGCTGTGCGTCAGCGGTGAGCACGGCCGACTGTGCCCGCCGGAGAACGCGAAGACCGTCGCCGCCAGCCCCCCGGGTCGCTGTTCACGGTGATCCGGGGCAGGGGGCACATCGTGCATCTTGAGGGGCACGGCACTGGTGAGCTCCCATAATCGACTGCCGCCAGGTCCCTGTGGAATTCGAGGAGCTGTACTCCGCCGGACGCCGCTGTCCGGTGAAGGCGAAGGGCGCCTGGGCCAAGGCCCGCCCCCGGGGCCCGGTCCGCGAGGGCTACGCTCTGGAGGCCGCGTACGGGGGCGCCGGCACAGCCCGGCTTCTGCCCGCGGCCGCTGTGCGGTCGTACCCGCGGGCCGGTCTTCGTCACTCACCGCTGCTCGGGCCCGGCAAGGTCGTCAGCCCTGGGATGTCTGTCCGGGCACCGGGCTGGCACGGCTGTCGTACGGACAGGCCTGGGCCCTGTCCGACAAGCACGCTGCCCGGGGTGGCCCGGGTGCGGGCTGGAACCTGCACGAATACCGTCACTTCTTCCCTTACCCATCTGGGCGGGCAGGGTGCGTCGCCGCTGATGCTGATGGCGAAGTCCCGGCACAAGAAGCCGGAGTACGTACGGAAATGCTTCCGCCCCTCGGCGGAGACGTTCGCCGAGGGCACGAGTCTGCTCGCGCCGGGGGCAGCAGACGGTGAGGCTCTGCGGGCCGGGGATGCAGGGGGAACTCGGCCGCTATCTCAAAGCCTGGGTTCGCTGCTCTGCCTACGGCGCGTAGGCCATGACCGTATCCACCAGGGCGGGCCCGTCAGCCCAGCAGCGCGAACAGCCGGCCCAGCGCCTCCACGACGGGCCTGCCCACTTCGCCCACGGTCGCCGCGATCTGCGAGATGGACGCCAGGACCATGCCGCGTTCACGCAGGGCGGCCCGGTCGGGGGTGAGCGCGGGCAGTGCGTTCTCCACGATCTGGGCCTGGTCCGGGGTGAGAACCGGGCGCAGGTCGTTGAGGAGGCGGGTGAGGTCCGTCACGGCGGCCTGGAGTTCGGGGTCCTGAGCGGTGCCGTCGTTGTAGACGACGGAGCCGTGGTTGATGCCGATGACCTTCTCGCCGTCGTTCACGTTGACGACGTCTCCGTAGTAGTTCGATGTGTCGCTCATAGTTTGATCCCCGTGTTTCCCCTGCCGCCGTTCATGTTGACGACGGAACCGAAGTTGTTCGTGGTGTTGTACTGCTCGAGGACGGCGGAGAACTCGTATTCCGGGTGGTCGATCGCGTACACGATCTGTCCGGCGATCGATCTCAGTTCATCCATGGTCGGCAGGGTCAGGAGGACCCTGGAACCGCTGTTCAGTTCGACGACCAGCACCGGCTTCCTCGACGAGAGCAGGACGACGCAGACGACGGCCAGCGCGAACACGGCCAGGACGGCCAGGGCGGAGCCGCTGCCCCCGTCGGTGGAGTCGAACTGGGCGGAGACCAGGAAGGCGACGACCACCAACAGCAGGGAGTAGCCGGCGGCTTTGCCCCAGGCGGGCTTCAGCCTGAACACTTCGACCCAGCTGACATTGCGCAACGGAACCGCCGCCGACCCCACCCACAGGATCTGCCGCTGGACCCGGAGTTCCAGCGGTTTTCCCCTGCGGGGAGGCAGCGGCATCGGCGGTATCCGAGGAGGCGGCTGAGACGGGGGCCGGGGCGGGAGCTGGGGCGGAGGCCCGGGAGGTGGTCCGTCGGTGCCGCCTGTGTGATCCATGGCTCCCCCGTACTGTCGTCACAGCCACCCGCGCCGTGCGTGGCGCGGGAGCATCATTAAGCCTGTGCCGGGTCATGCGATGGCAGACGAGATACGGCCAATTCATCGTCACTCGTCGTCAGCAGGGTCCGGGCCCCGCAGTGGTCGCAGAGCGCCGGGCACGCGAACCTGGCCGCGAGCTCCCGGGCGGCCCAACGACTGGTGATGGGCAAGAGGAACCTCCGGGGAAGTGGAATCTGCGGATGGTGGCCGCCCAACAGGACCTGTGGCGGTCGACCGAGGTGCTGGCTGCTTTCCAGCACATGGGGTCCAGCCCTTCGCTGAGCAGAGTCGGGCCTCGACCCCGGATGTTGAACACACGAGACGCTGGATCCTGGAGATCTGAGAACGGGCATCTCGTGGTCATGAAGAGCTACCCGTCGCAGTTCAGGGCGGACGCGGTCGCACTGTACGAGTCGCGGCCGGAAGCGACGGTCAGGTCGGTCGCAGCCGATCCGGGGATCAACCCGCAGACGCTGCGGAACCGGGTGAGGGCAGCCGGGGTGAGCCGTCCCCGAGGGCAGCGGCCACATGGTCCCCGGCTGGGTGCGCCTGACCAGCTACGCGAACGAGGCTGCCGGCCTCCCGGCGGACGTCTTCGCCCACCAGCCCCAAGCCGTCGCCGAGGGGCACCTGAAAGTCCCGGTCGCCGAGGTACATCACGGCCTGGCACAGGCCCCGGACGCCCAGGACGATGCCGAATCCGGCATCACCCCGGGCAAGCACGTCGTCGTCCTGGACGGCTGAGAGCCGAGCTGCGGTGCACCGCACTCCGCTCACGGACCGGCCGTGTCCTCCCCGGACGCGAACGCGGCCGGGGTGAGGCCGGTGCGGTCGCGGAAGAAGCGGCCGAAGTTCGCGGTGCCGGAGAAACCGAGATGTGCGGCCACACTCCGGGCGTCCCACCGGGCACCTCCCAGCAGGCGCCGGGCTTCGAGCAGGCGCCGCTCGCCGATGAGGTCACGCACCCCTTTGCCGGTGGCGTCCCGGGCGGCGCGGCTCAGGGTACGCACCGAGCAGCCGAGCAGCTCGGCGTAGTCCGCCGCCCGGTGCAGTTCGCGGAAGTGCAGCTCCAGGGCATCCGCGAACCGGCCGTAGGTGTCACCACGGGGCGCACCGGCCGTCGCCGCGCCCGTGGCAGTGGTGCCGGGGGCGTCGGCCAGGCGCAGCAGCAGCGATTCGAGCAGGCCGCGCCGCAGGGCATGGTGGATACCGAGGGGGCGGCGTCCGAGCTTGCGGTGTTCGTCCAGGAGCTGGAGCGCCGTCTGGTGGAGCCAGGCGGCGTCGTCAGGGTGCGGGCTCAGTACGGCGGGGGCCTCGTGCGAGGTGAGCGGGGCCAGCAGGCGGGCGATGGCGGGCGTCAGGACGTCCGGTTCGAACAGGATGAACGGGCCGCGGGCGGTGCCGGGGGGATGCCAGCACTGCGTGTGTCCGGGTCGCACCCACAGCCACTGGCCGGGGGCGACGGTCCGCGTGAGGTGGTCGACGTCGTGGAGCAGCTCGCCCTCGGTGACCGCGATGAGGTAGTGGAAGGTGGCGCGTCCCGGGCGGGGCGGGTTCCACGGCCAGTCGTCGTGCTGGGCGAAGAAGTCCTCCACGGTGCTCACCTCCAGCCCGAAGGGCGTGCCTACAGGGGGCTGGAAACCGTACAAGGGGACCTCGGCCGACGCGGCCCGGTCATCCGGGGCTGGTTGTCGCTTGCCGACCATCATGTGTCCGCAGACCACCGCCCGTTTTCGGTGGTTTCCGGGCAAGGATGGAGTGTGCCGCCGCAACCGCGGGGCGTGCGCTCCGCGGTCTTCAGTACCGCGGCCCACCACCACTTCAAGGAGGACAACGCCCCATGACTCTGCACAGGACCGCCGCCGATTGCGCGCGGGAGCTTCCCGGAGCCGAGCTGGAGCATCCCTTCGGGGACGACTGGGAGGTCTTCAAGGTGCGCGGCAAGGTGTTCATGCTGATGACCGAGGTCCCCGGGCGTCCCGTCGTGATCCTCAAGTCGGAGCCCGGCGAGGCGCTCGCCCTGCGGGAACACAACAGCCACATCACCCCCGGCTACCACATGAACAAGAAGCACTGGATCACCCTGGAGGACGGGGACGGTGTGGACGAGTCCCTCGTCCGGGAGCTCGTCACCGAGTCCTACCGGCTTGTCGTCGCCCACCTGCCCAAGGCCGAGCAGCCCGTCGACCCGCACAGCTACGCCGGCGGCACGCGGGCATCCCGGTGAGCGCGGCCGGCGACCGGCTCCAGGACACCGCCCGCAAGGCGGCCCTCGCCCTGCCCGACGTCAGCCACTCACGCCCCTTCACCCCCCAGCTCGACGTGTACAAGGTCGCGGGCAAGGTGTTCCTCATCGTCACCGACGACCCGGACGAGCAGATCATCACGGTCAAGTGCGAACCCGAGCACGCCCGTGCCCACATGCACGCCCACGCCTCGATCACACCGGGCCGCTACCTCGACAAACGACACTGGATCACCCTCGGACCGGGGACCGGCATCACCAAGCGCCTCATCACCGACGCGGTCGAGGACTCCTACGACCTGGTCGCCGCCCAGTTGCCACGACGCGATCGCCCCCGCCCCCGATGAGTACCCCCAGCACCCCCACCAGCGGCTGGGCCAACGTCTGCCGGCACCCCCGCACAGAGGTCACTACGAGCGGGGCCTCGCTCGAACCGGCGCTGAGGTGAGCGCAGTCGGTCAGCGGCGGTGCTCACCGCTGGTGTGGGTGATGCGGTCGAGGGGGCGGCCAGAGGACGCCACCGGCCGGCTCAACCAGGACTGCGTCCTGCGCGCCATGCCCGCCCATGAGGGGAGTGCCCCCTCACGGCAGCGCCACCGGCTACGAGCCGGTGCCGTCCAGCGGAGTTCACGCGGACGCGGGGGCCGGGGGCAGCTCGGCCGGGTGGGCGTGCTCGACACGGTCGCGCTTGGTGTACATGTCCCAGCAGTGGTCGGCGAGCTCGTCCGGGTGCGCGGTGGTGATCGCCTCCAGGATCTCGTCCGGGATTTCGGGGTGCTGCCCCGGCGTGCTCAGCCTTACGGCGGTGTCGCTGTTCAGGATCAGGGAGCCGACGGCGAGGTGCCCGCGTAGACGCCGGCGTCGGCCACTTCCCCGTTCAGAGTGTGCACCCGGTTCCGGGCAGCCGCCATGACCGCGGTCGGACCGCTCCGGCCGGCGACGGGCGGCCGGGTAGCCGATGGCCATCAGGAAGGCGCCGTCGCCACGCTCGGTCATCTCCGGCAGCACCACGCGGGCCACCTCCACGAAGGTGATCAGCAGCAGGGGCAGGAAGGCATGGAGAGTGGTCGCGTCCGGGCCGGCAGCCGTGATGAGGGCGGGTCGGAGTCGATCGGGGCGTACTCGACGGCGTCGATACGGCTGAAGCGGCTGCGGATGGCGTCGATCAGCCAGACCGGCGAGGGCCTCGTGCGGGCCGGGCGGCCAGGCGGCCAGGACATCGAGGGTCTCGTCCACGTACCGCCAGGCGGTCGCTTCGGACACGCCGAACCCGGCTCCGACCCGGGCGAAGGTCTCGTTCTTGCGCAGGTGTGCCGGCGTCAGAAGGGCCTGCTTGAAGCAGCTCAACCGTCGCCAGGGCGAACGCGGTTCACGCCTTCGGGCGTGGACGAGCCACGAGACGTGCTCCACCAGCTCGTGCGGGACGTCAGGCATGGAAGGTTACGGAACCGACGAAGCCCCCCGGCCGTCGGCGTGTCGAGTGAGATCACCACACCGACGACGAGGGGCTTCACCTCGTCACCACCCCACCTGACCAGGTCGTTCCACTCCTCAAGCGCCAGGATGAAAGACGTTCAATGAAATCCTTTTTCGCGGCCGAGCAAATCCGTCATTTCCGGGAAGTAGGGTTCATTTGTCCGATTCTCCAAGCGTCTTCCGTAGGGCTCTTACGATAGAAGACATTCGGCTGAATGGGCTCGCACAGCGCAATGAAGATACCACCCTCACGAAGTGCTATCTCTTCAGTGAAAAGGGTACTCATGCTTTTCCGGGCGCGCACCACCCGGAAAGTCAGCTCCCGACGCCCTGGTGGCAGCTCAATGAACATGGGGCGCTTGAGAGTAGTGTTGTTCATTTCACAAAGAATATCCCCCTCGTGCTCAATCGAAACGATTGACCATTTCAGGGTTGCGCTGCGAAATGAGTCGCGCATCGCGCAATGGAAGAGCAGTCCCGTCCTTCGACGCTTCCTCGCACGCCGGAGCAGGAGGCGTGCCGACAACGGAATTTTTTCGTTGCCCTTGAGCCGAATTACCCGTAGAGGCTGGTCTTTCATTGCACCTGCACGTCCTCAGTGATCTTCAGATCGTGTCCTACACGGTCTTGGCCCCCGGGTCACACACACTCACTTCTCGCCGAATGTCTAAAGGTTGCTTCAGAAGGGCGGGCGCGGGCAGGCCAGGGCGGCGTTCGGTCTGCTGGTCCAGCCTGTCATGGCGAGGTTGTGCATGGTGGCGACGGCGTGGTGGGGTCCGTCTCCTTCCTGGCGGCAGTCGCGGAGGGTTTCGCAGTTCTTCACGCGGGCGAAACTGCGCTCGGCGCGGGCGCGGTTGCGTCGGTGTTCGGCGTTGGCCTCCCCCTGGCCGTGCAGGAGTGGGTGTCAGCCTTCTCCCCGGGGCCGGGGCGGGCTGAGGCGATCACCAAGCGGCTGTCCGCGTGGACGATGGCCTGCACGTTCGCTGAGAACCGATAGTTACGGGAGGACACGGCGACCTCGCGGTCGCGGACCGGGACAAGGGTTCCGTCCACGATCCACAACCGTTCGACATCCGCGACGGGCTGCGGCGCCGGCTCCAGCGCGAGAAGCGGCCGCAGGCGATGGATGACCCCGCAGACAGCGGCAGAGGAACAGCCGAAAAACGGGGCAAACTGGCGCATCGTGAGGTTGGTCCGGTGGTAGACGGACACCAGCAGGACCCGGTCGGCCAGGGGCAGGCACCACGGGCACCTTCCACCGGGACCGTTCCCTCCCCCCCTCCCGTACCACCTTCACCAACTTCTCGAACCGGCTCATTCGCAAGTCGGCGAACGTCTCCACCCACAATGACCCGGCCCGCAACACCCCGCCCGTACAAGAGGAATGCCCTGCCTCAGACGTTCTGCAACAAATTTCAGCAGGAGCCATTTGAAGACACTGCCTAGCCCAGGAAGACCCACGCAAGGAGCAGTATCCCCACCGCCGCTATGAGCCCGCCGAGGGACAGCAGCATGAATGCGGTGCGACTGGCGGTGCCCCGGCGTTCTCGGGATTCCTGGGATCGTAGATGACATCGACCTGCTCGCCCACCCTTGCGACGGCGACGGGCGATGAGGGTCCCAGGAACCGGCGCGTAGCACCGGACCGGGTGTGGAACCGCACCACGAGCCTGATACCGCGTTCACGGTAGATGCACTTCACACATACGCCGGTTGTACGTACCCCCTGATTCGCAGGGACAGAAGCCGCCGTCCCAGGCAAGCGATGGCTCCTCCCCCGCCATCACAATCAGCGCGTGCGGAATGAAGGCAGCAGATCCGGATGCGGCGAGAGGCAGGGGCGGCACACCGCGAAACCTAACAAACGATCTGCGCGGGGAAAGGCCGATCGGCAAGGCTGGAACCCGAAGAAGACGTCGGGCAACATCAGTCGCCGCGCGGTCAAAACGACGCGGAGAACGAGAAGTCCGGAACACCCGCACAATTCCGTGCAGGAGCCTACGGACATCCAGCCGTCTCCGCCCCCGGGCAGCAGTAACCGAACGGACTCCGGACGGATCGCATCCAGCAGTTGCCGATGGCGGTAGCCCTCGAGCCGTCCGCCTCCGCCCCTGAAGCCAGGCCGGCGCCGGCAACGACGGCCACACGGGACGCCATGGCAGCGATTCTGAAGGGGTGGGCCCGAGCGGGGCCGGACGGCACCTGCAAGGCGCTGAGCGAGGCTGTGGCACCGGAACACCCAAATCACCGGGCACTGCCACGGCCGGATGATGTCGCTTCCGCTGGCAGACGTCTGCCGCCGGGAGAACACCGGTCCTGAGCCGATGCTGTCAGCACCGGTGGTCAATGGGTCCAGCCGGAAGCCTTCCGGCCGGTTCTTCGAACCGGCCGTTACCGAGTTCCGCCGTCGGGACCCCGACTGGACCTGGGAGCGGGAACGGCACGCGGTGTTCGGCCGTTACCACAGCCCGGTTTCGCCATGAGTCCACTGCGGCGTACCGCTCGGCCGCCCTGTACATCCGCGGTGCGGGGAAGTCGCCCACCGTGGACGGCTCCGGGTCGGAACCTGCCGGCCCCGCCGCGTCCTCCCGTTGCGACGGCGGTGGAGGCGGTGGACGTGTGACGGCCTCTCAGGCGTTCTCGTCATGGATCCGCGCGCCCAGATCCTCCGCCCACTCCAGCGCCCACGCCTTGAGTTCTTCGATCTGCCGTGAGGTGAGCCCGTACGCGGTGTAGTCCTCGTCCTCGTACCAGTCCGCGCCGATCAGCCGGTCCCGGAGGTCTTCGAGGCTGAACTCGTCGTGGGCGCGGCGGCGGCCCAGGGATTCGAGGTCGGCGGTGGAGCGGTGGCGGGAGGCGGCCTGGACGTCGATGAGGTCGCGGACGGTGCCCCGGTCGGCGAGGGCACGGACCTTGGTACCGATCACGTCGTCGAGGGAGAGAACGGGGCCGTAGGGGGTCTGGGCGGGCGGGGCCCAGAGCGCCTCCTTGAGGACGTCGACCTCGCACTCCTCGCCGGTGTCCGGATCGGTCACGAGGAACCGGCCGCTGAGCGGATCGGTCCGGACGTGCGTGATCCGCCATCCGCGCGCGCCGAGGCCTGCGGTGAGCGAGGCGACGATCTCCCGCATCGGAGCGGGGTTCTCGGTGGCGACGTCGAGGTCGCGGCTGAAGCGGTCGACGAGACCGTGGGCCTGCACGGCGTATCCGCCGGTGAGGACCAGGGGGTAGGGGGAGCCGAGGTCGAGGATGTCGGCGAGGAGACGCTCGTGGAGCGGAGTGAGCTTCACGCGGCGGTCGTGCCGGCGGGAGCGGTGCGGAGCAGCTCGGGGAAGGCGTCCTCCCAGACCTCGCGGATGTAGGGACTGATCAAGCGCCGCAACACGGGCCACTGCTCGGTGAGCAGCCGGTGGTGCAGGAGGGCCACCAGGTCCTCCCCCAGTCCTTCTGCGAGGACGGTCCGGTAGAGCGTCACGCGGGATTTCGGGCGGTCCAGGCTGTAGCTCGTCCGCCCGGACCAGACGATGTGGAGCGGCAGGTCCACGTCGCCCTCGACAGGGCCGGCCAGCTCCTGCAAGCGCTCGGGCAGTCGGCTGCGGTAGCGCTCCCTCAGCACCTCGGCGCGGGGGGCGGTGATCGTCGGGTCCATGCGTCCAGTATCGCTGCTGGGAGGCGGCGGCATGGCGGGCACGGGGATCCCCTGTCATACGTACTGGGCGGGCGGCCGCCCCTCCCCCGGACTCTCAGCCGGGGCGCGCCCAGCGCACCATCGCCTGCGCGCGCAGGCCCGGGGCAGCGTGGCAACCGGCTGCCCGCAGGCCGGGGCCGGTCCGCCGGCGGGCGCGGGTGATCACGACGCGGCAGGTTACGCGGAAGGCCGCCGCGGTGGGACCGGCTGCGGCTTCGGCCTCTCTGCCGGAAGTGACGACGGTGGCGAAGCCGGGGCCCATGGCGCCGGCACAGCGGACGGGAGGGGAACCGGGGCGGTGAGGTCAGGATCCGTACCACGGTCGGCCTGTCGAGTACGCGGCGAGCGTCCCGGGCGGGAGCCGGGCCACGCGTCGCCATGGATCAGCCGGGCCGCGCCCACCGGCAGTCCGCAGTCCGCAGTCCGCAGCTCGCGCCGCCTCGTTCGTACCGGCCACCGATCCGACGACGGGCCCGGCCCGGCAGTTCACCGGCCTTGCTCATCGGTCGTGAAGGCCCGCGTGCAACCGCCGGGCGCGGCGTGGTGTTGTGAAGGGTGATGGATGAGATGCCTCTTCAGGTGCCCGAGTTGCTCGCGGTGGATCTCGACCGCGGCTTCGCCGAGCTGGTGCGGTCCCACGGCGGGGTCGTGTACTCGGTGCTGCTGCGCCTCTCCGGTGACTCGCGTGATGTGGAAGATCTCGTACAGGACACGTTCTTACGGGCGTACACGGCGCTGTTCGGATATCCGCCCGAGCGGCGCCGGGCCCTGCAGCCGCGAGCGTGGCTGCTGGCGATCGGTACGAATGTATGGCGCAACCATGTACGTACGCTGACGCGGCGGCCGGTCGCGGACGCGGGTGTGGATGTCGGGGAGCTGCCGCTCACCGACGGAAGTCCGGGGCCCGAGCAGCGGGCGGAGCACGTCGTGGAGCGGGAGAGGCTGGTGGCGGCGCTCGCCGAGCTGCCCGAGCTCTACCGGGTTCCGGTGGTGCTCAGACACATCGCCGGGCTGGGTTACACGGAGATCGCGGAACTGCTGGGGTGTCCGGCCGGGACGGTCAAGGCCCAGGTGTCACGAGGACTGGCGGCGCTGCGCGAGATGCCCCGGCTGACGCAGGAGGAGGTGATCCGATGAGTGGCCTGTACGAGAGGCCCGGCGGGCCGGCCGGTGCCGCGCGGGCCGGGATGGACGGTATCGCGAGCGCCGACGGCGCACCGCTCGGGTTCGACGGCCTGCGGGCCCCCATGCCGGTGGATCTGGGGATCCGGATTCTGCGGCGGGCGGGCGTCGCCGAGAGCGCGTACGACCGCTACTCCGTGGTCGCGGGCCCGGTGGTCGCGCTGTTCGTCGCGCACGGCCGGGGAGCGGTGACCGGGGCCGGTCCGGTGGACGGGTATGCCGGGCCGGAGGATTTCGAGGAGCGGCACCTGCTCCGTACCGGCCGGGCGGCGCTTCCCGCGGGCCGGCCGCTGCCGGGGGTCGTGGGGGCTCTGCGGACCGGCCGTGACCGGAACCTGCGCTACGACTACGGATCGTTGCCGGAGTCCCGGTCCCGGGTCCTGGAGGCGGTGCGGGGCATTCCGCGCGGCCAGCTGCGGCCGGTGGACTGGCTGGGGCCCGAGGCGGGGATGCCGGACGCCACGGCGGCGGAGCTGCTGGAGGCGGTGCGGTCCGGGCCCGCCCCGGTGCTGATCCCCGTCCACCGGCTCGGTGACGAGGACGGCCGGCCGGTCGACTGCGGTCTGCCGGTGGCGCTGACGGAGCGGCTGCGGGCGTACGAAGGGATCGACGAGGAGCGGCTGGGGCGGTTCGCCGCGGCCGGCACCCACTATCTGGGCAGCGGCACCACCAGGATCTTCTGCTACCCGACCTGTGCGCACGCCCGCCGGATCACCGACCGGCACCGGGTGCCGTTCGGGTCGGCGGCCGCGGCGCGGCACGCCGGCTACCGCCCGTGTCTGAGCTGCCGCCCCGTGGCGGCCTGACCGCCCCGCACCGGCCGCGCGGCCGGTGCGGGGCGGTATCCGGCCGCGCGCCGGCCGGTCAGCGGACGAACAGGGTGAGGGCGAGGACCAGGAGGACCAGCCCCGCGACGGCGTTGCCGATCCGGGCGGCGAGCGGGGGGAACGCGGTCTCGCCCGCCGTCCGCCTGGTCACCATCCGTACGCCCACCTCGGTGAGGATCAGCAGCCAGAGCGCGACGATGGCCAGGTACACCAGGGCGAGCAGGGACAGTGCCGCGGCCGACGGGGCCTCCACGGGCAGGAACTGCGGGAGGAAGACGGTCAGGAAGAGGCCGACCTTCGGATTCCCGGCGGTGCAGAGGAAGCCGAGCAGCAGGTGCCTCGGCAGCCGGTCGGCCGGCGGCCCCCCGGCCGTGGCGGGCTGAGGGGCTGCCTGCTGCTCGGGCCGCAGTGCTTCCCACAGCGCCCGTGCGCCGGTCAGGGTAAGCACCGACGCTCCGGCGATCTGCCAGGCCAGGAACAGTTCGGGCCGGAGCATCACCACGGCCATGCTGCCGGTGATCGCCGCGACGGCGTATCCGGCCCCGGCGATCAGCATGCCCGCCGCGGCGGCCAGCACCGGAGGACGGCGGCGGGCACGGCTGACCAGGCGCAGCACCAGCATGCTGTCCGGGCCCGGACTGCAGATCACGGCCGTGCAGCTGGCGAGGAAGGCCGGGCTGGCCGCTACGGCGAGGGCCGTCGAGGTCACCGGTGGCCGCCTGTCCCGGTGGCCACGGGCGCGGGGGTGATGAGCAGGGCGTCCTCCATGGCGCGGACCGCCGCCGTGTCCTTCGCGACCTGCTCGGGGTCGGGGTGGGCCAGGACGACGAAGCCGAGGGTGAGGGTGGCCAGCAGGTCTCGGGTCACCTCGATCAGGTCGCCGTCACGGAGTTTGACCGCCGAGTGGTGGTAGGAGGGCAGCTCCTCGATACCGCGCAGGGCCGCGGTGTTCGAGACGGTGCCGGGCCGGCGGGCCATCAGGAACAGCACCGTCATGTGCTTCAGCAGGTGGTACCCCTTCGGGGCGGCCTCCTCCCCGGCGAACCAGCGGACCGCGCGGTGCACCTGGCTGTCCCCGGTCGCCACGAGGTTGAACGCGGGGTGGCCGCCCCCGTGCGGGCGGGAGTTGATCTCGATCAGCCGGGGGCCGCCGGCGGTCAGCATGATCTCGATGTGCGCGGTGCCGTGCCGCAGGCCCACCGCGTCGAGGACGGCCTCCGCGTAGCGGGTCAGCACCGGCACCTCCGGGCTGTCCGGCGCGACCCAGGTGAGGCTCTGGTAGACGGCCATCTGCCCGCCGTTGTCCGTCTTCCCGTAGCGGCAGATGTCTGCGACGGTGTGCCGGCCCCGGTGGCTGAAGGTGTCGACGACGAACTCGGTGCCGTGGGCGTACTCCTGGACCAGCATCCGGTCGTTGAGGTTGTGCCACTGGTTGATCCGGCCGAGCTGGGCGTCGAACGGGATCCGCCAGTCCGTGCCCGCCGGTACGCGGGTGACCCCGTCGGTGCTGCCGCTCTTGGGCGGCTTGACGACCAGGTCCTTGCCCCGCAGGCCCTCCCGGTCGATCCAGGCCCGCACCGCCTCCGGATCGTCGGTGCAGATCTGGGCGATGGCGGGGACGCCCGCGTCACGCAGGGCCTGGGCCATGGCGCCCTTGTCCCGGCGCGCGGCGGCCAGCGCCGGGACGTTGGCCTGTTCCGGGAGCAGGCGTCCGGTGAGCTGGTCGGCGAGTTCGACACCGCTCTCGGCGCCCGCCAGCACACAGCGCGGTGACAGTGGCCGCAGCGCCGCCACGAGGCGGTCCAGGTCGCCGTCGAAGGTGTGGATCCGGTGGTGGAGCGCGGGGTCCCAGGAGTCGGCGTAGGCCGCGGGAACCGCCGGAAGCGAGCTGACCGCGACCGTGGCGATGCCGCGGGAGGCGAACTCCGGCGCGTACTGCGCCCCGGAGGAGAAGGGATCGACGATGACGGCCGCCTGGGAGACGGGCAAGGGGTTCAACGGGGGATCCTGTCTGCCGGGGCGGCAGCACGCCGCTCCCGCGGCGGTTCAGTCCCCGGCGGCGAGCGCCGGGGACAGCGGTAGATGGCAGAGTTCCACGGCGGCGCCCTCCGGGCCCGGCAGCACCGCGGTGACGGTGTCGCCGGACCGGACGGCGGGCACCTGACGGCGCAGCCGGCTGAGCGATGTGCCCCGCTCGTGCCAGGGGCAGACCAGCCGCCGGCCGTCCGCGTCCGGTACGCCCAGGTTGAGCGGGCCGCCCCGGTGCGGGCAGGACGCGGGGAGCACCGCGCCCCCGGTCCCGGTGCGGATGTACACGTACGGCAGGTCGGCGACCCGGACGCAGTTGCCCGCTCCGCTGGTCCGGAAGGTCACGAGAGGCATGTGCGGTGATCCCCGACCGAGTAGATCTGGTAGACGCACTCCTCGGACTCGATGATCGCGCCGTGCAGGCGGTTGCGCTGGATCACCGTTCCCTCTCCGGCCTCCAGGATGCGGTAGGAGTTGAAGCCGCTGACGAAGCGCATGGTGCCGCTGACGATGTGGCAGAGTTCGTCGCCCTCGTGGCTGTGGGTGTTCGACAGTTCGCCGTGGGGTTCCACGATGTCGGCCACGGGGGCGGTGACCCGGCCCTCCTGGATCGCCGCGTACACGGGGTCGTGCAGATCCTTGTACCGGTCGGCGTCGTCCATCCACGCGATCTGGGTGGCGAAGTCGTCGTCCGCGATGGTGTTCAGCAGCCGGAACTCCTCGATGCCGCGCACGATCTCCGGGATGATCTGCTCGCCGTGGCGCTCGATCAGCGGCTTCACCAGCTTGTCCAGCGCCATCCGCCCGTGGTGCTGATCGATGTGGACGTGCTCCGAGAAGTACCGGGCGTCCGCGGCGCCGTCGAACACGTCCGCGAGAAGGCTCTCCGCGCGACGGCAGAAATCGACCAGGGTGCTTTCCGTGTAGTACAGCGCCCCGACATAACGGAAGAAGTTCTCGTGGTTCTTCCCCAGATAGTGGAAGTAGTTGTTCAGCGCCAGGCTGGACACCAGGTAGTACTGCCAGTAACGGTGGACGTCGGACCCCAGACCGACGGATTCCAAGGTCGCCTCGAAAAGAGTGCTGTGCTTGGTGTCGTGGACGCCGTAACCGTACTCGTCGATCAGGATCTTGAACCATTCGGACTGCTCGGCGCCGTAATAGCCGAGTACGTTCCGGGCCATCGGTGACGCCTCGGAAAGGAAATCGGGGGCGAACTGGATGAGCCACATCCGGGCCGCCCGCCGCGGGTCGGCGGAGTCGCGGATCGCCTTCTCCGCGGGGGACGCCCCGCCCTGGGCGTAGACGTCCAGTCCCTCCAGGTAGGTGAGCAGACCGTCGGTGGTCCAGTCACCGCTCACCTCGACCTCCTGGTCGAGGAAGCCGAAGGCGAAACGTTCCAGCGCCGGCCTGATCATCTCGCCGCGGGCCCGGTTGTCCGGGCTGTAGTAGCGGCGGAAGTCCTCCGTCAGCTCGCCCAGCCCGGCCTTCGGGAAGAACACCAGGTCGGCTTCGTAGATGCTGGTGAGCAGGCGCTGGGCGGCCAGGCTGCTGTACTCCAGGACCTGTGCGCGGCCCGGCACCCGGTCGAAGTCCAGGTAGGGCAGCACCTGGGGGCGCAGTTGCCGTCGGTAGGGGTTGTCGGAGTTCTCCCACTCCTCGTTGTCCGTGTAGACCGGGTTGGCCGCGTAGCCGACGACGGCCTCGCGGAGCGCGTCACCGCGCAGTTCGAACGGCTGGTAGGGAACAGGTGCGTGTGACATGTTCGGATCTGCCTTCCGCTGGTGGATGTGTGGAACCGCGGTCCGGGCGGTGTCGCGCGGGGCGGTCACGCGAGGGAGAGGCTGGTCTCGCTCCAGGAGAGGTCGAGCATCAGGGTGGAGCCGGCCTCCACGTCGACCGGCTCGGCCAGGGGGACCAGTGCCTGCATCCAGTGGGAGCCGATGTTCTCCGGCGAGTTGCGCAGGGTGACACCGCCCCCCAGGTCCAGCTCGAACCAGGCGGCCAGGCCGTGCACCGTCCCCGACTCGCTCACCGGCACCGCGAGTTTGCGACCGCCGGGCTCCAGCGGATCCGCGGCGAAGTCGAAGGAGACCAGTTCCACCCGGTCCGAGAGCGCCCGGTGCGGCCAGGTGTGCAGACGGATCGGGAAGTGGCCGGG
This sequence comes from Streptomyces nitrosporeus, assembly GCF_008704555.1. Taxonomy (NCBI): domain Bacteria; kingdom Bacillati; phylum Actinomycetota; class Actinomycetes; order Kitasatosporales; family Streptomycetaceae; genus Streptomyces; species Streptomyces nitrosporeus. The sequence goes on from NZ_CP023702.1 coordinate 241,578, forward strand.
CGTGGCGAAGGAGTTCAGGCGGGAGACGTCGAAGCCGCTGGCCGAGCCGACCCGGTTCAGGTTCACCGCGTTCTCGCTCTGCAGCAGCGAGCCCAGCAGCCGGGCCCGCCGCGGGAGCATCACCCCGCCCGGGGCCAGCAGTTCACGGCGCGCGTGCCGGACCGACGGCAGGATGCCCTCGCCGATCAGACCGCAGTCCACGATCTCGGAGATCACCGCGTCCACCCGCCGGGGCAGCTCCCGGCCGACCGCCAGTTCGTCGGAGCGGCAGGCCAGCACCGTCACCTGGCCGGCGAGGCCCTCGGCCGCCACCACCTGCCGGGCCACCTCCGCCATCAGCGGGTTCGCCTCGCAGCTGTACACCTGGGCGGCTCCGGCGCGTACCGCCATCATCGCCAGCAGGCCGGTGCCCGCGCCGATGTCCAGCACCGTCCCGCCCTGCGGAACGACCCGTTCCAGGGCCGTGGCCAGGGCATCGTTGCGCTCGTGGTCGTTGAGCATGGCGAAGTGCCAGCGCGGCACCGACTCACGGGCGAACTCCCGGAACGCGGGGAGCGCCGTCGACAGGCCGTCCGGCTCCGCCAGCACCCGGGCGGCCGCCTCCGCGGCCCGGCTGAGTTCCTGCGCCCTGGCGCGGAGCCCCGCCAAGGCCAGTCGTATGTCTCCCTCAGCCGTCAGATCGGTGATGCTCGTCAATTGAGGCATGTCGATTCGCAGACTCCTAGCGGAATAGCATTCGAGACACGCTGGTACGGGAAACGGTGTCGAGCCATCCGAACAGGGGCTCCGGTCCGCCCCGTATCTCGTTCGGAAAAAGCACCGTGCGCGAGAAGAACAGTGGGTTTATGGGAAGTGTCGAAAAGTCGAACCGGTGGAAGCGCCGGAGGGCCCGGATACGAATTCCGGTGTTCCGATTCCCCTGCGCCGGATCGATTAGAGCATTACCCCGGGTGAGGGGCAAGGACGTACGTCGAGGAGCAGTACTTGTCCCCCGGCGGGGCTCAACGGCCGGCGGATTCGGCCCGGCCGGTCTTCACCGGATCCGGAGGGCTGGGCTTCGACGTCCTCGGGGCCGCCTCCAGTCGCAGCGCGGCGGCCGTCATCGCCAGGGTGGTGTGCCGGTACCAGGCCACCCAGCTGCGCACTTGGTGGCTGCTGAGCCCGGCCCGGGCGTCGGCCTCGTGAACGGCCCTGGCGGCGGCCGGGCCGGCCGCCGCCATCGTCCGGGCCGCCGGGATGCCCGGGGCGGTGAGCGAGGCGTGCAGCAGAAAGCGGGAGGTACGGCCCGAGGGGTGGCGGCGGGCGAGGAGGGTGAGGCCGAAGCCGGGGGCCGGGCGCCCGAACGCCGCTCCGAGGCTCCGGCTGAGCAGTTGCCAGGACTCCTTCTGCCGCGGTTCGGCGGGCGGCACCGGGGGGCCGGGGAGCTGCGGCAGCTCGATGCAGAACGGGAGGCGGCGGAGGCACAGCCACTGGCGCAGCCCGGGACCGGCGAATTCCGGCCCTCCGAACACCCAGTCGACAGGGACCGAGGCCGCGAGCGCGCGCTCCAGCATCTCCTGGCCGAGGTCGGCCATGCTCCGCGGCCGTATCCGCTCCGGCGGCACACCGGCCCGTGCGCAGCGTGCCGGGTCCGAGGTCCACTGCGGCGGCAGGTGCAGTTCCCGGTCGATCAGGCCGCCCACGCCCCGTGACACGTAGCAGAGCAGGGCCGCGGCCTGGGTGTTGCGCTCACGTCCCGCCGCCTTCGCCGGGACGACCGCGACCGAGCCGGTGCCCGCCCGCACCGTCTCGTGGCGGCGGAGCACCACGCAGGACCCAAAGGCCCCCAGCCGCGAGACGACATGGGCGCGGACGCTGTCGCGCAGCAGGTCGGCGTCCCACACGGTGCGGGTGAGCAGCCGCTGCGTGCTCCACACGCTGCCGGAGCCCGCCCGGGCGGCGATCTCCGCGGCGCTGCCCCTGGCGGGGTCGGCAAGCAGCGCCCGGACGTAGGCGAGCGCCAGGTCGCGGGGCTCCGCACGGGCGAAGTGGCCGCTGAGAAGCGTCAGCATCTCCGAGGCGGCGGGAGGGGCGGTACGGGATCGAGGCGAACGAGGTAAGTCGGGCATGACCAGAACCTCCGATAGGTCTAGACCTTAAGGTGCGCGGCGAGAATAGTCGGTCCCCGGCACTCCGGTAACCCCTCGACAGCTCTCGGTGACGGCGGCGCGGGTCCGCGGCCCGGGCCCGTCACGTTCCGTCACGGCGCCGGTGCCGCCCCGGGACCCCCTGGCGCCGGTGTGCAACCACGGCGCCGCTTCCGGTGTTTCCCCCACGTCCGAACCGATCAGACACCCGACTCACCAGGCGAGGCGTGAGATGAGCGAACCCACCGACCTGAGCGCCATCCGGCTGGCCGAGGCGATCCGCAACCGCGAGATCTCCCCGGTCGAAGCGGTCCAGGCGGCGCTGGACCGGATCGAGAAGATCAACCCGGCCGTCAACGCCTTCGTCACCGTCTGCGGTGAGCGCGCACTCGACCGGGCCGCGGCGGCCGAACGGGCCCTCGGTGACGGCACCGCGACCGGCCCGCTGCACGGTGTCCCCATAGGGGTGAAGGACCTCGATCCGGTGGCCGGGGTCCGGATGGCCCGGGGCTCCCTGGTGTTCGCCGAGGACACCCCGCAGGAGACCATCCTCTGCGTCGAGAAGCTCGAACAGGCCGGCGCGATCGTCGTGGGCAAGACCAACACCCCCGAGTTCGGGTTCAAGGCCACCACCGACAGCGCCCTGTTCGGCCCCGCCTCCACGCCCTTCAACCGCACCATGAACGCGGGCGGCTCCTCCGGCGGCAGCGCCGCCGCGGTCGCCTCCGGCATGGTGCCGCTCGCCCAGGGGTCCGACGCCGGCGGCTCACTGCGTGTGCCCGCCGCGTTCTGCGGGGTCTTCACCCTGATGCCGAGCTTCGGCCGGGTCCCGGTGCCCGCCAAGCCGAACGCCTTCCGCCGGCTCAACCCGATGGTCTGCTACGCGCCTCTCGCCCGCACCGTCGCGGACGCCGCCCTCGGCGTCGATCTGATGTCCGGCGCCCACCCCTACGACCCGTACTCGTTCCCCGCCCCCGAGAAGCTCACCGACGCCCTCCACGGGGACCTCACCGGGCTGACCGTCGCCTACAGCCCCGACCTCGGCGGCTATCCGGTCGAGCCGGAGGTCGAGGCCGCCGTCCGGGCCGCCCTGCCCGCGCTCCGCGACGCCGGCGCCACGGTGGAGGAGGTCGGCTTCCGGCTGCCCCTGCCGCACGGGGACCTGACCGCCATGTGGCGCCGTTACCTGTCGGTCGCCCACGCCGAGTCCGCCGCCATCTCCCGCGACAACGGGATCGACCTGCTCGGCGCGTACGCCGGCTCCATCGACCAGGGCTACCTCGACTCCGTCCGGGTCGGCGAGTCGTTCAGCGCCGTGGACTTCCGGCTGGAGGACCTCGACCGCACCCGGGTGCTCTACGCCTTCGAGGAGCTCTTCGACCGCTACGACCTCGTGGTCAGCCCGGTGAACGCCGTCACCGGCATCCCCAACTCCGCCGGGCGCGACACGGTCGGCCCCGACACCGTCGAGGGCCAGGCCGTCGATCCGTTCGTCGGCTGGTCCCTGACCAGCCCGTTCAACCTGATCGGCAGCCCCGCCGCGTCCGTCCCCGTCGGCCGGGCCCGCAACGGCGTCCCCGTCGGACTGCAACTCGCCGCCCGCCGCAGGAACGACGCCCTCGTCGTCCGCGCCGCGGCCGCCATCGAGAGCCGCCTGCCCTGGGCGGCCGGCTACGAGGACCTGGACCTGGACGCCACCACCGTCTGACCCGGCCACCGCCCGGACGGACGCCGCCGGGACGGCCACCGGCACCCATCGGGGCCGTCCGGGCGGACGGCCCCCCTCCCCGGCGGGGAGCGAAGATCGGAGAAACCCGTGCACACCACCACCGGCGGCCGCAGCGGACTCGGCAGCGCCGCCGCCCTCCTCGTGCTGCTGGTCGGACAGGCGATGGCCAACATCGACCTGGCGATCGTCAACCTCGCCGTACCCGCGATCAGCGTCGACCTCGACGTCAGCAGCTCCGAACTCACGCTCATCGTCACCGCCTACGCGCTCTGCTCCGCCGTGCTCCTCGCCCCGGCCGCCCGGCTCGGCGAACGCCAGGGCGTCCGCCGGGTCTATCTGTGGGGCCTGACGCTCTTCACCTTCTCCTCCGTCGTCTGCGGGGTGGCGACCAGCGCCGCCGTGCTCATCTTCGGACGGTGCCTGCAAGGGGCCGCCACCGCCCTGATGATCTCCCAGGTGCTGGTCGGCATCCACCGCTGGTTCACCGGCCCGGCCCGCGCCCGCGCCCTGGGCTGGAACGTCCTCACGCTCTCCGGCGGTGCCGCGCTCGGCCAGGTCCTCGGCGGCACCATCGTCTCCGCCGACCTGCTGGGCACCGGCTGGCGGGCCGTGTTCCTGATCAACGTGCCCATCGGCGTACTGATCCTGGCGCTCGGCCTGTTCCTGCTCCCGCACGACCGGCCCGCCACCACGGCCGGCCGCGGCGACAACGACGTCCCCGGCACCGTGCTGCTCGCCGCCACCACGCTCGCCGTCCTCATCCCGCTCAGCCTGGAGCGGCCCGGCGGGCTCTGGGTGCTGCTGGCCGCGGCCGTACCGCTCGCCGTCCAGTTCGTCCGTACCGAACGGCGGGTCATCGCCCGCAACGGCACCCCCGCGCTCGACCTGCGCCCCCTGAGCGCCACCAGCGTCCGCTGGTCACTGGCCTCCTACGCCGGCACCACGCTGACCTACATCGCCATGCTCTACCTGCTCTCCCTGCACGTGCAGCAGCAGCTGGGCCTTCCGGCCTGGCAGGCGGGCCTCGTCCCGCTCGGCTGGGTTCTCGCCTTCGGCCTCGCCGGCCCCGCCTTCGCCCGCTCCCCGCAGGCCCTGACCCGCTTCCTCCCGTTCATCGGCTGCGCAATGCTCACGGTGACGTACGCGCTCGCGTCCTTCGTACCCGCCGGTGCGGGCACCGCCATCTGGCCGCTGACCGCCGTGCTCTGCATCGGGGGCTTCGGCCTCGGCATCAACCACACCTCCCTGCTCAACCTGCTCACGGCCACCGTCTCGCCGCGCTACGCCGGCACGCTCAGCGGCACCGTCAACACCCTCTCCACCGTCGTCGGGGTCACCGGCGTCGCCCTCTTCGGCGCCGCCTACTCCTGGTTCAGCCGCAGCGCCTGGGCGGGATCCGCGACCGCCTGGGTCCTCACCTGCGTCGGGCTCGCCCTCATCGCCGGGCTCTGCAGCTTCGCCGCGCTCCGCGCCATCAGCACCGCACCGGCCGGGCACCCGGACCCCGGCACCGCGGCCGGCGCAACCGCCGCGCCCACCGCGGTGTTCTCCACCAAGGAGAACACCGGACACACGACGCCCACCGCCGACTGATCCGCCCGTGCCGCCCGTTTCACCGGCGAGAGCCGGCCGAACCACGAAGGACGACCAGCGATGACAGTGCCCGAACCCCACCGCATCCAGGCCAAGGCAGCCCTGTTCGATCTCGACGGGACCCTGGTGGCGACCGAGCACCGCAGCCGTGCCGCCTGGACCCGGCTCTTCACCAGCCACGGCCTGCCCTGCGACGACGCGCTGCTGGCGACCTTCGTCGGACGGCGTGGCCAGGAAGCACTCGCCGACCACGTCCACCGTTTCGGCGGGCCCACCGTGGACGAACTGTTCGACGAGGCGTGCGGCTATCTGACGGGCCCGGACAGCCCGCCGCCGTACGCCGTCCCCGGGGCCGCCGAACTCCTCGCCGACCTGCACTCCCGCGGCGTTCCCCTCGCCGTGGTCACCTCGGGCCTGCGGGCCCACGCCACCGAACTGCTCGCCCACGTGGGCGGTGCCGAACTGTTCCAGGTCATCGTCACCGCCGAGGACGTCCAGGCCGGCAAGCCCGACCCCCAGGGGTACCTGGCCGCCTGCCGGGCCCTCGGGGTCCACCCGGCCGACGGGATCGCCTTCGAGGACGCCCCGGCCGGGATCCGGGCCGCCGCGGCCGCCGGGCTGCGCTGCGTCGCGCTCACCACCACCCACACCGGGGCCGACCTCGCCCGGGCCGATGTGGTGGTGCCCGACCTCACCGCCCTGCGCTGGGCCCGGGACCCGGACGGCCGCTGACCAGCCGGCCCCACCGGCATCACCGAACGCACCTGACACCCCCATGGAGCCGCGAACATGTCCGACGCCCGACCGTCCGAGCCCGCCGCGCTGGCCGCCTCGGCCACCAGCAGCCTGGTCCTGGTCCACGACCCGGCCTGCCGCGCGGTCGCTCCCGACTACTGGGACTGGTCGGCCGACGCCCACCGCGCCGCCGTGGGGGCGCTCACCGCGATCGGCGACGACCGCGTCCGGACCGCGGCGGAACACCTCACCGGCGACCCCTCCGACAGCGTCGCCGCAGCGGCACTGACGACGGCGCTCACCTCGTTGCTGGGCCGCCCCGGCGGGGAGAGTGACGCCGTCGACGCGCTGCGGGCCGCCGCCGCCCGCACCGAATCGCTCTCCCGGCTGCTCGTCCAGCCCGGCGCCCCCGGCGGGGCAGGACCCGCCGGAAACCCGCCCGGCGCCGAGGAGCTGATGGCCGCGGCGGCCCGCAAGCCGCACGGCGGCGATCACCCGGTGGACGCCGCCGTGGTCATCCCGTTCCGCGCCCCCGACGACGCCACCGGCCGGGTCCGCAACCTGGCAGCCGTCCTCAACGCGCTCGCCGACCAGTCCCACCCCCGCGAGCGCTACCGCGTCGTCGTGGTGGAGAGCGACAGCCGGCCCCGCTGGCGCGACCTGTTCTCCGACGCCTGCGACGCCTACGTGTTCGCCCCCGACCACGGGCGGTTCAACAAGTCCTGGACGGTGAACGTCGGCGTGGTCCACGGTGCCCGCCCCGCCGAACTGCTCTGCGTCCTGGACGGCGACATCCTCGTCGACCGCGACTTCGTCGGCCGCGCCGTCGAACGGTTCGCCCGCCCCGGGACCCAGGCCCACTGGCCGTTCGAGGACATGCTCTTCCTCGACCCCTCCGCCAGCTCCCGCGCGGTCCGTGCCCGCTGCCTCGACGGAGCCCCCGAGCCCGGCCAGGACCGGTTGCGCGGGGTCTTCCTGCGCCGGCCCCCAGGGGGCTGTGTATGGCTGCGCGAGGACCTGTTCACCCGGATCGGCGGCATGGACGAGCGGTTCTGCGGCTGGGGCGGCGAGGACCAGGACTTCGTCTGGCGCGCCGAACGGTACGGCCCGATGGACCGGCACGGCGATCCGCTCGTCCACCTCCACCACGACCGTGCCGCCCACCGCGGCGACGACGGCACCCCCTTCTACGAGGAGGTGGAGCGCGCCGGGTTCTGCAGCTGGCCCTGCGACTCCGACTTCGGCCGCCTGGACAGGAACGCCCCGACGCCCGCCGGAAGATGAGCCCCCGGGTCCTCCGGGACCGCACCCTGTCCGTCCCCGGTCCGCCCCACCGGCCGGACAGCACCCGTCCGCACAGCACCGCACCGCACCGCACCGCACCGACACGAGGACCGACCATGGACACCCGGCACACCGTCATCGACTCCGGTCTCGGCCCCCTCACCCTCGTCGCCCGGGGCCGGGCCCTGTCCGGCCTGTACTTCGCCGACCACGTCCGCCGCCCCGCCGAGGAGGCGCTCGGGCCCCGGGTCCCCGCCGAGGAGGACCCTCTGTTCGCCGAGGCCGCCGAACAGCTCCACGACTACCTCGCCGGGCGGCGCCGCCACTTCGCACTGCCGCTCGCACCCGAGGGAGACACCTTCCAGCACGCGGTCTGGGACCTGGTCAAGGCCGTCCCCCACGGCGGGACCACCACGTACGGGGCCATCGCCGAACGCCTCGGCACCCCCAGGCTGGCCCAACGGGTCGGCCAGGCCGTGGGCGCCAACCCGCTCTGCGTCCTCGTCCCGTGCCACCGGGTCGTCGGCGCCGACAACTCACTCACCGGCTACGCGGGGGGCCTCGCCCGCAAACGTGCTCTGCTCACCCTGGAGGAACCCACCGAGGTGGCGGCCTCACGGCTGTTCTGACCCCCCTCTCCCTGCTCCCCGCCCCTCCTCCCGACAGTGAAAGCGCTGCCATGATCCACTCGGCCGGCCTGCCCGCCCCTCTCTTCGACGACTCCTTCCGGGCCGGCGGTCCCCCGCGGACGGCGTTCAGCAGCGAGCTGCCCACGCTCCGGGACCTGGACTGGGCCGCCCTGTACGCACAGCTGAACGAGAACGGGGTGGCGGTCACCGAGCCGCTGCTCTCACCCGAGCAGTGCGAGGAGGTGATCAGCACCTATGAGGACCCCGCGCTGTTCCGCTCCACCGTGGTGATGCAGCGCCACGGGCTCGGCCGCGGCACCTACAAGTACTACGCCGACCCGGCCGCGGTCCCCCTGGTCCGGGCGCTGCGCGAACAGCTGTATCCGCCCCTGGCGTGGATGGCCAACCAGTGGGCGCCGCTGCTGAACGAGCGCGCCTTCCCCGCCCTCCTGGACCGGCTGCTCGCCGAGTGCGCGGCCAACGGCCAGATCCGGCCCACCCCGCTGATCCTGCGCTACGGTGCGGGCGACTACGCCTGCCTGCACCAGGACGTCTACGGCGACATCGTCTTCCCGTTGCAGATCACCGTCATGCTCGCCCGGCCCGGAGAGGACTTCACCGGCGGCGAGAACGTCTTCGTCGAACAGCGCCCCCGGTCCCAGTCGCGGGCCGTCGTCGTGAAGCCACAGCTCGGCCAGGCGATGATCTTCCCGGTCCGCCACCGCCCCGTACGGGGCGAGCACGGCTTCCGCCGCCATCCGGTGCGGCACGGCACCAGCGCCGTGGAGTCCGGCCGCCGCACAACCCTCGGCATCATCTTCCACGACGCCCGCTGACCCGTCCGGCCATGACGCACCGGCCACGGACCCGGCGTCCGTATTCCGCCGGACGGAACGGCGCACGGGCCGCATCCTCGACCGTGGAACGTCCGGTGCCGCCCGGGAGGAGGAGCGGGCCGAAGCGGTACACCGGGACCGGCGCCCATCCGCCGCCCCCGCGGGAGCCGGGGCCACCCACGTCCTTCGAAGGAGTCACCATGACCGACACCGCCCCACTGTCCGGCCCCGTCGGCGACCGGGTCGCAGCGGGCGACTGGGACGCGCTGACCGGCGAGCTGGACGCACACGGCAGCGCACTGACCTGGCCGCTCCTCACCCCGGCCGAATGCGCGGAGATCGCCGGACTGTACGACGAGACCGACCGCTTCCGTACGACCGTCGACATGGCCCGCCACCGCTTCGGCTCCGGCCGGTACCGCTACTTCACCCATGACCTGCCCGGCCCGGTGAGGGAGTTGCGCGAGGCGTTCTACCCGCACCTGCTGCCTGTCGCCCGTGACTGGGCCGGGAAGCTCGGCCGGCCCGCACCCTGGCCCGACACCCTCCGGGAGTGGCTGACGATGTGCCACGACGCCGGGCAGGACCGCTCGGCCCAGATCCTGCTGCGCTACGGCCCCGGCGACTGGAACGCCCTCCACCGCGACGTGTTCGGCGACATGGTCTTCCCCCTCCAGGTCGTCATCGGCCTCGACGCACCCGGAACCGACTTCACCGGCGGTGAGTTCATCATGACCGAGCAGCGGCCCCGCGCCCAGACGCGGGGCTCGTCCGTGACCCTGCCACAGGGGCACGGACTGGTCTTCACCACCCGCGACCGGCCGGTCCCGTCCAAGCGGGGCTGGTCCAACAGTCCCATGCGCCACGGGGTGAGCACCGTCCGCTCCGGCCACCGCCGCACCCTCGGCCTGGTCTTCCACGACGCCTGCTGAGGCCCGACGTGCCCCGAGTACCCGCAAGGAGCGAGATGGACGTCCGCAAGGAGTGGCGGCAGCACCGCTCTCCGCTCATCAGCACCATGGACATGACCGCGTACGGCGCTCCCCTCGTCCCCGCACACCACACCGCCGCGGAACTCACCACCCTGGTCGGCCTGCTGACGGAGCAGGGGAAACGGATCGGGACCGTCGCGGTCGGCCACAGCAGGGACGAGCCCTCCCGGGCCGCCGCCGAAGCCTTCACCGTCACGTGGGAGTCCTGCGGCGGGACGGTGCTCACCGTGGTGGACTGGCCCGAGAGCGCCGCTTCCTGGCTGCGCCCGGCGGTCCGGCTCACGGCGGCGCTGCCGGACGCCTGGGTGATGGCCGCGGCTCCGCTCGGCTTCGCCCAGCTCGCCCGCCGCCTGCGCCACTCCACCGACTGGGACCCCGCCCGCACCTACGCCTTCGCCGCCCTCGGCGACCCCGGCCTCCCGGCCCTCGCCGGCGACCGGACCCTGCACGGTCTGCGTGGCGCCACGGCCGACGGCGGCAGCTGGGAGGTGGACCACCACTCGGTGACCGTCTTCCCGCCGGTCGCGGAGAGCGGGAGTGCCCCCTGAGCGGCCGGTCCGATGAGCTCAGTGCTGGAGGGCACAGTCATCCGCTGCCAGGTGCAGGCGGCGAAGGGTCTCCAGTCCGGTGGTGGGGAACGCGTGCAGGACCCACTTCCGGAGGTAGCCGTCCTCGCCGTGGGTTCGCCGTACCTTCTCGGCAGCCACCAGAACCGCGTGTGCCAGGGAGGTGCGAGGACGTGTGGACGTCCACACGGGGACGCCCTCCTCGTCCGGTGCGTCGAAGCTCGTCGACAGGTCCGGGAAGTGACGGACCGTGATGTGCACGTCGCTGTTCCGGCGACGAAGGATCCACCGTGCCTCTGCCGGTTCGAGGTCGAACGAGAACTGCTGGACACCATGGGGGCCGTAGAGGCCCGTCACGCCTTTCAACAAGTCGGCGAGCGCTTCTGTGCAGTAGCTGACGCTCTCCCGGTGTTTCGTCGAGCCGTCCCAGATCCTGCATGTCGCCCAGCCGGAGCCGCTCAGCTCCCACCTGAAATGCAAGGATCTCGTCACTGAATTCCTCCGGCCGCTCACGGGCCACCCTACAGCGGTGCCGAGGGCGTGGGGCGGCCTGGTACACCGCTCATCCGTCGGGCGCTGCCGCGGATCGGGAACACCGCCGCCCAGCCGGCCGGGGCAGGCCGTGGGCGAGGGCACCGGCCGGGGGCGGACCGGGTGCTGGGCGCGGTCAGGTGAGTTCCATGCCATTGATCAAGTCCACGCTGTCGGCGTCGCGGTGGTCGAAGCTCGGGCCGGACTTCCCGTCGAGGGCGGTGATGTCCGCCATGTCGGCGCCGGTGAGCTCGAAGTCGAAGACGGCGAGGTTCTCGCGCATCCGCTCCGGCCTGGTCGACTTCACCACCGCCGGGACCTCGCGCTGCATCAGCCAGCGCAGGACGACCTGGGCGACGGACTTGCCGTGGGCTCCGGCGATCCGGGTCAGGACGGGGTCCTGGAGCAGGCCGTGCCGGCCCTGGGCCAGCGGCGACCACGCCTCCATCCGCACACCGCGCTTGCGGATCGCCTCCTCGTCGGCGATCCGCTGGAGGTAGGGGTGCGCCTCGACCTGGTCGACGGCCGGGACGATCTCGTTGTGCGTGATGAGGTCGGTGAGCCGGTCGAGGTGGAAGTTGGACACGCCGGCAGCGCGCACCGTGCCCTGCCGGCAGCCGGCCTCCAGGCTGCGCCAGGTGCCGTAGTAGTCGCCGTAGGGCTGGTGGATCAGGCACAGATCGAGCCGGTCCAGGCCGAGCTTGGCCAGCGACGTCTCCAGCGCGCGCCGGGCCGGCTCCTCGCCTGCGTCCTGGATCCACAGCTTCGTGGTGACGAACAGCTCGTCGCGCGGGACGCCGCTGCGGGCGAGTGCGCGGCCGACGGCTTCCTCGTTCCGGTAGGCCGCCGCGGTGTCGACCGCCCGGTAGCCGGCTTCGAGGGCGTCGGTGACGGCCTGCTCGGTGTCCTCCGGCGGGATCTGGAAGACGCCGAAGCCGAGCAGGGGCATCTCGACGCCGTTGTTCAGCGTGACGTGGGGAATCGTGCTCATGAACGTGCTCCTTGTGCTGCGTCGTAATCGCTGTCGCTGACGTAGCCGAGCCGTGTGCCGGCCTCGCCGTCGGCTTCCTGCAGGGCGATGTGCGCCCGGCGCGAACCGGACGTGGGCGCAGCCGGAGGCGCTCTGCGCGTCGGGGCCGCGGACGCCGTCGTTCAGCACGGCGCCGACGGGCCGGTCCTTCGGGCCGGGAGTACTCCGGGCGCCGCCCCTGGTGCACTGCACCGCCCTGCTTCGCTCCCGTGTGTCGGGGCTGCTGCGGTCAGGGCGTCAGGAGGACCTTGACGGCACGGCGCTCGTCCATCGCCCGGTAGCCCTCGGCCGCCTGCTCCAGGGGAAGGGTGAGGTCGAAGACCCGGCCGGGGTCGATCTCGCGCTCCCAGATGAGCCGGATCAGCTCGGGCAGGTACCGGCGGACCGGCGCCGGACCGCCGTGCAGGTGGATCCCGGTGCCGAAGAGCAGGTCGCCGGGGATGCTGACGTCGTGGGAGACGCCGACGAAGCCGACATGGCCGCCGGGCCGGGTCGCGTGGATCGCCTGCATCATGGCCTGTTGCGTGCCGACCGCCTCCACGACGCTGTGCGCGCCGAGCCCGCCGGTCATCTCCTTGACCTTCTCCGCGCCCTCCTCGCCGCGCTCCTCGACGATGTCGGTGGCTCCGAACTCCCGGGCCAGCCGCTGCCGGCCGGGGTGCCGGCTGAACGCGATGATCCGCTCCGCGCCCATCTGCCGGGCGGCCAGCACCGCGAGCAGGCCGACCGCGCCGTCGCCGACGACCGCGACCGTCTTGCCGGGCCCCGCCTGCGCCGCGTCCGCGGCGAACCAGCCCGTGCCCAGTACGTCGGAGGCGGCGAGCAGCGAGGGCACCAGGCCCGCATCGGGCATCCCCGGGGTCGCCACCAGGGTGCCGTCGGCCAGCGGGATGCGCGCCCGTTCGGACTGGGTGCCGATCGACCCCATGACGGTGCGGTGCACGCAGTGCGACTGGTAGCCCGCCCGGCAGATCTCGCAGGTGTTGTCCGACGCCCAGAACGAGCCCACGACGAAGTCGCCGGGCTTCACCGTGCGCACCTGCGGCCCGACCGCCTCGACGACACCGACGTACTCGTGCCCCATCACTTGGTGGTCGACCTGCTGCACGCCGCGGTACGGCCACAGGTCGGAACCGCAGACACAGGTGGCGGCCAACCGGATGACGGCGTCCGTCGGCTGCTCGACCACCGGGTCGGGGCGGTCCTCGACGACGACCTGGCCGGGCTCGGTCATCACTACCTGACGCATAGAAGCTCCTTTTCTCGCTGTGGCCTCCGGACAGCACCGGTGCCGGGCCTGCACGGCACGGCTGCCCCGGGTGCCGAGCGCTTCACCTGCCCGGCTCGAGCTCCGGGAGCAGAGCGCGTGCTTCCCCGCCGGGGCGTTCGGCCCCGGCGGCGTCACCGGCGGCCACGGCCTGCCAGTAGCCGATCTTCAGGCCCACGTACTTCCGCCGCATCCTGACCAGCCGGGCTTCCTCGGCCAAGCGCTCGGCGCGTTCGCGCAGCAACGAGATCTGCTGCTCCGCCGCGTCCGGGCCCAGACGGCCGGTCTCGACGTAGTCCCGCATGTCGCGGACGGACATGCCGGCTGCCGCCAGGCACGCGATCCCGGTCAGCAGGTCCGGGTCCGCCTCGGTGCAGATCCGGTGCCCGCTGCTCTCGCCACGCGCGACGGGCGCGATCACACCCGCCGACCCGCGTAGTACCGCAGTGTGCCGGCCGGCGGCCCTGTCAGGGCCGCCGCCTCCTTGATCGTGCAGGTCCGGTCGCCGGTATCCGCTGCCCCTCGGCAGAGTCCGGAAAACTTCACGTGGTCGAAGTCGAAGTTCCCCTGTCGGCCCGCCCGTCGGCCAAGGACTCCACGGGCACGGCCGGGGGCGTCCCTTCCGTATCCGGATCCGGGCCTCGGACGAGGGCGCCGCCCGGAGTTTCACCCGGTCGCCTCCGCAGACCCCGGGCCGGCTGGCGAGGTGCGCGTGCCTGGGGCGGTTCCGCTGTGAATATGTCCGTTGTCCCCTTCCCGCGGCATCCGACAGGAGACAGCCGGCCATGGCAGCGAAACGCACGGTGGTCCTCGCGGTCCTCGCGGGCGCGCTCTTCCTGACGGTGAGCGCGCCGGCCACGGACTTCCCGGACCCGGCGGGCTCGGGGAGCGGTGTCGCCGCTCCCACGGTACGCACGGACACCGGCCTCGTACGGGGCCGGGCGACAGCGGCCCACACCGTGTTCCGGGGCATCCCCTACGCGGGACCGCCGAAGGGCGCGTACCGCTGGGCGGCCCCGCGCCCGGTGCGCCCCTGGTCCGGTGTGCGGGACGCGACAGAACCGGGGCCGCTGTGCCCCCAGACCGCCTCGGCCTACACCGACGTGTCGAGCCAGGAGGAGGACTGCCTGGTCCTCGATGTCACCGCGCGCGCCCCGGCGTCCACGGGGCGCCCCGCACCCGTCCTGGTGTGGATCCACGGAGACGGGGCCGTGGGGGGTGGCGCCTTCTTCGACGCGCGGCGCCTCGCCGACCGCGGCGTGGTCGTGGTCACCATCAACTACCGGCTCGGAGTGTTCGGCGGCTTCGCCTACCCGGGACTCCAGGGCTCAGGGACGTTCGCGCTGCAGGACCAGCAGGCCGCGCTGCGCTGGGTCCGGCGCAACGCCGCCGCGTTCGGCGGGGACCCCGGCAACGTCACCGTGGCGGGTTCCTCCTTCGGCGCGGCCGCCATCAGCGGCCACCTCACCTCGCCGGGGGCCCGGGGGCTGTTCCACCGGGCCGTCCTGGCCAGCGGCGAGGGAATGATGGACATGCCGGCCGGGGCGATGGGCGAGGGCGTGCCCGCCTATCCGCATTACACCTGGCGTACGGAGCGGGAGTCCCGGGAGACCGGCCTCGGGATGACGTCGGCCCTGGGCTGCGCCGGGCCCGACCCCCGGCAGGCGCTGCGATGCCTTCGCGCACTGCCCGTGAGGGAACTGCTGGAGGTCCCGGGCATCATGAACGCCTTCCAGGCGTTCGCCTACGGCAACGACGTGCTTCCCGAACTGCCGGAGGAGGCGCTCAGGGAAGGCCGCTTCACCCGCGTCCCGGTGATGACGGGGGCCACGGCGGACGAACACCGCCTTTTCGTCGGGATGGCCCACGACGCGATCGGCTCCCCGTTCACCGCCGACCGGTACGAGCGCGCTCTCGCCACCGCCTTCGGAAGCGACGCGGACACGGTGGCCGCGCGCTACCCGGTCACGGCCTTCCCCTCGCCCGCCCTGGCCTGGGCCACCGTGGTGACCGACCGGATGTGGGCCCGCGGCACCCACGCGCAGGCCACCGCCCTCGGGCGCCGCACCCCGACGTACGCCTACGAGTTCGCCGACAAGGACGCCCCCATGTACCTCCCCCTCCCGGGCGCCTTCGACTTCGGCGCCTACCACGCGGGAGACACCCCTTACGTGTTCGAGGACCCGGACGCGCAGAAACACTTCACCGGAGCCCAGCGGCGTCTGTCCGACACCATGACCGACTACTGGGCGCACTTCGCCCGCACCGGCAGCCCGGACCGGCCCGGGCTGCCGCGATGGCCCCGGTTCGAACCGGCGGACGCCGTACCGCACACCCAGTCCCTGGCCCCGGACAGGATCGGGCCGGTCGACTACGCGAAGGAGCACCGGCTCGGCTTCTGGCTACGCCTCGCCGGACAAGCGGCTTCACCGGCACCGCAGCCGGCCAAGGGCAAGGAACCTGCTTCATGACCCCGCAGCCACGACAGCCTCGGATCAACGTCACCCACGACTGGGGCGTACTCAGGGAAACCGTCGTGGGCCGGGTCATCGACTTCACCTTCCCCGCCCAGCTCGCCGCGGGGGTCCCCGAGTCGCTCGGCTTCCTTCCGGAACGTACGCGGGCAAGCATGCCCCGCTGGGCGGGGCTGCGCTGGTCCCAGGCCGATCCCGAAGGGTACGGGCGGTGTGTCGAACAGGTCGAGGCACTGGCCCGCTTCCTCACCGCCCGGGGTGTGGGAGTACACCGCCCCCGCACACTCAGCGACAGCGAACTGGGCCTGTACGACGACGGTTTCAGCATGCAGACGTTTGTACGCGATCCCATGGTCGTCATCGGCGACCAGGTCGTCGAAACGGCGCTGCGACTGCCGGCCCGTTTCAAGGAACGCTTCGGCCTGCGTCCCGTCTTCGAGGAGGCGCAGGCACGCGGAGCACGCTGCTCGGTCATGCCGCCACCGGTGCCCGTACCGGTGGCGGACCTCCGCACGGCCGAAGGGCCCTTCCTGGAAGGCGGCGACGTCCTGCCCATGGGCCGCGACATCCTCGTCGGCACCGGGCGGACCGCGTCCGACGCGGCGGGCGCCCGGTGGCTGGAACGCCTGCTCGGGGACGGTCACCGGGTCCACCAGGTGCCGCTCTCGGACCAGGTGATCCACCTGGACGACGGCCTCACCACCGTCCGCGAAGGGCTCGCCGTGGTCTGCCGGGAGCAGTTCACCAACGGACTGCCTGCACCGGTCGCCGACTGGGAGCTGATCGACGTGAGCCTCCATGACGCCGTCAACCTCCTGGCGGGCAACAGCCTGGTGCTGGCCCCCGGCGAAGTGCTCGTCGACGAGCGTCTGACCGGCCTGGCCGAGACTCTCACCGCCCACGACGTCACGGTCCACACCCTGCCCTACGACGCGGTCACCCCCTTCGCCGGCGGCTTCCGCTGCTCCCACCACCCGCTGGTACGGGAACTCCCCTCATGACCCCCGAAGAGGCTTCGGCTCCGGTCGACCGGCGAGCACACCTGACTGGCGGGCATGCGCGAAGGGACCGTCGGATGGTTCAGCGCCTCGGTGGCGGGGGCCAGGCCGGCCGGGGCGCCTGCGTCGGGTGCGGCGGCGCTCATGTCCCGGGCAGAGTGCGGCTTCGACGCGAACGCGACCTGCACGGGTGTGCCGCCCGCCGCACGCCGGGGCTCCGGCTCCGCTCACTTCCGGCGGCAGCGTCTACCGAACGGGGCCTCGCCCCCGAATTCCGGACACGGGTCATGCGGCTTGTGCCGACGTGGCCGGTGTGCGGCGGAAGGAGTTCTCGGAGGCGGTCGGTGATCGTTGCCCGAGGCGGGAGTGCCGGCGGCGGACGTAGCTGCGGTGGAGCCGTCTGAATGCGTCGAGGCGGGCCTCTCGCTCATCGGACCGGCTCTTTCGTCCTTTGCGGGTCTCGCGTTCGAAGGAGGCGTTGAAGGACTCGGGGAGTGCGTTGTCCGCACTGGAACCGACCGCGTCCATGCTTCGCGGGACCCCTGCTGAACCGCAGGCTTGGGCGAAGGACCTGCTTGTGTACGGGGCTTCGCGGTCGGTGTGCGTGATCGGTCCGGCGAGGCTGCCGCGGGTACGGATCACAGCGGCCAGGGTGTCGGTCACCAGGTCCGCGCGCATGTGGCCGGCGATCACCCGGCCGGCCGGACAGCGCGGGGCGAGGCCGATGACGGTCGCCGGGCAGCAGGACTTCCCACCGTCGACGGGCAGGCAGGTGATGCCGCCGGCGTACTTCGTGCTCGGCTCGCCTGCGGTGAGGTAGCGGCCGATCAGGTCCGGCGCCTTGGCGGCTGCGGGGCCGGGGGCGGTGGTGCGGTGCCGGCGGCGCAGCCGGACCTCTTCGCGGTCTTCCGCCCACACGGTCCACGCGCCCTTTCCCCGGCCCGTCCCAGGCGCCCCTTACCGGCTTGCCCCACCTGGACCCTGGAGGTACCCCCACACCCGTTCCGGAGGCTGCCGTCATGGGCGCGGCCGGCCCGCCCCGGCAGGGTGTGAGGGCATGAAGGCAATACAGAAGACCTCGCGGGTCCGCCTCGCCCCCGCCGTTCTCCTCGCTGCTGCCCTTGCGTCCACGGCGCTCGCGCCTGGTGCTGCGGCCGCTCCCCGCCCGGCGTCTGCGGACGCCGAGGCCTCCGCGGGCGGCCGGCTCACCTCCCGGCAGCTCCAACGCGAAACGGCCCGCGTCCTTGCAGAGGGCGGGTTCGTCGGCATCACGGTGCAGGTGCGCGACGGCGCCCGCACAGTACGCGCCCGAGCGGGCGAGGCCGAGCTGCACACCGGCCGCCCCGTGCCGCGCGGGGCGGAGTTCAGGATCGGCAGCGTCACCAAGGCGTTCGTGGCCACCGTGGTGCTGCAGCTCGTCGCCGAGGGCCGCCTGTCCCTGGACGACACCGTCGAGCGCCGGCTGCCGGGTGTGGTGAGCGGCAACGGCAACAACGGCAGCCTCATCACCGTCAGGAACCTGCTGCAGCACACCAGCGGTATCCACAACTACGGCCCCGAAGAGGACACCGGGAACACCGCGGCCGATTTCGAGCGGACAAGATTCGACCACTGGGACCCCGAACAGCTGGTCGCCGGCGCGATGCGCCACCGGCCGGATTTCCCACCCGCACCGGCCGGTGCCCCCGAGCCCGACTGGAACTACTCCAACACCGGCTATGTCCTCGCCGGGATGATCATCGAGAAGGTCACCGGGCGGCCCTGGGCCGAGGAGGTACGCGACCGTATCATCCGGCCGCTCGGCCTGACCGGCACCTACGCCCCCGGCGACGACCCGTACCTGAAGCCGCCGCACGCCCACACGTACCACCTGTTTCCCGGCTCGGTCACCCGGACCGACACCACGGCCAGGAACGTCTCCCAAGTGGACGCGGCCGCTGCCCTCGTCAGCACAGAGCGCGACGTGGACCGCTTCTTCACCGCCCTGCTCGGCGGGCGCCTGCTGCCTCCCGCCCAGCTCGCGGAGATGCGCAGGACCGTGTCCGTCAGCGAGAACTTCCACGTGGGGTTCCCCGGCCTGCGATACGGCCTGGGACTGATGCAGCAGCCGCTGACCTGCGGCGGCGACACCTGGGGCCACGGAGGGGACCTGGAGGGGTTCACGGTGCGCACCGGCTTTACCGTGGACGGGCGCCGCTCAGTCGTCGTCGCCGCCAACGGCACCGGCGGCGGCGAGCAGCTGCTCGCCGCCGAACGGGCCGTCCGCGGGCTCGTGGACCGCATCCTGTGCGCCGGTACCGCATGACGCGACCCCGGACACTCGGTACCCTGCCACGCCAGCCGCGGCCTGCGGGCCCACCGCCGCCCTGACGGCACGGTGCCGCCGTCCCACGCCTCCGGGCGCCTCCGGGCGCCTCCGTTGCGACGGGAATCCGGGGCGATCCACCGGTCCGGCGCGATCGTCACCACCGCCGTGCTGGACGCCTTGCCCATCACCCGCACACGGTACCCATGCAGTCCCTGGACAAAGTGAACACGCCCGCCGAGCTGCTGGCCTGGGAAGCATCGCTCCAGCGGCGTCTGGGCGGCCCGGTCACCGGCGGCTATGTCGTGGACGTGAAGCTGGACGGCTTCGCGGTCGCCGCGCGGTACCAGAGAGGTCGCCTGGTCAAGCTCGTCGGACGTGGCGACGGCCGTCAGGGCGAGGACTGGAGCCATGCCATCGGCACGATCACCGGTCTCCCCCAGTAGCTGATCCGGCCGCTGACCTTCGAGGTCAGGGGAGAGATCCTCTTCACCCACAAGCAGTTCGAACGGACCAAGGAGGTGCGCGCCCAGCGTGGCGGGGACGCGTTCGCCAACGCCCGCAACGCCGCTGCTGGCACCATCCGGGCGAGGAACAGGCCCTACACCCTGGAGATGACGTTCTTCGTCTTCCAGGCCGTCGAGCTGCCGGGCGGCGAGGTGTTCGCCCACACCTCGCACGCCGACCTGATGAAGTGGGTCGCCGGCACCGGCATACAGACCACGGAGGCCACCCCGCCGAAGGCCCACGTCGTCGCGACGATGGCCGAGGTACAGAAGCAGGTCGCGGCAATCGATGCGATGTGCCCCAGCCTGCCCTTCGACATCGACGGCGTAGGGAGATCCACGACCCGTCGTGAGCCGCACGCTGGGCTCCAGCCGCGTGCCCTCGAAGCGGGAGCATGCCCTGCACAGCGGGGGCACCTCACCTCAGCGGTCCTTGCATTCCACCATGTCTGGCTTGGCCGGCGGGGGCTTGCCGCCCAGCAGGTCGGAGAGGTTGGCCTTGTACATTTCGTTCCAGGCATTGCCCTTTAGGATTTTCAGCAGCGCTGAACACACCTCACTCTTCAAGGACGGGGCACCGGAGCGCATCGCCACGCCGTACCTGCCCGCAACGCCGAAGGGCTCCAGCATCCGCACCTCCGGGTACTTGTTGGCGTAGCCAGCGAGGATGACGTCGTCCGAAGCCATCGCGTAGACATTGGAATTCTTGTTCAGTAGATATTCCAGGCAGTCCTGAGGTGTGGAAGGCTGCGACCTCATCACGGTGAAGCCTTTTTCAGCCAGTATCTCCTCGTACGTCGAACCCAGCCCAGTGCACACCGCGAGATTCTGATTCTTCAGGTCGCTGGATTCGTTGATCTCGCGCTTACCCGAATCCTTGCGCACCAGGAACGCCCCGTTCGCCTGGTAGTACGGGCCCGCGAAGACAATGCTGGACCCATCGGGCGAGGCGCGCTTACGGTCCTCCGTGATGCTGTACGAAGCGATGACGAGGTCGATCTTCCCACTATGTAGGGCGTTGCTCCGATTTTCGCCCGTCACAGGACGGAATTCTATTTCATCCGTGTCGTACCCCATTTCCATGGCAATCTCTTGAGCCATGTCGATTTCGTATCCCGTCAATTTATTCTTCTTCTCGTCGTACGCGCTCAGGCCCGGCCGATCCGCCATGACACCGATACGCAGGCTGGGGTGCGAGACCTTCCACTTCTCGTACTCAACCCCACTCTCAACTCCACCCTCACTCCCGCCGCTCGCCCCGAGCCAGCCGGCCATGACCAGCAGAGCTGAGCACAGAGCGACAGCAGGCAGCCCCATCACTCTTTTCCGCCGCTGGACAGCTTGCACACTGGTGTCCACGAACTTACGTTGCAGGGGGGTGGGATGACTGCTTCGGGTGGAGCTGTTGACCCATTCCCGGGCAAGTCCAAGGCGGGACCCGCGATACAACTGGGCGGGATTCCGCCCATTCCGTTCCCAGACCTCGGCGTCCCGCGCAAGCTGTTGGTGGATACGTAGTCCGGAGCGGTCGTCATCGATCCACTGACGTAACCGTGGCCAGGCATGAAGCAGCACTTCATGGGTGATCTCAACGGTTTCAGCCTCGACAGTGACCAGCTGAGCACCGGCCAGGGTTTCCAGAACTTCAGCTGCGGTGTCCGGACGGGGTGAGTCGTGGAGCAGTCGGATGCGATTGACTCGGCGCCGAGCATCCTGGGTGCCTTCTCCGATGTGGACCAAATGCAATAACAACGACCGGCATGTCTGCTGTTCGGTGGAGTTGAACTGGCCATAGATCGCCTCGGCGGTGTTGTCGACCGAGTTCCCGATATATCCCGTGGCCGCGTATCCGGCCACGGTCAGCGTGCAGCCCTCTCGGTGTTTCCAGGTTGCGCGTAAGGCGTGAGAAAGTAGCGGTAGGGACTCCGGGGCGACGCTTCGCGCTGTGCCGTCAGCGCCAAAATCACGCAGCAAAATGTCAACCAGTCCTGGTTGCAATTCCAATCCGGAGATTTCGGCGGGCCTTGTAATTGCGTCACGCAGCTCGTCGGTGGTCATCGGTCCGACGAAGAGCGGGGCCTTGCGCAAAGCAGGCTGCAGCGCAGGGCAGGCAGCGCAGTGGTCATGAAAATCCGACCGCAGGCCGAGGACCACCAGTGCAGGCGGTTCGCCGCCGTCGCCACTGGCAGCAGCGCACAGGGCGCTGATGAACATCTGGCGCTCGCGCACGTCAGCGCACTGGGTGAAGACTTCTTCGAATTGGTCCACCACCAGCACCAGCCGCGATCCGGTGATCGCTGTTTGGCCGGCTCGGGCCTTTAACATCTCACGGATGACAGCAACGAGTCGAAGCGGGTCACTCTCGATTTCTTTGCGCAGCGATGCGCCCGGCACCCCGGCCAGCCGTTCCAGACGAGTAGCTAGTTCGGCCAACGGATGCTCGGTCGGAGTTATTAGCAGGTGCGGCCAAGTCCTGGATCCGGGCACCGGCATCGCACCCTTGCCCAGAGCGGATAGCAGGCCCGCGCCCAGCAAGGAGGATTTGCCGGTCCCGGAGGGGCCCATTAGAACCAACGGATCGGATAAATCCATACTCCCGGCCAGCCTTCCGGCCAGCTCAGTGATCAATTGTTCCCTGCCAAAGAACCACTGCGCCTGACTAAGGCCGAACGCGACCAAACCCGGGTAGGGGCACGATTGTGGCATCGCATCCACCCGAGCTGGTGCGGGCAATACAGGCGACAAAGGCAGGGGCCGATAGGCAGGGTTCGGACACAGCACCAGGTCTTCGATCCACTCGCTGGCGCGATGGCGGGGGCGGGGGAAGCCCCGTGCGGGCAAAATTCGGTCCAGGTAGCGGTTCGCCTGCCGCAGCGTCAGCTGTTGAGTGCCTTCCGGATCGCCTTCGGATAGTAGACGGATCAGCTCGCCGGTGAAGGCGGTGTGCGGGGCGCCGGGCGTGGCCAGCGCCCGCTCATCCCTGGCAGCCGCAGCCAGGACGTACCCGCCGTGGACCCGAGCCAAGTCGACCTCCTGCTCTTCGACGTCACCCAGGACATCCACTGCCCGCCCCGAGAAACAGCAGTCGAGCACGACGATGATTGATCGAGCTGCAGTTTGCAGCAGGGAGCCACGGACCGCGGCGTAAGCCAGCGCGGTGTAAGCCACCCGTCCTGGGCGGGAATCAGTAGCGACTGTAGCCAGATACAGCTCGCCGGCGGGGCTGACCAGTCCGTGGCCCACGTAGTAGATCCACAGCACGCCCTTAGCACGCTCGGCCTCCTGCGCGATGGCGATCCCCAGCTCCATCGGGTTTGCCGGGTCACGGATCACCCGCAAGTTCTCCTCAGCCAGCCCGCACCGCTCGACCAACGCCTGCCCCAGGTCAGCCAAGTTACCCATCACCGCTGGGACCGGCGGCAGGCTGGAGGCGGGGTTGTGGGAACCGGTGCCGATCAGCAGCACCCGAGTCCCGGGCGCACTCAAGCCGGCCATCGAGACTACTGTCCAGTCGGTACGGTCGACTCGCCCTCATCACCGTCGACCACCCTGGGACCGTCCTCCAACATATCGGCCAACCCGTCGACCAACTCGCGCACTTCTGCCATGTCCGTACTGCGTACCCTCTGCGCGCGGACTTCCATGCTTGTCCCGTCCGGCCGGGTCAGCTTGCATGTCACCTCACCAGTGCGGTGCCGCATCCATGCGATAGCCGCGCTCGCCAGCACCGCTGTTACCCCACCCGGAGCCAGTGCGATCGTCAGCATTTCTGGAACCGTACCTAGAGTGCCAGGCGGTGGCGGCGCTTCCACCAGCCGTACCCGGCCCCGCAGCTCCTCCTCGACAATCAGCCACTCATGCAGGGAACGCAGCTCATCAGCCGCTCCATCCCCCGTGATCGTAACTGTCACGTTCATCCCGGCTCCCCTACAACCCGTACCGCATGACGGCCCATTCCAACCCGCGGCCGTTGGGACGGGCCCCGCTCTTTCACTCTGGTTCTCGCCGCAGAGCTGCCAACCATAGCGGGAAACCGTTACACAGCAGGGGACTTGAGGAAAATGCGAGGTTGTCTCAGGTGGAGAGCTTTGCGAGTCTCTTGTAGCAGGTCAGGGCTGCCGCGAGGAAATGGCTGCCTTTTCGTTCGTACCGAACGATGAGGACTTCGGCGTAATCGGACCTCGTCCCTTTTGATCACATGAGACAGAGGAGGGTGCGGGTTTGGTCCCGGGCAGCCCGGCGGCGAGGTGGAGGGCTCCGATCGCGACGTTCCTGACAGGGCAGTACCACTACTGCCCTGAAGAAATCGGCCCAGTGCGCGGTTGCCGCGCTCGAGACATCGAACCTCTTTCATCCTGTGCTGGAGGGCGGAATGGGCTGGTCAGCCGGGGTGGTGACGAGGCAGGGCCCCTCGTCGTCGGCGTGGTGATTCCACTCATCAAACCGGCGACCGAAGGGGCCCTGTCGGTTCCGTGTCCTGCCACGCCCGACGTCCCGCATGAGCTCGTCGAGCATGTCGCCTGGCTGCTGTATGAGCATCGCCGGACCCGTAGCACCCGTCGGCGCACGCTGGGCTGCTTCAAGCAGGCACCGCTCGCGCTGGTCCACCTACGCAAGAACGAGACGTTCTCCCAGCTCGGTGCCGGTTTCGGATATCGCAGGCCACCGCCTGTCGGTACGTGGACGAGGTCTTGGACGTTCCGGCCTCCTGGGCGCCCGGCCTTCATGAAGCCCTCACCGGTCTCGGTGAGGGCGACCATGCCATCGTTGACGGCACTCTGATCCCCATCGGCCGGTTCCGCGCGGACGAGCCGTACCACTCGATGAAACACCGAAAGCACGGCATGAACGTGCAGGCCATCCATACGCTGCTGACCTGCAACCATTCAGGATGAAAAAGGTTCCATCCACTCGTTGACTCCATAGATGGAGCCTCAGCGTGAGCGAGTACTCCGCGCGCGCCAAGGTCACGAGCGCATGGCCGCCCCTGGCACTGGAGCCAAAGCCAAACTCACCTCAGCTGACCGGGTCCTGGTCACCGTGCTCCACCTGAGAAAACTCGCGCCCACGCACCTTCTGGGCCAACTCTTCAACACCACCGCGATGACCATCAGCCGCACAGCGAAAGACGTCCGCCCGCTCCTGGAAGCCCATGGCGTCCATCTCACCGCCCCAACCGCCCGTTTCCACGCGCCGGAAGACGTCGTCAGCTTCTTCGACACCGACGAGACCAAGATCAAACCGACGTGCTGATTCCCGGGAGGCCCCAAGACGTCGTCTCCCATGGCACATGCCTCGGCCTCTTGTGACAGCTCAGGGCACTGGCCATGGCCAGACTCCGGTTCTTCCGGCCGCTGCGGTCCACGCACGGGATCTTGAGGCCGCGGGTAGCCCATGGCAGGCTCGTGCCGCATGATCGATGAATTCGCGAAGGACAACCTGCACAAGAGACTGCGGCGGGACCGCGAGGCCCTGCTCTGGAAGCTCGACGGCTTGTCCGAATACGACGCCCGCCGACCGTTGACAGTGACCGGGAGCAACCTCCTCGGCCTGGTCAAACACGTGGCCAGCGTAGAGGCCGGGTATTTCGGCGAGGTCTTCGGCCGCCCTTTCCCGAAACCGCTGCCCCGGTGGCAGGACCACGACGGCAGCGATCTGTGGGCGGCTGAGGGCGAGACCCGCGACCAGATCATCGAGTTCTACCGGCGCGCGTGGGAACACTCGGACGCGACGATCAACGAGCTTCCCCTCGATGCCCCCGGCCACGTGCCCTGGTGGCCGCATCCCCATTCCGATACGAACCTGTTCGCCGTCATGGTCCACGTCCTCGGCGAGACCAACCGGCATGCCGGGCACGCCGACATCCTGCGTGAAGGCGTCGACGGCCGAACCGGGATGCGCCCCGAACATGAGACGCAGATCGACGAGAAAGCCCGCGCCGCCCGCTACGCGAAGATCGAGCGGGCCGCCAGATCGGCCGCATCGGGCGGAGCGCAGAGGTCTGTACCACGTGACTTGAGGTTCGAGCGGCACGATGGCGGCCGTGAGGGCTGAGCCGGTCCGGTCCGGTCGTCAGTGATCGTCGATGCCGCGTCGGTGCGGGCAGAAGAAGAGGGCTCGCCGACCGGGACGAGTCCGGTGAGCGCCTCGGCGGCACCGATGGAAGATCGAGCGGTCGACCGCCCGCTACTCCTCGGTCAGCTGCTCCACCCCACGCCGCGCCCGTTCCAGCGCTTCCTGGCCGCGCGCGTCAGCAGAGGCTGCGGGGCCACGTCCGGCGGGGCGGGTGCGTACCGCATGCCGCTGTCACCCGGCGGCCGCTCGACCAGTCCTTTGCCATACAGGGAGGGCAGAAGTGACGCCACTTCGCGTTCCGGTACGCGGAGCCGCTGGACGATCTCGTCCATGCTCGCGTCCCGTAACTCCACCGGGAGGCGGTAGACCCGCTCCTCCGCCGCTCCGGTCCCCGCTGTCCCGAGCATGCGCCCTCTCCCTCGCCACAGCCCGCCCCATGCGGACGCCCACTGCGGCATCCATGACCAAACAGGATGCGAGCGGTCCCACCAGCGGGGATCACGGAACCGCCGCAGGGGGCGGTCACCGCTTGCGGAGAAGCCGGCAACCGGTTCGTCGGGGTGGGGGACGAACCGGCGGCGAGCGGCGGCTGGAGGCGGGCGGTGGTGGGAGGCGGGCGAGCGGGTCACAGGGAGGGCAGCAGGAGCGGCGTGTACCGGCTGGTGACGGACGGCGGCGATCGTCCGCCTGTGGGACGACGGGAGCCCCGGTCATCGGCCGTCGAGCTGGAGCGGCGGGTTCGGATCGGTGTCGTCGCTCATGAAGTCCTTCATGCCCTGCCACAGCGAGCGGGCCTGGTGGACGGTGGCCCCCCGCGCACCGGCCAGGACCTCCGAGCGCTCGCCGAAGCCGGCCGGGAGCGGCGGGAGGCCCAGCGTGGCCAGGGTGCAGGTCAGGAGCTCCGACGGCTCGCCCGGATCGCGCAGCAGCCGCGCCACCTCGCGGGCGTCGCCGCTGCCGGCCGCCGCGACGAACAGCTCCGCGTTCCGGTGTGCGCTCTCCTGCGCCGGCGTCGCCCCGGGCCCCGCCCACCGGTGCCGGGCGGTCGTCCTGCCCTCGCTGATAACGGTGAGGGCGTGGGAGCCGCCCCCTTCGCGGTGGGCGACCAGGGTGGTCAGCCGAGGGTCCTTGAACGCGGTTTCCGCGACCTTCGCCAGGCCGTCGAGGCGCAGCAGCGTCGCTCGGCGTCCGCGCTTGCCCGGCGTCTCCTGCGACGGGGCCGCCTCCATCAGGGTCCACCGTCCGGCCGGAGCGAGCCGGACGGTCGCCCCGCACAGCAGCAGCTCCTGCGAGGCGCGCTGCGGCGAGGTGGGAACGTACGCGATCTCCTGTGCCGCCTGGGGCCGCGCGGACTCCGGCAGCGGCACCGCGGGGGCGGGGACGGTGCCGTTGCGGGGGGTGGAGGCGGCGAGCCGGGACCGGGCGTGGTCGCGGAAGTGCAGGAACGCCCGCAGGGGGGTTCCCACGTATTCCCAGGGCGACTCGGTGGCGTACCGCCCGATGGAGCGGTAGACGTCCAGCGACTCGGCCCAGCGTTCCTGGCGGTTCAGTGCCCACACCAGGTGGTTGCGGATCAGGCGGGCAGCACGGTCCTCGGGCGGGCGCGACGCGGAGTACGCCTGTGCTGTGGCGATGATCCCGTCGACCCGGTCGGCACCGGGAGCCGTCCGGCTGCCGTTCTTACGCGGGTGCCTCCCCTCTCTGTCCGTCTCGACGCCGACTTCCGTCAGCGCCACGACCTCCAGGGCGCGGACGGGGGAGTCCTGCGGGGCGCCTGCGGCGGCACGGGCCGCGTGGTCGAGCATCTCCTCGTGGCTGCCGTGCCACTTGGCGGAGAGGAACTGCACGGCTTGGAGGTGGGTGGGCACGTGGTGGGGCCCGCGGTCGAGCGCGTGGAGCAGGCAGTCGTCGAAGACATCGCGTGGTGCCTGAACGCCTGTGCAGTGGCTCAGGGCCGCGGACCAGGGGACCGGGTCGCCGGGGCAGGCCGCGATGGCCGCTTCGATGACCGGCAGCGCGTCGTCCAGCAGCGAGAAGAAGGCACGGAACCGGTCCGAGGCCACGTCTTCGGCGTACGCGCCCGTGCGGACCTCCCATGCCTCGGCGATCCGCCGGAACGCCTCGACGACCAGGGCGTCGGGGTCGTCCGGCGACTCGGCCCGCCAGGCGTTCAGCCACGCCGCGTCGTCCAGAGCGATCTTGGCGAGGGCGTTC
Organism: Streptomyces nitrosporeus; assembly: GCF_008704555.1. NCBI lineage: Bacteria > Bacillati > Actinomycetota > Actinomycetes > Kitasatosporales > Streptomycetaceae > Streptomyces > Streptomyces nitrosporeus. Next base: position 269,468 of record NZ_CP023702.1, read on the forward strand.
ACGGACTCGTCCCGCAGGGCCCAGTCGGCTTCTTCACGTGTGGCGGCGAGGAGTGCGCGGGCCGGCGCGTACGCGCCACGGCGAGCGGCGGCCATGGCGTCGGCGGCGCGTGCGTCCGGTGCGTCGACCACGACCGCGTGGTCCGGCGGCAGCCCGACTCCTGTCGCCTCCAGATGCCTGACCATGCGTCCTGCCTTGCCGAACACGTATGCCTCCTCCGTGGGACCCGTATGTGCCTGTCATGATCGCTTCCGTTTCCCGCTGGCCGCGGGGCCGGCCGCCGAGTCGTGTCCATAACGCCGTCATGACGTGACCGCTACGGCACGGGGACCATGCCGATGATGCTGCCACCCGCCACTGACAGCAGCCCCCTTCCGCCTCAACTCACGTCACCGCTGAGCCGGTTGACACCGCATCAGCCTGGCCGCGGTGACGACGGGCCCGCCTGCGCGGCGGCTGTCGTGCCCCCGGCTCGACGGGGGCCGTCCGGAGGTCCGGCGGGGCAGGGGCGTGCTGGTGGACGGGCCGGCGGCCGGCTCCTGCGCCCGGGCTCGGGTCGTCCGTTCCAGCGGTACGCCGGCGAGCCGCTCTCCGCCTCGAACCGGGCGGGACGGCTCCGGTACGGCAGGCGGCCAGGCGTTCGCGGGCGAGGTCCGGGACCGCGGTCACGGTCCCGGAACGCTCCCCCGCGGACGGCGCGCAAAGTACCGGCTCAGGGCCTGCGGGACCTGTCCCCGGTGAAGGGCGGCGCGGTGTCGGTCCACCGGGCGGCGATGACGGTGGTGTAGTCGAGGACGGTGCCCTCCGGCTGCCCGTCCAGCTCCTTCGTCAGCACCCGTTGTTCGCCGATCGGCGCCCCGGTCCCACGGTCGAAGACGAGCTGGATCTCGGTGCCGGGGGCCCGGTCGCTGCTCAGGCCGACCCCCCGGCCGGTGCGGCCCTCCGGCGTGGTGACGTCACCGAGCGCGCGGATGTCCGGTTCTCCGGCCAGCAGACGGTAGGCGGCCGCGCGGACGCCGGGGGTGACCGGCATGTGCATCGCCACCTGCACGGCGGCGTCGACCACCAACGCGTCCAAGTGCCGCTCCGGTGCGTTGTACCGCTCGTCGAGGTGGGCGCGGAGCTGCTCCCGCAGGACCTTCTCGTCGCTGCTCAGCTCGTCCATGAGCGATACGGGCAAGCCGCCCAGGACACCCTGGTCGGTGGCGCCGCCAGGAGCGTCCTCCTGTGTGACTCCGCGCCCCTCGTAACTCAGCCGCGTGCCGTCGACCGTCCAGCTGCGCGGTGCGCCCTGCTCACGCCAGACGGCCTCGTCCCGCGGGCCCGCGGGACGCGCGCCCAGGTCCGTGTGCCGGCTCCAGCGGCGGTCGGAACCGGAGGCGAGCCAGACCTGTTCCTGCCACCGGGCCGTGAGTGTGTAGCCCTTTCCCGGGACCTCGGTCGCGGCGCCGCTGCGGGTGACCTCGTGCCAGTAGCGTCCCCTGGCCTCCTGGGGCTGCTGTTCCACGTCCGTGGCCGCCGCGACGAGCACCTGCCGGCCCGAGGCGCCGGACGCCGGGGCCCCGTCCCCAGTGGAGCCGGGCGCGGTGAGGACCACGGAGGCGACCACAGCGGCCGTGGCGAGCCCCGCCGACACGGTCCAGGCGGGCCGCCGTATGCCGCGCCGGGCGCGGCCGGGGGCGGCCGGGCGGTTCCCGAGGCCGCTCATGGCTCGGTGCAGTTCTCGCTGCCGTACCTCGGGCGGTACGGGAGCGGTGGGGTCCAGGGCGGCGGGCCGTGCCGCGGCCAGCCGGTCCATGATGTCGTCCTTCACAGTGCGGCCTCCTGGTTGGTCCGGCGGAACGGCTGAAGCCTGCGGGCCGGGGGTTTTGTCTGCCGTGAGTCGGCTGCCTTCCGCAGCCGCCCGCGGGCCCGGTGCAGCCGCACCCGCATGGTCGCGGTCGAGCATCCGACGACCGTGCCGGCCTGAGCGGGCGTCAGGCCGTGCCAGGCGACGAGCAGGAGCACCTCGCGGTCCGTCTGTGACAGCCGGTCCAGTGCGCGCAGCATGGTCAGGCGCTCGGTGACGTCGTCGGCGATGTCCCCGGTCACCGCTTCCTTCGCCCAGGTGCCCGTCCCGGCCGGCACGGAACGCCGGGCGTCGGCCCGGTGATGGGCCCGCAGCACATTGCGTGCGACCCCGAGCAGCCAGGGCAGGGGTTCCTGCGGTATCTCGTGGAACCGCCGCCAGGCCACGGTGAACGTCTCACTCACCACGTCGTCGGCTGCGGTCCGCCCCGCCTGGCTGACGGCGTAGGCCCAGACACGTTGTCGGAAGTCGTCGTACATCGCTGTGAAGCGGGCGTGGTCGTCGCTCACCACCGGTCCCCTCTGATCGTTCGGGCTGTTCACTGAGTAGTGCGCGCGGGCCGGGAAGTGTTACACGCTGGTTGTGGGCGGTCCGGGGCAGGGCCGTCCGCGTACGCGGGAGCGCCCCGCCCGGGCCGTGCGCCGTGTTGCCCTCTCGCCCGCCGGGCGCAGGCCCCCAGGGGCCGCGCACCCGGGCCGCGGCCCGACGTACGGGCCCGCCCCTCGCGGCCCTAGCCGACGGGCCCGGCGCTGCTGGTCAGCCGTCCGTTCCGGGCCTGCCGGAGAGTCCCGGCCCCTGCTCCGTTTGCGTGGAGGTCGCGGACCGGGTTACGTGGAATGCGCCGATCCACGGACCGATCCGCACAACCGGGGCTTTCCGGCCCCAGCCGGAGGTGTCTCCGATGGCCAAGAACCGATCGGGGCCCATGAAGGGCCCGCGCGCCGGCAAGGCAGGGCTGGTGATGAGCCTCGGCAGCAGCGCGCTCGCCGTCATCCGGGCTTCCAAGCAGGTCCGCAGGGCCAAGGGCACCCACGACAGACTGGGCACCGCGGACGCCGTGGCGGGACTGCTGCCGCTGGTCACCTCGGCGGCCCTCGTACTGAGGCAGCTGCGCGGACGCAAGCGGGAGCACGCCGGGACCGTCTGAGTCCCGTGCGGGCAGGGCACCCGGGCGCGGCGTACGGGCGGGGCGAGGGCCGCCGGCCTCCGGGACGGGGCCCGGCGGCCCTCGCCCCGCCGGGGCACGTACCGTCCCGGCGGCACCCCCGCCGGGCGGCCCCGGAGCTTCGCCCGTCCTCCCCGGCACCACGGCGGCGACGGCACAGGCCCGCACGTGTCCGCACGAAGGGGTGCGGACACCGCGTGAGGCGTCGGTAACGAGCCGTTCACCGTCGGGGCTCCGCCCGGGAAACACGCCGTTCCTAGCGTGTCCGTCCATGGATTCCCCGCTGTATACGCGGCCGGACCCGGGCGGCGGTCCGTGTCCGCCGGCCATGCCCTCGCTCCGTGAATCGGTCTACGCGAAGCTGCGCGCGGCCGTCCTGGACGGTGGGTTCGGGCCTCGTGAACGGCTGGCCGAGACGCGGCTGGCCGCGCGGTTCGGGGTCTCGCGCACCCCCGTGCGTGAGGGGCTCGCTCGGCTGCTGGCGGACGGGCTGATCGAGCACGGGGACGACGGTCTCTTCGTCACCGTCCCCAGCCTGGCCCAGCTGAAGGACTTCTGGGAGCTGCGGGTCACCCTGGAACTGCGCGGGATCGTCCGGGCGGAAGAGGACTCCTGCCTCCGTCACGACCGGGCGGTCCTCACCGCCGAGCTGGAACGCTGGTACGCGATGCGCGAGCGGCCGCCGGCCCCGGGGCCCCGCTTCGTCGTCGAGGACGAGCGCTTCCACGCCGAGCTGTCCCGCGCGTCGGGCAATCCCGCGCTCACGGCCGCCCTCGTGGCGGCCGGTGAACGGGTCCGCCGGGTGCGGATGTACGACTTCCTCACCGAGGCCCGGGTGGGGGCGGCCATCGCCGAACACATCGAGATCATGGAGCACGTCCGTGACGGCCGCCTCGGCGAGGGCCACCGGGCTCTGCGCGCCCATGTCGGCGGCTCGATGGCCGTCGTGACGGAGCGTGCCCAACAGGCCATGACGCAGATGGCGTTGCACGCCGACCGCCTCCGGGCCGCCCGGCAGCCCTGACCCCCGCGCTGTCGCGGGCCCCGTCCCACAGACCCCCCCGCCGCCGACGACGCCGGCCGGGCGCCGCTCCCCCGCCCCGGACACCGCACCCGTACCCGCCGTATCCGGTGTCCCCCTCCTCCACGAAGGGCCGCCCATGAGTACGACCGAGTCACGTCCGCCGAAAGCCCCTCCCGGCTCCGGGCCGAGCCAGGCCACCCGGGAGACGCTGGAGGACTACACCCTCCGTTTCGCGCCCCGCAGTTACCGCCGCTGGTCCCCGATGGTCGTGGCGACGACCGCCCTGGGCGGCATCGCCTACATGGCGGACTTCTCCATCGGCGCGGGCATCGGCCTCGCCCACGGCACCGGTAACGCGCTCGTGGCGATCACCGTGGCCGCCGCCGTCATCTTCGTCACCGGCTTCCCGCTCGCCTATTACAGCGCCCGCTACAACATCGACCTGGACCTGATCACCCGCGGCTCCGGTTTCGGGTACTACGGGTCGGTCCTCACCAGCGTCATCTTCGCCAGCTTCACGTTCATCTTCTTCGCCCTCGAAGGCTCGATCATGGCGCAGGGCCTCGAACTGGGGCTCGGGCTGCCGCTGTGGCTGGGCTACCTGGTGTCGACGCTGATGGTGATCCCGCTGGTGATCTACGGCATGAAGGCGCTCAGCAAGCTCCAGGTGTGGACGACGCCCGTCTGGCTGGTGCTGATGGTCGGTCCGCTGGTCTACCTCGTCGCCACCGACCCGGGCACCGTCGACCGCTTCCTGTCCTACGCGGGAACCGACGGCGAGGGCGGCGTCAACACGGCCTCCGTACTGCTCGGGGCGGGTGTCTGCCTCTCCCTCATCGCCCAGATCGGCGAGCAGATCGACTATCTGCGTTTCATGCCGCCCAGGACCGAGAAGAACAGGCGCGCCTGGTGGACCGCGGTGGTCATGGCGGGGCCCGGCTGGGTGGTGCTCGGCGCGCTGAAGCAGGCGATCGGGGTCTTCCTCGCCGTCTACATCCTGGCCGAGGTAGGCCAGGACGCGGCACCTGAGCCGATCCAGCAGTTCCGCGGCGCCTTCGACGCGATGATGCCGTCCTGGATGGTGGTCCCGCTGGCCGTGGTCCTCGTCGTGATCAGCCAGATCAAGATCAACGTGACGAACGCCTACTCCGGTTCGCTGGCATGGACCAACTCCTTCACCCGGGTCACCCGGCGCTACCCCGGCCGCATGGTCTTCGTGCTGGTCAACCTCGGGTTCGCGCTGGCCCTGATGGAGGCGGACATGTTCAGCTTCCTGAACAGCATCCTCAGCTTCTACTCGAACTGCGCCATCGCCTGGGTCGTCACGGTCGCCACCGACATCGGGATCAACAAGTACCTGCTGAAACTCTCCCCGCACGCGCCCGAGTTCCGCCGGGGCATGCTCTACGCGGTCAACCCCGTCGGAGTGGTCGCCTTCGTCGCCGCTTCGGGCCTGTCGATCGCCATGTACTACCACGCCCTGGGCGACACCCTCCAGCCGTACTCCCCCGTCGCCGCCGTCGTCATCGCCTTCGTCCTCACCCCGCTGATGGCGGTCCTCACCAAGGGCAGGTACTACCTGCGCCGCACCGACGACGGCATCGACGAGCCGCTGCTGGACGCCGAGGGCAATCCGGCCGCGACGGCGTACGACTGCCACGTCTGCCACCAGAGTTACGAGCGGCCCGATGTGACGGCCTGCCGGACCCACGGCGCGTACGTCTGCTCCCTGTGCCTGAGCACCGACACCGTCGGGGACCATGTGCTGCCGGCGCAGCCGGCCTCCCCCTGACACCGGCCGGGGGACGGCCCGCGGGCCGTCCCGTGGGTCACGCGGGGGCGGAGCCGGTCCCCAGGTGCTGCCACAGGAAGGTGTGCACCAGGGCTTCGTTGTGGGCGGCCTGCTCGTTGTCGCTCGCTCCCGCGTGGCCGCCGCCGGTGTTCTCGTGGAGCAGGACCCGGTGGCCCAGTTCACGCAGGCGTGCGGCCGCCTTCCGGGCGTGGCCGGGATGGACCCGGTCGTCGCGGGTCGAGGTCATCAGCAGGACGGGAGGGTACTCCCGGTCCTCGGCGAGCCGGTGGTAGGGGGAGAGTTCCCTGAGGTGGGGGAGGTCGGCCGGGTCGTCCGGGTCGCCGTACTCGGCGGTCCAGGACGCTCCGGCGAGGAGCTTGTGGAAGCGCAGCATGTCCAGCAGCGGCACCTGGGCGACGATCGCGCCGAACAGGTGCGGGTAGCGGGTGAGCATGGCGCCCATGAGGAGCCCGCCGTTGCTCCCCCCTTCGGCGCCCAGCATGGCCGGTGCGGTGATGCCCCGGGCGACGAGGTCGGCGGCGACGGCCGCGAAGTCCTCGTAGGCACGCGGGCGTCCGGCGCCGAGCGCGGCCTGGTGCCAGGCCGGCCCGTATTCTCCGCCGCCCCGGATGTTCGCGATCACGTAGGTGCCGCCGCGCTCCAGCCACGCCCGGCCGGTCACCCCGCTGTAGAAGGGGGTGAGGGAGAGCTCGAAGCCGCCGTAGCCGTAGAGCAGGGCGGGGCCGGGACCGGTACGGGAGTGGTCGGGGCCGATCACGAAGTAGGGGACCCGCGTGCCGTCCCGGGAGGCCGCGAAGAACTGATGCACCGCCAGGCCAGCGGTGTCGAAGCGGGCCGGGGCCTGCTTGAGGACGTCCATGGCGTCCCGGCCGTCGCCGATGTGGCCGTGGTAGAGGGTGGACGGCTGCAGGAAGCCGGACACGCTCAGGAAGAACTCGTCCCCGGCGTCCGGGTCCGTGTCCACGACCTCGCCGGCGGACAGCGCGGGGACGTCCGCGAGCGGCTCGCGTGTCCAGCCGCCCCGGGGCGCGGGGGTGAGGACCTCGATGCGGGTGCTGACGTCGCGCATCGTCTCCAGGATCAGGTGGTGGCGGGTCCACGCGTGCCCGGCCAGGGCCGTGCGGCCGTCGGGGGTGAACAGCACCTCGGGGGTGCGCTCGCCCGCCAGGAAGGCGTCGAAGCCGAATGCCAGCAGGGAGCCCGCCGGCTGTCCCAGCCACGCGGACTTCAGGGTGACGAGCAGGTGCTCGCGGTGGGCGTGGACGGTGGCGTCGTCGGGGACCTCGATCCTGACCGGCGTGTCGTCGGCGGTGAGGAGGTAGGTCTCGCTGTGGAAGAAGTCCGTCGACCGGCCGACGAAGTCCCGTTCGAAGCCGGGGGTGCTCTCGTGCCATCCCCAGGCCTCCACGTCACCGGTCCCTGCCTCGAAGACCGTACGGGCGTCCGCCAGCGGTGTGCCGCGCCGCCAGCGGCGTACCGTACGGGGGTAGCCGGCGTCGGTCAGCGAGCCCGGTCCGAAGTCCGTGCCGATGAAGACGGTGTCGGCGTCGATCCATCCGGCACGGGTCTTCGCCTCCGCCACCCGGAACCCGTCCTCGACGAAGCTCCGGGCGGCGAGGTCGAATTCGCGGACCACCACGGCGTCGCCCCCGTCACGTGACAGACGCACCAGGGCCCGGTCGTGGTCCGGCCTGCGCACCTGGGCGCCGGCCCACACCCACTTCTCGCCCTCCTCCGCGCCGAGCGCGTCGAGGTCGATCAGGACGTCCCACCCGGGGTCCTCCTTGCGGTACCGCTCCAGCGTCGTACGCCGCCACACCCCCCTGGCGTTCCCGGCGTCCTGCCAGAAGTTGTAGAGGTACGCCCCGCGGCGGACCGTCCACGGGATGCGGTCCGAGGCGTCCAGTACCTCCCGGAGGCTCTGCTTCAGGGAGGCGAACCCGGGCCCGCGGGCCAGCGCGGCCTCCGTCTCGGCGTTCCGCTCGGCCACCCAGGCGAGGGCGGCCTCGCTCTCGACGTCTTCCAGCCACAGGTACGGGTCGTCATCAGTCACACGGAGCATTCTGCAGGTCCCGGACGCCTCCCTGGACCGGCACCCCGCCGCCCTTCCGTACCGCTGCCCTTCCGTCCTGCCGTCCCGCTGTCCCGCTGTCCCGCCGTCCCGCCGTCCCGGGAACGGCACAGGGCCCCGGCCGGTGCCGGGGCCCTGTGCGGCGTGGGGACGCGGTGGTCCCGCACGCCGGTGGTGGTTCGCTCAGTGCATGGGGGCGGCCTTCGCCTCGGCGGCGGCGGCCTCCTCCGCCAGGCGCTCCATACCGCTCTGCGTCTTGAGCGGCTTCTCCTTGATGAACAGCACCGCGATCAGGGCGAGGAAGGCGAAGGGCGCGCCGACCAGGAAGACGTCCGCGGTCGCGACCCCGTACGCCTGCTCGACCACCTGGCGGGCCGGTTCGGGCAGCGTGGAGAGGTCGGGGACGCTGTGCCCGCCACCGCCGCCGGCCGCCGCGGCACCGCCGAAGCCCTTCTCCATCTCCTCGGTGACCCGGTGGGCGAGGACCGCGCCCAGCGCGCTCGTGCCGATCGCCCCGCCGAGGCTGCGGAAGAACGACAGGACGGAGGTGGCCGCGCCGAGTTCGGCGGCGGGCACGTCGTTCTGGGCGGCCAGGACCAGGTTCTGCATCAGCATGCCGACGCCGACGCCGAGGACAACCATGTAGATGCTGAGCACCGCGAAGGAGGAGTCCGCGCTGATGGTGGACAGCAGGCCCATGCCCGCCGTCATGATGATGCCGCCGGCGATCAGGAAGCCCTTCCACTTGCCGCGGGCGGTGATGATCTGCCCGGCGATGGTGGTGGAGAGCATCAGGCCGAGGATCATCGGGAGGCTCATCAGCCCGGCGGCCGTCGGGGACTTGCCCAGCGAGATCTGGAAGTACTGGGACAGGAAGACCGTGCCGCCGAACATGGCCACACCGACCAGCAGGCTCGCCACGGTGGTCAGGGTGACCGTGCGGTTGCGGAAGATGTCCAGCGGGATCATGGGCTCGGAGACCCGGGACTCGACGAAGACGGCCGCGGCGATCAGGACCACGCCGGCGCTGACCAGGGCGGCGGTCTGCCAGGACGCCCAGTCGAAGTTGTTGCCCGCGAGGGTGATCCAGAGCAGCAGGGCGCTGACACCGCTCATGATGAGGACGGCGCCGAGGTAGTCGATCTTCACCTCGCGGCGGACCGTGGGCAGCTTCAGCGTCTTCTGGAGCAGCACGATCGCCAGCAGGGCGAACGGCACGCCGATGAAGAAGCACCAGCGCCATCCGAGCCAGGACGTGTCGACGAGGACCCCGCCGATGAGCGGTCCGGCGACGGTGCCGACGGCGAAGACGGCACCGAAGATGCCGGAGTAGCGGCCGAGTTCACGCGGCGGGATGATCGCCGCCATGACGACCTGGGCGAGGGCGGTGAGACCGCCCGCGCCGATGCCCTGGACGACCCGGCTCACGATGAGCAGGCCGATGCTGTGGGAGAAGCCGGCGACGAGCGAGCCGACGACGAACATCCCGAGCGAGAGCTGGATGAGCAGCTTCTTGTCGTAGAGGTCGGAGAGCTTGCCCCAGATCGGCACGGTCGCCGTCATGGCCAGCAGTTCCGCGGTGACGACCCAGGTGTACGAGGACTGGCTGCCCTGCAGGTCGGAGATGATCCTGGGGAGGGCGTTGGCGACCACGGTGGAGGCCAGGATGGCCACGAACATGCCGGCCATGAGTCCCGACATGGCCTGGAGTATGTGTTTGCGTGTCATGGTCGGTGCGGCCCCCTCGAGCGCACCGGCCTCACCGCTTTCGGGTGTGAGAGCAGCGGTCATCGGCTTACGTTCCTCGTTCTCTGCTGATGGACCCCCGGAGGGGTTGTGCGGATGTGCCGCGGCCGCCCGGAGCGGCCGATGGGTCTCAGTAGTCCAGTCCGGCGGCGAGCGAGGCGAAGGCCTCGCGGTAGATGCTCTGGAACGGGCGCTTGCGGCCGGAGGCCACCCAGAGCTCGGCCGACGCGCGTACCGCGGCGATCGCCACATGGGCGAGCAGCCTCGGGGCGAGGTCGGAGTCCGGGTCCTGGCCGAGCCGTTCGGCCAGGACGGCGACCAGTGCGCGCTCGTCAGCCCCCTGGGCCGCCAGGAATCCCGGCAGCAGGGAGGGGCTCTTGGTGAGTGCTGCCATACGCAGCTCCCAGCGTTCCTGGTCCTCCTCGAAGTCGGCGAGTTCCTGAGCCAGCCCTTCACTGAGGGCGCCGAGTGCCGACAGTTCCCCCGGTGCGTCCAGCACCGCCTGCCGTGAACGCTCGGCGCATCCCCGGTCGGGGCGGGTGACCGCGTCCTCCAGGCATGCGAAGTAGTTGAAGAACGTGCGGACGGACACGCCGACCTCGTCGGTCACCGCCTCCACCGTCACGTTCTCGATCCCCCGCTCGGCGGCGTACCGGAGTGCCGCGTCCGCCAGGGCGTCACGTGTCGCGCGCTTCTTGCGCTCGCGTAGCCCGGAGGGCGGGTCGTCGGAACTCACGGGAATGCATCTTATGCAATTTTGCACGGTGTGCAAATCTATTTCCGGACCGCCGCGCTCCCCCCGGGCACGACGACGGGCGGGAGGGCCGGCGGATGTCCGCCGGCCCTCCCGCCCGTGTGTACCCGTCCGCCCCCGGTCAGATACGCCCGCCGGTGAGCCGGGTGATCGGGCCGCCGTGGACCTTCGCGGTCTGGCGCCCCAGGGCGAACGCGCCCCCGACCAGGCCGCCGATCCCGGCGGCGGCACCGACGGCGACGGCCTTGCGGTGCTTGACGACGGTCCACGCGGTGCCCGCCGTGGAGGCGGCCTTGCCCACGGTCGAGGCGACGGTCTGCCGGCCGGTCTCCCAGCCGGCGGTGGCCATCCGCCTGGTCGCCAGGCCGGCGGAACGCACACCGGAATCCGCGGCCTCACCGGCCTGCCGGGCCGACGACTTGGCCTTCGAAGCTGCGACCGCGGAGTCGGACTTGGCCCGGTCGGCCGCGGCGGTGGCCTTCTTGGCCTGCGTCTTGGTCCTGGTAGCCGTGTCGTTCACGTTCTTGTTCTCTTCGTTCTCTGCAGTCATGGTGCTCGTATTGCCTTCCCGTTGTGTTCGAAACAGCCGATTCTCACCGCGTGTTCAATCCCTGGGCAGAAGAGATCCCAGTGGACCGAGATCGAGATTGAGGTCGTCCATGGTCAGGCCGTAGCGCTCGCAGAGTTCCGACATGCGGTCCTGGAGGATCATCAGCGTCATCCCGATGCGCTCTTCCTGGTCCTCCTCCAGGTCACCCTGGTCGACCCGGTGGAGCGCGGTGCGCTCCATGAGCTGGCGCAGCAGTTCGACGATGGTGAGTACCAGTTTGATCAGGTCGCGTTCCACCGTGTCTGGGTCGGTCGCCAGGCGCCGCGCGGGCCCGCCGGGTGTCTTCCCGGCTTCCCCCGGAGCCGCGGGGGCGAGGCCGAAGGCGCTTGCCGCCGCCTGCGCGACTTCCCGCAGCTCGTCTCCCTGGGTGTGCCTTCCGGGTTCATCCGCCATGGCGGCCGGCCTCCTTCGTTCCGTTTCGCCTCTCGTCCGGTCTCACCACGGCGCCGGTTCGTCCGAGGTGATCGAGCGGATCACCGCTCTGAGGTTGATGTGCACCAGGTCGATGTCGGCGATGGACAGGACGAGGTCACCGGTGAGCACCGCTCCCCCGTTCAGCAGCCGGTCCAGGAGGTCGATGAGTGCCACCTGGCGCCCGGCGAGTGAATCGGCGGGCTCGTCCGCCGCCGCGGCGGGAACCACCTGTTCGCCGGTGACGCGCACGACTCCGTCGGTGCCGTCGGTGCCACCGGCCGTCATACGCCACCCGCCGGCACCGGGGGCGGTGTGGAGAAGGAGTACGGCGCCCAGGGGCCGGTGATCTCGACACGCACTCCCGGTGTGCCGTCGGCGATCCCCGCGAGCGCGGCCCGGAAGGCGGGGACCTGGTCCACGGGTACCAGATACGCCTCGTTGGCGATGTTCTCCCCCGCACCGGTGGCGAGTTCGCCCTGCTGCGGCCGGTGGGAGACATGGTCGCTGACGAAGCCGGCCACCCTGGCCGGCACCTCGGCCGCCACCGCACCCGCCGCCCGGTAGGCATCCTGGTGGTGCTGCCGCTGCGCACGGCGCTGCCGGAGATAGGCCCGGCCCGGCCCGTCCGCGGCCGGGGCGGGGGCGCTGTCGGCGGGCGGCGCGGCGGCCCGCGGGTCCGCGTACACCTTGACCCCGAGTTCGACGTGGCCTTCGAGGTGCTCCAGCAGGGCCGTGAACTCCCGTCGGCGGTCTGTCAGCAACTGCCGTACGCGCTCGTCGTCGAGGTAGACCGTGGCCAGCCGCATGGGGAGGACGGTCGCGTGGGCGCAGCCGTCCTCGACGACGCGGTGGTGGTCCCGGGCCAGCGCTTCGAGGCGTTCCAGGTCCTCCATCCGCGCCTGCATGCCCTCGGTACCGTACGTGGCCGCCGGCACCGACGAGACCAGGGCGATCAGGCCCGCGGCCCCGACGGTCCGCAGGGGGGCGCCCTCCAGGCCGGGCCGGCCGGGGAGGGCCGCCTGGACGGGCGTCCCTTCCCGGCCGACGGCGTAGACGTAGGTCATGGTGGGCTCGGCCGCGGGGTTCTCCCCGGTGTTCACCTGTCCTCCTCCTCACGGTGGACCGTCTCCGGGCGGCCCGGGGCGTCCCAGGCGTCGGTGGCCGTGGTGCCGGGGAGTCCGGCGGCGGCCCTGAGCCCGGCGATCTCCGCCCGGAGCCGCGCGTTCTCCTCCTCCAGCGGGGCGGCCGCGGTGGCCTGGGCCACCGGCTCACGACCCTGCACCGCCCGGCCGGTGGAGGCCCGGGAGGAGAGCGACGGGTCGTGCTCCCACCAGTCGATGCCCATCTCCTTCGCCTTGTCCACGGAGGCGACGAGCAGTCTCAGCTTGATGGTCAGGAGTTCGATGTCGAGCAGATTGATCTGGATGTCGCCCGCGATGACGACGCCTTTGTCCAGGACGCGTTCCAGGATGTCGGCCAGGTTCGCGGACGGCCCCTGCCCGCCGTACGGGGAGGCTCCCGAGGAGGTCCCCATACGGCCGGCCAGTGATTCGGACACGTGGATCAGTCCCGTCGGTGCTGCTGTCGGCGGCGCATGTCAGCCACGCGCCGCGGCGGTCCGGCGCCGGCCTTCCCCGGCCGGCTCCTCGCCTTCTTCTTCGTCGTCCTCGTCGTCGTAGTCCTCGTACGTACCGTCGTCCGAAGGCTCCTCGTCGTCCGGGGCCGCTTCTTCGTCCTCGTCATCGGCCTCGTCGTCGGCCTCGTCCCCGTCCTCGTCGTCGGCCTCGCGGAATTCCTCCGCGTCGTCGTCCTCGGGGGCCGGGTCCTCGTCCGCGTCGTCGGCCTCGTCCGGGTCGTCCTCGCCGTCGTCAGCCTCGTCCTCGTCGACCGGGGCGCTCTCCTCGTCCGGGTCATCCTCCTCGTCCGGGTCATCCTCCTCGTCCGGGTCGTCGACGAGTTCCTCGTCGTCCTCCGGCCCGTTCTCCCGGCTCTCCGGCCCGTCCTCGCGGTCCTGGTCCTCCGGGGCCTCGGCCTCTTCCCGTTCGACGGCCTCCTCGTGGCCGAGGACGACCTCGCCGTCCCGGACCTCACCGCGCCAGCCGTCCGTCGCCTCGCCCCGCATCATGATGAACTTGCGGTAGAGCTTGAGGTCGAGACGGGCGCGGCGGCCCTGGGCCCGCCAGATGTTGCCGGTCTTCTCGAACAGCCCCTTGGGGAAGTACTCGAGGACCAGCAGGACCCGGGTCAGGTTGTCGGTGAGCGGGTGGAAGGTCACCACCCCCTTGACCGTCCCCTTGGCTCCCTCGGTCGTCCAGGTGATCCGCTCGTCCGGGATCTGTTCGGTGACGTTGGCCTTCCAGCTGCGTGTGGACTTGGCGACCTTCACCTTCCAGTTGCTGGTGGTGTCGTCGGCCTTCTCCACGCTGACGACACCCTTGGCGAAGGTGCTGAACTCCTGGAACTGGGTCCACTGGTCGTACGCCTCGCGCACGGGCACGCCGACGTCGATGTCCTCGCTGATCGTGACGCTCTTCGACTTGCCGCCCCCGCCCTTGCGCCCCTTGCCGAACAGCCCCTTGACCTTGTCCTTGAGGGCGTCCTTGGCGTGGGAGGCGCCTGCGGTCAGCACGGCCTGGGCGGGGCTCTTCCCCTCGCCGAGCGCCTTGCCGCCCTTGGCGAGGCTCTTGACGGCACCGCCGGGCGCCTTACCCTCGGCGAGCCTGCCCGCGCCTTCGCCCAGCCTGCGGCCGAGGTCGGTCACCGTGTGCTGCGCCCGTGCCCGGAGGTAGTTCTGCAGTTCCTCCTTGAGGCGCTCGGTGGCGGGGTTCTCCGCGACCTCGTTCTTCAGTTTGCCGAACGCCGACTCAGCCACGGTCGTCACCGCCCCGGGTCTTGCGGGCCGCCGACGACGTGCTCTTGCGGGCTCCGGACGCGGCCTTGCGTGCGGTACCGGCCGTCTTCTTCCCGGCGGCCCCGCCCGATGCCGTGCGGCGCGGCCGGGAGGCGGCCCGGCCCGTGGACTCCGCGGAGGACTTCGTCTTCGCCCGTGCCTTCGCGGCCGGCCTCCCCGAAGACCCCGAGGACCCCGTGGACTGCTTGCGGCGCGACGCCGGCTTCCCGTCGCCCTCGCCGTCCTCGTCCCGCTCGTCCCGATGGCCGTCGTCCGGCTCCTCGTCGTCCGCCGGCTCGTCGTCCGCCGGCTCCTCGTCGAGGGGCTCGTCGTCGTCCTCGTCACGCGCCTTCGGGTCCTCCAGTTCCCGGGTGCGCCGCTGGAGCGCGTCGGCGAGGCCGGTGGCCCGCTGGGTCAGCGCGCCGGTCGCCGCCGACCGGGTGGCCTCCACGATCTCCTTGCGGACCTGGTCGTTGAGGGCGCCGAGGACCGGCGAACCGGCCAGCATCTTCCCCAGCCGCTGCGGGTCCAGCGGCAGTTTCCTGCCGGCCAGGAACATTCCGAAGCCGATCGCCAGCCTGGCCTTCTTCGTACGTCCCAGCAGATACCCGCCGACCAGTGCGGCGCCTATCCTGGCATTTCGTGTCATCTCTCGAACACCTCGGTCTCCTGCGGTCAGGAGTTGTTTGTCGTGCGGTTCCGGTACGTCTCGCATTCCGCGAGGCGGTCGAGCAACTCGTCCTCGTACCGGTCGAATTCGTCCTCGTCGATCTCCCCGTCGAGCAGTCTCCGCTCCAGGGCGGCCAGTTGCTCGCGGACGGGGGCCGGGTCGTAGTACTCGCGTTCCGCGGCGAGCACGACCTGGTCGAGGACCCATGCCGTCCCCCGGACCGGGGCGACGGGCAGGGTGAGAAGCTGCGCGATGAGGCCCATGGGCCGCCTCCGCTCGGTGGGGTGCCGCTTCAGACGAAGCTGTAGGGCGGCAGGGGCCCGTTGAGCACGAAGGTGTGGTCCTCACCACGCCGTTCGGCCTCCTCGTGGACCGCCTGGGAGAACGCCGCCGCCTCGTCCCTCCGGACGAGGAAGGAGACGTTCAGGAAGTGGTTCTTGCCGGGTTCCCCCTGCGAGGTCCGCTCGGCGGCCGGAGCGACGGCGTTCGTGATGTCCTCGGCGAGCGCCTCGTGGCGGGTCCGCACCTCGCGGGCCACGAGTTCGCCGAGCGCCATCATCGAGTCGTGGGCGTCGGGGTTGTCGCGGGTGTGGGCGCTGAGCCGCCTGGCCTCCTCGGAGTCCGCGAGGATCGCCCTGAGCACACTGCTCTCCTCGACGGAGACCTTCAGGTTGTACTCCAGGCGTCCGTCGAGTTCCCGGAGCCGGGCCGTGTAGCCGTCCCGCCCCTCTTCGAGCGCCGTGCGCACCTGCTCGTCGTCCGGGCCCAGCAGGCCGAACCTCATCGGCAGCGCGGCCCCGTCCGCCATCAGCCTCTCCAGGACGTTCTGATGGATGATCAGGTCACGGCGTTTGGCCCGCAGGTCCTCCGGGGCGTCGCTGACGACCGCGGCCAGTCCCGCGGCCTTGACCGCCCTGAGGTCCGGGGCCCGCCCTCCGACGCCCGTCAGGGCGTCCAGCCGCAGCGGGTGCTCCGCGGTGGTGACGGCGTAGATGTACGTGGGCATGTCCTACTCCTCACGTCGCTGGGTGGTGCGCCGGCTGCTGCTCGACGCCGTGGGCTTGCGGGCGGGCTTCTTCTCCTTCTCCTCCGAGTCCTCGCGGCCGCCCTGGAAGGACTCGGTGAACGCCTCGACGGCGCCCGTCAGAGCGCCCTTCGACTTGCCCTTGGCCCCGCTCTCCACCGTGTCCCCGACTATGTCGGTGAGCTGGGTGGGGGCCTTGCGGCCGGACTCGAGGTCGAGCCGGTTGCACGCCTCCGCGAAGCGCAGATACGTGTCGACGCTGGCGACGACGACACGTACGTCGATCTTGAGGATCTCGATGCCGACGAGCGAGACGCGCACGAAGGCGTCGATGACGAGTCCCCTGTCGAGGATGAGTTCGAGCACGTCGTAGAGATTTCCGCCGCCTCCGCTGCCGGAGGCGTTGCTCTGCTGAACCAGACTCATGGTCGGTCGTCCTTCCGATGAGTTCGTTTCCTGTCGTTTCCCGCCGGTCGCGGGGCGGGAGCGGTGAATTCGACTCCCCTGCCCCGCCGCGGGTCGGGAACCGCGGACCGGTACGGTCAGCGGTCCACCTGTCCCCGGGTGTACCGGCGCACACGTTCGTATCCGAGGAGCCGCCCACGGCCGTCGAGCGATACCCGGTAGGAAGCCATGACGCTCATGGTGTCCGGGATCTTCTCGATCTCCACGACCTCCACGTCCGCGGTCCATCCCTCGTCCGTGGCCTTCAGCGAGGAAACCGAACTGGGTTCGATCTGAAGCAGTTCGGCGAGCTGCCCGGCCGCTCGGCGCAGGGCCGTGGACACATCGATCCGGCTGTCACCGTCCGCACTTCCGGCGTTTTCACCGGTGCTCTTTTCCGTGGAAGTCATGGGGTCACCTGCCGTGGGTCGTCGTGGCCGCCTCCGGATTCTCCGGTGGGTCATTCATCCGGGGATGCAGTGCACGTGCCCATGGGATCCGAACATATGCATGAGCCTTCGCGGGAGGAGCCGGATCGCCTCCGGCCGGGACCCCGGACCGGCCGGCTCCGGCCGTCGCTCCAGGGCGATCACCTGCGGTCCGGGCCCGTCGCGCCTCCCGGCCTCCGGTCCGGCCGGGGCCGGCCGCGCGCACGGCGCGCCCGGCCCTCCCCCGGGTCTTCCCACTCCACCCGCATGACAGCGGCATTTCCTGCCGAAAGAACGGAGGGAGGCATCAACCGAAATAATGTACGAACGTTCTGATGGCGAACCGAACGAATGCGCACAGGAGGCACACCGGTCCTCCCGGCACCAGGGAACAGGCCGCAGTGGGGCGGAAATCTCCCTGGGCCGCGGGATTTCCGCTCTTCCGCACTCCGGTGTGCGCCATCGAGTTTCGGACTCTTCACGAGCGGTCAACTCGATAAACCCTCCGGCCTGTTAGCGTCCCGGAAGGGAAGGGCGACGGAACGGGGGGCGGGAAATGCGGGGAACGGCGGTGCGGTTGACGCTCATCGTCCTGGCCGTTCTTCTGCCGTTCCTGGGTTCTCCGTCGCCCGACCGGAGCGGTTCCGCTCCCGGCGTCTTTGACACGGCTGTCCCCCGGGCCTGGCTGCCGGAGGAGGCGCCCCGGGAGGCCGAGCGGGTCCACGGCTCCTGCCTGGTCTCGCCGCGTGGCGGTGAGGCGAACGGCCTGCCGCGCCGGCACGACCGGATCCGTCCGGATTCCGGGTCGGCACCCGTCCGTACCGTGTGGGCGCAGAGCACCGGCGGCCCGTTCGCGCCGGTGCCGGCCCGCCCGCCCGGCGAGTCCCGCCACGCCCTCAGATCCCCGGCCGCCTCTTCCTCCTCCGCTCTCCAGGTCTTCCGCTGCTGAGAGCGGCCGGCACGTGGAGGAGCGGCGCGGGGCCGTGTCCGTGCTCCCTCCGGGGCCAGGGGGGATTCCGGCCGCGGTGACGCCGGTCGCCGTGGTTCCGCCACGGCCCGCCCACCGGCACCGCGCCCGTCCGTCCGTCCGGTCCCGCTCCTTCCTCCACTCCCCGTGTACCGGTCGACCCGCGGTGCGCGAAGGCACGCCTCCCTGCCGTCCCGAGGGCGCGGCGAGGCCCTTCGCCCATGCCCTCGTGCCCGCCCGAGCCCACTCGTGTACGTATGCCGACGCGCCGGTGGCGGCGCGCCAGGAGGAACAGCCCGATGCATTCCCCCACTGCTCCACGGATAAAGAAGTTCCCCGGTCTGCGGCAGGATTTCGCCGCCTCACTCGTCGTCTTCCTCGTCGCCCTGCCCCTGTGCGTGGGGGTCGCCGTCGCCTCCGGTGTCCCCGCCGAACTGGGGCTGATCACCGGCATCGTGGGCGGTCTGGTCACCGGGTCCATGCGCGGCAGCAGCCTCCAGGTGTCGGGGCCGGCCGCCGGGCTCTCGGTGCTGGTCCTCGAGGCCGTCCGGTCCTTCGGACTGCCGGCGCTCGGGGTGATCGTGTTCACCGCGGGGCTGGTCCAGCTCGCCATGGGCGCCCTGCGGCTGGGCCGCTGGTTCCGGGCGATCTCGGTCTCGGTGGTCGAGGGCATGCTCGCGGGCATCGGCCTGGTGATCATCGCGGGGCAGCTGTACGCGGCGGCCGGGCAGGAGGCACCCGCGTCGGGGACCGCCAAGCTGGCCGGACTGCCCTCGGCCGTGGCCCGGGCGGCTTCCGGCGGGGAGGCGCTCGCGTCGCTCGCGGTCGGCACGGGGACCGTGGTGCTGCTGGTGGTGTGGAACCGGGCGCCGAGAGCCGTGCGGGCCGTACCGGGCGCGCTCGCCGCGGTCGTCCTCGCCACGCTGGCCACGCTCCTCCTCTCCCTGCCGGTGTCCACCGTGCGGGTGCAGGGTCTGCTGGACGCCGTCCGGATGCCCTCTCTCGCCGAGTTCGGCGGTCTCGCCGACGTGGGTCTGCTGGGGACCGCTCTGGCCTTCGCCCTGATCGCGTCCGCCGAGACCCTGTTCAGCGCTGCCGCGGTGGACCGGCTCCACGACGGCCCGCGTACCGGGTACGACAAAGAACTGATCGCCCAGGGAACCGGTAACACGGTGTGCGGACTGCTGGGCGCCCTGCCCATGACCGCGGTCATCGTGCGCAGTTCGGCCAATGTGCGGGCGGGCGCGAGGACCAGGGCCTCGCGGGTACTGCACGGGGTGTGGCTGCTGCTGTTCGCGGCGCTGCTGCCGGCCGCGCTGGGGCTGATCCCGCTGCCCGCCCTCGCCGGGGTCCTCGTGCACGCGGGCTGGAAGCTGATCCCGCTGCGTACGGTCGTGGAGCTGTGGCGCGGGCACCGCGGGGAGGCTCTGATCCTGCTCTCCACCGCTGTTTCGATCGTCGTGGTGAACATGTTCGAGGGGGTTCTGATCGGTCTGGCCCTGTCGGTGGCCAAGGCCGCCTGGGACGCGTCCCACATCCGGCTGGATGTCGTGGACCACGGGACCGGCACCGTACGGGCGCGGCTCTCGGGCAACGCGACCTTCCTGCGGCTGCCGAAGATACTGGACAGCCTGGAGGCCCTGCCGCAGGACCGGCCGGTGGAGCTGGACCTGTCCGGGCTGCACCATCTGGACCATGCCTGCCGTGCGGCGCTGGGGAACTGGGCGCAGCGGCACGGCGCGCCCGGCACCGGCCCCGTGCGGCTGACGGGGGCGGAAGCGGTGCCGGCGGGGTCCTGAGCCCTCCGGTGCGCCTGCGCCCGTGTGCGGGCGTGGCGTGGCGGAGGACGCCGACGGCCGTGCGCCGCCGTACCGGGGTGGTACGGCGGCGCACGGCCGGTGCGGCGCGGCGGGGGTCAGCCGTTGGGCAGGATGACCGCCCGGCCGTTGATCTTGCCGGCGTGCAGCCGCTCGTAGGCGAGCGGTGCCTCGTCGATGGAGTACGTCTCGACGTGGACGTCGACGGACCCGGCGTGCGCGAGTTCGATGACCTCGGCCAGTTCCCTGCGGGTGCCCCAGTACGGCGCGGTGACCGAGGTGGAGAACGGCAGGACGCCGAAGCCGACGGGGAGCAGGCCGCCGCCGATACCGACGATGGTGACGTCGCTGTCGATGGAGGCGACCGCGCCGGCGGTCTTGACGGTCGGTTCCACGCCGACGAAGTCCAGGACCACCTCGGCGCCGACGCCGCCGGTGAGTTCGCGGACCCTGGCGGCCGCCTGCGCGTCGGAGATCACGGTCTCGTGGGCGCCGACGGTACGGGCGAGGGCCAGCTTCTCCTCGGAGACGTCGAGCGCGATGACGCGTACGGCGGTCATCGCCCTCAGCAGCTGGATGGCGACGTGTCCGAGCCCGCCGGTTCCGATGACCACGGCGGTGGCGCCCGGCCGCAGCTTCGGCAGCGAGCGCTTGATCGCGTGGTAGGGGGTGAGTCCGGCGTCGGTCAGGGAGACGGTCTTGACCGGGTCCAGGTCACCGATGGGCGTCAGGTGCCTGGCGTCGTCGACGATCATGTACTCGGCCATGGCCCCTGGGTTGCCGAGGCCGGGCGGGTTGATGCCGAGGTCGGCGGCGCGCAGGCAGTAGTTCTCCCTGCCCTCGGCGCAGTTGACACAGGTGCCGCAGCCCCAGGGGCCGTAGACGGCGACCGCGTCACCGACCGAGAAGCCCTCCGCTCCGTCGCCGAGCGCGGCGACGGTGCCGACGCCCTCGTGACCGAGGGTGAGCGGCAGCTGGTAGGGGAAACCTTCCGCGGGCCAGCTCATCACGGCGATGTCCGAATGGCAGACTCCGGCGGCGGTGACCTTCAGGAGGATCTGGCCCGGCCCCGGGGTGGGCTCGGGGATGTCCACGACTTCGGGTGCCGCGCCGACGGTGCGGTACTGGACGGCTTTCATGGCTCTCCTTCGTTCTTCCTTGACTACCTTTGTGACCCTGTCGGCGCTCTCGCGCCACCCGGGGTCAGGAGGCCGAGTAGCCGCCGTCCACCAGGTGGTAGCTGCCGTGGACGAAGGAGGCGCGGTCGGAGAGCAGGAAGGCGGCCAGTTCGGCGACCTCCTCCGAGGTGCCGAGGCGGCCCGCGGGGTGCAGGGAGATCAGGTGCTCGCGTGCCGGGCTGTCCGTGTCGCGGAGCAGCGGGGTGTCGATGAAGCCGGGGCCGACCGCGTTGATCCGGATGTTCTTGTCCGCGTACTCGAGGGCCGCGGTCTTGGTGAGGCCGACGACGCCGTGCTTGGCGGCGACGTAGGCCGGGGAGCCCGCGAAGCCGTTGGTGCCGAGGATCGAGGACATGTTGACGACGGCTCCGCCGCCCGCGGCGAGGATCTCGGGGAGTTCGTAGCGCATCGAGTAGAAGACGCCGCTGAGGTTGGTGGCGACGACCTTGTTCCAGTCCTCGATGCCGTACTCGCCGGTCGGCTGCGAGGGTCCGCCGATGCCGGCGTTGTTCACGGCGAGGTGCAGGGCGCCGAAGGTGTCCACGGTGAACCGGACACCGGCTTCGACGGAGGCGGGGTCGGTGACGTCGAGGGCGACCGCCGCGGCGGGGGCTCCGGACGCCTTCAGCTCGTCGGCGGCCTCGCGGGCGCTGTCCGCGTTGTAGTCGGCGACGACGACGCTCGCGCCGCTCGCGGCCAGGCGCCGGGACAGGGCCAGGCCGATTCCGGAGGCGCCGCCGGTGACCAGGGCGACCTTGCCGGCGAATTCCGCCTCGTAGGCGGTGGGGAGGTGGGTGCTCATGATGAGGTGCCTTCTTCAGTGGTGCTGTGGGGCGCCGGCCCGTCCTGCCGGGAAGCCGGCAGTTCTGCGGAGAGGGCGTCGAATGCCTGGGTGACGAATTCGGGCAGGGCGGCAGGTGCGCCGCCCCGTACCCATGCCGCCTGGGCCGCGAGGAGCGCGCCGGCCCCCGCGGCCACGGCCACGGCGGGGCGGAGGTCCTGCCGCGGGTCGACTCCGAGCCGGTCCGCGACGATGGCGACCGACTCCTCCTGGGCGTCCACCCGGATGTGGTGGTACGCCGCGTAGAGGGTGGGTTCCTCCTCGGCCATGACGAGCAGGTCGAAGATGCGCGGCCGCAGGTGCCAGGGCTCGGCCACCGGGTCGGCGAGCCAGTCCAGGACGGCTCGCCGGTAGGCGGTGAGCGGGGGTTCGGCCGCGGGCCGCGCGCGGAGCGCTCGGTTGATCCGGTCTCCGTCGCCCCTGATCACGTCGAGGACGGCGGCCTCCTTGCTGGGGAAGTACCGGCTGAAGGTCCTCCGGTCGACGTCGGCCGCCTGCGCGATCTCCTCGACCGTGACCTCACGCAGTCCCCGGTCGAGCACCAGCTCGAACGCGCACCGCGCCAGCGTGTCCCGGGTTCTGCGCGCCTTGCGGCCGCGCCGTTCCGGAACTCTTCCTCCCGAATCCATGGTTTCAGCGTACACCTTTATGTCCCAGCGGGACATATATCCCAGTGGGACATTTCCGGGCTCCTCCGGGGCCCGGGCGGCCCCTTTCACGCGTCCGCCCCCGCCGGCCGGGGCCGACGGGGGCGGATGCGCTGTCCACGGAAGGAGACGGGCCGGGGCTACCGGGACCGCGCCGGGCCCTCCGTCCGCTCCTCAAAGGCGCGGCTGAGCTTTCCGGGCCACCAGGCGAGGCGGCCGATGTCCCTGACCAGGGCGGGTACCAGGAGGGATCGCACCACCAGGGTGTCGAGCAGGACACCGAAGGCGACGATGAAGGCGATCTGCACCAGGAACGCGAGCGGGATGACACCCAGCGCGGCGAAGGTGGCGGCCAGGACAACACCGGCCGAGGTGATGACCCCGCCCGTGGTGGTCAGGCCGCGCAGCACGCCTTCCCGGGGGCCGTGCAGCAGGGACTCCTCGCGGACCCGGGACATCAGGAAGATGTTGTAGTCGACGCCGAGCGCGACGAGGAAGACGAACCCGTACAGGGGGACGGACGAATCGGTCCCGCTGAAGCCGAACACGTGCTGGAACACCAGTGACGAGATGCCCAGGGTGGCCAGGAAGTTCAGCGCCACCGTGGCGACGAGGAGCAGCGGCATCAGCAGCGAGCGGAGCAGGCCGATCAGGATGACCAGGATGATCACGAGCACCACCGGCACGATGATGCCGCGGTCGTGCTCGGCGGTCCGCTGGGTGTCGTACTGCTGCGCCGTGTAGCCGCCCACCAGGGCGTCCGCGCCGGACACCGCGTGGACGGCGTCACGCAGCCGGGCCACGGCCGCCTTGGCGGCGTCGCTGTCGGCGGCATCCGCGAGGGTGGCGTCGACGCGGACCCGGCCGTCGACGACGAGCGGGGTGCCCTGGCCGGGACGGCCGGAGGCGGTGACCGGGGAGGCCCCGGCGATGCCGTCGACCCCTTCGGCGGCCTCGGTCACCTGCTCGACGCGGTCGGCGTTCGCGATGATCACGGCCGGGTTGCCCGAACCGCCGGGGAAGTGCTTGCCGAGGGTCTGCTGGGCGGCCACGGAAGGCGCGTCGTTGACGAAGATCTCCTCCAGGGGCACGCCCTTGGAGTTCAGCGTCGGCATGAAGGCCGCGCAGACGAGGAGGCCGCCCAGGGTGAGCGCCCAGACCTTGCGGGGGGCGCGGTCGACCAGGGCCGCGACCTTGGACCAGATGCCGGTCGAACCCGAGGCGGCGTCGCCCTCCTTGGGTTTGGCGGGCCAGTAGGCGCTCCGGCCGAGGAGCACCAGGACGGCGGGGAGGAAGGTGAGGGCGCTCAGGACCGAGCAGACGATTCCGATGGCGCCGACCGGTCCGAGGGCACGGTTGTTCGTCAGATCGCTGATCAGCAGGGCGAGCAGCCCCAGGGCCACGGTGGCGGCGCTGGCCGCGATCGGTCCGGCGGACTCGCGGAGCGCCGCGCGCATGGCCGTCCACCGGTCGGCGTGCCGGGCGAGTTCCTCCCGGAAGCGGGCGGTGAGCAGCAGGGCGTAGTCGGTGGCGGCACCGATGACGAGGATCGACAGGATGCCCTGCACCTGCCCGTCGACCCGGACGACGTCGTGGTCGGCCAGGACGTACACGACCGCGCAGGAGACACCGAGCGCGAACACCGCTCCGACGATGATGACCAGGGGCAGCAGCACGCTGCGGTAGACCAGCAGGAGGATGACGAGCACGGTGACCAGGGCGACGCCGAGCAGCAGTCCGTCGATGCCGGCGAAGGCGTCGGAGAGGTCGGCCTGACTGGCCGCGGGGCCGGCGATCCGGGCCTCGGCGCCGGGGACCCGGTCGGCGGCCTCCTGGATCGCGGCGAGGGCGTCGGGAAGCCCGTCGCCCAGGTCGTTCTTCAACTGGACCACGCCTTCGAGGGCCTGACGGTCCTTCGAGGGAATCGCGGGCGACACCTTCCCGGTCACCCCCGGTCCGCCCTTCATGTCCGCGAGGGCCTCGGTGGCCGCCCGCCGCTGCCCGGCGTCCAGCTCACCGCCCTCCTCGTCGGAGGTCCAGACCACGATGGCGGGCACCGTCTCCTGACTGCTGAACGCCTTCTGGGCGTCGATGACCCGGGTGGACTCGGCGCCCTGGGGCAGGAAGGACGCCTGGTCGTTGGTGGCGACCTCCCCCAGCTTCCCCGCGTACGGACCGAAGGCGCCGCCGGCCAGGAGCCAGGCGACGACGAGGAAGACGGGGATCAGCCAGCGGATCGGCCTGCGTGTGGTGGACATGGTGCTCCCGGATCGGACCAGATCAACTCAATTATTGAGTATCTTAATCATTGAAATAGTGCGGGGAGACCGCCCCGCGACATCCGGGAAGGGAAAGGCGCCCGGAAGGGAGGTGGTACCCCGAAAGGGCGAGGACACCGCCGGAACACGGAGAACGCCACGGCGGACCGTCAGCGGCGCGGGGACTCCACGCGCGCGAGCTCCTCGTTCATACGGGCGAGGAAGCGGAGAGCCGCCGCCGCCTCCTCCGGCTCCGAGAGGGAGCGGGCGCCCGAGGCGGCTTCGGCCAGGGGCATGAAGAACGAGCGGGCCACCGACTTCGCCGCGGGTTCGTAGTGGAGGTGCACGACACGCCGGTCCGCGCTGTCCCGGGTCCGCCGGATGTGCCCGGAACGCTCCAGCCGGTCGAGGCACGCGGTGACCGCACCCGAGGTGAGGCCGAGGTGGTCACGCAGCCGGCCGGGGGTGAGCGGGGTGTCCGCGTCGAGTATCGCCCCCAGGGCCTGGACGTCCGTGGCGTGCAGGCCCTGGGCGTGCGCGAACGCGTGGACCAGGCGGTTGATCTCGCCGTTCATCCGGCGGAGCTGCACGGCGAACGCCTGGAGGTCGGCGGCGGCGGACGCGTCGCCGAGCGGTTCGCGGTGCGTGCCGTCCGTACTGTTCACGGCCCCATCGTAGAGCCGTCACCACCGCCTCATCCCCCCTCTATGCTTCTACAGTTGCGTAGAAACGACGGTGCGCGCGGTACCGCGCGCACACCGCGTACGGAAGAAGGAGTGGACGCCGGCATGGTGTTCAAGAAGCTGCTCGGCTCGCTCGGGGTGGGCGCTCCCACCGTGGACACGGTCCTGTCCGGCGGCGCCGCCGTCCCCGGGGGAAGCCTGACGGGTCAGGTCCATCTGAAGGGCGGCAGCGCCGACTTCACCATCGAGGCCGTCACCCTCGAACTCGTCGCACGGGTCGAGGCGGAGCACGAGGAGGGCGAGACCGAGGGCATGGCCGCCTTCGGGCGCTTCACCGTATCGGGTGGTTTCGTCCTCACCGAGGGGACGGAGCTGAGCATCCCCTTCGACATCGCCCTGCCGTGGGAGACCCCGGTCACCGAGCTGTACGGCCAGGACCTCGGCATCGTCCTCGGGGTGCGTACGGAGCTGGCGGTGGCGGGGGCCCGGGACAAGGGGGACCTCGACCGGCTGGCGGTCGCCCCGCTGCCCGCGCAGGAAGCGGTCCTGGAGGCCCTGGGACAGCTCGGCTTCGGCTTCCGCTCCGCCGATCTGGAGCTCGGCCACATCCGCGGCACCGGCCAGCAGCTGCCCTTCTACCAGGAGATCGAGCTCACCCCCGCACCGCAGTACGCCCACGAGGTGAACGAGGTCGAGCTGACGTTCCTGGCGGGGCCCGGGGGCCTGGAGATCGTGCTGGAGGCGGACAGGCGCGGCGGTCTCTTCTCCGAGGGGCACGACGTCCTGGGCCGCTTCACGGTGGGGCACGACGACTACCGGGGGCGGGACTGGGCCGCCGAGATCGACTCCTGGATCCGCTCGCTGTCCGCGGCCCGCTCGGCGTACGGCACCCCGTCGGCGTACGGCGGGCACCACGGCCACGAGGGCCACTTCCACGGCGACGGCCACGCCGAGGGGCACCGCTCCGGCCCCGGCATGGGGACGGTCGTCGCGGCCGGGGCGGCCGGGCTCGCCGTGGGTGTGGTGGGCGGAATGGTGGCCGCCGAAGTCGTCGACGAGGTGGGCGACTTCTTCGAGGGCGACGAGGAGGACGAGGACGGCGGCGAGGACGCCTGAGACGGATGTCCGGCCGGCGGTGCGGGGCCGCGCGAGGGGCCGGCCCCGCACCGCCGGCCGGCGGGCCGGACACCCTCCCACCGGTCTCTACAGTGCTGTAGATTTCTTCTGACCGGGGGACAGCGGGCCGCCCGAGGCGGGCAGGCCGACCAGGGGAGTGTTCAGTCGTCATGTTCGGCATCAGCGAGATCGCGATCTTCCTCGTCATCGTCATCCTGCTCTTCGGCGCCAAGAAACTCCCCGAACTCGCCCGGTCCATGGGCAAGTCGGCCCGCATCCTGAAGAGCGAGGCGCGTGCCATGAAGGCGGACGGCGGCTCCCCCGCCACCCCCGGTCCCCCCGCTGCCGCCGGCTCCCCCGCCGCTCCCGTCACCGATCTCGGGACGGACGCGGACGGCCACCGTGTCATCAGGGGGACGGCCACCGAGCGTCCCGGCACACACTGACGGCTGACGTCTGACGGCGCGGAGTTGACGCGGTACCGGGCGCGGCGGCCCGTACGGAGCCCGCGCGGCACCGGACGCGCGGGGCGCCCCCGGCGGTCCGGCTCCGCGCCCCCCGGCGGTCCGGCCCCGCGCGCCCCCGCCGGACGGCGCCCCGGGTGGTGCATGGTGGGGTGCCGCGTCTGCCACCGCGCGCTGCCGCTCCTCGCGTCACGCCCGGTGACGTCGCCGCTCACCTTCGCACCGTCTGCCGGATCCGGCAGACGGGGCGAAGGGGCGGGACACCGTGCACCAGGGCGCGGCGGCACGAACGGAGAGACGATGGAGGCCGGCGAGGACCGTGCCGTTCTGCGGTGCCTGGTCACCGGCGCCACCGGGTACGTCGGGGGCCGCCTGGTTCCCGAACTCCTGGGCGCGGGCTACCGGGTGCGCGCTCTGGCGCGGGATCCGGGCAAGCTGCGGGACCACCCGTGGGCCGACGAGGTGGAGGCGGTCCGGGGCGATGTGACCGACGCCCGGTCCGTCGGCGCGGCGATGCGGGACGTCGATGTCGCCTACTACCTGGTGCACGCGCTGGGCAGTGGTCCGGACTTCGAGGAGACCGACCGCCGGGCGGCCCGGATCTTCGGGGAGCAGGCGCGGGCCGCCGGGGTGCGCCGCATCGTCTACCTGGGCGGTCTCACCCCCGCCGGGGTCCCGGAGCGCCTGCTGTCGCCGCATCTGCGTTCGCGGGCCGAGGTGGGCCACATCCTGCTGGCGTCGGGTGTGCCGACGACCGTGCTGCGCGCGGCGGTCGTCATCGGTTCGGGTTCGGCCTCCTTCGAGATGCTGCGTTATCTGACGGAGCGGCTGCCCGTCATGGTCACCCCCAGCTGGGTGTCGACCCGCATCCAGCCGATCGCGGTGCGGGACGTGCTGCGTTACCTGGCCGGCTCGGCGCGGATGCCCGAGGGGGTGAACCGGGCCTTCGACATCGGGGGCCCGGACGTCATGACGTACCGGGACATGATGCAGCGGTACGCGCGGGTGGCCGGGCTGCCCCGCCGGCTGATCCTCCCCGTCCCGATGCTGTCACCGGGGCTGTCCAGTCACTGGGTCGGGCTGATCACCCCCGTACCGGCGTCGATCGCCCGCCCGCTGGCGGAATCCCTGCGGTACGAGGTGGTGTGCGCCGAGCACGACATCGCGGAGTACGTCCCGGACGGTCCGGGGCGGCCGCTCCCCTTCGACACCGCGCTCTCGCTGGCCCTGCGCCGGGTGCGCGAGGCGAAGGTGACGACCCGGTGGTCGTCCGCCTCGACGCCCGGTGTCCCCAGCGACCCGCTGCCCACCGACCCGGACTGGGCGGGCGGCAGCCTGTACACGGATGTGCGCGAGCAGGAGGTGGACGCCTCCCCCGAGGCGCTGTGGCGGGTGGTCGAGGGTGTCGGCGGCGACAACGGCTGGTACTCGTTCCCCTCGGCCTGGGCGGTCCGGGGGTGGCTGGACCGGCTCGTCGGAGGGGTGGGACTGCGCCGGGGCCGGCGGGACGCGGAGCGTCTGCGGGTCGGGGACTCGCTGGACTTCTGGCGGGTCGAGGAGATCGAACCGGGCCGGCTGCTGCGGCTGCGCGCGGAGATGCGCCTGCCCGGCCTGGCCTGGCTGGAGATGTACGTCGAACAGGGCCCGGAGGGTGACGGGCGGTCGCGTTACCGGCAGCGGGCCCTGTTCCATCCGTCCGGCCTGCTGGGCCACGCCTACTGGTGGAGCGTGTCGCCGTTCCACGCGGTGGTCTTCGGCGGGATGGCACGCAACATCGCGCGGGCGGCGGGGCGGACGGCGTCCCGGGGAGGTTCCTCATGAGTACGGCGGTGGTGCTGTTCACCTCCGATCTGCGGCTGCACGACCATCCGCCGCTGCACGCGGCCCTCGCCTCGGCCGACGAGGTGGTGCCGCTCTTCGTGCGTGACGACGCCGTGGACCGGGCCGGTTTCGGGGCGCCGAACCGGCGGGCGTTCCTCGCCGACTGCCTCCGCGACCTGGACGAGGGCCTGCGCCGGCGGGGCGGGCGGCTGGTGATCCGCTCCGGCGAGGTGGCCGAGCAGGTCTGCCGGGCCGTCGCGGAGACGGGCGCGGACGCGGTGCACATGTCGGCCGGGGTGAGCGGGTTCGCGCAGCGCCGTGAGGAGCGGTTGCGGGCGGCGCTCGGCGAGCAGGGGTGCCGGCTGGTGGTCCATGACGCGGTGGTCACCGCCGTCGCGCCGGGTGAGGTGGTCCCCTCGGGCAAGGGCAAGGACCATTTCGCGGTCTTCACCCCGTACCTCCGGTCCTGGTCGCGGGCGCGGCTGCGGACCCCCTTCGGTGCGCCGCGCGCCGTGCGGGTGCCTCCGGGGCCGGTGTCGGAGCCCGTGCCCGCGCGGTCCGGGGTGTCCGGGGTGTCCGCGGGGCTCGCCGAGGGCGGGGAGGCGGAGGGCCGCCGGCGGCTGGCCGCCTGGCGCCGCGACGGTGTGGACGCCTACGAGGAGCGCCACGACGACCTGGCGGGGGACGCCACCTCCCGGCTGTCACCGCATCTGCACTTCGGCACCCTCTCCCCCGCCGAGATCGTCCACCGGGTGCGCGCCGCGGGCGGCCCGGGGGCCGAGGCATTCGTACGCCAGGTGTGCTGGAGGGATTTCCACCACCAGGTGCTGGCGGCCCGCCCGGCCGTGTCCCACGAGGACTACCGGCCGCGGGGCGACCGGTGGCGCGGCGAGGTGGCGGCCGCGGACGACATCGCGGCCTGGAAGGAGGGCCGTACCGGGTATCCGCTGGTCGACGCCGCCATGCGCCAGCTGCTCCACGAAGGCTGGATGCACAACCGGGGCAGGCTGCTGACGGCCGGTTTCCTCGTCAAGACGCTGTACGTGGACTGGCGTGTCGGGGCCCGCCACTTCCTGGAGCTGCTGGTGGACGGGGATGTGGCGAACAACCAGCTCAACTGGCAGTGGATGGCGGGGACCGGCACCGACACCCGGCCCAACCGGGTCCTCAACCCGGTCGCGCAGGCCAGGCGTTACGACCCGCGGGGTGACTATGTGCGCCGCTGGGTCCCCGAGCTCCGGGCCGTCGGGGGTCCCGCCGTCCACGAGCCGTGGAAGCGGGCGAAGGACGCGCCGGAGGCGGCGGGGTATCCGGACCGTCTGATCGAACTGTCCGAGGGACTGGCCCGGTTCCGGCAGGCGCGCGGCCTGGAGTGAGCGGTCCGGGCGGGGCGCCGGTGCCGTTCCGGATACGGGACCGGCCCTCGCTCACTCCTCTTCGGTGCCCTCGGCGCCGTCCGCGCTCCGCGCCTGCCCCTTGGCGCGCCGGCCCACGACGGTCGCCGCGGCCAGGGCGCTGCCCGCGAAGGCGAGGGCCACCAGCCAGGGGCGGTTGAGCACGTTGCACGTGACGTGGTCGAGGGAGTACTCGCCGGGGCCCGCCAGGCCGATCGCCGCCGCGGTGAACCCGAGGAACGCCGGGTACTCGTAGCCGCCGCCCATGGCGAAGAAGCCCGCCGGGGCGTGGACGGCGACGGCTCCGGCCATCGTGCCGGCCGCGGCCGCTCCGGCCGCCGGGGTGGCGAGGCCCAGGGCGAGCAGGACACCGCCGCCCGCCTCGCCGAGCCCGGCGGCGAGTGCGCTGTGCTTCGGGGGGTGGAAGCCCATGGCCTCCATGGCCGCGGTGGTCCCCTTGATGCCTCCCCCGCCGAACCATCCGGCCAGTTTCTGGCTGCCGTGGGCGGCGAGGACGGCACCCGTGCCGACCCTGAGCACCAGAAGTCCGAAGTCGCGTCGCTCGATGGTCATGGCGGCCTCCCGTGACGAGGGTCGGACGGAGGCCGGGCGGACGGCCCGGTCCCCGGTCCACTGTGGGCTCACCCGGGTGGAGGTGTGCGGTGCTGTTGGGCCATCCGTGGCACGGCCCCGTGAGGACGGGGCGGGGAGCCCGCCCCGGCGCGCCGGGCCGGCCGGACCGGGAGGCCGCGCGGAATGCGACGTACGTCATTGTGCAACTAGTTGCATAAGGAGCCGGGGGTGCTCTACAACTGGCACGACCGCCGCCCCCTGTACCTGGAGACCCGGATGAGCCCCTACCCCGCCTTGCTGAGCCCGCTCGACCTCGGATTCACCACCCTGCCGAACCGGGTGCTGATGGGGTCGATGCACACCGGCCTGGAGGAGACCGAGCGCGGCTTCGAACGGATGGCGGCCTTCTACGCGGCCCGCGCCCGGGGAGGCGTGGGCCTCATGGTGACCGGTGGGATCGCCCCCGGCGAGCGTGCCTGCTCCTTCCCCGGCGGCGCGAAGATGACCACCGAGGCGGAGGCCGCGCAGCACGCCGAGGTCACGGCCGCCGTGCACGCGGCGGGCGGACGGATCGCGATGCAGGTCCTGCACTTCGGGCGGTACGCGCACCACCCGGACCTGGTGGCCCCGAGCGCGTTGAAGGCCCCGATCAGCGCTTTCACCCCGCACGCGCTCACCGATGACGAGGTCGAGGAGACCATCGAGGACTTCGTCCGGGCGGCGGAGCTGGCACGGCTCGCCGGGTACGACGGCGTCGAGATCATGGGTTCCGAGGGGTACCTGATCAACGAGTTCATCGTCTCGGCGACCAACCACCGCACCGACCGCTGGGGCGGGAGCTACGGGAACCGCATCCGCTTCCCCGTCGAGATCGTGCGCCGGGTCCGGGAGCGGGTCGGCAGCGACTTCATCCTGATCTACCGGCTCTCCATGCTGGACCTGGTGCCCGGGGGCTCCACGCTGGAGGAGGTCGTCCACCTCGCCCGCGAGGTGGAGGCGGCCGGTGCGACCATCATCAACACCGGCATCGGATGGCACGAGGCGCGCATCCCGACGATCGCCACGTCCGTCCCGCGCGGCGCCTTCAGCTGGGTGACGGAGAAGGTGCGCGGTGCGGTCTCCGTACCGCTGGTGACCAGCAACCGCATCAACACCCCCGAGGTAGCCGAGGAGATCCTCGCCTCGGGCCGGGCCGACATGGTCTCGATGGCCCGGCCCTTCCTCGCCGACCCGGACTTCGTCGCCAAGGCCGCCGAGGGGCGCGC
The DNA here is from genome assembly GCF_008704555.1 of Streptomyces nitrosporeus. Classification (NCBI taxonomy): domain Bacteria; kingdom Bacillati; phylum Actinomycetota; class Actinomycetes; order Kitasatosporales; family Streptomycetaceae; genus Streptomyces; species Streptomyces nitrosporeus. Next base: position 301,394 of record NZ_CP023702.1, read on the forward strand.
CGACGCCATCAACACCTGCATCGGCTGCAACCAGGCATGTCTGGACCATGTCTTCAGCCTGAAGATCACCTCCTGCCTGGTGAACCCGCGGGCCTGCCACGAGACGGAGCTGGTGGTCTCACCGGCCCGCACCCGCAAGCGCGTCGCGGTGGTGGGCGCCGGGCCCGCCGGGCTGGCGTGCGCGGTCACGGCGTCCGAGCGCGGGCACACCGTGACCCTGTTCGACTCCGCGGACGAGGTCGGCGGCCAGCTGAACGTGGCCCGCCGGATACCCGGCAAGGAGGAGTTCGACGAGACGCTGCGCTATTTCCGTACCCGGCTGGCCGAGGAGGGCGTGGAGCTCCGGCTCGGTACCACCGCCGCCCCCGGGGACCTCGACGGGTACGACGAGGTCGTCCTGGCCACCGGCGTCGAACCCCGGACGCCCGCGATCCCCGGTGTCGGGCACCCCTGTGTGGTCGGTTATCTGGACGTGCTGCGGGACGGTGCGGCGGTCGGCGACCGGGTCGCCGTCATCGGCGCGGGCGGGATCGGGTTCGACGTCGCCGAGTTCCTGACGGACGGCGGGGACGCGGCGAGCCGGGACCCGGAGGTGTTCGCCCGGCAGTGGGGTGTGGACACGGCGTACGCGGACCGGGGCGGACTGCGTACGCCGGAGCGCCCCCGGCCGCCGCGCTCGGTGTGGCTGATCCAGCGCAGGGCCGGGAAGGTGGGGGCCGGGCTCGGCAGGACCACCGGGTGGATCCACCGCACCGAGCTGCGTCACCGCGGTGTGACGACGATCGCCGGCGCGTCCTACGACCTGATCGACGACGAGGGTCTGCATCTCACCGTCGACGGGGTCCGGCAGGTGCTGCCGGTGGACACGGTGGTGCTGTGCGCGGGCCAGGAACCGCGCCGTGAGCTGTACGAGGCGCTGGTGGCCGCCGGGCGGCGGGTGCGTCTGATCGGTGGTGCGGACGTCGCCGCGGAACTGGACGCCAAGCGTGCGGTCCAGCAGGGGACGGAACTCGCCGCGGAGCTGTGAGGGCGGACCTCCCGGCCGCCCCGGCTGCCGCCTCGCTCGCCGCCTCGCTCGCCGCCCCGCCGGCCGCCCCGGCCCCGTACCGGAGCGGTCGGCGGGGCAGGCTGCGGTCCCTAGGATGCACTGCATGTCACTGCCCCACGCGATCCTCACCGCCCTGCTGGAGAAGCCGTCGTCGGGGCTGGAGCTGACCCGCAGGTTCGACCGGTCGATCGGTTACTTCTGGCCGTCCACGCACCAGCAGATCTACCGCGAGCTGGGGCGGCTGGAGGAGGCGGGCCGCATCCGCGCCCTGCCCGCGCCCGGGCCCGTCCGCGGCCGGAAGAAGGAGTACGAGGTCCTCCCGGCGGGCCGCGAGGAGCTGGCCTCCTGGGTGGCGCTCGCGGAGGGCCCGCGCCCGGTCCGCGATCCCCTGCTCCTGCGGATGCGGGCGGCCGCCGTGGTCGGGGCGCCGGGACTGGTCGCGGAACTGCGCCGGCACCTCGCCCTGCACCGGGCACAGCTGGAGGAGTACCTGGAGATCGAGCGGAGGGACTTCCCGCCGGAGCGGACGCCGACGGACGAGGACCGGCTGCGGCACCTGGTGCTGCGCGGCGGCATCGGCCTGGAGACCTTCTGGACGGACTGGCTCGTCGGGGCGGTCGGTGACCTGGAGGGCCCGGGAGCGCCCCAGGAGTGATCCGGCGGGCGGCCCGGCCAGCCCACGGCCCCGCCCCGCTCGTCACGGCCCGGTGGGAGGCCCGGCTGCCCGGCGGGCACGCCCCGCGCCGCTCAGGGCAGGCCGGCCTGCTCCACGCGCAGGGGGAGGGCGTCCGCGGCCCGGTGGCCCAGGGCGGCGGGCCCGGGGATGACGGTCCGGACCGGCGCCCGGACGGCGGCCGGGTGCGTGGCGGGGGCCGCTGTCACGGCGGGGGGCGCGGCCGGCGCCGGGCCGGCCGCGGGGGCGCCGCCGGCCTGGGCCCTGCTGAGCAGGACGACACCGCGTACGGCGGCCGCCGCCCCCGCCAGCGCCATGGCCAGGCCGGCCGGCCCGCCGTGGAGGTGCTCGCCGAGCAGGGCCGCCCCGATCGCGGCCGCGGCGACCGGATTGGCGAGGGTGACGACCGCGAGCGGCGCGCCCAGGCCACTGCGGTACGCCGTCTGGGAGAGCAGGAGCCCGCCCGCGGCGAAGGCGGCGACCAGCAGGGCGACGACGGTCAGGCGCCAGTCGAGCAGGGGGCCCGGACGGCCGGCCGCCGCGACGGTCACGGTCTGGGTGAGCGCCGAGGCCACGCCGGAGGCGATGCCGGACGCTCCCGCGTGCCGCAGGCCGGGGTGGCCGGGCCGGCCGAGGACGGCGACGAGCGCCAGGGTCGCGGCGCTCACGGTCAGCGCCTCCGTCAGGCTGAGCGTGTCCTGCGGGGCGGCACCGCCTGCCACCGGCAGCAGGGCCCCGAGGCCCAGCAGGGTGAGGGCCGTGCCCCGCCACTCGGTACGGCTGACCCGGCGCCCCGCGGCGTGGGCGCCGAGCGGTACGGCGGCGACGAGGGTGAGCGCGCCGAGCGGCTGGACCAGGGTGAGCGGCCCGTACCTCAGTGCGGCGACGTGGAGCAGGGCGCCGCCCGCGTTGAGGCCCACCGCGCCCCACCAGGCGCCGCGGCCCAGCAGCCGCAGCGGGCCGGCGGACGGGTCGGTGCGTGCGGCGAGCCGGGCCTGGGCCACGGCGGCGGCGGCGTAGGCGCCCGCCGAGACGAGGGACAGGGCGACGGCTATGACCGTGGCGTTCACCGGCCCGCTCCGGAGCGCGCGTGAGCGCGGGGCCGGGGCACGGACGCGCGGAGGCCGGTGGCGTACGGGCCGGGTGCGCGCCGGAGTGCCGCTCCGCGCGCCGCGGTCGCCTCCGGTGTGGAGGCACCGACGGCCTGTGCGGTGGCGGACAGCCGGGCCGTCACGGGCCGCGGCGGGCGCGGCCCGGCCGCCGCCCGGGCGGGCAGCCGGAGCACGGCGTAGGCGGCCAGCAGCAGCGCGGTGACGACCATGGCGTCGAGCCAGTAGTGGTTGGCCGTGCCGACGATGACCAGGAGGGTGAGCAGCGGATGGAGCAGCCACAGGAACCGCCACCGCGAGCGTGTCGCGACGACGAGTCCGACGGCGACCGCGAAGGCCCATCCGAAGTGCAGGGAGGGCATCGCGGCGAACTGGTTGGCCATGGAGTCGGTCGCGGGGGTGTCGCCGTACACGGAGGGGCCGTAGACCTGCCCGGTGTCGACGAGGCCGGCCGCCGGCAGCATCCGCGGGGGCGCCAGCGGGAAGACCAGGTGCAGGACGAGCGCGGCTCCGGTGAGCACGGCGAGCACGCGGCGGGACCAGACGTAGTGGCGCGGGCGGCGCCAGTACAGCCAGACCAGGAACGCCACGGTGGCCGGGAAGTGCACGGTCGCGTAGTAGGTGTTCGCCGCCTGGACCAGCGTATGGCTGTGCAGCAGCGCGTCCTGCACGGTCCCCTCGCCGGGGAGGTGCAGCGCGCGTTCGAGGTCCCAGACGTGTCCGGCGTTGCGGAAGGCGTCGTCGACGTGTCCGTTGGCGGCCTGGCGGCCGAGTTTGTACACGAGGAAGAGTCCCGCGACCAGAAGGAGCTCGCGGACGAGGGGCGGGCGGGCGGGGCTGCCCGCCTCCGCCTCCCGTGCCGCGGGCCCACTGCGGGTGTACGTCACCCTGGTGCCCCTTTGCTGACGAAGCGTTGCTACGACGTCGGACGTGGTTGTGGTGCGGCCCACGCGACATCGATACGCCAGTGTACCGATACGCTTCCGTATCGGTACACGCCCGTATCGGTACACTGGCGTACCGAAGGCCCGAAGCAGATCCCGTCGCGGTTCGCGGATTCCAGAGAGGCAGAGAGACACATGGCGTCGCCCGGTCCAGTACAGGAGCCAGCACTCTCCTCCCGCCGGTCGAAGATCACACCGGAACGGGCGCAGGAGCTCTACACCGCCGTCCTCGACCTGCTCCGCGAGAGCGGCTACGCCTCCCTGACGATGGAGGGGGTCGCCGCACGGACCCGGTGCGGCAAGTCGACGCTGTACCGTCAGTGGGGTTCGAAGCCCGAGCTGGTGGTCGCCGCGCTGCACGGGACGCGCAGGACACTGCTCACGGACATCGACACCGGCAGCCTGAGCGCCGACCTGCGCGCCGCGATGGCGGTCGTCGAGGCCGCGTCGGACCGCGACACCGCGCTGATGCACGCGCTCAGCCATGCCGCGATGCAGAGTCCCGAGCTGCTGTGCGCGATGCGGGAGACACTGATCGCCCCGTCGATCGCGGCGATCGAGACGATGATCCGGCGCGGGATCGAGCGCGGCGAGGTCGCGGCGGACAATCCCGCGGTACCGTACGTCGCCGCCCAGCTGATCGGAATCATGCGGGCCCGGCCGCTGCTGCCGGACCGCTACGCCACGGAGGGGTTCCTCACCCGCTTCGTGGAGTGCGCGGTGCTTCCCGCGCTCGGCCTGCCGGCACCGCCGTCCGGGCCCTGATGAACGTGGGCCGTCGTCCCAGCGGATGACGGCGGCCCGCCGCGCCGCACCGTGGGGACGGGGACGGCGCACCGGCCGGCCGGTGGCTTCGCTGAAGCCACCGGCCGGCTGCTTTTGCCCTCCCCCTTTTCGTCTTCTTGACGCTATACCCCTCTCTCGTTATCGTCTTGCTGACGAGAAAAGAGGGGGCCCGACATGGCCGACATCACCCGGCGCTTCGGCTTGCGGCATCTGCGCTCCGCGCCCACCGCCCACATCCGCCACCACAGGCGGGGCACGCTCGCCCACGACGGGCCCGGCATCAGCTTCTGGTACCGCTCGCTGTCCGCCGCGCTCTCCGAGATCCCCGTCGACGACCGGGAACTGGCCATGGCCTTCCACGCCCGCACGGCCGACTTCCAGGACGTGACCGTGCAGGCGACGGTGACGTACCGGATCAGCGACCCGGCCGGGGCGGCCACCCGTATCGACTTCTCGGTGGACCCGGACACCGGGGTCTGGCGGGGTACCCCGCTGGAGCAGATCGCCACCCTCCTGACCGAGACGGCGCAGCAGCACACCCTGGACGTCCTCGCCCGCACCCCGCTCGCCGCCGCCCTGGTGGACGGCGTCGCCTCCGTGCGGGAGAGCGTCGGTACGGGGCTCGCCGCCGAGCCCCGGCTGCCGGCCACCGGGATCGAGGTGGTGGCGGTGCGGGTCGTCGCGATCCGCCCCGAGGCGGAGGTGGAGCGCGCCCTGCGCACCCCCGCCAGGGAGCAGATCCAGCAGGAGGCCGACCGCGCCACCTACGAGCGCCGGGCCGTCGCGGTCGAACGCGAACGCGCCATCGCGGAGAACGAGCTGGCCAGCCAGATCGAGCTGGCCCGCCGCGAGGAGCAGCTGGTGGACCAGCGCGGCACCAACGCCCGCCGCACGGCGGAGGAGAAGTCCGCGGCCGACCTGGTGCGCACGGAGGCCGAGGCGGCCCGCACGGTGCGGCTGGCCCGTGCGGAGGCCGAGGCCGCCCGGGAGACCGGGACCGCGCGCGCCGAGGCGCAGGCCGCCTGGCTCCGGGTGCACGGCGAGGCCGATCCGGCCACTCTGCACGCCCTGGCGGTGGCACGGCTGGCGGAGAACCTGCCGCGCGTCGACAGCCTCACCCTCTCCCCCGACGTCCTGACGGGCCTGCTGGCCAAGCTGGGCCGGCCGGAGCCGGGGGCCGGGGCGTGAGCCTGGCCCCCCGCGCGGTCCTCGTCCACCGGACCACCGAGTACGAGGAACTCCTGGCCCGGCACGGCACGCACGGGCAGGCAGCGTTCTTCCTCTCCAGCCGCGGCCGGTCGCTCGACGAGGTGGCCGGGCGCCACGCGCGCCATCGGCGCGCCCTCGCCGAGGTGGCCGCCGCGGTGCCGCTGCGGTGGCGGCAGGCCCGGGTGGAGCGGGCCGATCTGGACCGCTTCCTCTTCGGCCCGGAGGACGTGGTCCTCGTGGTCGGCCAGGACGGACTGGTGGCCAACGCGGCCAAGTACCTGACCGGCCAGCCCGTGATCGGCATCGACACCGACCCGGACCGCAACCCCGGGGTCCTCGTGCGCCACCGGGCGAAGGACACGGCCGCGCTGTGCCGGGCGGCCACCGGTCAGGGGGGCGGCACAGAACCCCTGACCATGGTGGAGGCGGTCGCCGACGACACCCAGCGGCTGCTCGCGCTGAACGAGATCTGCCTGGCGCCGCCGGGCCACGGCACCGTCCGCTACCGCATCGGCACCGGCGGCCCCCTGTCCGCGTCCGCCGGGGAGCCCCAGGCGTCCTCCGGCGTGCTGGTCGGGACCGGGACCGGGGCCACCGGGTGGCTGCGCTCCCTGTGGGCCGAACGCGGCAGCCCCCTGCCGCTGCCCGCCCCCACCGATCCCCGGCTGCTCTGGTTCGTCCGTGAGGCATGGCCCTCCCCCGCCACGGGCACCACACGGACGGCGGGCGGGCTGGGGCGGGGCGAGGGGCTCACGCTCACCGTCGAGTCGGACCGGATGGTGGTCTTCGGGGACGGGATGGAGTCCGACGCCCTGGAACTGACGTGGGGCCAGGGCATCAGGATCGGCGTCTCGGAGACCTCGCTGCGTCTGGTCGTATGAGCGGGGCGGCGTACCGGAGCGGCGCGGGACGGCGTACCGGACCGCCCCGGAGCGGCGCGGCGGGCGGGCCGCCTCACGATGGATCCTACGTCCGATAAACATTTGCCTAAGGGTTGTAGGCAGATTTAGCCTCGTCCGTATGAGAGCAGTCAGTGAGCAGGACATCCGCACGTCGTTCGTCAATTGTTCCAAGGGTGAGGCGAAGCGGCTGCCGATGCCCCGCGACCTGGAGGAGGTCCGCTGGGAGGATCTGGACTTCCTGGGCTGGCGGGACCTCTCCGCGCCGGACCGGAGCTACATCGTCACGGAGCTGCACGGTGAGCTGACCGGCATCACCCTCCGCTTCCCCTCGCAGCAGCGCGGTTTTCTGCACCGCAGCATGTGCTCGGTCTGCCTGACCACACACCCCGGCAACGGGGTCTCCCTGATGACCGCCCGCAAGCGGGGACAGGCGGGGCGGGACGGCAACTCGGTGGGCATCTACCTCTGCACCGACCTGGACTGCTCGCTCTACGTACGGGGCAAGAAGCTGCCGGCGTCCGGCAGGCGCTTCGAGGAGTCCCTGACCCTGGAGCAGCAGATCGAGCGGACCCGCGGCAAACTGGCCGCCTTCCTGGAACTGCTCGCGGCCTGACCGCCCGGAGAGCGGCCGGCGCCCCTCCCGCCCGGGCGGGTGTCCGGGCGGGAGGGGCGTTTCGGCCGCGTCAGTCGGCCCGGCCGCCCTTCACGACGCAGGAGCGGCTGTCCTCCCAGCCCCAGCCGTCACCGTCCGGGTCCGACGCGGAACCCCGCACGCAGTACGGGTAACCGTTCGGCGCGGTGCCGCCGCCCGCCGCACCGTCGGCCCGGCCGCCCTTCACGACGCAGGAGCGGCTGTCCTCCCAGCCCCAGCCGTCACCGTCCGGGTCCGACGCGGAACCCCGCACGCAGTACGGATAGCCGTTCGGCGCGGTGCCGCCGTCCCCTCCGCCGTCCCCGCCGCCACCGCCGTAGACCGTGGCCTCCTCGGCGGTCGCCACGATGCCGTTCGCACCGTTGAAGAGGCGGTCGCCCCAGCCGGTCAGGGAGCCGGCGTCGAAGCCGTTGACCAGGTCGAGGTATTCGACCCCGCTGCCGTTACCGCTCCAGGACCAGCCCAGGTAACCGAGCCGCAGCGACTGCGCGGTCGCCATGATCGCGTCCTCGTCGGGGTTGCCGTCACTGTGGTTGTCACCGAACTCGCCCACCACGATGGGCAGTCCGGCGGAGACGAAGGCCCCGAGATAGTCCCGCACCTCGGCCGCCGTGTCGTACACCCCGTACATGTGGATCGAGAAGACGGTGTTGCGGTCGGGATCCGAGGCGAAGACCGAGGCGGCGTTGCTCCTCATCGTGCCGGACCAGTCCTGGCCCCAGTTGGGCGCGTCCACCATCAGCGCGTGGCCGAAGCCCGCGCTCCTCATCCGGCCGACGGCCGCGCTCGTGTCGGCGGTCCAGCGGGCGTGACCGGTGTTGCCGTAGGGCTCGTTGCCGAGGTTGATGACGACGTGGTTCTCCTGGCCCTCCAGCACGCTCCTGATACCGGTCCAGTAGTCCACCGCCTCGTCCAGGGTGGCGGCCGCGCCGTCCTCGCCGTAGCCGGTGGTGTCGTGCACCTCCAGCACGCAGATCAGCCGGTTCTTCCTGCACTCGGCGACGATGCCCGAGACCTCGGACGCGCTGGTCCTCGTCCATCGGTCACCGCTGCTGAGCACGACCCGGACCGTGTTGGCGCCCTTCTCCTTGATGTCGGCGAGCGCCCCGGTCCGCTCCGGGTACCAGGTGTGGGCGTGGTTGACGCCCCGCATGACGAAGTCGTTGCCGTTGCCCTCCAGCAGCCGGCCGTCGCTCACGTGGAGGCCGGTCGCCGCGTGGGCGACCTGCCCCATACCGGTCAGGGACAGCAGAAGCCCTGCCACGGCGGCCAGGGCCGCGGCGACCGCCCCGCTTCGGGGCCGGCGGATACGCGTTCTCATCGTTCTCCTGGGGAGTATGAATCTGACAACGTTGTCCAACTCTCCTGACAACGTTGTCAGAAAGGAGGGAATGCGGTTGTTCCCACCCTCCGCCAAGGGCACATCGCTGTGCCTGACCCCCTGGCGAAGGGTGCCGCATCGCTGCCCCACATGAGGCCCGATCGTTTCCGGCATGTCAATAGTTCGCGCACGCGCACCGGGTAGATCACCGGCCCGCCCGGTGATCTGATCCGGCGTCAGCCTTCCGCCTTCCGCGCCCGGGGCGCGGGGCCCGGGGCGCCCCCGGAGTACCGGCTCCGGGGCGCCGGGCCGCCGCGCCACAGGGGCGACGGGGTGTCAGCTCACGGTGACCCGCCCGGCGCGCGGGACGACGACCGGCGAGGCGTCGCCGGGGGCGCGCAGGATGTCGGCGTCCAGGGCGTAGAGCTCCTTGACCAGCGCTTCGTCGACGGTCTGCGCCGGGACGCCCTGTGCGACGACCCGTCCGTCCTTCATGGCGACGAGGGTGTCGGCGTACCGTGCCGCCGCCGCCAGGTCGTGCTGGACCATGACGACGGTACGTCCCGACCCGGCGACCTGGCGGACGAGTTCCATGACCTCCACCGCGTGACCGAGGTCGAGGGCGCTGGTGGGTTCGTCGAGCAGGATGACGGGGGTGTGCTGGGCGAGGACCATGGCGAGCCAGCAGCGCTGGCGCTGGCCTCCGGAGAGCCGGTCGAGGCGTTCCGCGGCCAGTCCGGTGGTGCCGGTGGCCTCCAGGGCTTCGCGGACGGCGTTCTCGTCCTCGCGCGACCACTGGCGCAGGAGCCCCTGCTGGGGGTGGCGGCCGTAGCGGACGAGTCCGGCCACGGTGACCGCCTCGGGGGCGCGCGGCGACTGCGGCAGCAGGGCGACGCGGTGCGCGGCCCGGCGCCGGTTCAGCTGCCAGATGTCGTCGCCGCCGACCCGGACGGTGCCGGACCCGGGCTGGTGCAGCCGGGCGATCGTGCGCAGCAGGGTGGACTTGCCGCAGCCGTTGGGGCCGACGATCGCGACGACCTGGCCCGCGGGGACGGTCAGGTCGACGTTCTCCACGACGGGGCGTCCGGGGTATCCGGCGTGCAGCGCGCGGACCTCGATGGCGGGCGGAGCCGCCTCGTCGTGCGTGCCGGGGGTGCGGGTGGTGTCGGTCATGGGGGTGGTCATGCCTTTCCGGTGTCGCGGTCCGGGCGGAGCAGGACCCAGAGCAGGAAGGGGCCGCCGAGGACGCTGGTGACGACGCCGACGGGCAGTTCGACGGGCGCGGCGACGCGTCCGAGCGCGTCGGCGGCGGCGATGAGGGCGGCCCCGGTGAGGGCGGACCCGATGACCGGGACCCGGGTGGGTCCGGCGAGCCGCTGGGCCAGGATGGGGGCGGCGAGGGCGACGAAGGCGATGGGGCCGCCGACGCCGACCGCCGTCCCGGCGAGGGCGACGGCGAGGACCAGGGCGCCCGCGCGCAGCCGGCGCAGGTCGACGCCGAGCGAGGCCGCCACGTCGTCGTCGAAGCGCAGCAGTTGCAGCCGGTGGCCGACGGCCAGGGCGAACGGGACCAGGACGAGCAGGACGAGTGCCAGGGGGGTGCCGACGCCCCAGTCGCGTCCGTTGAGGCTGCCGATGGCCCAGAGGAAGACGCCGCCCGCGGTGTTGTCGTTCTCGCGGGACATGATCAGGTCGCCGACCGCGCCGATGAAGGTGGAGACGCCGATGCCGGCCACGAGGATGCGGTAGCCGGCGGTACCGGCTCCGCCCGCGCACAGGACGACGATCGCGGCGGCCACGACCGCGCCGATCGGGCCGAGCCACCAGTCGCCGACCATGCCGGTGGTGGAGCCGGCCGCCGCGGCGACGACGGCCGCGGTGGCACCGTCGTTGACGCCGACGAGGTCGGGGGTGGCGAGGCGGTTGCCCGCGAGGGTCTGGGTGAGGCACCCGGCGATGCCGAGGCCGGCGCCGACCAGCAGCCCGACGAAGATGCGGGGCAGCCGGAAGTCCCGCACGATCATGACGGTTCCGGGGTCGCCGGTCCCGAGGAGTCCGGAGACGGTCTCGGACAGGCTCATCCCGGTCGAACTCGCCATCACCGCGAGCGCGACGAGGACGGTGATGAGCGGGACGACCAGCAGGGCGGCGAGTGCGCTGCGGCGCGGCAGGAGCCAGGAGAACGTGCCGGTGCGCAGCACCGTGCTGTCGGGCGGCGTCACGTCGGGCGTGCGGGCGGGGGCCGCGCCGGCGTCCACGGGTGCGGGGGCCGGGCCGCCGGGGGCTCCGGGCGGTGCCGTGCCGGGGCCGCCGGTCCGGAGGGTGCCGCCGGGAGGCCGGGTGCTCTCGGACGGTGTCGCGTCGGTCATGCCTCGGCTCCCGCGGTGGAAAGGCGTGAGGAGCGGGCGATCCAGACGAGCAGGGGGCCGCCCACGAAGGCCAGCAGCACGCTGACCGGTGTCTCCCAGGGCCTGATGACGATTCGGGCGAGGATGTCCGCCAATATCATGATGTTGGCGGCGATCAGGGCGGACAGGACGAGTTGAGCCGTCATACGAGGCCCCGTCAGGGCCCGTGCGGCGTACGGTGCCAGCAGCCCCAGGAAGGCGATGGGCCCGGCCACCGCGACCGCGCATCCGGCGAGCAGGGAGACGGCTCCCGCGACGACCAGCCGGATCCGGCCGGGGTGGTGGCCCAGCGAGCGCGCCCCGTCGTCCCCGAGCGCGAGCGCCGAGAGGGGGCGGGCGCAGCCGAGTGCGGTGAGCAGTCCGATCGCGACGAGGGGCAGCAGCGGGACGAGGTCGGAGACCTCGACACCGGCGAGCGAGCCGATCGTCCAGTACCGGTAGGTGTCGAAGGTCGACTGGGTGCCGAGCAGGACGTAGGAGGTGCAGCCGTGAAAGGTGGCACTCAGCGCGGAACCGGCCAGGACCAGCCGCAGCGGAGAGCCCGCGGTGCGCCCCGAGGCGGCGAAGAGCAGGACGACGGCGCTCGCGGCCATACCTCCGGTCAGCGCCCAGACCAGCACTTCGCCCGGGGAGTCGGCCCCGAAGAAGGTGAGGCCGAGGACGACGGCGAAAGCCGCGCCGGAGTTGACGCCCAGGAGGCCGGTTTCGGCCAAAGGATTGCGCGTGGCGGCCTGGAGGAGGCAGCCTGCCGCACCGAGGCAGGTTCCGACGAGTACGGCGGCGAGGGTGCGCGGGAGGCGTACGTCCATGACCGCGAGCCGGATCTGCGCGTCGGCCCTGGCGGCCGTGTCACCGGTGAGGAAGTCCCAGGCGCTGCCCACGGAACTGGAACCGGTGCCGATGAGGAGGGAGAGCAGCACGAGGCCGAGGAGGAGGACGACGAGTCCCGTGCTGATCCACGGAACGGCACGCGCCTTCGTCGGCGGGCTTTCACGTTGACGGGTTTCGGCTGTTCTCGGCCGACCCCCTTGCGCTATCGACATAAGGGTAGCCTAACCTAAACCTATCCACCCGGTTCCGGTGGGTACCCGGACTTCGTCATGCCCTGAAACAGTGTCATGTACGTAGCCCGCCCTGTGAACGCATTCGCCTGATGCGTGCGCGACACCCGCCGGAATCAGCCTCGATACGCATCTACAACGGAGATTTCAAGCCATGACGCCCCGCTCGTTCCTTTCTTCCCGCACTCACACACGTCCCGTCATGGCGGCTTCCGTACTCACCCTCTGCGCCCTGGCACTGAGCGCGTGCGGATCGGACGACGCGGACTCCTCCGGCTCCAAGGAGCCGGCCAAGGCGAGCAGCACCCAGATCACCGACGCCACCGGCACGAAGGTGGAGGTCCCCGCCGAGCCGAAGCGTGTCCTGGCGCTCAGCGAGATGGACCTGGACTCCGCGCTCGCCCTCGGTGTCGAGCCGGTCGGCCTGACCGCGGGCCGCGGGCAGAAGGGCGCTCCCGCCTACCTCGCCGACCAGGCAGCCGGCATCCCGGTGGTGGGCGCGGTCACCGGCCCGGACATCGAGAAGGTCGTCCAGGCCGATCCGGACGTCATCCTGGCCGGTCAGATGGCCGACGAGCAGGTGCTGGCGCAGCTCCGCAAGATAGCCCCCACCGTCGTCACCATCGACGGCACCAAGGACTGGAAGAAGTCCCTGACGCTCACCGGCCTGACGCTCGGCAAGAGCAACGAGGCCGAGAAGTTCCTGGCCGACTACGACGCCAAGGCCGCGGCGCTCAAGACGGACCTCGGCGACCTGGCGGGCTCCAGCGTCTCGGTCGCCCGCTACTCGGCCAAGGGCACCGCGGTGATGCAGCAGGGCGTCTTCATCAGCGACGTGCTGAAGGACCTGGGCTTCGCGCGGCCCGGCATCCAGAACGACAAGGGCGAGGGCCACTCGACGCCGCTCAGCGACGAGAACCTCAAGGAGATCGACGGCGACTGGCTGTTCATCGGCACCCTGGACGCGGGCACCGACGCGGACCTGCTCGCCGAGCTGTCGAAGAAGCCGGCCTACCAGCAGCTGGGGGCCGTGAAGGACGAGCACGCGACCGTGATCGACGGTTCCAAGTGGACCAGCCTCGGCGGTGCGCAGGCCGCGCTCTCGGTGCTCGAGGACATCCGCAAGGCCATGGTCAAGTGAGTGCCGATCAGGAACTCGCCGGCCGGCTGGCCCTCGTCACGGGGGCCGGCCGGGGCATCGGCGAGGCCGTCGTCCACGCCCTGGCCGAGCGCGGTGCCCGCGTCCTCGCCACCGACCTGGACACCGCGGGTGTCGAGGCGGCCGTCGCCGGACGGTACGACGGCCGGGTCACCGCCCGCAGGCTCGACGTGACAGACGCCGCGGCGGTCGAGGAGCTCGTCGCCGACGTGGAGGACACCCTCGGCCCGCTCGACATCGCGGTCAACGTGGCCGGGATACTGCGGGGTTCACCGGTGGCCGAACTCACCGACGAGGACTGGGCCGCCACCTTCGCGGTCAACACCGGCGGCGTGTTCCACGTCTCGCGTGCCGCCTCGCGCCGGATGGCCGGGCGCGGCAGCGGCGCCATCGTCACCGTCGCCTCCAACGCCGCGGGCATACCGCGTACGAACATGGCCGCCTACGCCTCCTCGAAGGCGGCGGCGGTGATGTTCACCAAGTGCCTGGGCCTGGAGGTGGCGTCCAGCGGCGTGCGGTGCAACACCGTCTCCCCCGGATCGACCCTGACCGACATGCAGCGCGGCATGTGGGCCGACGCCGGCGCCGACCCGGAGGCCGCGGCCAGGAGCGTCCTGGAGGGGGATCTGGCCGGCTACCGCACGGGAATCCCGCTCGGGCGCATGGCCGACCCGTCCGACGTGGCCGACGCCGTGGCCTTCCTGGTGTCCGACCGTGCCCGCCACATCACCATGCACGACCTGTACGTCGACGGCGGCGCCACCCTGCGCGCCTGAGGCGCCGCTCCACCACTGCCCACCCGCCGCAGTCCGAGACCGTCCCCACTGGAGACACCCATGTCTACCTCCCTGCGCGTCCCCTCCTCCTCGCCCCCGCTCGGCGCCCCCGGTACCGCCACCGCGCTGCTGGAGGCCTACCGGCCCGGCACGGACCGGTTCATCGCCACCCCCCGGCTCACCCTGCTCGGCAGCGGCAGCGCCGCCGAGGTCCCCCGGGACGCGCGCCCGGTGTCCGAGCGGGTGCGTGAGACCCTGGCGGCCCGCAGGCTCGCGGGCGACAGCGACCCGGTCGTCATCGGGGCCCTGCCGTTCTCACCCGACGGAACGCACTCCCTGGCCGTCCCCCGGACGCTCCGCCGGGCACCCGCCCTGCGCGAGGACCCGTTGATCGCCCTGCGCGGGCCGGACGTGGAGCACGCCGCCGACTGGCGGATACGCGAGGTGCCCGCCGCCGCGGAGTACGGCCGGGCGGTGGCGGCGGCGGTGGCGCGCATGCGGGCCGGTGAGTTCGACAAGGTCGTGCTCGCCCGCGCGCTGGACCTGACGTCCCCTCATGAACTCGACCTGCCCGGCATGCTGAGCCGGCTGGCGCGCCGTGACCCGGAGGGGTACACGTTCGCCGTGCCGTCGGGGCCGGGCCGCACCCTCATCGGTGCCAGCCCCGAGCTGCTCGTCGCCCGGCGGGGCGGCCGGCTCGTCGCGAATCCGCTGGCCGGGTCCGCGCCGCGCAGCGGCGACCTGGCGGAGGACGTGCGGCGGGCCGCCGCGCTGCTGGAGTCGCCGAAGGACCTGCACGAGCACGCGGTCGTCATCGACGCCGTACGGGAGGCGCTCGCACCGTTCTGCACCCGTCTGGAGGTGCCCGAACGGCCCACGCTGGTACGGACCGCGGCGATGTGGCACCTGTCCACGACGCTCACGGGCGAGCTGGCCGACCCGGAGTCCACCACCGCTCTGGACCTGGCGTCCGCCCTCCACCCGACCCCGGCGGTGTGCGGCACCCCGACGGACGTGGCGCGGGCCGTCATCGCCGAGTCGGAGCCCTTCGACCGGGGGGCGTACACCGGTGTGCTCGGCTGGCAGGACGCCGACGGCGACGGCGAGTGGGTCGTGACGATCCGCTGCGCCGAGGCCGAGGGCCGCACCCTGCGGCTGTTCGCCGGCGCCGGTGTCGTCGCCGAGTCCTCCCCCGCCGCCGAGACGGCGGAGACCGGGGCCAAGTTCAAGACCTTCCTCAACGCCGTGGGAGCGACCCTGTGACCGTGAGCGACACCGCGTCCCCCGACAGCACGGCCGCGGACGCCGACGCGCCGGCCTGGCCCGCCGAGTTCGCCGAGCGCTACCGGGCGGCCGGCTACTGGCGCGGGGAGACGTTCACCTCGGTGCTGGAGGCCGGCGCCGCCGCCCATCCCGACCGGACCGCCGTCGTGGACCCGGCGCCCGGGCGCCGTACGTGGAGCTACCGGGAGCTCGCCGAACGCTCCGCGCGGCTGGCCGCCGGGTTCGCCGAGCGCGGGATATCCAAGGGCGACCGGGTCGTCCTCCAGCTCCCCAACACCGGCGAGTTCATCGAGGTGGCCTTCGCGCTGTTCCGCCTCGGCGCGCTGCCCGTGTACGCGCTGCCGGCGCACCGCGACACGGAGATCGAGTACTTCTGCTCCTTCACCGGGGCGGTCGCCTATGTGATCCCCGACCGGCACGCGGGCTTCGACCACCGCGTGCTCGCCTCGAAGGTCCGGGCCAGCGCCCCCGCGCTGCGGCACGTGTTCGTCGTCGGTGATCCGGGCGAGCACACGGCGCTGGCGGACGTGCCCCGCGACCCGGTCTCCCTGCCGGCCCCTCCGGCCCCCGGTGACCTGGCGTTCCTCCAGCTGTCGGGCGGCACGACGGGGGTGCCGAAGCTCATCCCCCGTACGCACGACGACTACATCTACTCCCTGCGGGGTTCCAACGAGATCTGCGGGGTCGACGGTGACACCCGGTTCCTCGTGGTGCTGCCGGCCGCGCACAACTTCCCGATGAGCTCGCCGGGCTGGCTGGGGACGCTGTACGCGGGGGGCACGGTCGTGCTCTGTCCGCGTCCGGATCCCGCCACCGCCTTCCCGCTCGTGGAGTCCGAGCGGATCACCATGACGGGCATGGTGCCGCCGCTCGCCCTGATCTGGACCGACGCCGCCCCCGACATGGAGGAGGACCTGTCCAGTCTGGAGCTGGTCCTGGTCGGCGGTGCCAAGTACAGCGAGGCGGCCGCCCGGCGGCTGGAGCCCTCGCTGGGGTGCAGGCTGATGCAGGTCTTCGGGATGGCCGAGGGGCTCGTCAACTACACGCGGCTGGACGACGACCACGAGACCGTCATGACCACCCAGGGCCGGCCGATCTCCCCGGACGACGAGATCCGGATCGTCGACGACGCCGACGAGGACGTCCCGGAGGGCGGCTACGGGCACCTGCTGACCCGTGGCCCGTACACCATCCGCGGTTACTGGCGCGCCCCCGAGCACAACGCCCGCTCGTTCACACCCGACGGCTTCTACCGCACCGGTGACATCGTGCGGCGGCTCCCCTCCGGGCACCTCGTCGTCGAGGGCCGGGCCAAGGACCAGATCAACCGGGGCGGCGAGAAGATCGCGCCCGAGGAGATCGAGAACATCATCCTCTCCCATCCGTCCGTGCACGACGTGTCCGTGGTGGGGGTCGCCGACGAGTACCTCGGCGAGCGCTCCCTGGCGTACGTCATCCTGCGCGAGGGCGCCGGACCGCTGAAGCCCGCCGCCGTCAAACGGCTGGTCCGCGAACGCGGGGTCGCCGCGTACAAGGTCCCCGACCTCGTCGAGTTCGTCGAGGCGTTCCCGCAGACCGGCATCGGCAAGGTCAGCAAGAAGGGGCTGCGTTCGGACGCGGCCCCCGGCCGTACCGCACCGCGTCAGCACTGAGCCGCTCCGCGCGGCACCGAAAGGTCCCTCTCCCCATGGCACTTCCCGCCATCGCTCCCTACGCCCTGCCGACCGGAGCCGAACTGCCCGCCAACCGCGTCGACTGGACGGTCGACCCGGGCCGCGCCGTGCTCCTCGTCCACGATCTGCAGAACCACTTCCTCAGCGCCTACCCGGCGGGCGAGCAGCCGCTGACCGGCATGCTCGACAACACCGCCCGGATCATCAAAGCCTGCCGCCGGGCGGGGGTCCCGGTGGTCTACTCGGCGCAGAAGGGCGGCCAGACCCCCGAGGAACGCGGCCTCCAGCTCGACTTCTGGGGGCCCGGGGCGGCCGACGACCCCGAGGCGCTGGCCGTCCCGGAGGCCGTCGCCCCGGCGGACGGGGACATCGTCCTGACCAAGTGGAAGTACAGCGCGTTCGTGCGCACCCGGCTGGAGGAGGTGCTGCGCGGATCCGGCCGCGACCAGCTGGTCGTCACGGGTGTCTACGCCCACATCGGTGTGCTCATGAGTGCCTGCGACGCGTGGATGCGGGACATCCGGGCCTTCGTCGTGGCCGACGCGGTGGCCGACTTCTCCCGTGAGGACCACGACATGGCGCTGCGTTACGCCGCCGGCCGCTGCGCGGCCGTGACCACCACCGATGCGCTGCTGAAGGAGATCTGAGACGTCATGGCACTCACCCTGGAACAGATCCGCGCCGATGTCGCCGACTCGCTCGGCGAGGACCCCGCGGACATACCCATGGACGAGAACCTGCTGGACTACGGCCTCGACTCGGTACGCATCATGGCGCTGCTCGGACGCTGGCGCCGTGACCACGGTGTGCAGGCGGACTTCGCCGACCTGGCCGAGCAGCCCGCCGTCGAGGCCTGGGGAGCCCTGCTGGGAGCCGGGTCGTGACGGGCCCGCTCGCCGGCGGCACGGCCGGTCCCGGCGGGCCGGAGGCGGTGCTCCCGCTGACCGCAGCCCAGGCGGGCATGTGGTACGCCCAGTCGCTCGACCCGCTCAGTCCGGCGCAGAACACGGCGGAGTGCCTGGAGATCGACGGGCCGCTCGACGCGGGGCTGTTCGCCGGCGCCCTCGACCGGGTGACCGGTGAGGCCGACGCCCTGCGGGTCCGGGTGCGAAGCGGTGCCGAGGGCCCGCGCCAGTACCTGGCCGGCTCGGTCCGGCTGCCGCTGTCCGTGCACGACCTGCGGGAGACCGGTGAGCCGGACCTGCGGGCCGAGGAGTGGATGCGCGCCGATCTGGCCGAGCCGTTCGACCTGGCGGAGGGGCCGCTGTTCCGGCACGCGCTGTTCCGGGTCGGTGAGGCGCGCTGGCTCTGGTACCTGAGGATCCACCACCTGGTGATGGACGGCTTCGGCTACTCCCTGCTCGTCCGGCGCACCGCCGAGGTCTACACGGCGCTGGCGGGCGGCGCGGAGCCCGGGCCGCGGGTCTTCGGGTCGCTCGCCGACCTGGTCGCCGAGGACGAGGCGTACCGTGCCTCCGAGGCCTTCGACGCGGACCGGGCGCACTGGAGCCTGGAGTTCGGCGACCGGCCCGAGGTGCCCCGGCTCGCGGGCCGGGGCGCGCTGCCCTCGCGTACCTTCCACCGGAGGACCGCCCTTCTGGAGCCGGCGGCGGCCGACGGGGTGCGGGAGCTGGCCGGCCGGCTGAAGGCGACCTGGCCCGATGTCCTGATCGCCGCCCAGGCGCTGTACACGTCCCGGGCGACGGGCCGGCGCGAGGTGGTGCTCGGCCTGCCCATGATGGGGCGGCTGGGCTCGGTCGCGCTGCGGGTGCCCGGCATGGTGATGAACGTGCTGCCGCTGCGGCTGACCGTCTCCCCCGGGGCGACGTTCGCCGAGCTGGTCCGCCAGGTGGTGCTCGGCATCCGCCGGGTGCGCCGCCACCAGCGCTACCGCTACGAGGACATCCGCCGCGACCTGCGGCTGCTGGGCGAGAACCGGGGCCTGGTGGGTCCGCTCGTCAACGTCATGCCCTTCGACTACGCCCTGGACTTCGCCGGTGCCCCCGTGCGCGCCCGCAACCTGTCCGCCGGACCGGTCGACGACCTGACGGTGAACATCTACGACCGGGCCGACGGCCGCGGTCTGCGTATCGACCACGACGGCAACCCGGCCCTGTACGACGAGGACGCCCTGGCCGCCCACCAGGAACGGTTCCTCGGTCTGGTGGCGCGTCTGGTGCGCGCCGACCCGCACGCCCCGACCGCCGTGCACACCATCGCCACGCCGGCCGAACACGCCCTGGTCACCGAGACGTTCAACGCCACGGACCGGGAACTGCCGCCGACGACGCTGATCGGCCCGATCGAGGCGCAGGCCGCCCGCACCCCGGACGCGACCGCGCTGGTCCACGGCACCGGCACGCTCACCTACGCCGAGCTGAACACCCGGGCCAACCGGCTGGCCCGGCACCTGCGGACGCTCGGGGCCCGTCCGGGGACGGTGGTGGCGGTGTCGCTGCCGCGTTCGGTGGACCTGGTGGTCTCGCTACTCGCGGTGCTGAAGGCGGGGGCCGCCTATCTGCCCCTGGACCCGGAGTACCCGGCGCAGCGGGTCGCCTACATGCTGGACGACGCGGCTCCGGTGTGCGCGGTCGCGGACACGGCCCACCGGCTGCCCGCGGGCGCCTCCACCCCGGTGGTGGTCCTGGACGGTCTGGACCTCTCGGGCTACCTGTGGTCGAACCCGTGCCGTCCGCTGACGCCGGCTCAT
This sequence comes from Streptomyces nitrosporeus, assembly GCF_008704555.1. NCBI lineage: Bacteria > Bacillati > Actinomycetota > Actinomycetes > Kitasatosporales > Streptomycetaceae > Streptomyces > Streptomyces nitrosporeus. The sequence continues at coordinate 321,109 of NZ_CP023702.1, forward strand.
CCGGCGTACGTCATCTACACCTCCGGTTCCACGGGCCGGCCCAAGGGGGTCGTGGTCCCGCACGGGGCGATCGACAACCGGCTGCGCTGGATGCAGGACGAGTACGGTCTGACGGCCGGGGACCGGGTGCTGCAGAAGACCCCGTCGTCCTTCGACGTGTCCGTGTGGGAGTTCTTCTGGCCGCTGCGCCAGGGGGCGGTCCTGGTCGTCGCCGATCCGGGCGGGCACAAGGACCCGGCCTACCTCGCCTCGCTCATCCGCGAACAGCGGATCACCACCTGCCACTTCGTGCCGTCGATGCTCCAGGTGTTCCTGGCCGAGGCGGACCTGGAGGCGTGCGGCAGTCTGCGCCGGGTGTTCTGCAGCGGTGAGGCGCTGCCCCGGGAGACCGCGAACGCCTTCCTCCGCGCGCTGCCCCTCGCCGGCCTGCACAATCTGTACGGCCCCACGGAGGCGGCCGTCGACGTCACCTACCACGCGTGCGCGCCGGAGGACACGGGCCCCGTGCCGATCGGCAGGCCGGTGTGGAACACCCGGCTGTACGTGCTGGACGCGGCGCTGCAGCCGTGTCCGCCGGGTGTGCCGGGCGAGCTCTACCTGGCGGGCCGTCAGCTCGCCGACGGCTATCTGGGCCGGGACGAGCTCACGGCGTCCCGTTTCGTCGCCGATCCCTTCGGCCGGCCGGGCAGCCGGATGTACCGTACGGGTGACCTGGCCCGCTGGACCGGCAAGGGCGAGGTGGAGTACCTCGGGCGTACGGACCACCAGGTCAAGCTGCGGGGGCAGCGCATCGAACTCGGTGAGATCGAGGCGGCGCTGGCAGCCCAGGACGGGGTGGACGGGGCGTGTGCCCTGGTCCGCGAGGACCGGCCCGGCGACCAGCTGCTGGTCGGCTATGTGACCGGGGACGCCGATCCCGCCGCCGTGCGCGCCGCGCTGGGCAGGGAGCTGCCGGAGCACATGGTGCCGGCCTCGGTGGTGGTGCTGGACGTGTTCCCGCTGAGCCCCAACGGCAAGCTGGACCGCCGGGAGCTGCCCGCCCCCGCCTTCGGCGGCCAGGAGGGTTCACGGCGCCCCTCGGGAGTCCGGGAGGAGACCCTGACCCGGCTGTTCGCGGAGGTCCTCGGGGTGGACCGGGTCGGCCCGGACGACGCCTTCTTCGACCTGGGCGGCACCTCGCTGCTGGCGGTGCGGCTGGTGGGGATGGTGCGGGAGGCGCTCGGAGCCGAACTGACCATCGGGACGCTCTTCGAGGCGGCCACCCCGGCCGCGCTGGCGGCCCGTCTGGCGACGGGGGAGGCGGCCGGGGAGGACGCGCTGGACGTCGTCCTGCGGCTGCGCGGCGGCGAGGAGCACCCGCCGCTGTTCGCCATCCACCCGGCGGGCGGTATCGCCTGGTGCTACGCGGGCCTGTCGTCCCGGCTGGGGCCGGGCCGGCCGCTGTACGGCATCCAGGCCCGCGGTCTGGTCCGGGACGAGCCGCTGCCGCGCACCCTCCAGGAGGAGGCGGCCGACTACGTGGCGCACATCCGCCGGGTGCGGGAGCACGGTCCGTACCGGCTGCTGGGCTGGTCGGTCGGCGGGGTGCTGGCCCACGCGGTGGCGGTGATGCTCCAGGAGGCCGGGGAGGAGGTCGAACTCCTCGCGCTGCTCGACTCGTTCCCGGCCGAGCAGTGGCGGGACCGGCCCGCGCCCGAGGAGGGCGACGCGCTCACCGCGGTGCTGCGGATGGCGGGCTTCGAGCGGACCGGCGAGCGGACCAGGGCCGATGTGGTGGCCACGCTGCGCCGGGCGGGCAGCCCGCTGGCCGGGCTCAGCGACCTGACCCTGTCGAAGATCGTGGACATCGTGCCCAACCACGCCCGCATGATGCGTGAGCATGTGCACCGGGTCTTCGACGGTGACCTGCTGTTCTTCACGGCGGCGGCACCGCGGGCGGAGGACTGGCTGACGTACGAGGCATGGCGGCCCCATGTGACCGGAGGGATCGTGAACCACGACCTCGACTGCACCCACCCGCAGTTGATGCTGGACCGGTTCCTCGACGACATCGCCGCCGTGCTGGCGGCCCGGCTGAAGGAGCTCGACGCATGAGCGGTGAGGCAGGCCCGTTCGATCCGGCGGCCGGGGAGAGCGGCACCCATCTGGTGCTGGAGAACTCCGCGGGGCGTACGTCCCTGTGGCCGGTGTGGCGCGAGGTGCCCGCGGGGTGGTCGGTGCGCTTCGGGCCGGCTCCGTACGCCTCCTGCGTGACCGTGCTGGAGCCGGCCCGGTGAACGGACGGCTGCCGGGCCGGCCGTCCGCACGGCGGCCCGGCAGCCGGAGCGGCACCGGTCCGCCCGCCCGGGGGCCGGTGTCCGGCGGGGGTCAGGAGGAGGAACGCGGTACGACGACCACGGCGGTGCTCATGGGGCGTTCACGCGGCGCGGTGTCCTCCCACTCGTCCCACGGCCGGTTGTAGAGGCTTCCTCCGACCACCATGGTGGTGTCGCCGCCGCTGCCGAGTCCCACGGCGTCGCGGGCACCGAGCCAGCGCATGACCTGTGCGGCCTCCGGCAGGCTCGCACCGACGCTGTACAGGGGGTTGCGGCCGTCGATGGTGACGAGCATCAGGTGGCCCTCCGCGGAGACGCCGGCCAGGGTACGGGCGTGCCGGGCGGTCAGCACGCCGCTGGGCCGGCAGCCGCTCCCGGGCGCGGGAAGGCGGCAGGAGACGTGGGCCATGCCGTTGGCCGCGGGGTTGAGCATGATCCGGCCGTCACGCAGCAGGGCCGGGGTCCCGCCCGCGACGGCGGAGAAGGCCGGCGAGGTCACCGAGGCTCCGTCGGGGCCGAGGATCGTCGTGCGCGGTGTGACCTCGGTACCGGGCGTGAGGGTGGCGAGCCATGCCCCGCCCCGGCCGATGCCCTGGAGGACGCGTCCGCCCGCCGGGACCGGTCCTGGCTCGTGCCGGATGCCGAGGACTTCCCAGTCGCCGTTCAGCACTGCTTCGGTGACCGGCGTACCGGCCCATTTCCGGGCGGGTCCGGGTGTGACGGCGCCCCACTCCGGGCGGAACACCACGATTTCGTCGGGGTCGTAGCAGGTGCCGTTGCGCAGGGGGGCCGTCCAGGGCGTCGGGCCGTCTGCGGACTGGCGGAAGTCTCCGCCGACTCCGCCGCAGCCGAGTACCTGGCCCGCTACGCGGTTCAGCCCGTCGATCTCCCGCTCCCCCTTGCCGGGGGCGGACACCCAGGTGCGGGAGCTGGTCTCGGTGATCCGGTGGCCGCCCCCGGCGGCGTTCAGAAGAAGCGCGGTCCGCCCGTTGTTCGGTGCGCCGAGCAGAACGTTGTTCCGTACGTAGAGGCCCTGCGGGACGCCCTCGTACCCGAGGAAGTCCGGGTTGTTCGGGGACGCGATGTCGAACTCGGTGCCGTTGACAGCGGCCAGCGCACCGGCCGGGGCCGCCATCTGCTTCACCGTCTGGGAACCGGACACGTCCGCACCGTGTTCGGTGCGGACGTCGGCCTGGGCACCGGGGGCGACGGTGATGACGCGGATCTGCCAGGGACCGCGGCTGCCGGGATTCGTCTCGGCCGTGAAGAACGTGCGGGTGCTCGCGTAGCCCGATTCCTTCAGCCCGGTGCGCGCGTTTGCCGCTTCGGCGGCTGTGCCGTATGGGCCGACACGCACGCCGTAGAAGGTCATCGCGTACGTGTCGGCCGAGGCGGGCGAGTCCAGCGGCATCACCGAGGCGGGGAATCCGGCGTCCCGCAGGCCCTGGGCGTGCGCCGTGGCCGTGGCGGCGACGGTGGTCATCTCCTGGCCGTCGGGGAACCGCACCCACACCGCCCACGTGTCGTCGGCCGCCGATCCCTGGGAGTACACCCGGTAGGTGACTCCGGGGCCCAGCCGGGTGACCCCGCTCCTCGGTGCCGTACCGTCCCCGAGCGGGAAGCCGGAGTCCACGGCCGGGTAGTCGGGCACGTCCGCCCGGGTGGCCGCCGCGGAGGCGCCGGCGGGTACGGCGAGCAACGAGGACGCCAGCAGCACGGCGGCGAGGCCGGCGGCGGCCCGTCCGCGCAGGGCGCAGGAAGTGATCACGGGGAACAGGGTGGCGAGTTCCTCGTGCGCTTGTCCAGCGGCTGGTTCCGGAGCGGCCGGGGCGGCCCTGCACGCGTGCGCCGTCGCCGCCCTCGCGGAGCGGCCGGTCTCGTCCTACGGCCGGGGGGACAGCAGTTCCACCAGCCCGTCGGCGAGTTCGGTGCGCCAGCAGAGGTAGTCGTGGCCGCCGTTGAACTCGTGGTAGGTGGCGTCGTGGTAGCCGGCGGCGGCCAGGGTGTCGCGCAGCCGGCGGGCGGCGGGCAGGGCGACCCATTCCTGCTCGCCGAAGGAGAGCCGGAAGCGGACGGGGATCCGCGGGCCGCGTCCGATCTGCTCGGTGAGCCATTCGGCGCCGGGGCCGTCGGGCCACCAGAAGGACCCCGACTGCACCAGGGCGTTGCCGAAACGGCCCGGAGCGGACAGGGCGGTGTGGGCGGCGCACAGCCCGCCCAGGCTCTGCCCGGCGACGACGGTGCGCGCGGGGTCCTTGGTGACGGGGAGCCGGGCGGCGGCCCAGGGCAGCAGCTCGTCGGCGAGGAAGGCGGCGAACTCCGGGCGGCACGTCATGTCCGCCCAGCGCCTGTCCGCGTCCACGGACTCCGGCAGCAGCGCGACGAGCGGCGGGATGCGGCCGTCGGCGACGAGGTTGTCCAGCAAGGTGGCCACGCCGAGGTTCGGCTGCCAGTGCTCCCCGTCGAGGAGCACGAGGACCGGCAGGTCCCCGGTGTGCCCGTCGGGCAGCGGCGGTTCGTACATCCAGACGCGGCGGCTGCCGCCGGTATCCCGGTCCGGTACGTCATGGGCCGCGACGCGGCCGCGCGGCACCCCGGGCCTCGGCTGCCAGTCCACCGCCCGCGGGGCGGCCGGGAGTTCGGCGTAGGAGACCGGGTCGCCGCTCCAGCGGCGCGGCAGGGTGCGCGGGTTGTGGGGGTCGGGGCGGCGGCGGGTGCGCAGCCACTGCCAGTAGCCGGGGGTGCCGGTCTGCGGGCCGTCGCCCTCGTCGACGTAGAAGTCGTAGGTGCCACGCCAGTCGTGGCGCAGGCGCAGGGTCCAGTGCCAGACGTCCGTGCCGGGCAGGTGCTCCATCAGGTTGCCCGCCGGGTCCCGGGGGTCGCCGAGCTTGTTGGGGAGGACCTGGACGGCCCGGGTGGCGGGGGTTCCGCGCCACAGGAACGTCACGGCGCGGTGGTCCGCCTCGCCCTCGGGGTCGGGCGAGACGACCGGTCCGCCGCCCTCGCGCACGGTGGCCCAGAACGCTTCGGTCCCCTCGGGGCCGGGCAGCGGGAAGCCGGGTCGGGCGAGCCTCGCCGGTCCGTCCGGACGCGCGAGCCTCGGAGGTCGGTGCGGGGCGTCCCGCGGGGGCGTACACGTGATCACGAAAGGACTCCGAACGACGAGGTCGAGTGGCTCGGACCGGCCGGCCTTGGAGCTCCGGACGGAAGAGGCTCCCGGCTCGCGGTGCCCGGACTCCCTTGCCGTTCGGATCTCTTAGGGTCACCTTACCTTTCGCGCGCCCCCGTCCGCGGAGGGGGTTCCGGACAACAGCACCACAAAAAGTAAGGATAGGCTAGCCTAAGTGCACTTGACCGCTTCCGGTCGCGCCTGAGCGCCGGACTTCCGTGCGCCGTCCCCCACTTCACCTCTCTCCGCCCGCCAGGAGCAGCACATCATGTCCCCTGCCAGACCCTCCCGCACGCCCGCACAGGCCCCCTCCCGCCCCCGGCTGGGCCGCGTCGCCGCGCTCGCCGCCGGTGCCACGCTCGCCGCCGGCGCCCTCGCCGCCCCCTTGGCCGCGGCGGGACCCACCGGGACGGACGCGACCGGTTCCGTCGCACTCGTCGCGGACACCGTGGCCCCCTCCGTCACCCTTGGATCGGCCTCGGTGAAGGCGGGCGGCGAGGTGGGCTTCAAGGTGACCGGCTTCCCCGCCGGGGCGAACCTGGCCGTGAAGTTCGACGACAAGGACGTACTCCTGCGGGACTTCCCGATCGGTGCCGACGGCAGCGCGTCGGGCCGGGTGACCGTGCCCGCCTCCGCGGCTCCGGGCGGGGAGCACTGGCTGCGCTTCCTGGCTCCGCAGACGAGCGTCAGGAGCGAGAACCTGACGGTGACGGCCGATACGCCCTCCCCCACACCCACACCCACACCCACACCCGCCGAGCCGACACCGAAGCCGACGCCCACCCCGACCGCCCCGGCCGCCGCCCCGAAGGTGAAGCTGGCCGGGTCCTCGGTGACGGCGGGCGGGAAGCTCACCTTCACCCTCTCCGGGTTCGTCAAGGGGCAGAGCGTCACCGTCAAGCTGGACGACAGCGAGATAATCGGCCAGTGGCCGGGGGCCGTCAAGGCCGACGGCACCCTCACCGCGTCGGTGACCGTGCCCGCCTCCGCCGGGGCCGGGGCCCACTGGCTGCGCTTCCTGGCACCCGACCCCTCCACCAGCCTGAAGGCCGACTTCACGGTGACGGGCTCCGGCACGGGCGGCTCCACCGGCGGGTCGGGCGGCTCCACCGGCGGTTCCGGCACGGGCGGTTCCACCGGCGGCTCGGGCGGGTCAGGTACGGGCGGCTCCACCGGCTCCACCGGCGGCTCCGGCACCGGCGGCTCCGAGAGCGGTTCCGGCGCCGCCTCCGCCACGATCACCGCGGGCTCGCAGGTCGCGGCGGGCGGCAGGGTGTCCTTCCGGGTGACCGGCTTCCCGGCCGGCCAGCAGCTCACGGTCAAACTGGACGACTCGAAGATCATCGGCCAGTGGACGGGCATCGGCGCGGACGGTTCCTTCTCCGGTTCCGTCACCGTCCCGGCCGACGCCGTGAAGGGCGCGCACTGGCTGCGCTTCCTGGCACCCAACCCCTCGACCAGCCTCCGCGCGGACTTCACCGTCACCAGCGGGGCCGAGGCGGGCCCCGACGCCGCCGCGGGCACCTCGGGGGGCACCGCCGGCGGTCCGGCGACTCCTGTCCCGGCGGCCTCCGGGGCGCCCGCCAGCGCCTCCAACTCGCGCGGCGCCAAGGCGGAGGTGACGGCGAGCCAGGTACAGGCGGGCGGGAAGATCCACTTCAAGGTCTCCAAGTTCCCCGCAGGGCAGACGGTCACCGTCAAGTTCGACGACGAGGAGATCCTCGGCCAGTGGAAGGCGGACACCACCGGCGCGTACGAGGGTGAGGTGACCGTCCCGGAGGAGACGCCCGCCGGGGCCCACTGGCTGCGCTTCCTCGCGCCCAACCCCTCCACCACGCTCAAGGTCGACATCACGGTGAGCGCCCCCGGGGCGCCGGCCGCCGACACCGGGCAGGCCGCGGCCCTCGCCGTACCGCGGCTCACCACCGACACCACCGCCACGGCCGCGTCCGCGGAGGCCCCGGTCTCCTACGCGACGATCGCCTGGTCGGCCGCCGCGGCGGCCGCGGGCGGGGCGGCGGGCGCCGCGGCGACCACTCTGTTCGTCGTACGGCGACGCCCCGGCGGACCGGCCGCACAGGCCTGACCTGCCCCAACACACCTTTCCCACAGGAAAGTTGTTGCCTAGGTCACACAGCTGAAAGCGTGTTACTTAGGTAAGCCTAAGTTAAGTTGTAGTTGTTATCGATCCCCCGTGGACATCTGTCAGGGAGTTGACCTCAGCATGACCTCCATCCGCAGAAGCCGTCGCACCGTCACCCGTGCCACCGCCGTCGCCGTCGCGATCGCCGCAGGCAGCGCCACCGCGCTGACGGGCACCGCCTCCGCGCACAGCTCCGACGACACCGTCAAGGTCGCGCCGCTGGTGAAGGGCCTCTACCAGTCCTCCTACTCCGAGCGGAACAACGTCCTGTGGGCGACCTCCGCCGTGGGCCGTCCCCCGGTCACGCAGTCCGCGCTGCTGAAGATCGACCCCAGGAGCCTGAAGGTCGAGAAGACCATCGTCCCGCCGGTCACCGACGCCGCCACGGGCGCGGTCGAGGCCGTCTACGGCGTGGCGGTGGACGACGAGCACAACACCGTATGGACGACCAACACCCGTAACAACACGGTGTCCGTCTACAGCCAGCGCACCGGCGCGCACCTCGCCACCCTCCCGAACGTCAACCACGCCCGGGACGTCGTCGTCGACGAGCGCCACAACACCGTGTGGGCCAGCGCCTTCACGGACGGCACCCTCGTCGCCTTCGACTCCAGGACGCTCAAGGAGAAGAAGCGGATCACCGTCGCCGGCTCCGGCCCGACCGGTCTGACGCTGAACGAGAAGACCGGCGCCCTCTACGCGGCCGACCTGAACGGCGACCAGCTCATCGAGGTCACCGCCAAGTCGAAGGCCCCGCGCCTGATCCCCACGGGCGACGGGCCGATCGCGGTCGCGCTGTCGAAGAACGGCAAGACCGCCTACACCGCCGACCAGACCGCCGGCGGCGTCTCGGTCATCGACCTCAAGAAGGGTCTCGTCACCAAGTCCGTGCCGACCGGTGCGGGCGCCCTGTCCGTCGCCGACGACGACCGCACGGGCAACATCGTGGTCGTCAACCGCACCGCCGCCACGGCGACGGTCGTCAACCCGAAGAAGGGCACGGTCGTCCGCACCGTGGCCACGGGCGCCAACCCGAACCACGTCCAGATCACCGACGGCTTCGCCTACGTGGTCGACAAGTCGGGTGCCGGCCTGGACGGCGCCGACCAGATCCACCGCTTCCGCGTCACCCGCTGACCCTCCCGGCGGCTGATCCCCGCGCACCGGGAACTCCGGCGGAAGGGGCGGCGCGCGCCACGCCCCCTTCCGTCCGGGGCTCCGGAGCTCACGAGCGCCCGGTCCACCGTTTCCAGCGGTGGACCGGGCGCTGCGGCGTACCGGGCTCCCGCCGGCACGGCACCGGGGACTCCGGGGCCGCCCGTGTCCGGCGCGGACGGACCCGACGCGCCTTTCTCCTTGCCTCTTCCCGGGGCGGGGCGGCGGTGCCCGGTGCGAGCCGGGCGCCGGAGCCGGCACGGTCGGCGCGCGAAGAGTCCGGCGCGCAAGCGGTGGCCGCGCGGACGGCCGGGCCGGGCGCGGTCACACGGGGCCGCCGGAGCCCGTGAACACGGTGGCGCGGATGTGCTCCGCGATGGCCATGGACGCCGTCGCGGCGGGCGAGGGGGCGTTGCGTACGGCGGTGACGCGGCCCATCCGGTGGATACGGAAGTCGTCCACCAGCGAGCCGTCCGGGTCGAGTGCCTGGGCCCGTACGCCGGCTCCGCCGCGGACCACGTCCGCGGTTCCCACCCCGGGGACGTAGTCGCCCGCCGCCCGCATGAAGGCGGCGGCGGAGAGGGAGCCCCGGTACTCCTTGACGCCGGTCCGCCAGTGCTGGGCGGCCATCTTCCGGACGCCGGGGTAGACGGCGAGCCGGGCCAGGTCCCTCACCGAGACGTCCCGGAGCCGGTAGCCCTCCTTGGCGAGGGCCAGTACGGCGTTGGGGCCGACCTCGACCGAGCCGTCCACCCGGGGGGTGAAGTGCACCCCGAGGAAGGGGTAGCGCGGGTCGGGCACCGGGTAGATCAGACCGCGCACCAGGCCGGCGCGGTCGGGCCGCAGCAGCATGTACTCGCCCCGGAAGGGGACGATCCGGGGGGCGCGGCTGTCCCCCGCGAGTCCGGCGACGGTGTCCGACTGGAGTCCCGCGCAGAGGATCAGCCGGTCGACGCGGACGCGTTCCTCTCCGTTGCCCACCTCGATCCCGCCGGCCGTCCGGGTGAGGGAGGTGACCGGGAACGCCGTTCTGATCCCGCCGCCTGCCGCCTCGATGTCCTTGGCGAACTCCCGGCTGACCGCGGGGTAGTCGGTGATCGCGGTGCGGGGCGAGTGGAGTGCGGCGATGCCGCCGGCGTGGGGCTCGATCTCCCTGATCCCGTCCCGGGAGATCTTCCGCAGATCGGGCACGTGGTTGTTCCTGGCCCGCTCGTAGAGGCTCTCCATGCGGCCGAGTTCGTCCCGGCGGACGGCCACGACCAGTTTGCCGGTCTCCTGGTAGGGGAGCCCGCGCTCCTGGCAGTACTCCCGCAGCAGCGACACGCCCCGCACGCACAGGCGGGCCTTGAGACTGCCCGGGGCGTAGTAGATACCGGCGTGCACCACGCCCGAGTTGTGCCCGGTCTGGTGGACGGCGACCTGCGGCTCCTTCTCGAACACCACGACCCGGGTGCCCGGCCGGCGCAGCGCGATCTCCCGGCCGGTGGCCAGGCCCACGATGCCGGCGCCGACGACGCCGACCGTCTCGTCAGCCATCGGCGTCCTCCTTTCTGCTGTGGCCCGCGGTCAGATACCGGAGGGAGGGCACCGTTTCCGACGCGAGAGCGGGAACACGGGGCTTCGCCGCCCCGCGCCTGGAGGCGGACCCGGAATCCCGGAAGCCTCCGGAGGAATGGTGCACCTCCCGGCCCGGGGCCGTGGCGCCGACGGCGGTCCGCCCGCGGTCCGTTCGCGGTCCGCCCCGCCGGTGGTGCCGGGATCCTGGCGCCCGGCCGGGTCCTGGACAGACCCGCCGGGGCCGCTTCCGTACGCGCCGCCGGGGGCGGGCCCGCGCACAGGAAAGGGGGCGGTACCGGGTTCTCCGGTACCGCCCCCGGGCCGTCCTGCGCGGCCCGTGCCGTCAGGAGGCGGCGGGGAACCGGTCCCAGACCCGGTGCTCACCCAGGAGCCGGGTGATCTCCTCCAGTACGCCGGTGGCCGTGCCGCCGTTCACCACGCCCGGGGCGTCCCCGGGCACACCGGCCGCGGCCAGCACCGGCTCGCCCCCGGCCCAGCTCCCGATGGCCTTGCCGTGCCGGTACGCCTCGTCGAGCAGGACCAGGACCCGCGGGTCGGCTCCCGGCTCCCCGCCGCCCCGGGTGCCGCGCGCCCCGGCCACATCGGCACCGGAGCCCGGTGCGCCGGCGAGCAGCACGGCGTCGAACTCGACGGACCGGGCGGTGGCGAAGGTGCGCTGCACGGTGACCGGTTCGCCGTCCGCGTCGAGGACGCCTCCGGCGGGCGCGATGACCAGGGGGACCATGCCGGCCTCCAGCACCGCCGTGCGTACCGCGCGTACGCCGTCGAGGTCGGCGTCCCGTCCCGCGACGATCCCGATGATGCGCCCGTCGACCGGCCAGACCGAGCCGACCTGGGAGAGCGCCGGGCTGGGCTCGGGGTCGGCGAGCGGCCCGTCCGGTTCGGGGACGGGCAGGCCGAGCCCCGCGGCGACCTTCCGGCACAGCTCTCCGTCGATACGGGCGAGCACCTTGAGACCGCGTTCCTTGACGGCCTGCTCGTAGCACTTGCCCAGTTCGAAGGTGTACGCGCCGATGATGTGCTCGCGTTCCACCGGGCTCATGCTGAGCCAGAAGAGCCGGGGCTGGCTGAAGTGGTCGTCGAACGACTCGGGCGCCTCGCGTACCTTGCGTCCTTCGACCTCGGCCGGCACCTCGATGAACGCGCGGGTGTCCGCGCCCGCGTGGAAGGGGCAGCCGCCGTCGAGCGAGTTGGGCCGGTAGGGCGCCACGCCCCGGTGGACGGCGGTCTGGTGCATGCCGTCCCGGAGCATGTCGTTGACCGGGGCGTGGGTGCGGTTGATCGGCAGCTGCGGGAAGTTGGGGCCGCCGAGCCGGGTGAGCTGGGTGTCGACGTAGCTGAACAGCCGCCCCTGGAGCAGCGGGTCGTTGGTGACGTCGATGCCCGGGACCATGTTGCCGAGGTGGAAAGCGACCTGTTCGGTCTCGGCGAAGAAGTTGGACGGGTTGGCGTTCAGCGTCATCAGCCCGATGGGCTGGACGGGCGCGATCTCCTCGGGGACGATCTTCGTCGGGTCCAGCAGGTCGATGCCCCGGAACGTCTGCTCCGGGTTGTCGGGGAAGGTCTGGATACCCAGTTCCCACTGCGGGAAGGCCCCGGCCTCGATGGCGTCGGCCAGGTCCCGGCGGTGGAAGTCGGGGTCCACTCCGCCGGTGATCTGGGCCTCCTCCCAGACCTGGGAGTGGACACCCAGCTTGGGCTTCCAGTGGAACTTGACGAGGGTGGTGCCGCCTTCCGCGTCGACGAGCCGGAAGGTGTGGACGCCGAAGCCCTCCATCATGCGGTACGAGCGCGGGATGCCCCGGTCCGACATGTTCCACAGCGTGTGGTGGGTCGCCTCGGTGTGCAGGGTGACGAAGTCCCAGAAGGTGTCGTGGGCGCTCTGCGCCTGCGGGATCTCCCGGTCGGGGTGGGGTTTGCCGGCGTGGATGATGTCGGGGAACTTGATGGCGTCCTGGATGAAGAACACCGGCATGTTGTTGCCGACGAGGTCGAAGACGCCCTCCTCGGTGTAGAACTTCGTGGCGAAGCCCCGGGTGTCGCGGACCGTGTCGGCCGACCCCCGGGAGCCGAGCACCGTGGAGAACCGCACGAACACCGGTGTCTCCACGTCCTTCGCGAGGAAGGCCGCCTTGGAGACCTTCGCGGCCGTCCCGTAGCCGCGGAAGACCCCGTGGGCCGCGGCCCCGCGCGCGTGCACGACCCGCTCGGGGATGCGCTCGTGGTCGAAGTGGGTGATCTTCTCCCGCAGATGGTGGTCCTGGAGCAGGACCGGTCCGCGGGGACCGGCCTTCAGGGAGTGGTCGGTGTCGTACAGCCGCGCGCCCTGCGCGGTGGTGAGGTAGGCGCCGCTCTGCGCGTTGCGGGCGGGATCGGCCCCGGTCGGCTGTCCGGTGGGGCTGACCGTCTCGGGACCGGTCTGGTCGGGCTTGGGCGGCAGCGGCTCACGCGGCTGCACCGGCTCCTCCACCGACGGGGGCGCGCTGCCCGGCGCACCCGGGATCGGCTGTGTTCCTCGGTCGTCCGTCACTGCTTCTCCTCCTGTGCCGCCGGTCGCCGGCCGGCGTGCGGTGGGTTCGATGACACGGGCCCCGCCGGCCCTGCTCGGGCGGACGGCCGGACCCAGGGCCGCGGAGCTGCCCGGCGGTACGGCCGTACGCGGGCGCTCCCTGCCCGGCACGCATATCCCTGCCGCTCCCCGGGGCCGCAGCCACGGCGCGCACCGCCCGCTCACTCCTTCGGCAGCGGCCATCGGGGGAGCACGTGCCTGCCACTCGCGTGCCCGGGGACGGTGATCCGATGCGTGTGCGACGGCACGGGTCCACCGGGTGAACAAAACCGGCTGTCCCGGGCGGGCCCCGGACGGTCCCGAGGCTGGGTCCGGACGGTCCCGAGGCTGGGGGGAGAGCCCCCTCGCGAACGGGACGCTCCGCCTCTCGCTCGGGTGTTCCGCACCCGGCCCTCCACATCGCCGCCCCGCCCCATGGGCCGCGGGGTCACGCTCCCGCGTGTGGTGGTCGCTCCCGGACCGGCCGGCGGGCGCGGGGGTGCGCGGGTGCGCCCCGGAGCCGCCGGACCGGAGCAGGCGTCCCCTCGTCCGGCCCGGTCGCACGGCCCCGGTATCGGCCGTAAGCTGCCGGAGCCGACCGGGAGCGCGCCGGCGGGACCCGTTCCGCCGCCTCGTGCCGCGGGCCCGGCCGTTCCCGGGCCGGGCCCGCCGGCCACCACGGGGAGCGCCCCCTGTTTTTCGGATCATTGACCTGCCGCTCGCCGGGCAGGAGAGCGGCGATGCCGCGCGGCCCCGGGTCCGGGGCGACGAAGGGCGCGGAAACCTGGAGGGAAGGGAGCAGCACATGTCCGGTGAAGGACGCGGTGACGACGTGTACCAGCCCGACGGGTCGGACGTGGACAACCGGCCGACGGACGAGCTCGATCCGGAGAACGTGCTCGACGAGCCCGGTCTCGACGACATCCTGGACACCGGTTACTCCCCGCCGGAGAAGCCGCTGGGTGTGTCCAAGTACGGCACCACGGGTGAGGAGCAGCTCGAGGGCGAGTCCCTGGACCAGCGGATCGCCCAGGAGGTGCCGGAGGACGACCCGCTGCGGGCGGCCGAGGAGAGCGCCGAGGACGGCGACGCCGTGGAGGACGCGGAGCCGGAGGACAACGGGCCGGAGGAGGACGAGGCGGGCGACCGGCGCGCCGGACGTATCGAGGCCGCCGGGGACCCGGTCACCAGCCGGGACAACAGGGTGCTCGGCCGGGACGTGGGCATCGACGGGGGCGCGGCGACGGCGGAGGAAGCCGCGGTCCACGTACAGGACGAGGACGGGGACGACGGCAGGCCCTGACCCGCCGCGCCGGCCTCCCCCGCCCCGTGCCGCCCGGCTGCCCGGCCTCCCCGTACCGCCCCGCTGCCCGGGTGTCCTGTGCTCAGCCGTCCCCGCCGGGGGGACCGTGGCCGGCGGCCCGGCCGCCTTCGCCCAGCAGTCCGGTGGGGCGGCCCTCGTCCGGGTCCGGTCCGCCGAGGACACGGCGGGAGCGGCGGGCGACCAGTCCCGGGGACACGGCGCGGACCAGGCGGGCAGCCGGCAGCCAGCGCTGGGCGTAGACGTACGGCGAACGGTTCTCGATGCCCCGCAGCACCCGTTCGGTACCGGCCTCGACGGGGTGGACCTTGTCGGCCGGCCACGGCAGACGGGACCGCAGCGTGCGGAAGGCGTCCTCGTGGCCGGCCGCCCGGATCATCTCGGTGTCCGTCCAGCTGAGGAAGGCCACCCCCACCCCGACGCCCCGGTGGGCGATCTCCGCGCGCAGGCTCTGCGCGAATGCCTCGGCTCCGGCCTTGGAGGCGCAGTAGGCGGTCATCAGGGGGGCCGGGGCCAGGGCGGCGAGCGAGGCGATCTGGAGGAAGTAGCCGCGGGTGCGTTCGAGGCCGGGCAGGAACGCTCGCGCCGTGTTCGCGCTGCCGACGAGGTTGACGTCGACCACCCGGCGCCAGACGTCCGGGGCCTCGCGCTCGAAGGCGCCGCCCGTCGCCACACCGGCGTTGGCCACCACGACGGACGGCGGGCCCAGCCGTTCCTCGATCCGTGCCGCGACCCGGGCCATCGCCCGGTGGTCGGTGGTGTCGGCGGTGTACGGGACCGCTTCGAAGGGCAGCGACCGGGCGGTCTCCGCCAGCCGGTCCTCCTCCAGGCCCACCAGCGCGACGCGTGTCCCCCGCTCGGCGAGTCCCAGCGCGAGGGACGCCCCGATGCCCCGGGCCGCACCCGTCACCACGGCGGTCCGGCCGCGCAGCGGCGAGACCCGCGCGCGGTGCGGGAAACCGGAAAGAACGCGGCCGTCCGCCATGGTGTCCCGCCTGCCTCCCGGTCGGGGGCGGGGGGCTGTCCGGCGTGTTCCCGGACGCCGGGTAGTCCCGGCCCGCTCCTACCGCCCTTGTTCGCCTTTGTCACCTTTTACCGCCGTTCGATCGTATCGGGGGCGGGCCCGTGCCGCCCCTTCGCGGACCCGCCGTCCGCCGGTCCAGACCCGCCGTCCACCGGTCCGGACCCGCCGTCCGCCGGTCCGGATCCGCGGGGCGTACCCGCTGCGCGGAGGATCGGCTGCGGGGCCCTGTGCGCGGGTCCGCGCGGAAACGGGCGGGGCCCCGGGGTACGGACCCCACGTGTCCTGACGCCCCGGGCCGCGACCGACCGACCGAGACCCTCATGGACAGCACTCTGCCTCGTGGACGGCTTCGCCACCCCGGGGCCGCGCCACTTCCGGGCCCGCCCGGCCACCGCGTCTCCCGGTGGCCACCCCGGGCCCGGCCGCCGGGTTCAGCGCAGTTCGGCCCCCGCGGCGGTCCCGTCGAGGAGGCCGCCCGGACCGGATTCGTCGAGGAAGCCGCCCGACTGGTGCTGCCAGAGCCTGGCGTAGGCGCCGTCCGCGGTGAGCAGTTCCTGGTGGGTGCCCTGTTCGACGATCCTGCCCCGGTCGAGGACGACGAGCTGGTCCATGGTGGCGACGGTGCTCAGCCTGTGGGCCACCACCAGAGCCGTCCGCCCCTCCATGAGCCGCCACAGGGCGTCCTGGACCAGGATCTCGCTCTCGGAGTCCAGGGCGCTGGTCGCCTCGTCGAGAAGCAGGACCGGTGCGTCACGCAGGATGGCGCGGGCGAGGGCGACCCGTTGCCGCTGGCCGCCGGAGAGCTTCACCCCGCGCTCGCCCACCATGGTGTCGAAGCCGGCGGGGAGGGCGTCGGCGAACTCCGTGACGTGCGCGGCCTCGGCCGCGCGGCGGATCTCGGCCTCGGTGGCGCCGGGCCGGGCGAACGCGATGTTCTCCCTCAGCGTGCGGTGGAACATCGCCGGATCCTGCGGCACGTACGCGATCATGCCGCGCAGGTCGGCCCGGCGCAGTCTGCTGATGTCCTGGCCTCCGATCAGGATTCGGCCGGCCTCGATGTCGGCCATGCGCAGCAGCAGCCGGGTGAGGGTGGTCTTGCCGCCGCCGGACCTGCCGACGAGACCGATCTTCGTCCCGCCGGGCACGGCCAGGTCGAGCCCCTCGAAGAGCGGCGGCGCGCCCGTGTGGGCGAAGGTCACCTTCTCGAAGCGGACGTCGGAACCGTCGGGCCGCAGCGGTTCGGGCGACGGGGGGTCGAGCACGGTGGGGGGTTCCAGCAGCAGGTCGGTGAACTGCGCGGCCTCCGTCATCGAGCTCTCCAGCCGGCGGTAGATCTGGTTGAACTCGAACATGATCCGTGTGGCGTTGGCGTAGTAGGTGAAGGCGACGATGACCGCCTCCACCCCCAGCTCTCCCCCGGCGAGCGAGACGGCCAGCAGCAGGCCCACCACGTTGGTCAGTACGGACAGCGGCGCGACCAGGGTGTCGATGCGGAGGTTGCCGTAGTCCCACGACCGCAGGATCAGCCGGCGCGACTCCGCGACACGTGTCCGGTGCTCGGCGGCCTCGCGTTCCTCCGCGGCGAACGCCTGGACCGTCTCCATGTTCATCAGGGTGTCGGCGACGTGGCCGGAGACCCGGGCGACGGCCCGTTCGCGCCCGGCGACGAGCGCCTGGCGGCGCCGGATCAGGGGTGTCACCACCAGTGCCGTGAGCCCGATCAGGGTCAGCAGTCCGGCCACGAGCAGCGGGTCGTACTGCCACAGCACCACCGAGGCGAACACCAGCGGCACGAAGTTGCCCATGACCGAGAAGGTCAGTGTGTCGACGAACTGCTCGAAGCGGGAGGCGAAGCTGGACACCCGCTTGGTCAGCGACCCGGCGAAGTTGTCGTGGAAGAAGGCCGAGTCCTTCGCGATGAGCTCGTCCATGCCGATGACGTACAGGTGCTCGATGCCGCGGGCGTCGAGGCGGTTGAGGCAGTGCAGCCCGACGCGCCAGAGCAGTTCGGAGAACAGCAGGACGCCGGCGAAGCCCAGGACGTGGGGCAGCATCGCCCCGGCGCCGCCGGTGGAGCCTTCGTCCCCGGCGATCTCGCCGACCAGCTTCGCGACGATCAGGGGCGCGATGTAGTGGAGTCCGATGTTGCCCAGCGCCGGCAGCAGCATCGCGGGCGCGGTCAGCCATCGCTGCCGGGTCAGTTCCCGTCCGTAGTAGCGGAGTGCGAGGAGTACCGAGCCCTTGCCCGGCGTGCCTTCGCTCGTTTCGATCGATCCCATCGCGACCCGTTTCGTCCCGGCGGCAGGTGAGCAGACGGAGTGTCCCGCGCCGGACACGACGGGGTCCAAGGGTTTTTGTCCAGTTTTCCGCCCTCGGCGCCGGTTTCGCGCGGGGCGCCCCTCGCCGCGCGGCCGGGCCCGGTGCCCCCGCCGCGCCCCCTGGTCCGCCGCCACGCACCGGCCCGCCGCCCCCGGCGCCGGTCCGGCCGGTCCCGGACCACCGGGGCGGTTTTGGCCGGATCCCGGCGCCCCGCAGCCGCAGGAGAGCCTGTGCGGCCCGCCCCTCGCCGGGCGGGTGTTTCTCCGCCGGCTCAGCGGCAAGGCGGCGGTCAGGATGCCCGTGAGGCATACATGCGGTTGTGTGCCTGTAGGGGCCCGGGGCCCGCGCTCGTCGCGAGGGTCCGGCGAAGGGCCTTCCGCCGTTCCGGCGGAGGGTGTGAGAGAGGCGGACCGGTGGGATCCGTGTCGGAGCCGGGGAGCGGCGGGACACCCGCCATCCGGAGGAGGGCACCGGCCTCCCCGCGGGACGCGCGCCTGGTCACCGCCGCCGTGGCCGCGCTCACCTGCGCGGGGGCCGGTACGGCGTACGTCCTGCCGCGGCGGGCGGGCCGCACATGAGGCGGCCGCGGGGCGGCGGGCCGTGCGCCGCCCGTCCCGCGGCCGGGCCGCCGGGCCCTGTCCCCGGCGGACGGATGGCACCACGGACCGCGGCACGCGGACCGTCGGCCGAGACGAGAGGAATCCCATGTCGATGAAGGTGTCCGACTACGTACTGCAGCGGCTGCGCGAGTGGGAGGTGGACCATGTGTTCGCCTACGCGGGCGACGGCATCAACGGACTGCTCGCCGCGTGGGGCCGCGCGGAGAACAAACCGGTGTTCGTGCAGGCCCGGCACGAGGAGATGGCCGCGTTCGAGGCCGTGGGCTACGCGAAGTTCTCCGGGAAGGTCGGGGTCTGCGCGGCGACCTCGGGCCCCGGGGCCATCCATCTCCTCAACGGCCTGTACGACGCCAAGCTGGACCACGTGCCCGTGGTGGCGATCGTCGGGCAGACCAACCGCAGCGCCATGGGCGGCTCCTACCAGCAGGAGGTCGACCTGCTGAGTCTGTACAAGGACGTGGCGTCCGACTTCTGCGAGATGGTGACCGTCCCCGAGCAGCTGCCCAACGTCATCGACCGGGCCGTCCGCACCGCCTACGGGCGGCGGACGGTGACGGCCGTCATCATCCCCGCCGACGTCCAGGAGCTGGACTACACACCGCCCGCCCACGCCTTCAAGATGGTGCCCTCCAGCCTCGGCATGCCCTCGTACACGCCGGTGCCCGGGGAAGCGGACCTCGTCCGTGCGGCGGAGGTGCTGAACGCGGGCGAGAAGGTCGCCGTCCTGATCGGGCAGGGCGCCCGCGGTGCCCGGGCCGAGGTCGAGGAGACCGCGGACGTCCTCGCCGCCGGAGTCGCCAAGGCCCTTCTCGGCAAGGACGCCCTGCCCGACGACCTGCCCTACGTCACCGGGTCGATCGGACTGCTGGGGACCCGGCCCTCCTACGAGCTGATGACGGACTGCGACACGCTCCTCGTGGTGGGTTCCGGCTTCCCCTACAGCCAGTTCCTGCCGGAGTTCGGGCAGGCCCGCGCCGTCCAGATCGACATCGACCCGCACAACATCGGGATGCGCTACCCCTTCGAGGTCAACCTCGTGGGTGACGCGAAGGCGACGCTCCGGGCGCTCCTGCCGCGGCTGAAGCGGAAGAAGCACGCCGCCTGGCGGAAGAAGATCGAGAAGGACACCGCCCGCTGGTGGGAGGTCATGGAGCGGCGGGCCGCCGTCGAGGCCGACCCGGTCAACCCCGAGTACGTGGTGCACACCCTGGACGCGCTGCTGCCCGAGGACGTGATCCTGGCCGCCGACTCCGGGTCCGCCGCCAACTGGTACGCCCGGCACCTGCGGATGCGCGGGACGATGCGCGGCTCCCTGTCGGGCACGCTCGCCACGATGGGCCCCGGCGTGCCGTACGTCATCGGCGCGAAGTTCGCCCACCCGGGGCGGCCCGCCCTGGCGATCGTCGGGGACGGCGCCATGCAGATGAACGGCATGGCCGAACTCATCACCGCGTCCAAGTACTGGCGGGAGTGGCAGGACCCCCGGATGATCGTCGCCGTACTGAACAACCAGGACCTCAACCAGGTCACCTGGGAGATGCGCGCCATGTCCGGCGCCCCCCAGTTCCTGCCCTCGCAGGCGCTGCCGGACGTGCCCTACGCCGACTTCGCCCGTTCCATCGGGCTCGGCGGTGTACGGGTGGAGAGGCCCGAGCAGGTGGAGGCCGCCTGGCGGCAGGCCCTCTCGGCCGACCGGCCCTTCGTGATCGACTTCCGTACCGACCCGGCCGTACCGCCCATCCCGCCGCACGCCACCCGGGAGCAGGCCGAGGCGGTGGTGTCCGCCCTCGTGAAGGGGGACAGCGACCGCGGTGACGTCGTCAAGCAGGGGTTCAAGGCGAAGGTGCAGGAGTTCCTCCCCGGGCACCGGCGGGACGACGACCCCCCGGGCCCGCAGAGGAAGAAGTGACGGCGGCGGCCGCACCGGCGGCAGAGCCCCTGGCCGGCGCGGTCGGGTCTGCAAGGGCACGACCGCGCCGGCGAACCCCGTGAAGGCCGGGGTGGCGAACAGCGGCATCGTGATCATGCCGTGCACCGTGAACAGCTGGTTGTACCGCTCGGGGGAGACGATCCACATGCCCGGCCGGGCCGGTCCGGCGCGCATCACCCTCGCCGGCAGGCCGGCGGACAGGAGAAACCCGGACGCGGTGACCAGGTGCGTGTTGCCGATCACCGTGTGATCGGTGGTGGACAAGGAGGTTCAGGTGCTTCGCCCCCTGTCCGGCCCGCCGTTCCGCCCGCCCCCGCACTCCGGGCGGCCGTTCCCCGGAATGGCGGGGGCGCGCCGGGGCGGGGGCGGGGAGGCGCCGGTGGCCGGCCCGGCTCGTCAACCTCTTTACGGTGCACGGGGGTTTGGGGCGGTTACGGGTACAGGGGTACCGCGGTGGCGCCTCCTCCCCTCCGTCCCGTCCGGAGTATTGACGCGCGATGATACAAGTCAATAGTTTTTGTATCTTCGACTCGCACGGGGTGTTCCCCATGAGAACCGGAACAGCGGGCGCCGCCACGTCCCGCTCCGAAGCGGGCCGCACGCGCGGGGAACGGGGCGCCCCCGGAACGGGCCTTCGCCCCGGCGTGGCCGTCCACCCCCGTGTCCCCCTCTGGAGGCCCGATGACCGACACCACCCCGGCCGCCGCACCGCGTGCGGCGGCCTTCACCACGCGCTCCCCCGCGACCGGCGAGCCGATCGCCGAACACCCGGTGGACGGGCCCGAGGAGGTCTCCCGCGCCGTGGCCCGGGCCCGGACCGCCCAGGCCGGCTGGGCGGCGCTGCCCGCGTCCGGGCGCCGCGACCTGCTGCTGCGCTGGAAGAAGGCCCTCGCCACCGAGCTGGACACCGTGGCCCGCACCATCGCCGAGGAGACCGGCAAGCCGGCCGGTGACGCCGCGCTGGAAGTCGTACTGACGCTGGAACACCTGGGCTGGGCCGCCCGCAACGCCGGACGTGTGCTGCGTGGGCGGAGGGTGGGCACCGGACTGTTCACCGTCCATCAGCGGGCCTCGCTGGTGCACCGGCCGCTGGGTGTGGTCGGCGTGATCGGCCCCTGGAACTACCCCCTGTACACCCCGATGGGCTCCGTCGGTTACGCCCTGGCCGCGGGGAACGGCGTCGTCCTCAAGCCGTCCGAGCTGACCCCGGGCACCGGGGTCCTGCTCGCCGGGCTCTTCGGCTCCGCCGTGCCCGGTCACGCCGGGCTGCTCACCACCGTCACCGGTGCGGCGTCCACCGGGGACGCCCTGGCCCGGTCCGGAGTCGACAAGCTGGCGTTCACCGGTTCGCCGGGGACGGCCCGCAAGGTGATGGCGGTGTGCGCCGAGACGCTGACCCCGTTCCTCGCCGAGTGCGGCGGGAAGGACGCGGTGATCGTCACCGCGGACGCGGACCTGGACGCGGCCGCCGACGCGATCGTGTGGGGTGCGCTGAGCAACGCCGGGCAGACCTGCGCGGGGGTGGAGCGCGTCTACGCGGTACGGGAGATCCACGCGGCGCTGTGCGAACGGGTGGTCGAGCGGGCCGGGGCGCTGCGCCCGGGTGCCGGGGCGGACGCCGCCTACGGCCCGATGACCCTGCCGGGCCAGGTCTCGGTCGTCGAGCGGCATGTGGCCGGCGCGGTCGCGGCGGGGGCGAAGGCCCTGCTGGGCGGGCCCGGATCGGTCCGTGCCCCGTACGTCGCACCGGTCGTGCTGACGGACGTACCGGAGGACTGCGCGGCGATGACGGAGGAGACCTTCGGGCCGGTCGTGGTGATCAACCCGGTGGCCGGCGTGGACGAGGCGGTGGAGCGGGCCAACGCCTCTCGTTACGCCCTGGGGGCCGCGGTGTTCTGCCGTGGCGGGCGCGCCGGCGGGGCGATCGCGGCGCGGCTGCGCGCGGGGGCGGTCTCGGTGAACTCGGTACTGGGCTTCGCCGCGGTGCCGGCGCTGCCGTTCGGCGGTTCGCGGGACTCCGGCTTCGGGCGGATCCACGGCGAGGAGGGGCTGCGCGCCTTCACCTCCGTGCAGTCCACGACGGTGCAGCGGTTCACTCCGCCGATCGCGCTGACCTCCTTCGCGGTTCCGGCCGCCACGCGGGAGCGCGCGGTGCGCCTCGCCCGGGCCCTGCACCGGCGCCGCTGAACGGCCGGGCGGTCAGGGCGGTTCGAGCGGCCAGAGTAGTCAGGTCGGTCAGAGCGGTCAGGGCGGTCAGGCGTCCAGCAGGGGGGCCAGGTAGCGGCGGGCGAAGGCCCGGACCTCGTCCTCGTCGTCCATCTCGATGCAGCCGACGGGGTTGAGCAGGAAGGACACGGCGACGCGCACCATGAGTTCGGCGACCGGCTGCGGGTCCTCGCCGGGGCGGCCCTCGGTCTGCTGGGCGCGGCGCAGATGGCCCGTCAGATAGGTGACGGTGGCGGAGAGCGAGGAGCCGCCCTGCACCGTCAGGTAGGGCAGCACGAGTTCGGGTTCGAGGCGCAGCAGGCCGCCGAAGAGCGGATGGGCGCGGGTGTGGCGCAGGGCGACCACGAAGCCCTCGACGACCCGTTCCTCCATGGTCGGCAGCGCCGCCACCGTCGCGTCGAGCCGCCGGAAGAACCGGCTGTTCTCGCGCAGCAGGACGGCCTCGACCAGCTTGTCCTTGGAGCGGAAGCGCCGGAAGACGGTGACGCGGGAGACACCGGCCCGTCTGGCGACGTCGTCCACGGAGGAGCGGCGCAGGCCCAGGAGGGTGAACTGCTCCAGCGCGCCGTCCAGGATCCGCCGTGCCGTACGGTCCGTCGCCTCCGACCGGGCGACGGCCTGGGCGAGCCAGGCGTCGTTCGTATCCGTTCCCATGGCGCTCCTCACGATACCGGCGGACCTCTCCCCGGGAGACGATGAAACATTTAGCATATCTTCGTAACAAGATACGGACTCTGGAGGACCTGATGGGCAGTCGCCTCACCGAAGAACAGGCCGATTTCGTCGCGGCCGTCCGTGATTTCGCCAAGCGCGAGTGCGGCACCCGGGAGCAGCGCGACGCGCTGACCGGGGGCGGCCGCGAGGCCCACCACCCCGGGCTGTACGGCAGGCTCGCCGCTCTGGGCTGGCTCGGGGTGTGCCTGCCCGAGGAGTACGGGGGCTCCGGAGGCGGGCTGGCCGACGCCTGCCTCTTCCTGGAGGAGACCTCGTACGGGATGGTCCCGGCCGGGGGGTTCATCACCACCGTCATCGCCGCGAAGGCGTACGAGAAGTTCGGCACCGAACGGCAGCGGCAGGAGGTGCTGTCCGGTGTCGTACGCGGTGAGGTGCTGTCCATCGCCATGTCGGAGCCGGGGGCCGGGTCGGACGTCGGGGCGCTGCGCTGCCGGGCCCGGCGGGAGGAGGACGGCACCTGGGTGGTCGACGGCCAGAAGACCTGGATCTCCAACGCGCACTGCGCGCGGCACATCCTGCTGGTGGCCCGCACCGGTGAGGACAAGCACGGCGGCCTGACCATGTTCCATCTGCCCGCCGGCACCCCGGGGGTGGAGATACGGCGCATCGACACCATGGGCGGCCGGGAGGTCAACGACGTCTTCCTCACCGGTGTGCGGCTGCCCGCGGACGCGGTCGTCGGCCGGGTGGACGACGGCTGGCGGCAGCTGATGGCCGGGCTGAACCACGAGCGGCTCTTCCTGGCCGCGAACATGCTGGGGCTGGCGCGCCGCGCTTTCGACGACACGGTCTCCTACGTCCGCGAGCGGGAGCAGTTCGGCCGGCCGGTCGGCTCCTTCCAGGCGCTGCGGCACCGGATCGCCGATCTCGCCACCGAGATCGAGTGCACCCGGCTGCTGGTACGCGAGGTGGCCCTGGACTGTGACGCGCGCCCGGACAGGCTGTTCCCGCGCGAGGCCTCGATGGCCAAGCTGAAGGCGACCGAGACCGCCAAGCGGGCCGCCCTGGAGGGCATGCAGATGATGGGCGGTTACGGCTACACCACGGAGTTCGACATGGAGCGCCATCTGCGGGCCGCGGTGGTCTCCACCGTCTACGGGGGGACCAGCGAGATCCAGCGGGACGTCATCGGCAAGACCTACGGCCTCTGAGAGGCCGGGGACGCGGCAGGGCGGCCGTTCCGGGGGTGGAACGGCCGCCCTGCCGCGCGGGAGGGGCCTTCTCAGTCCTGGTAGAGCTTGGACAGCGAGTCGGCGTACTTGTCCCGGATGACCCGGCGCCGCATCTTCAGCGAGGGCGTCAGTTCGCCGGTCGCCGGGCCCCACTCCTCGGTCAGCAGCTCGTACCGCTTGATCTGCTCGGTGCGGTTGAGCCGGGAGTTGGCCGCGGCGACCGCCCGGTCCACCTCGGCCCGGACCGCGGGGTGGTCCACCAGCCCGGCCGCTCCCCCCTCCGCCCCGAGGCCGTTGGCCGCCGCCCAGGCGGGGGCGGCCTCCGCGTCGAGCACCAGCAGGGCGACCAGGTAGGAGCGGTTGTCGCCGTGCACCATCGCCTGGCCGATCAGCGGGTGCTCCTTGAGCGTGTTCTCCACCAGGGCCGGTGAGACGTTCTTGCCGGTGGAGGTGATGATCATCTCCTTCTTCCGGTCGGTGAGCCAGAGGTAACCGTCCTCGTCCGTCCGGCCGATGTCACCGGTGGCCAGCCAGCCGTCGGCGTCCAGGGCGGACCGCACCGAGCCGTCCGGCTGGAGGTAGCCGGAGAAGACGGAGGCGCCCCGCACCAGGATCTCGCCGTCCTCGGCGACACGGACCTCCACGGACTCGACCGGGCGTCCCACCGAACCGATCCGGAAGCCGGCCCGGGGGCTGTTGCTGGTGGCCACACCGGTGGTCTCGGTCAGCCCCCAGGCGTCCATGATGACGATGCCGAAACCGGCCCAGAACCTCACCACGTCGACCGGCATCGGCGCCGACGCGCTGGCCGACCAGGTCACCCGGTCCAGTCCGCCCGCGGCCAGGATCGGCAGCAGCACGTCCTCGCGGGCGCGGGTGTAGCGCTCCTCCAGTCCGGCGGGCGGCTTCTCGCCCCGCTCGCGGTACCCGACGTGCTCGCGGGCGACCTCGGACGCCCGGTCGATGATCTCCCTCTGCTCGGCCGGCATCAGCGAGAGGACGGCCCGTACGGCGGTGGACAGCTTCTCCCAGATCCTCGGCACTCCGAAGAACTGCGCGGGGCGCACCTTGCGCACCACGGCGGCGACGCCCGTCGGGTCGGCGCAGAGATAGACGTGCGAGGCCCGGTGGCAGGGCAGGTAGATACCCAGCATCCGCTCGGCGATGTGGGCGAAGGGCAGGTAGCAGATGTGCTCGACGTGCGGGGGCAGCTCCACCACGGCGTCCAGCGCCAGGGCGTTGGACATCACCTGACGGTGGGTCAGGACGACGCCCTTGGGTTCGCCGGTGGTGCCCGAGGTGTAGACGACGGTCAGCGGGTCCTCGGGGCGGGCGGCGTCCAGCTCCCCGGTGAACCGCTCCGGCACCGGTTCGCGGAGCAGGGCGGCGTACGGGAAGTGGCTGCCCTCCGCGCCCTCCCGCACCACCACCAGGCGTTCCAGCGGGGTGTCCGCGTCGGCCGTCAGCGGCTCCCACACCGCCACCTGGGCCGCGGTCTCCACCACGGCGAGGCGGGCCCGGCAGTTACGGGCGATGTGGGTGATCTGTTCGGGGGCCGCGGTGCCGTAGACGCTGACCGGGACCGCGCCGAGGCGGACCAGCGCCAGGTCGGACAGCCAGTGCTCGGGACGGTTGGACATCAGCAGCAGCACGTGGTCGCCACGGCCGACACCGAGGGCCGCGTAGCCGGCGGCGAGGCTTCGGGTGTGCTCGTGGATCTCCGCCCAGCTGAGGGTCGTCCAGTCGCCGTCCGGGTCCGCCGCCCGCCACGAGAGCCCGGGGAGCCCGGGGTACTCGCGGGCGTTGCGGGCCAGCAGCTGCGGCAGGGTCCGGTCGGCCGGGGCGTCGGTGGTGCGGGGTCCTGCTGTCATCGGGGCCTCCTTGCGGGTCGGAAGGGAACGTCCGGGGAGGCCGGGGCGGTGGGGACGCCCCGGCGGGGGTGCCGGGTCGGGCTCGGTGGCCGCCGGTGGGGCCGGCCTGTTCCCGGGGCGCGGTTTCCGAGCCGGAAGAGCCCCGGCCCCGGGGGCGGTTCAGGAGTCGGTGAAGGTCTCGCCCCGCTCGGCCTTCTCCACCAGCAGCGGCGGCGGCAGGAAGCGGTCGCCGTGCTTCCCGGCCAGTTCCCGCGCGCGGGCCACGAAGCCGGGCAGTCCGCCCTCGTAGCCGTTGACGTACTGGAGGACGCCGCCGGTCCACGGGGGGAAGCCGATGCCGAGCAGCGAGCCGATGTTGGCGTCCGCGACCGAGGCCAGCACGCCCTCCTCCAGGCAGCGCACCGCGTCCAGCGCCTCGACGAAGAGCATCCGCTCCGCCGCCTCGGCCAGGTCGGCGGGCTGCTTCGCGGGATCCGTGAAGTGCTCCCGCAGCCCCGGCCAGAGCCCGGCGCGCCTGCCGTCCACGTAGTCGTAGAAGCCCGCTCCCCCGCTGCGGCCGGGGCGGCCGAACTCGTCGATCATGCGGTCCACCACGGCGTCCGCCGGGTGCGGTTCCCAGCCGTGGCCCGCCTCCTCGGCCGCGCGGCGGGTCTCCTCGCGGATCCTGCGCGGGAGGGTGAGGGTGAGTTCGTCCATCAGGCTGAGGACCTTGGCGGGGTAGCCGGCCTGGGCGGCGGCCTGTTCGACGGAGGCCGGGTCGATGCCCTCGCCGACCATGGCGACGCCCTCGTCGATGAAGCGGCCGATGACGCGGGAGGTGAAGAAACCGCGGGAGTCGTTGACGACGATCGGCGTCTTACGGATCTGCCGGACCAGGTCGAAGGCGCGCGCCGTCGCCTCCCGGCCCGTCTTCTCGCCCTTGACGATCTCCACCAGGGGCATCTTGTCGACCGGTGAGAAGAAGTGCAGGCCGATGAAGTCGGCCTGCCGCTCGACGCCTTCGGCGAGGACGGTGATGGGCAGGGTGGAGGTGTTGGAGCACAGCAGCGCGTCCGGGGCGAGGACTTCCTGGACCTCCTGGAACACCTTGTGCTTGAGAGCGGTGTCCTCGAAGACCGCCTCGATCACCACGTCGCAGCCGGCCAGGTCCTGGACGTCGGCGGTGGGGGTGATACGGGCCAGCAGGGCGTCCGCCTCCTCCTGCGTCGAGCCGCCGCGCGCGACGGCCTTCGCACACAGCTTCTCGGAGTAGGCCCTGCCCTTCTCCGCCGCCTGGAGGGAGACGTCCTTCAGCGCGACGTCGATGCCCGCCGCGGCGCAGGAGTAGGCGATACCGGCGCCCATCATCCCGGCGCCGAGCACGGCGGCCTTGCGGACCGGCCGCTCCTCGGCACCGGCCGGGCGGCCGGCACCGGAGTTGACGGCCTGGAGGTCGAAGAAGAACGCCTGGATCATGTTCTTGGTGATCTGCCCGGTCACCAGTTCCGTCAGGTAACCGGCCTCCACCACGAAGGCGGTGTCCACGTCGACCTGGGCGCTCTCCACTGCGGCGGCGAGGATGTTGCGCGGGGCCGGGCAGGGGGCACCGCCCGTCTTCTTCTTCAGCAACGCGGGAAGGGAAGGAAGCTGCGCGGCCAGTCCCGGGTCCGAGGGGGTGCCGCCGGGGATGCGATAGCCCTTGGCGTCCCAGGGCTGACGGGATTCGGGGTGGGCGTCGACGAACACCCGCGCCCTGGCCAGGAGGTCGTCCGGACCGGTGGCGATCTCGTCGACCAGGCCGGCTTCCAGGGCGCGCGCCGGCTCGTACCGGGTCCCTTCCAGGAGTACTTTCCGCAGGGCCTCCACCACACCGAACATGCGGACGGTACGGGTCACTCCCCCGCCGCCGGGCAGCAGGCCGAGGGTGACTTCGGGAAGCCCGACGCGGGCGGCCGGGCTGTCCAGCACCACACGGTGGTGGCAGGCCAGGGCGATCTCGTAACCGCCGCCGAGTGCGGCGCCGTTGATCGCGGCGACGACCGGTTTGCCGAGGGTCTCGATACGGCGCAGGGCGCGCTTGACGCGCATCCCGGCCTCGAAGGAGGCCCCGGCGGTCCCAGGCGTGACGGAGATCAGGTCGTGCAGGTCGCCGCCGGCGAAGAAGCTCTTCTTCGCGGAGGTGACGATGACGCCCCTGATGCCGTCGCGG
Source organism: Streptomyces nitrosporeus (assembly GCF_008704555.1). Lineage (NCBI taxonomy): Bacteria > Bacillati > Actinomycetota > Actinomycetes > Kitasatosporales > Streptomycetaceae > Streptomyces > Streptomyces nitrosporeus. Next base: position 349,423 of record NZ_CP023702.1, read on the forward strand.
TGTTCCGCCAGTCTCGCCGCGACGTCGTCCAGCGAGTCGATGAACGCGGCGTTCATGGTGTTGGCGGATTGTGCGGGGTCGTCCAGGACGAGGGTGACGATGCCGGTCTCGTCCTGTTCCCAGCGGATGGTGGTGCTCTCGGTCATGGGTCTTCTCCGTAAACGGGGTCCGGGAGGGATGGCGTGAGCGGGACGGGTCAGAGACGCTCGACGACGGTGGCGATGCCCATACCGCCGCCGACACACAGGGTCGCCAGCCCGTAACGCTTGTCCCGGCGTTCGAGCTCGTCGACGAGAGTCCCCAGGATCATCGCGCCGGTCGCCCCGAGAGGATGCCCCATCGCGATGGCACCACCATTGACATTCACCTTGTCCAGACTCAGCCCCATCTCCCGCACGAAACGCAGGACCACCCCGGCGAAAGCCTCGTTGATCTCCACCAGATCGATGTCCCCGATGCCCAGCCCCGCCCTGGCCAACGCCTTACGCGTCGCCGGAGCCGGACCCGTGAGCATGATCGTGGGCTCCGAACCCGACACCGCCGCGGAAACGATCCGCGCCCGCGCCCTCAGCCCGTACCGCTCACCGACCTCCCCGCTCCCCACCACCACCAGCGCCGCCCCGTCCACGATCCCCGACGAGTTACCCGCATGATGGACATGATCGATCTTCTCCACCCAGTGATACTTCTGCAGCGCCACCGCGTCGAACCCGCCCATCTCCCCCACCGCGGCGAACGACGGCCTGAGCCCGGCCAGCGAATCCGCCGTCGTCCCCGGACGCATGTGCTCATCCCGGTCCAGCACCAGCAACCCGTTACGGTCACGCACCGCAACCACCGAACGGGCGAACCGCCCCTCCTTCCACGCCACCGCCGCCCGCTCCTGCGACAACGCCGCGTACTCATCCACATCACGCCGCGAGAAACCCTCCACCGTCGCGATCAGATCCGCACCGACCCCCTGCGGCGCGAAACCCGTCTCGAAACTCGTCATCGGATCCATCGCCCAGGCACCCCCGTCACTGCCCATCGGGACCCGCGACATCGACTCCACACCCCCCGCCAGGACCAGGTCCTCCCACCCCGAACGCACCTTCGCCGCCGCCAGGTTCACCGCCTCCAGACCCGACGCGCAGAAGCGGTTCTCCTGCACCCCCGCCACCGAATTCGGCAGACCCGCCGCGAGCGCGGCGATACGGGCGATGTCGGAACCCTGGTCACCCAGCGGACTGACCACACCCAGCACGACATCGTCGACCGCCGCCGGATCCAGATCCGGGAAACGCCGGAGAACCTCATGGATCAGACCGACGACCAGATCGATCGGCTTCGTACCGTGCAAAGCCCCATCGGCCTTGCCACGGCCACGCGGGGTACGGATCGCGTCGTAGACATACGCTTCGGTGCTCAAGACAGCAGCCTTTCGAAAAGGGTGGGCAGGAAGAGGTCAGCCGAGCAGGGAGCGGCCGATGATCTCCTTCATGATCTCGGTCGTCCCGCCGTAGATGGTCTGGATGCGGCCGTCGGTGAAAGCCCTGGCGACCCGGTACTCACTCATGTAGCCGTAACCGCCGTGCAGTTGCAGACAACGGTCGGCGACCCGCTTCTGCAGCTCCGTCGCCCACCACTTGGCCATCGAGGCATGGACCGCGTCCAGAGCCCCCTCGGAGTGGTCGGTAACACACCGGTCCAGGAAAGCCCGCGTGACAGCACACTCGGTGGCCATCTCCGCGATCTCGAAACGCACATGCTGCAACTTCGCCAGCGGACGCCCGAAAGCCTCACGCTCCTTCACGTACCGCGTGGTGATCTCCAGGATCTCCTCGGCCGCGGCGGCGGCACCGACCGCGATGGCCAGCCGTTCCTGGGCCAAGTTGGCCATCAGGCAGGAGAAAGCGCGGTTCTCCTCGCCCAGCAGGTTCTCCTTGGGGACGCGTACGTCGTCGAAGAAGAGTTCGGCGGTGTCCTGGGCCTTCTGGCCGATCTTGTCGAGGTTGCGGCCGCGGGTGAAGCCCTCGGCCCCGCGCTCGACGACAAGCAGGCTCTGCCCGCCGCTGCCGCCTTCGGGGGTGGTGCGGGCGACCACGACGACGAGGTCGGCGAGGATGCCGTTGGAGATGAAGGTCTTCGTGCCGTTGAGCAGCCAGTGGTCGCCCCGGTCCTCGGCGGTGGTACGGATGCCCTGGAGGTCGGAGCCCGCCCCCGGTTCCGTCATGGCGATGGCGGTGACGGTCTCGCCGCTGCAGAAGCCGGGCAGCCAGCGGCGCTTCTGCTCCTCGGTGGCGAGGGTGGTGAGGTACGGCCCGACGATGTCGTTGTGCAGGCTCAGGGCCGGACCGGAGGCGCCGGCGCGGGCGAACTCCTCGATGAGGACCGCGCTGTAGCGGAAGTCGCCGTTGCCTCCGCCGCCGTACTCCTCCCCGACCGCCATCCCCAGCAGACCCTGGCGGCCCGCCGCCCGCCACATCGCGCGGTCGACGACGCCTTCCCGTTCCCAGCGTTCGTGGTGCGGGGCGACCTCCTTGGCGAGGAAGGCGCGCACCGTCTCACGGAAGGCCTCGTGGTCGGGGCCGTACAGGTGTCGTTCCGGTGTCACAGCCAGCTCCTCACGCGCTCGATCAGCCGGGCGGGGTCGGGGCCGACGGGAGTGACGTTGAGCATGGACACGCCCGCCTCGCGGAAGACCTCGACGCGGTCACGGACATAGCCCTCGGGGCCGGCCAGGCAGAGCTGCTCCAGCAGTTCGGCCGGTACGGCGGCCTCCGCCTCCTTCCTGCGGCCCGCGAGGTAGTGCTCCTGGACGGCGGCTGCTTCGGCCTCGTAGCCGTAGGAGCAGATCAGGTCGTGGTAGAAGTTGCGGCCGGGCGCGCCCATGCCTCCGACGTAGAGGGCGACGGTGGGGCGCATCAGGTCGCGGACCGTCTCGGCGTCGTCGCCGATGGCCAGCAGTCCGCCCGCCACGACCGAGAGCGGGCCGAGAGCGGGATCGCGCTCGGCGGTGCCCTCGGCCAGGGAGCGGCCCCAGACCTCGGCGGCGTGTTCGGGGACGTAGAGGAACGGCAGCCATCCGTCGGCGATCTCGGCGGTCATCCGGACGTTGGCCGGGCCCAGCGCGGCGACGTAGACCGGGATGGTGTCGCGGACCGGGTGGTTCAGCAGCTTCAGCGGCTTGCCGAGGGTGCCGCCCTTCTCCGGCGGCAGGGGCAGGTCGGTGATGCCGTGGTGTTCGATCACCTCGCGCCGCCAGATCCGCCGGGACAGCTCGACCACCTCGCGGGTGCGGCCCAGCGGGCGGTCGTAGCGGCGGCCGTGCCAGCCCTCGACGACCTGGGGGCCGGAGGCGCCGATGCCGAGGAGGGCGCGGCCGCCGCTGAGGGCGTCGAGTCCGGCCGCGGTCTGGGCGATCAGCGCGGGGGTGCGCGAGTAGACGTTGAGGACGGCCGAGCCGATCCGCATCCGTTCGGTCCTCGCGGCGAGGTATCCCAGGACCGTCGGGGAGTCGAAGCCGTATGCCTCGGCCACCCAGACGGCGTCGAGGCCCGCGGACTCCAGGGCGGCGGCCCGGTCCGCGGCGGCACGCGGATCACCGGCGTAGGTCAGGGGTGAGGACAGTTCCATCAGCGGTGGCCCTTCAGCAGTTCGGGTACGTCCCAGTCGCGGGCCACGTCCGGGGTGTGCGCGCCGGGGACGGCGGGGGGCAGCCGGAGGGTGCCGGGGGTACGGGAGAAGCGGGGGGCGGGGGCGGGCTGGGTGGTGCCGTACGCCTCGGTGTAGGTGCCGCGCCCGGTCAGGTGCGGGTGGCCGGCCGCCTCGCGCAGCGAGAGCACGGGCGCGACGCAGGCGTCGGTGCCTTCGAAGACGGCCGTCCACTCCTCGCGGCCGGCGGCCTTGAACCGGGTGGCGAACCGGTCCCGCAGCCCGGGCCAGTTACCCGGGTCGGTACGGTCCGGCAGCTCCTCGCCGTCCAGGCCCAGCAGGGAGACGAACACCGTGTAGAACTGCGGTTCCAGGGCGCCGACCGCCATCCAGCCGCCGTCGGCGGTCTCGTAGACGCCGTAGTAGGGGCAGCCGCCGTCGAGCAGGTTGCGGCCGCGGGTGTCCTGCCAGGTGCCCTCGGCGAGCATGCCCCAGAACATGGTGGTGAGGTGTGCGGTGCCGTCCACGATCGCGGCGTCCACCACCTGGCCGCGGCCGGTGGCGCGTGCGGTGAGCAGCGCGGCGAGGACGCCGGTGGCCAGGTAGAGGGAGCCGCCGGCGTAGTCGCCGAGCAGGTTGACGGGGAGGGCTGGCGGTCCGTCCGGCGCACCGATCATGGACAGGGCCCCGGCGGTGGCGATGTAACCGATGTCGTGTCCGGCCCGGGGCGCGAGGGGTCCTCGCTGGCCCCAGCCGGTCATACGGCCGTACACCAGCGCGGGGTTGACGGCCGCGCACTCCTCCGGGCCGACCCCGAGCCGCTCCGCGACACCGGGCCGGTACCCCTCCACCAGGATCTCCGCGCGGGCCGCCAGCGCCCTCACGGTCTCCGGTCCTCCGGGTGACTTGAGGTCGACCAGGACGGAGCGCTTGTTGCGGTTGGTCACGTCGTGGGCGGGGTCACCGCCGAGCGGTGAGGGGCCGGGGCGGTCCACGCGCACCACATCGGCGCCCAGGTCGGCGAGCAGCATCGCGGCGAACGGGCCGGGGCCGATACCCGCCAGCTCGACCACGCGCACACCGTCCAGCGGGCCCGCCACGCCGCGGCCGGGAGGATCGGGTGAGTGATGGCTCATGGGTTCCTCTCTCGGTGCACGGCGGACCCGCCGCCGCTCGACCGGGGCCTTACTGAGCGTTCGCTAAGAACGTAGGAGTGCACCGACGTTCGGTCAACTCCCTGCGTTGGAAGAGTTTTTACGGATCCCGTCCGGGAAGTGGGACCGGCCACGGCATCGGTTGCCACATTTTCCTGAACGATCGCTAAGCTGGTGACAGGAGTTGTTCGGAACGCGCGGCCGTACGATGTCGCCGATCGCCGCCCACCCCGAGGAGAGCCGTTGAGCACCGAGCCGAGCCAGGACACCACTCCCCCGGCCGAGCACTGGCGCTCCTACGGGCCGCTCGGTCTGCACCCGATCCTGGTCCACGCCATGGAGGCCTTCAACGAGCAGGGTTACCACGGTGCTTCGGTGCGCGACATCGCCGCCCGGGTCGGCGTCACCGTGCCCGCGCTGTACTACCACTACGAGAACAAGCAGGCGCTGCTGGCAACGCTGCTGGAGACGTCCATCAAGGACGTCCTGGACCGCTGCCGGGCCGCGGCCGGGGAGGCCGGGGACGATCCGCTGGCCCGGTTCTGCGGCATGGTCGAGTCGATCGTGCTCTACATGACCCACCGCCAGGGGCTGGCCTTCCTGGACACCGAGATCCGCAGCCTGGAGCCGCAGAACCGGGCCCGCTACGTCGCCCTGCGCGACTACCTCCAGCACACGCTGCTGGACACGGTCGAAGCGGGCCGCGCCCGGGGGGTGTTCACCACGCCGATCCCGGCCGACGCGGTGCGCTCGGTGCTCATCATGTGCCAGGGGGTCGCCAACTGGTTCCGCGCGGACGGTCCGCTCACCGCGGAGGAGGTCGCCGAACGCCATGTGCTGCTGAGCCTCGGCACCGTGGGCCATCCCGGCGTGGTCACCGGGGACCTGGCGCTCCCGTTCCCACGGCGTCCGGCCCACGGGCGGGCCCTCGCACCCCGGGGCCCCGCCCCGCGAACCGCCCGGTGACGCTGCGGGGCACCCGTGACCCGCCCGGTCCGCAGGCGCCGGCGGCATCCTGACGTTCTCCCTGACGAGTCCCGTACCGACGAGAGGAAACCCGCATGGACGTGACCGAGGCCCGCGCCAGGTTCCACGAGCTCCGGAAGGAGGACGGTCCGGTCCCCTCCGCCGAACTCGACGAGATCTGGGCGGTGGTGGCCACCGTCCGTCCCGAGGACATCCTCGGCGAGTGGAAGGGCGGCGAGTTCCGTACCGGCCATCCTCTCGAAGGCATGCTGGCGAAGGCCGGCTGGTACGGCAAGTCGTTCGTCACCGTGCACGACGCCAAGCCGCTGATCTGCCGGAACGCGGAGGGCGAGCTGTACTCCAACCTCGAACTCGGCCAGGGTGAGGCAAGCCTGTGGACCGTCGAGTTCCGTGGCGAGCCGACGGCCACCATGGTCTACGACGGCCGGCCGGTCCTGGACCACTTCAAGCAGGTGGACGACACCACGCTGATGGGGATCATGAACACCAAGGGGGTCCCTGCCGAGGGCCCCTTCTACTACTTCTTCCTGGAGCGCGTTCCCGGGCCGGCGCACGAGGGCCCGCGTGCCGGAGAGGGCGCGTGAGACGCGTCCGCGCGGCGGTCACCGAGGCTCCGGGCGCGCCGTTCACCGTACGGGACGCGGATCTCGGCGCCCCGCGGCCGCGCGAGGTGCTGGTGAGGATGACGGCGGCCGGCGTCTGCCACACCGATCTGGGGATGCGGGACACCTGGCCCCGCCGACTCACCCCGATGGTCTTCGGCCACGAGGGCGCCGGGCGGGTGGAGGCGGTCGGCGCGGAGGTGACCGGTGTCGCTCCGGGCGACCAGGTCTGTCTCACCTTCGCCAGCTGCGGTGTCTGCGAGCAGTGCGCGGCGGACCATCCGGCCTACTGCCACGCCGCGCAGGCTCTGAACTTCTCCGGGGGGCGCGGCGACGGCACCACTCCGCTCTCTCTCGGCGGCGCTCCGCTCCACGCCGGGTTCTTCGGCCAGTCCAGCTTCGCCACGTACGCCGTCGTCCACGAACGCGGTGTGGTGAAGGTGCCCGGTGACCTGCCGGCCCAGGTCGTCGCGCCGCTGGGGTGCGGCGGCCAGACGGGCGCGGGAACCGTGCTCAACCGGCTGCGCCCCAGGCCGGGTTCCTCCCTGGTCGTCCTCGGCGCGGGCGGGGTCGGGCTGAGCGCGCTGATGGCCGCGGTGGCCGTGGGCTGCGACCCGGTGGTGGCCGTCGACCCGGTCGCCTCCCGCCGCGCCCTGGCCGTCGGACTCGGTGCCGGGGCGGCCCTGCCTCCCGGGGAGGGGCTGGTGGCGGCGGTACGCGACCTCACCGGCGGCGGTGCGCACCACGTCATCGACACCACCGGCCGCGCGGAGATGATTCGCCGGGCCGTCGGCGCGTTGCGCCCGCGTGGTGAACTCGCCCTGCTCGGCCTCGGCGGTGAGGTGACGTTCGACGTGATGGGTCTGCTGGCCAAAGGCGTCCGCGTCCACGGGGTGATCGAGGGCGACTCCGACCCCGGCCGCTTCGTCCCGGAGCTGATCGGCCTGTACAGGCGCGGCCTCTTCCCGGTCGACCGGCTGGTCACCACGTTCCCGTTCGAGGAGATCGGCGCGGCCGTGGCCGCCATGCGGGACGGCAGCGTGGTCAAGCCGGTACTCACCTTCGCCTGACCTGCCACCGGCGTCACGGCCGCCCTTGTACCGGGAGCGGTCGTACCGGGTGGCCGGGATACCTGGATACCGGGACGCCGGGATACCGGGACGCCGGTGGCAGGTTCCAGCCGTTCGCACCGTACCGGGCGGAGAGCGGGGAAGTGATCCGGGAATCACGTCCCGGGCGGTCCGTGCCGAGGGAGCCCGGTCTCCTGACGGTGTGTGATTGACTGATTCACATGGCCCCCGCCCCCGCTTCCGCCCGTTCGGCCGCGACCTCGGCCTCCAGGCCCCGCAACCGCAAGCAGCTCATCGTCGAGGCGGCCGGCCGGGTCTTCAGCGAGCGCGGTTACCACACGGCGTCCATGGAGGAGATCGCCGCCGGGGTGGGGATCACCGCGGCGGCCCTGTACCGGCATTTCCCCAACAAGTACGCGCTGTTCGCCGAGTGCGCCGACGTCATGGTGGACGGGCTGGCCGCCGCCCTCGACGAGGTGCCGCCCGGGGCGGCCCTGACGGATGTGCTCACCGCCGTCACCCGGGTCACCGTCGCACATCGCGCGTCGGGCGGCGTCTACCGGTGGGAGGCCCGCTACCTCAGCCACGAGGACCGGCGGCGCCTCAAGGTGAAGTTCGGCCGCCTCGTCGGGCGGGTCGACGAGGCGGTGCAGAGGGAGCGGCCCCTGGCCGACGGGCGGTTGCGGGCCGTGGCGGCCCTCGGCGCGATCGGTTCCGTCACGATGCATCGCACCTCCATCGCCCAGCGCCGGGCCGAGAGCCTGCTGCTGGCGTCCGCGCTGCGCGTGGCCGCGACCGATCCCGCTGCAGGCCGGGTGGGCACGCTCCCCGTCGAACTGCCCGCCCAGCCGGTGCCGCGCACGCGGCGCGCACAGATCCTGGCGGCCTCCGTCCCCCTGTTCGCCCGGGACGGGTTCGCCAGTGTCACGAACGGGCAGATCGCGGAGGCGGTGGGGCTGACGCCGTCCGCGCTCTACCGCCACTACCCCGGCAAGCTGGACATCCTGGTGGCGGCGTGCCTCCAGGCGGCGGCGCTGCTGGCCCAGGGGGTGGAGCGGAGTCTGCACGAGGTGGCCGGCCCGTACGACGCCGTCGTCGCGCTGGCGTCGACGTATGTGGCCTACTGCTTCGAGCACACCGAGCTCAACAGTGTCGCCGAGGCGGAGGTCGCCGGTCTGCCGGCCGGTCTGCGGCGGCCCCTGGTCCTCGCGCAACGGGAGCACATCGCCGTATGGGAACAGCAGTTGCTGCTGGCCCGCCCGGAGCTGGACCCGCGCCAGGCCAGGGTGCTGGTGCACGCGGGGTTCGGTGTGGCGGTCGAGGCGGGGCGCCGGCTGCGATGGCAGGACGGCCCCGGCCCGCGTGCGGCCGTGACCGCTCTGCTCGTAGGTGCCCTGGGTCTCTGACACGGCCGCCGGACCCGGCGCGCGACGGGGGTGCCGGGGCCCCGGCACCCCGGCACCTGGTCCGTGAACCGCCTGCCGCGGAGCGGGCCACGGGCCGGGTCCTGCCCGGCGGCTCAGGCGGCCCTGTTGCCGGTGGGGATCGTGATGGGGGTGGTGCCCCCGGAGGTTCCCTTGTTGAGGAACAGCATGGCCAGGCCGCGCACCAGCTGGTCGAACATGTAGAAGGTGCCGGGCATCACGGGCGACAGTCCTTCGCGGAACAGGATGAACGCCGGCCACGCGGTGCGGACCAGGGCCGCCGACACGTAGTCGCGTTTCAGTCCCAGCCAGTCGCCCACCTCGTCGCTGAGGACGTAGCGCACGAACTCGTTCAGGAACCCGCGTGTGACACCGAGGTCGATCTGCGCGGTCAGACCGAGCAGTTCCTCGGCCAGTGCGATGCCCTCGGTCGACGGTGTGAGGATCGGGGTGAGCACCTGCGCCGACTGCGCCTCCGCGGCCGCCCAGGTCTTGGGGATGTGCTCGTACGGGACACCGAGCAGGTAGATCGCGACCTGCCACGAGTGCAGGAACGCCTCCTGGTCCGCGGCCGGGTACGGGATCTTCCATTCGCGCAGCTTGCGGTGCACATAGGTGCCCAGGCTGTGGAAGGTGACCAGGATGTCGGCGGCGCTGATCGGGATGGTCTCGTCGGCGACCGCCCGCCAGTGCGGCGACTGCGGCAGCAGGTGGCGCACCGCGGCGTGCACCACACGCGTCTTGTTGGCGGTGACGACGAACTGGCCCGTCGGCTTGAACGCTCCCAGCTGGGCCAGGTCGTAGCCGAACGTGAACGTCTTGGCGGCGCGGTCCTGCATGTCCGCGCCGCCCGCGGACCAGTAGACGCTCTTGGCCTCACGCGGGATGACGGTGCTCATGATGCCGCTGCCGAGGCCGTACAGCATGAACAGGTAGGTGTCCTTGCGCCGGTTGAAGTCCGCGGCACGGGCCAGCTTGGCGGGGTCGGCCCAGGAGGGCAGCCGGTTGACCTGCTGAAGGTACGCGGTGAACTCGGCCGGCAGTCCGCCGGGCAGCGGGTCGTTGTTGTTCACCCACGACGCCCACGCGGTGTTGATCGCCGGCACATGACCGTTCTCGAGCATCGAGACCATCAGAGGGTCCGCCAGGTCGTCCCAGATCCACTCCGGACCGGTCCCCGCGCCGGTTCCGGTCACCGACCCCGTCGACGCCCACGCCTGGGCGGGGTTCACCGCACCGGCGAGACCGAGGGCGGCACCGAGGGACAGGATCTTCCTCCTGCTGAGATTTTCCATTGACTTACCTGCTTCCCTGATGGGTCAGCCAGTTGCTAAGCACCTTCGCTGACTTGCCAGTTGTGCGATCAATGTGGGATGAGACGTGTCGCTCAGATGTGATTTTCAATTAACATAGCGAGGTGAGTCACCGTCGGCAATGGTGGTGACCGAGGGCGTGTGAGCAACTTGGCGGACGGTCCGCCGGCCCCTCTCCGGGGCGCCGGTCCCCGGACGCCCGGCGCGGAGCCGGCGTGAGGAACCACCGGCCGGCCCGCGCGGACCGGCCCGGGTACACAGTGCGGTCCGGGTGCGCGGTGCGGTCCGGGTACGCGGTACGGCCCGGCCCGCCCGGAGGGCCACCGGATCCGCGCCGCTCCCCCGCCGGGCCGTGTGCGGCCACCGGGGCGCGGGGCACTGTCGTTCCGGTGCGGCCCTTATGCGCGGGCCGGGTCACGGGAGCCGGTCACCGGGTCTCTTCCAGGGCGGCGTGGGCCTCGGCGAGTCTGTCGACCGCGGTGTCGAGCGCCTCCGGCGGGAGGGTGAAGGGGAACCTCAGCCAGCGGCCGAGCGCGCCGTCGGGAGAGAAGTGGAAGCCCGGCGTGAGCGAGAGGCCGCGGGCGGCGGCGAGAGCGGCGAGCCGGCTGGAGTCGGTGTCATGGAGTTCGAGCCACAGGGACAGACCGCCCTGCGGGACCCGGAAGCGGCACCACGGCAGCCCGGACAGGCGGGATACCAGGTGGTCGCGCTGCAGACGCAGCCGGGCGCGCCGCCGGTCGAGGACCGCCTCCTGGTGTTCCATGAGCCGGGTCGCGACGAGCCGGTCGAACGGCGAGGGGGCGAGAGCGGCCGCGAGAGGAAGCGCCGCCAGGCGGCGGACGACGTCGGGGCGGGCCCGGATCCACCCCACCCGCAGGCCCGGCCACAGGGACTTGCTCAGGGAGCCCACGTACACGGCGTTGCGGTCACCGGCGCCCGTGACCGCGCGGGGAGGCGGGAGGGCGGGCTCGCGCAGGTCGAGGTCCCGCATGGTCTCGTCGAAGACGATCATGGTGTCGTGGGCGCGCAGACGGTGACGGAGCTCTTCCCGGTCCTCGTCCCCCATCAGCAGACCGGTGGGGTTGTGGAAGTCCGGGATCAGATAGGCCAGGGACGGCCGGACCGCCCGGAGGGTGCGGTCGAGGGCGGGGACGTCCCAGCCGCTGGGGGTGAGGGGCTGCGCGATCAGCCTGGCACCGGCGGCACGGAACACGGCGAGCGCACCGGGATAGGTCGGGGAGTCCAGCACGACCCTGCTGCTCCGGCTCAGGTGGGCGGCGGCGAGCAGGTTCAGTGCCGCGTCGGCGCCGCTGGTCAGCAGGAGGTGCTCGCTGTGGACCGCGACCCCCCGGGCGCGGTGGGCGTCGGCGATGGCGGTGTGCAGCGGCGACGGCCCGTCCCCGCCGGCGGTGCCGTGCAGAAGGGTGGCGGGCAGGGTGTCGGCCGCGGCGTGTACGGCCCGCAGCAGCTCGTCGAACGGCGCCGCGGGCTCCGCCACGGTCAGGTCGAGGGCCGTGCCGTCCCTGCCCGCCCGGCCCCGGTCGCTGTCCCACGGCGAGAGGCGGTCACGCAGCCGGGGCGGCAGGGAGGTGGTACTGCCGGAGCCCGTCCGGGTGGTGATCAGCTGTTCGGCCCGCAGGATCTGGTAGCACGCCGTCACGGTGCCCCTCGCGACCCCGAGTTCACCGGCGAGGAGGCGTTCGGCGGGAAGCCGCGACTCCAACGGCAGCCGGCCGTCATGGACGGCCTTCTCCACGGCGACGGCCAGCCGCTCCGCGAGCGGGCCGGTGCCGGCGCGCCAGTCGCCGAGCAGCCGGGGGAACCGCGACGCCGGGACGTGTCGCACAGAGCGGTTCATCCGGGGCCTCTCGTTCGGATCGTGCCGGGCCGGCGGGCCCGCCGCCGCACCTCGTGGCGCCGCCGCTCCCCGCCACGGCTCCCTCACGGCCTTCTTCTCCGCCGCAAGGCCTCGCCGGACCGGAAGGCACCCCCTCGCCGGGATCTTCTTGCCCGCTTCTGCCTGTTCCTGCCTGTTTCCCTCCCCTGCGGGGAGATCTCCTGGGCCACTTTACCGGGATTGGACCATGACCAGACGGTCTGTCCCTCCTAGCCTCGACCTGTGACCATCCACCACCACACCCATCCGGAAGCCCATCCGCCCTTGGGCTATCGGCATGTCGACGTGTTCGCCGGCAAGGCGTTCACCGGCAACAGCCTCGCCGTCTTCCCCGAGAGCCCGGGCCTGTCCTCCGCCCGGATGCTCGCGATCAGCCAGGAACTCCGGCACTTCGAAACGATCTTCCTGAGCGGCGCGAAGGTGCCGGGAGAGGCGGGAGGGGCCGGGGAACCGGGAGGTCCGGGGGAGCCGGGAGAAGTCCACGCCCGGGTGTTCGACCTCTTCGAGGAACTGCCCTTCGCCGGGCACCCCGTCCTGGGCGCCGCCGCCGTCCTGCACGAGCGCGCCGGAGACCACGAGCACGCCGGAGACGTCGGTGTACGGCACTGGCGGTTCCGGCTGCCCCACAAGACGGTCCCGGTGACCACCCGCCGTACAACCGCCGGGTACCACGCCGCGCTGGACCAGGGGAAGCCGGAATTCCTCGGGTCGGTCCCGGAGCAGGACAGGCCGGAGATCGCAGCGGCCCTGTCCCTGCCGGAAGGGACGCTCGCCGGCCTCCCCCTGGAGGTCGTCTCCACCGGACTGCGCTACCTCATCGTCCCGGTGGTGGGGGGTCTGTCCGGAGCGAGGATCGTCCGCGGCGATTTCGCGGAGCTGATCGCCCGCCACGGGGCGCAGTTCGCCTACCTGGTCGACGTCGAGGCCCTGGAAGGCCGCCACTGGAACAACGACGGCGTTCTGGAGGACGTCGCGACCGGCAGCGCGGCCGGCTGCGCCGGGGCATATCTGGCCCGGCACCGCATCGTGCCGGCCGGGAAGGGGTTCACGCTGCGGCAGGGCCGTTTCACCGGCCGCCCGAGCCTGCTCGACGTCCTCCCGCAAGGCCGGCCCGAGGACCTGCGCAACGTCCGGGTCGGCGGCGAAGTGACCATGGTGGCCAGGGGAATCCTGGACACCCTGCCCGAATGAGGATCTCCCGTGCCCGACTTCCCTCTCCACACCGCTGACCGGATCCGCGCGGCCGTGGGTCTCGCCGATCTGATCGAGCCGACGGCCGAAGCCTTCCGCGCGTTCAGCACCACCGACGGCGCCCAGGCGCCGGTCATGGTGCTCCCCCTGGCCGACGGCGGGGACTCCCACATCAAGGCGGCCCACCTGCCCGGGGGGAGCCACTTCCTCGTCAAGATCGCGAACTGGTTCCCCGGCAACCGGAGGCGCGGTCTGCCCGAGGGCGGCGGGTTCGTAGCCCTCTTCGACGCGAGGAGCGGCGCCGTCACCGCCCTGCTGGAGGACGAGCACCACCTCTCCGATCTCCGCACGGCCGCGGCGGGAGCCGTCTGCGCCCGCGCCCTGGCCCGCCCGGACGCGGCTCGCGCCACCGTTCTGGGGACCGGCAGGCAGGCCGGACTGCAGGCTCACGCACTCACCCTCGTACGTCCGGTCCGGCAGATCAGCGTGTGGGGCCGGGACCACGGCCGGGCGGCCGCCCTCGCCGCCCGCCTGGACCGGGATCTCCCGCACACCGAGGTCGTCGCCACCACGGACCCGGAACAGGCCGTACAGCGGTCCGACATCGTCGTCACCGCGACCGCCGGTCCCGACCCCGTCCTGTTCGGTTCCTGGCTGCGCCCCGGGCAGCACATCACCGCACTCGGCGCCGACGCCCCGGCCAAACGCGAACTCGACGGCGCCGCCCTGCGGCGCGCCACCCGGGTCTTCGCCGACAGCCGGGAACTCGCCCTGCGCTACGGGGACATCCACAGCGCCGTCGCCCGCGGGGAGGTGGGCGAGGACCGTATCGACGGCGAGATCGGCGAGGTCCTGGCCGGCCGGGTCCCCGGCCGCACGGCACCGGACGACATCACGGTCGCCAAGCTCATCGGCATCGGCCCCCAGGACCTCGCCGCCGCGGAGACCGCCCTCGCCCTCCTGGGACGGACCGGGGGATGACCACCACGGGGCGGTCATCCCCCGGCGTTCCGCCACGTCCGCGCACCGGCCGACGGCACCCTCAGCCGGCCGGTCCCCGCCCGCTCGGCGCTTCGTGCCCGGCCGGCCGCTTCGTGCTCAGTCGGACGGTCGTGCTCAGCCGGCCGTCAGGACTTCGACCCCGCGAGCCGTGAGCTGTTCGACCACCGGGTCGTGCGGGGGCCTGTCGGTGATCAGACCGCTGGTCTCCCCCCAGGGGAGGACCCGGAAGCGGGAGGCGGTGCCGATCTTCTCCGAGGAGGCGAGGACGTAGGTGTCCGCGGCACGCGCCGCGAGGGCGCGTTTCATCGCGGCGTCCTCGGCGTCGCCGGTGGTGAGCCCGGCCTCGGGGTGCACACCGGTGACGCCGAGGAGGAAGAGGTCGGCGGAGACGTTCTGCGCGGCCTCGACCGCGGCGGCGCCGCAGGCGACCGCCGAGTGCTTGAAGACACGGCCGCCGAGCATGAAGATCTCCGCCTTCGGGTGATCGAGCAGCGCGGCGGCGACCGGCGGGCTGTGGGTGATCACGGTGCAGGCCAGATCCCGCGGGAGCGCGTGGACGACGGCCAGGGCGGTGGTGCCGCCGTCGAGAATCAGTACGCCGCCGGGCCGCACCAGTCCGGCGGCCACCGAGGCGACCTTCCGCTTGCCGTCCGGGGCCACGGACTGCCGGGCACCGTAGTCCGCCACGGCCGGCGAAACGGGAAGCGCCCCGCCGTAGACCCGTTGGCACAGTCCCTCGCTCGCCAGATCCCGCAGGTCACGCCGGACACTGTCCTCGGAGATCCGCAGCTCCGCGGCGACGTCCTTGGCGACGATCTTGCCCTGGCGGGCGAGCAGGTCCAGCAGGTGGTCACGCCGTTCAGCAGCCAGCATCCGCACTCTCTCCTGTTCTTGCACGTTTCTGCATGTATCGTAGCGCCCATGACCGACACACCCATGCTCATCCTCATCGCCGGCCCCTACCGTTCCGGGACCGACGGTGATCCGCAGGCCATGGCCGCCAACCTCGCACGCCTCGAAGCGGCCGCGTG
Organism: Streptomyces nitrosporeus; assembly: GCF_008704555.1. Classification (NCBI taxonomy): domain Bacteria; kingdom Bacillati; phylum Actinomycetota; class Actinomycetes; order Kitasatosporales; family Streptomycetaceae; genus Streptomyces; species Streptomyces nitrosporeus. The sequence continues at coordinate 364,730 of NZ_CP023702.1, forward strand.
GCCCGTCTTCGCAGCCGGCCACCTGCCCGTGATCGGTGAATGGATCGCCCTGCCCGTACTGCGCTCAGCCGGCGCGGGTCCCACCGACCCCCTCGCCGACCAGGTCCTCTACCCGGCCGCCGAGCGTCTGCTGGCCCGGTGCGACGCCGTGCTGCGTCTGCCCGGCGACTCCGCCGGAGCCGACCAGGACGTCGCCACCGCGCACCGCCTCGGCCTGCCCGTCTACCACGACCTCGCGGAGATCCCGTCCCTCGCACCGCGGGGGGCCGCGTGAGACCCCGCCCCGGCGTGGACACGCCGGACCATCGCGGCCGGACCGGACTCGACCGGGCCGGGCGCGGTCTCGACCGCAATCCGGACGTCGTGGTCCGGGACGTCGAGCTGACCTCCCGGGGCTGGCACGTCCTGCGCCGCACCACCTTCGACTACCGCCGCCGCGACGGCCGCTGGGAGACGCAGGCACGCGAGACCTACGACCGCGGCAACGGAGCCGTCGTCCTGCCCTACGACACCGGGCGCGGGCGTGTCCTGCTCACCCGCCAGTTCCGCTACCCGGCCTATGTCAACGACCACCCCGACGGGATGCTCGTCGAAGCAGCCGCCGGCCTGCTCGACGCGGACGACCCGTCCACCGCGATCCGCCGGGAGGCCGCCGAGGAACTCGGTGTCTCCCTCGGCCCGCTCACCCACATCCTCGACGCCTACATGAGCCCCGGTTCCGTCACCGAACGGCTCCACTTCTTCGCCGCCCCCTACTCCCCCGCCGACCGGACCGGGACCGGCGGCGGGGTCGCGGAGGAGGGTGAAGACATCGAGGTCCTCGAACTGCCCTTCGCCGAAGCCCTCGCCATGACCCGCGACGGGCGCATCGCCGACGGCAAGACCGTCCTGCTCCTGCAGTGGGCGGCCCTGGACGGGCCCTTCGCCCCACGGCCGGCGGCCATGGACGGCACCGCCCCGCCCCGGTGACCGGGAACCGCCGCCCGGGGCGGCGGACGGCACGGCTTCCCCGGCGGGATGTGGACCGCAGGGACGAGGCCGCCACCGCGGGCACAGCGTGGCCGCACCTCGCGGGGCGGCCTCCCGGCGGCCGTCCCGCCCTCGCCCCGGACCGCCGCACTCCGCGCGGCCGGACCACCGGCCAGTACCGAAGGGGAGTCCGGGCCGGAGCACCCTGCCGCCGCCTGTTGCAGGACACGGGTCAACCGCCGTATGGTCTCGCGGGCGATGATGATCGCGACGGGGGTTCCGCCGGCGGGCATGTGAGGTCCTCGGGCCGATGGCCGGCGACAGAGCGAGGCGAAGCCGTTGTGCACCGATTTCCCGCGCCGGGCGCGGGTCTGCGGACCGGGCCGCGTCAGGCCGGGGTTCCGCGGCCCGCGCAGCGGCCCGGCGGCCGTGGCCGTCCGGCCTGAACCGGGGGACCGGACGGCGGACCGTCGTCGTCCCGCTCCCTTCCGCGCCGGCGCCGCCGGACCGGCCGGCCGCCCTCTTCGTCGAAACAGCCGCCGTGACCGCACCGCGCCCCGCGGGACGTGACCGTCGAGCCGATGGGGCAGGCCCGCCCCGGCAGAACGGGGCACGCCCTGCCGGGGACCGCTCAGCGGAGGCGTGCCGGTCACTTCGTACACCGAACAAGGAGAGATCTTGTCCACCCATCCGCTCACGCCGGACGGCAGTGAACTCAGCCCGCTCCCCCACGATTTCCCCTTCGATCCGACCCACGGATACGATCTGCCGCGCCTCCTCGCGGTGGAGGCCCCGCCCGGCCCGGACGACTTCGCCGGCTTCTGGCGGGAGCGCTACGCGAGTGCGCTGCGCGTCGATCCGGCGCCCCGGATCGAGGGCCCGTGGACCACGGTGGACGGCGTGCGGGTCGCGGACATCTCGTACACGTCCGCCGACGGCGTCCGTATCGGCGGGTGGCTGACCGTCCCCGCCGACGGCCCCGTCACGCAGGGCTGTGTGGCGACCCACGGATACGGGGGCCGCGCGGCCCCGGACCCCCGGCAGCCCCCGCCGGGTACCGCGACCATCTGGCCCTGCCTGCGCGGCCTCGGAACACGGAGCCTGCTGCCCGGCGTTCCCTCGAATTCGGCGGGGCACGTGCTGCACGGCATCGGCTCCCGGGAGTCGTACCTCATAGGCGGGTGCGTGGCGGATGTCTGGTGCGCGGCCACCGCACTGCGGCGGCTGGTGCCGGAGGCCGGCGGACGGCTGACGTACCTGGGCACGAGTTTCGGCGGCGGCATCGGTGCGCTGGCTCTCCCCTGGGACGACCGTTTCCATGCCGCCGGCCTCACGGTGCCGACCTTCGGGAACCATCCGCTGCGGGTGACGCTGCCGTGCACGGGCAGCGGGGAGTCGGTGCGTACGCGGCTCGCCGAGGGGGCCCCGGTGCTGGACGTCCTGGCGTACTTCGACGCCGCGACGGCGGCCCGGCACCTCCGTATCCCCGTTCATGTGGGTGCCGCCCTGTTCGACCCGTCGGTGCCCCCGCCGGGGCAGTTCGCGGTGTACAACGCGCTGGCCGGACCGCGCGAACTCTTCGTCCTGCGGGCGGGACACTTCGACCACCCGGGCGAGCCAGCCGAGACGGCGGCCCTGGAGGAGGCCCAGCGGCGCTTCCTGGCGGGGGCGGGTCCCGTGGTGCCGGGCCCCACCGCCTGACCGCCTCCCGCGCGGCCGGATCCGCCGGGCCGGGACGCTCCGCGATTCCCGCCCCGTGACACGGCAGTTCCGCGACGCCACCGGCGCCCGGCCCGCAGGGCGTCGCGGAACTGTCCCGGTCGCCGATTCCAGGGACGGGGGCCGATCATGCGCGATAGAGTGATGCAGATTGTGCAAGGGATTTGCAGAACGAGGAGGGCCATGGCTACGCGGGCGACTGATGCCGGGACGAACCAGAGCGTCGAACGAGCGGTCTCGGTGCTGCGCGCACTCGACTCCGGCCGGCCCGAACTCCGTGTCTCCGACGTCGCCGAACTCACCGGGCTGGGCTCCTCGACCACCTCCCGCCTGCTGTCCACCCTGGAGCGCCTCGACATGGTCGAACGCGATCCGGTCAGCAACCTCTACCGGCTCAGCCTCGGCCTTCTCCCCCTGGCCGCCACCGCCACCAACCGCCACCCGGTGCACCGGGCCGCCCGCATGGTGCTCCAGGGCCTCGCCACCCGCACCGGGCTCGGGGCCAACGTGGCCGTACGCCGCGGTGGCGAGCTGATGTTCCTGTGCAATTTCGAGGGCACACGCGCCCCCAAGTCCTATACGCAGGCCGGGCACACCGCCCCGCTGCACGCCACGAGCATCGGCAAGTGCCTGCTCACCGGCCTGGCTCCCGAGGAGCGGCGCAGGCTGCTGGGGGACCCGCTCGACGCGCACACCGAGTACACGACCACCAGCCACGACCTCCTCGACGCCGAGATCGACACCGTGCGGCGCACCGGTTACGCCGTAGAGGCCGAGGAGCGCGCCCTGGGCCGCGCGTCCCTGGCCGCGCCCGTCCGGGACGCTTCGGGGGACATCGTCGCCGCCATCTCCCTCTGGGGCCCGACCTCGGTGCTCGGGGACCGTTCCGACGCCGAGCAGCAGCGCCTCGCCCTCGTACGCGAGGTCATCGAGGCCGCCGACGCCATCAGTCAGGCGCTCGGCGCGCTCTGACGCGCACGGCGAAGGTCCGGTGGGGCGGTGCAGCCCCCACCGGACCTTCGCCGTGCGGTCAGGCGCCGTACGCCTTGAAGGCGATCACATGCGCCCGCCGTGCCCCGTGCGTCGCGTCGACCACGAGCCGTAGCGCCCCGGTGCGTACGGGGCCGCCGTCCTCGGCCTCCAGTGCGTGCACCCGGTGGCGGCGCCGGTTGTCCGTCACCGTCAGGAGGGTGTGCCACTCGCCGGCGGCGTCGCGCCCCTGGACGCGGTAGTCGCGTACGAGTTCCGGCATGACCTCGTACGGGGTGCGGTGGCGGTGCAGGTTGTTGAGGTACTCGTCGACGTCGTCGTCGAACACCAGGCGCACCTCGGTGAGTTCCTGCTCTTCGGACCAGTCGAGGCGGAGCCATTCGGCGTCGCCCTCCGGCCCGCCGGTGCCGCCCTCCGGCGCGGAGGACCACATGTGCGGGCCGCCGTAGGGCCGCTGGTATCCGCCCACGGCCCGTTCGGGGCGAAACGCCTCGGTGCCGGGGGCCGCCCGGAAGGCGAAGGTCTGCCGGCGCAGGCCCCGGGCCTGCCATTCCAGGACCAGCTGTCCGTCCTCCTCCGGGATGTCGTGGTCGACGGCCGCATCGCCCTCGGCCTTCCTGCGCAGGGCCAGGACACCGTCGGTGCGTTCGGGGAGGAGGACCAGGGCCGTGTCCTCGCAGGCCCGGACGATGAGGATCGCGTTCTGCGGGCCGTCGGGGCGGTGGCCGAACCGGGCCGTGACCCAGTGGGGGCCGCCGGCCGGGACCGTGACGGTGGTCGTGAGGAGGCGGTCGGCGGGTACCGCGTTCTCGGGGCGGCCCGTGCTCCACAGTTCCACGGTGAGCTCGCGGGGCCGGCCGTCCGGGGCGCCGTGGACGAGGAGGTCGACCGTGTCGAGTGCGGGGTCGACCGGCAGCAGGAGGGCGAGGTCGCGGGTGAGGGGGTACGGTGCGCCGGGCGCGTCCTCCGTGGGTTCGGCGGCCAGCCGGGTCAGGCAGGAGGAGGCCGTGACGCGGGCCGTGCGCGCCAGGTTGCCGGGGTCCTCGTCGGCGAGGCCGATCACGGAGGCGTCCTGGCGCAGCAGGGTGCGGTGCACCAGTTCCATTCGTCCGGTGGCGAGTTCCCGCGGCGTGAGGCCCTCGGCGACGCACAGGGCCGCGGCGGTGCCCGCGGCCTCGCCGAGCGTCGCGCAGGTGGCCATGACGCGGGTGGCCCCGAAAGCGATGTGGGTGGCGGAGATGTTGCGTCCGGCGAAGTGCAGGTTGGTGACGTTCGCCGAGTACAGGGAGCGCAGCGGGATGTGGAAGACGCCGTCCGCGTAGCGCTGGCGCGCGCCGGGCTCGTCGGCGTACATGCCCTGTACGGGGTGGAGGTCGACCGACCAGCCGCCGAAGGCGATCCGGTCCTCGAACCGGCGCTGCTGGAGGATGTCCTGCTGGGTGAGGACGTAATCGCCGAGGAAGCGGCGGTACTCGCGCTTGCCGGGGAGGCTGCCGACCCATTCCAGGGTGAGGTTCGCCGCGTCCGGGAACTGGCCGGAGTTCTTGATGTGGTCCCAGACGCCCATGATCACGGCCTGGAGTTCGTCGCGGATACGCTCGTTGTCGTGGACGGTGTCGAGTTCGCCGCCCCACTCGATCCACCAGTAGTCGCAGCCGTTGTCCCCGGTGCGCAGGATGCGGTTGCGCAGGATGGGTGTGGTCGACAGGTCCTTGGCGTAGGAGGGCGGCACGAACTTCACCGGCCGGCCCGCGTCCCTGCTGTGGAAGAGGATCGTCGAGCCGAGCAGCGCCCGGTCCGCCTCCGGCGGCGCCCAGGGCTCGTCGAACTCGGTCCGGGCCTCGCGGCCTATGCGGTAGCGGGCACCGGCGAGGTGGCCGAGCAGGCCGTCCCCGGTGCAGTCGAGGAACTGGCGCGCGTGGAAGGTGATGCGGCGCTCCGAGCCCATCATCCAGCCGGTGCAGGAGTGCACCTCCCGGCTGTCGTCGGGGCCGCTCGCGTCGACCTCGCGTACGTCGGTGTTGAGGTAGAGGTCGATGTTCGGTTCGGCGCGGACGGCGTCGAGGACGACCTGGTCCCAGTAGTAGGGGTTGCCCTCCGGGTTGCGGTACTGGTTCTCGGTGTACAGCTCGCCCATGATCCCGGTCTCCCGGGCCCAGCGGTGCACGCCGTGTGCGGTGGCACCGCAGACCCAGACGCGGATCTCGCTGCTGGCGTTGCCGCCCAGGACGGGCCGGTTGTTGACCAGGGCGACGCGTCGGCCGAGCCGGGCCGCGGCGATGGCCGCGCAGGTCCCCGCCAGTCCACCGCCGATCACGGCGATGTCGTAATGGACCTCTTCTTCCCGCACGGTGCGGCCTCCTTGGTGTGAAGCTCGGATACTCCCCGCCACAGCGGAGCGGCCTCGAACGTACATCACATCCATATCGTGCAACCACTGTTCAGTCAGTGGGATCCGTTGTAAGTTCCGGTTGCGGCCACCGACCTGGCCACCGTGAGCCGAAGTGCAAGTTCGGTGCAGGTGGAGCGTGTTCGCCGGTTCCGCACAGAACCGGCGATTCACCGACCAAAAGGGTTGACGCCATCGCACGATATGGAGAACGATCCCGCATGCTGCAACTTGCATCCATCGGAGCAGGGACGACGTTCACGCAGGGCCCCGGCACTCCCGCCACCGTTTGAGAGGACAGAACCATGAGTACGGCCGCACCTCCCCAGAAGGCGCCCCCACCCCGCCGGCGGACCGGAGGACGGCTCTCCAACGGTGCGTTCGCACTGCTGCTGACCGCACCGGGGCTCGCCCTGTTCGCGGCGATCATCTTCTATCCGCTGCTGTCGGCGCTGTTCACCGGCTTCTTCGAGCAGGACCTGCGGCTGCCCGGCCGGGAGTTCGTCGGCCTGGACAACTTCGCCTACTGGCTGGACGGCGACCTCCTCGCCATCCTCGAGCAGACGCTGGTCTTCACCGTCGGCGCGACGCTCGTCCCCTTCGTGCTCGGCTTCGCGCTCGCGCTCGCGCTGAACACCGGGCTCAAGGGAAGCGGCTTCCTGCGCGGCCTGTTCCTGTTCCCCTGGGTGATCCCGGGCGTGGTGGTCTCCTTCCTCTGGATGTGGATCTTCAACGCGAACTACGGGGTGCTCAACGGCGTCCTCATGGAGACCGGGATCATCGACGAGTCCGTGGCCTGGCTCGGCCGGCCCGGCACCGCGATGCTCGCCGTCATCGTCACCAAGACCTGGGCCAGCTTCCCCTGGATGATGGTGATGCTCCTGGCCGGTCTCCAGACCGTGCCCAAGGAGCTGCACGAGGCGGCCTCGATGGACGGGGCGGGCTCGGTCCGGCGCTTCTTCGCCGTCACCTGGCCGCAGGTCCGCGGTGTCGCATCGATCGTGCTCCTGCTGGAGTTCATCTGGAACTTCCAGCACTTCGACACCATCTACGTCCTCACCGGCGGCGGGCCCGCCGGCACCACCGAGACGTTCGCCACCGCCGTGTACCAGACCGCCTTCAAGGGCTTCGACATCGGCCGGGCCACCGCACTGGGCGGACTGTGGATGCTGCTCCTGCTCCTCCTCGTCGCCGTCTACCTCAGGATCACCGAGCGGAAGGGCGACGCCTGATGACCTCCACCACCTCCACCCCGCTGTCCGCCGCCGGCCGGCCGCAGCCGTCCGCCGCGCGGGCCGGGCACCGCACCAGGCGCCGTATGCGCAAGGACCTGCTGCGCTCGCGGATCGCCGCCTGGAGCGCGGTCGCCGTCATCGGCGCCTTCGGCCTGCTGCCGGTCTACTGGCTGCTCGCCACCGCGCTGAGCACCCCCGAGTCGACCTTCCAGTTCCCGCCGAAGCTGATACCCACCGACCTCACCCTCGGCAACTTCACGGCCCTGGCCGAGAACGACCAGCTGATCAAGTACATGGTCAACTCGCTCGTCGTGGCCTCGGTCACCGCCGTACTGAGCGTGGTCGTCGCCACGTACATGGGCTACTCGTTCTCCAAGTTCCGCTACCGGGGGCGGCGGTCGCTGATGCACCTGGTGCTGGCCTCCCAGATGTTCCCCCAGGCGCTCCTGCTGGTGACGCTGTACGCCGTCTTCTCCAGCTTCGGCATGCTCAACACCTACACCGCCCTGGTGCTCTCCTTCACCACGTTCACCATGCCGCTGTGCGTCTGGATGCTGAAGGGCATCTTCGACACCATCCCGGACGCCCTGCTGGAAGCGGCGGCCATCGACGGCGCGTCCCGGTGGCGGACGCTGCACTCCATCGTGGCGCCGCTGGCCGCGCCGGGCATGATCGCCGCAGGGCTCTTCGCCTTCGTACGCGGCTGGAACGACTTCATCTTCGCGCTGACCCTGGCCGACAAGGAGAAGCAGACCCTTCCCCCGGGGCTCGTCTCCACCTACATCGGCGAGTTCCAGACCGCCTGGCCCCAGCTGATGGCGGCCTCGCTCGTGGTGTCCGTCCCGGTGATCGTCGCCTTCATGTTCCTGCAGCGCTACCTCGTCGGCGGCATGACCGCCGGTTCGGTCAAGAGCTGAACCCGCGGGAACCTCCCGCGCCCTCACGTACCTCCCTTCCCGCTCACTCCCCCATGGAGAGATCATGACCCCCTCTGGCATCAGCCGGCGCGGCGCGCTGCGCATGTTCGGCATCGGCGTGCTCGGTGCGGCGGGCGCCGGTGCGCTCGGCGCCTGTGCGCCGTCCGGCGCCGGCTCCCCCTCGAACGGCGGGGACCCGAAGTCCAAGAACTTCGACTTCACCTCCTGGTCGCTCAACGAGGAGGCCGCCAAGCCCTCGATCGAGAAGATCATCGCGGCATGGGAGAAGGCCGAGAAGTCGAAGATCCGCGCGGTCTCCTACCCGTACAACGAGTACCTGAGCCAGCTCACCCTCAAGCTGGGCGGCGGGGAGACGACCGGGGCGGTGCACCTCGACATCGCCTGGCTCGCCGCGATGGCGCAGATGGGCAAGCTGGCCGACCTCGGACCGGTGGCCGGCCAGGGCGGCTACACGGACGTGGCGCTGAACAGCGGCGTCTACGACGGCAAGCAGTACGGGCTGCCGTGGAACACCGGATCGATCGGTGTGATCGCCAACTCCCAGCTCCTGGAGAAGGCCGGGATCAAGGAGCACCCCGCCACCGTCGAGGAGTTCGAGGCCGCGCTGCGGGAACTGAAGGGGCTCGGCGGCGGTGTCGTGCCGTATGCCGCCGCCACCAAGGTCGCGCAGCTCAAGGACATCTTCCCGTGGATGCAGACCTTCGGCTGCAAGCTGCTCGACGGCGGGAAGGTCACGATAGGCGACGACGCCTCGGTCGACGCGGTCACCTGGTACAAGAAGCTGCACGACGAGAAGCTGATCGCCGCCGACGTGGACCGCTTCGACGCGCGCGCCCTGTTCGGGCAGGGCAAGGCCGCCTTCTACGACGACGCGATCATCGGCAAGGGTGTGACCTCCGCCCAGTCCGCGGACAAGACGCTGGCCGACGCCATGCAGCCGATGGAGCGTCCGGTGCTCAGAGCCGGGGACACACCGCAGGCGCTGCTGTGGGGCGGCGTGATCGCGATCGTGAAGGGCAAGGGGCAGGACGCGGCGACCGAGTTCGCGCTGCACACCACCACCGACCGGGCCACCACCTCCGAGTACTTCGCCGCGCGCGCACTGCCGCCGTCGACCACCGCGGGGCTGGCCGCTCCCGAGGTCGTCAAGGACACCTTCACCACGGAGTGGACCCGGAAGATCACCAGAACGGCGACCGGCAGCCCGTTCTGGCAGTTCGCGCAGAACGCCCAGATCGAGGAGGCCGTCGCCAAGCAGGTGCAGGCCGTCCTCGTCGGCAGGACGAAGCCGAAGGACGCGATGAGGCAGGCCGGCGAGGAGGCCGCCGCACTCATCAAGCGCTGAGGCCGGGCGCCGTGGGCCGGGCCCGGTGGACGCCGCACGCTCCGCCGGGCCCGGCTCCGTCTCCGGCCCCGTACGGCGGCCACGCCGGCCGGCCCCGGAAAGGCGGGACTCCCGGAACCCGCCCCGGAACACGCCCCGGAGCCGCCGCCGTCCGCGCCGCCTCCGCACCCTCGCCCGTCTCCGCACCCGCACCCGCACCCGCACCCGCACCCGCGAAGGAGATCGTCTTGCGACGTCCCACGCTACGCACGTACGCCGTCTCGGCCACGGCTCTGGCCGCCCTTCTCCTGCCCGCCCCGGCCGCCGGAGCCGGCACCGCGCAGAGCACCGCAGCCGCGGCGACGGTGATCGAGAAGGTCCCGTACGCGATGGACTCGTCGAACCAGGCCGCCTGGTGGACGCCGGTCGCCACGTACAAGGGCCGCGGCCAGTACACGTACTTCGCCTTCAACGAGCCGGGCTCGACGGCCGCGACGCACCGGCCCGCCGTCGCACGGCGCGACCCGGACGGGGTCTGGAGCCTGCTGCCGCTGCTGGACAGCGACGGGCAGCGGGCCGAGTTCCCCGACGACAACGGCCACAACCAGCCGTCGGTCGCCCGCGACGGCAGTGGCCGCCTGCACGTCTTCACCTCCATGCACGCCGACACCTGGCGCTACTTCCGCACCGAGGCCCCCGGCGGCGCCGTCACCGACCACGCGTCCGAACTGCCCGACCAGGGCACGGGCATCACCTACCCGGTCGTCACCACCGCGCCCAACGGCGACCTGTATCTGGCCGCCCGCGTCGGCACGGGCTCCGACCAGCGCCCCGGCAGGCTGTACCGGTGGGACGACGCCGGCTCCCGCTGGAGCGTCGTCGCGACCTTCGCGGGTGCGCCGGACCGGTCCGTGTACCCCGATGACATCACGGTGGACGCCTCCGGCCGCGTACACCTCCTCTACGAGTGGGCGAAGGCACCGGCGACCGCGTTCCGCCACCAGCTCTCGTATCTGGCCTACGACCCGGCGACCGGCTCCTTCACCGACAGCACGGGCACGGCCGTCACCACCCCGCTCACGCCCGCCACCTCCGACGTCGTCCAGGACCTCACCCCGGGCGAGGAGTGGAGCACCGACAACGCGTACACCGGCCCCGCGGTGCAGAGCGCCAAACTCACCCTCGACGGCTCCACCCCGAAGGTCGCCCACCGCTACCGCTCGGCCGACAGCGGCGGCCATTTCCGCGTGTACTACGCCTATCCGAGCGGCAGCGGCTGGGTCAGGAAGACCGTGTACGCCGGCGGGCAGACCTCGGCCGCCCTCGGCATCACCTGGGACGGGACGGACGGCAAGCGGATCTACTACGTGACCGCCTCCGGCACCGACCGGGTCTTCTCCGCCACGCAGTCGGCGGATGGAGCCTGGGCCGCCCGGTCCGCCGCGCCGGGTGTGAGCGCGGACCGGCTCGCGGTGCGACAGGACTCGGACGGTCACGACGTGCTCTACCTTCCGGACACCGCGCACAACTCCCTTTACTACGGGTTCCGCTGAGCGGTCATACCGTTCGCGCCGTCCGTACGGGAGCGAGGCCGCCGCCAGAGTCCGCGTACCCGTCCTGCGCGGGAGCGCCGGCCCGGGACGCCGGCCACCACCCGGCGCCGTCCGGCACAGTCACCTGAACGTGTGTCCGTTTCCGCGGGAGGAAGGCCCGGTCGGCCCTCACCCCTGGGGGCAGCCTGCCCGCCGGACCGGGTCCAGGGGCCGGTGCGGGGCCCGCACCGTGTGTTCCGGTGCCCAGTCCAGGATCCTCACCGCCGCGCCCGCGGCTTCCCGGCCGCGGCAGTGCGCGTGGTGGCGTAGCGCGATGCCGTCCAGATCGAGATGGGCGGCGAAGGCGGGGTGCTCCGCGAGACGGCGGGCGTATGCCCACAGGTGCGGGTGGCCGGTGATGCGGTGCACCGCGCCGGCGTCCAGGTGCCAGCGGTGGACGGTGTCCAGTTGCAGCAGCGTCACCCACAACTGGACGTCGGCGGCCGTCAGACGGTCGCCCAGCACGTAGGGCCGGCGGGCCAGGGCCCGTTCGGCCGATCCCAGTCCCTGGAGAAGCGTTTCCAGTGCCCTGTCGCGTGTGCCGTGGTCGGAGTCGGCCTTTCCCGCCTGCTGGGCGGCCGCGGTGATGTCCCGCTCGCAGAGCCGCTCGACGGCGTGGACCGCGTCCTGGGAGCCGGGCGGGTGGAGGGTGGCGCCGAGGCTGCCACCGAAGTGCCGGACCAGGTCGCTGAGGATGTCCGGGGTGTGCGTGGTGACGATCCGCCCCGTCCAGTCGTCGCTGAGGACCGGGGCCGCCGCCGGTCCGGGATACCGGTGCGCGCTCGCCTCGTACAGCGGGCGCAGAGCCAGGTGTCCGCCGTCCGGCCCGTCGGGCACGGCCGGCAACGGCTCCACGGGGAGGACGCCGTCCAGGCCGAGCAGGCTGTGCGTGATCGCGATCCGCAGACAGTACGGGCAGGTGAGTGCGAGGTGGAGCCGGTAGCGGTGGGGCGCGGCGTGGTAGCCGCTGCGGGCGTCACGGCCGATCCTGCCGCGGAGGGAGGGGACGGCTGTCGGGTAGGTGGCGGGCATTACGTCTCCCTGGAGCGCTCGGTCTGGTAGCCCGGTCCGGAGCGTCCGGCGGCGGCGGGTGCGTGCCCGGGGCCGCGGAGTGTCGGAGGGGCCGGCCGCCGGCCCGTGGCACGGGTCCGGCGGAAGAGGGGATCAGGCGCCGTGGGCTGCCGGGGCGCGGACGGGCCGGCTGTGTGCGGCCGACGCGCTGCACACGCGCAGCAGATCGATGTGGCGGCGGCTGGTCAGCAGAGGCAGGTACGCCGGCGTACGGAGACCTTCGTCGGGGTCCCGCGCCGAACGGCCCATGCCATCCCTACCTTTTCACTGGGAATTCCACTCCGGAGTGTGCGTCCGCTCCGCCGCCGCGTCAAGAGCGCGGACCGCGGGACCGCGGATACTCCGCCGCCCGGTGCGGACGCCGGGTTCGCGTCGGCACCGGGCGGTTCCACCGGGCCACGGGCCGGTCGTGGCACGGCGCGGGGTGCGCTCGTGGTCGCCGGCACCGCCCGCGGGGCGGTGCCGCGTGGCGCGGCCGCCCCGGCCGGTGGCACCGCCGGCCCGCCCTTGCCGACGCACGCGGCGCCGGCCCGCGCGGACCGGTCGCACGCGGCGCCGGTCGTACGCGGACCGGTCGAACGCCGCGCCGGTCGCACGCGGCGCCGGTCGTGCCGGCTCGCCGGTCTCCTCCGCCGCCCGCTCCCCACCGGCGGCTTCCCGGCCGGTGTCCGCCCCTACGAGCCGGCCGCCCCCACCGGTTTCCGGGCCCCCGCGCCACCGCCCCTCGCCGAGCCGCCCGCCGCGTGGGTCATCGCGGCCTCGCGGCGCCCGCGAAAGCCGCCTGTGCCGCCGGCGGCGGCGTGGCCGCCCCGGGGCGGAACGGGTGGGTCCACAGGCCCTGCGCCCGAAGCCGCGGCAGGACGCCCTCCCCGAACCAGTACGCCTCCTCCAGGTGCGGGTAGCCGGAGAGGACGAACTCGTCGATGCCGAGGTGGTGGTACTCGGCGATCCGCGCGGCGACCTCGTCGTGGCCGCCGACCAGCGCGGTGCCCGCGCCACCCCTCACCAGCCCGATCCCGGCCCACAGGTTGGGGTGGATCTCCAGGTCGTCCCGGCTCCCTCCGTGCAGGTCCAGCATGCGCCGCTGTCCCTCGGACTCGCTCCGGGCGAGGCCGGCCTGCACGGTCCGCACGGTCTCCGCGTCGAAGCCCGCGAGGAGCCGGTCCGCCTCCGCCCATGCCTGTCCGGAGGTGTCGCGGGTGATGACGTGGAGGCGGATGCCGAAACGGAGACGGCGGCCCTCCCTGCTGGCCAGCGCCCTGATCCAGGCGATCTTCTCGGCGACGGCCGCGGGTGGCTCGCCCCAGGTGAGGTAGACGTCCGCATGGCGCGCCGCGACCTCGCCGGCGAGGGGTGAGGAGCCACCGAAGTACACCTCGGGCACGGGGTCGGGCAGCCGGGCGAGCCGGGCGTCCTCGATCCGGAGGTGCTCACCGCGCAGGCCGACGGTCCCGCCCTCCCACAACCCGCGTACGACCTCCAGGAACTCTCCGGTACGGCGGTACCGGGCGTCCTTGTCGAGGAAGTCGCCGTACGCCCGCTGCTCCTGGCTCTCACCGCCCGTGACCACGTTCAGCAGGAGCCGCCCGCCGGTCTGCCTCTGGAAGGTGGACGCCATCTGCGCGGCCAGGGTCGGCGAGACGAATCCCGGGCGGAAGGCGACCAGGAACTTCAGGTGCTCGGTGTGCTGGCTGACCATGGCGGTGGTCAGCCAGGCGTCCTCGCACCAGGCGCCGGTCGGGGTGAGCGCGCCGGCGAAGCCCAGGTCCTCGGCGGCGCGGGCGATCTGGGTGAGATAGGCGACGGTGGGCGGCCGGTCCTGGCCGAAGGACGTGGCGGGGGCACCATGACCACCGCCGACGACGTGGCGGCTGTCTCCGTTGGTGGGAAGGAACCAGTGGAACGTGAGGGGCACCTGGGTCTCCGATCAGGAACGCGTTCGAAACGGTGCGGAAGGACCGGGCAAGAGGGTCACGCGGCGGTCATCCGGTGGCCGCCAGCAGGTTCGTACGGCCGCCCAGCGCTGCGGAGAAGAGGTCCGACACCTGCGCCAGGGGCTCGGCCGCGCTCGGCGCGAGGGCCGGTGTGCCGTCGTCGCCCCCGGTGATGTCCTTGTCGAGCGTGAACCAGCCGGGGACGATGTGCGAGGCGCCCATGGAGCTCAGCACGGGGCGCAGGGCGTAGTCGATGGCCAGGACGTGGGCGGTGCTGCCGCCGGTGGCCAGGGGGAGGACGGTCTTGCCCGCCAGCGCGTACTGCGGGAGCAGGTCGAGCAGCGACTTCAGCAGCCCGGAGTAGGCGGCCTTGTAGACGGGGGTGCCGATCACGACCCCGTCCGCCCGGTCGAAAAGGGCGATGGCCTCGACGATCGCGGGGTGCCGGAGATCGGCACCGAGCAGCGCGTCGGCGGGGAGGGTCCGGACGTCGAGCACGGTCACCTCGTGCCCCTGCGCGATGAGCCGCTCGTCCAGGTGGCGCAGCAGCCGGGCGGTACGGGAGGTGGCGGAGGGGCTTCCGGAGACGGAGAGGACGGTGGCCATGGCGGGTGAACCTTTCAGGAGTGCCGGGTGGGGTGGGCGGTTCGCCCGGTGCTGATGTGACGGCCCGGCAGCCGGGCCCACCGGGCTCGTCGGGTTCATCGGATTCGTCCAGCTCACCGCGCTCACCGGGCTCGTCGTGCGGGAAGGCGGTGCCTTCCGCCGCGGGGAGGAGCGGGCCCGGCGGTGCCCCCGCGGGCGAGCGGGTTTCACGACGCCGCCTGCCACTCGCCGCGTGCGTCGTCGGGGTGGGCGAGGCCGAGCTGGTGCCGCAGGGTCGGGCCCTCGTACTCCGAGCGGAAGACGCCCTGTTCCTGGAGGAGGGGGACCACCTTGTCCGCGAAGGCGTCCAGGCCGCCCGGTGTGATGTGGGGGACGAGGATGAAGCCGTCGGAGGCGTCGGACTGCACGAAGTGGTCGATGTCCCTGGCGACGGTCGTCGGGGAGCCTACGAAGGTCTGGCGGTTGCCGGTGTTGATGACGAGGTCGCGGATGGACCAGTTGTTGGCCGCGGCGAGCTCGCGCCATTCCCGGGCCGTGGCCAGCGGGTCGCGGTACATCCGTACCTGGGCACGGCCCTCGGCGATGTGGGGGCCGCCGACGTACGGGTCGATGCCGGGGAGCGGCCCCTCCGGGTCGTACGACGACAGGTCCCGGTTCCAGACGAACTCCAGGTGCTTGAGAGCGGTGGCCCCGCTGACCTGCCGGCGGCGCACCTCCCGCGCCAGTTCCTCCGCCTCCGCGTCGGTGTCGCCGAGCACGAAGGTGGCGGCGGGCAGGACGAGGAGCTCTTCGGGGCGGCGGCCGTACGCGGCGAGGCGCCGCTTGACGTCGGTGTAGAACGCCTGGCCCGCTTCCAGGGTGGTGTGCCGGCTGAAGATCGCGTCGGCGCCGGCCGCGGCGAACTCGCGGCCCTCGTCGGAGTCGCCCGCCTGGAAGATCACCGGGCGTCCCTGCGGGGAGCGCGGGACGTTGAACCGGCCGTGGATGTCGAAGTGCTGCCCCGTGTGGACGAAGGAGCCGGCCTTCGCGTCCCGCAGGAAGGTACCGGTGGCCTGGTCGGCGACGATCTCGTCGCCGTGCCAGGAGTCGAGGAGTTCGTTCGCCGTGGCGAGGAACTCCTCGGCGCGGCTGTAGCGCTCCTCTTTCGGGAGGAAGCCGCCGCGGCGGAAGTTCTCGCCGGTGAAGGCGTCCCAGGAGGTGACCACGTTCCAGGCCGCGCGGCCACCGGAGAGGTGGTCGAGGCTGGCGAACTGACGGGCGACCTCGTAGGGCTCGTTGAAGGTGGAGTTGATGGTGCCGGTCAGCCCGAGGCGCTCGGTGACGGCGGCGAGCGCGGCCAGGACGGTGAAGGTGTCGGGGCGGCCGACGACGTCCAGGTCGTAGATCTTCCCGCCCTGTTCGCGCAGTCTGAGCCCTTCGGCCAGGAACAGGAAGTCGAACTTGGCGCGTTCGGCGGTCTGCGCGAAGTGCGTGAACGAACCGAAGTCGATGTGGCTGCCGGCCTCCGGGTCGCTCCACACGGTGGTGTTGTTGACGCCCGGGAAGTGGGCGGCCAGGTGGATCCGCTTCAGCGGCTTGCTCATGACGGTCGCGTCCTTCCGGTTCAGGCGGCGTAGCGGTTGGCGGGCCGGGCCAGTCCCAGCAGTCCGCGCAGGGTGCCGGCCTCGTAGGCGCGGCGGAAGACCCCCCTGCGCTGGAGTTCGGGGACCAGGCTCCGGGTGATCGCCGGCAGGTCGTGCCCCAGGACGGCGGGACGCAGCCGGTAGCCGGTGAGGCCGGCCGCCCGCCACTCCTGGAGCAGGTCGGCAAGCCCGGCGGGCGTGCCGGTGAAGACGCGGGCGTCGCTCGGGTACGGCCCGCCCGCGAGGGCGTCGAGCCGTTCGCGCCGGGCCGCCGCGGCACCGGGGGCGTCGTCGAGGAAGACCACGAGGTCGGCGAAGACGTGCAGTGGCTGTCCGGCGCGGCCGGCCGCTTCCTGCTCGGCGCGGATCTCCGCGACGATCGCGCGGGCCTGCCCGGTGTCGTGCGGGGTGACGTAGCCGATGTCGGCCTGCCGGGCGACCAGCCGGTACGGCAGGGTCCCGTGGGCGAGGGCGGTGACGACGGGCTGGCCCTGTGGCGGGCGGGGGGTGACGGAGGGGCCTCTGACGCTGAAGTACCTCCCCTCGAAGTCGATGTGGTGCAGTTTGCCGCGGTCGACGAACCGGCCGGTGGCCACGTCCCGGATCTCCGCGTCGTCCTCCCAGCTGTCCCAGAGGCGGCGTACGACCTCGACGTGGTCGGCGGCCTCGTCGAAGAGGCCGCCGACCACCTCGCGGGCGGCCGGGCTGTCGTAGGCGCCGACGCGGGGGATCGTGCGGCGGCCGAAGTGCGCGGCCTCGTCCGGGCGCGCGGTGATCCGCACGCGCAGACCGGCCCGGCCGTTGCTGACGTGGTCGAGCGTGGCGATCGCCTTGGAGAGGTGGAAGGGCTCCGTGTGGGTGACGACCGCGGTCGGGACCAGGCCGATGTGCCGGGTGAGGGGCGCGACCCGGGCCGCTGTCTGGACGGCGTCCAGACGGCCGCGGACCTGGTCGGTGCGGTCGTCCGGTTCGAAGGGGTGGGAGGACTGCGGGCCGAGACCGTCCTCGATGGTCACGAAGTCGAGCAGTCCGCGCTCGGCCTCGGTGACCAGACCGGCCCAGTAACCGGCGGTGAAGAGCTCCTGGGGGCGGGCGGCGGGCTCCCGCCAGGAGGCCGGGTGCCAGCCGGTGCCGTCCAGGGCGACGGCGAGGTGCAGCGGGGCAAGAGGGGCTGAGGACACGGGTGGGTACCTTCCTGGCAGGAGGCCGGGGCGCGGGGACGGGCGGCGGCCGGACGGCCGCCGCCGGGGCTATGTGTCGGTCCTCGGCAGGCCGGGCGGGTTGATCTCCGACTTCGTCACGGCCTCGTCGGTCAGGCCCCAGCGTTCGAGCACCTTCGCGTACGTCCCGTTGCCGATGACGTGGTTGAGCGCGTCGGCGAGCGGCTCGACCAGGCCGTTGTCCTTCTCGGTGGTGGCCGCGATCAGTCCCTGGAGGGTGTCGCCGGCGCCGGAGTAGGTGCCGGCGACCTCGGTCTGCCCGGTGGTGGCCGCGTGGTAGGCGGCGGTCGGGTTGGGGCCGAGGTAGAGGTCGATGCGGCCGGACCGGAGGGCGAGGTAGGTGTCGCTGTCGTTCTGGTAGTACTTGATGTCCACCGGCTCGCGGCCGGCCTTCTCGTTCTCCTCGCTCCACTCGATCAGCAGCTTCTCCTGGTTGGTTCCGCTGCGCACGGCGACCGTCCTGCCCGCCACGTCCCGGGGCCCGGTGATCCTCAGGCCGCTGCCCTTCTTCGCCTCGAAGCCCAGGTTGTCCTCGCGGTAGGTGGCGAAGTCGTACTTCTCCTTGCGTTCCTCGGTGACCGTGATGTTGCTGAAGCCGACGTCGTACTTGGCGCTGTCCAGGCCGACGAAGACGTTCTCCCAGGAGACCGCGCTGATGCGCGGTTCCAGGCCGAGCACGTCGGCGACCAGGTGAGCGATGTCGGCCTCGACGCCGATGACGGTCTTGTCGTCGGTGGCGTAGAAGCTGAGCGGCGCCGCGGAGCCGGACGCGGTGACGAGTTCCAGGGTGCCTCTCCCGCGGATCTTCTTGGGGACCTCGGCGGCTATGGAGTCGACCTTGCCGGTGGTGACACGGCGCTGCTGCGGACTCAGGTTGATCTTCGTACCGGCGCCCTCGGCGGCCGCGACCTCGGTGGTGGTGCCGTCGGAGGGGTTGCCGCAGGCGGCGAGGGCGAGGGCGGCGGCGAGCGCGGCGGCGGCGGTGCGGTGGATGGTCGGGGAGGACACGGTCGTGCTCCTTGCGAAGGGGAAAGGGGGCGGGGTGGGGTCAGAGGACCTTGGAGAGAAAGGCGCGGGTGCGCTCGTGCCGCGGGGCGTCGAGTACGGCTGCGGGCGGGCCCTGCTCCACGACGACGCCGCCGTCCATGAACACCACGGTGTCGGCGACCTCGCGGGCGAAGCCGATCTCGTGGGTGACGACGATCATGGTGGTGCCCGTGTGGGCCAGGTCCTTGATGACGTCGAGGACCTCGCCGACCAGTTCCGGGTCGAGTGCCGAGGTGGGCTCGTCGAACAGGAGCACCTTCGGTTCGAGGGCGAGCGCGCGGGCTATGGCCACGCGCTGCTGCTGGCCGCCGGAGAGCTGGCGCGGATAGGCGTCGGCCTTGTCGGCGAGGCCGACCCGCGCGAGCAGGCGGCGGGCGTTCTCCGCCGCCTGCCTGCGCGGGCGGCGCAGGGCGGAGACGGGGGCCTCGACGAGGTTGTCCAGCACGGTCAGGTGCGGGAAGAGGTTGAAGTTCTGGAACACGAACCCGATGTGGGTGCGCTGCCTCAGGACGTCCTTCTCCTTCAGCTCGTACAGCTTGTCGCCGGAGCGGCGGTAGCCGATGAGCTCGCCGTCGATGCTGATCCAGCCGCGGTCGACCTTCTCCAGGTGGTTGATGGTGCGCAGCAGCGTGGACTTCCCGGAGCCGGACGGGCCGAGGACGACGGTGACCTCTCCGGCGCGGACCTGGAGGTCGGCACCGCGGAGCACCTCCAGCGGTCCGAAGCTCTTGTGGACGTCGTGGACGTCCACCATCACCTTGCTCATCGACTGTCTCCCGGGTGCTTCAGAGGTGGGGCGGACCGTGCTGCCTCCGTGCGCAGGCCGCTGACGAAGTGCCGGGCGCGCTGGAGCGGCGTGGGTGGCGGGGTGCGGTCGGTCCCCCGGGCGAAGTGCCGTTCCACGTAGTACTGGGCGGCCGACAGCAGCGAGGTCAGTACGACGTACCAGGCGGTGGCGACGAGCAGCAGCGGGATCACCCGGCCGTTGCGGCCGTACACGACCTGTACCTGGTAGAAGAGTTCGCCGATGGCCATCACGTAGACCACCGAGGTGCCCTTGAGCAGGCCGATGATCTCGTTGCCGGCGGTGGGCAGGATGGCGCGCATGGCCTGGGGCAGCACGATCCGGCGGATCTGCCGCAGCCGGGGGATGCCCAGGGCCGCGGCGGCCTCCTGCTGCCCGTGGTCGACGGAGATGACGCCACCGCGCACGGTCTCGGCGGCATAGGCGGCCTGGTGCAGCGTCAGCCCGATGACGGCGGCGCCGATGGTGCCGATGAGGCTGCTGCTGTCGACGGACCAGAACACCGGGCCGAAGGGGATGCCGATGCCCAGTTCCTCGTAGAGCGCGCTCAGATTGAACCAGAACACGAGCTGGACGATCATCGGGATGGACCGGAAGATCCAGACGTAGGTCCAGGCGACGGTCTGCAGCACGGGGCTGCGGGACAGGCGCATGAAGGCCAGGACGGTGCCGAGGACGAATCCCAGCACGGTGGCGTAGGCCGTGAGCTGGAGGGTGACCCAGACCGCCTGGACGATCGTCTCGGACAGGACGTAGTCGCGGAAGACCCCCCATTCCCAGACGGGGTTGGTGGCCAGACCGTGCGCGAACTGGGCGACCAGCACGATCACGGCGACGGCCGCCGCCCATCGGGCGGGGTGGCGGGCGGGGACGACCGTGAGCGAGGCCGGATCGTCCGGGGCGGGCGGGGCGTGGGGGCCGCCGGGCGGTGCGGCCGGGGCCGGCGGCGTGGTGCCGGTGACGAGGTCCATGGTGGAGGTTCCTGCTTGCTCACGTGTGTTCGGGCGGGTTGATCCGCGATGTCTCGATCGCGGAGGCGGAGGTGCCCCATTTCTCGAGGATCCGGGCGTACGTGCCGTCCTTGATCAGCTCGTTGACCGCGGCCTGGAACGCCTTGGTGAGCGGGGAGCCCTTCCTGAAGGTGAAGCCGACGTCGAGGCGGTGGAACTCGCCGAGGAACGCGGTGTGCGCGGCGGGCTGCGACGCCTGGTACCGCAGGCCGTTGATGGTCGACATGATCACGTCGATCCGGCCCTGCTGGAGCGCGGTGACGGTCGCCCCGTTCTCCGAGTAGACCTTCACCTCGTAGGGCTTCTTGCCGGCCTTCCCGCACACCCCCTTGTTCGCGTCCAGCGTCGCCTCGAAGGTGGTCCCGGCACCGATGCCCACCGTGTGCCCGCACAGCTGGACGAGGTCGGTGACCTTCTTGCCGAAGGAGGTGTTTCCCTCCTTCACCGCGAAGCCCTGGCCGTCGTCGATGTAGGTGACGAAGTCGATGGTCTCCAGGCGCTCGGCGGTGACTCCGAAGTTGCCGGTGCCGAAGTCGTACTTGCCGCTGCGCAGGGCGGGCAGGATCGTCTCGAAAGAGGCGTCCTGGCGTTCCAGCCCGATACCGAGGACCCTGGCGACGGCGTCGGCGATGTCGATGTCCTGGCCCTCGGGCCGCTTGTCCGACCCGTTCGGGTAGTACGCCGCGGGCGGGGCGGCGACGGAGCTGCCGACCCGGAGCGTGCCCGACTTCCGCACGTCCGCGGGGAGCAGGGCGGCGATGGAGTCCACCTTGCGTACGCCGGCGACCGGGTCGTCGGCCGGCGCGGAAGAGTTCCGCGCGCCGGCCGCGGCGGTGTGGCCGGGGTCGCCGCTGCCGCACGCGGTCAGGAGCAGCAGGGGCACGAGGGCGGCAGCGGCCGCGGCGGGGCGCAGGATGCCGCGGAGGGCGGGTGGCTTCACAGGTCGGTGGCCTTTCCGGTGCGGGGTGCGGGGGTGAGGTGCTTCTCGAAGGGCAGGGGGCCGGCTTCCGGGGCCGCCTGCGGGGCGAACAGCGGTGTGTAGCCGGTGGCGAGGTACAGGCCGAGGGCTTCCGGCTGGCGTGGGCCGGTGGTCAGGTAGATCCGCCGGTAGCCGCGCGTGCCCGCTTCGTGCTCCAGTTCGGCGACGACCCGGCGGGCCAGGCCGCGGCGCCGGTGGGCGGAGTGGGTCCAGATCCGTTTCAGCTCGGCCGTCTTCGCGTCGTACCGGCGGAAGGCCCCGCCCGCGACCGGCTCGCCGCCCAGGAGCAGAAGCAGCAGCACTCCGCCGTGCGGGGCGGTGAACTCCTCGTCCGGGTAGCGTGCGAGTTCGGTGCGGGCGTCGCTGCCGTACCGGGTGGAGTACTCGTGGCCGAGTTCGCGCAGCAGCGGTGTCACACGCGGGTCGGAGACGGGCACGTGGACGACCGTGAGACCGGGGAGCGGAGTCCGGGCGGCGGAGCTCACCCGCCCACCGCCGCCAGGCTCTGCGGACCGCGCGCCGCCCGGGCCGCGTCGCGCTTGGCGACCTCCTCACGGACGATCGGGATCACGTACCGGCCGAAGTCGATCGCGTCGTCCAGCAGGTCGTAGCCGCGGGCGGACAGGATGTCGACGCCGAGGTCGTAGTAGTCGAGGAGCGCCCGGGCCACGGTCTCGGGGGTGCCGACCAGGGCGTTGGAGTTGCCCGCGCCGCCGGTGGCGGCGGCGGTCGGGGTCCACAGGGCCCGGTCGTAGCGCTCCCCCGCGTCGGCGATGGCGAGCAGCCGCTGCGATCCCGTGTTCTGCGGGGCGCCGCTCCGGTGGTGCCGCGCGAGTGCCTTCTCGCGCCGTTCCCGGATGGCACCGACCGTGCGGTGGGCCTTTTCCCAGGCCAGTTCCTCGGTCGGGGCGATGATCGGACGGAACGCCACCTGGAACCGGGGGAGGCCGGTACGGCCCGCGGCTCTCGCCGCGTTCCTCACCGCCTCCATCTGCTCCGCGGTCCTCGCCAGCGGTTCGCCCCACAGGCAGTAGATGTCGGCCTCCGCGCCTCCGGCGGCGTAGGCGGCGGGTGACGATCCGCCGAACGAGACGTCCGGGCGGGGCTGCTGGACGGGGAAGACATCGCTCACGAAGTCGTGGAAGCGGTAGTGCTCGCCCTCGTGGTCGAACGGTTCGTGAGTGGTCCAGATCTTCTTCACGATCCGGATGTACTCGCGTGTGCGGGCGTATCGCTCGTCCTTGGCCAGGGTGTCGCCCTCGCGCCCCTGCTCGTGGTCGTTGCCGCCGGTGATGAAGTGCACGGTCAGCCGTCCTTCGCTGATCCGGTCGAGGGTGGCGAAGGTCTTGGCGGCGAAGGTGGGGTAGGAGACGTTGGGCCGGTGGGCCAGCAGGATCTGGAGGCGTTCCAGCCGGCCGGCGAGATAGGCGGCGGCCGGGGCCGGATCGGGCGAGCCGGAACCGTAGGCGAACAGCACCCGGTCCCAGCCGTGTTCCTCGTGCGCCCGGGCGAGGCGGAGTGTGTACTCCTTGTCGAAGGCGGCGCCGGAACGGGGTGTGGTTTCGGAGCCGTCATGGGTGGCGGCGATACCGAGGAACTCCACGGGCATGGCAAGGGCCTTTCGGAACGAAGCCGTGTGCGGGCACGGCGGAGGAACCCGCCGTGTACGCGAAACGGAAGCGTCGGGACGACGAGGGGTGACTACGGGTGTGACGACGCCGGTGCGTCGGGGGAAGCGGTGCCGTGGCAGCTCACGCAGGGACGGATTCCGGCCCGCAACGGGTCACCGAAGGAGGGAAAGGGCCTGCCCCGCGGCCTGCTGCCGGGTCAGACGCAACACGCGGCGGACCACACCCGACCGAAGTCGATGTGGTCGCGCGAGACCAAGCGTTCCTGGGCAGCCATGCCCTTCATTCAGCCGTGCGGACGCCCTGGCGTCAAGCACGGGCCGCGTGCCGTCCCGCACCCTGAGACCGTATGACGGCAGCGTGTACGGGCTGTTGCAACTTCCCCCGAACAGTTGACCGTTCGCGCTCTTCGAGGGCTAGTCTCGGCAAAGGACCGGCCACCCGCCACGCGCGGTGGACGCCCCGGCCGCGTTGAGGGACGCGGCATGTGTGACGACACCCATGCCCGCACCCCTTCCTCCCTCCGGAGCTCTTCCCGATGGTCACGCCTCCCGATGTCACGTCCCTTCCCGCTCCGAAAGCCTGGAGAGGAACCGAGCCGCACGAAACCGGATCGCCACGGATCGTGCCGCGCCGGAACGTCGGCCGGCTGCTGGCGGCGGCCGCGGCACTGCTGCTCTTCGCCATGACGGTCAACTCCGTCGTCCGCAACGACGCCTTCCAGTGGAACGTGGTGGGCCGGTACCTCACCACGAGCGCCGTGCTCGACGGGCTGCTGCTGACTCTCTGGCTCACCGCGGCGGTGACGGCACTCGGCTTCCTGCTCGGCATCCCGCTGGCGGTGATGCGGCTGTCCGCGAACCCGGTACTGCGCACGCTGAGCTGGGGCTTCGTCTGGATCTTCCGGTCCACTCCGCTGCTGGTGCAGCTGCTGTTCTGGTTCAACATCGGGGCCCTCTACCCCACTCTCGGACTCGGCCTCCCGTTCGGCCCGGAGTTCGTGACCGTCAAGACGGTGAACCTGCTGGGTCCCACGCTCACCGCGGTGATCGGCCTCACCCTGCACGAGGCCGCCTATGCGGCTGAAGTGGTACGGGGCGGCATCCTGTCGGTGGACGCGGGCCAGACGGAGGCCGCCCAGGCCCTGGGCCTCGGCAGGCGGCGCACGCTGCGCCGGATCGTCGTCCCGCAGGCGATGCGCTCGATCGTGCCGACGGCCGGGAACATGCTGATCGGCACGCTCAAGGGAACGAGCATCGTCAGTGTGCTGGCCGTACACGACCTGCTGTTCTCGGTACAGCTGATATACAACCGTACGTACCAGGTCATACCCCTTCTGATGGTCGCCACGCTCTGGTACATCGCGGTGACGACCGTGCTCGGCGCCGGCCAGTACTACGTCGAGCGGTACTACGCGCGCGGTGCCGCCCGCGCCCTGCCTCCCACTCCCCTGCAACGGCTCCGCGCCGGCCTGGCCGCCTCACGTGCCCGGCTGGTCCGGGCGTCCGCCGCGGACGCCCGCCCCGCCCTGGGCGGTGACCGGTGAGCACCCCGCCCTCCGCGGCCGTCCTCGTCATCGTGGGCGCGGGACCGCGCGCCACCGGACTGCTGGAGCGCATCGCCGCCAATGCTCCCGAACTGTGGGACGGCGAAAGGAAGCTGACCATCCATCTCGTGGATCCGCACCCGCCGGGACCGGGCCGGATCTGGCGGCACGGGCAGTCGCCGCTGCTGCGTATGAACTCCATGGCCGAGGACGTCACCATGTTCACCGACGAGATGTCCACCGTCGAGGGTCCCGTGCGGCCGGGCCCGTCCCTGGCCGAGTGGGCCGCCTCGTTCTCCGGAGGGCCCGAGGCACCGCGCCACGCGCCGCACACCGAGCCCGCCGACCCGGACGTGCTCGCCGAACTGAGCACCCTGACCGGCACGGACTTCCCCACCCGCCGGGCTCAGAGCGCCTACCTGGACTGGGTGTTCCGCCGGGTCCTGGCCGAGCTGCCCGCTTCGGTCACGGTGGAGTGGCACCGCGCCACCGCGACCGCCGTCTCTGACGCCCCGGACGGACGCCAGCACGTGCGCCTGTCCGGCCGCACCGCCCCTCTCCGTGCCGACACGGTGGTTCTCGCCCAGGGGCACCTGAGCTCGGCTCCCACCGCCGAACACCGCACCCGCGCCGCCTTCGCCCGCCGCCACGGCCTCTTCCACCTGCCGCCGAGCTTCTCCGACGACGCCGGCCTGTCCGCGCTGCGGCCGGGCGAGCACGTCCTCCTGCGCGGGTTCGGGCTCGCCTTCATCGACCTGATGGTGCTGCTCACCGAGGGGCGCGGCGGCACCTACCGCACCGGGCCCGACGGCATGCCGGTCTATCTCCCCTCCGGCCGTGAGCCGGTCCTCCACGTCGGCTCGCGACGCGGGGTGCCGTACCACGCCAAGACCCACTACTCCCTCCTGGGCCCCCGGCCCCCGCTGCCCCGCTACTTCGGCCCCGGGGCCGTCGACACGCTGGCCGCCCGGGGCCGGCCGCTGGACCTGCGCCGCGACGTGTGGCCGCTGATGGCCAAGGAGATCGGCTTCGGCCACTACCACGAGCTGTTCCACGCCCACCCCGAGCGCACAGCGCTGCCCTGGCCGGAGTTCCTCGCCGCCTACGACCGCCTGGGCTGGTACTCCGAGGAGATGGCGGCTCTCGTCACCAGGGCCGTGCGGGACCCGGCGGACCGCCTGGACTTCGAGGCCCTGGACCATCCGCTGGAAGGGCTGGTCTTCGCGACGCCGGAAGCCTTCCGGAGCCACTTGCGCGACCACATCGCACGGGACGTCGCCCGCCGCGAGGACGCGGCCCACAGCGCGGACCTGGGCGCCTTCCTCGCGCTGCTCTCCGTCTACGGGCAGCTGCCCCGGCTGGTCACCGCCGGGCGGCTGACGGCCCGCTCCGTCGCCGCCGGTCTCGACGGCTGGTGGAACGGCTTCTTCAGCTTCCTCGCCTCCGGTCCGCCGGGGTTCCGGCTGCGCCAGCTCCTGGCCCTCTCCGAGGCGGGGCTCGTCCACTTCCTCGGCGCGGACCTCCGTATCGGCACGGACGAGACCACCGGCACCTTCGTCGCCACCAGCCCCACGGTGCCCGGCCACAGGGTGCACGCCACGGCGCTGGTCGAGGCGTATCTGCCGGGACCGAACCTCGACCGCACGCGGGACCCCCTGCTCCGGCACCTGCACCGCCACGGCACCCTCACGGAGGAGGTCATCTCCGACTCCACGCACACCCACCGCTCCGGCAGGCTCAGGGTCACCCCGGCCGGCGGCCGTGTCATCGACGCGGGTCTGGGCGGTCCCCACCCCCGCCTCGTCGCGCTCGGCGCACCGACCGACAGCCGCGCTCAGGCCGCGTTCGCCCGGCCCCGCACCGACGCCCCCGTCTTCCGGCAGAACGACGAGGTGGCCCGCGCCCTGCTGCGGTCTCTGCGCACCGTTTCGCCCGGCGGGCCCGGGGAGGGCCGCGAGGACAGCGCGGCCGGCCTCCGGGCGCGTGTCGGGGGGTGACCGCGCGGCGGACGGCTCCGGGCTCATCCGCAGTGCTCCGTGTCCGCCGGGGCGGCCACGGGCGCGTGGGCCCGGCTGAGCCGGCGCGCGGCGTCGGCGGCACGGGGCCGGTCGCGGGGCGCTTTCGCGCGGGCGGCCCGGAAGGCGGCACCCCGGTGGACCTCGCGGCCGCTGTGCCGCGGCCGGAACCGCGGCGGGTGCTCAGCGGACCTCACGGGCGAGGCGGATCCTCTCCTCCGGGGTGAGCCGGGTCCCCCTGCCGTACGCCTCCGAGAACGCGTCCGGCCCCAGCACGGCCCGTGCCGAGGCCGTGACGCGATCGACGTCGGTGCGTTCGGCGGGCGGCAGGGGGGCTCCGGCACAGCGCCGTGCGGCCGCCGCGGCACCGAGCAGGACGGCCGCGCGGGTGGCGGCGGGATGCCGCCCGGAAAGGGCCGCCGCACCGGCGAGGCCTTCCAGGGAGAGGGCCAGGGCGCGGGGCTCGGCGAGGGCGAGGGCGATCTCCATGCCTTCCAGGTGGCGGGCCGCCGACCCGTGCGCGTCACCGCGCAGCTCGGCGACGAAGCCGGACTCGGCCAGGAGCAGGTGGTCGCCCGCCCGGGAGGAGACGCCGGCGTAGCCGTCGCGGATGCGGCGCAGGTGCGCCTCGGCCCCGTCGAGGTCGCCCGAGCGGCGGGCGCCGAGGGCGAGGCCCATCTCGGAGTGGATCTCGCCGTACTTGTAGCCCTGCTCAGCGGCGATCCGGCGCGCCTTTTCGTGCAGGTCGCGGGCGCGGTCCCAGTCGCCGGCGAGCAGCGCGAGCCGGCCGAGGCCGGAGAGCCGTGCGGACACCTCCGCCTCCAGCCCCAGCTCCCGCGCCATGAGCAGCCCTTCGCGCTGACGGCGCTCGGCCTCCTCGTACGCCCCCTTGATCTCGGCGAGCGCGGCGAGCGGGGAGACCGTCTGCAACTCGCCCCACCGGTCGCCTAGTTCACGGAAGATCAGGGCACTGCGGGTGCCGTCGCGGCCGAGCCCGGCGAGATCGCCGCAGACCAGCGCGAGTGTCGCGCGCAGGCCGAGTGCGGCGGCGGTGCCCCACCGGTCCCCGGCGGCGGTGAACAGGGTGAGGGCACGGGCGTTCAGCTCGCCGCTCCCCGCCGTGTCACCCGCGCTGAACAGGCCGAACGCACAGAGCCAGAGCGCGCGGGCCCGGCGTACGGGGTCGGGGACGGCGTCGGACGCGGAGGCGGGGACGTGGCCGTCCGCCCCGATGGCGGCTGCCCCGGGATCTCCGGTCAGGAGCGCGAAAGCGGCGTGCAGCGAAGCCAGTTCGGGCGGCCCGCCCGTCACCTCCAGTACCGCGCCCAGGCTCCGGCGGGCCTCGGTGAGGCGGCCGCGCAGCAGCCACCACCAGGCGAGGGCCGTGGCCAGCCGGACCGCCTCCTCCGGCTCCCCCGCGCCCGCCCGGCGCACCGCCTCGTCGAGTGCCGTACGGAGGTTGCCGGCCTCCGCGTCCAGCCGGGCCAGCCAGGGCCGCTGCCCGGCACCGCGCAACTGCGGCTCGGCGTGTTCGGCCAGGGCCCGGTAGTGGCGCAGATGACGGTCGCGTACGGCGGTGAGGTCCTCCATCTCGTGGAGCCGCTCGGTCGCGTACGCGGCGACGGACTCCAGGAGCCGGTAGCGGGGGCCGGCGGGTCCGGCCACCACGACCACCAGGGACCGGCCGACCAGCCGGGTGATCAGGTCCAGCACCTCGTCCCGGGCCACGCCGTCCCCCGCGCAGACCGCTTCGGCGGCGGCCAGGTCGCAGCCGTCGCTGTGGGCGGCGAGGCGGCGCAGGACGATGCGTTCGGGTGCGCTGAGCAGTTCCCAGCTCCAGTCGATCACCGCGCGCAGCGTCTGCTGGCGGGCCGGGGCACCGCGCTGCCCGAAGGTCAGCACCCGGAAGCGGTCGCTGAGCCGCTCCGCCAGCTCCCTCACCCCCAGGGCCCGTACGCGGGTGGCGGCGAGCTCCAGCGCGAGCGGGATGCCGTCGAGGCGGCGGCAGATATCGGCGACCGCCCGGCGCTCCGGCTCGTCCGGCGCCTCCGGGTCACGCGGGAAGCCGGGGGCGGCCGCGGCCGCGCGCTCCATGAACATCCGGACCGCGTCGGCGGGCTCCAGCGGCTCCACCAGGAACGTCGTCTCACCCGCCAGGCCGAGCGGCTCCTGCCCGGTGGCGAGGACCCGCAGACCGGGGGCGGTGCGCAGGAGGAGTTCGGTGAGTTCGGCGGCGGCGTCCACGACATGCTCGCAGTTGTCGAGGACGAGCAGGGTGCGGCGGTCGCGCAGGGCGGCGGCGAGGCGGTGCGGGAGGGAGGGGGTGGAGGTGCCGGTACCGGGCAGTGGCCGGGGGGCGTCGTCGCGGATGCCGAGGGTGGCGGCGACGACCTGGGCGAGGTCGGCGGGGGTGCCGGCACGGATTCCGGCGAACTCCACGAGCCAGGTGCCGTCGGCCAGTTCGCCCGGCTGCGCCCTGTCCCGCTCCGCGGTGGCCGCTGCCACGGCCAGCCGGGTCTTGCCCACGCCGCCGGGTCCGGTGAGGGTCACCAGGCGTACTCCGGCGAGGAGTCGTGAAAGCTCGGCGAGCGCCCGGCGGCGGCCCACGAGGGGGGTGAGGGGGGCGGGGAGGTTGGAGTGGGGGGGCGGGCCGGCGGTGGAGGCGGCCGGTACGGCGCCCGCGGCATGAGCCGTGGCCGGGGCGTGAGCCGTGGCCGGGGCGGGCTCCGTGGCCTGGGCGGGCTCCGTGGCCTGGGCGTGAGCGGTGACCGCGGCGTGAGCCGTGGCCGGGGCGGGCTCCGTAGCCGGGGCGTGAGCCGTGGCCCGCGCCCGGGTGCGGTCCGCGGCCCCCGCGCTCAGCTCCGGCTCCTGCCGCAGCACCGCCTCGTGCAGCGCGGCCAGTTCGGGGCTCGGGTCGACCCCCAGCTCCTCCACCAGCCGGGTGCGGAGGTCCTCGTACGACGCGAGCGCCTCGCTCTGGCGGCCCGCCGCGTACAGGGCCCTCATCTGGACGGCGCGCAGGCGCTCCCGTAACGGGTGGAGTGCGACGAGGCCGGCGAGCTCCCCGGCGAGGAACGCGTGGTCCCCGGCCTCCAGGCGCGCCTGGGCCTGCTCCTCCAGCACGGAGAGCCGCTGCTCCGCGAGCCGCTGGGCGGCCGCCCGTGCGAAGGGGGCGTCCGCGAAGTCCGCGTACGCCGGTCCGCGCCACAGCTCCAGGGCCTCGGTGAGCAGCGAGGCCCTGGCGTGCGGGTCCTGGACGGGGCGGGCCTTCGCCACCAGGGCCCGGAAGCGTACGGCGTCCACCTCGTCGCCGTCGAACCGCAGCCGGTATCCAGGGGGCCGGCGCACCACGCGGTCGCGGCCGATGGCCCGGCGCAGCTGGGAGACCTTGGCCTGGAGAGCGCCCGCGGGTCTGCCCGGCAGGGCGTCCGCCCACAGGTCGTGGACGAGACGGTCCGCGGACACCGGTCCCCCGTCGTTCGCGAGCAGATCCGCCAGCAGGGCCCGGACCTTGGCTTCGGGGACCGCGACCTCCCGTCCCTCGCCGTCCCACACCGTCAGTGGCCCGAGCACCCCAAACCGCATAGGCGCCACCGTACAGGTCCGGGGCGCCGACCCCGGGTCCCAGGGCACCCGCCGCCCCGGGACCGGCCGGCCCGAAGGTTTTCCGAAGGTTCCCCGAAGCGCCCGGGCGCAGAGTCGTCCTCGCGAGCGATACCGCGACGCGTCCCCGCGGGCGGCACCTGGAGGCAGCGGCAGCCATGACCAAGTACGCGCACGAAAAGGCCCTGGTCTCCGGTGAGGCCACCGACATCGGCCTGGCCATCGCCAAGCGGCTCGTGGAGGGCGGTGCGAGCGTCCTGCTGACCGCCCGCACCGATGCCGAGCGCGCCCACGCGGTCACCGAACTCGGCTCCGTCGCCCGGGTCGTCACGCCGTCGGCCGTGGGGGCCGCCGTCACCGGGGACGGCACCGCCGGCTTCGGCGGCGTCGGTCTCCTCTTCACCGACGCCGTCCCCACCGCGCGCCTCCTGCTTCCGTACGTCGAGGACGGCGGCGCGATCGTGCTGACCGCCCCCGCCCCGTGCCCCGACGCCGTGCGGGCGCTCGCCGCCGAACTCGCCGCCCGGGGCATCCGTGTCAACGCGGTGGCCCCGGGCTGTATCGAGGCGCCGGGGTCCGGCGCCGTGCCCCTGCCCCCGCTCGGGCGCCTCGGCGCCGCCGAGGAGGTGGCCCGCGCCGCGCTCTTCCTGGCCACGGAGGCGACGTTCACCACGGGAGCCAGGCTCCCCGTCGACGGCGGCCTCGGCAGCCCGTGCCCCCGCGCCCCTTCCTCACCCTCCACCCCGCCTCTCCCATCCGGAAACCTGGAGCACACCCCATGAGCACCGCACCCGACACGGCGCCCGCCGCCGCGGCAACGGACCCGAAGGGCGGAGGCGGGGAGCAGCAGAGGCTGCCGCTGTTCGCCCTGCTCGCCCTCGCCACCGCCGTCTTCGTCACCAGCCTCACCGAGACCCTCCCCGCCGGTCTGCTGCCCGCGATGAGCAAGGACCTGGGGGTGAGCCAGTCCGCGACCGGTCAGACCGTCACGGTCTACGCGATCGGTACCGCCCTGACCGCGATCCCGCTCACCGCCGCCACAGCGGGCTGGCGGCGCAAGAAGCTGCTGCTCACGGCCATGGGCGGGTTCGCCCTCGCCAACACCGTGACGGCCCTGTCCTCCGTCTACGAGCTGACGATGGTGGCGCGGTTCGTCGCCGGGGTCGCGGCCGGTCTGGCCTGGGCCCTGCTCGCCGGGTACGCCCGCCGCATGGCCCCCGCGCACCTCCAGGGCAAGGCGATGGCCGTCGCCATGGCCGGTATCCCCGTCGCGCTCTCCCTCGGTGTGCCCGCGGGGACGTTCCTCGGCGACTGGCTCGGCTGGCGCGTGGCGTTCCTGTCGATGACGGTGCTCACGGTCGTACTCCTGGTGTGGATCTCCGTGGGCGTACCGGACTACCCCGGCCAGGGGCGCGGCGAGCGGCCGAAGCTGCTGCGGACCCTGACCATCCCGGGCGTCTCCCCGGTCCTCTTCGTCACGCTGGTCTTCGTGCTGGCGCACACCATCCTGTACGCGTACATCGCCACGTACCTCAAGGACCTGGGCCTCGGCGGCTCCACCGGCTTCATTCTGCTGGTCTTCGGCGCCGCCTCGCTGGCGAGCATCTGGATCGTCGGCGCGCAGATCAACCGCCGGCTGCGCGGCCTCACCGTCGGCGGCGCGCTGCTGGTGGCCGTGGCCTCCCTGCTCCTGGCCGTCCTCTCCGACACCACCGCCCTCGTCTATGTGGCGGTGGTGCTGTGGGGTCTGGGCTGGGGCGGTGTGCCCACCCTGCTCCAGACCGCCGTCGGTGACGCGGGCGGCGAGTCGGCCGATGCCGCGCAGGCGATGCTCGTCACGCTCTGGAACGTCGCGATGGCGGGCGGCGGCATCGTCGGCGGCATCCTGCTGGACACCCTGGGCAGCGAGTCCTTCCCCTGGGCGGTCCTGCTGCTCCTGCTGCCGGTGATCGCGGTCGTGCTCTACGCCCGCCGGGCCGGCTTCCCCGCCCACCGGCCGGTGGCGGAGGCCGGGGAGACGCCGGACCGGGCCACCGTCCCGGCCCCCACCGGCTCCGGCCCGGCGGCCTGACGCACCGCGCCCGGGCCGTGTTCATGATTTGTTGACACTTCACCGGCCGGCTCCGGGACCCGGCTCCACCAGCGGCGGAGCCGGGTCCTTCGTCTCCACGCGCCCGTCACCCATGCCCCGTCGAGGGGTGTTTTCGCAGGTCAGGCCCCGAACTCGCGAAATAGGCGGCCGAGGCGGGCAAACTCCGTCCCGGACGGTACTTTCACCCCGTACTGATGTGCCATGTACCCACTCGGGTGCGAGCGGTGACGAGTGCGGTGACGAGTATCGAGGGGGCGTAGCGTTACATGTCGTCAAGTGGGGTGCGCGCGGAGGTGCCGGGCGACGGCGCGTACATGCAGACGTTCATGGACGAGATCTTCCGGGCGTTCCGCCGTCCGGAGCAGCGCCGCTGGGCCCACGCCTATCTGTGGGCCCTGATCCACGTGCCGGGCAAGAAGACACCCCGCCGCATGGCACTGGCGGAGCCCCTGCCCCCGGCCGCGGCCCACGGTCTCCACCGGTTCATCAACGCCAGCCCGTGGGAGTGGACCCCGGTACGCCGCCGGCTCGCCCGCCGGGTCGCCGCGCTGACGACCCCGCACGCCTGGACCGTCGCCGAACTCATCATCCCCAAGCGCGGCGAGCACTCGGTGGGCGTGCACCGGCGCCTCGACCCCGTCACCGGACGCACCGTCAACTGCCAGCGGGCGCTGGTCCTCTTCCTCGTCTCGGGGACGCAGTGCTATCCGGTGGACTGGAGCCTCGTGCTCGGCGGAGCGTGGGACTCGGACCAGGAGCGCAGACGCCGGGCACGCGTCCCCGGGTCCGAGGCCGGGCGCACCCCCGCCGATCATGTCGTCGGGTACGCCGCCGGAGTGGCCGGCCGGCCCCGGCTCGCCGGGCTGCCCTGGGTGCTGGACCTGACGCGGTGCGACGACGCGGCGGGAGTCCTCGCGGGCCTCGCCCGGCAGCGGGCCGACGTGGTGTGCGAGGTGCCCCCGGACCACCCGGTGCTCCTCGCCGGACAGCACACGCCCGCCGTGGCCGAGGTGGGCGCGCTCATGGAGTCCCGGCACGCCCGGCAGACCCACGTCCTGCTCCGGCAGGGCCCGGACGGCCGGGTCCGGCCCGTACCGGTCCACACCTACGCGGGCACGGTCATGGCGCCGCGGCCCGGCCCCGGCGACGACGTGGGCGTACGCCCGTACCGCGTTCTGGAACGGCCCGACCCGGACGGCCGGCGGCCCGCCCGGTACTGGCTCACCACGCTCACCGACCGGCGGGTCGAGGAGGTCCTCCGGCTGGCGCGCAGCCACGCCGCCGCCCTCTCCGCCGTCACCGCGCTCGGCCGCGGATTCGGCGTCCTCGACTTCGAGGGCCGCTCCTTCCCCGGCTGGCACCACCACATGACCATGGTCTCGGCCGCCTACGTCTACCAGCGCCTGCCCGGGGCCGCAGAGGGTGCCACCGGGGGTGCCACCGCCCCACCGGAAGCGCCGCCCCGCGCCCGGACACCGCCCGCCGTCGCCCTCACCGGCGTCCTCGACTGACATGGCGGCGCTGCGGACCGGCGTGAAGCCGGGGAGAAAGGGCGGGCGGGACACATGAGACAGGTACTCGTGGTGGAGCAGGACGCCTCCGCGGCGGCGGCCATGGTGAGCGATCTGCGGCGGCAGGGGTTCACCGCCCGCAGCGTCTCCACCGGGGAGCGGGCGCTACGGGTGTACGGGGAAGCGGATCTGGTGCTGTTCTCCCTGGAACTGCCCGATATCGACGGACTGGAATTATGCCGTTCCCTGCGCAGCGGCGGGGACACGGCCCTGATAGCGGTCACCGACGCCGACGTCGAACTGGAACGCGTCCTCGTACTGCACGCGGGTGCGGACGACTGTGTGGTGAAAAGCTGGGGATTCCGGGAGATCGGAGCCCGTATAGAAGCGGTACTGCGCCGGTCCCGACCCCGGCAGCGACTTCCGGGCACTATTTCCCTGCGTCATCTGCATATCGATCCGCGCAGGCAGGAAGTCCGGCTCGGGGAACGGCTCGTCGGCGTCACTTCGAAGGAATTCGAGCTGCTCTACACGCTGGCCGCGACCCCGGACACGGTCGTGACGCGGAAGGAGCTGATGGCCCGGGTCTGGGGCAGCGACTGGGGGCACACCAGCCGCACGATCGACACGCATGTGAGCAGCATCCGGGCGAAGCTCGGCTCCAGTGGCTGGATCATCACGGTCCGGGGCGTCGGCTACCGGATGGGGTACGTCTGGCAGCTGCCGGGGACACCCGCGGGCTGAGCGGGCCGCGGCACACGGCCCCGGGACACATGCGCTCCCGGGGCCCTCGCCGCCCCCGGGGCATGCACGCTCCCGGGCTCTCGCCGCCCCTGGGACACGCACGCTCCCGGGGTCCTCGCCGTCCTGGGGCACGCACGCTCCCCGGGACCCTCGCTGCCCCGGGGCACGCACGCCCCGGGGTCCGCCGTCACACCGCCGCCCCCTCCAGCCGCCGCAGCAGCGGGTGGTGCGCCTCTCCCTTCTCCCCCACCGCTCGCCGCGCCCACCAGGCCGAGGCCAGGTTCGAGGTCAGCAGGGTGCGGTGCGGCTCGCGGCGGGCCAGCTCGGTCAGGGCGGCGAGCGTGCCCATGCCCGTGCCCGTGAAGAGCAGGGCCGTGCCGGCGGGCAGCTCCCGCTCCCGTATCCGCCGCAGGAGGGCCCCGGTCGTCACCGCGTACGGATCGAAGCGCGCCTCCCCGCCCGGGCGCGCCGCTTCCTCCGCCGGGACGGGCACCACCCCGTCGACCGTGAGGCCGGCCCGTTCCCAGAAGGCGCGGGAAGTGTCGGTGAGCCAGGGCTCGTACGGGGAGACGAGGGTCAGGCGGGTCACCCCGAGCGTCTCGCAGGCCGCGAGGACCGCCTGCGTGGAGGACTGCACGGGCGAGCCGGCGCGCTCGGACAGCTCGTCGCAGAAGGCCCGGTCGCCCGCCGGCTCCAGCAGGTAGTGCGAGGCGCTGCACGCCACCACCGTGGCGTCCAGGCGCAGCGCGCCGAAGCTGCCGAGCAGGGCGGGGAGCACCTCGTTGTACGTCTCCAGCATCGTCCGGAGCCCGGCCCCGGGAGTCACCGGGAACCGGGAGGTGTACACGTTCATTCCGACACCGAGCAGATGCTTGAACTCGGGTTCCGCCGTGGGGTTCTCCGGCGGCACGACGACCCCCAGCCGGGGCAGCGAGAAAAGATCCATGCCCAGCACCGTAGGGCGCACATCACATCAACGGGTGTTCTTCGCCCGCTGTTTGGCATACCTGGACACCCCTCTTGCACTCCTTTTCCTTTCCGACATTCCCTGACACTCCGCAACACAGCCCTCACACGGCAGACATTGCTCTTCCCGGTCAGGCGCCGAAGGATGTGACTCGGCGAAAGCAGTCCTTCGGCCGGCCCTTTCGGGAAAGAGCCGGTCTTTTCGGTGAAGAGGAGAAAAGAAATGGCAGCAGAAGGCCCCGGGGAACTGGAGAGACCGCCCCGTATATCGGACGCGACACTGCGGGACTCCGCACACATGGCGGGGGTGGAGTTCGGCCCCGAGGACGCCGCCGCCATCGCTGACCTGCTGGTGCGCACGGGCGTCGAACTCGTCGAGGTGGGCATGGTCTCCGGACCGGACTCCAAGGACGCCGGCCTCGTCCTCGCCGCCCACGAGGCGGTCACCGCCGAGCGCAGCATGACGCTCGTCGTCGTACGCGACCGCCGCCAGGTCGCCCGCGCGCTGGACGAGGCCGAGCGCCTGGGCGTGCGCCACATCATGTACTCGATCCCCACCTCCGAGCAGCACGCACAGCTGAAACTCGGCTCGGCCAGCCCCAAGTTCCTCCATACGTTGGCACGTTCGGCGATCCAGCAGGCGAAGGAGCGCGGCTTCCACGTCACGTTCAGCGGTGAGGACGGCGCCCGGACGCCCCGGGAGCGGCTCGTCCCCTATGTGGAGGCGGGGTTCGCGGCGGGGGCCGACAGGTTCCGGCTCGCGGAGACCGTCGCATACCTCTCGCCCTGGCGGATGGAGGAGGTCGTCGCGGACCTCACCGCGATCGACGGCTCCGAGATCGAGATCCACTCGCACAACATGCTGGGCATGGCCGTCGCCAACTCCCTGGCGGCCGTGCGGGCGGGCGCCCGGTGGATCTCCGCGACCGTCGGCGGGATCGGGGAGCGCGGCGGCAACGCCCCGCTGGCCGAACTGCTCACCTCGCTGCGCGTCATCCACGGCGACACCCGCTTCGACCTCACCCACCTCACCGAGCTGTCCCGGATCGCCCTGCGGGGCGCCGGCCTCGGCGATGCCTTCCAGTCCGGGCCGACCACCCCGCACGCCTTCGCGTACGAGCTGCCGGGCCAGCTGGACCATCCGCAGGCGTACGAGACGCTGCCCGCCGAACTCGTCGGCAACATACGTGAGTTGCGTGTTCGCAGCCGCCTCACCACCGCCCTCGTCCGCTGGGCCCTGGCCGGTTCGGGCCTGGAGGTCGACGTCGACGCCTTCACCTCGTGGCTGGCCGAGCGGCAGGAGCGGGACGGCCGCCCGCTGCTGGACCGGGACACGATCCGCGAGGCCGCCGTCGACTTCCGCCCCGTACCCGCGTAATCCGCCTTCTCTGTATACGGAGTTCACGATGCCCACCGCCACCCTGACCGGCGTATGCCCCGAATGCGAGACCGACCTGACCGTCCCCCCGGTCGCTCCGGGCGAGACGCTCTCCTGCCCCGAGTGCATCCTGACCCTCCGCGTCGAGGCCGTCGAGGACGGCCGGCTGACGCTGGAGATGGTCGAGGTGCAACTGCGCGACTGGGGTCAGTGACATGGGCGCCGTCCGTCCCGTCGCGGTCGTCGCGGACCGGATCGCCTGGGAGGAACGCCGGCTCATCGAGGCGGCCCCGGCGTTCGGCCTCCGTCTCGACTGGGTGAACGACGAGTCCCTCTCCCTGGGCCACCCGGACGCCCCGTCGGTCAAGGGGTACGACACCCTCCTCGTCCGCAGCCGCAGCTACACGCGCGGCGGTCTGATCGCCACCCTGGCCGAGGCGGCCGGCGTCCCGACGCTGAACACCGCCCGGGCCATCCACGCCTGTGAGAACAAGGCCGCCCTGCGCGCCCTCCTCCAGGCCGTCGGGATACCCGTCCCCGACCACCGGCTCGTGCTCTCCCGCAAGGACTTCGACAAGGCGCTGGCCGAGCTGCCGCTGCCTCTCGTCCTCAAGCCCGTCTTCGGCGGGATGGGCAAGCGGGTCACGCTGATCCGGGACTCCGACACCGCCCACTCCGTGTACGACTACATCGAGGACCTGGCCCACGCCTTCGAGCAGGCCAGTGTGGTGGAGCCGTACCTCGGCGGCAGCTCGGTGCGGTGCCTGGTCGTCGGGCGGGAGCTGATCGGGGCGGCCGAGTTCGAGGCCGGCGGCAGCGACTGGCGCAACAACGCGGCCCTCGGCAACAGGACCCGCGCCGTCGCCCACGACCCCGACGTGCTGAAGACCGTCGACGGTGTGGTGGACGTGCTCGGACCCGGCATCTACGGCATCGACCTCTTCGCCACCCCGGACGGCTTCGTCGTCAACGAGGTCAACCACGCCCCCGGCTTCCGGGCCGTGGCCTCCGCCACCGGAGCGGACGTCCCCTCGGCCATCGGCCGTTACGTGCAGGAGCTGCTCTCATGATCCGTGCAGGAGTCGTCGGCGCCTCCGGGTTCGCCGGCGGCGAACTCATCCGCCTCATCACCCAGCACCCCGGCCTGGAGCTCACCTTCCTGGGCGGCTCCTCCAGCGCCGGCCGCCGCCCCTCCGAGCTCCACCCCGGCC
The DNA here is from genome assembly GCF_008704555.1 of Streptomyces nitrosporeus. Lineage (NCBI taxonomy): Bacteria > Bacillati > Actinomycetota > Actinomycetes > Kitasatosporales > Streptomycetaceae > Streptomyces > Streptomyces nitrosporeus. Next base: position 402,874 of record NZ_CP023702.1, read on the forward strand.
TCCGCGACAACCGGGGCCTGACCGTCCAGCCGGTCACCGAGGACGTCGCGGACAGGGTCGACGTCCTCTTCCTGGCCACCCCGGCACCGGTCTCGGCCGAGCTCTCCTCGCTGTTCGCCGACCGCGTCCCGGCGATCGTCGACCTCAGCGGCGCGTTCCGCATCCGTACGCCGGAGCTGCACGACCGCTGGTACCCGAAGGTCGAGCGCCGCTCCGACCTGGCGGACCGCTTCGTCTACGGCGTACCGGAGCTGATCGGCGACCGGCTGAAGGACGCCGCGCTCATCTCGCTGCCCGGCTGCTACGCCACCGCGATCACCCTGGGCCTCGCACCGCTCACCCTCGGCCTCGGACTCCGCCTGAAGACGGTGGTGGTGGACGGCAAGAGCGGGTCCAGCGGTGGCGGCGTCCAGCTGCGCACCTCCGACCTGCACCCGTTCCGGGCCGGGGCCATCGCCCCCTACTCCCCCGCCGGGCACCGGCACGCCGCCGAGGTCGGCGACTTCCTGGAGCGGAGCAGGCCCGGCACCATCGGGAGCCTGTCCATGTCGGCGTACGGCGTCCCCAACGTGCGTGGGCTGCTGACCAGTTCGTACGTGTTCACCGACGAGGAGGTGGACCGGCGCGAGCTGAACCGGGCCTATCTGCGCTTCTACAAGGGGCACCCGTTCGTCCGGGTGCGGCGGCACGACGAGACGCTGATCCCGGTGCCCGACCCCCAGGCCGTCCTCGGCTCCAACTACGCGGACGTCACGGTGCTGCTGGACGAGGAGGGCGGCCGGATCGTCGTGCTCGCCGCACTCGACAACCTGGTCAAGGGCGCCGCGGGCCAGGCCGTGCAGGTGACGAACCTGCGCTTCGGCCTGCCGGAGGAGACGGGGCTGACGCAGCAGCCGGTGATGCCGGCGTGAGCACGGACCGTTTCATCCCGACCGTGGTGAAGCTGGGCGGCAGCTGCCTGGACGATCTCGACGGCACCTGGTGGGACGACCTCGCCCGGCACGGGCGGGAGCGTCCGCTGGTCCTGGTGCACGGCTGGTCCAAACCGCTCAGGAACCTCGACGCCCGTCACCGGGAGCCTTCGGCGGTCCTGCGCGACCGGTACGGCAACCAGAGCCGGTGGACCACACCCGAGGTCATCGAGGACATCAAGACGGTCAGCGCCGTCCTGGCCGAGGACGTCCTCGCGCGGCTGGAGAGCCGTGGCATCACCGCCGAGCGGCTGCTCGGCAGCGACGGGCTGGTCGGCGCGGGAGCGGGCGAGCGGTGGTGGTGGCGTGAGAAGCAGCTCGTGGAGCTGGAGAACCTCGTCGGCCCGATCACCTCGGTGGACCCGGGCGCGCTGAAGAACCTCGCACCCGGCCACGCCTGCCTGGTCACCCCGCTCGCCCGCAACGCGGCGGGCCAGGAGGTGAACACCGACGCCGACCGGGCCGCCGCCGCGATCGCCGGGGCCACCGGTGCGCCGGACCTGGCCCTGGTCACCGACGTCGGCCATCTGCTGATCGACGGCAGGCCGGTACGCCGGATCAGCGCGAAGGAGGCGGCCGTCTTCCGGGACAAGGGCGCCACCGGCGGGATGCGCAAGAAGCTGCGGGCGGCGGGCGAGGCCCTGGACCGCGGTGTGGAGCGGGTCGTCCTCGGCAGCGCCCCCGTCACGGACCTGCTGGACGGCTCCACCGGCACGCTGATCACGAAGGCTCCCGACGGGGCCGGTACGTCAGGAGCCGACGCATGAGCCGGCCCCGCGTGCTGGTCGTCGACAACGGAACGCTCTCGCTCAGGCAACTCCGTTCCCGGCTGGAGGAACTGGGCTCGGAGACGGAGACGGTCGGCGCATCCTCCGTGCCCGCCCGGGTGGACGGCCGCTACCAGGCCGTCGTGTTGAGCGGCACCAAGGTGCGCGCGTACGACAGCGAGTTCTACAAGCCCCTGATCGACCTGGTGACGACAGCGGACGTGCCGGTCCTCGGCATCTGCGGCGGGATGCAGATCCTCGCCGTCGCGGCCGGCGGGCGCCTCGCGGAGGGGCCGCAGCGGGTCGGCGGCCACGAGGTGCGGGTGGACACGGAGGAGCCGCTCTTCACCTACGTGAAGCCCACGGTCACCGTCTTCCACCGGCACACCCTCTACCTCCAGGAGGCCCCGGCCGGCTACCGGTCCATCGGCCGCTCCGAGCACGCGCCCGTGGAGTTCCTGCGCTCGGACGACGGCCGGATCCACGGCGCCCAGGCCCACCTGGAGTTCCGCAAGGACGGTCTGGAGATCCTGCGCGGCTTCACACAGCTCTACCAGTGACCGGGCCTCTGCCGGCCCCTTCCTACAGGACAAGGATTTCGCCATGAGCACAGCAGTGGGAGAACCGCAGGACCCCGCCCTCACCGTTCATCTGAACGGCAGCGGCGGTCACATCAAGGGCTGGGTGGTCGTCGACACGCTCGTCGACGGCCTGGCGATGGGCGGCACCCGGATGACCACCGGGGTCACCGAGGAGGAAGTCGCGGGCCTCGCCCGGGACATGACCGAGAAGTTCACCCTGGCGGGGCTGCGCATCGGCGGCGCCAAGGCCGGGATCGTCGCCGACGCCACGAATTCCGGGGGCGCGGGCCGCGACGAGGTCTTCCGCACCTTCGGCCGTACGGTGAAACCGCTGCTGCACGGCGGCATCCACCTCGGCATCGACATGGGCGTCACCCCCGCCGACCGGGCCGTCTTCTTCGAGGAGGCGAAGTACGACCCCCGCTACCGGCTGGGCGCCCCGGACATGCCGATCGACTGGCGGACGTACTACGAGCCGCTGATCGACGCCACCGGCCACGGTGTCGGGGTGGCGGCGGTCACCGCCCTGGAGGCGAGCGGCCGTACCGGACCCGCCCGGGTCGTGGTGCAGGGGTTCGGCGCGGTGGGCCGGGCGGTGGCGCGGTTCCTGGAGGAACGCGGGCACACCGTCGTGGGCGTCGCCGACGTCCGGGGCACAATCAGCGCGGACCGGCTGCCGGTGGCCGGACTCGTCGCCGCCACCGACCGGTTCGGGGCCGTCGACCGCAGCCGGCTGCCGCAGGACGTGAAGCTGTCCGGCGAACCGGACGCCTGGCTCGACGTGGACGCGGACATCCTGATCCTGGCCGCGCAGAAGTACGCGATCAACGCCGAGAACGCCCACCGGCTGCGGGCCGGCCTGGTGGTCGAGGGTGCCAACCTCGCGTCCAGCGCGGCGGCCAAGGAGAAGGTGGCCGCGTCGGGGGCCGCGCTGGTCCCGGGCGTGATCGCCAACATCGGCGGCGCGGCCTCGGCCGCCCTGGCCGTCACCCGGGTGGTCCCCTTCGGCCTGGAGGCCGCGGCGCGCAAGGCATGGGTCTTCGACTGGGTCGGCGACCGGGTGCGGCAGAACACCCGCGACCTGCTGGAGATCGCGGCCTCCCGGGCCGGCGACCCGCTGCCCGAGCTGCTCGCGGCCCGCCGGAAGGAGCGCTGATGGGCACGGCGGCGAAGGAGCGGCCGGCCGGTGCCGCGGAGGCCGCTCCCGGCGGACGTGCCGCCGAGTACCGCCGCCGCGGCTGGTGGCGGGACGAGACCTTCCTCGACGACCTGCACCGCCGGGCCCGTGAGCACCCGCACCGGCTGGCCGTCGCGGGCCGGCGTGTGGCGGAGTCCCGTACCGACACCCTCGACTACGCCGAACTGGACCGGCTCACCGACCGGTTCGCGCTGGCCCTACTGGAACTGGGCGTGCGCCGGGGCGACTTCGTCGCCGTACAGCTCCCCAACCGGTGGGAGATGGTGCCGCTGATCTTCGCCTCCATCCGGGTCGGCGCGGCCGTCGTCCCGATCTCGCCCCTCTGCACGAAGGAGGAGCTGCGCCACCGGCTCGGCCTCACCGGGGCCCGGGTCCACATCACCCTCGCGAAGTGGTCGGGCGCCCCGCTGGCGGAGACCGCCACCCGTCTCAGCCGCGAACTCCCCTCCCTGGCCCATGTGCTGGTGGTGGACGGACCGCTGCCCGAGGGCGCGCTCCCCTTCCACGAGCACTTCGTCGCGAACGAGCGGGAGGGGCGGGAAGGTGCCGCCGCCCGGCTGGACGGTCTGGCGCTCGGTGCGGACGACCCGTTCGTGGTCCTGTTCACCTCCGGCACCACCGGCCTGTCCAAGGGGGTCCTGCACAGCCAGAACACGGTGTACTCGGCCGTACGCGGGTACGCCGACGCGTTCGGAGCGGGAGAGGGCGGGGACGGTGCCGGCTGGGTGGCGGCGGTCTCCACACCGCTGGTCCACTACTCGGGGTTCGCGCAGGGTGTCCTGGCCGCGGTCATGCTGGGCGGCACCGTCGCCTTCCAGGACGTACGGCGCAACGAGGCGCTCCTGGACCTGGTGGAGCGGTACGGGGCGACCCTGCTGTACGGGCCGCCCGCCACCCTGGCCGATGTGGCCGCCTCCCAGCGCGCCGAGCGGCGGGACACCAGCACGCTGCGCCACGTGGTGATCGGTTCGGCGCCGGTCCTGCGGGAGCTGGCCGACGAGGTCCACGAGACGCTCGGCGCCCGTGCCCACTCCCTGTGGGGCATGTCGGAGAACGGTCCCGTGACCACCACCCGGCCCGAGGACCCCGACGGCTGGTCGGCGCGGAGCAACGGCCGTGCGATCGACGCCATGGAGACCCGGATCGAGACGTCCGGGGCGTACGGGGCCCCGGACGCCGCGGGCTCCGTCGGGAGGCTCAAGGTGCGGGGCGCGTCGCTCGCTCTCGGATACCACCGGCGCCCCGAGGCGTTCGCCGCCGAGCTGGACGAGGAGGGCTGGTTCGACACCGGCGACCTCGCCCGGGACGACGGCCGGGGCGGCATCCGCATCGTCGGCCGGGCCCGGGACGCCGTCCTGCGGGACGGGCGGGTGGTGCCGATGGCGGAACTGGAGGCGGTGATCGGCAGCCACCCGGAGGCGGCCGAGGCCGCGCTGGTGGGGCTGGAGGCCGCGGACGGGGCGGGCGCTGTGCTCGTCGCGGTCGTGGTCCCGCGCGGTGGCCGGGGCCCGACGCTGGAGGAGGTCCGGGCCCGGGTCGCGGAAGCGGGCCACGACGCCCGCTTCCTGCCCGACCGGGTGGAACACGTCCCCGCCCTCCCCAAGACCCTGACCGGCAAGGTCCGCAAGGCCGAGCTGCGGAAGCGGTACGCCGCGGACGCCCCCGCCTGACTCCGTACACGTACGCCCCCGAGCACTGGAGCTGCTGCGATGCCCGAACCCACACCGGTCCCCATGTCGGCGACCCTCGCCGCCGACGAGGCCCTGGCCCGGCGGCGCCGGGCCGGGGAGCGGGTCCTGTCGATGGCGAGCGGGGAGATCGGCCTGCCCGTCCTCCCCGCCCTCGAGGACCGGCTCGCGGCGGCGGCCGGCGAGAACGCGTACGGCCCCGTCGCCGGAAGCCCCGCCCTGCGCTCCGCCGCCGCCGGGTACTGGGAGCGGCGCGGCCTGGCCGTCGACCCGGGGCTCGTCGTGGCGGGCCCCGGCAGCAAGCCGCTGCTGTTCGCCCTGCTCCTGGCCATCGGCGGGGACGTGATCGTGCCGGTGCCGGGCTGGGTGAGCTACGCGGCCCAGGCCCGGCTGGCCGGGGCGCGCTCCGTCCACGTACCGGTCCTGCCGGGGCAGGGCGGGGTGCCCGACCCTGACCGGCTGCGCGAGGCGGTCGCCGGCGCGCGGAGGGCCGGGCAGTCCCCCCGGGCGGTGGTCGTGACCGTGCCGGACAACCCGACCGGGACGATCGCCCCGGCCACCACCGTACGGCGGCTGGCGCGGGCGGCCCGCGAACTGGACCTTGTCGTCGTCTCCGACGAGATCTACCGCGACCTGGTCCACGACGGTTCCGGGCCGGCCGTCTCCCCGGCCCTGTACGCGCCCGAGCGGACCGTCGTCACCACCGGGCTCACCAAGAGCCTGGCGCTCGGCGGCTGGCGCACGGGGGTGGCCCGGTTGCCCGACAGCGGGCTGGGACGTGCCCTGCACACCCGGCTCACCGCGGTCGCCAGCCAGATCTGGTCCAGCCCGCCCGCCCCGGTGCAGACGGCGGCCGCGTACGCGTTCGGGGAGCCGCCGGAGGTCACCGAACGTATCGCGGCGAGCCGGCGGCTGCACCGGACGGTGGTGCGCGCGGTCGCCGCCCGCTTCACCGCCGTGGGCGCGACACTCGCCCCCGCCGCCGCGGCCTGCTACCTCTACCCGGACTTCGAGCCCCTGCGGGAGCACCTGGCCGAGGCCCACGGCGTGCACGGAGGCGACGGCCTGGCCGCGCTGCTCTCCGAGCGGTACGGGGTCGGCGTCCTGCCCGCCACCGCCTTCGGGGAGCCCGGCCGCCCCCTGCGCGTCCGCGCGGCGACCAGCCGCTTCTACGGCGAGACCGCCGAGCAGCGGACGGCGGCGCTGGAGGCGGTGGCGCCGGGGACAGCGGGACCGGCGGATCCGCTCGCCCTGCCCTGGATAAGGGAGTCCGTCGACCGGATCGGCGAGGTCCTGGCCGACCTGGCGGGGCCGCCGGTCCCCGCTCCCGCCCCGCGTATCTGAAGTCACCCGCCCATCCACGTACCGAAGGAGTCACCGATGTCCCACTCCCACCTCCCCGTCCTCTTCGAGGCCCGGTACGACGGCGCACGCCATGTCGGCTTCGGCCGCCCCGGGGAGAGCACGCGGCAGACCCTGTACCGGGTGGAGGACGGCCAGGTCGCCGCCGCCTTCATCGCCACCGACGGCTCGGAGGAGGCCCTGCGGGCCGTTCTCACCGAGGGTGCGGCGACCGTCGTCGTCACGGCCGGGGACCCTGGACTGCGCCTGCTGCCTCCCCTGCTCCCGCAGGCCACCGGCAACGCCCTGCTGAGCGGTTTCATGGGCACGCACAAGAAGAAGTGGGGCGGCGAAACCGCTCCGGAGGACGGGGAGTTCACCCCGCCCAAGTGGTTCTTCAAAGGGTTCGGCGACTGGGTGAGGCTGCCCGGCGAGGATCTGAACGTGCCCGCCCGGCCGGTCGCCCTCATCGAGGAGCCCGAGGTCGCCCTCGTCTACGTCAACGACGCCGACGGCACCCCGCACTACGCCGGCTACACCTTCGGCAACGACCTGTGCGACATCGGTCTGCACCGCCAGGACCCGGGCTACAACCCGTACTGCAAGCTGTGCGACACCGCCCTCTCCCCGTTGCTCTTCCTCGGCCCGCCGCCGCGTACGGTGACCGGCCGGGTCACCATCGTCCGGGACGGTGCGACGGCCTGGGAGGGCCCGTTCGACTGCGGTGACGACGCCCTCTACTACCGGGTGCACGAGATGGCGGACCACCTGCTCACGTTCCCGGCGGTGCGGCGGCCCGGGCTGGTCAACTACGTGCTCCTGGGCGCCGACGAGGCGAGCTTCCACGACGGGTTCCGGATCGCCGACGGCGACCGCATCGCCATCGACGTGAAGAGCCACGGGGTCGCCTTCGAGAACCAGGTGCGGTATGTCTCCACGCCCCCGGCCGCCACCCCGGCCGCCGCTCCCGCGCCTGTCACCACGGCATGAAAACCGCGTGAAGCAGGGCCGGTTGATCTGTGCAGACGGAGGCCGGCCCAGGCACGCTCTGAGGACCACCACCCCGGCCGCCCCGCTGCGACGCCGGACTTCACGGGGCCTCACGGGGCCTCACAGGGCTTCGCAGGACTTCGCAGAACTTCGCAGGAGGAGAGCGCACCGTGTCCGCCACCGCCAAGAAACAGGTGCATCTCGCAGCGCAGCTGCCCGGCATCCACAACGTGACCGTCTGGTCGGACCCGCGCTCCGGGAGCCAGATAGCCATCGACTCCTTCATACGTCTCGCGCAGACCGTCGAACGCGGCAGGTTCGACTTCTTCTTCCTTGCCGAAGGACTGCGGCTGCGCGAGCACAAGGGGGAGGTCTACGACCTGGACATCGCGGGACGGCCGGAGAACCTGACCGTGCTGAGCGCCCTGGCCGCCGTCACCACGCACCTGGGCCTGGTCGCCACGGTCAACGCCACCTTCAACGAGCCGTACGAGGTGGCGCGCCGGTTCGCCACCCTGGACCGGCTCAGCGGCGGCCGGGCCGGCTGGAACGTGGTCACCAGCTACGACGCCTTCACCGGCGAGAACTTCCGCCGGGGCGGCTTCCTCCCCGAGGCCGACCGCTACACCAGGGCCGCCGAATTCCTCACAGTGGCAAGGAAGTTGTGGGACAGCTGGTCGGAAAGCGATCTGAAGGCCGACGCGGTGGCGGGCGAGTTCGCCACCTCCGGAGCCGGCCGCTTCGCCCACCGGGGGCAGCACTTCGACATCTCGGGCCGGTTCACCACCCCGCCGGGACCGCAGGGCCACCCCGTGATCGTCCAGTCCGGCGAGTCGGACGCGGGCCGCGAGTTCGCCGCGTCCGACGCCGAGGTCATCTTCAGCAAGCACAACCGGATCGACGTGGCGCGGGAGTTCTACCGGGATGTGAAGCGGCGCCTGGCCACTTACGGCAGGCGCCCCGAGGACCTGCTGATCCTCCCCACCGCCAACGCGATCGTCGCCGACACCGACGAGGAGGCCGCCGCGTACGCGCAGGAGGTCAGCCGCGAGCTGGTCAGCCCGCAGACGGCGATCGCCCACCTGGAGGCGGTCTGGGGCCGCGACCTGTCCGCGTACGACCCGGACGGGCCGCTGCCCGGCATCGAGCCCGAGGACGACGCCCACTTCCTGAAGGGGCACTCGGTGTTCCGCAAGGGCCGGGCGGAGACGGCGCGGCAGTGGCGCAGGCTCGCGGAGGAACGGAACCTCTCCATCCGGGAGCTCGTCATCGAGGTCGGCGGGCGGCAGACGTTCGTCGGCAGCCCGCGGACGGTCGCCGACGCCATCGACGACTACGTCCAGACCGGGGGCGCCGACGGTTTCGTCCTCGTGCCCCACCTGACCCCCGGCGGCCTGGACGACTTCGTGGACCGGGTGGTGCCGATCCTTCAGGAGAAGGGGGTCCACCGCGACGACTACACCGGTACCACCCTCCGGGACCACCTCGGGCTGTCCGCCGCGCCCCGCCCGGCCGGGTGGGGCGGCCCCGGGCGGCCCCCGCTCGGCGCGGCGTCCGCGCGGCCGGAAGGAGAAACCCGGTGACCGGGCGGCCGTTCTCCCTGAGCCTCGACGGCACCCCGGCACCAGCCACACCCGGTCCTCCCGGACCGCCGACCTTCTTGAGGACCTCAGTATGACCGGCACCCCCGACCCGACCGGCACCCCCGACCCGACCGCCGTCACCAACCCGACCGGCGCCACCGACCCGACCGGCGCCACCGACCCGACCGGCGCCACCGGCACCCGCGGCGCCACCGGCCCGGAGGACGCCCCGGCCGCCGCCCCGGGCACAACCGCCGCCCCCCTGCACCTGGCCGTCGCCCTCGACGGCGCGGGCTGGCACCCGGCGGCCTGGCGGGAGGAGGGCGCCCGGCCGGGTGAGCTCCTCGACGCCGTGTACTGGGCCGGCCTGGTGGCCGAGGCCGAGCGGGGCCTGATCGACTTCGTCACCTTCGAGGACGCGCTCGGCCTCCAGTCCGCCGCCTTCCACCTGCCCGACGACCGCACCGACCAGGTCAGGGGCAGCATCGACGCGGTACTGCTCGCCGCCCATCTCGCCCCGCTCACCACGCACATCGGCCTGGTCCCGACCACCAACGTCACCCACACCGAACCGTTCCACCTCGCCATCGGCATCGCCACCCTCGACCACGCGAGCAGGGGCCGGGCCGGCTGGCGTCCGCAGATATCGTCCCGCGCGGCCGACGCCGCGCACTTCGGCCGCCGGACCACGCCCCAGCTCACCGAGGACGACGTGACCGACCCCGAGTCGGTCTCCCAGCCGCTGCGCGCGCTCTTCTCGGAGGGCGCCGAGGCGGTGGAGGCAGCCCGGCGGCTCTGGGACAGCTGGGAGGACGGAGCGGAGATACGGGACGCGGCGACGGGCCGCTTCCTCGACCGCGACAAGGTCCACCACATCGACTTCCGGGGCTCGGGCTTCAGCGTGAAGGGCCCGTCGATCACCCCGCGTTCCCCCCAGGGCCAGCCTCTGGTGGTGAGCCTCGCGCACGCCACCGTCCCGTACGAGTTCGCCGCCCTCAGCTCCGACGTCGTCGCCGTCACCCCGCACGACCGGCCGGGCGCGGCGGCGATCCTCGCCCAGGTCGCCGAGGCGGTGGAGCGCACCGGCCGTGACGTGACGGAACGCCCGCTGCGGACCTTCGCGGACCTCGTCGTCTTCCTGGACGACGAACCGGGCGTCGCCGCACGGCGCAAGGCCCGCCTGGACGAGACGGCCGGAGCGGAATTCGTCTCGGACGCCGAGATCTTCACCGGCACACCGACCGGACTGGCCGACCTCCTCCTGGACTGGCACTCCACCGGCCTGGACGGCTTCCGTCTCCGCCCGGGCACCCTCCCGCACGACCTCACGGCGATCACCAGGAGCCTGGTCCCGGAGTTGCAGCGGCGCGGGGCCTTCCGTACGGAGTACGCGTCCACCACGCTACGCGGACACCTGGGGCTGGCCCGCCCCGTCAGCCGCTACGGCAGAGCCGGCTGACACCCGGGGAAGGCCCCGGCGGGAGCGGCGCGCCTGGCCGGGCCACCTTCACCGTACGCATGGCTCCATCGGCCCCCTCCCCGCCCGAGGGCCTCATCCGTCCGGGAGCCTCATCCGGGCGCGCGCCGCCCGGCTCGCGCTCACGGCGGAGCCGCGCCGCCGGGGCTCCGCCGGCCCGCCGCCCGCCCCGGGGACGACGGGACCTCACGTCCATCGCGCCGACGTGGCGGCGTCGCAGTGCAGGAAGTGGTCGCCGATCGCACGCAGGGCGGGGCCGGCGGGCCCTCGGTCCGCCAGGACCCGGATGTTGCGCCAGAACCGGTCGAGCCCCTCGGCACCGGTGATGTCCAGGACGCGCTCTCCGATGGACAGGGCCGCCTTGACGGTGACGGCTTCGGCCGCAGCCACGAGTGCGGCGGTGTCCGCCAGCTGCTCCGCGTCCGGTGCCCGGCCCGCCCGGAGGGTTTCCGCCAGGGCGGAAGTGGCGTGCCCGGTGACCGCCGACGCGCTGTGGACGGCGAGGACCAGTTCCCCGACTGTCAGCAGCAGGTCGGCGTCCGCTCCGGGAGGCGGAGCGAGAAGGCCCTCCCCGCCGCCTCCCGGCCGGGCGTGGGACGCCACCCGGCTGAGATCCCGTGCCTCCGCGAGCGCCCCCTGGGCCACGCCCAGGACCACATGGGTGAGCATGAGCCGCAGTGCGAGCGGCGCGACGGCTGCGAAGGGCGCGACCGCGTACTCGTCGTGCGCGGCGGTCCCCAGCACGTCGTCCACGCCGATCGGGACGTCGTCGAAGCGGACCGTGCCCGCACCGGCGAGCCGCTGGCCCAGCCGGTCGGACAGCGGAACGCGTCCGACGCCCGGATGGTGCGGGTCGACCAGGACGACACGGGACTCGCCGGTACCCGTACAGAACGCGTCGAGGACCAGCCGGTCGGCGACATCCACAGCCGTGGGCAGGGTCCGGACTCCGTTGAGGCGTAAGCCCCCGGCGGTGCGGGTGAGGAGGAGACAGGCACCGTCGTCGCGAGGGCGGGAGGCCCCGTCCGCGCCGGTCGCGCCCGTGTCGCCGGCCCACAGCCACCGCTCGCGCACGGCGCGGGCCTCCAGTTCGCCCACGCGGTCAGGGGCGGCGAAGAACCGTGCGCTCCAGGACAACACGTGGTGCCGGCCGAGGAGTTCGCCCATCGAGCCGTCCGCGGCCGCGATCCGGCGCACGATGGCGCAGGCATCCTCCCAGTCCATCCCGGCCTCCGTCCCGCCGGCCGCCGTGCCGGGCGGCACGAGGGCGGCCTGCAGACCGGAATCCCGCAGCCGTGCCACCTCGTCGTAGGGCGGCTTGCCCGCCCGGTCGCGGTCCAGCGCGTCCGTTGCCAGGTCGTCCCCGAGATCGCGGGCGACACGCATCCAGAACTCCGGCGTTCCCACCGACCCCACCCGCCATTCCCTATCATCCCTATTGGATTAGTAGGGATTAGCTTCGCGGGTACGGCTCCGTCCGGGCAAGTGGGTGCCCGCCAGTCGGACACGCCCGTCCCGCCGGAGGAGCCGGTGTCCGTCCGCACCGGGGTCCGCCGTCCCGGCGGGGGCGTCGCTCCATGAGCCGCGGCGCGCCTGGCGGTCATCGGTCCGATGCCGCGCTTCCGCGGCGGATGGCGGGAGGCCCGCCGCGGCCCGGCCGGGACGCTGATGACGGGCGCGCCGCGGACCGCCCGGCGGACGAACGGCCTTGCGACGCAGGGGACGTAAGAGCCGTCACGGTCCTCCGAGCCGAGCCGGAGGACGGAAGCATGTATCCGGGGATGCTCACCCGTGCGGGGTCTCGGCCACGTCGACCGTTTCGGATTCTTCGCGCCGTATCCGCTCGATCCCCCAGACGCCGAGCGGCCCGAGCGCTCGGTTGAGTGTGCGCCCGTGCTCGGTCAGGGAGTACTCCACCCGCGGCGGCACCTCGGCGTAGACCTTCCGGTGCACGAGACCGTCCTCCTCCATCTCACGCAGGTGCTGCGTCAGCATCTTCTCGCTCACCCCCGGCAGACCACGGCGGAGTTCAGCGAAGCGGCGTACCCGGTGGGCGTCGAGTTCCCAGAGGATCAGCCCCTTCCACTTACCGCTCACCACGTCGAGCGCAGCATCGATGCCACAGATGTAAGGCCCGCGTCTCGGCGCCCTGGCCATCATTGACCCCCCTTACGAAAAGGTAAGTACCGCAGAAAATAGTGGGTACTTCCAAGACTAGTAACGCTCTTCGAGCATGGAGGGGTGAACGAACGACAGAACCACACCACCGGACGAAACAGCGCTGTCACCGTGATCGGGCTCGGCCCGATGGGCCAGGCGATGACCCGCACCCTCCTCACCGCCGGCCACCCGGTCACCGTCTGGAACCGCACCGCCGGCCGGGCGGACGGCGTCGTCGCCGACGGGGCGACACGCGCCGCGACGCCCCGTGAAGCGGTCGAAGCGAGTGACCTCGTGATCCTCAGCCTCACCGACTACCGGGCGATGTACGACATCCTCGACAACGCCACCGCATCGCTCGCCGGCCGAACGCTGGTCAACCTGAGCTCCGACACCCCCGACCGCTCACGCGAGGCGGCGGCCTGGGCGGCGGGCCACGGCGCCGCCTTCCTCACCGGAGGTGTCATGGTCCCCGCGCCGATGGTCGGCGCGGAGGCGGCCCATGTCTACTACAGCGGCCGCGGCCAAGTGCTGGAGAGCCACCTGGCTGCGTTGACGCCGCTGGGAACACCCAAGTACCTGGGCGAGGACCCGGGCCTCGCCCAGATGATGTACCAAGCCCAACTCGCGGTGTTCCTCACCACCTTGTCCGGGCTGATGCACGCCACCGCGATGCTCGGCACCGCAGGAGTGAAGGCCGCGGAAGCGCTGCCGGAGCTGCTCTCCTCCGCCGACTCGATCGGCGACATCCTGAGGGCCGGTGAAGAGAACCCCGGCACCGCGCTCGACGCCGGAGAGCACCCCGGCGACCTCAGCACGGTCACCATGATGGGCGCGACGTCCGACCACATCGTCGAGACCAGCACGTCACTCGGCCTCGACCTCGCGCTCCCCCTGGCCGTGCAGGCCCACTACCGGCGCGCGATCGGGAACGGACACGGCAGCGACAACTGGACCCGCATCATCGACAGCATCCGAGAGCCGCGCTGACCCCACGCAGGACCGATGAGCACGTGCTCAGCCGCGACTTCGCCCGGCCCGCCGTCCGGCGAATCGTTCAGGAAGGAGCCGGGCCGCGGGCCCCGCGCCCGCCGGCCCCGGCCGGCCGGGTGTCCGGGAACGCCCGTCACCGTCCTGGAGCCGGCAGCAGAGGCCGCGCCCAGAAGAAGCGCCCGGCTCCTCTTCTGTTCGCAGCCCTACGGATTCGTCCAGGCGGCCGGGGCCTCGGCGAGCGCCACGACGTCGGCCGGCAGCCTGCCCGAAACGACATCGGCGAGGGACACTCCGTCCAGGATCTGGCGGACGTTGGCCCGCAGCGCGATCCACAGGGGGAGCAGCGACGCGGCGGGGCCCTTGTACGAGAGCTCGGGCGGGCGCACCCCCTGCACCGAGACCAGCGGACCGTCGACGGCACGGATGACGTCCGCGATGCTGATGGACTCCGCGGGTGCGGCCAGGCGGTAGCCGCCGTTGACGCCACGCTGGCTCAGCACGACTCCGCCCCGGCGCATGTCGTTGAGGATGCTCTCGAGGAACTTGTGGGGGATCTCCTGCGCGTCCGCGATGGCCTCCGCCTTGAGCGGTCCGGCGTCGGACGCCGCCGCGAGTTGCAGTGCGGCGCGCACCGCGTAGTCCGCCCTGGCTGAGATCCGCATGGGGACAGTATCCCGCACGGCAGGACGCGGCCGCGTTCCGTCCCGCGCGGCGTCCTCCGCCCCTTGACCCCCGGAAGCGGAGATCACCCCTCTTGTCTGTGCATACGTCCAGAAACCAGGGGGCACAGCACAGCACAGGGTGCCGCGCGTGCCGTTCAGGTGGGCGGTCACCGCCTGGTCCCCCTGGGGCGTGTCCGTGACACGTACGCCCAAGGGGCGCCGCCGGGTCAGGAGGCCGGCTCGCCAGGGCATGCCACGGTATGAGACCTGGCGGCCTTGCTCCGAGCTCGCAGATGCGGCCACGCACGTGCCGCTGTGGCCGGTTTACACTCTCGCCAGACATGGTTGAACGCGCAAGAATCCTGCCGGTCACCTTCAACCGGATGCCGGGGCGCCCGGGCAGTTGGCTTCGGTGCCTCCCCGGTGCCGTCACACGCAGAGAGAGTGGGTGGGTCGTATGTTCACCGCCAGGACCGGCCTCCGTATCGCGACCGGCGTCACGACCATGACGGTGGCCTTCGTCGGCCTCGGGGCCGGGGCTGCGAGCGCCGCCGGCTGGCCCCCGCTCCAGGAGGGCGCGTACCTCTACGCAGGTCCCACCGGGGAAGGGGCGGTGACGGAGGCCGACCTGGGTGACCTCGGCACATGCCACACGCTGGCCGTGCCGGCCCGCTCGGTCCAGATCGCCGCCGGTTCCGTGTCGCTGGAGCTCTACTCCGGGACGGACTGCGCCGCCGCCACACCGTGGCGTACCGGCTCGCTGGCCCGGACGGACCTGCCGTGGGCGATGCTGAGTTACCGGGTGGTACCGGCGTGACCGGGGTCCCCGCCGACCGTGACGGTTCCGGCACGCTCTCGGAACCCGGCCGGCGACAGGTGGTTCCCGTTCGACACCGGACGAGCACCATCTTGCCGGGATGAACTTCCAGGCCCCGTGACCTTGGGCGGTTTTCCCCGGACCACCTCCCGGGCGGGGAAGTCCGCGGCATCGGCCTCCTGGCATGATCACGCGATGAGTGACGATCAGCGCGTGCACCCGTCCGCGGTAGCCGGCGACCGGGCGTCACCGACCGCGTTTCTCGACTGCCCACGGGCGGCCCTTGTCATGAAATGCCGGAGGCTGACCGGCGAACAGCTGGCGCAGAAGGCGGTTCCGACCTCGGATCTGTCCCTCCCCGGGCTTGTACGGCACGCGGCCGAGGCCGAACGGAGCCGGTTCCGGGTGGTGTTGTCAGGCGAGTGGTGCAAGTCCCTGTGGCCGAGGATCGATAGGGAGCAGAGCGCACGATGGAGTCGATGGCCGGGGCCGTGGTCGGCCGGGAGCGGGAGCAGGAGGTGCTGGCCGGCTTCGTGCGGGATCCGGCGGGCAGGGCTCTGCTCCTGCGGGGTGACGCGGGTGTGGGCAAGAGCGCCTTGCTGGAGCACACCGTCCGCCTGGCAAGCGGGGGCGGGTACCGGGTGATCCGTGCGGCCGGTGTCGAGACCGAGTCGGAACTCCCCTTCGCCGGTCTGCACCAGTTCCTGTATCCGCTGCTGCCCTGCGTCGAGGAGCTGGATGAGGCCCGTCGGCGCGCTGTCGAGGTCGTCTTCGGCAGGAGCGGGAGCGCTCCCCCCTCGGTCATGGGTCTCGGGACAGCCGTACTCGACCTGCTCGCGCTCGCGGCGTCGCGGAATCCCCTCCTGCTCCTGCTCGACGACGGCCAGTGGCTGGACGCCTCCAGCACGCAGGTGTGCGGGTTCGTGGGGCGGCGGCTCGCCGGCATCCCGGTGAAGCTGGTCGTGGGGCTGCGCTCCGGTGTGCCCTCCGGTTTCGACACGGCGGCGCTGTCCGAGCTGCCGGTGGGCCCGCTCTCCGAGGCCGCCTCGGGGCAGCTCCTGGACACCCACCATGCCGGGCTCGGTCCCCGGATCCGCCGGCTGGTGCTGGAGGAGGCCCAGGGCAACCCGCTGGCCCTGCTGGAGCTGCCGTCCTACGTGCGCGGTACCGAGAGGCGACGCGACCTCGACTCCGTGTTCGGGTACACCGGCGTCCCGCTGTCCCAGCGCCTCCAACACGTCTACGGCGCGCGCATCGTGTCCTGCGGTGCCGCCGTGCGCGCGGAGCTGTTGCGCGGCGCCCTGGACGGTGCCGGAGCGGGCATGGCCGCTGACCGCACGCGAGGCACGCGCTACCGCATGGTGGACGTCGGGGAGGCCGCGGCCTGCGGTCTGCTCGATGTCGATCCGCTGCGCGGCGACTACGTCTTCCGTCACCCCCTGGTGCGTTCGACCGTCGTCCAGACGGCGACCCCCGACGAGCGCCGTGCGGCCCACGGGGCCCTCGCCCACCTGCACCGGGACGACCTGGAGCGGCGGGCCGCCCATCTGGCGGCCGCGACCGTGGACCCGGACGAGGAGGTCGCCTGCGCCCTGGAGGCGGCTGCGGAGTCCGCGACCCGGCGGGGTGGCGCGGTGGCGGCCGTGGCCTGGCTGTCCCGGGCCGCGGAACTGAGCGGGAGTCCCAAGGAACGGTCCAGGCGGCTGGGCGACGCCGCGTACATAGCCGGGCACTCGGGTCTGCTGGGCCAGGCCCAGCAGCTGATCCACTCGGAGACGGGGTCCGGTGACCACGATTCCCCGGCCTCGGTGGTCGCGTCCGGTTATGCCGCGCTCTTCGAGGACGGAGACGTACGGTCCTCGCGGCGTCAGGTGGTCGCGGCGATCGAGGGCATACGCGACGCCGGGGTGCGGGGGCCGGACGACGTGCTCACACGACTGGTGGACCTGCTCCTGGTCATCGACCAGTACGCCGGGGACGCAGTCACCTGGGAGCGGGCCCACGAGCTTCTCGCCTCCCTGGGCGACTCGGTGTC
This sequence comes from Streptomyces nitrosporeus, assembly GCF_008704555.1. Classification (NCBI taxonomy): domain Bacteria; kingdom Bacillati; phylum Actinomycetota; class Actinomycetes; order Kitasatosporales; family Streptomycetaceae; genus Streptomyces; species Streptomyces nitrosporeus. The sequence goes on from NZ_CP023702.1 coordinate 420,137, forward strand.
CTCGCGTTCGCGTATCTACCAGGACGCCTGGGGCGACGTGGTGCGGCGGGGCGCCGGCCTGCACGAGCGGGTGGAGCGCGCCTTCACCGGCCTCCGCCGGCCCGAACCATGGGACATCACCCGGCTGGGGGTCGCCGCCTACCACGTGGACACGCTCAGCCAGTACCGGCAGAGGATCCAGCGTGCCGTGGACCGCGAGGTGGAGACGGGGGCCGTGGCCGACGCCATGACCATGCTGCACCTGATCATGCTCGACCAGATCGCGGTCGGTGAGTGGGACGAGGCCGAGCGGACCGGACGGTACTGCCTGGAGGTGACGACCACGCACCGGCACGCGCTGTTCGTCCACCACACCCGTGCCTATCTGGGGCTGCTGGCGGCCCTGCGTGGCGATACCGGCCGCGCGCGGGAGTCGCAGGCCACGGTCGACGCCTGGGCCCGGCCCCGCGGCGTCGGCTTCCTCACCCAGATCGCCGCCGCCACCGGTACGGCCGCGGCGCTCGCCGAGGGGGACTACGAAGCCGCCTACCTCCATGCCTCCGGCATCACGCCTCCCGGTGTCTTCACGCCGTACGCCCATCAGGCATCCCGCACCCTTCTCGACCTCGTCGAGTCAGCCGTCCGCACCGGCCGCCTGGAGGAGGCCCGCCGGCATGCGGCCGCCGCACAGGACGCCGGCCTGCCCCGCATCTCCCCCCGTCTCGCCCTCATCACCTACGGGGCCCTCGCCATGACCGCCCCCGACACCGCCGAAGCACACCGGATGTACCACCGCGCCGAGACCCACCCCGCCGCCTTCCACTTCCCTTTCGAGCTGGCGCGCATCCGACTCGCCCATGGCACCCGCGTCCGGCACAGCCAGGGACGCGGGGCGGCCAGGCGGGCCCTGCTCCTGGCCGTCGAGGCCTTCGAGCGGCTCGGCGCGTCCACCTGGGCCGATCGGGCGCGAGCCGAACTCCATGCCGCCGGAGGGCCGCAGCGCACTGCGTCGGCGGACCTGGCGGTTCTGACCTGGCAGGAGCGCCGGATCGCCGACCTGGCCGCCGGCGGCCTGACCAACAAGGAGATCGGCGAACGGCTGCACCTGTCGCCCCGCACGGTCAGTTCCCACCTGTACCGGGCCTTCCCCAAACTCGGCATCACTTCGCGCGCCGCACTGCGCGACGCGCTGGGCAGGCTGCCCGGCGGCCGGGAGGGGTGAACGCGCTCCGGTTCGGCGGCCCGGCCCCGCGCGGGCATCCGTGCGCTCCTGGCGCCGGCCGCCGTACCCTGTGGCGGCCTTTGGGCACGACGGCGGCGTGGGTTGCGGAGGCTGTAGGTACGGCGGCGGGCCGCGGATACCTACAGCCGCCGTACCGTCACGCGTGCGGGCCGCGGGCCCGCCGCGTCCTGCCGGTCACACGCCGATCCCCTCCCAGTTCCAGCTGTCCGTGGGGATGCCGGGTACACGCGCGTTGACGGTCAGCTGCCGGCCCGGCCCGTGGTCCGTGAGGTAGAGGCGCTGGTCGGGTGCCGCAGTCGAGTGGTTGCTCAGGAAGCGTCCACCGGTCGTCGTGCACCACAGATAGCCGTCGTCGTTCGAGCGGAAGGAGTTCAGTGTGACCGCATCGCCGCTCCGCGGTTCCCGTGGACGGGCCGCCGTCGAGTTGACGTACTTCCCTCCCTGGATCAGGTAGTAGCAGAGGTCGTCGCCGGTCCGGCCCGCGTGGACCGCGGTGAACCGCCCACTGGACGCGTCGGTGTCCTGCCGCAGGTTCACCGGTGTGTTCTCCGCAGTGGAACCATCGGCGACGTCGATCAGCAGCGGGGTCGGCGCGGGTTCGTCCAGGGCGATCTCGTTCACGCTCGTCGCGTCGGCGGGCTCCTGGAGGAACCAGCGCTGGGAGGCCGAGCCGTCGGCGTCACGGCCGGCCAATGCCGCGCCGTCCCCGACGGTGGTGAGCATCTGCCCGGTGTGCCGGTTCTCCAGGGTCCAGGTGCCGTCTCCCTGGTAGGCCGGACGCCAGAGCTGGTCCTCCGGGTGGCCCCACCACAGCACCGTCCGGGCGTCCCGGGCTCCGCCTTCCTGCCCGAGGTAACGGCCGCTCACCCGGTGGAACAGCCGGTAGTACCCGGGGGACTCGGGGTCGGGCGACAGACTGAACGTCTGTGACGGCAGGTCGGCACGGTCGACCGGCCCGTCGGCGACGACGTGGGCGTCCCCACGGGAGGGCCCGGCCACACCGGTGGTGGCCGCGTTGCGGAGCACGGCCGCCTGAGGCGTGGCCGGCACCGCGTCGGCCGGGGGCTCCGGGGGGTCAGGCAGGTTCCCCAGCTCGTACAGGACGGGGAAGTGGTCCGACAGCGTCATGCCGCTGACCCGGCTCACTCCCTCGACGGTGGGTGCCGTGTCGTCGGCCTCCGTGACCGCGTAGTCGAGGATGCGCGGGGTGCTGTCCTGGATCGGAATGGTCGGGTGCGTCGGCTGCCGTGGTGCCCGGACGGTGTACACGCCGGGGAGGGCCTGCTCGAGAGCAGGGGCCAGAGGTCTCTCCGGTCGGGTACTCGCCGGGGACGGGACATGCGGGGGGCGGTTGTAGTCTCCCAGGGCGACCCAGGGCAGGGCCGTGCCGCCGGGGCCCGCGGTGGCCATCCGGGTCCGGATGTTCTCCAGCAGCCCGATGTCGTCGTTGCCCGTCCCGGACAGCCCGTGCACCGTGAAGTAGACGACACCGTCGACGGCGATCCCGAGCGCGGGGCGTCCGGTGAATCCGCTGTCCCGGCCGGCCGCGATGACGTACACGTCCTCCGGCCGGACCCGCGTACGGGACATGACGGCGAGGTTGACCCGGTTGACCGACGAGGTGCTGGAGTCCGTGTGCAGCCAGTACAGGTAGCCGAGGGGCCGTGCCGCCGTGCCTCCGTAACGGTATTCGCGGACGGGGACGTCCCCGCCGGCCCAGTCGAAGAACACGGGCGGGCGCTGCGGGATCTCCTGGAGGAAGGCGGCGCTTCCGGGCGGGGAACCGGCCTCCTGGAGGAGGATGACGCTCGCGCCGTTCTGCTGGAGCAGCGGCTGTATGCCCTGGCTGTACTTGCTCGTGTACGATCCGTCGCCGGTGCCCCCACCCTGCATGTTCCAGGTGACCACCTTGCGGCTGTTCGCGTCGCGGGGGTCCAGGCCGTCGCCGGTGTCCCGCAGGAACAGCGAGGGCCGGCCGCCCATGTCGCGGGCCGCCACTCCCTGCCCCGTGAAGTCCTGGGTCTCCCGGCCGGTCCAGTCGCCGATGGCCTGACCGTCCTGGCTCAGGGGACGGAAGCGGTTCGGATCGGTGTCGTCCGAGCCGAACTGATAGGCGGTGCCGGACTGCGTGCCGTAGGGCGCGTACGGGGTGAACGGCCCGCCCGGGACCGCCTGCTTGGTCAGCGTGTTGTCGTAGAAGACGTTCTGCGGCCCCGAGGATCCGGACCACTTGACGGCCTTGGGGCCGGCAGCCCACCAGATCGGGTACCAGGTTCCCTCGTCCGACTCGCCGCCCTCCCCTCCGCAGTTGGCCTCGCAGTTGCCCGAGCGGTGCTCGTAGGGGACCCGCAGGGTGTTCTGCTCGAAGAGGTTGTGGTTCTCCCAGCCCCCGTGCAGGTTCAGGTCCGAGTCCAGGTCGTTGCGGAAGGCGACGTTGCCGGCGGCCGACCACTGGAAGGTGAAGTGGCGCAGGTTGCGGCTGAGGTTGAAGGCGTAGAGGGAATCCCACACGCGGCTGCCGCGCAGGTAGCCGTTGCCGCCCTTCCCCTTGTTCCAGGCGCCGTCGAAGCTGTTCCGCTCGATCTGGAGGTTGCGCGCCGACTCGGTGACGATCGGATGGGAGCCGGTCATCCTGGCGTCCAGGCCGCGCGCCCAGCTGTTGGCGGCCCACTTGAAGACGATGCCGTGCATCGCGTACTCGGGCGCCAGGTTGCCGTAGTTGTGCTCGGCCTGGTCCGCGGTGAGCTGGTACGTACCGCCGCCCGGTTTCGGCAGGCCCGACATGTCCTGGGTGAAGGCGAAGTTCTCGAAACCGACCCCTTCGACCGCCTTCAGCGGGGTGACCTTGCTGGGGTAGGGCTTGTCACTCAGCGGGGCGGAGCCGTCCGACTCGGAGTCGACGGGGACGTCCCACTCCAGGGCGCGGTCCAGAGTGACTGTCCTGGCCGTGTCGTCGGTGCCGGTGACACGGAACATCTGCTGGCGCATGTGGAGGTTCTCCATCGCGCCGCGGTCGGTGACACCCTGCTGTTCGTAGAACGCGACGCTGTTGGCCGCGCCCACCCAGACGTAACCGCCCTGTGTGAACTTGCCCATGTCGGCCTTCGCGTCCAGGTGCACGACGTTCTGCCCCTGGCGGGCCGCGTATCCGGGGTCCTCGGGGGCCGCGGCCACCTTGATGCCGGAAGCCCAGTGCTGGTTGACGCTGCCCTCGAAGAGATCCTTGCGGTTGGCCGGGGCCGCCTCCCAGTCGTCCTGGTACCGGGTCGCCACCTCCCGGGTCTGCACCCGGAACAGCCCCCGTCCCGGCCATATCCAGCCGCCGGTGCCGGCATCGCTGCCGCTGCCCGCCTTCATGCTGTTCTGGTCCCAACGGCCGTTGACGACCGTGTCGTAACGGGTGTCGGTGTCCGGCCGGAACACCAGTCGTGTGCCGCCGTCGCCGGAGCCCTGTCCACGCACGATCAGGAAGTCCGCGTCCACATACATCTGCCGGGACACATCCACGCGCCCCGCAGGCAACGAGATCAGCGAGAGCCGGTCGTAACCGGCCTGCGGCGAACACCGGTTCCGGATGTCGTCGATCGCCCTCTGCAGCCCGGTGGTGTCGTCGGCCCCGTCGTCCGCCACCACCTGGTAGGTGGAGGCGAGTTCGTCCGGCGTGATGCGGCAGGACGCGTCGCCGGTCACGGCCTCGTCCCCCGGCAGGGACAGACCACCTCGGTATCCGGCGCGCGACCAGTCGGGCAGTCCCGCGGCCGGGGTCGCGCGGTTGGCGTGACCGAGATCCGGTCCGTCCGCCCCTGGACCGGCCGTCGTCGAGGCGGGGGCGGACGAGGCGGGGGCCGGTGCGGCCAGGGCGGCCGCCGTCGGGGCGAGCACCGGGACCGGGAAGGCAAGCAGCAGGCCGGACAGGAGTGCGGCCGCTGGTCGGAAACGTCTCACGTGACCTCTTTCTGCGTCATCGTGTCGCCCCCTGGTGTGAAGGGGGCCGGGTGGGAGCCCGGGAGCCCGCCCCGCCGACGGCATCGGGCGGACGTGACGGCCGGGCGTGGCTGTGGGGCGGAGTCACACGCATCCCGCCCCCGGCTCGCGGACATGAGCCGGGGGCGGGATGCGGTGGCCGGGAGGGCCCCGACGGGTCGTGCCCTCGGGGCGAACCGGGCTGTCACGGGCAGTAGAAGCGGAAGGACGAGATCCTGTCGTTGTAGATCGCTCCGGGGGTGCCGAAGGTGTAGTCGCCCTTCAGACCCCAGTTCCACGATGGTGCGAAGTCCACGTCGGAGGGGTGGAACTCACCCTTGGGGTCGTCCCAGAACTCCACCTGGCACTGCGAGTTGTTCAGCCAGGACGACACCTGGTTGTCGGCCGGTGAGCCGTTCAGGAAGGAGGCGTCGGTGAGTCGCACGATCTTCGTGTTCCCGCCGGCCGCAGGCGGGGTGACAATCAGCTTCGAGCCCGTTCCACCACCGTTCTGGTAGAGGCAGAGAGCCCAGTCCGGACAGCCGTCGTAGGGAGGGTTGGCCGCGGACGCCGGCGCCGCCGACAGCAGCAGCGCCGCTCCGGTGAGCAGGCCCGCGCATACGGTCGCGGCCGACGAGAACGGTTTCGCTGTCATGTGATTCCACTTTCCGGGTCGTGCCGGAGCTGAGTACCCGTGGGCGGTGGGCCGGCAGGTCACGTCCGCCGTGACGGTCCGGTCGTGCGACAGCCACCACAGGCATGCTTCCGGGTTCCTGGTGAGGCCGTCCTGCCCGGCTTCACGGAGGAGATGCTGTCAGCGGCGACCTTGTCGGGCTTCAGTCAAATGACTGCTGCCGGAACACGGCGTCGGCGCTCCGGGCGGAAGCAAAAGGCAGCGCCGGTGGCTGACGAACGACTTGGTGCCGAGTGGCTTCGCGGCTGGTGTGAGCAGGCGGAAGCGGCGCTCGCGAAGCTGATGGAGTCGTTTCAGGCACGGCATGGCTTCGAGCCGGGCAGCAATGTGATCGTGCACGTTCCGGACGCGAGCCGTCGGGCCACCGACGCGCTTGTGGAGCTGACGCCGGTTCCCTCGGACCTGGCCACGATGCACTGGGTGGTCGCTGAGGTCTCCTTGCCCGATGTGGAGAACGGCTGCTTGTCCACCCGGCCGCGCTTGTCGCGGAGCGCTTCTGCGAGTACGGCGCCGTCCAGATCGATCAGGTGACGCCCCTTCTCCCGATCGGTCAGGAAACCTCGCGAAGGACGCCGTCCCGGGCCGGAAGCCCGGGACGGCGTCTCCCTTTTCGACGGCCCCGCGTCTGCCGCAGTGGTGCGGCTGACGTTGCCGGGACGTGTCAGGCGCTCTTGTGGTGCTTGCAGCCGCCCTTGTGGCCCGGTTTGCCGCATTCCGGCTTCGGCGGGCATGTGGCCTTGACCATGACGGTGGCCGTGGCGGGCTCGCTGGTGACCTCTGTGCCCTGCGAATCGGTGGCACCGGCCTGGGCGACGTTCGTGATCCGGCACTTGACCGTGCCCTTGTCGCCTCCACCGCCACGCGTGGTGGCCGTCCGGCAGAGTTCGATGTCGGCCGGGGTGATCCGGTAGGTGCCGTGGCAGGTGGTGCTCGCCCCGGGCGCCAGCGTGGTCGCGTCACAGACCACCGCGGCGACCCGGTTGTCCGCCACGTGCACGTCGTGCAGCAGGGTGCTGCCGGTGTTGGTGACCGTGTACGCGTAGCGGACCTCGGAGCCGACCCGGAACGGGCCGTCGGAGACGACCTTCTTGTGGAGCGTCAGACGGGGCTGCCCGACGGGGAGGGTCTGGTACGTCTCCGGCGAGGTGACGGTCTGCCCGACCGCGTACGGGCCGGGGGTCTCGACCCGCTTCTCGACCGAGATGCCCGGCGCCCGCTCGATGGGCACGGTCTCCGACGAGGGCGGGGAGGTGACCGGATCGCCACCTGACGTTCCGGTCGCCGTGGCCGTGTTGTCGATCGAGCCGTGGTGACATCGGCGGGCGTCACCGTGTACGTCGCCGTGCAGGTGACCGTCTCCCCGGGCACGAGGCTTGTCACCGGGCAGGAGACCGGGCCGGTCTTCGGATCGTCGACGGCGAGGTCGTCGATGGTCGTGCCGCCCGAGTTGGTGACCACGAACTCGTAGGGCACCTGGCTGCCGGCCGTGAGGTCGCCGGGCAGCGGCTGCACGGCCTGCTTCACGGGATTCAGCCGGGGCAGCGGCCGTTCGGTGCGCACGGTCACGTTGCGGATGAGGTGGGTGTCCGTGAACAGGCCGGTGGAGGCGGCGAATCCGAACTTGTAGGTCGCCGGTACGGGGTCCGGCGCGTCGGTCTGGAGGACCTGCTGGGAGCCGTTGCCGTCGTTGAAGTCGATGGACACGGTGACCTGCGGGTCCGGTGCCGGGGTGATCACCACGTGGACGCGGCGGCGCGAGGGCTCCAGGTCCTGCTCGGCCTGGACCGGGTCGCCCGACACCTCGGTGGTCGGTCCGTGCAGTTGGCCGGGCAGGGTCGAAGGCCAGGGGCCGGTGGTGGAGAAGTTGCTGGTGGTGGCGGTGAGGAAGCAGTACCCCTCGATGCCGTCGCCGGGGCCGCGCAGCGTGACCATGTTCGGCCCGGGTGCGGGCACATGGAACGCCGTGCCCGCGGGCGAGCGCCGGTCGGGCGGGCAGCCGTTGCCCCGGTGCTCCCAGTCGCCGAAGTAGTTGCCGAGGACGTCGAGCCCGACTCCCAGATAGCCGCGGTCCACGCCGGGCAGGAACTCGGCGTTCGGGTCGTCGTCGGGCAGCTTCTGCGCGTAGCCGAGGCTGCCGCCGAAGGCGCCGGGGTGGTCCAGCTCCGCCTCGCCGTCGACCAGGAAGAACGAGATGCCGTCGGCCGGGGCGATGGCACCCGTGGTGGTGCCGTACTGCCACTGGTCGAAGGTGACGTCCAGACCGTCCTCGGCGGGCAGCGCGTGGTTGTAGAGGACCGCGCCGGACTGGTCGTTGGAGGATTCCGTCAGCCGCAGGTAGCCGCGCGGGGCGGCGTCGTTCGGCGGCTGGGGTCCGATGCCCGCCGTGGAGCCGCCCAGCGGGTGGTTGCCGGGCCCCGGCAGGACGTCAACCCCAGGCGCTCCGGTGAGACAGGCCGAGCCGACCCCGGTGAACTCCGGGGCCGTGGCCTGGGTGAAGGTCTCATCGAGCAGGGTGGAGCCGCTTTGGCGCGGCTGCGCGTGGGCGAATCCGCCGGTGCCCAGGGTCAGGGGGCCGGCCACGCCGGGGGCGAGAGTCAGCGCCGCCGTGGTCAGTCGCGGCGCCCGCCTGCATCCGGCGACCAGCGACGAGCGTTGTTTTCGGGTTCGGGTTATGCGCAGCATCCATAGCAGTCACGCTATGTCACCGGTTGTTGCCAGGTGCCGTGTCCCGAATGAGCACTCGTCCAGCCGCACCACACGCCCCGATTCCCACCCGCTACGACAAGACTGCCCGGTCCTCCGTGGCAGCTGTCGCTCTCGCCTCCCTTGAACTGCTCGACGAACCGGCCGTCACCCTCCTTGGCGGGCGCGTTCGCCACGATGGTGTTCCCGGCCTGCCCTCACACGCTCCCGGACCAGCCGGCGCTGGTGTACCCACCGTCAGCGGGCATCCTCTGCGGGCACCGCGCAAGGGGCACCTCGCCGTCCCCGCCGGGCTGACCGACTGCGGAGCATGCTCCTGGGAAACACAGGCGGGACGGGCGCGAACCGTCCCCGGCACAGGCTCTGGAAAGCGGGGAACTCACAGCGACGCCGAAATGGCCGAGGCGCGTACGGGCACACGGCAGTAGCTGCCGTGGCTGCGCTCTCGGCCCGCTTCAGCGCGCTGCGCGCACCGCCGAGCCCCATCGTCATGACCCGCTGACCGACCGACCCGGTCAAGAACACCGGACCACCATCTGGTCCCCAACTGGTCCCCAAAAATGATCAAGGGCCGGTTTCGGATTGCTCCGAAACCGGCCCTGATCTGCGACTCTCACGAGTCGGGACGACAGGATTTGAACCTGCGACCCCTTGACCCCCAGTCAAGTGCGCTACCAAGCTGCGCCACGTCCCGCTGCGTTCTCCCGGCGTTCCGGGTGACCGCGCAGGACAAACATTACCTCACTCCGGGGACCGGATCGACGCGCGTGCCTGCTGGGCGCGGTTCGCGAGTGTCTCGGCGCCGCACGCCGTGGCGAGTTTGTGGGCTCGGGCCAGCTCCTTGGCGGAACGGGTCGCCGCGCCGTACTCGAAGCGGGCCAGGGCGTGCTCGTAGGCGGAGGAGGACCTTTCCAGGTGGCGGAGGGAGTCGGCGAGCAGGCGGACGGCTTCCTCGGGCGGGGCGAACAGGGCGAGGCAGCGCAGGGCTTCGCCGATGGCGGTGTCCGTTCCGAAGCGCTCGGCGTGGGCACGGGCCCGGGTGGCGATGCCCTTGGCCCGGTCCGGGTCGGTGTCGGCGAGCGCACGGGCGAGATCGCCCGCCCAGGGAGCCCAGACACCGTTGAACCTGCCGCGTGGTTCCAGCGCGGCGCCCGCCGCCTCCAGTTCGGCCACGGCCTCCTCGATGCGGCCTTCGGCCAGCAGCAGTCTCCCGTGGACGCACGGGGCGTCGGGCAGCACCATGGCGCCGGCCGGATAGGGCGGGCCGAAGTCGTACCGGTCGGCGATCAGCCGGGCGTCGGCGGTACGCCCGCGGGCCAGCAGCGTGTCGATGAGCAGGCAGGTCGCGTCCCAGTGGACGGGCAGTCCGCTGCCTGCCCGGTCGGCGAGGCGCAGTCCCTCGCGCAGGAAGCCCTCGGCCTCGGCGAGCCGCCCGCGACGGCGGTGCACCAGACCGAGCAGGGTGTGGGCGAACGCCAGGTGGGCGCCGCTCCAGCCGGAGATCTCGAAGGCGCGTACGGCTTCGCCGAAGAGTTCCTCGGCCCGGTCGAGGCGGTCGGTGAAGGCATAGGTGATACCGACCATGGCGGGCAGTTCGAAGCCCCACTCGGTGTCGGTCCAGCCGAGCCCGCGTGCGGGCCGCCCGTCCACCAGAGCCCGTTCCAGGAAGTCGACGACCATCTCCGCGTTCTCGCCGCGCAGCATGGCGTCGAAGGCCCGCAGGGTGAGCAGGGCTCGTTCGGCGTTGTCCCGGCCCTTGAGGTGGTCGGCGATCCGGGCGAGCCTCGCCGAGCGGGCGGGCCCGTCGTCCTCGGTCGCCTGCATGCCTTCCCAGAGGAAGTGGGCGGCCTGCAGGCACATCAGTCCGGGGCCGGGTTCCGTGCGGGCGGCCTCGGCGGCGAGTGAGAGGGCGGCTTCCTTCAGCTGGTTGTTGTGGGACAGGGCGGCGGCCAGCCGGAAGGTGGCGTCGATGCGCAGCGTCCCGTCGAGGCCCGGTGTGTCGAGTGCGGCCCGCAGGTGCTGAACCGTGGTGGACGGTGAGCTGAGCAGGGTGGCGCAGCCCAGTTCGTACTGGAGGACCGCCCGTTCGTGCGGCCGGGGCGGTTCGGCGAGGGCGCATTCCAGGCAGCGCCGGGCGGCTTCCGGCGCGCCGACGGCGAGGTGCTGGCCGGCTGCCTCCCGGAGCTGCGCCACCACCTCCTGGTCGTCGTCCGGGTGGACCTCCAGAAGGTGCCGGGAGGCCGCGGCGGCGCCCATGCCCGCCTCGGTGACCGCCCATGCGGCCCGTCCGTGCATGGCCGTACGGGTGGCGGGCGGGATGGAGCGGTAGACGGCGCTGGCAATGAGCGGGTGGACGAACTCCAGGGGGTCGAACCCGCTGACGATACGGGCGTCGCGCAGACGGGCCGTGCAGTCCGCGGCCTCCGCGGAGCTCATCCCGGCGAGCCTGGCGGCGAGTTCCTGGGAGATGTCGGTGCCCAGCACGGCCGCCGCCCAGGCGAAGCGGTTGGCGTTGGTGCCCAGCCGTTCGAGGCGGGTGACGAGCCCGCTGCCCCGGGCGGAGGCGCCGAGTTCGCGCAGCAGTCCGGCGGACTCCTCCACCGGTGGCATCTCGTCGTCCTGGGCCTTGGCGACGAGTTCGACGGCCTCGTACGGGTTGCCGCCGGTGACGGCCCAGACCTCGCGGCAGAACGGGTCGTCCGCGTGCTCACCCAGTGTCGCCCGGACCAGGGCGGCCGTGGCGTCGGGGGTGAGCGGGCGCAGGGCCACCCGGGTCAGCGCGGGGCGGCCGGAGCCGTTGCGCGGATCGCGCTCGTGCGTCCAGTCGGCGTTGCGGTCGGCGAGCTCCTGCGGGCGGTGGGCCTGGACGACCAGGACCGGCAGTTCGGACAGGCGCAGGGTGAACCCGGCGAGCCAGGCGAGGGATTCGCCGTCCGCCCAGTGCGCGTCGTCCACCATCAGCAGTAAAGGCCGGTGACTGCTGCGGGAGGCGAGGCGGGAGACGAAGAAGTCCAGCCCGTCCCTGACCCCTTGGGGGTCGGGCTGCGGGCCGCTCGGCTCGGCGAGGCCCAGGGCGGGCGCGGTGATCTCGAACCAGTCACCGAACAGGGCGCGGACCTCGTCCGGCGGGAAGAGGTCCAGCGCGGGCTGGAGCAGTTGGCGTACGACGTGGAACGGGACGGACGTCACGGTCTCACCGCCCCGGGCGGACCAGACGGTGCAGCGGTCGGCGGCCATGGCGCGGATCTCGTCGAGCAGCGCGGTCTTGCCGATGCCCGCCTCGCCGGTGAAGACCAGGAGCCCGCCGGCTGCCTGCCCGCCGCAGAGGGCGTCCACCGCTTCTGCGGCAGCGGCGAGTTCGGGTTCGCGCTCGTACAACGGCCGGGACGGCTTCATGCCTCCCCTTCCCAAGGTGGTTGCGGAGGGCTACGAGCCTAGTCGTGTGCGCCCGCCCGCGACCAGGCTTCGCATGTTTCGCCGCAGGTGCGGGGCACAATCGAGGGGTGGACGAAGCACGCAGGGACCGTGACGGGGAAGGCAGGGCGCGTAATGCGCGCCCCCGCGACGGGCTGGGGCGCCCCCTGCCCTACGGCAGTGAGGGGGTGGCGCGGCAGCCCGAGGGGGTGGTGCGCTCCCCCGACGAGACGGTGCGGGAGGCGCAGCGGCTGCTGGACGCGGGTATGCCGTTCCACGCGCACGAGGTGTTCGAGGACGCCTGGAAGTCGGGTCCGGAGGCGGAGCGGGAGCTGTGGCGGGGCCTCGCGCAGCTGGCGGTGGGCCTGACGCACGCGGCCCGGGGCAACACGAGGGGCGGGGCACGGCTGTTGCGGCGGGGGGCGTCCTCGGTCGAGCGGTTCGCCGGGGCGGATCCGTACGGTATCCGGGCGGGCCTGCTGGCGGAGTGGGCGCGCGGGCTGGCCGCCCGGGTGGAGGGCGCGGGGGCGGCCGACGGGACGGAGGAGGCCGGGGGCCGGGGAGCGGGGAGCCCGGGTGCCGGGGCGGTGGACGCCGCGGCGGAGGCGCCCCGGCTGAGGGGGGACGGTCCCTCCGGCCGCCGGCCGCGGGTGCGATAGGTTTTGCTCTTTCTTGACGGCACGCCGGCGGTTCGCCCGCTGTGCGCACCGCCCGGCACACCTCGACCACCTGTTTCAGCATCCTTCGACCACCTGCTCAGGAGACGGACGCCCTCGATGACCGACATCGTCAACGGCCTTGGCCGCGCCACTGCTTACGGGGCCCTCGGCGTCGTACTGCTCGTTCTCGGCATCTTCCTCGTGGATGCCCTCACGCCCGGCAGACTGGGCCGGCAGATATGGGAGGAGCGCAACCGCAACGCGGCGCTGGTGCTCAGCTCGGCCCTGCTCGGGATCGGTGGCATCGTGTTCACGTCGATCTGGACGACCTACGACGACTTCGGCAAGGGACTGGTGTCGACCGCCGCCTTCGGTGTGCTCGGTCTGGTCCTGATGGCCTTCGCGTTCCTCGTCGTGGACCTGCTCACGCCGGGGAAGCTGGGAGCGACCCTGGTGGAGAGGGAGCCTCACCCCGCGGTGTGGGTGACGGCGTCGTGCAACCTCGCGGTGGCGGCCGTCGTCTCGGCGTCGATCGCCTGACCCGGCGTACCCGGTGGTCTCCCGGAGGGTGCGGACGATCTTCCGGTAGGTGCGAACAGTGCGGTGTGCAACCGTTACGATCCCGCACCATGAGCAACTCTGAGGCCGATGCCCCGAACCAGGCCGAGGGCCGTGACCCGGACCGCCGGGATCCCGGACCGGGCTCACGGCAGGACCGGGACCAGGAGCGGGAGCACCGGGAGGACGCGCCCGGGGCGGCGGCGATACCCGCGCCCGCCGAGGAGGAACAGGGCGGTCCGCCCCGCAGACTGACGCCACGTCAGGCCAGGCGGCTGCGGGTCGTCCTCTCCTCGGTGGGCATGGCCGCGATGGCCGTGGTCCTGGCGCTGCGGATCGCCAGCCGTTCCTCCGTGCTGGTCGTCGGGGTGTACGGCCTCGCCCTGATCCTCTGCGGCGTGGTGATCGAGCTCAGCCGGAACGGCCGTACCCGCCTGGGCAGTTGGCTGCTGGGCATCGGGCTGGTGGCCGCGGTCGGCGCGGACCGGCTGCTGATCCCCTGAATCCGGCGGGGCACCGATCCGGTTCTCCCGCCGTCAGTTCAGCAGGAGTTGGAGGCCGCCCACGACGGTCGCGCCGATCACGATCCGCTCGAAGAGCTTCTGGTCGATGCGCCCGACGCAGACGCGGCCCAGCCACGCGCCCGGGATCACGAAGAGCACGAGGGCGGCGTCCAGCAGGAGCGACCGGGTGTCGATCAGGCCGAGGCCCACGCTGAACGGCACTTTTGCGGTGTTGACGATCAGGAAGAACCAGGCCGAGGTGCCCAGGAACCCCAGTTTGCAAAAGCCCGCGGAGAGCAGGTAGAGCGACATCACGGGTCCGCCGGCGTTGGCGACCATGGTGGTGAACCCGCCGAGCGTGCCGTACGAGCGGGCCCTGAACCGTTTTGCGCCCGAGCGGACCGGCCCGGCGGGCGTGGCACCGGCGGGAGGCTCCGCCCCGGCGCCGGGTACGGCGGTCCGGGCGTCCTGGGAGCCGTCGGCGCGGGCCTCGGTCCGCCGCCGCCAGAGGGTGACACCGGTCATGAGGAGCAGGATGGCGCCGATCGAGGTGCTCATGACGCTGTCGTCGGCCCACATCATGAAGACGGTGCCCGCCACGACACCGGCGGCGACCGTGGGGAAGAGCCTGAGCAGGGTCGGCCAGTGGGCGTGGCGCCGGTAGACCAGTACGGCGAGGATGTCGCCGGCGATGAGGACCGGGAGCAGTACCCCGGTGGACTCGCGGGCCGGGAGCACGGCCGCGAAGACCGCGAGGCTGATCGTGTTGGACCCGCTGACGGCCGTCTTGGAGAAGCCGACGAGCAGGGACGCCGCCGCGAGCGCGGCCAGTTGCCAGAGTGTGATGGTGTCCATTGCGGATCAGATGGTAGACACACCCGTCCCCCGGGCGGACCCGGCAAACCCGGCGGACCCCGCGGACCGGCCCGGGGTCCCGCCCGGGGTCCCGCCCGGGGCCCCGGGCCGGGAGTCGCGGACGGGGTGTCACGGGTGCGCGGCGGCGCTCAGGCGTCGGTACGGATCACCACCGCGAGGGTGCGGGGGCCGTGGACGCCCTCGACCCGCTCCAGTTCGATGTCGGAGGTGGCCGACGGCCCGCTGATCAGCGTCGTCGGCCGCTCCGGTACCAGCCGGGCGACCGCCTCCGGCACGCCCACCTCGACCGAGGAGAGATCCACGACGCAGACGTGCAGGTCGGGGACGAGGGAGAGGGCGCGGCGGCCCTGGTCCGGGGAACCGTCCAGGAAGATGGTGCCGGTCTCGGCGCAGGTGACGGCGGAGGCGGTCACCACTCCGTCGAGATCGCCGAGGGCGGGGGCGGGGATGTCCGCGGAGTCCTGCTGCACCTGGCCGTCGTACGCGGTGAGCCACTGGCCGTCCAGGCCCGCGGGCACCCCGACGCGCCGGGCGCCGTGCTCGGCGAGTACGGCCGCGACGGCCTCGGCCGTCCGGTCCCTGGTGCAGGGGTGGACCTGTGCCTTGTAGTCGACGAGCCGGTCGGTCAGCAGCGCCAGGCGCTCGTCGTCGGGAAGGGTCCGGCCGGTGCGGTATCCGCGGGGGACGGGCGTCCCCGGGGCGGGGGCCAGGGCCAGGGCGTCCCTGATCCGGCCGAGTACCGTGTCGCGGGCGGTCGTCGTCACTGTTCCTCCTGGTGGTCCCCGGCGCGGCGGGCGGCGCCCTCCTCGGCGGCCTCCCGCATGGCCGCCGTGCCCTCGGCCGAGGCCAGCCAGGCGCGGAAGGACTGCCGGGGCGGTGCGGCGGTGTCACGGCTGGCGCTCCAGCCGTCGAGCGGGGCGGGCAGGTGCGAGAGGGTGCGGTCGCGTCCGCCGATGCCGACGGAGCGGCTGAGGGAAGCGGCCTTCTGGGCGGTGGTGTAGAGCCTGGGTGACTTCATCACCGCGGCGGCGGCCTTCATCGCCAGTTTCTCCGCGGTGGCGCCGGCCTGTTCGGTGTTCTGGTGGCGCAGTTCGACCAGCAGCGACGGGATGTCGATCTTGACGGGGCAGGCGTCGAAGCAGGCCCCGCAGAGGCTGGAGGCGTACGGCAGCGAGCTGTTGGGGTCGTCCTTCGCCGCGTGCATCCCGGCGAGCTGCGGGGTGAGGACCGCGCCGATGGGGCCGGGGTAGGTCGAACCGTAGGCGTGGCCGCCGGCCCGCTCGTACACCGGGCACACGTTGAGGCAGGCGGAGCAGCGGATGCAGTTGAGCGCTTCCCGGCCGATCCTGTCGGCGAGCGCGGCGGTGCGGCCGTTGTCGAGGAGGACGAGGTGGAAGTCCTGCGGACCGTCACCCGGGGTCACCCCGGTCCACATCGAGGTGTAGGGGTTCATCCGCTCGCCGGTGGAGGAACGCGGCAGCAGCTGGAGGAAGACCTCCAGGTCCTGATAGCGCGGCAGGACCTTCTCGATGCCCATCACGGTGATCAGGGTGTCGGGCAGGGTCAGGCACATCCGGCCGTTGCCCTCGGACTCGACGACGGAGAGGGTCCCGGTCTCGGCGATGCCGAAGTTGGCGCCGGAGACGGCGACCTTGGTCGTCATGAACTTCTCGCGCAGGTAGGCGCGGGCGGCGGCGGCCAGGTGCGCGGGCACGTTGTCGAGGTCCGGGTCGACCCCGGGGATCTCGTCGAGGAAGATCTGCCGGATCTCGTCGCGGTTGCGGTGGATCGCCGGGACCAGGATGTGCGAGGGCTTGTCGTGGGCGAGCTGCACGATCAGCTCGGCGAGGTCGGTCTCGTAGGGGGTGATGCCCTCGGCCTCGAGGTGTTCGTTGAGGCCGATCTCCTGGGTGGCCATCGACTTGACCTTGATGACGTCACTGCTGCCGGTCGCCCTGACCAGCCGGGTGACGATCTCGTTGGCCTCGACGCCGTCACGCGCCCAGTGCACGGTGCCGCCGCGCTCGGTGACCTTCGCCTCCAGCTGCTCCAGCAGTTCGGGCAGGCGGTTCATGGTGTCGGTCTTGATGGCGGATCCGGCGTCACGCAGCTGTTCCCAGTCCGGGAGTTCACCGGTGACGTGGAGGCGTTTGGCGCGGATGGTGTGGGTGGCCCGGCCGAGGTTGCGGCGCAGCTGTTCGTTGCGCAGCTCGTCGTGGGCGGCCGCGGGGAACTTGCGGTCGCCCCGCAGGTTCCCGGTTCCGTACGGGGAGCGGGGCGGGGTGGCGGGCATGCCGAGGAACGTGCTCATCGGGCGGCCTCCGTCAGGGCGTACGGCGCGGTGCGGGTGGAGCCCAGGATCTGGGCGAGGTGCAGCGTGCGTGTGCCGGCCTTGATCCGGGAGAGGCCTCCGCCGATGTGCATCAGACAGGAGGAGTCCCCGGCGGTGCAGACCGCCGCACGGGTGGACACGACGTTGCGCATCTTGTCCTGGAGCATCGCGGAGGAGGTGTCGGCGTTCTTCACCGCGAAGGTGCCGCCGAAGCCGCAGCAGGAGTCGGCCTCGGGCAGTTCCACCAGGTCGATCGCCTCGACGGCGCGCAGCAGCCGCAGCGGCTTGTCCCCGACGCGCAGCATCCGCAGGGAGTGGCAGGTGGGGTGGTAGGTGACCCGGTGCGGGAAGTAGGCCCCGACATCGGTCACACCGAGCACGTCGACGAGGAGTTCGGACAGTTCGTACGTCTTGGCCTTCACGGTGGCGACCCCGGCGCGCAGCGGGGCGTCGCCGTACCGCTCGGCGATGGTCTCGTGCTGGTGCCGCACCGAGCCCGCGCACGAGCCGGACGGCATGACGACGGCGTCGATGGAGGCGTCCCCGAACTGCTCGGCGAAGTTGCGCACCAGCGGGACGGGCTCGCGCTGGTAGCCGGTGTTCACGTGCATCTGGCCGCAGCAGGTCTGCCCCGGCGGGAACACCACCTCGTGGCCCAGGCGGGCGAGCAGCACCGCCGTGGATTTCACCGCCTCGGGGAAGAGCGTGTCTCCCAGACAGGTGGCGAAGAGTCCGATACGCATGGGGCCTCCCCGATCGCAAGGTGTGGTCTGACCATACTAGCCTCTGTCCATTTGAGAAAGACGTATGTGCCATCGGACATGCCGTACGGGAGTCGAGAGTAAGCGCTTTCATCCCCCCTCCCGGCCCGCCCCTGCCGGAAGAGCGCCGCTCCTCAAGTTGGTCCGACCTTATTGACATATGACATATGCAGTGTCCTACTGATCCCCTGAACCAGCTGCCTGCTCCTCGCTCACGCACCCGCACCCGCACCCGCACGAGGCAAGATAAGGCGGTCCACGGCTTACGCCCGGTTCGCCCCGCCCCGTACCACTCGACGAGGAGTAACTTCGTGGCTTCCGCACCACCCGTCACCCTGCTCGCTTCGTACACACCGGATGTACGTGCGATCGGTGACAGCCTCCTGACGACCGCGCTGGTGAGCCTGATCCCCCTCGCCGTGTTCTTCCTGCTGCTGATGGCGGCGAAGCGCTCGGCGCTGGTCTCCGCGCTGGGTTCGGTGCTCACCGCCCTGCTGGTGGCGGTGATCGGATTCGGGATGCCGGTCGAGCTGGGTCTGCTCTCGGCCTCCCAGGGCCTGGTCTTCGGCCTGTTCCCGGTGATGCTGATCGTCGTCGCGGCCATCTGGTTCTACGAACTCACGGTCGTCAGCGGCAGGTTCGAGGACCTCCGCCGCTCCTTCAGCGCCGTGGGCCGCGGGGACCTGCGGGTCCAGGCGATGCTCATCGCGTTCTGTTTCGGCGGCCTGCTGGAGGCGCTCGCCGGCTTCGGCGCGCCCGTCGCCATCACCGCCGTGATGCTGATGGCACTCGGCCTGCCGCCGGTCAAGGCGGCCGTGACCGTCCTCCTCGCCAACACCGCACCGGTCGCCTTCGGCGCCATGGCCATCCCGGTCACCACGGCGGGCAACCTGACCGGCATCCCGGCCGAGGACATCGCCGCGGTCATCGGCCGCCAGTCGCCGCTCCTCGCGCTCTTCGTGCCCCTGCTGCTGCTCTTCGTCGTGGACGGCACCCGCGGCGTCCGCCAGCTGTGGCCGATCGCGCTGGTCACCGGGGCCGTCTTCGCCGTGGCCCAGTACTGGTGCTCCAGCCACTTCGCGTACGAGCTCACCGACGTGGTCGCCTCCCTCGCGGGCTTCGGCGCCGCCGTGCTGATGCTGCGCTTCTGGAAGCCCCGCACCCCCGAGGACCAGCACTCGCAGGTGGAGAAGGAGGCCCTGACACCGCACCGGGTCACCTATGCCGTGCTCCCGTACATCCTGGTGATCGCCGTCTTCGCCCTCGCCAAGCTGAACATCGGGGCGGTGGACGTCCCCGAGCTCCTCGGGCACCTGAACATCACGCTCGAGTGGCCGGGGCTGTACGGCGAGCTCCTCACCTCCAGCGGCGAGCCCTCGTCCAGCGCGGTCTACAAGCTGGAGGTCCTGGGCAACCCGGGGACCCTGCTGATCCTCTCCGGGATCCTGGTCACGCTGATCTACCGGTTCGCCAAGGACCGCGAGGCCTACCCGATGACCGGGGCGGCGGCTCTCTCCGCCGCGGGCCGCACCCTGAAGAACATGCGGGTCGCCATCGCGACGGTCGCCACCGTGCTCGCGCTGAGCTACGTGATGAACCAGTCGGGCCAGACGGTCGCCATCGGCACCTGGCTGGCGACGGCGGGCGGGCTCTTCGCCCTGCTCTCCCCGATCCTCGGCTGGCTGGGCACCGCGGTGACCGGGTCGGACACCTCCGCCAACGCGCTCTTCGCCAACCTCCAGCAGACCGCCGGCCGGACCGCCGGGATCGACCCGACCCTGCTGGTCGCCGCGAACACCTCCGGCGGCGTGGTCGCCAAGCTGGTGAGCCCGCAGAACCTGACCATCGCCGCCACGGCGGTGGGGCTGCCGGGGTCGGAACGCGTCCTGCTCCGCAAGGTGGCGGGGTACAGCGTGGGCATGCTGGCCATCCTGTGCGTGCTGGTCTATCTCCAGTCCACGTCGGCGCTCTCCTGGATGCTGCCGTAACGGCACCGCGGCCGCCCGACGGCGGGGGCCGGTGCGCGGGCCCGGAAAACGACCGGGCCCGCGCACCGGCCCCCGCCGCTCCGCGCTACGCGGGACCTGCGCCCTCGCAACCGGTGTCCTCGCCGCCGGCGTCCTCCCGGTCCCCGTCGACGAGGGTGCCGTGGAAACCGCGGATGTGGGCCTCCGCCAGATCGGCCGCCGCGTCGCCGTCACCGGCACGCACCAGCCGCAGCAGCTCGGTGTGCTGGGCGTTGAGCCGGGCCCGGGTGGCCGGCCAGTCGTCCACCTCTTCGAGGGCCCGCAGGATCAGGGGCCGTACGGACTCGCGCACGGCCGAAGTCAGGGTCGAGGTCAGGGCGTTGCCCGAACTGCTGGCCACCTTAACGTGGAACCGGGTGTCGAGTTCGTTGAACTCCTCCGGCAGGATGCCCGGCTGCGCCATCCGCCCGACCGCCTCGGCCGCCTCGTCCAGGTCCCCCTCGGCCGCGTGCTTCGCCGCGGCGGCGAAGCTGGAGCGCTCCAGGGCGACCCGGGCCTCCAGTACGTCGTGCAGCCCGTAGCTGCCCAGGGCGAAGTGCAGACGCAGCAGCCGCCCGAGGGCGTCGTCCGGATTGCGTACGATGCGGGCCCCCGAGTCCGGTCCGCGCCCGGGCTGCGCGACCAGTACGCCGATGGTCTCCAGCACCCGGAGCGCCTCCCGCAGCGCGGAGCGGCTCACTCCGAAGACCGGCGCGAGTTCGCGTTCGGGGGGCAGCCGGTCCCCCGCCCTGAGCCTTCCGGCGAACACCTGCTCCTCGATGCTCTGCAGCACGAGTTCATGCGTCCGGGACTGCCGCACAGGCTGCCACTCGACAGACATCCGCTACTCCCCGTTCCGGCTGGTGCACATGACCCGACTATGTCACACATACCATGTGGTCGGACCAGAAAGAGGGAGGGGCCGCCCGGCCGTCCGTCCTCGCCGTCACTGGGCCGTACCGGCGAGCAGCCACCGCCGCACCCGCACTTCCAGCAGCTCCCGCCCGGCCCCCGGGCGGGCGGGGGCGGACACGTCCCACCCGTATTTCCGCTGGAACGCGGCCACGATCTCCCGGGGGAAACCGCCGCGGACGAGCGAGGCGTCCCCTTCGGCGACGACCGGGGACCCGCCGTCCTCCAGGGCGAGGGAGACCCTCGGGTCCTCCCGGACGTTCCTGGCCTTGACGGAGGCGCGGTCGACGCCGATCCACCAGGTGGAGTCCCGGTAGACGAACCAGACGGGCGTGACATGAGGGGTCCCGTCCGGGCGCACCGTGCACAGCCAGACGTTCTTCTCCTCGGCCAGGCGCAGGCGGACGGCCTGCCCCGGCTCTTCTTCGGCCGGATCACTCATTCCGCCATCCGACCAGCGCCGGCCCGGGGACGCATCGGGCTCCGTGCCGGACCATCGGCCTAGGCCCTGCCGCCACAGTGTGATCGCGGTTTTCGGTCGCCTTCCAGCAGAACACGATCATCATGGGCTGATGAGCAGATACACAGAGGTCATCGTTCTGGCGCGAAGGGCGGAAGCGCTCATGGAGCCTCTCACCCGCTCCGACGAGGGCCGGGACTGGCATCAGTGCTTCACACGCGTGGACGACGGCATGTTCGGCGGGTCGCGTACGCCGTCCGAGGAGTGCTACGCATGGGTTGTCCAGTTCATCCGCCACAACTGGCGTGGATTGCTGAGCCACTTGGAGTCTCTGGCATGGCCGGATCCGCACTCCGTCCAAGTCCTCGTCCGCGACGAGGACGACGACTGTTTCGGCGTTTGGATGATCTACGACGGCAGACTGGTCGAGGTGTCGCTGCCGCGCACCGAACGAGAACCTTTCCCGGCGTCCGTCACAGGAGTCCTCTCCCGGACCGACCGTCATGCCGGAGAGCCCCTCGAAGGGGTGTCCTCGGCCGTCACGCCCGCGTCAGGAGCGACACGGGCGTGACGGCCGCCGCGGACTCGGCGGCCCCGTCGTACCGGATAGAGGTTCCGCGCCGTCGCTTCAAGCGGTTGAAGCACCGTTCCCCGTCGTTGTGTCGCCTGCGGGGCTGCTTGCCGAAGGAGGGCGGGCTGCCGCGCCGCAGTCGGCCGCCTGTCCGGTCCGCACGTTCCGGGGTGGTGCGTCCGGCCACGGATCACGGGACGGCTCTCAGGCCGCCCGGAAGCCGTACGGCGCGAAGGGGGTGACGCGGGTCCGCAGCGCGCCGTGCCGACGGCGGAGGCCCGCGCCGTGCACGCGTGCTCGGCGGGTCGGGAAGCCGGTCATCGTGCGGGCCCCGCGCCCAGGGCGCGGGCCAGGGCGTCGGTGACGGCGGCGGCATGTGCCGGCAGGTTCCGTCCGGCCCAGGTTCCGGCGAAGCCGAGGAAGTCCCGCACGTCCTGCTGGGCACCGGCGACGAGTGCGCGTACCTGTTCCACCGGCAGCTCGGTCTCCGGGCTGCCGTCCTCCGCGTAGACGTCGAGAGTCAGCCGGACGGTGTCGCCGACGCGTTCGGCCGCCGAGGACGGGTCGTGGCCGAAGGAGGAGCAGCCGGTGCCGTCGAGCACCTCCAGCCAGTCCCGCCAGCTGTCCAGGCCGTTGCAGCAGCCCGGCTCGACGAAGGCGGTGCCGGTGGCGTCGTCGGTCACCCGGAACCCGCCGGCGGCGAACAGGTCGGGCATGGTGAGCAGCCCGTGCAGGAACATGCCGAGCGGGTCGGTCGGGCACGGCCCGTGCTCCTCCTCCGGCTCGAAGCCGTTGCAGTCGGCGATGCGCATGACCGCCGTGCCGACCTCCGCCAGAGTCAGCTTCCCGTGCAGAACGAGGTAACCGTACGACTCGTGCTCGCCGGCCTGCCAGAGCGCGAAGTCGTCGGCAGCGAGGATCTCCGGAACGGGCTGCATCACGATCACACGGGGATGATGCCGGGCCCGCTGCCACAGCGCCACGGGCTTTGCCGGAGGCCCCGGCAAGAGGGGGGTACGGTCGGCTCGCGGTGCCCGGTGCGTGCGGTCACAAGGCGCCGGAGCGCCCACGCGGCAAAGTCACGTGGGCGCTCCGGCAACGCCGCGCGGGCGCGGCAGGCAGTGCCACCGGGGCAGGAGCGGTGCCACCGGATCAGGAGCGGTGGCGCCGGGTCAGAGGGCTGTGCGGCGCCGGCCTCCGGGGCGGCGGTCCGGGTCGAAGAGCTGGCCGCCCACCCCGGCCACCACCAGACCGGCGGCGATGAGCAGTCCGTGCCCGATGCCGATACCGGTCAGCAGCGCGGCCAGTCCCGCCACCAGCCACACCCAGGCGAGCGTGGTGCGCACGGGGCGGCCGGGCCGGGGTGTCCGTCCGGTCCGGCCGGCGGCGGGGCGGGGGCGGTCCGGGGCCGGGCGGGCACGGCCGGGCGGGGGCACGGTGTCGTGGATCCGTTCGTCCTGGTGAGTCATGGTGTCTCCCTCCCTCGGCGGTTCCTCCGCCGGTCCCGGGGATCGTGCCGGTGCACCGGACCGTCATCGTCCGCCGAAGGGGATGCCCCGGACCATCGGGGCCGACACCCATCCTGGGGGAGGGACACCATGCAGACGGGGTGCCGGCGGCGGCCCGGCGTGTGGGGCGCCGTCCGGACCGGCCATAGTGGAGGCGTCCCGAGCGTACGAAGGAGGCCCGGCCGGCTGTGTCCCTGTTCTGGCGCATCTTCCTGCTGAACGCCGCGGTGCTGGTGGCCGCGGGTGCTCTGCTGCTGCTCGGCCCGATCACGGTGTCGGCGCCGGTGGTACTGACCGAGGCCGTGATCCTGGCCTGCGGCATCACGCTGATGCTCGGGGCGAACGCCCTGTTGCTGCGGCTGGGGCTCGCACCGCTCCAGCGGGTCACCCGCGCCATGGCGACCATCGATCTGCTGCACCCGCGTCCGCGTCCCGAGGTCGGCGGCCACGGTGAGATCGCGGATCTGATCGAGACGTTCAACAGCATGCTGGACCGGCTGGAGGCGGAACGCGCCACCAGCAGTGCCCGTGCGCTCTCCGCGCAGGAGGGCGAGCGGCGCCGGGTAGCGCAGGAACTGCACGACGAGGTCGGCCAGACGCTCACCGCTGTCCTGCTGGAGCTCAAGCGGGTCACCGGCCACGCCCCGGAGCCGCTGCGCGGGGAGCTGGCCCATGTCCAGGAGATCACCCGGGGCAGCCTGGACGAGATCCGCCGGATCGCTCGCCGGCTGCGCCCCGGGGTGCTGGAGGAGCTGGGTCTGGTCAGCGCGCTGACCGCGCTGACCACCGAGACCCCGACGCCGGGCGGCCTCACGATCCGGCGGCGGTGGGAGAAGGACCTGCCCGAACTCGGCGAGGAGGCCGAACTCGTGGTCTACCGCATCGCCCAGGAGTGCCTCACCAACACGGTCCGGCACGCCCGCGCCTCACTGCTGGAACTCTCCCTGCGCCGCAGCCCGGACGGGGTGGAGCTGCGCATCCGCGACGACGGGCGCGGTATCGGGGACGCCCCCGAGGGTGCCGGGCTGCGGGGCATGCGCGAGCGCGCGCTGCTCATCGGCGCCCGGCTCACCCTCTCCTCCGGCACGGCGGGCGGTACGGACGTACGCCTCGACGTGCCCGTACGGAACGGACTCGACTGATGCCCCACTCCCCCGCCGTACCCTCCGGCACGACCCGCATCCTGCTCGCCGACGACCACGCCCTGGTGCGCCGGGGGGTGCGACTCATCCTCGACCAGGAGCCCGGTCTCCAGGTGGTCGCCGAGGCGGGTGACGGGGCCGAGGCCGTCGAGCTGGCCCGCGCCGAGAAGCCCGACCTGGCCGTGCTGGACATCGCCATGCCCCGCCTGACGGGCCTTCAGGCGGCGCGTGAGCTCTCCCGGGTGATGCCCGGGCTGCGCATCCTGATGCTCACCATGTACGACAACGAGCAGTACTTCTTCGAGGCGTTGAAGGCGGGCGCCTCGGGGTTCGTGCTGAAGTCGGTGGCCGACCGCGACCTGGTCGAGGCGTGCCGGGCCGCGATGCGCGACGAGCCGTTCCTCTACCCGGGCGCGGTGACGGCTCTCATCCGCAACTACCTGGACCGGGTGCGGGAGGGCGGTGACGTGCCCGCGCGGGCGATCACCGAGCGCGAGGAGGAGATCCTCAAGCTGGTGGCGGAGGGGCATTCCTCGAAGGAGATCGCCGGGATGCTGGTGATCAGCGTCAAGACGGTGGAGCGCCACCGGGCCAACCTGCTCCAGAAGCTGGGCCTCAGGGACCGTCTGGAGCTCACCCGGTACGCGATCCGGGCCGGTCTGATCGAGCCCTGAGCGTTCCGGGCCGGCCCGATCGGGCCGGCAGCGGTCACCGGGGCCGCGCCGACCGGCACCCTGTGCGTTTCATACGATTCTCACCGAGTGCGCTTACGGTTCTCCTGTGACCCAGATGACCCCTCCCGGCTGGCATCCAGACCCCGGGTACTCAGGAACCGGTCCCCGGCTCGAACGCTGGTGGGACGGCGGCCGGTGGACCGATCAGCTCCGCGTTCCGCCCGCGGCCGTCCGGCGCCGCCGGATACGCGTCGGCGCGGGCATAGCCGCCGGTCTCGTCGTACTGGCCGCGGTCGGCGGCGGCGCCTATCTGCTGGGCGCCGGCAACTCCGAGGGCCGTCCCGGCACGTCGGCCGTCAAACCGGGCTCCTCGGACGCCCCGCGCGGTCCCGGCGGCCAGGACGACGACGGCCGGGACGGCGGGAGCGGCGGCCAGGGACAGGGTCCCGGCGGGCAGATGCCGCAGACCGAGGACGGGTACGCCACCGACTTCGCCAGCGGTATCAGCATCCCGGTCCCCGAGGGCTGGTCCGGCGAGTCCTCGCCGGTCGGTGCCGGGGTGACCACCGGCCAGTACGCCTGCCCCGGCGACAAGAGCCAGAGCTGTGTCCGCGGCGGGGTGTTCTCCGCGCCGGCCCAGGCGCTGGAGGTCACCGAGACCACGTCGAAGGCCGCGGCTCTGGCCGACATCGAGGCCAACGCCGAGCAGTCGTACGGCGAGAAGATCTACGGCGGGATCACCTCGCACGACGAACTGAAGTCCGAGGCGGTCACCGTGGCCGGCCAGAAGGGCTACCGGGTGCGCTGGAAGGTCGTGACGAAGAACGGCGACGACGGGTACGTCGAGTCGCTCGCCTTCCCGTCCCCGAACAACAAGGACATGCTCGTCCTCGTCCGCTCCGGGTTCGACGTCAACGACAAGGCGCCGAAGCTCTCCGTGCTGGACGACATCACCGAGGGCATCAAGAAGACGGCGGGCTCGGGGCCGGGTTCCGGCCAGGGCGCGTGACGCCTCCGGATACGCCCCGGCTGCGGCGTACATGAGGGTACGGGCGGGTCCGGGCCTCCTTCGCGGGGTCCCCGGGTCCGCCCGCGTCCGTATCCGTACCCATGCCCGTATCCGTGCCCGTGCCGGCCGCTACGATGCGGCGCATGCCCGACGATTCCGTGTCCCCGCCGCCCGTGCCCGGTGGCCGGGCCGATGTGGTGCGGTCCTGGGACGCCCGTGCCGACCGGTATCTGGAACTGTTCCGGCACGAGTGGGACACGAAGCCGTTCGACCGGGCGGTACTGGACTCGTTCGCGGCGGGGATCGGCGAGGGCGGCCGGGTCCTCGACGCCGGCTGCGGGCCCACGGGCCACGTCACGGAGGTGTTCACCGCGCGGGGGCTCGACGCGACGGGCATCGACCTGTCGCCACGCTGCGTCGCCCTCGCCCGGCGCGAGAAGCCGTCGTGCCGGTTCGAGGTGGGCGACCAGCGGGACATCGGGGCGGTGTGGGCCGGACGGCTGGACGGGCTGTGTTCGTACTACTCGCTCCACGACCAGCCCCGGTCGCTGCTGCCGGGCACCCTGGCGGCGTGGGCCGGGGCGCTGCGCCCCGGAGGGCGCCTGCTCGTCGTGGCCAAGGAGGGCACGGCGGACGGGGTCAGGCCCGATCCGCTGGGCAGCGGAATCCCGGTCTACTGGGCGGAGTTCACCGCCGGGGAACTGCGCCGTGCGGTCACGGCGGCCGGCTTCGGCACCGTGGAGGCCACGGTCCGCGAGGCGTACGCCGACGAGATCCCCACCCGCCGGGTCTTCCTCACCGCCACCCGCGGACCGCACCCGGCGGACACGGCGACGGCCGCCCGCGGTGCGGGCGGCCGGGCCGGCTGAACGGGCGGCGGGGTCAGGCCACCGGGACGGGGAAGGTCGGGTACTCGACCCCGGAGACGTGCTGGACGACCCGGACGACCTGGCACGAGTAGCCGAACTCGTTGTCGTACCAGAGGTAGAGGATGGCGTCGTCGCCCTCGACCTTGGTGGCGCCGGCGTCGATGATCGAGGCGTGGCGTGAGCCTATGAAGTCGCTGGAGACCGCGTCGGGCGCGTTGGTGAAGTCGATCTGCCGCTTGAGCGGCGAGGTCAGCGACACGTTGCGGAGGTGGTCGAGCACCTCTTCGCGCGTGGTCTCACGGGCGAGCCGCAGGCTGAGGATCGCGATCGAGACGTCCGGGACCGGGACGCGGATCGAGCTGCCGGTGATACGGGCGTCCAGCTCGGGCAGCGCCTTGGCGACGGCGGAGGCCGCACCGGTCTCGGTGATGACCATGTTGAGCGGCGCGGAGCGGCCCCGGCGGTCGGACTTGTGGAAGTTGTCCAGCAGGTTCTGGTCGTTGGTGAAGGAGTGGACGGTCTCCACGTGCCCGCGCAGGACACCGTACTCGTCCGCCATCGCCTTGAGCGGCGGGACGATCGCGTTGGTGGTGCAGGAGGCGCAGGAGATGATCTGCTCGTCCGGCTTGATCGTCTCGTGGTTGACGCCGTGGACCACGTTGAGGACGTCGCCCTTGCCCGGGGCGGTCAGCACGACCTTCGCGACGCCCGGGCGCAGGTGCTGCGAGAGGCCCGCGCGGTCGCGCCAGCGGCCGGTGTTGTCGATGAGGATGGCGTCCTTGATGCCGTACGCCGTGTAGTTCACCTCGGAGGGGTCGTCGGCGTAGATCATCTTGATCTCGTTGCCGTTGGCGACGATCGTGCTGTTCGCCTCGTCCACGGTGATGGTGCCCTGGAACTGGCCGTGGATCGAGTCCCGGCGCAGCAGCGAGGCGCGCTTGACGATGTCCTGGTCCCCGCCCCTGCGGACGACGATGGCGCGGAGCCGCAGGCCGTTTCCGGAGCCGGCCTTCTCGATGAGCAGACGGGCGAGGAGGCGTCCGATGCGGCCGAAGCCGTAGAGGACGACGTCACGCGACTCGCGGCGCTCGATCTTGTTCTCGCCGGTGGCGCCGGCGACGGCCTCGGCGGTGAACTGCTCGACCGACAGGCCGCGTCCGTCGGTGCGGTAGGTCTTGGCCAGCATCCCGATGTCGATCTGGGAGGGTCCGAGATCCAGTGCGGTGAGCGCCTCCAGGAACGGCAGCGTCTCGGTGACCGAGAGCTCCTCCCCCTCGATCTGCCGGGCGAACCGGTGGGTCTTGAGGATGCTCACCACCGACTTGTTCACCAGGGAGCGGCTGTGCAGCAGGATCGTCACATCCCGCTCCCGGTGAAGGCGCCCGATGAGCGGAATCATCGATTCCGCTATCCGTTCGCGGTTCTTCCAGTCAGTGAACGAGTCGTCGTTGACAGTCACAAGAATCTCTTTCGAGCTAGGAGGCGCTCATATGGTAACCCGTGTGTGTTTCCTCGTCCGGAGGGGTAGCCCGCGGCCGGTCCGGACGGCCCGGAGCCCCGGCCCGGCCAGGCCCCCGGCCGCCGTGAGGCGGTTCGGGGCGGGTGCCGCCGGGGCCGGCGCGTCCGGCGGCACCCCCGCGCCTCCGGTGCCTCAGCGTGTCCGGCGGGTCAGGAGCGCGCGGATCTCGGAGGCGACCATGGCCGGGTCCTCCTCCGCCATGAAGTGGCCCGTGGAGACGGTGCGGTGGCGCAGGTCGGGCGCCCAGGCCCGCCACAGCGCCTCGGCGTCGTAGCCGAGGGCGGCGCCCCAGTCCTGCTGGAGGACGGTGACCGGAGCGGTGACGGTCCGCCCGGCCTCCCGGTCGGCGGTGTCGTGTTCGATGTCCACGCCGGCCGTGGCCCGGTAGTCGGCCACGATCGACGGGACGGCTGCCGCGGATGCCGCGAGGTAGGCCGCCCGCACCTCGGCGGGGATCGCCGAGGGGTCGTTCGTCCAGGCGTCGAGGAAGGAGCCGAAGAACGCGTCGGCGCCGGCCGAGATCATGTGCTCGGGCAGGCCCGGCGGCTGCGCCATCAGGTAGAGGTGGAACCCGACGGCGGCGCGCACCCCGCGCAGGGACTCCCACATGTCGAGGGTCGGCAGGACGTCGAGCAGCGCGGCGTGGCTGACGACCCGCGGGTGGTCGAGTGCGGCGCGGAAGGCGACCAGGGCGCCGCGGTCGTGCCCGGCCAGGGCGAAGCGGCCGTGTCCGAGGGCCGCGGCCGCCCGGACGACGTCACGGGCCATGGTGCGCTTGGCGTAGACGTCGGGGCCGGTCTCCAGCGGCTTGTCACTGGCGCCGTAGCCCCGCAGGTCGGGGCAGATGACGGTGTGGTCGGCGGCCAGGTCGGCCGCGACGTGCCGCCACATGAGCCGGGTCTGCGGAAAGCCGTGCAGCAGCACGACGGGGGTGCCCGTGCCGCCGACGGCGACGTCCAGCTCCACCCCGTCGTCCACCGGCAGGCGGTGCCGGGTGAAGCCGGGAAGGAGGGGGCCGGTGGGATTCGCGGCGGATGTCATGGAAGATCCTTCTCTCGTGGCGTGCTCGCCGGTGGGTCCGGCGGGGCCCCCGGGTCCGGTAGGTCCGGTGGACCGGGCCGGGGACGTCCTCCACCTTCGGGGCGGTGGATCAGCAACCGATCAGTGAGCCCGGCGCCGTGCCGGACACGGGCTGCCGGCAGGGCACGGGGAAGAGCGGGAGGAACGATGCGGGTGGAGTTCGGCGTGCTGGGGCCGGTGACCGCCCGGGACGGCGCGGGCGGCGGGCTGCGGCTCGGCGGGCCGCGCCACCGGGAGGTACTGGCCCGGCTGCTGGCGGCGCGGCGCCGCACGGTGCCGGTGGCCCGGCTGGTCGATGACCTGTGGGAGGAGCCGCCGGCGACCGCGGTGGGCTCGGTACGGACGTTCGTCGCCGCGCTGCGCAAGGCCCTGGAGCCGGACCGTCCGCCGCGCACGGCGTCCCGGCTGCTGGTGACCCGGGGACCGGGATACGCGCTGCGGCCGGAGCCCGGGGCGGTGGACGCGTGGGTCTTCGAGGAGGCGGTGGACCGGGCGGGCGGGCTGCCGCCCGCCGAGGCGGTGCCCGTGCTGTCCGGGGCGCTGGCGTCCTGGCGCGGCCCGGCCTACGCGGACTTCGCCGGTGCCCGGTGGGCCCGCGGTGAACGCGCCCGGCTGTCGGCGCTGCGGCTGCACGCCGTCGAGCGGCGGGCGGAGGCGCTGATCGGTGCGGGGGCGGCCCGGGAGGCGGTACCCGATCTGGACGCGCACGTGACGGAGCACCCGTGGCGGGAGGACGGCTGGCAGTTGCTGGCGACCGCCCTGTACCGGTCGGGCCGGCAGGGCGACGCGCTGGCGGTGCTGCGCCGGGCCAGACAGGTGCTCGCCGATCAGCTGGGAACGGACCCGGGTCCGGCGCTGGCGCGCCTGGAGCAGGACGTGCTGCGCGGGGCGGACCGGTTGCGGGGGCCGGCCGAGGGAGTCGCCGACGGTGTGTGGTCGCGGGCCGCGGCGGCCTACGAGAGCGCCGTGCCCGCCCGCTCACCGGCCCGGCTGGAGGCGGCGGCGGGGCTGCTGCGGGGGCTGGCGGTGACGGGTGCGGGCGGTCTGGACGCGGCGCGGCTGCACCGGACGGCGGCCGTGGAGGCGGCGGAGCGGACCGGTGACGTGGAGCTGACGGCCCGGGTGATCGGGATGTACGACGTGCCGGCCGTCTGGACGCGGGTGGACGACGTGGAAGCCGCCCGCGCGGTGGTGCGGGCGGCGGAACGGACCCTCGCCCGGCTGCCCGGGGACGCTCCCGAGGCGGTCCGGGCCAGGCTTCTGGCCACCATTGCGGTGGAGTCCCGCGGGGACGCCCTGGCGGACGGGCCGGTGCCGTCCGTGTCCGCGGGGCGGGAGGAAGATCCCTGGCGGCTGCGGGCGGGCCGCGCGGCGCGGGAGGCGGAGGCCGCCGCCCGGCGGCTCGGCGACGCCTCCCTGCTGGCGTTCGCGCTCAACGGGGTGTGCCTCCAGTCCTTCGACCGCTGCGGGCTCGCGGCCCGGCGGGAGGCGATCGGGGCCGAACTCGTCGGGCTGTCCCGGGCTCACGGCCTGGCCGGTCCGGAGGTGCTGGGCCGGCTGGTGCGGCTCCAGGCGCTGTCCGGGCTGGGCGACTTCGCGGCGGCGGACGGCCAGGCCGCGGCCGTCGAGGAGCTGGCGGAGCGTCACGAGCGGCCTCTCGCCCTGGTGTTCACCGGCTGGTACCGGGCCCTGCGGGCCGCGGTCTCCGGCGACGCGGACGCGGAACGGGCCGCCTACGGCAGGGCCGTGGGGCTGCTGGAGGGCTGCGGGATGCCGGGGCTGGCGGCGGGGCTGCCCGCCCTGGCCCGGCTGGCCCCGGTGGTACGGGCGGGCCTGCTGCCCTCACCGGACGGGTTCGCGGACACCGACTGGGGACCGTACCGGCCATGGGTTCTTCCACTGCTGCTACTGGGCGGGCACCGCCGGGACGAGGCGCTCCTGGCCCTGCGGGCGGCACCCCGGCCGCCGCACGACCTGTTGCAGGAGGGCCTGTGGTGCCTGCTGGCGCGGGCGGCGGTGGAACTCGGGGACAGCGGGACGGCGGCCCGCGCCCACGCGGCACTCGCCGTGGCGCGCGGCGAGCTCGCCGGGGCGTCCAGCGGGCTGCTGACCTTCGGCCCGGTCTCCGGCTTCCTGGACCGTGCCGCCGGGGTGGCCGGGCGGTCCGGCGGCGCTTGACCCTCCCCCGGCGTCAGGCCCGAGGCTGGTGGCGCGAGAAAGGAAGGACCATGGAGTACTCCGTGGGTCAGGTCTCGGCTTTCGCCGGGGTGACCGTGCGTACGCTGCACCACTACGACAGGACCGGGCTGCTCTCCCCGAGCGGCCGCAGCAGGGCCGGCTACCGCCTCTACGGCGACGCCGATCTGGCCCGGCTCCAGCAGATCCTCTTCTACCGCGAGCTGGGCTTCCCGCTCGACGAGATCGAGGCGCTGCTGGAGGATCCGCGGGCGGACGCCTCGGAGCGTCTGCGCTCGCGGCAGTCACGGCTCCGGGAGGAGATCGCCCGGCTCCAGCGGCTCGTCGGACTGACCCAGCGGGCCATCGAGATCCAGCGGACCGGTGTGCCCATGACTCCCCGGGAGCGTACGGAGGTCTTCGGCGAGATCACCTTCGACCTGAGTTACGCCACCGAGGCCGGGCTGAAGTTCGAGGGCTCCGCGTCCCACGACGAGGCGATGGAACGCGCGGCCGGCCATACGAAGGAGGACTGGCGGACGCTCACGGGCGAGGCCGCAGTCTGGCGTGAAGAGCTCCTCGCGGCCTTCGACGCGGGCGAACCCGCCGACGGGACGTGCGCGATGGACATCGCGGAGGCACACCGCTCCCATCTCACCCGCTGGTTCACCCCGTGTCCGCCCGGCATGCACCGGCGGATCGCCGACGACTTCGCCGCCGACCCGCGCGCCTTCGCGCTGGTCGTTCCGGCTTCGGAGCAGCGGCCCGGACTCGCCGGCTACCTGTGCCGCGCGGTCCACGCCAACGCGGCCCGTGCGACGGCCACCGCCGGTGCCGGCGCGGAACCGGACCCCGGGGCCGGGGCCGCGGAACCGGGTGCGGGCACCGGCACGGACGCCGGGGGGAGGCGATGAGGGTCCTGCTGGCCACGGCCGGTTCACGTGGTGACGTCGCCCCGTACACCGGGCTCGGCGTGGAGCTGGCGCACGCGGGATTCGAGGTCGCGATGGCCGCCCCGGACGTCTTCGAGCCGATGGTGCGTGATGCCGGGCTCGGGTTCCGGCGCCTGCCCTCGGCCACCCGGGGCCGTACGGGGGTCCGTACCAACCGCGAGGTGATGCGCGCCGCCGCGTCGTTCACCACCGGTCTCGGCCAGGGGCTCGCCGACGCGGTGGAGGAGGGGACGGACCTCCTGCTGCTGTCCACCACCACCGCCCCGCTCGGCTGGCATCTGTGCGAGGCCACCGGGACACCGGGGCTCGGGGTGTACCTCCAGCCCACGGCACCGACCGGTGAGTTCCCTCCCGTCGTCATGGGCACACGCTCACTGGGCCGGGCCGGCAACCGTACGGCGGGACGCTTCGCCCTCCGGATGGCCGACCGGGTCTACGCCCGGGCCGTCTCCCGCCTGCGTGAACGCCTCCGGCTGGGTCCGTGCTCCCCCGGCGGGATGCGCGCCCGCCGGGAACGGGAGGGCTGGCCCGTCCTGCACGGTTTCAGCGCCGTGCTCCGGCCGCGTCCGGCCGACTGGCGTCCGGGGCTGGAGGTGGTGGGCTCCTGGTGGCCCCGTACCGGGCCCGGTGTCCGGCTCCCGGCGGAGGTGGAGGACTTCCTCGGGGCCGGGCCCAGGCCCGTACTGATCGGTTTCGGGAGCATGGCCGCGGGAGAGGGCGAGCGGCTCGGCGAGACGGCCGTCGCGGCGCTGCGGCAGGCAGGGCTGCGGGGCATCCTCCAGTCGGGCGCCGCGGGCCTGTCCGCGTCCGGGGACGACGTCCTCACCGTCGGGGACCTGCCGCACGCCCTGCTCTTCCCCCGGCTGGCCGCGGTGGCGCATCACGCCGGCGCGGGCACCTCGGCCGCGGCCCTTCGTGCCGGGGTGCCCTCGGTCCCCGTACCGGTCACCGCCGACCAGCCGTTCTGGGCGCGGCGTCTCGCTCTGGCCGGCGCCGCGACGGACCCGCTCCCCTTCCGGTCGCTGACGTCCGGCGCTCTGGCGGAGGCGCTCAGCCGGGCCGTGGCGGAACCGGAGTACGCGCGGGCCGCGGCCGAGGGGGCGCGGCGGATGGCGTCCGAGGACGGCGCGGGGCGGGTCGTGGAGGCCGTCCGCCGGCTGGCCGGGGGGTGAGGGCCGCTCCCGCCCGCGGCTCGGCGCCGGTGCGGCCCGGGGCGGGAGACGCGGCCCCGGGCGCGTGGTGCGGCCCGGGCGGGTGGTGCGGCCCGGGCGGGTGGTGCGGTCACGGCCCTGCGTCCTCGGCGGGCCGCCCCGTGCCGGGCAGGGCCCGGCCGGCCCGGTTCCCGTGCTCCGCGGGTTCGGGGCCGGAGCGTCCGGAGGGCAGGGCGAGCACGGCGAGTGCGGTGGCGAGCGAGGCGAGGCCTCCGGCGAGGAAGCAGGCCCTGGCCCCCCATTCCGCTCCGACCCGTCCCACCAGGAGGGCGCCCAGCGGTGTGGTCCCCTGGAGGATCAGGGTGTACAGGGCGAGGACCCGGCCGCGGAAGCGGGGGTCGCAGCCGAGCTGGACGCGGTGGTTGGCGGCCTGCGCGAAGTACACCGAGGCTCCCCCGGTGAGGAAGAGCAGCACCACGGCCGCCGGGTAGCCGGGGGCGCGTCCGACCGCTGCCTCCAGGACGGCGAAGACCAGGGCGGAGCAGGTGACCAGGCGCGCCGAGGGCCGTGAGGTGCGGGCGGTGGTGAGGAAGGCCGCGGCGAGCGAGCCGGCGGCGAAGACGGTGGTCAGCAGTCCGAAGGAGGCCGCGTCGGCCCGGTACACCGTCTTGGCGAGCAGCGGCAGGGTCAGCTGGAAGTTGAGCCCGAACAGTCCCACTCCGGCGACCAGGGCGAGCGGGACCGTGAGGCCGGGCCGGTCGCGGACGTGCCGCAGGCCGTCGGTGACCCGCGCGGGGCCGGTCCGGCGTTCGTCGCGGTGCAGTTCGCCGGGGCGGATGCACCGCAGGGTCAGCACGGTCGCGGCGTAGCTCACCGCGTTGACCAGGAGCACCCATCCGCTGCCCAGGGCGGCGATGACCAGTCCGGCGGCCGCCGGTCCCGCCACCCGGGCGACGTTGAAGTAGGCGGCGCTCAGCGCCGAGGCGTTGGGCAGCAGTTCGGGGCCCACCAGTTCGCCGACGAAGGCCATCCGGGTGGGTACCTCGACGGAGTTGACCAGTCCGAGGCCGAGCGCGAAGAGGTAGATGTGGGTGAGGCGTGCGAGGTCCCCGAGGACGAGGACGGCGAGGAGCAGCGCGAGCAGCCCGGAGACGAGGTTGGCGAGGGTCAGCAGGGTCCGTTTGTCGTAGCGGTCGGCCAGCCTGCCTCCGTGCAGGGTGAACAGCAGGACGGGGGTGAACTGCAGGGCGGTGACGGTGCCGAGTTCGGTGGCGGAGTCGCCGGTCATCTCCAGGACGAGCCAGTCCTGGGCCACGACCGACATCCAGGTGCCGGCGACGGAGACGACCTGGCCGCCGGCGAAGAGCCGGAAGTTGCGGACGCGCAGGGCGCGGAAGGGGTGGGCCGCGGCGGCCGGTTTCACGGTGCGGCGGCGGGCCGGCCGGTGGCGCCGAGGCATTCCTCCAGGAATCCGAGGGCGCGCAGGTGGTAGGCGCGCGCGGTCGCCCCGAGGCTGATGTTGTGTCCGGCGCCGGGGAGCCGGTCGACGAGGACCCGGGGCGCGCCGGACAGCAGGGCGGTCAGCTCGGCGAGGTCGGCGTCGGTCTGCCGCCACCACCCCTCGTGTTCGGCGAAGGTGAGGCGCACGGGGGCCGGGACGCGGGGCAGCAGCCGGGGGGCGAGCTCTGTCCAGTCCGTGACGGAGGCGAGCTCGCGCCGGGGCATGGGAGCCACGATCTGCTCGGCCGCCCGGAAGGTGCCCGGGGGGTAGTGGTGCAGCGGGCCCCAGTTGAGGTGGCGCAGGCTGCGGTCGTGGCCCCGCACGAGCCGGGCCGCGTCGGCCGCGGGGCGGTGGCCGCAGCCGGACACGTCCAGGCCGAGCACGGAGCCGGGCGGGGCGTCGGCGGCCATCGCCAGGGCGACCTTCCCGCCGAACGAGTGACCGAGCAGGAAGAGGGGCCCGGCGGGGCAGCGGTCCCGGAACCCGTCGATCGCGGCCCGTACCGTGGTCACCTGGTCGAGCAGCGGCTGCCCCTCGGGCAGCCGGGCGGCCGAGGCCCCGTAGCCGGGCCGGTCCAGGGCGAGGACGGTGCAGCCGAGGCCGGCCCCGAGGGTCAGCAGGGAGGTGTCGGGGTGTGCCTGGCCGTCGAAGTAGCCGGCGCTCATCCCGCCGCCGTGCAGGGCGACGACCGTGGCCCTGGACGGCCGCCCTTCCGCGGGTGCGCTCAGCAGGGCGGAGAGCGGGAGCCCTCCCGCGTCGAGGCTGATCCGGCGTACGCCCGGTGAGAGCGCCTCCCGTGCCTGGTGGCCCGTGGGGCTGTGGGTCGTCGTCTCCGTCATGCCGCACCTGTCCTCGCCGTCGCGCCGCGGGGCGCCGGATTCCCAGAATCGGCCGTGTGCCCGGGCCCTGCAAGGCGCTCCGGGCCGGGAGCTGCGCCGTAGGACTCCCTCAGAGCCGCACGAGGTTTCCGGTGCCGCCCCGCCCCGGGGCCCCGGCCGGCCGGGCCGGCACCCGGGCGGCGTGGGCCGAGGCGGTCCGCCGCCTCCCGGTCCGGGGCACACCGCCCGGCGGGTGGGTCGGTGCCGTCCGGGAGGAATCCGCTCGTGCATGATGCTCGCCAGGAGCCGCGCACCGGAAGCCGGGCGGGAAGGACGTGACAGCTGTGGGCACGGAGCGGTCTGCCCTGGAGCACCGGCGGGCCCAGGAGCGTTCATGGCCGCCGCCCTGGCTGCGCCTGCTGCCGCCCGCGCTGATCGTCCTGACGGTGGTCCTCGACCAGGTGACACCACCGCGCTATTTCTTCGGGTCGCTGCTCTCCGCCTCGATCGTGCTGGCCATCTTCACCTATCCGCCGCTCGGTGTCGGCGCCACCGGCGCGGCCGGATGCGCCGCGCTGGCTCTCATCGAGGCGGTCGAGGACTACGTCGGACCGCAGACCGTCACCGTGCTGATCCAACTGGGCACGGTCACCTTGCTCTCCGTCGCCCTGTGCGTGGTGCGCTACCGTGCCGAGGACCGTCTGCGCCGTGTGCGGGCGGTGGCCGAAGCCGTACAACTCGCCCTGCTACGGCCGCTTCCGGCCCAGGTGGGGCCGGTGCGGATAGCCGGCTTCTACCGGGCGGCCGACGACGAGGCGCTCATCGGAGGGGACCTCTACAGCGTCCGTCCGACCCCCTTCGGGGTGCGTGTGATCGTGGGGGACGTCAAGGGCAAGGGCGTGGGCGCCACCCGGACCGTGGCCACGGTGATCTCGACCTTCCGGGAGGCGGCCCTGCTCCAGCCCACGCTCCCTCAGCTCGCCGACCGGATCGACGTGGCGCTGCAACTCGACCGGGACAACGTCAAAAGCCCTTCCGGTACCGGCGCCGCTCCGCCGCACACCACCGGGGAACCGGCGGAGACGGCGGCACCGGCGGACGAGCTCTTCGTCACCGCGGTCCTGCTCGAATTCTCCCCGGAGGCACGCGAAGTGCGGGTCCTGAACCGCGGTCACCAGCCCCTGCTCGTCATCAGCTCCTGCGAGACGTCCGTCGTGCGCACGGAGCACAGCCTGCCGCTGGGGATGGGAGACCTGCTGACCGAACAGCCGCCCGCCCTCACCCGCGTCCTGGGGCCCGACGACATCCTGGTCGCCTACTCCGACGGCGTCACCGAGGCACGCGATCCCGCCGGCGCCTTCTACCCCCTCCGCGAACAGCTCCAGGCCCACTGCGACGCCGGCCCCCGGCAGCCCTCCCCGTCCGGCCTCATCGACTTCATCCAGCACGACCTCGCCCGCTGGGCCCCCGCCCTCGCCGACGACGTCGTCGCGATCGCGCTCCAGCCCGCCCCGCCGGACCGGCGTTGACCCGCCCCGGCCCCGCACGGGGCCGGGATCCGGGGCGCGGACGCACCACCGCGCATCGGGCGGGGCCGCACCCGCCGTTCGCGCGTGCGGGGCGAGCCGGCCGGGCGGGACGCCGCGGTCCGGCGCCGGCGTGGCGCATGAGCGGAAGCGACGCGGAGGAGCACGCGTCCCGGACGGGCGAGGGGGCGTACGGCCCGGCGTCCGCGCACCGCGCGGCCCCGGCCGGTCCGGGTAACGGCCGGGTCACGGCGGAGGCGGCTCCGTCCGGTCTCATCCGGGGCCCGGGGGCCGGGCACCCCGCCGGACGGCGAGCAGGGCGACGTCGTCGGTGAGGTGCCCGTCGGTGTGGTTCCGGACGGCGTCGAGTACCAGGTTCAGCAGCTCCGCGGGGGCGATGCCGTCCGGATGGGCGGCGGCCAGCCGCTCCAGCCGGTGCCGCAGCGGGAAGAACTCCCCCGCCCGGTTCCGCGCCTCCGTCACCCCGTCGGTCACCAGCAGCACCGTCTCCTCCGGTTCGACGGAGACCCGGCGGACGGCCGGTGTCCCGCCGACGAGCCCGGCCATGCCGACCGGGGCCCCATCCTGCTGCGGCATCTGCCACACGCCTCGCGGGCCTGTCACGAACGGGCCCTCGTGCCCGAAGTTGACCAGCTCGACCGTGTGCGCGTCCTCCGCCGGGAAGGCGAGGACCACCGCGGTCGCGAAGCGCTCCGTCTCGTCGCCGCACGCCTGCCGCAGCAGGTTGTGCCGCCACAGCCCGTGCTCCATACGCCGGGCCACGAGGTCGAGGTCCTGTTCGTGGTAGCCGGCCTCACGGAAGGCCCCCGTCACCGCGCCCGCGGTCGACACCGCGGACAGGCCTTTGCCCTGGACGTCGCCCAGGACCACCCGGGCCCCGAACGGGGTGGCCAGCACGTCGTAGAAGTCCCCGCCGACCCGCGCCTCGACATCCGCCGCCCGGTAGCGGGCCGCGGACTCGACCCCGCCCCAGCCCGGCGGAAGCGGACGCAGGACGACCTCACGGGTGGCTTCCGCGGAGCTCTGCAGATGGCGGACGTAGGCGTGGGCCCGCGCCCGGAGCACCGCGATGACGAGCGCGAGGAGCGACGCGGTGACCTGGAGGAGGAAGTCCTCGGTCCGGATGTCCGCGGACGGGTGGGTGACGTCGACCCAGCGGTTGAGCGCCACCGCGAGCACCCCGAAGAAGAGGGTGACTCCCGGCGAGCAGACCCCGGAGGCCAGCAGCGGCACCATCAGCAGCCAGTTCGCCACATGGATGGCCGGACCCAGCTCGCCGAGGGCGAAGATGACGGTCAGACAGCTCATGGGAAGCACCCACGCGGCCCTCCCGTACCGCGTCAGCAACGGCTCCCGTTCTCCCGGCGGACGGACCGGGCGCCGGAACACGGCCCTGCGGCCCTTCCGGGCCCCGCGACGGTGTGTGTTCGAGGTCACCGCCCCAGTCTCCATCCGCCGGGCGCCTCCTCGCGGCACCCGCGCCCCCGGCGCGCGCCTTCCGGGCCGCCGCCGCGTTGGTCCCGGGGGCGCCGGGTGTCCGGGGCGGCGTACGGGTCGTCTGCCGCCGGTCGCGCCTGGTCCTGCGGACCGCAGGGCAGGGCCTGATGGCTTCGGTCGCCCTGGGGCGTGCCGAGGTCGAACGGCTGCTGTGGGAACAGGACGTGCGAGGGGACACCGTCGCCGTCGCCGTCGTCGTGTCGCGTCGTGTCGCCGGAGAACACCCTCGTCGGCGGTGACGTCGGCCGCGTCCGCCGTCCCGCCGACGAGTGGGAGGCCCGCGGGGCGGGGATCCGCGTGGTCGGGGCGGATGTCGCCTCGCACGCCGCACACATGGATCCCGTCCTGTCCGGCCTCGCCGACGCGCTCGCGGAGGTGACCGGCAGGACGCCGGTCACGCCGTTCTGCGGCACCGTCACCGACGCCCCGCGCGCTCAGGCCGGCTTCGGCTCCGCCTGCCGGCCGGACAGCCTTCCCCGGGCCGTGTGGTTCGGCGACGCGGTGCGGGCCGCGGCCGAGGACGCGTACCGGCTGTTCGTCGGGATCGGCCTTCACCTCGGGCTCGTCCACACGGCCCTGACCCGGTTCCCTCCGGCGTGGCACCGCCTCGACGCCTGCATCGCCGGCCGCACCGGCGTCGCCGGGATCATGGCCACACCGCTCGTGCGCACCGCCGCCGAGCCGGCCGCCCGTCTCCCAGTCGGGCCGGGGGCCGTGCGGCGTCCGGTGTGATCCCTCGTCGAGGCAGACGCACCGGCCGGCCCGGGGGCGTCGAGGACGGGCAGGCCCGCGAAGTGCTCACGGAACGGATCAGGGCCGGTTCCGGATTGCTCCGGTACCGGCCCTGATCTACGACTGTCTCCAGTCGGGACGACAGGATTTGAACCTGCGACCCCTTGACCCCCAGTCAAGTGCGCTACCAAGCTGCGCCACGTCCCGTTGCCCGTTTGACCTGGGGTTTCCCCCTGGCTGAGCGCGCATGAGAACAATACCCCACACGAGCGGGTGGTCACGAATCCCTTTCGCACTTGACCTCGACCTAGGTCGAGGTTGAACGCTGGGTGGCATGACGGACACGCCCGAAGCACCGGTGTACGGATACGACGACCTGCACCGGCTGATGAGCCTGATGACCGGCGACGAGAAGCACGGCCCGGCCGCCACCTCCACCCTGGACGCCCTGTGGGTGCTGTACGACCGGGTGCTGCGCGTCACCCCCGGCACAGCCGACGCTCCCGGCCGTGACCGGTTCCTGCTCTCCAAGGGGCACGGGCCGATGGCGTACTACGCGGTCCTGGCCGCACGCGGCTTCTTCGGCGAGGAGCTGCTTCCCGGCTTCGGCTCGTACGACTCGCCCCTCGGGCACCACCCGGACCGGGTGCTCGTGCCCGGTGCGGAGATCGGCAGCGGCTCCCTGGGGCACGGGCTCCCTCTGGCCGTGGGGAGCGTGCTGGGACTGCGGGCGCAAGGACTCGCCGGCCCGCGGGTCTGGGTGCTGACCGGTGACGCG
Organism: Streptomyces nitrosporeus; assembly: GCF_008704555.1. Classification (NCBI taxonomy): domain Bacteria; kingdom Bacillati; phylum Actinomycetota; class Actinomycetes; order Kitasatosporales; family Streptomycetaceae; genus Streptomyces; species Streptomyces nitrosporeus. The sequence continues at coordinate 460,724 of NZ_CP023702.1, forward strand.
GAGCTGGACGAGGGCAGCAACCACGAGGCGATCGCCTACGCGGGCCCCGCGGGCCTCGAACAGCTGCACACGGTGGTGATCGACAACGGCTCCGCGAGCTACGCCAGGCCGGGCGGCATCGCCGCACGGTTCGAAGCGGCCGGGTGGTCGGTCAGGACCGTGGACGGCCGGGACCACGGAGCGCTGTACGCGGCGTACACCGCGCCGCACCCCGGCCGCCCCCACGCGGTGATCGCCCGCGTCGCCCCGAAGAGCTGAACCGCACCCGCCCACGGCCGGAACCCGGCACCCGAGCACCCGAGGAGACCGATGGACACCATGCGCGACCGCTTCGTCACCACCACCACCGAGCTGCTGGACGAGGACCCCCGCCTCGCCGTGGTACTCGCCGAGATCAGCTGCGACGGTTTCCGGGCCGCCGCCCGCGCCCACCCCGGCCGGGTGGTCAACGTGGGCATCCGGGAACAGCTGCTGATCGGGGCGGGGGCCGGGATGGCCCTGACCGGGATGCGCCCCGTCATCCACACCTTCGCGAGCTTCCTGGTGGAGCGGCCCTTCGAACAGGTGAAGCTGGACCTGGGGCACCAGGCGGCGGGCGCCGTGCTCGTCAGCGCCGGTGCCTCCTACGACTGGCCGGCCGGCGGCTTCACCCATATGTCACCCGGCGACATCGCCCTCCTGGACACCCTCGACGGCTGGACCGTCCACGTCCCCGGCCATCCCGACGAGGCGGAGGCACTGCTGCGGCACGCCGTCGTGGGGGAGGACCGTGTCTACGTACGCCTGTCCCTCCAGTCGAACAGCCTGGGCCGCCCGGTGACCGGGGAGGGCTTCCTCACCGTGCGCCGGGGCTCTGCCGGTGTGGTGGTCGCGGTCGGCCCGATGCTGGACAACGTGCTCGCCGCGACTGAGGGTCTGGACGTGACCGTCCTGTACGCGACGACCGTGCGCCCCTTCGACGCGGACGGGCTGCGCGAGGCGGTGGGAGCGGGTGCCACGGCCGACGTCGTGGTGGTCGAGCCCTGCCTGGCCGGTACGTCGGCCGGCGCGGCCGGCGACGCCCTGGTCGCCCTCCCCCACCGGGTGCTGGGGCTCGGTGTGGCCCGCGCGGAGCTCCGCCGCTACGGACGGCTGGAGGAACACCTCACGGCCCACGGCCTGGACCCGCGCGGGCTGCGGACGCGGATCGACGCGTTTCTGCGTCCCTGACTCCCGGGCCGGGACGGCTCACGGATGGGCTCCGAACCCCGAGAACGGCGCCGGCGCCGTGGCGTTGATGAGGTGCTGCACCAGGGTGACCAGCGCCCCGGTGCCGGAGCTGGCGATCCTGGCGTCGCACAGCACGACCGGCACGTCGGCCCCGAGGTCGAGGGCCGCCCGCACCTCCTCGGGCTCGTAGCGGTAGGCGCCGTCGAACTCGTTGACGGCGACGATGAATCCGATGCCGCGCCGCTCGAAGTAGTCGACGGCGGCGAAGCACTCGGTGAGCCGCCGGGTGTCGGCCAGCACGACCGCGCCCAGCGCCCCCTTGGAGAGCTCGTCCCACATGAACCAGAACCGCTCCTGCCCCGGCGTACCGAACAGGTAGAGCACATGCTGGTCGGAGAGCGTGATCCGGCCGAAGTCCATGGCCACGGTGGTCGAGGTCTTGGACTCGACGCCGTCCAGGTTGTCGGTGCCGACGCTGACCTGGGTCAGCAGCTCCTCCGTGCTGAGCGGCGCGATCTCGCTGACGGCGCCCACGAATGTCGTTTTGCCGACGCCGAAGCCGCCCGCGACCAGGACCTTGAGGGCCACGGGGAAGTACCCGGAACCCGGGGTGCCGTCAGAGCTGTCGTCGTAGACCATCGAGCACTGCCTCCAGCAGGGATCGGTCGGTGGGCATGTCATGGAAGGCCGGGGCGTGCGCGATGACCGCGCCGCAGTCGGCCAGATCGGACAGGAGGATCTTGGTGATGGCCGCGGGGAGCCGGAGGTGCGCCGCGATCTCCGCCACCGAGGTCGGGCCCTCGCACAGACCGAGGGCCACCGCGTGTTCCGGGCCCAGGGGGACGTCGGGCTCGATGCCCGTGGCCATCATCAGGGAGAGCAGGTCGAGTTCGGCGGTGGGCCGGGTCCGGCCGTTGCTCACGGTGTACGGGCGGATGAGCCGGCCGGCCGCGTCGTCGAGCAGGGGCCCGTCCTGCGGGGCCGGCACGCTCACAGCCCCGGTGCGAACGGCGTCCCGGCGGTCTGCCGGGCCGGTGTCACCAGATAGGGCCGGACGCTCTTGACCAGCATCGCCATCTCGTAGCCGAGCACGGCGGCGTCCGCCTCCCGGCCCGCGAGCACGGCCAGGCAGGTCCCCGACCCGGCGGTGGACACGAACAGGAGGGTCGAGTCGAGTTCGACCACGACCTGGCGCACGTCACCGTTGTCGCCGAACCTGGCGCCGGCGCTGCGGCCCAGCGAGTACAGTCCCGCGGCCAGTGCGGCCATGTGGTCCGCGCTGTCGGGGTCCATGCCGTGGACGGACCTCACCAGGCCGTCGGCCGAGAGCAGTACGACGCTTCTCGTGTAGGGCACGCGCTGGGCGAGTCCGCCCAGCAGCCAGTCCAGGTCCGCGGCCTGACCGGCCTGCATGTCGCTCGTCATGGTGCATCTACTCCTTGAACGTGTTCTCGGGTCGTGGGTCGGGGGCGGGCATCCGCAGTTCCCCGAAAGCGGGTGCGGGCACCGTCCCGGAAGCCGCCGGACCGCGGACCGGCAGCGGGGCGAGGCCGTGCGGGGGCCGCCGGGGCCCGGCGGCCCCCGGGGGGACCGGGACGCCGGTGGTGTGCGGCGTGGTTTCCCGCGCCGGGGCGGGAACGACGGGGTCCTCGTCGGCCGTCTGGGCCTCGGCGAGATCCACCCCGCGGCGGAAGGCGGCCATCAGCCCCGGGTCGTGCAGGACGGTTTCGCCCTGGAAGGCGCGGGACGCGGGCGCCTCCTTGAGCTGTGGTGCGAGGTGTTCCTGGTTGCTGCGCCGGGGCAGCCGGGGGCGAGCGGGTGTTTCCGGGCGGGCCGCCTCGGGCGGCCTCGCGGTGCTGCCGTTCGCGGCCCCGGTGCCGTCGGCCGCCGCTCCGGCCGCCGTCCGGCCGTCTTCGGCCGGGGCCCCGCCGGGGGTTCCTTCCGCCGTGCCGCCGAAGAGCGCGGTGTCCTCGCCGTGACGCGGAGGCGTCGTCGTACCGCCCCCGCCGTACGGTGCGCCGGCAAGGTACGCGGCCGGGGCGCCGTCGCCCGTGTGCGCGGCCGCGAAGCGGTCGCCGACGGATCCGGGGGGTGGACCGACGGCGTCCGCCGTGCGCTCCGGCGGTGTGCCTCCGGTCACCGGCCCCTCCGGCCGGCCCGCCGGAGGGGCGGCCGGGCCGGGGGCGTCCACGCGCTCGGGGTGCGGGGCCCTGTGCTCATAGGCGTCCCCGGCCTGCCGGGGCGGCCGGTCGAGCCGGGCCGGTTCCTGCCGCGGGCGGGAGGCGGCCGGCGGTGCGGCCGTGCCGCCTCCGGCGGGCGGGCGGTGTACGTCGGCGGGCTGCGCCCGCGGCACCGCGCCGGGTACGGCGTCGCCCGCCGTACCGGGGTCCTCGTCGGCGCCCAGGAGTGCCTCCGGCAGGACGAGCACGGCTTGGGTGCCCCCGTAGATGTTGCTCTGCAGACGGACGGCGATGCCGTGCCGGCGGGCCAGGGAGGCGACGACGAAGAGGCCGATCCGGCCGTCCTGGAGCAGGTGGGCGACATCGACCCGGTCGGGGTCGTTGAGCAGCGTGTTCATCCGCTTCTGCTCGGGCCCCGGCATACCGAGTCCGCGGTCCTCCACCTCCAGGGCGAGCCCCGCGGTCACCCGCTGGGCCCGCAGCAGGACCTGGGTGTGCGGGGCGGAGAAGACCGTGGCGTTCTCGACGAGTTCGGCCAGCAGGTGGATGACGTCGGCGACGGCGTGCCCGTTCAGGGTCCCGTCGACCGGCGGCACCAGCTTGACCCTGGGGTACTGCTCGACCTCGGCCGTCGCGGAGCGGAGCACCTCGATCATGCTCACCGGGCTGCTCCACTGGCGCCGTGAGACGGCTCCGCCGAGCACGGCGAGGTTCTCCGCGTGCCTGCGGATACGGGTGGCGAGGTGGTCGACCTGGAAGAGGCCCTTGAGCAGGTCGGGGTCCTCGACCTCGTGCTCCAGCTCGTCCAGGATCTGGATCTCCCGGTGCACGAGGGACTGAAGCCGCCGCGCGAGGTTGACGAACACCTCGACCTTCTGTTCGTCACCGGCCTTCCGCTCGTCGCCGGTGCCGTGGGAGAGCCGGGACGCCTCGACGAGGGCGGCGACCGCCGCGTCCTGCCCTCGGTCCATCTCGTGGGCGAGCAGGTCGAAGGGGTCCTCCCCGGCCCCGGCGGGCCGGGCCGCGTCGCGCTCCGGCACGGGCCCGCCGTCGCGGAGCAGTTCCATGACCCGCTGGAGTTCGGCGTGGTGCCGGGCGGTGGTGCGCCGCAGGGCGAGGGCACGGTCGGACACCGCGGCGCAGACCCGGCCGGCCCCGACGAGGGCCGCGGCCACAGCCGCGACGGCCAGCGCACCGGAGCCGCCGAGCACCGCCAGGAGACCGCCGGACGGGCGGACCCCGGAGAACCGGATGGTGAAGATGACGGCGGCGGCACCGCTCAGCGCGGCGGCGACGGCCGGCAGCAGCGCCGCGCGCAGGATCTGTGGTCGCATACGGGCCTCGGGGGCGGGCCGCGGGGTGCGCGGCCGGCTCGCGGCCGGGTGCGAACGGCCACCCGGACGGCCGTGCCGCCCGCCTTCGCGGCGTTCCGGTCGCGCGGCGGGGGCGCGAAGTTGAGACATCATCGTCCTCGGTACGGGGGCACCAGGAATCGGCAGTTCGTGTGGTGACACCTAAGGGGGTCGGTCGGTCAAGAGAGTCAACGGCTGGGAGGGCCCGCTCGATATGGCTCGACCGATATGGCCCACCGTTGATCACCGGCCACACACGGTAGTCGTGAATCGTCCGTGTCCGGTGCGCAGTTGGCGAACTTGCCCGGGAGCCGTCCCGCTCTGGTATGACGTCCTGCACAGACTTCCGAATGCGCCCGACATTCCGATCGACACCACACTCCACAGTCGTTCGGACGCTCGAATTCATGGCGCTCCCGCCGCCCGCCGCCCGGCGGTGCGCGGGCCGGAGCGACGGCGGCACGGCGGACGCACGGCCGCCCTCAGCGCCGAAACCGGCCCCGTCCGTCCGGCGGGAGGCCGTGCCCGGCGAGCGGGCCGACGGCCATGCCTTCCGCCCGCAGGCCGCCGACCAGTTCCGGCAGCATCGCGAGCGCCGCCCGCCAGCTCCGCCTTCCCGACAGGTCGGCGTCGTGCAGCAGCACCGTGCCGCCCCCGCCGCGCAGCTGGCCGCGCACCGTGGCCAGCACCTCCCCGGGGGTGGCGTCCGGCTCCCAGTCCCGGCCCCAGGCCGACCACAGCACCGGCCTCAGTCCGCAGCGCCGTGCCGCGGCCCAGCGGCCCCCGGTCAGGATCCCGTAGGGCGGCCGGTACCAGAGCGGCCGGGTGCCGGCGGTCCGGCGTACCGCTTCGGCGGCGGCAGAGACCTCTCGCAGGTCCCGGCCGGGGGCGGGCGCCCAGGGGCGGCTGTGCGTCCAGCCGTGCACGGCGAGCTCGTGGCCGCGCCGGACGATGTCCCTGCCGAGCCCGGGATGGCGCAGCAGGCTCTCCCCCAGCACGAAGAACGTGGCGTGTACGGACAGCTCGTCGAGCAGTTCCAGGAAGTACGGGGTGGACCCGGGGTCGGGGCCGTCGTCGAAGGTCAGTGCCACCCGGTCGGGGTGGCCGAGGCCCGCCAGGGCGGGGAGGCAGGCCCGGCGCAGGCCGGGGAGCCAGGTGCCCGCGGGCACGACGTGGGCGGCCGCCACCAGTGCGGCGGCGGCCGCCGGGACACCGAGCGCCAAGGCGGCCTTGGGCTGTCCGGGGTGCATCGGGGTTCGTTCCTCCTCGTGCTTCGTCGCTCTCACCGGCCGCCGCCGCGTGCGGTGCCGGCCGGTGGCCGTGCCGCGTCCCAGTCGCCTGCGACGGCCGGGGAGAGGGAGAGCCCCACCGTCCCTGCGACCAGCAGGCCGATGCCCGCCACGGCCGTCACGGGGTGGGAGCCCAGTGCGACCCGCTCGCCGAAGAGCACCCCGCCCAGTGCCACGCTGACCAGTGCGTCCCCCAGGGTGAGGGACGGCTGCGAGGCCGCCAGCGAACCGGCGCGCAGGGTGCCCTGGAGCAGCAGCATGCTCAGCAGTCCGGCACCGCAGGCGGCGTAGAGGTACCCGGTGCCGAACACGGCGGCCGCGCTCTCGGGAACGCGGCCGGTCACCTCCTTCATGAGCGCGGCCGTGCAGGCGAAGCAGGTGGCCGTGCCGAGCCCGAGCACCGCCGCGGAGACCGCGCCGCGGAACATCCTGCCCAGTACGCCGAGTACGGCCACCGCGGCCACGGCGCAGGCGGCGACGGGCAGCCAGACGCCCGCCTGTCCGGTGCTGTCGCCGGTCGAGGGGCCGGCGGCGGTGAGGAAGAGGGCGAGCCCGGACGCCAGCATGAGGAAGGACAGCCAGGTGAGGCCGCCCGGCCGGTGGTGGAAGACGAAGGTGCCCAGCAGCAGGGTGAAAAGGAGTTCGGTGGCCATCAGGGGCTGGACCACCGACAGGCTGCCGACCGCCAGCGCCCCCGCCTGGAAGCCGGCGGACAGCCCCAGGGCCGCCGCCCCGGCCAGCCAGAAGGGACGCCGCAGCAGGCGTACCAGCCGGGCGGCCGCCGAACCCACCCGCCGCACCCGCGGGGGTTCCTCGGACTCGGTCTGCTGCATGACGGCCCGGCGCTGCAGGACGGAGGCGGCGGCGTTGGCGAAGGCGGCCAGCAGCGCCAGCAGCACGGCGAGGGAGCTCATCTGCCCGTCGGCCCGGGGCCGTCAGCCGAAACGGACGGCGAGCCGCCGGTAGAGTCCCGGGGCCACCGCGCGCACCGCGCCGGGCAGCCGCAGCCAGCCGGGGACGTGGACGTCGTCGCGGCCGGAGACGACGGCTTCCCAGACCGCGTCCGCGATCCGCTCCGGGGGCACCGGGCGGGGCCATGAGCGCGGGTACCGGGCCCCGCGGGTCGCGAAGAACGGGGTGTCGACCACGGCGGGGACCACCAGGGTGACGCGCACTCCCGTCCCCCGGAGCTCCTGGCGCAGCGCGTCCGCGAACGCCGCGACGGCCGCCTTGGCCGCGGAGTACACCGCCTCGCCGCGGACGGCCGTGGCACCCGCCACCGACCCGATCAGCACGATGTGGCCCCGGCCGGCCTCGATCATGCCCGGCAGCAGCAGCCGTACGAGGTGGACGACGGAGGCCAGGTCCACGGCGATGATCCGGTCGACGGCGGCCGCCGGCATGGAGCGGAAGGGGCCGGCCCAGCCGATTCCGGCGGAGGCCACGAGCAGATCGACCCGGCCGGCGGTGTCCAGGGCCTGCTCGGCCAGCTGCTCGGTGCCGGTGAGGGTCCTCAGGTCGGCGCGGAGCGCCGTCGCGCGGGCCGAGGCGGCCACCGAGGCCAGCCGTTCCCGGTCGCGGCCGCTCACCAGCAGCCGCCATCCCTCTTCGGCTGCGATCCGGCCGCAGACCGCGGCCCCGATCCCCGAGGAGGCTCCCGTCACCAGGGCGACGCCGGTCCGGCTCTCCCGCCCGGCCACGGTACGGCCGCCCGGCGTGTCACGGCGGACGGTGTCCGTTACGCGTGCCATGCCCTCTCCCTGTGTCGGCTCTGTGCGGTGCCGCCGCCTTCACGAGGTCGGACATGACGGGACATGAAGGCCGAGTCCGGGTATGGAGTATCCCGGGACCCGCCGGGCCCGCATCAGAGGTGATCGTGTGCGCAGGCCATCACCGGCGGACCGACCTCATAGCTGGACCCACTGTCTGCCGACGCCCGGGAGCTCGCAACCGATGAACGCACCGCAGGGACGCTTTCTGATCCTCAGCGCCGGGATGGGCTCGGGGCATCACGCGGTCGCGGCCGAACTGGCCCGCCGGCTGGAGGCCGGCGGCGGACGGACCAGGACCGTCGATGTCCTCGGCCTGCTGCCGCCCGGTGCCGGCCGCGGTCTGCGGACGTTCTACCGGACCGCCATCCACCACGCCCCGGCCGTCTACGCGGGGGTGTACGCGGCCTTCTTCCGCGCCGGCGAGGGCCCGCGGCCCGGGAGCGCCCCGCTGGCCGCCCTCGCGGAGCGCCGGCTGCTGGGGCTGGTCCGGCAGGAGCGGCCGGATGTGGTCGTGTCGGTCTTCCACCTCGCAGCCCAGGTGACAGGCCGGCTCCGGGCGCGCGGAGCGCTCACCGTGCCGAGCGCGGTGGCCGTCACCGATTTCGCGGTGCACCGCCAGTGGCTGCATCCGGGGAACGACCTGTACCTGTGTCTCACCCAGGACCTGGCGGACGGCGTGCGCCGGGCCGTCCGCCGTCCGGCGTACGCCTCCGGTGCCCTGGTGGCGCCCCGGTTCCTGGCCCCGGCAGACACCGCCGGGGACTGGCGCCGGCGTCTGGGGGGCCGGGGCCGCCCGCCGGTGCTGATCTCGACGGGCGCCTGGGGGGCGGGGGGCGGTGTGGGGAAGACCGCCCGCCTGGTGGCCTCGGCCGGCTACCGGCCCGTCGTGCTCTGCGGGAGGAACGACCGGCTGCTCCGGGAGGTGTCGCGGGCCGCGCCCGCGCACGTCCTGGGCTGGGTCGAGGACATGCCGGGGCTGCTGGCGGCGTCCCGCGCGCTCGTCGACAACGCCGCCGGCCAGACGGCGCTGGAGGCCATGGCGGCCGGGGTGCCGGTGATCAGCTTCCGGACGATCCCCGGGCACGGGAAGGCAGGTGCCCTGACGATGGCGGAGCAGGGGGTCTCCGCGTACGCCCCCGGCCCCGGCGCGCTGGTCCGGGCCCTGGACGCGCTGACCCGGCCCGGACCGGCACGGGAACGGCGGATCTCGGCGGCCGCGGGCCTCTTCGCGGGCGAGGGCGTACGTCCGCTGGAGGCCCTGCTGCGGCCGGCCGGGCGGCTCGGCGCGGGCTGAGCACGGCCTGCTCAGGCGTCGTCCGTCACCAGGTCCATCTGGAGGGTGCCGCGGGCCGGTGGCACATGGACCGGAGGCCAGTGGCCCCACCCCTCGGCGGGCTCCTCGGCCACGGCACGCCACCACGGTTCGACCGGTCCGGGGTCGGCGGGTTCGAAGGGCAGGCCCGGCCGGGGAGCGGCCATCGTCGCCCCTACGGACTCCATGGCCCGCATGGTCCACTCGGCGGGTTCGGCCCACGGGTGGAGCGCGAGGTTGAACGTGCCCCAGTGGATCGGCAGCATGACCCCCGCGGCCGGGTCGTCGCCCTGGAGGTCGAGATGGGCGCGGACGCCCTGGTCGGGGTTCATGTGGATGTCGGGCCAGGCGCCCGGGTCGGGCGCACCGTGCCTGCGGTCCGCGGGCCAGTTGTCGGAGTACGCGCCGATCTGGACCATGGTCGCGTCGAACGGGCCGTGCTCCGCGCCGATGTCGCGGAAGCCGGAGAAGTAGCCCGTGTCCCCGCTGTGGTAGACGCGGTGGTCCGGGCCGGCCACGACCCAGGACGCCCAGAGGGTGTGCTGCTGGTTGCGGAGCCCCCGCCCGCAGAAGTGCCTGGCCGGGGTGGCGGTGAGCCGGACACCGGCGACCCGGACCGACTCGTTCCAGTCGAGCTCGTGGATGCGGCCGACGGGCACTCCCCAGTGCTCCAGGTGCGCGCCGACCCCCAGCGGTACGGCGAAGACGGTGCCGGTGGCCGCGAGGGCCCTGATCGTGGGCAGGTCGAGGTGGTCGTAGTGGTCGTGCGAGATGACGACCACGTCGACGGGGCCGAGCGCGGCGGCCGGTACGGGCGCGGGGTGCAGGCGCTTGGGGCCGGCGAAGGGGAACGGGGAGCAGCGCTCGCCCCAGACGGGGTCGAAGAGCACCCGGGCGCCGTCGATCTCGACGAGCACGCTGGAGTGGCCGAACCACGTCAGCCGCAGGCCCGTCCTCGCGGGACGGGCCAGGTCCGCCACCGTGGTGGCGTGGACCGGCACCGGGCCGGCCGGAGCCCTGCGGGCCCGCTCCTCCTTGCGGAAGTACCCCCTGGCGAAGTCGGTCATGGAGCCGGTGGGTACGGTCCGTTCCTCCACCGGGTTCTGGAACACACCGTCGGCGAAGTGCGGTGAGCTGCGGATGCGGTCCAGCCGCGCCCCGGCCGGCTCCGCGCCGAAGGCGGCGGGCCAAAGCGAGCGGAGTCTTCCGCGGAGTGAGGGCTGGCGGTCGGCGCCGGTCACGGGGCCTCCTCGGGCAGTAGGGGGTGGTACTTCGTCAGGCGGGGCGGCACAGGCCACGGGGGGTCAACGCACCGGCCTGCTTCCACGTGCCCGTGCGGCGCGGTCTCACGCACGCGGCTGCCCGTAGACATGGCCGATGCGCAGGGTCAGCACGACCCTGCGGTCCTCCACCATGGCCCGGCGGTAGTCGTCCCAGTCGGGGTGCTCGCCCCTGAGGTCGCGGTAGAGCGTGATCAGTTCCTCCACCGTCCCGTCGTGGAGCTCCGCGGCCGGCGGGGTCAGTTCGGCGGTGGCGTCCACGGCGGTCCACGCCCACCGGTCGTCGCTGGTGACGTGGTAGCTCGCGCGTGGGTCACGGCGGAGGTTGCGGGTCTTGGCCCGGTCCTCGGTGACCGAGATCCTGATCACTCCCTCGCCGGGGTAGTAGGCGTGGTTCACGTTGGACAGCTGGGGCCTGCCGTCGCGTCCGAGGGTGACGAGCACGCCCCCCGTGTGTTCGCCGACGAGGCGGAGGAGTGCTTCCCGTCCGGGTTCGTTGTCCGTCATGCCGGTTCCAACGTCCGTGCGCGCCCGGGGATTCCGCGTTCCGGCCGGCACCGGTGCCGACGGGTGCCCGGTGCGGGCACGGGGCCGGTGCGGGCACGGGGCCATTGGATAGGGTGACGAGATGGCGAGGATACGGCTGAGTGTGGCGGAGCGGCGTGAGGAGCTCCTGCGCGCCGCCGTCGAGCAGATCGAGGTGCGGGGTGTGTCCTCGGTGCGGATCGCCGACGTCGCCTCCGTCCTGGGCGTGAGCAACGCCCTGGTCCTCTACCACTTCTCGTCCAAGGAGAAGCTGGTCGCGGCGGCCTTCGCCTATGCGGCGGAGGCCGACCTGGCCCATCTCCGGAAGCTGATGGCCCGTCGGACCAGCGCGGTGCGCCGGCTGCGGGCCGCGGTCCGCTGGTACGCCCCGACCGGCCAGGCCAAGGGCTGGCGGCTGTGGATCGAGGGCTGGGCCGCGGCGTTGCGTGACCCGGTCCTGCGGGAGGTCGCCGGTGACCTCGATCAGCAGTGGAAGGCGGAGCTGGCCGAGGTCATCGAAGAGGGCGCGGCCGCCGGTGAGTTCCACTGCGACGACCCCGTCTCGGTGGCGTGGCGGCTCACCGCCCTGCTGGACGGCCTGGCCGTCCAGACGACGTCCTACCGGGGTCCGCTCTCCCGCTCCACCATGCTGCGGTGGACCGATGAGGCGCTCGCCCGTGAACTGGGGATCGCTCAGGCGGCGCTGACCTCCTGAACGGTGACGGCCGCCTGAAGGGTGACGGCCGCCCGGGCCGCACACACGGGTGGTGCCCCCCGGCGGCACCGCCACGCGGCCCGTGCTCCACCCTGCCGTGGCGCCACCGTGCCGGACCGCTGCCGCGCGGGCAGCCGCGGGCCCGGCGCACCCGCCGTACCCGTGCGCGTCAGGTCTGGCGCGCCGGGGCGTACGCGTCGGCGTCCAGTCCGAAGGTCCAGGCGACCCCGGCCCTGGCCGTCCGCGTACCGGGCGGCACCCTGAGCCAGTAGGTGCGGCAGGTCCCGTCCGGCTCCGGCGTGGAGTTGACCACCTCGACCGTGACCACGTCCTCGTCGCCGTCGAGCGGGATCCGCCAGAGGATGCCGGTCTCGTCGCGGTGCACCGGTTCGGCGCCCGACTCGCTGAGGTAGCGGTCGTAGCCGTAGTACTCCAGCATCACGCGGCGCAGTTCCGCGTTGTCCTCGGCGCGTATCCGCTCGGGCGTCAGGGCCGCCAGCTCGTCCAGGAATTCGGCCGGGACGGGCATGCCCCGCCAGGCGTACAGCGCGAAGCCGTCGCGGTAGGCGAGTGCCGGGCCGTCGCCACGGTCGAGCCTGCCCGCCTCGTCGCGGTGGAGGTCCACCGGCCGCTCGCTGATGACCACGGCCCGTTCGTAGGGCCACCACCAGCCGGCGTTCCGGGCGACCCGGGCCAGGCCGGTCAGCCGGTCGCCGCGGCCGTCGAAGGCGGCGAGCCAGGCCGCGTCGTGCTGGCCGAGCACCGCGTCGAGCAGCACGAGGCGCACATCGGACTCGTCCTCCGGCACGGTGGTGAGTTCGGCGACGACCCCCGTCCGTATGCGCTCGGCCAGGGCGGCCGTGGTCTCCCACAGCTGGGCGCCGGTGGCGGACCACAGGGCCGACCAGCCGGCCGGGCCCAGTTCGTCGTACATGCGGCGGCGTTCCTCGGCCCAGGGGCGGGTGCGTACCTCCTCCCGCACCGAGCGTCCCGCGTCGGTGAGCTTCTCCACCGTCTCGACGGCCGCCCGGGGCGAGTCCGCCCAGATGATCCGCTCCGGTTCGGCGAGTCCGGCGCTCCGGTAGGCGAGCCGCACCCCCTCCTCGGCGGCGCTCCGGTCCGCCTCGCCCGTCTGCGCCGCCACGGCCCGCCAGTCGTTCACGTACTGCATCGGTGTCTCCCCGTATCCTTCTCGTCTTCTTCCGGCCGCGTTCCGCCTCCGGTGCGGCCGGGTGCCCGTCCCGGGGCCCGTCTGCCGCCCCGTCGTCCTGTTCCGTGCGGTTCCCACCGCCGTGGCGCCCTCGCCCCGGGGGCCGCCGCCGGTGTCAGTCCGCCACGATGCGGACGGCTCCCGGGGCGTACTCCCGTTGACGCACCACGCGGAACCAGCCCTTGGGGAGGGCTATCACGGCGTGCTCCTCGTGCACCACGCGTCCGCCCTCGGGGAGATGGAGCAGCATCGGACCGAACGGGCCCGCCTCGCGCAGGAGTCTGCCGGGCCCCTGGACCGCGTGGGCGTGGCCGGTGACCTCGCCCAGGGCGAGGACCAGCCGGCCCCGGCCGTCCCGCAGTTCGCCCGGCGCGTCGAGGAACTGCGCCGGCACCTCCGACTCCTCCAGCGCCATGATCAGCACATCGCCCTGCCGGTACACAGACGTCTCCCCTCCGAGGCGGCACCCTGTGTGCCGACCACGTACGGAACGCTACGGCGGGGGTCTGACAACGCGTCCGCCGGCCGGTCGCGGGACCCGGTACGGAGGGCGTTCCGCCGCAGGCCGGAGGGCGCGGGGGCGGCCGCGCGGGGGTGGCACGGCCGGCGGCACACAGGCCCGGCCGCACCGTTGTCAGTGGGACTTGATAGACCTTGCGGACAACAGCCGTCCTCAGCAGCAGGAGATCAGCGCGATGTCCGGTGTGGAACACGTAGACGAGTTGCTCGGCCTTCCGGCCCTGGACTTCGACCCCGAGGCCGACAGGGCCGCACTGCCCGCGGCGGGGGATGTGGCCTGGCGCCTCCGCGTCGAGCCGTACTCCTCCGACGGCCCGGCCTGGGAGGAGCTGTTCGCCGCCTTCCTGGAGGCGGTGGACCCGGCCGGGGTGCGGGCGCTGATCATCGGGCAGTGGGGGGAGTCGTACGAGGAGACCTCGGCCTACCCGATCGGCCTCGTCGTGGCCGCGGCCGGCCGTCTCACCTCGCTGGAGGCCGTCTTCGTCGGCGATCTGGAGATGGAGGAGGCCGAGATCTCCTGGATCGAGCAGTCGGACGTCACCGTTCTGCTCGACGCCTTCCCCGGTCTGGTCGCGCTCGGTGTCCGGGGCGGCAGCGAACTGGAGTTCCCGCCGGTCAAGCACGATTCCCTGCGGGCGCTCACCATCGAGACCGGCGGTCTGCCCGCGGCCGTGGTCCGGGGCGTGCTGGACAGCGAACTGCCCTCGCTGGAGCGCCTGGAGCTGTGGCTGGGGGTGTCCGCGTACGGCGGGGACGCCACCCTGGCCGATCTCGCGCCGCTCCTCACCGGCACCCGCTTCCCCCGGCTCCACCACCTCGGTCTCTGCAACAGCGAGCTGGAGAACGAGATCGCGTCCGCCATGGCCTCCGCGCCGGTCGTGGCCCGGCTGCGGACCCTGGCGCTCTCCGGGGGCACGCTCGGCGACGAAGGCGCGGCGGCGCTGCTGGAGGGCCAGCCGCTCACCCATCTCGGCACGCTCGATCTGCACCACCACTTCCTGACCGAGCCGATGGAGCGCAGGGTCACCGAGGCCCTGGAGCCGCACGGGGTGCGCGTCGACCTGTCGGAGCGGTGCGAGCCGTGGGACGGGCGCGGTGCAGCCGGGCGTTACACGACGGTCGCGGAGTGAGCGGGCGATGACGGTGACGAGCGCCGTGCCGTCCCCGGCGGGCGGCACGCCGCCCCTCGCGGTCGTCGGTGTCCCCGGCAACCGCAGGGTGGCCCTCTTCCAGGACGCGGTGCGTGCGGCCGGACTGCCTCCGGCCCGTGTCGTGCCCTGGCGCGAGGTGCTGGGGGGTGAGGCGGTCTTCCGGCCGGGCGAGCTGGTCCGGGTGGACTCGCCCGGCGAGGACACGGAGACCGAGCGGCTGCTGCGCGGGGTGGACGACCCGACCCGGGTGGAGGGCTCGGCCCTCTGGTACACCCGGTTCACCGCCGCCGTACGGGACGTGGCCGCCCGCGCGGCATCGGCCGGCGCCGTACTGCTGGACGATCCCGGCGACATCGCGGTGCTCTTCGACAAACGGCTGTGCCACGGTGTCATGGACGCCGCCGGAGTCCGGGTACCGGACTCCCCCACCTCCGGAGCGGGGGCCGCCCCGGTGCGCGGCTGGGCGGATGTCCGCCGGCTGATGGCGGACCACCGGATGCCGCGGGCGTTCGTGAAGCTCGCGCACGGATCGTCCGCGTCCGGGGTGCTGGCCGTGGAGACGGCGGGCCCCGGCCGGGCCCGGGCGACGACCTCCGTGGAACGGGACGGGGCCGGCCGCCTCTTCAACTCGCTGCGGGTGCGCCGGCTGACGTCCGAGCGCGAGGTGGCGGCGGTCGTCGACGCGCTCGCCCCGGACGGCCTGCACATCGAGCGCTGGCTGCCCAAGGCGTCCGTGCCGGGCGGGCGGGTGGCCGACCTGCGGGTGGTGGTCGTCGCCGGCCGGGCGACGCACGCCGTCGTGCGCACCAGCCGCTCCCCCATGACCAACCTGCACCTGGGCGGGGTACGAGGCGACCTCGACCAGGTGCGGGAGACGACCGAGGCCGCGGGCGGCGACTGGGCCGGCGCCCTGTCGCTCTGCGAGCGGGCCGCCGCCTGTTTCCCGGACACCCTGTGCGTGGGCGTCGATCTGCTCCCGGCCATCGGCTGGCGGCATTTCGCCGTCGGCGAGGTGAACGCCTTCGGCGACCTGCTGCCGCGTCTGACCGGCCTGCCGGGCAGCGGCGCGGAGGGGCTCGACACCTACGCGGCGCAGGTCGCCGCGGTGCCGGGGAGGTCCGGCCGCCGCACCGCCCGAGAAGAAGCCCCTGGCAACGACCGAGCAAGGAACCACCGTGCCGCCCCTGCCCTCTGATCCCGCCCTCCGTGCGCCCGGCGCACCGGACGTACCGGATGCCCTCTCCCCCGACATGAACGCGGTGGTGGGCAGCCACGATCTGCTGCTCGTCACTCTGGACACCCTGCGGTTCGACGTCGCGCAGGAGCTCGCCGCCGCCGGCCGCATCCCTCACCTGGCCCGCCATCTGCCCGGTGGCGCCTGGGAGAAGAGGCATGCCCCCGGCAGCTTCACCTACGCCTCCCACCAGGCGATCTTCGCGGGTTTCCTGCCGACTCCGGCGTCCCCGGGCCCTCATCCCCGGCTGTTCGCGGCGCGTTTCGCGGGCAGCGAGTCCACCGCCGGGAACACCTTCGTCCACGAGGCCCCCGACCTGCCCTCCGGTCTCGCCCGGGCCGGGTACCGCACGGTGTGCATCGGCGGTGTCGGGTTCTTCAACCGGCGGCCGCCGCTCGGCTCGGTGCTGCCCGGCATGTTCCAGGAGAGCCACTGGGAGCCGGAGTTCGGTGTCGCCTCGCCGACCTCCTTCGAGGCGCAGGTGGCCCGCGCCGAGCAGGTCGTGGCCGCGCTGCCGCCGGACCGGCGGCTGTTCCTCTTCGTCAACGTGTCGGCGATGCACCAGCCCAACTGGTTCCATCTGCCCGGTGCCACCGCCGACGCGGGTGACTCCCGCGCGACCCACGCCGCCGCCCTGGAGTACGTCGACCGGCACATCGGCCGCCTCTTCGCCGCCGCGAGCAGCCGCCGGCGGTGTTTCGCGATCGTCTGCTCCGACCACGGCACCGCGTACGGCGACGACGGCTACACCGGCCACCGGCTGGGCCACGAATCCGTCTGGACCGTGCCGTACGCCCACTTCTTCCTCGACCCGGGGGCATCCTGATGACCAGCACCACCGACATCACGGGCACCGCGGACGCGGGTGACCCGGCCGCCGGCGGCCCGTACCGGAGCTATGTCTACGCCTACCCGCACAAGACGGCCTACCGCCCCCTCGGCGGGCACCCCGCCGGACGGCCGCCGCTGAGGGAACTGTGGGCGGGCGAGCCCAAGGACGCGCTCTCCCTCTACCTCCACATCCCGTTCTGCGAGGTCCGCTGCGGCTTCTGCAACCTCTTCACCAGGATCGGCGCGCCCGACGAGCTGAGCACGCGTTACCTCGACGCCCTGGACCGGCAGGCCGGGGCGGTCCGGGACGCGCTGGGCGACCGGGAGCCGGTGCGTTTCGCCTCCGCCGCCTTCGGCGGGGGCACGCCCACCTTCCTCACGGCGGGTGAGCTGGAGCGGCTCTGCGACATCGCGGAGAAGCGGATGGGCGCGGATCTGCTCTCGGTCCCGCTGTCGGTGGAGACGTCCCCGTCGACCGCAACGGCGGACCGGCTGGCGGTCCTCGCCGGCCGGGGGGCGACCCGGGTGAGTATCGGTGTCCAGAGCTTCGTCGACGCCGAGGCCCGCGCCGCCGTCCGCCCGCAGCACCGCTCGGAGGTGGAGGCCGCCCTCGGCCGGATACGCGACGCCCGCGTTCCCGTCCTCAACATCGACCTGATCTACGGCATCGACGGGCAGACGGAGCGGAGCTGGCTCTTCTCGCTCGACGCCGCCCTGGCCTGGGGCCCCGAAGAGCTGTACCTCTACCCGCTGTACGTACGGCCGCTGACGGGTCTCGGCCGGAGCGCCCGGGTGGCCGGCGCCGCCGATCCTGCCTGGGACGAGCAGCGGCTGCGGCTGTACCGCGCGGGACGCGACCACCTTCTGGCCCACGGCTACGAGCAGGTGTCGATGCGCATGTTCCGCCGTGCCGGCGCTCCGCGGGCCGGGGCCGAGGACCACGCCTGCCAGACCGACGGCATGATCGGTCTGGGCTGTGGTGCCCGGTCCTACACCTCCACGTTGCACTACTCCTTCGACTACGCCGTGGAGATGCGGGAGATCCGGGGCATCATCGACGCCTTCACCGCCGCGGAGGACTTCTCCCGTGCCGAGGTCGGCCGTTACGTGACGGGGGACGAGGCCCGCCGGCGCCATCTGCTGCAGTCGGTGCTCCAGGCCGAGGGCATGCGGACGGAC
Organism: Streptomyces nitrosporeus; assembly: GCF_008704555.1. Lineage (NCBI taxonomy): Bacteria > Bacillati > Actinomycetota > Actinomycetes > Kitasatosporales > Streptomycetaceae > Streptomyces > Streptomyces nitrosporeus. The sequence goes on from NZ_CP023702.1 coordinate 478,482, forward strand.
GGTTACCGGGAGAGGTTCGGGTCCGAGCCCTTCGCCGACTTCCCCCGCGAGCTGGGGCTCTTCGCCCGGCGCGGCTGGCTGGACCCGTCGGCGGGCCCCGGACTGCTGCGGCTGTCACCGGAGGGGCTGGCCCACTCCGACGCCCTGGGCCCGGAGCTGTTCTCCCCTTCCGTGCGGGCCGCGATGGCCGCGTACGAGGCGAAGTGAGCCGCCCGGTGGACGTGCGCCCGCCGTCCGTCGCGGCCCCGGCGGGATCCGGGGCCCCGACGGCACCCGACGGTCTGACGATCCTCTACCGCGGCCCGCTGGCCTCCTGCGACTACGACTGCCCCTACTGCCCGTTCGCCAAGCGCCGGGACAGCGTCGAGCGGCTGCGGGCGGACCGCGCCGCGCTGGAGCGCTTCACCGGATGGGCGGCCGGGCGGACCGGCGAGCGGCTGTCGGTGCTGTTCACCCCGTGGGGCGAGGGCCTGGTGCGCTCGTGGTACCGGCGGGCACTCGTCGAGCTGTCCCGGTTGCCGCACATCGGCCGGGTCGCGATCCAGACCAACCTCAGCGGCCGCACCGCGTGGCTGGCGGACGCCGACCGGGACAAGGCCGCCCTGTGGTGCACCTACCATCCGGGCCAGACCCCGTACGGACGTTTCCTCGGCCGGTGCCGGGAGCTGTCGGAGCTGGGGGTCCGCTTCAGCGTGGGGGTGGTGGGTCTGGAGGAGCACCTGGAGGAGGCGCGAAGACTGCGGGCCGCGCTGCCGTCCGAGGTGTACCTGTGGGTCAACGCGGCCGAGGGCCGCAGCTACACGGACGAGGAGGCCGGCCGCTGGACGGACCTGGACCCGCTGTTCCCCTACAGCCGGTATCCGCACGCCTCGGCCGGTCTGCCCTGCCGGACGGGCGAGTCGGTGATCTCGGTCGACGGTGACGGGACGGTGCGCCGCTGCCATTTCGTCCGGACCGAGCTGGGCAACCTCTACGACGGCAGCTACCGCCGCTCGCTCGGGCCGCGTGGCTGCCCGCTCCAGGTCTGCGACTGCCATATCGGCTATGTGCACCTGGAGACACTGCCGTTGTACGACGTCTTCGCGGGCGGTGTGCTGGAGCGGATCCCCGCCTCTCCGGCACCCGCCTTCCCGGCGCCCGCTGCCCCGGCAGCCGCTCCCCCGGTGCCCCTCCTCCCGGCGTCCGCCCTCCCGGCTCCGGCCCCCGCCGGGACGGCCGCGCCGGGCGGGCCCGCCAGAGCGGCCGCTGCCCGGCGTACGCTCCCGCTGCTCCCGCCCTGACCGGGCCCCGGGCCCGCGGCGACCTGCCGGGCCCGGGATCAGGGGCCCCGGGATCAGGGGCTCAGAGAGGCAGCAGGTCCGGACGCTTGGCTTCCACATGGTCTCCGGAGGACTCGCCGCGCAGCCGGCGTCCGATCCACGGGACGAGGTACTCGCGTGCCCAGTGGATGTCGTCGCGCCGGACCTCGAGGGTGCCCCGCTGCGCCTGCGGCGGCCACGCCTGGTCCGGATCGGCCGGCACGTCGAGCCCGAGCACCTGGGCCGCCCGCAGCGCCACCCGGGTGTGCCCCTCGGGCGAGAGGTGCAGCCGGTCGTCGTCCCAGGCCCGCCGGTCCTGCACGGACCGCAGCGACCACAGGTCGAGGACCGGGCAGTCGTAGCGGTCGGCGATGGCCCGGACATGGGCGGTGTACGTGGCCACCTTGCCGCGCAGGTGCCGGAGCACCGGGATGCCACGGGTGTCGAAGCCGGTGGTCACCATGACCGTTCCGACCGACCGCTTCAGGTCGGCGACGGCCCGCTCGAAGCGTTCGGCCACGTCATCGGGGTCGGAGCCGGGCCGGATGATGTCGTTGCCGCCCGCGCAGAAGCTCACCAGATCCGGTGCGAGCTCCTTCGCCCGGGGAACCTGCTCCTCGACTATCTGGTCGAGGAGGCGTCCGCGTACGGCGAGATTGGCGTACCGGAAGTGCCCGTGCGGATCGTCCGCGCGGCCGGTCGCTGCATCGGGGAGGGGGAGCTGGTCCGCGAGGAGGACCGCGAAACGGTCCGCCCAGCCGACGAACGCCCCGTCGGGGCCGGGGTCGCCGACTCCCTCGGTGAAGCTGTCGCCTATCGCTGCGTACGACCCGATGATGCCTCGTTGGTTGTTTCTCGAATCGTCTGCCACGGGCACACATCTTGCCTTGCGGAATGTGACCTACGCGACCGTAATAAGGGGTTGACGGGTGGTGACAAAGACCACCCGGTCAGTTTTTGGTAAAGGAGGAATAAGTGGGGCCGGCGAAGGCGCCGCGGCAGGGGCCGCCGTGGGACGGGCTCCCGGGACGGAGGGGTCCGGGAACGGCGGGAGGGGCGGTGCGCCGCCGCGCACCGCCCCTCCCGTCCGGATGGAGCCGTCCCGCCCGTCCCGGCGGGTGAGGCCGTGTCAGATGGAGACGCCGTGCGAACGCAGGTAGGCGATCGGGTCGACGTCCGAGCCGTAGCCCGGGCCGGTGCGGACCTCGAAGTGGAGGTGCGGACCGGTGGAGTTGCCGGTGGAGCCGGAGAGGCCGATCTGCTGGCCGCCGGTCACGCTCTGGCCCGCGGACACGCCGAGCGAGGACAGGTGGGCGTACTGGGAGTACATGCCGTCGCTGTGCTGGATGACGACCTCGTTGCCGTACGAGCCGCTCCAGCCGGCCGAGACGACGGTGCCGTCGCCGATGGCCCGGACGCTGGTGCCGGAGGCCGCCTGGAAGTCGGAGCCGGTGTGGTAGCCGCTGGACCAGCTGGCGCCGGAAGCGCGGTACTGCGTGGTGACGTTGGCGCTCTCCACCGGGGTGGTGAAGCCGGAGCCGCTGCTCTCGGCCGCCGGGGCCTCGGACGCCTCCTCGGCCGGCGCCTTCGCGGTCTGCGCGGCCGGGGTCGCGGGCGCGGTCTCCGCCGCCTTCTCCTCGGTGGCGGACTGCGCGGCGGCCTGGGAAGCCCCGGCCCCGAGGGTCAGCTTCATACCCGGGAAGATCAGACCGGGGTCGTCGCCGACGACGTCCCGGTTGTCCTGGTAGAGCTTCTCCCAGCCGCCCTTGACCTTCTGGTCGGACGCGATCTTCGCCAGGTAGTCGCCCGCGACCACGGAATAGGTCTTCGGGGTGCCGGTCTTCCCGGAGTCCGACGCGGCCGCGGCCTGGTGCGCGGCGGTGGCGCCGGCCGCGGGGGCGGCCTGCTCGGCCGCGAAGGCGCCGGTGGCGCCGATCAGCGGGAGGGCGAGAACGGCGCCGCCGGTCCCGACGGCGAGGACGCCGCGGACGATCGGACCGGACTTGGCACGGCGGTGCTTACCCTGTGCGGGCATGGGGGTTTCCTCTCCGGCGCCTGCGAGGTGAGCTGTCGGGTTCGGGCTGGAGATGCCCGGCCGCGTGGGGACGCGTCTTAACCCCGAGCCGTTCCGGATCGCTCCGGCCGGCGGCTTACCTGGTTCCCCCGCTCCTGCCACACGTGGTGAGTGCGGATTCCGGGCGGCGGCAGGATTAGGCGTTCCGTCCGGATTGACGGTGACCGTAAGCGAGCCGGGACGCCGGGAACAAGCCGCGGATTGCGCAGCGGAATGCGGGCCTCAATTCCGTGCCGGAATTCCGGTCACCCTCCGTGGATCACGGATCTTGGATTTCCGCGCGGGGTACGGAATGTCCACCGCGGATGCCGCCACACACCGTCACGGATATGATCCCGCTCACCCGCCTCCCACCATCTCCCGCACAAGAAGGGCATGTTCTCTTAAATGCACCAATACGGACATGCGGTATTCGGTGATCATTTCTCCGCCGGGATATCCGGCCCTGCGGGCGGGACGATCGCCGGACGCGTCGATGTCGTATCGTCGCGGGCGTGCCCCGTCGGCGAGCGGCGCCGACGCCAGACACCCCAGGAGTCCTTGTGACGCAGCTGCCAGAGGTTCCGCCGGCCGACACCGAGCTGACCGGCGTACGCAACTTCCGCGACGTGGGCGGGCTGCCGACCACGGACGGCCGCAGGGTGCGGTTCGGGCGCCTCTACCGCAGCGGCCACCTGGCGCACGCCACCGGGGCCGACACCGCGTTCCTGGCCTCCCTGGGACTGCACACGGTCTTCGACTTCCGCAACGCGGCCGACCGCAAGCTGGACGGGCACGACGTGGAGCTGCCCGGGGTCCGCAACGTCGGCATCCCGCTCTCCGACCCGGCGGACGGCGCCGAGTTCTGGCGGCTGGTGCGGAACGGGGACATCGGGCAGCTGCGGTCGATCCTGGCGGGGACCAAGGGCAGGGACCGCATGATCGCCTCCTACCGGACGATCATCAAGGACCGCACCGCGGAGCACAGCAGGGTGCTGCACGCACTGGCCGAGGACAGCATCCCTGCGCTGATGCACTGCGCCGCCGGCAAGGACCGCGCCGGCCTGTCGATCGCCGTGACACTGCTGGCCGCCGGGGTGGAGAAGGACGCCATCGAGGCCGACTACCTCAAGTCCGACGACGTGCGCCGCAGGTACCGGGTGCAGCGTGGCGACACGTCGGCGGCGGGCATGTCGGACGAGGTGGCGGAGTTGCTCGACCCGCTCTTCGGCGCGCACCGGGATTACCTCGCCGCGGCCTTCACCACCATCGAGGAGACCTGGGGCGGCACGGAGCGCTATCTGTCCGAGGGGCTGAAGCTGGCTCCGGAGACCCGCGAACGGCTGGTCGAGCGCCTGATAGAGGACGTCTGACACCGGCGGGGCGGCCGGTGCGCCTCGCGGCATCCGCCGCCCGGCTCCCGCCGGAGGCGGGGCACCGGGGTCCGGCGGCCGCCTCCCGGGAGCTCCGGGCGCCCCTTCCGTCCCCGTCCGGGGTTCTCAGCCCTCGCCCGCGACGGTGAACAGCAGGTAGAGGAAGGCCGCGATGACGTGACCGGCCACCAGGTAGGCGAAGAGCCGGATGACGACGCCGCGCGGCATCCTGCGTTCCTGGGTGTCCCGGTTCTTCGGCTTGGCGGGGCTGAGCGGGTCGTAGTGCTCTGAATCGGACATGGCATGTCCTCTCTTCCGCCCGGAGGCCGGAGGGAGACGGAGGGTTCGAGGTGGCCGGAGAGGGCCGGGGGCGCCGTCAGAGACGGTGGGCCCCGTCACCCAGGCACAGTTCCGCCACGGGGCTCTGCAGCAGGGTGTGGACGAAGAGCAGTTGGGCGCCCGCGCGGTCGAGTGCCGAGATCCGGTGCGGGGTGAGGGAGCCGTAGTGCGCGCTGTCCCCGGGATCGAGGTCGTGCAGCGTCTCCCCCAGGACGACCCGCAGCCGCCCCCCGAGGACGTAGAGCCACTCCTCGCCCGGATGTACGCGTACGAGGTCGCCCTGGGTCCCGTGGGGCACATGGACCCGCAGGGCCTGCATCGCGTGGCCGGAGCCGCCCGCCTGCCGGTAGCGCCACCCGTCCGCTCCGTCCGCCGCGGCGGACGGAGCCGCCCCGCCGCCGAGCGGCCCGCCGCGGACGATCGCGTCACGTTCGGGCGGCATCTCGCCGAGGAGCTCGGAGACCGTCGTACCGTAGATCCGGGCGAGCCCGAGCAGCATGGGCAGCGACGGCTGTCTGCGGCCCGTCTCGAGCCGCGAGAGGTGGGCCGGGGAGAGTCCGGCCCGGCGGGCGGCGGTCTCCAGGGTGAGACCCCGGTCGCGGCGCAGCTCCCGCAGGCGGGGGGCGACGCCCGGCACCTCGTCGGGTACCGCTCCTTCAGGGGGGTTCATGCCCTCCATTGAGCCAGCACCTTTCCTCTGAGGCAAATTCCTTACCTCAGGGGCAAATCTTGGGAGGCTTCCGGTGGGCCGGGCCGGCGGACGCGCCGGGCGGCGCCTTCACCGGTTGGCGACGGCCTGCTTCACGAGGGTCCGCCCGAAGTCCCACATCAGTCCGCCCCCGCTGTGCGCGTCGTCCATGACGGCCGTGAAGGCGTTCACGAAGCGGTCGACCTCGGCCTCGCCGATGACCAGGGGCGGAATCAGCTTGATCACTTCCAGGTGGTCGCCGGACACCTGGGTCAGGATGCGGTGCTTCTGCAACAGCGGTACGACGACCATCTGCGCGAACAGCCCCTTGCGGGCGGCCTGGAGCATCGTCCAGCGGCTGCGCAGTTTCAGCGACGAGGGCCTCCCGAACTCGATCCCGATCATCAGCCCCCGGCCGCGTACCTCGTGCAGCAGTTCGTAGCGGTCCACGAGCGCGCCGAGCCGCTCCAGCAGCAGGCCGCCGGTGCGGCGGGCGTTCGCGACGGTCTGCTCGTCCTCCATCACCGCGAGCACCGCGAGGCCGGCCGCCATGGCCTGGGCGTTGGAGCCGAAGCTGGCCGAGTGGACCAGGACCCGGTCCATGGAGGAGTACACCCGTTTGAAGATCCACTCCTTGCCGAGGGTCGCGCCGGCCGGCACGTATCCGCCGGAGAGCGCCTTGGCGACGCAGACCAGATCGGGTTCGACGCCTTCCTCGTGCTGGTAGGCGTAGAAGTCGCCGGTCCGGCCGAGGCCGGTCTGCACCTCGTCGGCGATGAGCAGCGCCTTGTGCCGGCGGAGGAGCTCCTGGGCCTCCCGCAGGAAGCCGGGCGGCGCCGCGTGCACCCCCTTGCCCTGGACCGGTTCGACGATCAGGGCCGCCACGTCGCCGCGCGCGAGTTCGCGCCGCAGGGCGCCGAGGTCGCCGAGCGGGACGGCGGTGTCGGGCAGCAGGGGCGCGAAGCCGTCCCGGAAGCCGTCCTCGCCGTTGACCGAGAGCGAGCCGGTGGTGAGTCCGTGGAAGGCGTGGACGCAGTAGAGGATCCTGGGCCTCCCGGTGGCGTACCGGGCGAACTTGAGCGCCGTCTCGACGGCCTCGGTGCCGCTGTTGCCGAAGAACACCCGCTCCAGGTGGGGGCTGTACGACAGCAGCTTCTCCGCCAGCAGTCCCGGCAGCGGCTGGCAGTCGAAGCGGGTGAGGTCGGCGAGCGAGGCGTCGAGCACGTCGTGCAGCGCCTGCCGTACGACGGGGTGGTGGCGCCCCAGCCCCATGACGCCGAATCCGGCCAGCATGTCGAGGTAGTCGTTGCCCTCGGTGTCCCAGAAGTAGGCGCCCTGGGCCCGTTCGTAGACCTTGTCGAAGCCGATGGTGCGGAGCATGCGCGGCAACTGGTGGTTGAGGTGGCGGGAGTGCAGCTCGTACCGTTCGTCGCCGCGTTCCGCCAGCAGCTTCGCCAGGTCGAAACCGCCCGGCCGGTCGTTCTTCATCTGCCCGTTCTCCTTCGGCATGTCACCCGCCCCGTGTCCTCCCGCCCGCCCCGCCCCGCCCGCCGTCTCCCGGGCGGCGGGGGCCGGAACGGTGCCCGGTCCCCGCCGTCCGTCACCTCAGCGGTTGGAGGCGATGGTGTCGCGCGCCGCCCGCAGGGACTCCTTCAGGGACGCGGTGGTGGCGAGGACGGCCGTCGGCTCGTAGCCGCAGTGCGCCATGCAGTTGGCGCAGCGCGGGTCCTTGCCCCGCCCGTAGGCCTCCCAGTCGGTCTTCTCGACGAGTTCCCGGTAGGTGGGGACGTAGCCGTCGCTCATCAGGTAGCAGGGGCGCTGCCAGCCGAAGAGGGAGTAGTTGGGAATCGCCCAGGCCGTGCACGGGAAATCGGCCTTGCCTTCCAGGAAGTCCAGGAAGAGCGGGGAGTGGTTGAGCCGCCAGCGGGCCCGGTTGCCGCCCGAGAACGCCTTCCTGAAGAGTTCGCGGGTCTGCTCGACGCCCAGGAAGTGCTCCTGGTCGGGCGCCTTCTCGTAGGCGTAGGCGGGCGAGATCATCATCTCGTCGACCTTCAGCTCGTCGTTGAGGTAGTCGAGGACCTCGATGACGGTCTGCGGGGTGTCGGTGTTGAAGAAGGTGGAGTTGGTGGTGACCCGGAAGCCGCGCCGTTTGGCCTCCTTCATCGCCTCCACCGCCTCGTCGAAGACGCCTTCCTTGGCGACGGACTCGTCGTGCCTCTCGCGCAGCCCGTCGATGTGCACGGCGAAGGCGAAGTAGGGCGAGGGTGTGAACCTGTCCAGCTTCTTGCGCATCAGCATGGCATTGGTGCAGAGGAAGACGTACTTCTTCTTCGCCACCAACTGGCGCACGATTTCGTCGATCTGAGGGTGCATCAGCGGTTCGCCGCCGGCGATCGACACCATCGGGGCACCTGATTCGAGCACCGCCCCGACCGCCTGCGCGACCGGCATGCGCTGCTTGAGCACACCGGCCGGGTGCTGGATCTTCCCGCAGCCCTCGCACGCCAGATTGCAGGCGAACAAGGGCTCCAGCTCGACGATCAGCGGAAACTTGTCCCGCTTGCGGAGCTTCTGTTCGAAGAGATACGTCGCAACCTTGATGGACTGACGGAGCGGCATGGCCATCTGGGCTCACCTCCTGGGGAGCAGCAAAGATCGGTGCCATTCATGAAAAGCCGGAAGGACAGCACGGAGGACACGGAATGCCGATATTCCACCGCGTACCGTGCCGATACGGACGAGCTCATGCTCCGGGGCGTCGACGACCACCCGTACGGCCGCAACCGGACGCGGCCCGGTCCGTACGGCGGTGCGGAGGGTCGCGGCGGACTCCATGTCCACCGCGACGGCGCCGGTGGCCCGCAGCCCGGTGCGTTCGGCGCCCCGGACGACGTGGTCGGAGCCGGCCAGCGGGCCGGTGTGGACGGTGCGCCCGGGCACCGCCCTGACGAGGGCGTCGACCAGTACGCCGGTACCGGCACAGGGGGTGGTGCCGCCGTGGTCGCGGGTCTCCTCGGCCACCACCAGGTCCCCGGGGTGCATCCCCGGGCCGAGGCCCGCGCAGAAGCCGGAGGCCAGGACGGCCGCGTTGCGGGACCCGTCCCGGCCGAGCGCCCACCGCACGGCGCTCTCGGCGGCCCGGGGCCCCATGCCGGTACGGATGACGGTGACCGGCCCCGAGGCGCCGCCCGCCCTGCCGGTGCGCAGGGCGAACAGCTCGATGCCCAGCGCGCAGGCGATCACCAGGGGCGGGACGGGCGGCGGCCTTCGGGGATCGCCCATGGCCTCACGCCTCCTTGCCGGCGGCCGCGGCCGTGCGGAGGGCGGACGGTTCGCCGTGGACGAAGCGTCCGAGGGCGGTCAGGGGGAAGACCTGCCGGTAGAGGTGGTAGTTGATGGAGAAGTCCCAGGGGAAGCCGGTCCCGGTGAAGTACGGCTCGTCCCAGGAGCCGTCCGGCTGCTGGGTCTCGGTCAGCCAGGTCACGCCTCTCCGTACGGACCTGCTCCCGCGTTCCCCGGCGGCGAGCAGCGCGAGAAGTGCCCAGGCCGTCTGCGAGGCGGTCGAGGCGCCGTGGCCGATCCACTTCTCCTCCACGTAGGACCGCAGGTCCTCGCCCCAGCCGCCGTCGTCGTTCTGGACGGACTCCAGCCAGGTGACGGCCCTGCGGACCGCGGGGTGGCCGGCGGGCAGCCCGGCGGCGACCAGGGCGGGCACCACCGAGCCGGTACCGTAGATGTAGTTGACGCCCCAGCGGCCGAACCAGGCTCCGCTCTCCTCCTGTTCGGCGAGCAGCCAGTCGATGCCCCGCCGGGTGGCGGGGTCACCGGCGCGGCCCTCGACGGCGAGCATCTCCACCACATGGGCGGTGACGTCGGCGGACGGCGGGTCGATGACCTCGCCGAAGTCGCAGAACGGCAGCCGGTTGGGGAAGGGGCTTGTGTTGTCGGCGTCGAAGGCGCCCCAGGCGCCGTTGCGGGACTGCATGCCGAGGTTCCAGCGGACGCCGCGTTCGATGGCGGCGTCGACCCGGGCCTGGTCGGGATGGCGGACCCGGCGCAGGGCCAGGACCACCTCGGCGGTGTCGTCGATGTCCGGGTAGTTGTCGTTGTGGAACTCGAACGCCCAGCCGCCCGGCGCCAGCCGGGGTCTGCGTACGGCCCAGTCACCGGGCCGTACGATCTCCTCGCCCAGCATCCAGTCCGCCGCGCGTACCAGGGCGGGGTGGTCGGGGGCCACCCCGGCGTCGGCCAGCGCGATGGTCGCGAGGCAGGTGTCCCAGACGGGTGACTGGCACGCCTCGATCATGCGGGAGCCGTCCTCGCGCCAGACGGCGAAGCGGTCCAGCGAGGCGAGCCCGGCCCGCATCACGGGGTGCCCGAGGTCGTAGCCGAGCAGGTGGAGGGCGATGACCGAGTAGACGGCGGGCGGCTGGATCCCGCCCCAGCAGCCGTCGTTCTCCTGCCGCTCGATGATCCACCGGGCCGCCTCGTTCATCGCCGCCCGCCTGAGCCGGCCCGGTGCGATCCGGTGGTAGGCGTGCAGGGCCTTGTCCAGGCGCTGGAAGAGACCGTCCCAGCTGGCCGCGGGTGCCATGGGCCGGGGCGGGTTCGGCCGCGTGGCGTCGGTGTGCAGTTCGTCGAGGGCGAAGGGCGCGGGGCGCACGGGCCGCTTCGCGGAGACGACGGTCAGCGGGACGATGGTCTGGCGCGCCCAGCATCCGAAGTCGTAGATGTTCAGCGGGACCCACGAGGGGAGGAACATCAGCTCGGGCGGGAGTTCCGGGAGGTCGTCCCACTTCCACCAGCCGAAGAGCGCCAGCCAGATCCGGGTGAAGACCCGGGAGGCGGCGATCCCGCCCTGTTCCCTGACCCAGCCCGCGGCCCGGCGCATGTGCGGGTCGTCCGGCCGGTCCCCCGCGAGGCGCAGTGCGACGTACGCCTCGATGGTGGCGGAGAGGTCGGGGGGGCCTTCGTAGAAGGTGTTCCAGGTGCCGTCGCCCATCTGTTCGCCCCGGATGAAGCGGGCGGCGGCCTGGACGGTGGCCGGGTCCTGGATGCCCAGGAACTGACGGAGCAGCAGGTCCTCGGCGTCCATCGTGACGTTGGTGGCGAGGTCCCCCTTCCACCAGCCCTCGCCGTCCTGCCTGCCGAGGAGGTGCTCCACCGAGCGCCCGGCGGCCTGTCGTGCGGCGGCCAGCACGTCGTCCGCCGTGATGGTGGTCTGTTCGGCCGTGGCGCCGGGGACCCCGCGAAGGTCGGTGGCCCCGGTGCCCGGGTCGGTCGTCGCTGTCATGGCTTCCCCTTCGTGCAGTTGGTCCTCTGCTGTGCTGGGGTCTCCGTCGGCGGGCACCCCCGAGGGGGCGCCCGCCGGCGACGCGCGTCATATCTGAATGGTCATCATCTCTTTCGTACGACGACGAAGTCGGCGAGCGCCGTGAGCTGCGCCCGCACCCGTTCCGGCATGTCGACGGCGTGCAGGGCCCCGAGGGCCACCGCGTGCTGGCGACGGGCTTCCTGAGCGGTCCACTCGCGGCCGCCCGCCTCCTCGATGAGTGCCGCGCGGGCGGCGAACTCCTCTTCGGAGAAGCTGTCGAAGTCGCTGCTCTTCGCGTCGGCGGACAGCAGGTCGCCGAGGCGTTCGGAGGCCGGTCCGCCCGCGGCGAGCGCGGCGACGACCGGCAGGGACTTCTTGCGCTGGCGCAGATCGCTCCAGGTCTGCTTGCCCGTGGACCCCGGGTCGCCCCAGATGCCCAGCAGGTCGTCGACGGCCTGGAAGGCGAGGCCCAGATGGTAGCCGTACGACTCCAGGGTGTCGGCCGTGCGGTCGTCGGCCCCGCCGAGCACCGCGCCGATGGAGACCGCGCAGGCCAGCAGGGCGCCGGTCTTGTTGCCCTCCATCTCCAGGCACTCCTCGACGGTGACCCGTTCGCGGTGCTCGTAGGAGATGTCCTGGGCCTGCCCGTCGATGAGCTTGCGGGTGGCGGTGGTGAGCCGTCGGGCCGCGCGGCCCGCCTCGACGGTGCCGAGCTCCAGCAGGATCTCGTTGGCCAGCGCGAAGAGCGCGTCGCCGACGAGGATCGCCTGGGCCGGGCCGTGCACCTTCCACACGGTGTCGCGGTGGCGGCGCTGCTCGTCGCCGTCCATCAGGTCGTCGTGCAGCAGCGAGAAGTTGTGCACGAGTTCGACGGCGACCGCGCCGGGGATCCCGGCCTCGGCCGGGGCGCCCGCCGCCTCGGCGGACAGCAGTGCCAGCGCGGGACGTACGGCCTTGCCCCCGTCGCCGTCCGCCGGGCGGCCGTCGGCGTCGATCCAGCCGAAGTGGTAGGCGGCGACGGTGTCCATGGGCTGCGCCAGCCGGTCCACCGCGGCTCGCAGCACCGGCGCTGACAGGGCCCTGCCGCGCTCCAGAAGCGCGGTGACGTCCGTGGTTTCCGCCACGGTGTCGAAAGCCGGGTTCGCCGGGGTCACAGACTCTCCTCTTGTTCCGGTGGTACTGCTCATGCCGCCTCCTGCAGCGGATGTCGGTGGGGCCGGCCGAGAGCGTGGAGCGCGGCGTCCGCGGCGGCGAAGCCACTGCGGACGGCACCCTCCATCGTGGCGGGCCAGCCGGTGGCGGTCCACGCCCCCGCCAGGTGGATCCCCGGCGCCCGGGTCCCGGGTCCGGGCCGCAGGCGCCCCACCCCCGGGGCGGGCGCGAAGGTCGCGGTCCGCTCGCGGGTGACGAAGAAATCGCGGATGCCCGCGCCCCGGGCGGCCGGAAGCAGCCGCTCCAGTTCGGGCAGGTACCGTGCGCGCAGTTCGGCGACCGGCAGGTCGATCTCGTCCTGGACCGCGGACTGCGAGACGGCGAGGTACTGGCCGCCGCCCTGGAGTCCGGAGGACTCCGTACGGTCGAAGACCCACTGGACGGGCGAGCCGATCGCGGCGAAGAAGGGCCTGCGCAGCACGGTGCGGTCGTAGACCACGTGGACGTTCAGGATCGGGGAGTCGGTCAGCTCCAGCAGCCGGCCGGGGTTGTCGATCGCGCCCGCCGGCAGCAGGTCGTGCGCCTGGCCCTGCGGTACGGCGAGGACGACGGTGTCCGCCCTCAGCGGCCCGCCGTCCGCGCCGACGGTCCACCCGCCGCCCTCGGCGCGGGTGAGGGAGGAGACCTTGCTGCGCAGCCCGATGCTCACGCCCGCGGACTCCAGGGCCTTGCGGGCGAGGGTGTCGTGGAGCTCGCCGAGCGGTACACCCGCCCAGCCGATGTCGGCGGCGCCGGGGTCGGAGAGCAGTCCGGTCCTGAACACCTTGGCGGCGAGCGCCATGGACGCCTGCGGTGCTCTGGCGTTGAGCGTGGCCACGCCGACGAGGTCCCAGAGGGCTTCGACGGCACGCCGCGACTGCCCGTTCCGGCGGAGCCAGGTCGCGAAGTCGATGGTGTCCAGGGCGGGGTCGGCCGGGTCGAGGCGGCCCAGCGCCAGCGCGGCGCGGGCGACGCCCGCCTTCTCGGCGAGCGACAGGTGGGGGTAGCCGGCGAGGCCCTGGGCCAGGTGCAGCGGGACGGGCAGCCCGGTGCGGCGCAGCCGTCCCAGCCGCGGCCCGCCGGGGCGTCCCACGTCGAGGACGGGCACGTCGAGGCGGTCCTGCAGGGGGGCCAGCCTGGTGCCTTCGATCCGGTCGAGGAACCAGCGGTAGGCGGTGCAGCAGCGCAGGTAGACGTGCTGGCCGTTGTCGACCCACAGATCGCCCCGGCGGAAGGAGAAGGCGAGCCCGCCGAGCCGGGGACGGCCTTCGAGCAGGGTCACGTCGAGACCGGCGTCGGCGAGCCGGAGCGCGCTGGTCACCCCGGCGAGCCCGCCGCCGACGACCACCGCCGTCGCCGGTGCGGCCGTCGGGTGGGGATCCCGGCCCGTCATCCGTTCGCCTTTCGCCGTGCCGTCGCGGTCAAGGACGCGCGGGAGGGACGGGGGGTTGCCCGTCCGGTGCGGGTCGCCGTCCCGCCGTGCGGCGGGCGGCCCGTCGTGGCCGTCATCAGGCGCGCCCCCTGACCGTGCGGCGCGCGATGTGCCGCGCGTCGAGGCCCGAGAGGCCGCGTACCGCGACGTAGGCCTTCTCGTGTCCGGGCAGCGAGACCCTGCCGCGCAGGACGGCCCCGGGGTCCCGCTCGATGCGGTCGAGGAGGCGGCGGTAGATGCCGGCCATGGCGGCCACGCAGGCGCCGCTGCGCCGGTCGAGCATCGGCAGCAGCCGGTAGCCCTCGGCGAAGAGCGCCCGCGCGCGCCGTACCTCGTAGTGGACCAGGCCCTCGAAGTCGGAGCCGGGCGGCGGGGCGGCCCGGTGGAAGCCTTCGGAGCAGCCGAACTTGGCGAGGTCGTCGGCGGGCAGGTAGGTGCGGCCGTTGGCCGCGTCCTCCCGGACGTCACGCAGGATGTTGGTGAGCTGGAGGGCGAGGCCGAGGGTGTCGGCGTACTCGGCCGCGCGGTCGGCGCCGGGCACCCCGGGCTGGGTCCCGAAGACCCCGAGGCTGAGGCGTCCGATGGCTCCCGCGACGCACCGGCAGTAGGTCCTCAGGTCGTCCCAGGTCTCGTAGTGCTCGCCGTGCACGTCCATCAGGACGCCGTCGATCAGTTCGTCGAGGCCGCCCAGCGGCAACGGGAACCTGCGGGCGGCGTCGGCGAGCGCGACGGCCACCGGGTCGGTGTCGTCCTCCTCCACATCGCCCTTCCTGATCCGGTCCAGGAGTGCGCGGGTGTCCTCCAGGCGGGCCTTCTTGGTCTCCGGTCCGAGCGCACCGTCCCCGATGTCGTCGACCCGACGGGAGAAGGCGTACAGGGCCGACATGGCCTGCCGCTTCGTGTACGGCAGGAGCCTGATGCCGTACGCGAAGTTGCGGGCCTGCTGTCCGGTGACCGCCTCGCAGTAGCTGTACGCGGCCTGTACCGGTGCCGACGTGTACGTCGTCTGTCCCTCCACGGTCCGGCTCACCTCTCTCTGTGGGCTCTTCGCAGGACTGCTCCCACCTCACGCAGCAGACGGGGTGCGGTGGGCTTCGGCGGTCCGGGCAGTACGTCGTGTCCGGCGGCGGTGACGGCGGCGAGGGCGGCACGGCCGCCGCCGACGAACCCGGCGAGCAGCAGCCTCAGCCTGCCGTCGACACTGCCCACCAGGGCGGTGCCCTCGGCCAGCAGCGCGTGGGCGCGCTGCGCCTCGAACGCGATCAGGGCCCGCACCGAGGCGCCGGCGGACGCCTGGGCGAGGTCGTCCTCGGCCACGTGGAAGCGGGCCATGTCCTCGGCGGGGAGATAGATCCGGTCCCGGGCCAGGTCCTCGGCGACGTCCTGCAGGTGCTCGACGATCTGCAGGGCGGTGCAGACGGCGTCGGAGCGGCGGACGCGCTCGGGGCTCGTCGTGCCGGTGATGGCCAGGACGAGGCGGCCCACGGGGTTGGCGGAGAGCTCGCAGTAGGCCTGGAGCTCCTCGTAGGTGCCGTAGCGGCGGACCTTCTGGTCCTGCCGGTTGGCCTCGACGAGCGCGAGGAAGGGGTCGGGGGTGAGCGCGCGGCGCCGCACGGTGGGGCGCAGCGCGCGCAGCAGGGGGTGGTGCGGGCCGTCGCCGGCGGTGGCGAAGACCCGGTGCAGGTCGGTCTCGAAGGCGTCCAGCACGGCGAGCCGGTCGTCGGCCTGCGCGGGGTCCACGCCGAGGTGGCGGGCGTCGGCTCCGCCGGGTGCGAGGTCTCCGTCGCCGATGTCGTCGACGAGGCGGGCGAAGCCGTACACGGCCATCAGGTCGTCGCGCCAGGCGCGGGGCAGGAAGAACGGGGCCACGGGGAAGTTCTCGTCCGCGGCTTTGTCGAGGGTGGCGGCGCCGGTGCGCGCCCGCGGGACACGGGTCACCGCTGGCCGCCCGACGCGGGGACGGCGAAACCACGTCGGAGCTGGAGATTTCCCATCATTGCCGTCATATCTCCCGTTCTACACTGCCGACCCAAAACATCCCTTTTCGGACACGCCGCTCGTTCTCTCCTGTGCGACCGCATCGGCGATCGACGCACCGGGGGGCGCGTATTACCACGAATGGCCACGAATCAGCACCGGTACAGCTTACGTTGTACACCTCGTACGGCCGCGCCCGGGGGCGGTACGCCCGGGTGCGGGAGCGCGCGTCCCGTCCACCTTCCCCGCAGGCAAGGTGGTTGGCGTCATCCGCCGGAAGGAGATACCCCCGCGGCACTGCCGCCCGTGGTGTACACCGCACGCATGCGGTGGCCCCCGCCGCGTCACCCGGCGGGGGCCACGGGAGCGGGGGTACCGCGGTTACTTGCCCGTCTCCCGCTCGTATGCCTTGAGGACCTCGTCGGTGGGGCCGTCCATCAGGAGTTCGCCCTTCTCCAGCCACAGCACCCGGTCGCAGGTGTCCCGGATCGTCTTGTTGTTGTGGCTGACGAGGAAGACCGTGCCGGCCTCCTTGCGCAGCTCCCGGATCCGCTCCTCGGAGCGCACCCGGAACTTGCGGTCACCGGTGGCCAGGGCCTCGTCGATCATGAGGACGTCGTGGTTCTTGGCGGCCGCGATCGAGAAGCGCAGCCGCGCGGCCATACCGGAGGAGTACGTCCGCATCGGCAGGGTGATGAAGTCGCCCTTCTCGTTGATTCCGGAGAAGTCCACGATGCCCTGGTAGCGGTCACGGATCTCCTCACGGCTCATGCCCATCGCGAGCCCGCCGAGAACGACGTTGCGCTCCCCGGTCAGGTCGCTCATCAGGGCCGCGTTGACGCCCAGCAGGGAGGGCTGGCCGTCGGTGTAGACCTTGCCGCTCTCGGTGGGCAGCAGACCGGCGATGGCCCGCAGCAGGGTGGACTTCCCGGACCCGTTGGTGCCGATCAGCCCGATCGCCTGGCCCCGGTAGGCCGTGAAGGAGACCCCGCGCACCGCGTGCACCTTGCGGACGCCGCGCGGTTCGCCCTTGCCGCGGCGCAGGATCCTGCTCAGGGCCGCGGTGGCGCTGCCCTTGCCGCCGCCCGTCCCGTTGACCCGGTACACGATGTGCACGTCGTCGGCGATCACGGTGGGCACGTGCCCCTTGGACGTTTCCTCAGCCACGGCCGTACCGTTCCTCTGCCTTCCAGAAGTACACGAAGCCCACGACACCCACGACGAGCGCCCAGGCCAGGGCGACGGCCCACACGTGGTCCGGCAGGTTCTCCGAGCCGTAGCCGTCGATCAGGGCGAAGCGGACCAGGTCCATGTAGACCGCCGCGGGGTTGTACTGCAGTACGTCGGCGATCCACCGGGGCTTGTCCGCCAGCATCACCGGGATGGAGAACATCACGCCGGAGGCGTACATCCAGGTACGCATGATGAACGGCATCAGCTGCGCCAGGTCGGGGGTCTTGCTTCCGGCCCTGGCCATGATCAGCGCCAGCCCGCTGTTGAACAGGAACTGCAGCGCCAGCGCGGGGATCACCAGGAGCCAGGAGAGCGTCGGGTAGCTGCCGAAGCCCACCGCGACCGCCAGCAGGACGATCATCGAGAACATCAGCTGCTGGAGCTGCTGGAGCGAGAAGGAGATCGGCAGCGAGGCGCGCGGGAAGTGCAGGGCGCGGACCAGGCCGAGGTTGCCGGAGATCGACTTCACCCCGGCCATGACCGAGCTCTGGGTGAAGGTGAAGACGAAGACACCCGTCACCAGGAAGGGGATGAAGACGTCCTGGGTCATGCCCTTCCTGGTCCCGAGGATCAGACCGAAGATCAGGAAGTAGACCAGGGCGTTCAGCAGCGGGGTGACCACCTGCCAGACCTGGCCCAGTTTCGCCTGGCTGTACTGGGCGGTCAGCTTGGCGCGGGAGAAGGCCAGGATGAAGTGCCGGCGGCTCCAGAGCTGTCCGATGTACTCGAACAGTCCGGGCCTGGCACCGCTCACGGCCAGGCCGTACTTGTCGGCCAGCTGGGACGCGCTCAGCCCTTCGTCGGCGGACGGGGGGGTGCCGAGCGCGAGCCCGCCGTCATGGGTCGTGTCACTCACAAGTCAGAACTCTCGTCTTCACAGTGCGCAGCGGGAGCGGGCGCGGCCAGGGCGGACAGGGGTCCCCGTACATATGTCTACAGCTCATGCTCTCAGAGGGAGAGCCTCTCAGATGACGGGTGGCCGGCCCAGTCTGGTCAGCCGCCACACCGTACGCCACCGCATGGGGCGCCGGGGCCCGCAGGGCTTGGTCCAGCCCTCCCGGAAGCCGCCGAACCACGCCTTGAGCGCGGGGCGGGAGGGCCTGCGCACCAGGGTGAGCAGCAGCCAGACCCCGACGTAGACGGGGACCAGGATCGCGGGGAGGTTCCGGCGGGCCAGCCAGACCCGGTTGCGGGCCACCATGCGGTGGTAGACCGCGTGCCGGGAGGGGGCGGTGGTGGGGTGGTTGAGCACCATGTCGGCGCGGTAGTCGATCAGCCAGCCGGCGTCCAGGGCGCGCCAGGCGAGGTCGGTCTCCTCGTGCGCGTAGAAGAAGTCGTCGGGGAGCGGGCCGACCTCGGCGATCACCCGGGTACGGACCGCGTTGGCTCCGCCGAGGAAGGTGGTGACCCTGGAGGAGCGCATCGGGTCGGAGGCCCGCAGCCGCGGCACGTGCCGCCGCTGGGTGACCCCGGTGTCGGGATCGGCGATCCGGAAGGTGATGATGCCCAGTTCCGGGTCGGCGGCGAAGGCCTGCCGGCAGAGCTCGGCGGTGTCCGTCTTCGGCAGCAGCCCGTCGTCGTCGAGGAAGAGCAGCGCGTCCACGTCGGAACCGGCCGGGCCGAATGCCTCGATGCCGACGTTCCGGCCGCCGGGGATGCCGAGGTTCTCGGGCAGTTCCACGGTCCGTACGCCCGCGGGGACGTCCGGTACCGGGGCGCCGTTGCCCACGACGACCACCTCGATCCGGTCGCCCTCCTGCCGGGCGACCGAGTCGAGCAGGGCACGCAGTTCGTCAGGGCGGTTGCCCATGGTGATGATGACCGCGCCGAGTTTCATGGGGGAGCTCACTTCAGTCTGCTGGACGCCAGGATCGACACGAGGTGCAGGAGGGTCTGCAGCAGGGCGATACCGGCCAGCACCGCCACCGCGAGGCGGCTGAAGAAGAGGTCGTCCCTGACCGCGTCGAGGACGGCCACCAGCAGGATGACCAGGGACGCCTCCACGCCGAGGATCAGCCGGTGGAACTTGAGCGCGCCGGCCGCCCTGCGGGCCAGCGCCATACCGGAGGAGCGCGGCTCGGACGCCGCCTCCTTGACCGGCGGCAGCCCGCCCTGGTGGCGGGCGACCCCGACCAGGTCGGTCTCCGCCTTGATCAGGATCGCGCCGAGCGCGGCGAGCGTACCGAGGAACGCCCACAGCCAGTCGATCCGGCCGGTGCCCCACAGGTCGGCGGCGCGCAGCCCGAAGCCGACCAGCACCGCCGCGTCGCACAGGTAGGCGCCGACCCGGTCCAGGTAGACCCCGCCGAGGGAGAACTGCTTCTTCCAGCGGGCGACCTCGCCGTCGACGCAGTCGAGCAGCAGGTACAGCTGGACCGCGAGGACGCCGAGCAGGGCCCCGGGGATGCCGGGCACCAGCAGGGCGGGCGCCGCGAGGACACCGGCGACGGTCATCACATAGGTCAGCTGGTTCGGGGTGATCCTGGTGTTCACCAGGTGCCGGTCGACGCGCAGCGAGATCTCGCGCATGTACAGCCGGCCCGCCCAGTGCTCGCCGCTGCGCCGGTCCTTGACCCCCGGCGGGTGCACGACGGGCCGGAGTTCAGCTATGGATGGCTTGTGCATAGTCGGCGTACGCGTCCCTGATCTGGTCGGTGGACAGGTTGAGGTGTTCCAGGATCGTGAAGCGTCCCGGCCGCGTCTGCGGGGCGTAGGCGACGGCCCGTACGAACTCGTCGGCGCTGAACCCGATCTCCTCGGCCAGGACCGGCAGCCGGTGGCGCCGGAGCACGGACGCCATGTACCGCGACTCCTCGTGGGCGCCGCGCAGGTGCATCGCGAAGCAGGCGCCGAGGCCGACCTGCTCGCCGTGGCTGGCCGCGCGCTTCGGGTACAGCAGGTCGAAGGCGTGGTTGATCTCGTGGCAGGCGCCCGACGCGGGCCGGGAGTCCCCGGCGATCGACATCGAGATACCGGTCAGGACGAGCCCTTCGGCGAGCACCTTGAGGAAGGCGTCGTCGCCGACCCCTCCGGGGTGGCGCAGCACGGCCTCGCCGGCCTGCCGGGCCATCGCCGCGGCGAGCCCGTCGAGGTCCTCGGCACGGACCGCGTGGGCCAGTTCCCAGTCGGCGACGCAGGAGATGTTGGACACCGCGTCGCCGATGCCGGAGCGGACGTAGCGGCCGGGGGCCTCGCGTATCACGTCGAGGTCGATGACCACGGCGATCGGCGTGGGGACCCCGTAGGAGCCGCGTCCGTTGTCGTTGTCGAGGGTCGCGACCGGGGAGCAGAGACCGTCGTGGGACAGGTTCGTCGCGACGGCGACCATGGGCATGCCCACGCGCGCCGCGGCGTACTTGGCCACGTCGATGATCTTGCCGCCGCCCAGGCCGACGACGGCGTCGTAGCGGTTGCCCTTGATGCCGTCGGCGAGCCGCACCGCGGCGTCGATGGTGCCGTTGCCGACCGGGTACCAGTCCGCCCCGGACAGCGCCGGTGCGAGCCTCTCGCGCAGCACCCGGCCCGACCCCTCGCTGATCGCGACGGCCAGCCGGCCGGACGTGGAGATCCGCTGGTCGGCCAGGAGGCCGGCCAGGTCGTCCAGCGCGCCCGGCCGGATGTCGACGACGACCGGCGAGGGGATGAGGCGGGTCAGTACCGGCACGCGATCTCCCTGCCGCGGGCCAGGTCGTCGTGGTTGTCGATCTCGACCCAGGTGACCTCGCCGATGGGGGCGACGTCCACGGCGAAGCCGCGGTTCACGAGCTCCTGGTAGCCGTCCTCGTAGTAGAGGTCGGGGTCGCGCTCGAAGGTGGTCCTCAGCGCGTCGGCGAGCTCCTCGGCGGCCTCGGGCTCGATCAGCGTGACGCCGATGTACTCGCCGGTGGCGGTGGCCGGGTCCATCAGCTTGGTGATCCGCTGGACGCCCTTGTCACCGTCGGTGACGACCTTCATCTCCTCGTCGGCGAGCTTCTTCACCGTGTCGAGGGCCAGGATGATCTTCTGGCCCTTGCCGCGGGCCTCCAGGAGCGTCTTCTCGACGGAGACGGGGTGGACGGTGTCGCCGTTGGCGAGGATGACGCCCTGCTTGAGGACCTCGCGGGCGCACCACAGGGAGTAGGCGTTGTTCCACTCCTCGGCCTTGTCGTTGTCGATGAGCGTCAGCTTCACGCCGTACGTCTCCTCGAGCTCGGCCCGGCGGGCGTAGACGGCCTCCTTGCGGTAGCCGACGACGACGGCGACCTCGGTGAGCCCGACCTCGGCGAAGTTGGCCAGCGTCAGGTCCAGGACCGTCTTGTCACCGTCCACGGGCACCAGGGCCTTGGGCAGCGTGTCCGTGTAGGGACGCAGACGGCGTCCGGCTCCTGCAGCCAGTACGAGGCCGATCATGCGAGTTCTCCTTCGTCGTGTACGGCGGGGGCCGAGGAGGACACCCAGAAGCGGATGGACTCCACGAGCACCACGAGAGCCACGGCGGCCGCGAGCGCGGTGAGCGCCGTGGTGAAACCTGAGCCCGGGACGAGCAGGGCGGCGAGTACGGCCACGACCAGCGTCCGGCCCTCGTGCCCGCCGACGGTGCGCACCAGCCACCGCGGTGGCGCGCCGGTACCGCCTCGGATGCGGTACACCGTGTCGTAGTGATGGTAGGCGACGGCTGAGACCAGCCCGAACGCCGCGGGGACGGCGTGCGGGACGTCACTGCGGGCGGCCAGCACCAGGACCGTGCAGTACTCCGCGGCCCGGAAGGCGGGGGGTACGAGCCAGTCCAGGGTGTCCGCCAGCGGCCGTGAGACGGCGAGCCCGGCGAGGACCGCGTACAGCACGGCCGCCCCTACGACGAGGAACCCGTCCAGCGGGGCGAGGAGCGCGGCACCGACCATCAGCAGGCCGGCGGCGAGGGCGAGCAGCGGGGCGGTGAAGCCGCCGCCGGGGCGCCGGAGCACCGCGCCGACCCCCTGGGCGAGCGGCCCGGAGTCGGCGAGGTCGGCCAGCGCCAGGGCCGCACGCTCGGTGCGCCGGGCCTTGCGGGTCAGCGAGCGCAGCAGGCGGCCCGCGGTGGTGTAGCAGGCGGCCAGGGCGCAGCCGGCGAGCAGGGCGTAGAAGACGATCCGGGGCGTGGTGAGGGCGGTCAGTACCGCGATCATGGCCCAGCGCTCCCCGATGGGGAGCACTATCATCCGGCGCGCCCACACGGTCCAGCCGACGCTGTCGAGCCGGTCGGAGAGGGCGGCGGTGGGACTGGTGTTGGAGACCGCGTCGTGGTTGGCCTCGTTGAACGAGAAGTCGACCACATGGCGGCAGGCCTGGAGCACCATCGCGCCGAGCGCCAGGACCCACACGTCGTCACCGCCGCGGGCGGCGCCGAGGGCGAGGCCCGCGTAGTAGGCGTACTCCTTGGCCCGGTCGAAGGTGGCGTCCAGCCAGGCGCCCATCGTGGAGTACTGGAGCGAGTAGCGGGCGAGCTGCCCGTCGGTGCAGTCCAGCACGAAGGACAGGAGCAGCAGGATCCCGGCGGCGACGTAGCCGCCGCGGGTGCCGGTGGCCGCGCTCCCGGCCGCGATCAGCGCGGTGATCAGCGACGCGGTGGTGACCTGGTTCGGGGTGAGGCCCCGGCGGGCGCACCAGCGGGCGATGTAGCGGGAGTAGGGGCTGATGAAGAAGGTGGTGAAGAAGCCGTCGTGGGCCTTGACCGCGCTGCGCAGCCGGACGGCCTCGTCGTCGAGCGCCGCCACGGCGGCCTCGGCCGCGGCCCGGTCCTCGGGGCCGGCGGGCACCGTGGCGGTGAGCGAGCCGAGCTCCGGGCGCTGTACGGCGGTGCCCTCCGCGTCCAGGGCGACGGCCAGCCGGCCGGGTACCGTGCGGTCCCCGTCGGCGGGTGTGCCGTCGGGCGGCGCCACGGGGCCGCCCGCCCCGACGGCGGACGCGGCACCGCGCAGGGCACGCAGCAGGGCGGTCCGCGCCCCGGGCTGCGCGGTGAGCGCTCCGGGGACGGCGGCGGCGGGGAAGCGGGGGTCGGTCAGTCCGAGCCTGAGCGCGTGGACATGGCCGACGAAGCGGGGGTCCACCAGGGCGACCCGCTGGTCGGAGGGGACCGCGGCCAGCAGCTCGGCTGCCCGTGCGGCATCGGCGGCGGCGGTCACCTCGAAGCCGAGTGACCGCAGATCGTCCTCGAGCGACGATCCGGGTACCGGCGCACCGGTGAGGATGGCGGTCGACAGACGAACTCACTCCTTGGCGGTGGCGGGTGACGGCGCGCGACAGTGCGGCCCGAGGTGGGCCAGCGGCTCGTCGGCTGAGGCTATCGGATGAACGGAAGACCGAGTTCACCGCCCGTTTGTGCTTCGTTCGGGTGAAGCGGTCATCGTGCTCGCGCCGTTCGCGATCATCATCGTCGATCGGCGTCTCGTCCGACAAACCGCGCCCTCTAAGCTGGCCGCCATGACGTGGCTGATCACAGGTGGTGCGGGGTACATCGGGGCTCATGTGGCGAAGGCCATGACCGGGGCCGGGGAGCGGGTGGTCGTGCTCGACGACCTCTCCTCCGGCATCGAGGGCCGGCTGGGCCCGGACGTGACCCTGGTCCGCGGCTCGGCGTCGGACCGCCCCCTGCTGGACCGGGTGCTGTCCGGGCACGGTGTCACCGGGGTGGTGCACCTCGCGGCGAAGAAGCAGGTCGGCGAGTCCGTCGAGGACCCCCTGCTCTACTACCGGGAGAACGTGGCGGGGCTGACCGCACTGCTGGAGGCCGTGGTCGCGGCGGGGGTCCGCCGCTTCCTGTTCTCGTCGTCGGCCGCGGTGTACGGCGTCCCGGACGTGGACCTGATCACGGAGGACACCCCGTGCCTGCCGATCAACCCGTACGGCGAGACCAAGCTGGCCGGGGAGTGGATGGTGCGGGCGACGGGGCGGGCGCACGGCGTCTCCACGGCCTGCCTGCGGTATTTCAACGTGGCGGGGGCCGCCGAGCCCGCGCTGGCGGACACCGGGGTCCACAACGTCGTCCCGATGTTCTTCGACCGGCTGACCCGGGGGGAGGCCCTGCGGGTCTTCGGCGGCGACTACCCCACCCCGGACGGCACCGCGGTCCGCGACTACATCCATGTCACCGACCTCGCCGACGCGCACCTGGCGGTGGCCCGTTCGCTCGACGGCCGGCCGGCGGGCAGCGACCTGACGGTGAACATCGGCCGGGGCGAAGGGGTCTCCGTACGGGAGCTGGCCGTCCTGGTGGGCGAGGTGACCGGGCTGCGTGCCGAGCAGGTGGTCGAGCCGCGCCGCCCCGGTGACGCGGCCAGGGCGGTGGCGTCGTCGGCGCGGGTGGAGTCCGAGCTGGGCTGGACGGCCCGGCGCGGGATGCGGGAGATGATCGCGTCGGCGTGGGAGGGCTGGTGCCTGCGCCACCCGGAGGCACGCGCCGAGTGACGCCCCCCCGCACCGGGCCCACCGCTCTGACCTGCATACGTTTCCGCAGGTCAGAGCAGATGACAACGGTGTTCAGTGCCGTGTTGCCCAGGGTCGCCGTCCCGTAGTTCACTGGCGGCAGCGGGCGGCCGGAGCCCGTGGTGCCGTACGTACGCGGGAGGGGTTTCGATGGGGGCTGGCCATGATCACGGGCACGCGCACGCGGGGCCGCCCCCGACGGGAACGGCCGCGGCCGCCTACCGGGGGCGGCTGCGTATCGCCCTGGCCATCACGCTCGGCGTCATGGTCGTGGAGATCGTCGGAGGGCTGCTCGCCGACTCGCTGGCGCTGATCGCGGACGCGGCCCACATGGCGACGGACGCGCTGGGGCTCGGGATGGCGCTGCTGGCGATCCACTTCGCCAACCGCCCGGCCGGCCCCAACCGCACCTTCGGTTACGCGCGGGCCGAGATCCTCGCGGCGCTGGCCAACTGCCTGCTGCTGCTCGGTGTCGGCGGCTATCTCGTCTACGAGGCCGTCGACCGCTTCATCACCCCGGCCGAGACCCGCGGGCAGCTGGCCCTGGTGTTCGCCGCGGTCGGTCTGGTCGCCAACGTGGTCTCGCTCTCCCTGCTGCTGCGCGGGCAGCGCGAGAGCCTCAACGTGCGGGGCGCCTATCTGGAGGTGCTGGCGGACACCCTCGGCTCGGTGACCGTGCTGGTGTCGGCGGGGGTCATCATGGCGACCGGCTGGCAGGCCGCCGACCCGATCGCCTCGCTGCTGATCGGTCTGATGATCGTGCCCCGCACGGTGAAGCTCCTGCGGGAGACCCTCGACGTCCTGCTGGAGTCGGCTCCCGCGGGCGTGGACATGGAGGAGGTGCGCGCCCACATCACTGCCCTGCCGGGGGTGCTGGGCGTCCACGACCTGCACGCCTGGACGATCACCTCGGGGATGCCGGTGCTGTCCGCGCACGTGGTGGTGCACCAGGAGATGCTGGACTCGATCGGCCACGAGAAGCTGCTGCACGAGTTGCAGGGCTGTCTGGGCGACCATTTCGCCGTCGAGCACTGCACCTTCCAGCTGGAGCCCAGCGGGCACGCCGAGCACGAGGCGAGGCTCTGCCACTGAACCGGGCACGGGGCGGGGCTCTGCCGTTGTGCGGGTGCCGCGTACCGTCGCGGTCCGTGCCCCTGCCGCCCCGCTGCCGGGCGGGTGGGGCTCCGGCGCTCGCGCCGGCTCCGGTGGCGGTCCGCCCGGAGGGCCCGGAGCGCCCGCGGCAGGGTGCGGGGCGCGCGGTGGTGCGGGGCGCGCGGTGGTGCGGGCGGCGCTGGACGCGGCGCGACCGGGCGGTGAGTTACTCGTACTGGTGATCGATCTGCTGCTCGGGCATCCCGGGTGCCACCCCGCTTCCGCCTCCGCACCGGCGTCCCGGTACAGGACCCGGCAGGGCTTCGGGGTGCCGGACAAGGCGATGACGACCCTGGTCCTGGACGTGCCGGTTCCGGTTCCGGCGGGCGCGGTCGCGCATCCGGCCGCCCCCGGGGCCCGAGCCGCCCCCGTTCCGCCGCGCCGGGCGGCCTCCCGGAGGGCGCGGCGGGACGGACATGCCCGCCCCCGAAGTGCGGACCGGCGGCTTTTGTACGGCAGACTTGTCCGGACTCCAGGGGTCCGGCGCACGAGGCCGGTCACCAAAGCGAAGGATGGGTATGCCGACCACACCAGCCACCGCGGCGCACAGCTCGTCGAACGGCACCGCAGACGCGATCATGCTCGAACTGGTCGACGAGAGCGGCACCACCATCGGCACCGCGGAGAAGCTCGCGGCTCACCAGGCCCCCGGCCAGCTGCACCGGGCGTTCTCCGTCTTCCTCTTCGACGAGCAGGGCCGGCTGCTGCTCCAGCGCCGGGCGCTCGGCAAGTACCACTCCCCCGGCGTGTGGTCGAACACCTGCTGCGGCCACCCCTACCCGGGCGAGGCGCCCTTCGCGGCCGCCGCCCGGCGGACGTACGAGGAGCTGGGTGTGTCGCCCTCGCTGCTCGCCGTGGCGGGCACGGTCCGCTACAACCATCCCGACCCGGCGTCGGGCCTGGTGGAGCAGGAGTTCAACCACCTGTTCGTCGGGCTGGTGCAGGAGGGGCTGCGGCCGGATGCGGAGGAGGTCGGCGAGACGGCCTTCGTGACCGCGGACGAGCTCGCCGAGCGGCACGCCGTCGCGCCGTTCTCGGCCTGGTTCATGACGGTGCTGGACGCGGCGCGGCCCGCGATCAGGGAGCTGACGGGTCCGACGGCCGGCTGGTGAGTCCGGGGGCGGGCGGGTCCGGGCCGGCGGCGGGTTCGCGGGTCGCGGGCCCGGCGGCCACGGAGGGTGCTCCGCCGGGCAGGCCCTCGCGGTGGTGAAGAGCGCGAGCGGGGCGGATGGCGGGCGGGAGGCCGCAGGGCGGCCGGGGCGGGGCTCAGAGCCTCGTCTTCAGCGGCAGCACCGCCCAGATGATCTTGCCGCCGTCCGCCGTGCGCTCGGCGTCGCAGCCGCCGCCCGCCTCTGCGGTGATCTCGCGGACCAGCAGCAGTCCCCGGCCTCCGGTCTGCCCGTGGTCCGTGATCAGGGCGGTGGGGCGGTAGGGGTGGCTGTCCTCGACCGAGACCCTGATCCACTCAGCCCCGATGGCCACCTCGACGGCCATCTCGGGCGAGAGCAGGGCCGCGTGCTTGACCGCGTTGGTGACGAGCTCCGACACGATCAGCAGCAGCCCCTGGAGGATGCCGTCCTCGACCGGTACGCCCTGCCGCGCGACCAGGTCCCGTACGGCGTGCCGGGCCTGCGGCACCGAGGAGTCGACGGTGGGCGCGGTGAAGCGCCACACACCCTCGTAGGGAGCGGCGGCCGGTACGGGGTGCTCCGGGTGTGCCTCCGGGCGGTCCGGGTGGGCGCCCGGAGGATCGGCGTGGTCCGGAACTCTTTCGCGGCTCTCCATGGACCGGCACCCGCTCTCGACTCGTCTGCCGTCACTGACCATCGATGAACGAGTGTCGGTTCCAGCGTGGTCCCATACCCACAGCCGACCGGAACTGCCCAGTTATAGCCGTAATTTGAGCATGTGGGTATGCCGGCGTCGGGTGATTGGACTGCTTCTCGTCCTGTTCGGGTGCCATCCGGTCCGTCACCGTGGAGACGGTCCTCCGGCCGCCGACGGCCGGCGGTGCGTGACTGCTTCGCGGCCCCTCGCCGGTCGCAGGTGCCGGCCACGGGCCCGGACGGTGTGGATAGCATCCGGCGCATGGATCTCAGGGAGCAGGCGCGGACGGCGGGACCCGGGCTGGCGCACACCGTCGCCGGTGGCGTCGCCACCGTCGTCATCAGCAACCCGGCCAAGCGCAACGCGATGACCGCGGACATGTGGCGGGCGCTGCCCGGTCTGCTGGAGGCGCTGGCCGCCGATCCGGACGTGCGGGTGCTCGTGCTGACCGGCGCCGGCGACACGTTCTGCGCGGGTGCGGACATCACCTCGCTCCAGGACTCCCCGGCGGGACCGCAGGCGCTCGCGGTCGAGGCCGAGGAGGCGCTGGCGGCCTTCCCGAAGCCGGCTCTGGCGATGGTGCGCGGGTACTGCGTGGGCGGCGGCAGCCAGCTCGCCGCCGCCTGTGACCTGCGGTTCGCGGACGAGGGCGCCTCCTTCGGGATCACCCCGGCCAAGCTGGGGATCGTCTACCCCTCCTCGTCCACCCGGCGGCTGGTCCGTCTCGTCGGTCCCGCCACGGCGAAGTTCCTGCTGTTCTCGGGTGAGCTCATCGGCGCGGAACGTGCCCTGCGTACGGGGCTGGTGGACGAGGTGCTGCCCGCCGGCGGGCTGGAGGAGCGGGTCGGGGAGTTCGCCCGGGTGCTGGTCTCCCGGTCGCAGCTGACGCAGGCCGCGGCGAAGGAGTTCGCCGACGGCCGGACGGACCGGGACGCGTACTGGTCGGCCGAGGCGCGCGGAAGCGGCGACACCGCGGAGGGTGTCGCCGCCTTCGTCGGGCGCCGGGCGCCCCGGTTCACGTACGCGGTGTCCGGGCGGCCCCTCACCGTCCGCCCGAGGACGGACGGCTCCGGCTCCGGCTCCGGCTCCGGCTCCGGCTCCGGCTCCGCAGGGTGACGTGTACGGCACCGGCGGGCGGGCCGCCGTGCCGCCGGTGCCGTGCGTCCCACATCACACCCGTACCGGGGTTCCGGTCCGTACCGACCAGTCAGTAGCGTGCCGTCATGAGTACTCTCCCGCCGCGTGCCGGACGCCGCTGCCACAACGCGCTCAACCCGCTGCACTCGTGTGTCTACTTCTCCCCCGACCTGGGCAAGGAGTTCGGCGAGCTCGGTCTGACGGACACGAGCGCCGTCTACTTCGCGTCCCGTGCCGCCGCGCTCGGCGCGGTCGGGCCGGGCACGGTCACGGCCGCCTTCTACAACTTCAGCCATGAGCTGGTGGCCCGTCATGTGCCCGCGGTGTGGTCGGTCCTCTCCCCCGCCGACGCGCTCGCCGCGCGGCTGCGGGCCGCCGACTCGACGCTGCGCCGGGTGCTCGGGGAGGAGGCCGTCTCCTCGCCGGAGATGGCCGAGGCGGCGCAGCTGGCCCTGCGCGCCGCGGAGGCCTGTACCCGGCACGCCAAGCCGCTGTACGCCGCGCACGCCGACCAGCCGGTTCCCGGCCGGCCGCACCTGGCGTACTGGCACGCGGCGTCGCTGCTGCGTGAGCACCGGGGCGACGTCCACCTCGCGGCGCTGCTGGCCGCCGGTCTCGACCCGGTCGAGGCGCTGGTCAGCCACACCGCGACGGGCAAGGGCATGTCGCCGCGCTGGGTGCTGGGGACCCGGGGCTGGCGGCGCTCCGACTGGGACGCGGCGGCGGAGCGGCTGCGCGGGCGCGGCCTGCTCGACGCGGAGGGCGAGCTGACCGAGGCGGGCACGGCGCTCAGGGCTGAGCTGGAGGAGGCCACGGACCGGATGGACGCGGCCCCGTACGAGCATCTGGGGGCGGCCGGTGTGGAGCGGCTGACCGAGCTGGGCCGCGGCTTCCTGTTCACCGCCGCGTCGAACGGGGCGTTCCCGGAGGGCATGATCGGCAAGGGCTGAGGACCACCGGAGCCGCCCGCGGCCGCCGGCCTTGTTGACCGCCGCGGGCCGCTCCGCCGCGGCCGGGCCTGTTTACGGCCGCCGTATCCGGTCAGGCGAGTACGCGTACCCCCTCAGAAGGAGACACATTATGCGTACGATCGCAGACGCCTTCCGCATGATCGGTTCCGCCGTGGGCACCGTGGTGACCCTGCCTTTCCGGTTGCTCGGCAGGCTTTTCGGCGGCGCGTCGCGCGGTGGCCGGGCCCGTAGGGCCTGACCGGCCGCGCGATCCGCCGGGGTGTGTCGGAGGAGGTCGCGCGACACGGCGCCCGGCCACCCGGCACAATGCAGGCGAAGGGGACCACCGGGTGCGGAACGCACCACCCGTGTGGCGCCGCCAGCACAGCCAGTACGGGAAGGCGAGTCGGTAAAACCGTGACGACGTCCATCGAAGGCAGGATCGCCGAGGAACTCGGCGTACAGGAGCGTCAGGTGAAGGCGGCGGTCGAGCTGCTCGACGGCGGGTCGACCGTGCCGTTCATCGCGCGCTACCGCAAGGAAGCGACCGAGATGCTCGACGACGCGCAGCTGCGCACGCTCGAGGAACGGCTGCGTTACCTGCGGGAGCTGGAGGACCGCCGTACCGCGGTCCTGGACTCCGTGCGCGAACAGGGCAAGCTGGACGCGGAGCTGGAGGCGCGGATCCGGGCGGCCGAGACCAAGGCGCGGCTCGAGGACATCTACCTGCCGTTCAAGCCCAAGCGCCGGACCAAGGCGCAGATCGCGCGCGAGGCGGGGCTGGAGCCGCTCGCCGACGGACTGCTGGGCGACCCGTCCGTGGAACCGTCGGCCGCGGCCGCCGCGTTCGTCGACGCGGACAAGGGGGTGGCGGACGCGGCGGCGGCGCTGGACGGCGCGCGCGCCATCCTCACCGAGCGTTTCTCGGAGGACGCCGACCTCACCGGTGAGCTGCGGGAACGCATGTGGTCCCGGGGCAGGGTCGTCGCGAAGGTCCGGGAGGGCAAGGAGGAGGCGGGCGCGAAGTTCGCCGACTACTTCGACTTCTCCGAGCCGTTCACCGCTCTGCCCTCGCACCGCGTCCTGGCGATGCTCCGGGGCGAGAAGGAGGACGTACTCGACCTGGTCCTGGAGCCGGAGGACGGTGAGGAGGCCGGGCAGCCGGGCCCCTCGGCGTACGAGAACATGGTGGCCCGCCGGTTCGGGGTCGCGGACCGGGGCCGGCCGGGCGACGCGTGGCTGCGGGAGACCGTGCGCTGGGCCTGGCGGACGCGGATCCTGGTGCATCTGGGCATCGATCTGCGGCTGAGGCTGCGTACGGCGGCGGAGGACGAGGCGGTCCGCGTCTTCGCGTCGAACCTGCGTGACCTGCTGCTGGCCGCTCCGGCCGGGACGCGGGCGACGCTGGGCCTGGACCCCGGCTTCCGTACGGGCGTGAAGGTGGCGGTCGTGGACGCCACCGGCAAGGTCGTCGCCACGGACGTCATCCACCCGCATGTGCCCGCCAACAAGTGGGAGCAGTCGCTGGCGACGCTGGAGCGTCTGGCGCGGGAGCACCGGGTCGAACTGATCGCGATCGGCAACGGCACGGCTTCACGCGAGACGGACAAGCTGGCCGGTGAACTCTGCGAGCGGCACCCGGAGTTGAAGCTCACCAAGGTGATGGTCTCGGAGGCCGGCGCGTCGGTGTACTCGGCGTCGGCCTTCGCCTCGCAGGAACTGCCCGACATGGACGTGTCGTTGCGCGGGGCCGTGTCGATCGCGCGGCGGCTCCAGGACCCGCTGGCGGAACTGGTGAAGATCGACCCGAAGTCGATCGGGGTCGGCCAGTACCAGCACGACCTGGCGGAGGTGAAGCTGTCGCGTTCGCTGGACGCGGTGGTCGAGGACTGTGTGAACGGGGTCGGGGTGGACGTCAACACCGCTTCGGCGCCCCTGCTCTCGCGGGTGTCCGGTATCGGTTCCGGGCTCGCGGAGAACATCGTGGCGCACCGCGACACCAACGGTCCGTTCCGTTCACGCCGGGCGCTGAAGGACGTGGCGCGGCTCGGCCCGAAGGCCTACGAGCAGTGTGCGGGCTTCCTGCGGATCCGGGGCGGGGACGACCCGCTGGACGCGTCGAGCGTGCACCCCGAGGCGTATCCGGTGGTGCGGACGATGGTGAAGCGGACGGGTGGTGACGTCGCCTCACTGGTCGGCAACACCGGCGTGCTGCGGTCGTTGCGGCCGGACGACTTCGTGGACGAGAAGTTCGGTCTGCCCACGGTCACGGACATCCTGAGGGAGCTGGAGAAGCCGGGCCGCGACCCGCGTCCCGCCTTCCGGACGGCCACCTTCAGGGAGGGCGTGGAGAAGATCGGCGACCTGGCCCCGGACATGGTGCTCGAAGGGGTCGTCACCAATGTCGCGGCGTTCGGCGCCTTCGTGGACGTCGGTGTCCACCAGGACGGCCTGGTGCACGTGTCGGCGATGTCGCGGACCTTCGTCAAGGACCCGCGCGAGGTGGTCAAGCCGGGTGACATCGTCAAGGTCAAGGTCATGGACGTCGACATCCCGCGGAAGCGGATCTCGCTGACGCTGCGGCTGGACGACGAGGCCGCGGCGGGCGGCGGCCAGGGGCCGCGTCGCGAGCGGAACGGCCAGGGCGGCGAAGGGCGCCCGCCGCGCCAGCGGCAGGGCGAACAGGACCGGCGGCAGGCGGGGCAGGGCGGAGGCGGCCAGGGCGGAGGCGGCCAGGGCGGAGGCCGGCGGCAGGGCGGCCAGGGGCGCCAGGGCGGCGACCAGGGCCGTGACCGGCGCGGAACCGGCGCTTCCCGGCAGGCGGCACCGGCCAACAGCGCCATGGCGGACGCGCTGCGGCGCGCCGGGCTGACCGGCGGGGCGGAGCGGGACGGCCGCAAGCGCTGAGACGGCACGCACGGCGGTGGGGCGGACAGGAGTTCCTGTCCGCCCCACCGCCGTTCGGCATGCGCCGACGGCCACGGGCTCCTGCCGTGGGGGGCGCCGCCCTACGGCCGGCACATCCGGCCGACACCTGACACCTGACGGCCGACACCTGACGGCTGACGGCTGACGGCCAGGCATAGAAAGCGGTTGCTACCCAAGCATTGACATGCTCAGGACCCGCCGTCACGCTGATGTCCAGCCCAGGGCACCCCCGGCCGCACCCGCCCGCCGCATCCCGGCGGCACGGGCCGCACCGGCCACCCCTCCGGCGACCCGGGGACCGGCCACACCCCCCGGGGCTCCGCACCGAACGATCCCCGGCACCACCTTCTTGACCGCACCCCAAGGGTGACGTACTGTCACCGTCGTTTTCATACATGAACTTGGTTCAGAATGAAGATCATTGCTTCTGGGCCGAGCTCATCCTTTACCCCCGCACACCCCCGACGAGGTGCCTGCGGACACCACCGCAGGCGGTGAAAGGAACCATCAGTGCGCACCAGAAATCAGCACGTCAGAAGGCGAGGCGGCCGTGCGGCCGCTTCGCTCGTGGCGGCCGTCGCCACGATCGCCGCAGGTCTCACCGCACTGTTCGCCACCGGCTCGGCCACGGCCGCACCGGCCACCGGCTCGTACACACTGAAGAACGCCGCCAGCGGACTGTGTCTGGGCGTACCCGGCGCGAGCAGCTCCGCGGGGGTCCAGCTGGCCCAGGCCGCCTGCAACGGGGCCGCCGGCCAGACCTGGAAGCTCACCGCCTCCGGCAGCGGTTACACGCTGACCGCCGCGCACAGCTCCAAGTGCGCCGGGGTGAAGGACGCTTCCACCAGTGCGGGCAAGGCGGTGGAACAGCAGAACTGCGGCGGTGCGGCGACCCAGGTGTGGACGCTGACCCCGGTCAGCGGCAGCACCTACCGGGTGGTCAACAGCAACGGCGGCAAGTGCCTGAACGTCAAGGACGGTTCGACGGCCGCCGGCGCCCTGGTCCAGCAGAACTCCTGTGACTCGGTGACCAGCAAGAGCTGGACCTTCACCGCGGCGGGCACCACCCCCACGGACCCGCCGACCGACCCGACCGACCCGCCGACGGACCCGCCGACCGACAAGCCTTCCTGGCCGGCCGCCAACGGCAGCCAGGCCGTCTCCTCGACCATGAAGGTCTCCGGCACCTACGACGGCGGCATGAAGCGGCTGTACGGCAGTGGCGATCTGGGCAGCGGCGGCCAGGACGAGGACCAGCCCGCGCTGATCGAGCTGGCGGACGGCGCGACCCTGCAGAACGTCATCCTGGGCGCCCCGGCGGCGGACGGGGTGCACTGCTCCGGCGCCTGCACCATCAAGAACGTCTGGTGGGAGGACGTGGGCGAGGACGCCGCGACCTTCCGCGGCAGCTCCTCCTCCACGGTCCGCACGGTCGACGGCGGCGGCGCGAGACTGGCGCAGGACAAGGTCTTCCAGCACAACGGCGCGGGCACCCTGGTCGTCAAGAACTTCCAGGTCGAGGACTTCGGCAAGCTGGTCCGCTCCTGCGGCAACTGCTCGACGCAGTACGGCCGTCACATCCAGCTGCAGAACATCTGGGTGACGACCCCGGGCGACTCACTCGTCGGTATCAACACCAACTACGGTGACACCGCGCGGTTCTCCGACGTCACGATCTACGACGACGCCGGCCGCGACCTGGACGTCTGCGTCAAGTACAAGGGCACGACCAGCGGCGAGCCCAGCAAGATCGGGTCCGGGGCGGACGGCACCAACTGCATCTACTCCTCGTCCGACATCAGCTACGTCGACTGACGCCCTCCGGCGGCACACCGGGCCCGCTCCTCCCGCCGGGAGGGGCGGGCTCCGGCGTCAGCGGGCCTCGACGACCTTGCCGTCGGCGACCTCCAGGCGGCGCGTCGTACGCACCGCCTCCAGCATCCGCCGGTCGTGGGTGACCAGCAGCAGTGTGCCGGTGTACGAGTCGAGTGCCGACTCCAGCTGCTCGATCGCCGGCAGGTCGAGGTGGTTGGTCGGCTCGTCCAGCACCAGGAGGTTGACGCCCCTGCCCTGGAGCAGGGCCAGTGCGGCCCGGGTTCGTTCGCCCGGCGAGAGGGTGGTGGCGGGACGCAGCACATGGGCGGCGCGCAGTCCGAACTTGGCGAGCAGGGTGCGCACATCGGCCGGTTCCGTGTCCGGCACGGCCGCGCAGAAGGCGTCGAGCAGGCTCTCGGTGCCGTGGAAGAGCTTCCGCGCCTGGTCGACCTCGCCGACGACGACGCCGGAGCCGAGCGAGGCGTGGCCGGAGTCGAGCGGCAGCCGGCCGAGCAGGGCTGCGAGCAGGGTGGACTTCCCCGACCCGTTGGCACCGGTGATCGCGACCCGGTCCGCCCAGTCGATCTGCAGGGTGGCGGGGCCGAAGGCGAAGTCCCCGCGGACGACGGCGGCGTCCCGGAGCGTGGCGACGACGGAGCCGGAGCGGGGCGCGGAGGCGATCTCCATCCGCAGCTCCCACTCCTTGCGGGGCTCCTCGACGACGTCGAGGCGTTCGATCATGCGCTGGGTCTGCCGGGCCTTGGCGGCCTGCTTCTCGCTGGCCTCGCTGCGGAACTTGCGGCCGATCTTGTCGTTGTCGGTGGCCTTGCGGCGGGCGTTCCGCACACCCTTGTCCATCCAGCCGCGCTGCGTCTGGGCACGGCTCTCCAGGGCGGAGCGCTTGTCCGCGTACTCCTCGAACTCCTCGCGGGCGTGGGCGCGGGCGCGTTCGCGTTCCTCCAGGTAGGAGGCGTAACCGCCGCCGTAGAGGTTGATCTGCTGCTGGGCGAGGTCGAGTTCGAGCACCTTGGTGACGGTCCGCATGAGGAACTCCCGGTCGTGGCTGACCACGACGGTGCCGGCCCGCAGCCCGGACACGAAGCGCTCCAGGCGCTCCAGGCCGTCCAGGTCGAGGTCGTTGGTGGGTTCGTCGAGCAGGAAGACGTCGTAGCGGGACAGCAGCAGCGAGGCGAGCGAGGCGCGGGCCGCCTGGCCGCCGGAGAGGGCGGTCATCGGCAGGTCGAGGCCGACGGTCAGGCCGAGTTCCGCGGCGGTGTCCTCGGCGCGTTCGTCCAGATCGGCACCGCCGAGGGCGAGCCAGCGCTCCAGCGCCTCGGCATAGGCGTCGTCGGCGCCGGGCGCCTGGTCGACCAGGGCCTGGGTGGCGTCGTCCATTGTCCGCTGGGCGTCGGCCACCCCGGTGCGCCGCGCGAGGAACTCGCGTACGGATTCGCCCGCACGGCGCTCGGGCTCCTGCGGGAGGTGTCCGATGTTGGCGCCGGGCGGGGAGAGCCGCAGTTCGCCGTCCTCCGGGCGGTCGAGGCCCGCGAGAAGACGCAGCAGCGAGGACTTGCCGGCGCCGTTGGCCCCGACGAGCCCGATCACGTCCCCGGGCGCGACGACGAGGTCGAGGCCGGCGAAGAGGGTGCGGTCGCCGTGCCCCGCGGCGAGGTCCTTGGCGACGAGAGTGGCAGTCATGAGGGTGAGATCCTAACGAATGGCGGGGGCGCCGTGGACGGCGCCGTGGCGTCCCGCCCCGCGGCGGGGCGGATCGCCGGGACGGCCGAGGGGCCGGGGCCCGGGAGGTCCGGGGGCCGGTGTGCGGGAGACCGACGGGAGTGGTGCGGGTGAGCGGCGTGACAGCGGACGTGATCGTGGTGGGCGGCGGGGTCATCGGGCTGACCACGGCCCTGGAGCTGACGCGGCGCGGCCACCGGGTGCGTGTCCGGTCCCGGGACGCGGCGCGGGACACCACGTCCGCGGTGGCCGGTGCGCTGTGGTGGCCCTACCGGATCGAACCCGAGGCGCTGGCCGGTGACTGGGCGCTGGAGACGCTGGCGGTGTACGAGGAGCTGGCCACGGCGCCGGAGGAGACCGGCGTGCGGATGGTGGCGGGCCTGCACGGGGGTGAGCGGCTGTCGGGGCTGGGGCCGTGGGCGCGGCGCCTGACCGGGGCACGGGAGGTGCCGGAGGGGCTCCGGGTGACGCTGCCGCTGATCGACATGCCGGTCCATCTGGCGTGGCTCCAGGAGCGGCTGGTCAGGAGCGGCGGGGTCCTGGAGCGCGGTACGGTCCAGGACTTCGCGGAGGCCGCCGCCCTGGCGCCGGTCGTGGTCAACTGCACCGGTCTCGGGGCACGTGCCCTGGTCCCCGACCTCGGGGTGCGGCCGGTGCGGGGGCAGCTGGTGGTGGTGGAGAACCCGGGCATCGAGGAGTGGTTCACCCGTGCCGACCCGGCGTCGAGCACGACGACGTACTTCTTCCCGCAGCCGGACGGGCTGGTGCTGGGCGGCACGGCCGAGGTGGACGAGTACGGCACCGGGGCGGACCCCCGTACGGCCGAGGAGATCGTGGCGCGCTGTGCGCGGGTGCGGCCGGAGATCGCCGGGGCCCGGGTGACGGGCCACCGGGTGGGGCTGCGCCCCTCCAGGGACGCCGGTGTGCGTCTGGAGGCCGGGACGCTGCCGGGCGGGGGCCGGCTGGTGCACAACTACGGGCACGGGGGCGCGGGTGTGACCGTCGCCTGGGGATGTGCCCGGGCGGCGGCCGCTCTGGTGGGGTGAGCGGTGGGGGTACGCCCTGGTGGAGTGAGCGGGGGGAGTACGCCCTGGTGGGCTGAGCAGGGAGCGTACGCCGCCGGAGGCGGCGCGCGGGAGCTTCCGGGCCCGGGCGGCCCGCGGGAGCTTCCGGACCCGGGCGGCGCGCGGGAACTTCCGAACCGGGCTGCCCGCGGGAACTTCCGGACCGGGCCGCTCCGCCGGTCCGGGGGCCGCGCCGGGAGAGGCCGCCCCGGAGGTGCGTGGACCGCCCCGCCCCGCACCGGTGGGGCGGGGCGGCCCACGCGGTCAGGCGGACGGGCCGGGCTTGTGCCGTTCGTCGCGGGTGATCTCGGTGGAGCCGCCGGGGCCGATACGGATCTCGAAGTCGCCGTCGTACTTGGCGTGCCCCTCGATCACCGCGGACTCGACGGCCTCCACCCCGAACTCGCGGCGGACGATCAGCGGGTCGTGCCGCAGGTCCCGCATGAGGGAGACGCACATCCCGAGCATGACGACGGTGAACGGCGCGGCCACCAGGATGGTGAGGTTCTGGAGCCCTGCCAGCGCGTCGCCCTGCCCGTCGCCGATGAGGAGCATGACGGCCGCCACGGCTCCGGTGACCACGCCCCAGAAGATGACGACCCACCGGGCGGGTTCGAGCACGCCCTTCTGGGAGAGCGTGCCCATGACGATCGATGCGGCGTCGGCGCCGGAGACGAAGAAGATGCCGACCAGGATCATCACCAGGATGCTCATCACGGTGGCGATCGGGAACTGCGCGAGCACCCCGAAGAGCTGGGCCTCGGCCGTGTCGCCGACTCCTTCGAGTTCACCGGCCCGTTCCAGTTCGATGGCCGAGCCGCCGAACACGGCGAACCAGACGAGGCTGACCGTGCTGGGCACCAGGATGACCCCGCCGACGAACTGCCGGATCGTCCGGCCCCGGCTGATCCTGGCGATGAACATCCCGACGAAGGGCGTCCAGGAGATCCACCAGGCCCAGTAGAAGACGGTCCAGCTGCCGAGCCAGCTGGCCACTTCGCCCTCCCCGGTGGCCTCCGTGCGCCCGGCGAGCTGGGGGAGCTCGCCGAAGTACGAGGCGATCGAGGTGGGCAGCAGGTCCAGCACGATGATGGTGGGGCCGACGACGAAGACGAAGACCGCCAGGATGAGGGCGAGCACCATGTTGATGTTGGACAGCCACTGGATGCCCTTCTCCACGCCGGACACCGCGGAGGCGACGAAGGCGGCCGTCAGGAC
Organism: Streptomyces nitrosporeus; assembly: GCF_008704555.1. Classification (NCBI taxonomy): domain Bacteria; kingdom Bacillati; phylum Actinomycetota; class Actinomycetes; order Kitasatosporales; family Streptomycetaceae; genus Streptomyces; species Streptomyces nitrosporeus. Next base: position 516,648 of record NZ_CP023702.1, read on the forward strand.
GGCGATGACGGCCACCAGGAGTCCGGTGCCGGTCTTCTCCATCCAGTCCAGTTCATGGAATCCGCTGCCGATCTGGAGGGCGCCGAGCCCCAGTGAGGCGGCCGAGCCGAAGAGGGTCGCGAAGATGGCCAGGATGTCGATGATCCGGCCGGCCGTCCCGTAGGCGTGGCGTTTCCCGATGAGCGGTTCGAACACCGCGCTGATGGTCTGCCTCCGGCGCCGCCGGTAGGCGCTGTAGGCGATGGCGAGGCCGACGACCGCGTAGATCGCCCAGGGGTGCAGCGTCCAGTGGAAGAGGGTGGTGGCCATGGCGGTCTGCATGGCCTCGGCGGCGTCGGCGGGGCGGGTGCCGGGAGGCGGGTCGACGAAATGGGCCAGCGGCTCGCTCACCCCGTAGAACATCAGGCCGATCCCCATGCCGGCGCTGAACATCATCGCCACCCAGGAGACCGTGCGGAACTCGGGTTCCTCGCCCTCCTGGCCCAGTGAGATCTTGCCGTAGCGGCTGATCGCCAGCCAGAGGGCGAAGACCACGAAGCCGGAAGCGGCCAGCATGAAGGCCCAACCACCATTGTGGATCAACCCGTTGAGCAGCTCGGTGGAGGCGCTCTCCAGCGATTCGGTGGCCGTGGAGCCCCAGATCACGAAGGCCACGGTGAGCACCGCAGCGACGCCGAAGACCACACGGTCGGTCACCGGGCGGCGGCCGTGGTGCGGTTCGGCCGGGAGATCCGCCGTGACCGGCAGATACTCCCCCCGCCCACCCGTTTCCTGCTCGTCGTGTGTCACAAATGGCACCTTTCACGCATTGCGAGTATTTCGCTCTCCGTAGGCAGTACCACACGAGGCCCGGACGACAGCATCAACAAGCCGTAACCACTTGACCGTTTATGAAGGGATTCGCCTCCCGGCCGTGCTGACGGGCCGTACCGGCCGGGCGGTTAGGCTGACGGCGTTCGTGTGCTCAACTGTTTTCCGCTCCGGCCCGGCCGGGGCTCGCGCGTACGAGGAGCGCCTCTTGCCCGACCCGACCCTGGACCCGGCTCCCGACCCGCGGCACGACGTCCGGCCCACCCTGGAGGCGGTCGCGGCGCGTGCCGGGGTCTCCCGGGCGACGGTGTCCCGCGTCGTCAACGGTGGCGCCGGGGTGCGGCAGCCCCTGGTGGACCAGGTGCGCAAGGCGGTCGACGAGCTCGGGTACGTCCCCAACCACGCGGCGCGGACCCTGGTCACCCGGCGCAACGGCGCGGTGGCCGTGATCATCGACGAGCCGGAGTTCCGGATCTTCTCGGACCCGTTCTTCTCCCGGCAGATCCGCGGGATCAGCCGGGAGCTCAACGCGCACGACGCCCAGCTGGTACTGCTCCTGGTGGAGGGCCGGGGCGACTTCGACCGGGTCACCCGCTATCTGGCCGGTGGCCATGTGGACGGGGTCCTGGCCTTCTCCCTGCACACCGACGACGAACTGCCCGCGGTCATCAGCAGGTTCAGGGTGCCGACGGTCTACGGCGGACGCCCGGAGCGCACCGGGGCCGAGGGCGGCGCCGGGACGCCGCCGGTGCCGTACGTGGACTGCGACAACCGGGGCGGCGCCCGGGAGGCGGTACGCCACCTGGTGGCCCTCGGCCGGCGGCGGATCGCGCACATCGCGGGCCCGCGCGACCAGACCTCGGCGCTGGACCGGATCGACGGCTACCGCGACGTGCTGCCGGACGCCGGCCCGGAGATGACGGTGGAAGGCGACTTCACCGCCGAGGGCGGCGCGCGGGCGGCAGAGGAGCTGCTGGACCGCTGCCCCGGTGTGGACGCGGTCTTCGTGGCCAACGACCTGATGGCCTCGGGTGTCCTGCGGGTGCTGCGGGAGCGGGGGCTGCGGGTCCCCGAGGACGTGGCGGTCGTCGGCTTCGACGACATGGCCTCGGTCGCGGAGAGCACCGATCCGCCGCTGACCACCGTCCGTCAGGACGTGGAGGGCATGGGCCGGCTCATGGTCCGGCTGCTGATGGAGCGGCTGGACAGCGGGGCGGGCCAGTGGCCCGCCTCCGTGGTCACTCCCACCGAGCTGATCCTGCGCGACTCGGCCTGAGGGCGGCCCGTCCCGCACGGCGCCCTGCCCGCGGCCGGCGGCCGGGCGCCGTCCTCACCCCGCCGTGCCGCCCGTCGCGGGGCCCTTCACACGGCCCGCCGCACCGCCCGCCGCCCGCCACGCGGCCCGCGCGTCCCGGGCGAGCGGCAGATAGCGCAGCCGTTCGGGGAGTACCGGGACCACGCGCCGTACGACCCCGCAGAACCTGCGCAGCCTCCGCTCCTGGGCGTCGGTCCATTCGAGGCCGATGGCCTCCCGGGCGTCCGGCGGCATCAGCCCGACCGTGAGGAACCGGCGGAACCTGGCCAGCGGCGGGAACAGGAGGGGCCACAGCACCCGGGCGAGCAGGCGCAGCACACGTGGGCCCCGGTCGGGGGGCGGTACGGGGCCGTCGACGGAGATCAGGTCCTCGACGACGGCGGTGCGTTCGATCTCGTCGGCGAGGATCCCGCGGTAGTAGGGCCAGAACTCCTCGACCGTCCGGGGCATGTCCCGGTCGTGGATGCCGAGGACCCGGCCGACCTGGAGCCATTCCCGGTACAGGGCCCGCTCCTGTTCCCCGGTGAGCGGGCGGACCAGATAGCGGGTGGCGTGGCGGTAGACGGGGAATCCGGTGGCGTGCACCCACGCGTAGTTGGCCGGCTCCAGCGCGTGGTAGCGGCGGCCCCGGGTGTCGGTGCCCTGGATGGTGCGGTGCATTCTCCGCAGCCGGCGGCCCTCTTCCGCCGCGGCCTCTCCGCCGTACACCCAGAGCTGGAGCGAGCGCAGGGAGCGTTCGCCCCGGCCCCAGGGGTCCGTGCGGAAGACGGAGTGCTCGTCCACGCCCGCGCCGACGGCCGGGTGGGCCACCTGGAGGGTGAGGGCGGCGGGCAGCATGAGCAGGCCCCGGACGTCGCCGGCCAGACTCCACAGCACCCCGCCGGGCGGGGGCGGAGCGGCGGCCGTACGGCCGGTGTCCGTGCTGCTCATGCGGGGTCCCCTGTCGTCGGCGGGCGCCCGGTCCGGTGCCCGGCCTGCGTGTTCCAGTATGCGAGCGCGGACGGACCGCCGGCCCGTGGGGGCGGGGCCCGGGGCGTCCTGCGGGACGCGGCGGCCCGGGGCGGGGACCCGCTCGGGCGGCCCCGGGGGCTTTGTCCGCCGGGATCCGCTTCTTCGAATTCCTGTCAGCAGTGTTGACGCACCCCATGAAACAAGTCGATAGTATTTGTAACTTTGACTCCCGAGGGTGGGGAGCGGGTGTGCCGCGCCGCCGCGGCCGACGGCGCGGGCCGGGCCCCGGTGGTGCCCGCTCCACCCGGCTCACCACGCGCCCCGCGCCTGGACCGGCGCTTCCGTCCCACAGGAGGTTGTCAGATGGGCCGCTACAGCCGGCTACGCGAGATCCGCCGGATGGACCCGGCGCGTGACTGCGCCGAGATCCTCAGGCTGATGTCCCAGTACGAGTTCCCCTGGGACTACCGGCAGGGCATCAGCGTCGCCTTCCTGCGCGACTACGGTGTGCCCCGGATCTCCGTGCTCCTGGACCGCACCCAGGAGTTCGAGCGCAACGGCCAGAAGCGCTACGACGACACGGTCCTGTTCGGCTACGAGATGGCGGCGGACGGCTTCGGTTCCGAGCGCGCCCGTGCGGCGGCCCGCCATCTGAACCGTATCCACGGCAGGTACCGCATCCCCAACGAGGACTACCTCTACGTCCTCGCCACCACCGTCGTCGGCCCCAAGCGCTGGATCGACCGGTTCGGCTGGCGCGCCCTGTGCCCCCAGGAGGCCCAGGCGCTGGCCGAGGTGGGGAAACGGATGGGGGCGATGATGGGGATCGAGGGGGTCCCGGACACCTATGCCGGCTTCGAGGAACTGCTCGACTCCTACGAGCAGTCGATGTTCGCCTACGATCCGGCGAACCGCCGGGTCGCGAACGCCACCTTCCGGGTGATGGCGTCCTGGTACCCCGCGCCGCTGCGCCCGCTGGTGGCACGCTTCTCGCTGGCGCTGCTGGACGAACCCCTGCTGGAGGCGCTCGGGTTCGAGCAGCAGCCGCGGTGGGCCCGGTCCCTGGCCGAACGGCTCGTGCGGGCCCGTTCCCGCGCCGTCGGGCTGATGCCCGCCCGGCCCCGGTGGCTGCCGTCCAGGCCCCGGCCCCGCAGCTACCCCTTCGGCTACCGCCTCGACGACCTCGGACCGCACTGGGCGCGGAGCCGGCCGCTGGAGCCTCTGCCCCAGGAGCGGTGCTGACCGGTCCGGGCACCGCCCGCCCCTGCCGCCGGACGGTGCCCGGGCGCTACCCGGCGGCGCCCGGCGCCGCTCCCTGCCGCCCGGGGACGCTGATCAGCGGGACCAGATAGCCGCGGGCGAAGGCCCGTACCTGTTCGTCGTCGTCGAGGGCGAAGCAGCTGACGGGGTTGAGGAGGAAGGAGACGGTGATCCGCACCATGAGTTCGGCCACCGGTGTGGAGTCCGACTCCGGCCGTCCTTCGGCCCGTTGGGCGCGGTGCAGCCGGTCGGTGAGGTAGTCACGCATGGCGAGGAAGGCGGGGCCGCTCTCCAGGGTGAGGAAGGGGAGCATGATCTCCGGTTCCAGCTTCAGCAGGCCGCCGACCAGCGGATGCCGGCGGATGTGCCCCAGGACCGCGACGAAGCCCTCGACCAGCCGGTCCTCCATGGTGGGCAGGGCGGCCACCGCGGCGTCCACCTCCGCGACGAACCGGCGGTACTCCCGCAGCAGGCAGGCCGACACCAGGCTGTCCTTGTTGCCGATCCGCCGGTACACGGTGACCCGGGAGACCTTGGCCCGCTTGGCCACGTCGTCGACAGTCGAGCGGCGCAGGCCGAACGTCATGAACTGTTCGCGCGCCGCGTCCAGGATCTGCCCGGTGAGCGCGTCCGCGGGTTCCGTCTCCCTGAGCGCCGTGGCCAGCAGCGCGTCCTCGTGATCCGGTGACGTCATGAGCCCTCTCCGTTCCGCCGCGCCCGTGTGCCGCGAGCCCCTTCACCCTAAAGGGCCGGGCCCGCAGGTCCCCGCGGCTCTCCCCGTCCGCCGGGCCCGCAGGTCCCCGCGGCTCTCCCCGTCCGCCGGGCCCGCAGATCCCCGCGGACGGGCCCTCAGCCGTGGTCGTAGACGGTCACCGCGAGGCCGCGGGCGGCCAGCCGCCCGGTCACCAGGGGTTCGACACGGGACCAGGTGCCGCCGGCCAGGCCGCAGCCCATCCGCGGCATGTGCACGGAGGCCCCCAGCTCGACGGCCTTTTCCGCCACCTTCTCCAGGCCGGCGCCGAGGGCCTCGTAGCGCACCGGCACGCCCTTGCTGCCGGTGCGTACGCCCCGCTGGCCTATCAGGTTGGCCACCCAGACGTACGGCTCGACCTGGACGAACTGCACGGCGCCGAGGGCGAAGTCGTTGTGCGCGCGCTCACGGTGCCAGCGGCGGTACGCGGCCTCGGGGCCGGGCCAGCGGCGGGACAGGGCCAGCACGAAGCCCTTCCCCCAGCCGCCCAGGTCGTTGCAGCAGTGCACGATCAGCTTGACGCCCTTGCCCTGGGGGGAGGTGGCGTCGCCCCGTACATAGGTGATTCCCGGCATGGCCCCACCGTACGTGCCGCCACCGACAACGCTCCCGGCTGACGCGGGGCGCCGGCCGGGAGCGGGGCGGGGCGCCCGCCGGGTGTGGTGGCGGGCGCCCCGTGGAAGACGGCGCGGGGTTACTCCTCGCAGCTTCCGGCGAACGTCTCGCGGGTCACCACGTCGGTGTCGGCGGCGGTGGTGTCCAGCCAGGCGATCCGCTGTCCGTCACCGAGCGACGGGGCCAGCTGGGCGCCGGAGGAGCAGGAGACCCGGCTGAAGCCGTCCACTCCGGCCAGGAGGTCGGTGACCGTGGAGGCGTACACCTTGCCCGGTCCGGTCCAGGAGCCGAGCGCGCCCCATACGTCGTAGGCCGAGTAGGCGAAGTAGTCGTCGTTGACCGTGAACTGGGCCATGGCGGTGCCCTTGGGGAAGGCCGGCTTCACGGCCTCGGACAGGTCGTCGAGGGGCGCGGACCGGAAGTTGGTGGTCGGGAGCAGGCCGCCCGTCTCCCGCCAGAAGACACGGTCGGAGGTGAACTGGATGTCCGAGACGTGGTTGAAGAGCCAGCCCGGGATCCGGTAGGTCTGCGTGGTGCCCTCGGCGACGTCGTGCAGGGTCAGGGTGTCGCCGTCGCCGGCCGCCCAGGCGACCTGGCCGTTCTTCATCGCGAGCCGGGCTGCCCTGGTGCCGGTCTCCGGGGTCAGGTTGACCGTCCGGCCGTCGGCCTCGCGGAGCATGACGTCCTGCTCGCCGTCGGCGGTGGTGCTGATGTAGGCGAGCACCCCGTCGTCGGTCACGGGCTCGGTCTCGTCCGCGTCCGGGCGGTCGACGAGCTTCCTGACCGCTCCCTGCCCCTTGGCTCCGGTGCGGTAGACACCGATGCCGTCGGCGGTGATCCGGGTGAAGACGATGCGGTCGTCGTCGAGGGACGGGTCGAGAAGGTAGGCGTCCTTCTGGGCGATCTCGCGCTGGGGCTTCTTGCCGAAGCGGCCCACCGTGATACCGAAGGCGGCGCTTCCCCGGTCCCAGGCGACGGCGTCGCCGTGGCCGATCGCGTAGACGTCGCCGTTGATCTGGGCGGCCTGCTCGTCGATGCCGGCGTAGACCTCGTAGGCGGGCAGGACCCTGGCGCTCAGGGTGGTGCCGTCGTGCGTGCCGCTCCTGTACTCCCAGCCCTTCACGATGCCGTGGCTGTCGAAGGCCCGGCCGATCGCGGCGAGGTCCGCGCCGGAGACGCGGAGGGACCGGGCGGCGAGGGTGACCGCGTCACGCATGTCGGTGAAACCGGAGAGCGGGGTGAGGTAGTTCTGCGCCGCCCGGTAGACGATGCGGTCGGCCAGCTCGCTGTCGAGGCTCTCGCGTATGTCCCACAGCGCGCCGCCGACGATGGTGGAGTTGCGGTGCACCCCGCCGTTGTCGAAGTCGAGGGTCATGAGCTCGTAGTCCCGCTGGGCGTTGCGGCCGTCGTTGAGGTCGCGCAGGGCGCACTCCTCCAGCGGGACGGTGCCGTTGCAGAGGTACTCGCCGATGAGTCCGGACGCCGGGTCGTCCATGGCGATGCCCTTGTCGGCGGTCTCCATGGCGTTGCCGAAGTAGTCGGAGATCGCCTCGTTGAGCGCTCCGGACTGGTTGAGGTAGACGAGGCCCGCGGAGTGCTCGGTGACCCCGTGCGTCATCTCGTGGCCGACGACGTCCAGACCGACGGAGAGCGGGACGCCGTTCATGTGGCCGTAGACCATCTTGGAGCCGTCCCAGAAGGCGTTGGCGTAGTCCTTGCCGCCGCTGGAGACGTTGACGACGGAGTGGATGGTGCCGCCCCTGCCGTCGACGCCGTCCCGGCCGAGCCGGTTTCGGAGGTACTCGTAGACCTTCGAGGCGTTGATGTGGGCGTCCACCGCGCCGGATGCGGTGTTGGCGCCGTCGAAGCGGTCGCTCGCGGAGGAGGACGGCAGGACGTCCTCGGGCACGGGGCCGCCGGCGAGGTCCAGGTAGGTCTTGCGCTGCGCGTCGTAGGTGCGTATCTGACCGCCGGTCACGGGGTACATGGCGCGCGCCGAGTCGACGAGCGTGTACGAGCCGTCCGCCTCCTCGTTGACGTCCAGCTCCACCTCGCTGCCGTCCACCCGTACGCCCGTGCCTTCGGCGGGCGAGGCGCCGGCGGCGTCGATGTTGTCGTACGAGAGGGCGATCCCGCCCACATGGGCGTCGACGTACACCTCCTGGCGCACGGGGTTGCCGCCGGCCTCGCCGCCGGTGACGGTGAAGTGCCAGGTGAGCTTGCCGCCGTGGGCGTCGGGAAGCACGGTGAGGCCGTGGGACTCGGTGCTGCCGCCCCGGACGCGGGAGAGGTTCCCGTCGAGTGCGAACATCCGCCGCTTCGCGGTGGCCTCGCCGACCTCGGGGACCGTGGAGACCGTGAGGTCCGTGTAGAGGGTGCCGGTCGCCGAGGTGATCTGCCGGCCGCCGTCGGCCTTCTCGGTCTGGACGGCGTACTGGGCGCCGAAGACCGGGACGCCCTCGTGCTTCTGCTGGAAGCGCACCGAGGACTGCTTGCCCTCCTCGGTCGTCCGCACCGCCTTCAGGTCGGACACGGGCACCTTGTAGATGTCCTGATGGGCCTTCAGGTGCGCCCGGGCGGCCTCGGCGGGCGTGCCCTTCCGCGCGGCGTCGTCCAGCCCCTGAGTCATCCTCGGCGCCACCGGGACGGGGTCCTCGGCCGTGACGCCCGCGGCCGGGGCCTCGGGGGACGCCCAGGCGGGCGCGGCCAGCAGTGCCGAGCCCGTGGCGGTGGCGGTGGCGACCACGCCAGCCGCCAGCAGCCGTCGGATCCTTGCAGTTCTCACAGAACCCTCCACATCGCACACCCATCGGCGGAACGCACTGTTGTACGTTCCATCCGGTTGACGGGGTCGATCCTTCGGTATGCGGAGTCGGCCAACAAGGGATGGCGGCGGCGCGAAGACGCCGTGGCGCAATTACGCCTCGGGGGCCGTGGACCGTGTCCGGGCGGGGCCGTCGAGCCAGCCCTCCCGGGCGGCGTGCCAGCCGAGCTGGAAGCGGGTGGCGGCGCCGACCTCGTCCATCAGGGCGCGCAGCCGCCGCTGCACGGTGCGGTGCCCCATGCCCAGCTGGCGCGCGATGGCGGCGTCGGTCAGACCGACGTGGAGCAGCGCCACGATGTCCCGGTCGGTCCCGGCGGGCGTGGCCTCCCGGCCGTCGCCGGAACCGCTCAGCCGCCATCCCTTCTCGAAGTGCTCCTCGAAGAGCGAGCAGAGGGCGGTGAGCAGCCCGGTCCGGTGCACCACCAGTGCCACCGGCTCGGTCTCCCGTTCCGGGTTCAGGGGCAGCAGGGCGACCCGCCGGTCCACGATGACGAGTTTGATCGGCAGCCGGTCCGTGACGGAGATGTGCTGGCCCAGCGCGACGCACGAGGCCAGCACCGCCGCCGTCTCCGGGCGTTCCAGCCCTTCGCGTTCGACCACACTGCGCACGGTCACCCCGCGGCGCATCAGTTCCTCGTCCGCCTCGGTGTGGTTGTCCTCGTAGGAGAGCACCGCCGGCGCGTGCCTGGTCGGGACCAGGGTGCAGACCTCGTTCACGGCCTGGCGCTGCATCGTCAGGAGCCGGCGCCGGATGGCGGCCGGACCGGTCAGCACCTCGACGGGCACTCCCGAGGCGTGCGCCTGGGCCGACCGGTGCCGTTCGGTGAGGTCACCGACGAAGGACTCGACCTGGCGCAGCGCGGCCCGCCGGGACTCCAGGAGCGACCCGAGGGCCAGCACGGGTGACGCCGCCCGGTACCGGACGCTGCCGTCGGTGTCCGGCCGGCCGGCACTGGCGAGGCCGCGTTCGACGAGCGATTCGAGGGCCCGGGCCACCAGCGGACCGCTCAACGGCCCTTGGAGGGCCTCCGGTTCGCAGTCGGGGCGGTCCACGAGCAGCCGGTAGACCGCGTCCTCCGCCTCGTCGAGCCCGAGCAGCGTCAGCAGCGGGGCGTCCGGGTGCCCGGCGGGCGGGACGGCGGGCGCGTCCGCGGCCCCGCGTCCTTGCGGCGGTACGGTTCCCGGTCCCGGCGCCCCGCCGTCCCGCTCCCCCGCGCCCCCGTGTCCCGGCCGGGCCCGCGCGCCCTCACCACCCCTCACCCGCGCCGCCCTCCCCACGGTTCCTGTCCGGCGGTCACACTATCCGCTGGGCCGGGGACCGACACGGAGCTGTTCCGGCGACCGGGCCATGGCGTCCCCGCGTATCCTCTTGCCCGTGCCGGACTCGTCCCCGCACCGTGTCGCGGTGCTCGTGCTCGAAGGTGCGAAGCCTCTCGATGTCGGTATCCCCGCGCAGGTGTTCACGACCCGCGCGAGCATGCCGTACGAGGTGCGGGTGTGCGGTGCGGCGCCCGGTCCCGTGACCGGCGGCGACGGTCTGTCGTACCACGTCGCCCACGGTCTCGAAGCGCTCGCGTGGGCCGACATCGTCTTCGTCCCCGGCTACCGGCACCCGGACCGCGACGATCCGCCGCGGACCGTCGTCGACGCGCTGGCCGCCGCCCACCACCGGGGGGCACGGCTCGCCGCCATCTCGACGGGGGCCTTCGCGCTCGCCGCCACAGGTCTGCTCGACGGCAGGCGCGCCACGACGCACTGGCACTACACGCGGGCGCTCGCGGCGAAGCGCCCGCTGGTCCGGGTCGACGCGAACGTCCTGTTCGTCGACGAGGGCAGCCTGCTGACATCGGCCGGTGCCGCTTCGGGCATCGACCTCTGCCTGCACATCCTGCGCGGCGATCTGGGGGTGTCCGCGTCGAACCACGCGGCACGGCGCCTGGTGGCGGCTCCCTACCGCAGCGGCGGTCAGGCGCAGTACGTGCCGCGCAGTGTGCCCGAGCCGCTCGGCGAGCGGTTCGCCGCCACCCGGGAGTGGGCGCTGCACCGGCTCGGTGAACCCCTGACCCTCGATGTGCTCGCCCGGCACGCGGCGGTGTCGCCCCGCACGTTCTCGCGGCGCTTCGCCGAGGACACGGGGTACACGCCGATGCAGTGGCTCATGCGGGCCCGTGTCGATGTGGCCCGTGAGCTGCTCGAACGTTCGCAGCGGGACATCGAGCGGATCGCCGCCGACGTCGGTCTCGGCACCGGTGCGAATCTGCGGCTGCACTTCCGGCGCGTCCTCGGCACCACACCGAGCGAGTACCGGCGCACCTTCGCCCGGGGGCGGTAGCCCGCCCCGTGGCGTGATCCTTCCGGACCGTGGCGATCACGCCGCTGTCACCGGCGAACGCCGCGCGGGAGCCTGGTGGCGAACCCGGAAGGAGACCGCTCATGACCCGTATCGCCATCAACGGTTTCGGCCGCATCGGACGCAATGTGCTGCGTGCGCTGCTCGAACGCGACAGCGCCCTCGAGGTCGTCGCCGTCAACGACCTCACGGAGCCCGCCACCCTCGCGCGGCTGCTCGCCTACGACACGACGGCGGGCCGGCTCGGCCGTCCGGTGACGGCCGACGGGGACACCCTCGTCGTCGACGGCCGCCGTATCACCGTGCTCGCCGAGCGGGAGCCCGCACGGCTCCCCTGGGCCCGCCTCGGCGTCGACATCGTGCTGGAGGCGACCGGCCGCTTCACGTCGGCCGCGGCCGCCCGCGCCCATCTCGACGCGGGCGCGGGGAAGGTGCTCGTCAGCGCGCCGGCGGACGGCGCCGACGTCACCCTCGCGTTCGGGGTCAACACCGACGCGTACGACCCGGCCGCGCACACGATCGTCTCGAACGCCTCGTGCACGACCAACGCGCTCGCACCGCTGGCAGCGGTGCTCGACGAGCTCGCCGGCATCGAGCACGGTTTCATGACGACGGTGCACGCCTACACGCAGGAGCAGAACCTCCAGGACGGTCCGCACCGTGACGCCCGCCGCGCCCGCGCGGCCGCTGTCAACATCGTGCCGACCACGACGGGGGCCGCCAAGGCGATCGGCCTGGTGCTGCCGAACCTCGACGGCAGGCTGTCGGGGGACTCGATCCGCGTGCCGGTGCCGGTGGGGTCGATCGTCGAACTGAACACGACCGTCGCCCGCGACGTGACGCGCGAGGACGTGCTGGCGGCGTACCGGGCCGCGGCGCGGGGGCCGCTCGCGGGTGTGCTCGAGTACTCGGACGACCCCCTCGTCTCCTCCGACATCACGGGCAACCCGGCCTCTGCGGTATTCGACTCGGCTCTCACCCGCGTCGACGGCCGCCACGTCAAGGTCGTCGCCTGGTACGACAACGAGTGGGGCTTCTCGAACCGTGTGGTCGACACGCTCGGCCTCCTCGCCGCCGGCTGACCGGGGGCCGGGTGCGGCCGTTCCCGGTGGCCGGCGGATACGCCGGGGCATCGGGAACGGCCGCTCACCGGCGGTCCGCCCCGTCCGCCCGGAGGCCGTGCGCCCGAACCGGTTCACCGCTCGCCGGCGGCCTCCAGGACCGCGCGGAGACGCGAGAGGCATTCGCCGGCGAAGAGGGGGCGGGTGTCCCGGTAGTACGACACCCCGCTGATCCCGACGGCGACGGCCCACGCCCGGGCACGCAGCCATGTCGTGTCGTCGAGGCCCAGGGCGTCCCGGTACGTCTGCCGGGCCGCGGGCGGGAGATCCCACAGGGGCGAGTGCTCGGCGTCGGGAAAGCCGACCGAGAGGCCTCCGAAGTCGATGACGGCGTGGAGTCTCCCCCGCTGGACCAGGAGGTTGGCGGGTCTGAGGTCTCCGTGGAGCCACACGTGGCGGGCGGACGGCTCGGGCAGGAGGAGCGCTTCCTGCCACAGGTGCCGCAGGTGTGCGAGGCCGAGGCCCTGGACCGTCCGGCAGGCGTCGAAGCACCCGCTGATCCACCGGTCGCAGGCGCGCAGGCCGCCTCCGCGGTACCAGCTGAGCCCGCCTTGGCGGGTGGCTCCCATGAGGGGGACGGAGTGCAGGCTCCGCACGACCGTCGCCAGGTCGCTCCCGAAGGCGGCCCGGTCGGTGACCGACGCCGGGCCGGCTTCGTCACCGTCGATCCACCGGTACACCGACCAGGCGAGCGGGAACGCGGGGCCCGGCACGCCCTCGTGCACCGGCTCGGGGATGCGGCAGGGAAGATGCGGTGCCAACCGCGGCAGCCATGTCTGCTCCTCCCGTACGGCCTTCGCGTTGTCCGGGGCGCGTGGCAGCCGGACGAGCAGGTGGTCGCCGAGCCGGTACATCGTGTTGTCCGTGCCCGCGCCGGCCGGTGAGACGGGGAGGGCGGCCCATTCCGGCCGCTGTTCCCGCAGCAGTGACCGGACGACCGCCTCGTCCGCACGGACCTCGTTCTCATGGAGTGCCACGGTGCCGGCGTTCCGCCCGGGCTCCGCCGCCGCCAGTGGTTTTCCCGGGGCGCCCGCCGTCCGGAGCCCGGGCGGGGTCCGTCAGGCCGCGGTGTCCGGTGCGCGGTCCCTCCGGGCACTTTCACAACAGTGGTGCGACAGCAATACTGTTGGACCTGATCGACCGAGCCCGGCAGGACGGGCCCGTCCGCCACGAGGAGCAGCCATGGCCACCGGGACCGAGGAGCCGACGCTCACCGTCGACGAGCTGGCGGCGCGCGCCGGTGTGACCGTACGCACCGTGCGTTTCTACAGCACCCGGGGCCTGCTGCCGCCCCCGGTGATCGGGCCGCGCCGGGTCGGGCACTACGGTCCGGCCCATCTGTCGCGGCTCGCGCTGATCGAGGAGCTCCAGCACCAGGGCATGACACTGGCCGCCATCGAACGCTATCTGGAACAGCTGCCGCCCGATCTGAGCGCGCAGGACCTGGCCATCCACCGGGCCCTGGTGGCTTCCTGGGCGCCGGACGCCGCGGAGGACCTGGAGCGGGCGGAGCTGGAGCGGCGGGCGGGCCGGGCGCTGAGCGGGCCGGATCTGGACCGGCTGGCGGCGATGGGGGTCCTGGAGCACCCGGCCGGGGACGGCCCGTACCGGGTGGACGTGGGGCTGCTGCGGCTCGGGGTGGAGCTGCTGGACGTACCGATCGCGCACGAGACGATCCTGGCCGCGCGGACGGTGCTGATGGAGCACACCCGCTCGGCCGCCCACGAGCTGACCAGGCTGTTCCGCGACGAGGTGTGGAATCCGTACCGGGAGCGGGAGTCCGACCCGGAGCATGTGAAGGCGATGAAGTCGCTGTCGGCCCATATGCAGCCGATGGTGCTCCAGGCGCTGCTGACGGCGTTCCAGCGGTCGCTCAAGGAGGAGCTGCGGGCCGCGTTCACCGACGGGTGAGTCCGTGGTGGGCGCGGCCCGCGGGGGCGTGCCGGGTCAGTCGTGGAAGGTCTCGCCCTTCTCGGCCTTCTCCACCAGCAGCGGCGGCGGCAGGAAGCGGTCGCCGTACCGTTCGGCGAGCTGCCGGGCGCGGGCCACGAAGCCGGGCAGTCCGCCTTCGTAGCCGTTGATGTACTGGAGGACGCCGCCGGTCCACGGCGGGAAGCCGATGCCCATGACGGAGCCGATGTTGGCGTCGGCGACGGTCGTCAGGACGTTCTCCTCCAGGCAGCGGACGCTGTCCAGGGCCTCGGAGAAGAGCATCCTCTCCCGCATGTCCTCGAACGGGATCTCGCGTCCCGGCTCGGTGAAGTGCTCCCGCAGTCCGGGCCAGAGCAGGCCGCGCCGGCCGTCCTCGCCGTAGTCGTAGAAGCCCGCTCCCCCGCTGCGGCCGGGACGGCCGAACTCGTCGACCATCCGGTCGACGACCGCGTCGGCGGGGTGGGTGGCCCAGGTGCCGCCGGCCTCCTCGACGGCGCGGCGGGTCTCCTCGCGGATCCTGCGCGGGAGGGTGAGGGTGAGTTCGTCCATCAGGCTGAGGACCTTGGCGGGGTAGCCGGCCTGGGCGGCGGCCTGTTCGACGGAGGCCGGGTCGATGCCCTCGCCGACCATGGCGACGCCCTCGTTGATGAAGTGGCCGATGACGCGGGAGGTGAAGAAGCCGCGGGAGTCGTTGACGACGATCGGGGTCTTCTTGATCCGGCGTACCAGGTCGAAGGCGCGGGCGAGCGCCTCGTCACCGGTCCGCCCGCCCTTGATGATCTCCACCAGGGGCATCTTGTCGACCGGTGAGAAGAAGTGCAGGCCGATGAAGTCGGCCTGCCGCTCGACGCCTTCGGCGAGGACGGTGATGGGCAGGGTGGAGGTGTTGGAGCACAGCAGCGCGTCCGGCTCGACGATGTGCTGGATCTCCTGGAACACCTTGTGCTTGAGAGCGGTGTCCTCGAAGACCGCCTCGATCACCACGTCGCAGCCGGCCAGGTCGGCCGGGTCGGCGGTGGGGGTGATGCGGGCGAGGAGTTCGTCGCGCTTCGCCTCGGTCGTGCGTCCCCGGCTCAGCGCCTTGGCGAGCAGCTTCTCGCTGTACGCCTTGCCGCGGGCGGCGGCCTCGGCGGAGACGTCCTTGAGGACGACGTCGATACCGGCGCGGGCACAGGAGTACGCGATGCCCGCGCCCATCATCCCGGCGCCGAGCACGGCGACCTTGCGGACCGGCCGCTCCTCGGCACCGGCCGGGCGACTGGCGCCGGAGTTGACGGCCTGGAGGTCGAAGAAGAACGCCTGGATCATGTTCTTGGAGATCTGGCCGGTGACCAGCTCGGTGAAGTACCGGGCCTCGATGGTCTGGGCGGTCTCGAAGTCGACCTGGGAGCCCTCGACGGCGGCGGCCATGATGTTGCGGGGCGCGGGCATGGGGGCGCCCGCCAGCTGCTTCTTCAGATTGGCCGGGAAGGCCGGCAGGTTGGCGGCGAACTTCGGGTTCGAGGGGGTGCCGCCGGGGATGCGGTAGCCCTTGACGTCCCAGGGCTGGTGGGATTCGGGGTGGGCGTCGATGAAGGCGCGCGCCTTCTCCAGCATCTCCTCGGGAGTGGTCGCGACCTCGTGGACCAGGCCGTTCTCCAGGGCCCGGCGCGGGGTGTACTGGGTGCCCTGGAGGAGGACCTTGAGGAGGGCGTCGGTGAGGCCCATCAGGCGTACGGTGCGGGTGACACCGCCGCCTGCGGGGAGCAGGCCGAGGGTGACCTCGGGCAGACCGATCCGGGAGCCGGGGGCGTCCAGGGCGATGCGGTGATGGGCGGCGAGGGCGATCTCGTAACCGCCGCCGAGTGCGGCGCCGTTGATCGCGGCGACGACCGGTTTGCCGAGGGTCTCGATACGGCGCAGGGCGCGCTTGACGGACATCCCGGCGTCGAACGCGTCCTGGGCGTTCCCGGGGCCGATGCGGATCATGTCCTTGAGGTCGCCGCCGGCGAAGAAGGTCTTCTTCGCGGAGGTGTAGATGATGCCCCGGATGGAGTCCTTCTCGGCCTCGGCGCGGTCGGCGACGGCCTTCACGGAGTCCCGGAAGGCCTGGTTCATGGTGTTGGCGGATTGTGCGGGGTCGTCCAGGACGAGGGTGACGATGCCGGTCTCGTCCTGTTCCCAGCGGATGGTGGTGCTCTCGGTCATGGGTCTTCTCCGTAAACGGGGTCCGGGAGGGATGGCGTGAGCGGGACGGGTCAGAGACGCTCGACGACGGTGGCGATGCCCATACCGCCGCCGACACACAGGGTCGCCAGCCCGTAACGCTTGTCCCGGCGTTCGAGCTCGTCGACGAGAGTCCCCAGGATCATCGCGCCGGTCGCCCCGAGAGGATGCCCCATCGCGATGGCACCACCATTGACATTCACCTTGTCCAGACTCAGCCCCATCTCCCGCACGAAACGCAGGACCACCCCGGCGAAAGCCTCGTTGATCTCCACCAGATCGATGTCCCCGATGCCCAGCCCCGCCCTGGCCAACGCCTTACGCGTCGCCGGAGCCGGACCCGTGAGCATGATCGTGGGCTCCGAACCCGACACCGCCGCGGAAACGATCCGCGCCCGCGCCCTCAGCCCGTACCGCTCACCGACCTCCCCGCTCCCCACCACCACCAGCGCCGCCCCGTCCACGATCCCCGACGAATTACCCGCATGATGGACATGATCGATCTTCTCCACCCAGTGATACTTCTGCAGCGCCACCGCGTCGAACCCGCCCATCTCCCCCACCGCGGCGAACGACGGCCTGAGCCCGGCCAGCGAATCCGCCGTCGTCCCCGGACGCATGTGCTCATCCCGGTCCAGCACCAGCAACCCGTTACGGTCACGCACCGCAACCACCGAACGGGCGAACCGCCCCTCCTTCCACGCCACCGCCGCCCGCTCCTGCGACAACGCCGCGTACTCATCCACATCACGCCGCGAGAAACCCTCCACCGTCGCGATCAGATCCGCACCGACCCCCTGCGGCGCGAAACCCGTCTCGAAACTCGTCATCGGATCCATCGCCCAGGCACCCCCGTCACTGCCCATCGGGACCCGCGACATCGACTCCACACCCCCCGCCAGAACCAGGTCCTCCCACCCCGAACGCACCTTCGCCGCCGCCAGGTTCACCGCCTCCAGACCCGACGCGCAGAAGCGGTTCTCCTGCACCCCCGCCACCGAATCCGGCAGACCCGCCGCGAGCGCGGCGATACGGGCGATGTCGGAACCCTGGTCACCCAGCGGACTGACCACACCCAGCACGACATCGTCGACCGCCGCCGGATCCAGATCCGGGAAACGCCGGAGAGTCTCATGGATCAGACCGACGACCAGATCGATCGGCTTCGTACCGTGCAAAGCCCCATCGGCCTTGCCACGGCCACGCGGGGTACGGATCGCGTCGTAGACATACGCTTCGGTGCTCAAGACAGCAGCCTTTCGAAAAGGGTGGGCAGGAAGAGGTCAGCCGAGCAGGGAGCGGCCGATGATCTCCTTCATGATCTCGGTCGTCCCGCCGTAGATGGTCTGGATGCGGCCGTCGGTGAAAGCCCTGGCGACCCGGTACTCACTCATGTAGCCGTAACCGCCGTGCAGTTGCAGACAACGGTCGGCGACCCGCTTCTGCAGCTCCGTCGCCCACCACTTGGCCATCGAGGCATGGACCGCGTCCAGAGCCCCCTCGGAGTGGTCGGTAACACACCGGTCCAGGAAAGCCCGCGTGACAGCACACTCGGTGGCCATCTCCGCGATCTCGAAACGCACATGCTGCAACTTCGCCAGCGGACGCCCGAAAGCCTCACGCTCCTTCACGTACCGCGTGGTGATCTCCACCAGGTGTTCGGCGGCGGCGATCGCGGCGACCGCTATGCCCATGCGCTCCTGGGCGAGGTTGGTCATCAGGTGGATGAAGGCGCCGTCGCGTTCCCCGAGGAGGTTCTCCTTGGGGACGCGTACGTCGTCGAAGAAGAGTTCGGCGGTGTCCTGGGACTTCTGGCCGATCTTGTCGAGGTTGCGGCCGCGGGTGAAGCCCTCGGCCCCGCGCTCGACGACGAGCAGCGAGAGGCCCTTCGCACCGCCCTCGGGGGTGGTGCGGGCGACGACGATCACCAGGTCGGCGAGGATGCCGTTGGAGATGAAGGTCTTCGACCCGTTCAGCAGCCAGTGGTCGCCCCGGTCCTCGGCGGTGGTACGGATGCCCTGGAGGTCGGAGCCCGCCCCCGGTTCCGTCATGGCGATGGCGGTGACGGTCTCGCCGCTGCAGAAGCCGGGCAGCCAGCGGCGCTTCTGCTCCTCGGTGGCGAGGGTGGTGAGGTACGGCCCGACGATGTCGTTGTGCAGCCCGACCGCGAGGCCGGCCACCCCCGCGCGGGTGAACTCCTCGGCCAGGACCGCGCTGTAGCGGAAGTCGCCGTTGCCTCCGCCGCCGTACTCCTCCCCGACCGCCATCCCCAGCAGGCCCTGACGGCCCGCCGCCCGCCAGGCGTCCCGCGAGACGATGCCGTCCTGTTCCCACTGCTCGTAGTACGGGAGGACCTCCTTCTCCAGGAAGGTGCGGACGGTCCCGCGGAACGCCTCGTGTTCTTCGGTGAAGATCTGCCGCTGCACTTCGGGCCTCCTTGGGCCGGTTGGTTCGGTACGGGCGGGGCGGGCGGGCCGTGTGGAGCGGCGGGACGGGCGCTTCCGTCAGCCGGCGGCCCCTTCGCCGGGGGGCACGAGGCCGGGCACTCCCCATTCCTCCGCGACGGCCTCGGTGTCGGCACCCGGGCGGGCGGGCCCGCGGCGCACCGAGACGGGGGTCGCGGAGAAGCGGGGCGCGGGCGCGGGCTGGGTGAGGCCGTCGTGCTCCACGTAGGTGGAGCGGGCGGCGAGGTGGGGGTGGGACGGGGCCTCGCGGAGCGAGAGGACCGGGGCCACGCACGCGTCCGTGGGCTCGAAGACCTCCGTCCACTCGGCCCGGGTACGTGACGCGAAGCGCGCGGCGACGAGGTCGCGCAGTTCGGGCCACCGGCCGGGGTCGCTCCGGTCCGGGGCTTCTTCCCCGATCCCGAGCAGCGCGGTGAACTCCTCGTAGAACCGCGGTTCCAGGGGGCCGACGGCCATGTACCCGCCGTCGGAGGTCTCGTAGGTGCCGTAGAAGGGACAGCCTCCGTCGAGGATGTTGGTGCCGCGCCGGTCCTGCCAGGTTCCGGCGGCGAGCATGCCGTGGATCATCGTGGCGAGGTGCGCCGACCCGTCGACGACGGCGGCGTCCACGACCTGCCCGGTGCCGTCGGGCGTACGGGCGTGCTGGAGGGCGGCGAGGACGCCGACGACGAGGTAGAGGGAGCCGCCCGCGTAGTCGCCGAGCAGGTTGGCGGGTACGACGGGCGGCCCGCCGGCCCGCCCGATCATGGAGAGGGTCCCGCTGAGCGCGATGTAGGCGACGTCGTGCCCCGCCCGGCCGGCCAGCGGCCCGTCCTGGCCCCAGCCGGTCATCCTCCCGTACACCAGCCGGGGGTTGCGCTCCATGCACGCGTCCGGGCCGACCCCGAGGCGTTCCGCGACGCCGGGCCGGTAGCCCTCGATCAGGATGTCGGCGCGCCCGGCGAGTTCGAGGACCTGTTCGGCGCCGCCCTCTGCCTTGAGGTCGACGAGGACCGAGCGCTTGTTGCGGTTGGTGAGGTCGTACGCGGGGTCGATGCCGAGGACGGAGCCGCCCGGGCGGTCGACGCGCACCACGTCGGCGCCCAGGTCGGCGAGCAGCATCGCGGCGAACGGGCCGGGGCCGATACCCGCCAGCTCGACGACGCGCACCCCGGCCAGCGGGCCGCCCGGGCGGTGTCCTGTCGTTGACATCAAGCCCCCAGCGGTGTGACACAACTGATGTAACATCGATGATGCTAAGAAGAAGGCCCCCTCCGCACAACCCTTTCGGCCGAGCAAGCGCTTAGAAGTCCTGGAGCGATCCTCCCGCACCCGGGGCCTCCCGGCCGGGCAACGCCACGGCCCCCTCCGCTACCCTCTGGCAGCCAGAGCCGGTCATGACGACCGGTCCCGCTTCGGCGCCGGCCGCCACGGAGGCAGAGTGAACAGGCAGAACGGGGTGGAACGCCCCCTGGACATCGTCCTTTTCGGCGCCACGGGCTTCGTGGGGGCGCTCACCGCCGCCTATCTGGCCGAGCACGCCCCCGAAGGCTGCCGCTGGGCACTGGCCGGCCGCGATTCCTCCAAGCTGGAACGCCTCCGTGAACGGCTCGCCGCGGCCTTTCCCCGCTGCGCGGAGCTGCCGCTGGTCACCGCGGACGCCGACGACGACGGCGCGCTCGGCGACCTGGCCCGGTCCGCCCATGTGGTGGTCTCGACGGTGGGGCCGTACGTCAGGTACGGCGCGAAGCTGGTCGCCGCCTGCGCCGAGGCCGGCACGGACTACGCCGATCTCACCGGCGAGCCGGAGTTCGTGGACCGGATGTACCTGGAGCACGACGCCCGCGCGCGGGAGACGGGCGCCCGGCTCGTGCACGCCTGCGGCTTCGACTCCGTACCGCACGACCTGGGGGTCTGGTTCACCGTCGGCCGCCTGCCCGAGGGGGTCCCGCTGACGGTGGACGGGTTCGTCCGCACCCACGCGGTCTTCTCCGGCGGTACGTTCGCCTCGGCGCTCACCGCGCTGGGCCGTGGCCCGCAGACGGCCCGCGCCGCGCGGGAGCGCCGACGGCGCGAACCCCGGCCGGTGGGCCGGCGGGCCAGGGCGCCGCAGGGGTCACCGCACTTCAGCTCGGCGACCGGCACCTGGGCGCTGCCGCTGCCGACTCTGGACCCGAGGGTGGTGGAACGCTCGGCGCGGGCGCTGGAACGGTACGGCCCGGACTTCCGCTACCGGCACTTCGCCTCGGTGAAGCGGCTCCCGGTGGCACTCGGCGGGACGGCCGCGCTCGGGGCGCTGGCCGGTGCCGCGCAGGTCCCCCCGCTCCGGGAGTGGCTGATGAGCCGTTACGCGGCGGGCAGCGGGCCCGGCGAACGGCGCAGGAGCCAGAGCTGGTTCACGGTGCGCTTCGTCGGGGAGGGCGGAGGCCGGCGGGTCTTCACGGAGGTCTCGGGCGGCGATCCGGGCTACGACGAGACGGCGAAGATGCTGGCCGAGTCCGCCCTGTGCCTGGCCCTGGACGAACTGCCGCGGACGGCGGGGCAGGTGACCACGGCGGTGGCGATGGGGGACGCGCTGCTGGAGCGGCTGCGCTCGGCCGGGATCGGCTTCCGGGTGGCCGCGGCGCTCTGAGCGTCCGCACCACACGCGCCGGCCGTCGCCGGGGCTCAGAGCATCCAGGACGCGAGTGTGACGACCATGGAGACGGTCCATGCCGCACTCGCGAAGACGCCGAGGGTCATACCGACGGCGATCTTGCGCTGAGCCAGGCGAACGGTTCCGGTGCTCATACGGGGCGTGTTGTGGTCGATCATGTGTACCAGCCTGCCCTGAATGTTCGACGAACAACATCCGTACATGTACTCAGTCGGCAACAATCCGGCCGCGCCGGCGGCCGGATCAGGCCACGGCCTCCCGCAGCGCGGCCCGGCAGAGGGCGTCCGCCCTGCGAGTGGTCTCCGGCTGACGGAAGTCACGGGCCAGGGCGAGGGTGTGGGCGCACGCGTTGTCCAGTCCGGTGCGGTGGCCGACGGAGACGAAGACGGGTCTGGTGCCCTCCTGGGTGCGCAGGGCCCGGCCGACTTCCTCCTCCCCGTCCAGCAGCGGGCTGAAGTCGCCGCGGTGGGGGCCGGGTTGTCCGTACCGGAAGGTGAAGGGGTTCTTCGCGACACCGATCACGGGGAGCCCGGTGAGCACACCGAGGTGGCTGGCGAGGCCGAACCTGCGCGGGTGGGCCCGTCCGTAGCCGTCGCAGACGACGAGCCCGGGGTCGGCGGTGAGCGCCTCCAGCGCGGCGAGCACGGCCGGGATCTCGCGGAAGGCCAGCAGCCCCGGCACATAGGGGAAGGTGACCTTGCCGCGCGCGGTGGACCGGTCGACCACGTCGAGTGTGGCCGCGTCCAGCACGACGGCCGCCGCGACCACGACGTCCCGCTCCTCGTCGTACGCCACGTCCACGCCGGTGACATGGCCGGTGCCGGGCGGCGGCCCGCTCTCGTCGAGCACCACCCGCTCGCGCAACACGTCCTGGAGGGCGCGGGCTTCGGCTTCGTCTGCGGGCATCGGGAACGTCGTCATGGTGCGGCCGAGTCTAACGACGGCGCCGGCGGCCGGGCGGTCCGGTCCGTACCGCGAAAAGGACTGCGGGCACACCGGAAAGACGCCGCGGGTGCCCCGGGAAGGGACTGCGGGGGCCGTGGAGAGGGCACTGCCGGTGCCGTGGAGAAGGAGCCGCGGGTGCCGTGGAAAAGGGGCTGCGGGTGCCGTCGCCGCCCGGGGAGGATGGGGGCATGGAGCTGAGCGGGGACAGGATCACACTGCGGCCGGTGACCGGGGACGACGTCGCCGCCCTCGACCGGATCGTACGGGAGCCGGCCGTCGCGGCGTGGTGGCCGCCCCCGGACGGCTACGAGGGCAAGCTGGCCGTCGTCCACGGGGGCGAGGTCATCGGTGCCGTCCAGTTCTCCGAGGAGGGCGGCCAGGAGTTCCGCCGCGCCGGCATCGACGTGTTCCTGACGACGGGGCACCACGGGGAGGGACTCGGCACCGACACGGTCCGCACGCTGGCCCGGTGGCTCGTGGAGGAGCGCCGCCACCACCGTCTGACCATCGACCCCGCCGCGGCCAACACCGCGGCGATCCGCTGTTACGGCAAGGCCGGGTTCAAGCCCGTGGGGATCATGCGGTCGTACTGGCGCAACCACCGGACAGGCGTCTGGGAGGACGGCCTGCTGATGGACCTGCTCGCGGACGAGCTGACCTGACCCGGTCGCCCGGCAGGCGCGGAACGCGCGCTTTTGGCACCCGCCGTCCGGGGCCGACTTCCGATCATGCGCCGTTCCCCGGGCCCTCAAACGCCCCGGAGCACCCTCTCTCCGGGCCTGCACCATCCTGCTGTCCATCCTGCAGCCTCGTGCCAGCCGATGACCTTCCGTTCGCCCGGCCGCCTCGCCATCGTTGAGCGCACAGACGGCAGCACTCTCCGGCCGGGCCCCAGGGTCCGGGGGACCGCGCTGCCGTACGGACCCGGCGGCGCCCGGCGCCGACCGGGCTGACGGAGGAGGGAACGTGCAACAGGCAAGAACCCCCCGCTGGGCGGCCGTGGGGCCGCTCGAAGAGGGCGCCGAGGGCGAGGTGTTCGGCGGCGCGGCACCGATCGCCGCCACGCAGGTGGTCGTCACCGTCGCCGCCGCCGTGGTCGTCGCCTACGCGGCCGGCGCCATCATCGGCCAGACCGAACCCGTGATGCAGTGACCGGGCCCCGGCGAGCGGGGGCCGAGCGGCTCCCGTTCCGTCACACCGCCCCGGCCACGACGCGTGAGCTGGTCCCGGACGACACCGGAGACCCCGGTGCGGCCGCCGGTCCGGTCGCCTCGGTCGTCGTGGCGGAGTTCGGCGCCGTCGTGGCGGTCAGTTTCATCGGGGGCAGCGAGTACCCGCATCTCTGAGCGGGCCCCTCGCGCCACCGGCCCGGCACCCCACGCACCCGCGTGCCATCCGATCACACAAGGAGAAAGAGCATGAACGTCGCCCTGTGCCCGGTCACCCCGGCCACGTCGCGTCCGCTGTCCGAGACCGACACCGGCTTCACCCGCACGGAGGCCACCCCGGTCGCCGCCACCCCGGTGACCGCGGCGGCTTTCGTCGCGGGCATCGCGCTCGGCGTGGCCGTCTGCCAGGCGATCGGCTCGCAGGAGCCGGTCATCCAGTAGCCGCTCCCCCACCCGGAGAAGAACGACGAGGAAAAGGAGATCGACATGAGTGATGTGTCCTTTCTGCGGAGACCCGGCGCCCTCACCGACATCGGGATCGAGGATCCTGAGGGCCGGTACACCACCGCACACGCACCTGTCATGGCCACACCAGCAGTGGCATCGGGTGTGATCATCGGCTACGCCCTGGTGAACGCGTTCGTGGCCGGACGTGACGGCGGGCCCATCCAGCCCGTGCCGGAGATCGTCCTCGGCTGACGCAGACGTCCGGTCCCGGCACGGTCGGCGTACCGGCCGTGCCGGGACCGGCGAGGGCGGCCCGCCGGGGTCTCCCGCTCCGGAGCGCATCCGTATCCGGGTGGTCCGCACGCCGGGCCCCCGCCACCGGTCCACCCGGCGGCCGGGGCCGGTGCCGGTCACCCGGCTTCCGTCCAGGAGAACCTTCCATGCCTTCTTCCCCCGACAGGCCCAGAGCCTCCCGGCCCACGGTCCGGGCCGTGCTCTCGGCCCTCACCGGTCCTGTGCCCGTCTCCCGCACCCAGGCCATCGGCGCCGCCGAGCGCCTGGCAGCGGTGACCTCCCTGCTGTCCAGCCTGGAACACCTCACCGGCCCGGAGCACAAGCGGACGGGCGGACTGAACGACTGGGCCCTCGCCCGGCACGGCCACGCCCGCTACGGCAGGCCGCTGCGCAAGCTGCTCGACGCCGTGGCCGACGAGCGGACCACCCGGGTGCTGCATGCCGCCCGGGTGGCCGCGAGCGCCGCCCTCCTGCTGCCGGGCGACAGCCGCCGGCGCGGGGCCGCCAACCTCTTCCTCGGCGTCAGCGGGGCCCTGCTCTACCCCACCCACCGCTACGGCACCGACGGGTCCGACCAGGCGTCCGGCATGGTGCAGACCGCGACCGGCCTGGCCCGGCTCGTCCCCTCGCCCGCGGCCCAGGACGCGCTGCTGTGGTACGTCGCGATCCAGTCCAACCTGTCGTACGCCGTCTCCGGCTGGGTCAAGCTGCTCGGCCGGGACTGGCGCGACGGCTCCGCGCTGACCGGCGTCATGCGCACCAGGACCTACGGGCACGAGGGGGTCTGGCGGCTGGCCCGGCGCCACCCCCGCGCCGCGCGCACCCTGGCGCACGGCGTGCTGGCCCTGGAGTGCCTCTTCCCGGTGCTCTATCTCAAGGGCGGCCTGCTGGCCCGGCCGGTGATCGGCGCCGCCGCCGCCTTCCACGTCGCCAACGGCTTCGTCATGGGCCTGGGCAGGTTCGTTCCGGCCTTCACCGCGATGCATCCGATGGTCGCCTACACCAGCGCCCCGCGCAGCCACCCCGCGGTCGCCGGGCGGGACGACCGCATGCCGGCGGCCCTGGGCCTGCTCCTGGCGGGCACCGCGGCCGTCGCGGCCACCGTCGCCGCCCACCGCAGGCTGCGCGCCACCGACCACGCGTACGGCGGCACGGTCACCACCCGGCACGGCAACGAACTCGCCCACGACGGCACGGCCACCGGGCAGGGTTCCGGCCCGGTGACGGTCCTGGTGCACGGACTCGGTGCCCTGCCCGCCCACTTCAGCTGGTACACCAGGGCCCTCGGCGCCGGCGGACACCAGTGGCTGGCCTACAGCCGGGCCGGTTACGGGGCGAGCAGACGGCACGCCGGCACGCCGTACCACCTGGGGGAATCGGTGGACGACCTGGTCGACCTGGTCGAGGCCGCCGTCCCGGCGGGGCGTCAGGTGTCGCTGGTGGGGCACTCCCTGGGCGGTGAGATCGCCCGGCGGGCGGCCGTCCGGCTCGGCGGGCGGGTGCACTCCGTCGTCTACGTGGACAGCTCCCATCCCGAGCAGCTCGACCGGTCCGGCCAGCAGGGCCGGAACGCCCGCCACGTCGAGGAGATGATCCGCACCACCTCCGTCAGCCTGCGGCTGGGCCTCGGCATCCTCATGCAGACCCCCGACTGGGTCGAGAACCTGCCCGCCCCCGTGCGGAGCCGCGCGATGGCCGAGTACGCCGACCCCCGGGTGTGGACCGCCGCCCTGCGGGAATGGCGGGCCGCGGAGCGGGACTTCCGCTCCTTCCAGGGCCCCCTCCCCCCGCTGGACACCCATGCCCTGGTGCTCTCGGCCCAGCACACGGTGGACCGCGACCCGGACCATCTGCTCATGCACAAGGACCTCGCCGACGCCCATCCGCCCGGCCGGACCGTGCGCAGCGCCGTCATCGAGGCGGCCGACCACGACGGCATCCTGACCGACCCCCGGTTCGCCGCCGAGGCGGCCCGCCACCTCGTCGGCTTCCTCGGTGACACCACCGCCCGGAACACGGACGGGCGGCACCCCGCCCCGGCGGAACAGGAGGCCCGGTGAACACCACCGTTCTCACCCGTCCCACCCGTCAGGTGTTCTCCCGGCACTTCGGCGGCACCGACGGCACGGTCCGGCTGCTCGCCGGCCTCGCGCTGGTGGGCACCATCTGCTCCCAGCACCCGCAGCCGTCCTTCAGCAGGCTCATCCGGCTCGACGTGTTCTCCACGCTCTTCCCCAACTGGCGCTTCTTCGCGCCGAACCCGGCCCAGCACGACCTCCAGTTCTACTACCGCACCCTCGACGAGGCGGGGGAGACCTCCGACTGGGTCCCCGTCGAGGTCATCGCCGGGCGCAGGGCCCACCAGATCCTCTGGTTCCCCGGCCGCCGCGCGGAGAAGGCCGTCTTCGACCTGGGCGCCGAGGTGATGCGCCACCTCGACAAGGGCTTCGCGGTGGCCCGCGGCCTGCCCGGGTACCGCATCCTCTGCGCCTACTTCCGGGCCGGCATCGAGCGTTCGGGCGCCACCGGGGTGAAGGGCTTCCAGTTCACGCTCGTCCGCAACGCCGGCTACGACGACACCGAGGAGCCCGAGATCATCTTCGTCTCCCCCTACACACCGATGCGCGCCCCGTCCGCTCCGGCGGCAGAAAGCGAGAAGGCATGAGCACCGCCACCGCCCCGTCGGACACCGCGGCCCCCGAGATCGCGGACATCGGTTACGGCAGGGTCTTCGCCGGTTTCTACGACCGCCTCTTCCCCGAGGACGGCGCCGCCGCCCGTACGGCCGCGGCGCTGGCCTCCTGGCATCCCGGCGGTCCCGCCCTCGAACTCGGTGTGGGCACGGGCCGCATCGCCGTACCGCTCGCCCGGCTCACCGGCGAGGTCGTCGGGGTGGACTCCTCCCCGGAGATGCTCGAACAGCTCCGCTCCGCCACCGGTCCCCAGGACGCGGTGACCCCCGTGCACGGCGACATCCGCACCCATGACGACGGCACCCGCTACGGGCTCGTCTACTGCGTCTGCGGGACGCTGTCCCTGGTGCTCGACCCGGCGGACCAGCGCGCCGCGATCACCCGCGCGGCGCGGAGCCTCGCTCCCGGGGGCACCCTGGTGGTGGAGACCCACAACCCGGGCTTCGTCCGCACCCTGCACGAAGGGCTCAGCCGCACCTCCTTCTTCGTGCCCTACCCCGAGCCGGGGACGGGACTGCAGACCTACTCCACCCTGCTCCTCGAACAGAACCTGTGGCACACCTCCCATCTGCTGCACGAGCCGGGCGGCACCCGCATCGGGAGCGAGATCACCCGGCTCACCACACCGGAGGACGTCGACGCCTACGCGACCGGTGCCGGACTCGAACGGACGGGCCTGTACGGGGACTGGTCGGGCGGGCCGTTCGTCCCTGAGCGGAGCCCCGTCCACATCAGCCGCTTCACGCACGCCGCCGGCCGGACGGAACAGCCGTGACCGCCGCCACCGCCACCGCGGTACCGCGCGGGCTCGTCGCCGGTCTGACCCGCGACCAGCGCAGACTGCTGGCGGGCGGGGTGCTGCTGGGGTCGGCCGGGGTGGTGTCCACCCTCGTACAGCCCAAGCTGGTCGCCCGGCTCATCGAGGCGGCGGGCCGGCACGAACCGGTCGCCGCCCTCGTCGCCCTGCTGGCCGTGCTGTTCGTGGCGGACGCCGTGCTCTCCGCGACCCAGGGCTGCCTCATCGGCCGGGCCGGCGAGAACATCGTCCGCGAGGCGCGGGTCCGGCTCTCCGGCAGGGTCCTGCGCGCCGATCTCGCGTATCTGGACTCCCAGCGGCAGGGCGACGTGCACACCCGGCTGGTGGGTGACACCGCGCTGATGAAGATCGCGCTGACCCAGAGCCTCGCGCAGATCCTCCTCAACGGCCTGATCGTGGTCGGCGGGACCGTGATGATGGCTTTGATCGACGTCTGGCTGCTGCTGGTGACCGTCGGCTGCCTCGGTGTGGCGAGCGTCGCCTCCGTCGGGGTGGCCCGGGGCCTGCGCAAGGCGGCCCTGGTGAACCGCGCGGACACCGGTGAGTTCGGCGCGGACCTCCAGCGTGTGCTGGCCGCCCTGCCCACCGTGAAGGCGGCCGGTGCCGAAGGCCGCGAGGAGGACCGGCTCGCGGCGCTCGCGGACCGGGTGCGCCGGTCCGGCAACCGGGTCACCGTCCTGAACGCGCTGTTCTCACCCGTCCTGAACGTGGGCCTCCAGGTGTCGCTGGCCGCGGTGATGGGCATCGGCATGGCCCGGGTGGCCACCGGTTCCCTGGGGGTCGCCGACTTCACCGCCTTCACGATGTACCTCTTCTACCTCGTCTCCCCGCTGGTCCTGGTGTTCCTCTCGGTCGGCACCTACCAGCAGGGCCGGGCCGCCGTGCAACGGGTGGACGAACTGGCGGGGATCCCGCAGGAGGACGCCCCTCCCCCCCGGGGTGCCGCCGCTCCCGCCGCGCCAAAGGACGGTGACGGGCCGCCGGCCGGCGGCGCGGTCCACGAGGGCGGCCACCCGGCGGTGGAGTTCCGCGACGTCGGCTTCGGCTACGGCGACCGGCCCGTCCTGGAGGCGGTCTCCTTCACCGTCCCCCGCCGTGGGCTCACCGCGCTGGTCGGCGTCTCCGGCGCGGGCAAGACCACCGTCTTCCAGCTCATCGAGCGGTTCTACCGGCCCGGGCGCGGCAGCGTCGTCCTGGACGGCAAGGACATCGCGTATCTGTCCCCCGCCGAATTCCGCGGCCGCGTCGGCTACGTCCAGCAGGACAGCGCGGCCATGCGCGGCACCGTCCGGGAGAACATCGTCTACGCGGCACCCGACGCCACCGAGGCGGACATAGCCGAGGCCGTCGAGCTCGCCGGTCTCGGTGACGTGGTCGCGGCCCTGCCCGACGGTCTGGACACCCGCCTCGGCGACCAGGGGACCGGCCTCTCCGGCGGCCAGCGGCAGCGGCTCTGTGTGGCCCGTGCCCTGTTGCAGAAGCCCGCGGTGATCCTCCTCGACGAGGCCACCGCCCATCTGGACTCCGAGGCCGAGGCGGCCCTGCGCGACAGTCTCCGGCGCATCGCGCGCCGCTGCGCGGTCGTCGCCATCGCCCACCGCATCTCCACCGTGGCCGAGGCCGACCGCATCGTGGTCCTGGACGGCGGCCGGGTCCGGGCCGTCGGCACGCACCGGCAGCTCATCCGGGAGGACGACCTCTACCGGCGGCTGGCCGCCGCCCAGTTCGCGGACGGCGCCCGCGCCGCCTCCCCGGGGGAGGACGTGTCCGGTGCGCCGGTGGCGCTGCCCGCGGCGGGGGTCGCCGGATGACCCCCGGCCCCGCCGAGGGCCCGCCCCGGCGGGCGGGGAGCCCGCCGCCCGTACCCGGGGGCGGCCCGGCCGGTACGCTGCCCGCCCGGGGGCGGGGGTGCCCCCGGTGAGCGCGGTGGACGCGGCCGTCGTCGGCAGCGGACCGAACGGCCTCGCGGCCGCCGTCACCCTGGCCAGAGCGGGACTGCGGGTCGCGGTGTACGAGGCCGCCGGTACCGTCGGGGGCGGGCTGCGCGGAGCCGACCTCTTCGGCTCCGGCGTGGTCCACGACATCTGCTCGGCGGTCCATCCGATGGGGATGTCCTCCCCGTTCTTCAGGGAGTTCGGGCTCGCCGCGCGTGTGGACATGCTCCGCCCGGAGGTCAGCTACGCCCACCCCCTCGACGGCGGGCGGGCGGCCCTGGCCTGGCACGACCTGGACGCGACCTGTGCCGGGCTGGGACGGGACGGAGCGCGCTGGCGCCGGCTGATGGAACCCCTGCTGGCGCACGGCGACGACCTGGCCGGGCTGCTCCTCTCCGACCTGCGCCGCCCGCCCGGGCTCCGGGCCGCGCCGGCGCTGGCGGGCCGGGTCCTGCTCCACGGGACCCGGCTGGGGCCGCGGTCCTTCCGCGACGAGGAGGCACGGGCCCTGCTCGCGGGCGCCGCCGCGCATCTGACCGGCCCGCTGCCGTCGCTGCCCGGCGCCGCCGTGGGACTGCTGCTGGCCACGCTCGCCCACGGTCCCGGCTGGCCGGTTCCGCGCGGCGGCAGCCGGAGCATCGCCGAGGCGCTGGCCGCCGACATCCGGGCGCACGGCGGAGTGCTGCACACCGGGCGGAAGATCACCGACCTGCGGGAACTGGCGGGTGTCCGGGTGGTGCTGCTGGACGTCTCGCCCACGGCCCTGGCGGCCCTGGCCGGGGACCGGCTCCCCGGGGGCTATGCCCGGGCGCTGCGCCGCTACCGGTACGGTCCGTCCGCCGGCAAGGCCGACTTCCTCGTCTCGGAGCCGATCCCCTGGTCCGCCCCCGGCACCGGCCGGGCGGTGACCGTGCACCTCGGCGGCACCGCGGCGGAGGTCTTCCGCCAGGAGACGGCCAACGCCCGCGGTACGGCGGGCGAGCGGCCCTTCGTGCTGGTGGTGGACCCGGCGGTCGCCGACCCGGAGCGGGCCCGGCCCGGTCTCCGTCCGGTGTGGGCCTACGCCCACCTCCCGCACGGGTCCGCCCGCGACCCGCTCCCCCTCGTCCGGGCGGCGATCGAACGGTACGCCCCGGGCTTCACCGGCACCGTGGTCGCCGAACGCGGCATGTCCGGGGCCGATTACGCCCGTTACAACCCCAACTACGTCGGCGGGGACATCGCGACGGGCGCGATCGGCCTCCGGCAGAGCGTGTTCAGGCCCGTCGCCCGGTGGGACCCGTACCGTACCCCGCTGCCGGGCGTCTACCTGTGCTCCGCGGCCACCCCGCCGGGGCCCGGGGTGCACGGGATGTGCGGCCTGCTGGCCGCCCGCACGGCACTGCGCCGGGAGTTCGGCCTGCCCCTGCCGCCGCTGGGACGGGCCGGCGCCGGGGCGGACGGCCCCGGCGGGGCGGGGGCGGGGTGAGGGCGCCCGGCGGGGCGGGCGCGCGGCCGGGCCCCGGGTCCGCTCACACCCAGCCGCGCTCGCGTGCGAGCAGGGCCGCCTGGGCCCGGTTGCGGGCGCCCAGCAGCCGCAGGACGTCGGAGATGTGCCTCCGGTAGCTGCGCAGGGACATCCGGGCCTCCCGGGCACCCGCCTCGTCCTTGCTGGCGGCGCACATGACGGTGAGCACCAGGTGCTGGGTGTCGGTGAGCCGCGCGACCTCGCCGGTGTCGGCCGCGACCAGGCCGGCGAAGTCGGCCGCGGTGGCCCACAGCCGTTCGAAGAGTCCGACCAGGCTGCTCACCAGCCCGCCCTCCTCCGTGTACAGGGCTCCGCGTGCGGGGTCGCGGGCGTCGATGGGCACCAGGGCCGCGTGCCGGTCGTAGACGAGGATCAGCTCGGAGAGTTCGTCGGCGACCCGGACGGCCGCTCCGGCACGGTGCAGTTCCCGCAGGCGTGCCAGGGCGCCTGTGTCCGCGAGGGCTGTGAGGCGTACGAGGACGCGTACCCGGACCTCCTTGCCCAGCCGGCCGGGGCCGAGGTGCTGGGCGTACGCGGCACTCTCCGGCGACAGGGTGTCGTAGGGTTCGGCCGACAGCACCTCCGACCGGGCGTCGAAGGCCAGTTGGCCCACCCGGGCCCGTACCTGCCGCAGATCCCCCAGCCGGTGCAGGGCGGCTCTCTCCCCTTCCGGTGAAGCGGGCCCCGGTGCCGGTCTGTCCCGTTGCAGCGACCGCAGGATCGGCCGGATGTCGACGAGCTGGCGCATCGTCCGGTGCGCCGTGTCCAGCCGCTCACCGGCCAGGCGGGGCACGGCGACGACAGGGTCCACGGCCCAGGTGCTCTCGTCGTCACCGTGCAGCAGCCACAGTCGTCTCAGCTGTGCGATCGCCTGTGCGCCGTCCGCCCGGTCCCGGGGGAGCACGTCGTGGGCCGCGCGCTCCGGTGTCCCGGGGTTGCGCAGGAAGTGCCGGTAGATGTCCTCCTCGGTGCTGGTCAGGCCGAGTACGGACATGCTGTGGGTGTTCATGTCGCCTCCCCGAGTGCTCAGTCCCGCTGCCTGGTGTGACCACGGGGACAAGCTAGCCCCGGCCTCGTACGGCGAAGTCTCACAGAGGTCTCATGAAGAGAACTCCGCTCGCGGCCTTCTCGCGGCAAAGGCCGGTCATTAGGGTGTTCGCCGTGATCACCGGCGGTCCGCCGGGGAGCGGGGCAGGGGGTCTCATGGCTGGGGCGGCGACGGGGTCTTCGGTGAGAGCGACACCGGAGGTCCTGAGGGCGGCGGTGGAGGAGCACCGGCTGGTCAACCTGACCGGGCCGCTCGGCAGCGGGAAGTCCTGGCTGGTGTCGCGGCTTCCGTCGGCACGCACGGTGGACCTGGCCTGCGCCGGAGCGGGGGACGCCGTGCGCACGGCACTCGGCGAACGTACCGCGCAGCCGCTCGTCCTGGACGGCGCGGACGGCCCCGGGGCCCTCGCGCTGCTGGAGCACGTACGGACCGCGTACGAAGCACGTCCGGCACCGTTGGTCCTGGTGAGCCGCCGGTCCTTACTGGCCCGGCCCGGGTGGACCCTCTCGGGCGCCGCGGTCGTCGAAACGGCGCCCTGGCCCGACGACCGCGTCGCACGGCTGGCGGTGGCCGCGCAACTGACCGGCCCGGCGGCCCGGGAGCTGGTCGTCCGGCTGGCCGGGGGCAACCCGCTGATCGCCGGCGCGGTCTGCCGGGCGCTGCACGCGGGCGCCACGCCGGACTCCCCCGGGGCCGTCGCCGACCAGGTCGCCCAGGAGATCACCGAGCGGCTCTCCCGCGAGCAGCCCGCCCACCGGTGGCAGCGGGCCCTGGAGAGGCTCGCCGCCATGTGGGGCGGCGACCGGGAATTGCTCGGAGCCGACCGGGAGCTCTTCGGCACCCTCGGCGGGCTCAGCCTCGTGACCCGTACGGAACTCGGTCTCGCCGTCGTCGAACCGTTCCGCAGCGTGTTCGAACAAGCCTATCGGTGGCGGCAGCCCGCGGCCCACAGCGGTTCGCGGTCCCGCGCGCTCACCCACCGCGGGCGGCAACTGGGCTCGGAGACGGCCGTCACCCGCCGGAGCAGGATCGCCGAGGGGGTCATGGCCCTCAGCGGCGACGCCGTCATCCACGAGACGCTGTTCCCGGCGAGCCCCGCCGACGGCGCGATCCAGACCGCCGTCCCGGGCGACGCCGACGCCATCGGAGGGCTGATGCACGGCTGGGCCCGGCAGGGGGGCATGGACACCCGGCGCACGGAACGTCTGGTGGAGCAGTGGCTGCGCGACGATCCCGCCGGTTTCCGGCTCGCCCGGGACCGGGACGGCCGGGCCGTGGGCGTCATGGGTCTGGTCCGGGTGGCCGACCGCACCGTCAGCAGCGTGGAACCCCTGCTCCAGCAGCACACCGAGCGGGTGCTGAGCGGCCGGCGGGCGCAGTCGCTGGTGCTCGGGGCCGCGTACTGCCCG
Organism: Streptomyces nitrosporeus; assembly: GCF_008704555.1. Taxonomy (NCBI): domain Bacteria; kingdom Bacillati; phylum Actinomycetota; class Actinomycetes; order Kitasatosporales; family Streptomycetaceae; genus Streptomyces; species Streptomyces nitrosporeus. The sequence continues at coordinate 550,145 of NZ_CP023702.1, forward strand.
GACCGGGGCCTGCACGCGCGGCTGTTGCGCGACCTGCTGCACCACGTCATGGCCAACGGCCTGCTGCTGACCGTCTCCACACCGAACCCGCACTACCAGCGGCTGCTGGACCGGCTCCGTTTCCACCAGCACGGCACCACCACCGACGACGTCTACCAGTGCGGCCGCAAACCCGAGATCTACAGCCAGGACTTCGAGCGTGACGCGATCGCCGGCTGGGTGGGACGGCTGGCCCTCGGCCCGGGCGGCGCCCCGCACTCCACCGGCCGGGACGTCGGCCAGGCCCTCGCCCACATCACCGATGCCGGCTGGCTGGCGCACAGCCCGCTGCTGCGCCCCCCGCACACCACGACGGCGGGGGACCTCCAGGAGGCGCTGCGGGAGGGGGTGCGCGCGCTGGCGGACAGCGAAGAGCCCGGGGAGGCCGAGGCTGGCTGGATCCTGCTGCACTACTACCTCGGGCGCCCGCAGACCCATCAGCAGCTGGCGCGCCGGCTCCACATGAGCCGGGCCACGTACTTCCGCCGGCTGCGGTACGGACTCGACGTCCTGGGGCGGCGGCTGACGGCGGGCTGAGCGGCCCCGGACCGGTACGGCTCTTGTGGGACAGCCAAGGGTCCTGTCCGCGGTCCCCGGCGGTGTCCTGCGCCCGCTCCCCGGGCCGCGCGACCCCGGGTCGCGAGCCCCGGACCGTGAGGCCCCGGGGGCCCGGCGGTGCCCGGCGGGCGGGCGCCACCCCTCCGGGAACACGCGCTAGCCGGAATTTGACAGACCGGCACGGGGCGCCCGCAGCCGTTGACCACGGCGCCCCGTGGTGTGAGGGTTCCGCCAGCCGCGCCACGTGGCGGCCGGCACCGGCCGGCCGCCGGTCGGACGTCCGCACCCCCGGACAGTCGATTGGCATGCCCATGCCCGGACGTGGAACACGCAACTCTCACAAGGAGCGACGATGCTCAGACAGACCGCGGTGGCCGGGATATCCCTGGCCCTGGCAATCGGCGGGGTGATGGCACCGGCGTCCGCCTCGGCCCGGTCCGCTCCCGCGCCGGAGCGGCCGGATCCCGTGGCGACGGCCGTCGCCGCCGCCGACCGGGCCGTGAACAGCGGCCTCGACTCCCTCGCGGCCGGCGGGCCCGAGGAGCGGTACGACCGGCACCAGGTGACCCCGTGGGCGGAGGGCCTCTACTCCGTGGCCTACGAACGCACCTACCACGGCCTGCCGGTGGTGGGCGGCGACGCCGTCGTGCTCGTCGACGGCCGGGGCGGGGTCCGCTCCGTGCAGACCGCCGCCGAGGACGCGATCGCCGTACCGACGAAGGCCCGGATCACCGCCGACCAGGCGGTCAGGACCAGCCGTTCCCGGCTCGCCACGGTGCAGAGGGTCGAATCCCGGCGCCTGGTCGTCCACATCGAGGACGAGGTCCAGACCCTCGCCTGGGAGACCGTGCTGACCGGCCGCACGGAGCGGAAGGAGCCGAGCCGGCTGCACGTCTTCGTGGACGCGCGCACCGGCAAGGTGGCCGGCAGCTACGACGACGTGCACGCCGGCACCGGCACCAGCGAGTGGAACGGCCCGAACCCGCTCACCATCGACACCTCGCGCTCGGGCAGCAGCTACGTGCTGCGTGACACCACCCGTCCCGGCCTCCAGTGCTCGGACTACAGCGGCGGGGTCTTCACCAAGTCGACCGACTCCTGGGGCACGGGCAACGCCACCAGCAAGGAGACCGGCTGCGTCGACGTCATGTTCGCCGCCCAGAAGCAGTGGAACATGCTCCGCGACTGGCTCGGGCGCAACGGCCACAACGGCAACGGCGGCAGCTGGCCGGTCCGGGTCGGGCTGAACCAGCTCAACGCCTACTGGGACGGCTCCACGGTCACCATCGGCCGCAACAGCGCGAACAAGTGGATCGCCGGCATGGACGTCGTGGCCCACGAGTTCGGCCACGGGCTGGACACCTACACCCCCGGCGGCGCCAACAACGAGAGCGGGCTCGGCGAGGCGACCGGCGACATCATGGGCGCCCTGACCGAGGCGTACTCCGACCAGCCGGCCCCGTACGACACACCCGACTACACCGTCGGCGAGGAGATCGACCTCCAGGGACGCGGCCCCATCCGCAACATGTACAACCCCGCCCTGGTCAACAACGACCCCGCCTGCTACTCCGCGTCGATCCCCTCGACCGAGGAGCACGCGGCGGCCGGCCCCATGAACCACTGGTTCTACCTGCTGGCCGAGGGCTCCAGCCCCGGCGGCGGCAAGCCCTCCAGCCCCACCTGCAACAACCAGCAGGTGACCGGGGTGGGCATCCAGAACGCCGGGAAGGTCTTCTACGGTGCCATGCTGCTCAAGACCAGCGGCATGACCTACAAGCGCTACCGCACGGCCACCCTGACCGCGGCCAAGAACCTGGACCCGGGGTGCGGGCTCTTCGAGGCCACCAAGGCCGCCTGGAACGCGATCAGCGTCCCGGCGCAGAGCGGTGACCCGGTCTGCACCGGACAGCAGGCCGACTTCTCGCTCTCCCTCAGCCCGTCCTCCGGCAGCGTCGAGGCCGGGGCCGCGGTGAACGCCACGGTCGGCACGACCACCGTCTCCGGCGGCGCCCAGCAGATCTCCCTGACCGCCTCCGGCGCCCCGGCGGGGGTGAGCGCCACCTTCAGTCCGGCGACGGTCACCTCGGGTTCCTCCTCCACCCTGCGGATCTCCGCCTCGGACGCCGCGGCCGCCGGTACGTACACCCTGACGGTCAAGGGGACGGCGGGCACCACCACGCACACCGCCCAGTACACCCTCGCCGTCTCGGGCGGCACCGGCCCGTCCGATCCCCCGGACGTCGACGTGGCCGCCGTCCAGGCGCACCTGACCCGGTACCAGTCCATCGCGACGCAGAACGGCGGCAACCGCCGCTCCACCGGTGCCGGTTACGACGCGTCGGTGGCGTACACCAAGGAGAAGCTCCAGGCGGCCGGTTACACGGTCACCGAGCAGACCTGCGCCTCCGGCTGCACCGCGGGCGCGGGCACCAACCTGATCGCCGAGTGGCCGAAGGGGGACGCGAACAGCGTCTACATGTTCGGTGCCCATCTCGACGGTGTGTCCGCCGGGCCCGGCATCAACGACAACGCCTCCGGCTCCGCCGCGCTGCTGGAGGCCGCGCTCACGCTGGCCGGGCAGAACCCCGCCATGAAGAACCGCGTCCGCTTCGCCTGGTGGACCGACGAGGAGCAGGGGCTGAACGGCTCCGACTACTACGCCACCGCCCTCTCCTCGGCGGAACGCGCCCGGATCAAGGCGTACTACAACTTCGACATGGTCGGCTCCGTCAACGGCGGGTACTTCATCAACAACCTCAACTCGGTGGCCTCCGCCCCGATGAAGGAGTACTGGGCCTCCCTGGGGCTGGCCCCGCAGGAGAACGTCGAGGGACAGGGCCGCAGCGACGACTACTCCTTCCAGCGGATCGGCGTCCCGACCTCCGGCTACGCCACCGGCGCCTCGGCCGTGAAGTCGGCCGCGGAGGCGGCCAAGTGGGGCGGCACGGCGGGGCGTTCCTACGACCCCTGCTACCACTCCTCCTGCGACACCACCGCCAACATCAGCGCCACCGCGCTGAACCGCAGCGCGGACGGCATCGCCTACACGCTCTGGAAGACCTCGGTCGGCACCACCACCGTGCCGGTGAACGACTTCTCGCTCTCCGCGAACCCCTCGGCGGGCACCGTGCAGCCGGGCTCGTCCGCCGGGGTCACCGTCTCGACGGCCACCGTCAGCGGTGACGCCCAGACCGTGCGCCTGTCGGCGTCGGGCGCTCCGTCGGGTGTGACGGTCTCCTTCGCCCCGGCGTCGGTGACCTCCGGTCAGTCCTCGACCGCGACCGTGCAGGTGGCGGCCGGCACGGTGCCGGGCACCTACACCCTGACCCTCACGGGGACGGGCGAGGCCACCCACTCCACCACCTACACGCTCACCGTGCCCGGTGACGGCGGCGGGCAGACGACCTGGCGGCTGGGGGCCACCTACGCGGCCGGCGACCTGGTCACCTACAACGGCACCACCTACCGGTGCCTCCAGGGGCACACCGCCTATCCGGGCTGGGAACCGCCGAACGTCCCCGCCCTGTGGGTGGCCGTCTGACACCCACGCACCACCGGCCGCCGCGGCACCCGGACACGGGGCCGCGGCGGCTCCGTGTCCGGGTGCCGGGGGGCGGCGGGGGACGGCCCCCTGCCCCCTGATGTCCCGTCACCTCGGTGCCGACGCGAAAACGGGGCAGGGGTGCAGGAGGAGGATGCGCGGTGATGCAGCTCACGCCGCGTGCCGATGCACGGACCGAGGCGTTCCGTCGTCTACTCCGGTGCCGGGAACCGTTCATCCGACGCGAGAGGGAGCAGGTCTTGTCCAGCGTTATCGAGCAGTCCGTGCAGGCCCGCATGGTGGCATCCGCTCCCCGGATGGAGACGCTTCCCGCCACCCTGCACTACGACCGTCAGGACCCCTTCGCCGTCCGCATGGCCTTCCCCGCCCCGGCGACGCTGGAGGGCGCCGACGTCTGCTGGGAGTTCTCCCGGGAGCTGCTGGCCACCGGGATGGAGGCGCCGGCCGGCGTGGGGGACGTGCGGGTGCGGCCCTTCGGCTACGACCGTACGGTGCTCGAATTCCACGCCGCCGAGGGCATCGCCATGGTGCACGTGCGCACCGCGGATCTGCGCCGCTTCCTGGACCGGGCCCACGCGCTCGTGCCGGTGGGCGACGAGTACCGCTTCCTGGACCTGGACCGCGATCTGACGGACCTGCTGGACGGCCGGGACTGACGGCCCGGACCGGCCTCCGGCTCGCCGCCGGCCCCGGGCACACCGGTCCCGTGGACCTCGACGGCTGCGGCACATCGGCCCTGCCGCGGCCTCCCGCCCCGCCGCCGGGGTGTGGCACGGTCCGCGGCGCACCCCGGACCGGCCCTCCGCGTACGGCCCTGACCTGCCGTGATGACGGCAGGCGACCATGCGCGGCAAGGTCCGGGCTTGGCTATGGCCTTACCGTCGCCTTAACCTACGGTCACGTAACCTACGTAGCCGTAGGTAATTCTCCCGTCCCCAGGAGTTCCCCGTGACGATCACCGCTGCCCACCTCGGCAGTTCGAAGGCGTGGACCGACGCCCAGCTGCTGTACGCACTCGAGGAGGTGGTGGAGAAGGAGCTCAACCGTCATCTCAAGGTCGCCAAGGACTGGATGCCCCACGAGTACGTGCCGTTCTCCGACGGCCGCAACTTCCCCGGCGTCTTCGAGGACGGCGAGGCGTGGGCGAGCGACCAGTCCAAGGTCACCGACATCGGCAAGATCGCGCTGGTGGTGAATCTGCTGACCGAGGACAACCTCCCCAGCTACCACCACGAGATCGCCTCCCTCTTCGGACGCGACGGCGCCTGGGGCACCTGGGTGCACCGCTGGACGGCCGAGGAGGGCCGGCACGGCATCGTGATGCGCGACTACCTCCTCACCTCGCGCGCCGTGGACCCGGACAAGCTGGAGCAGTTCCGCATGGCGCACATGGCGGAGGGTTTCGAGTCCGACAACCGCCACTCCATGCTGCACTCGGTGGCGTACGTCGCCTTCCAGGAGCTGGCCACCCGCGTCTCGCACCGCAACACCGGCCACCAGTCGGGCGACCCCGTGTGCGACCGGATGCTGGCCCGCATCGCGACCGACGAGAACCTGCACATGGTCTTCTACCGGAACCTGCTCGGCGCGGCCTTCGAGCTCGCCCCGGACCTGACCATGCAGGCCGTGCGCGACGTCGTCGTCAACTTCCGGATGCCCGGCCACGGCATGCCGGGCTTCGAGCGGGCCGCCGCGCAGATGGCGATCGGCGAGATCTACAACATGCGCATCCACCACGACGACGTGATCCAGCCCGTGCTGCGCTACCTGAAGGTCCTGGACATCGACGGCCTGGGCCCGGAGGGGCTCAAGGCGCAGGACGAACTCGGTCTGTACATGGGCGGTCTCGACGACGAGGCCGCCAAGTTCGACGAGAAACTGGCCGCCCGCAAGGCCCGCATGGCGGCCCGCGCCGGAGCCTGACGCCGGCCCGGACCGCCGCTGCGGTGTGTGACGGGTGACGGCGTGCCCGCCCGGGCGCCGTCACCCGGGGCGTACGGCGGCGGGGCGCCGGGTCCCGGCCCGGTCCGTGCGGGCGGTCGCGCACCCGCCCGGGGGTCCGGCCCCGGTGGTTCACGGAACGTACTCTGTGGCGGGTGAAGCCAGTGACACGCCTCGTTCTCGTCGGCGCGCCGATAGCCGTCGTCGTCTCCGTCCTGTTCAGCAGTGGTGACGCAGAACCGCCTCAGCTCGTCCCGCAGGCCGCCGGCCCCGCGCGGACGAGCCAGGCTCCGCAGCCGGAGGCGGCCGAGGAGGCCGAGGAGAACGCCGCCGCGATCGACGCCCTGCCGCCCGGCCTGGCCGCCCCCCGGATGAAGGAGATCGCCTCCCGGCTGGTGGCCAGCGCGGACGCCTCCACCCTCGACTGGCGCAGCCAGTACGGCGCCATCGAGGACCTGGGGGACGGCAACGGCTACACGGCCGGAATCATCGGGTTCTGCTCCGGCACCAACGACATGCTTCAGCTGGTCGAGGCCTATACCGGGAAGCACCCCGACAATCCGCTCGCCCGCTACCTCCCGGCGCTCCGCGCGGTGGACGGCAGCGATTCCCACGAGGGCCTGGACCCCGGCTTCACCGCCGCGTGGCGGAAGGCGGCGGAGGACGAGGCGTTCCGTACCGCCCAGGACGAGACGCGTGACCGGCTGTACTTCGAACCCGCGGTGCGCCTGGCCAAGATGGACGGGCTGGGCACCCTGGGGCAGTTCATCTACTACGACGCCATGGTGCTCCACGGGCCCGGCGTCGAGGAGAACGGTTTCTACGGCATCCGCGACGCGGCGATGGCGTCGGCGGACACGGCGGCGGAGGGCGGCGACGAGCGGGAGTACCTCGACACGTTCCTCGACGAGAGCCGGTCGGTGATCCTGGCCCGCACCGTCCAGCGGGACACCAGCCGGATCGACACGGCGCAGCGGGTCTTCCTGCGGGCGGGCAACCTCACGCTGGACACCCCGCTGGAGTGGCGGGTGTACGGGGAGTCCTTCCGCATCCCGTGACCCGCCCCGGCGGGCCGGGGAGCGGCACCGGTCAGCGCCGGGAGCCGCCGCTTCTGCGCAGCTGCTCCCGCTCCTTCTCGGAGAGGCCGCCCCAGACGCCGAACCGCTCGTCGTGGGTGAGCGCGTATTCGAGACAGGCCACCCGCCCCTCGCACGCGCCGCACAGGATCTTGGCCTCGCGGGTGGAACTGCCGGGGGCGGGGAAGAAGAACTCGGGCCCGGCCTGCGCGCAGAGCGCGGTCTCCTGCCAGGCGAGCGGGTCCTCGGTGATGGTGTGTGTCGGCATGAGGCACACGGTGCCCGACGGCGATAAACAGCCGATCAACGACCTGTCAACGGCTTGTTCCCGGCCCCGGCCCGCAGGTCCCCGGGCCCGCCGGAACCCGGTCCGCCGGGACCCGTTCCACCGGCCCCGGCCCGCCGGTCCACCGGCCCCGGCCCGCCGGTTCTCAGCCCTGTCCCGTCGGGGCGGGCCTGATCACCGCGAACGCCGCTCCCGCCGGGTCGGCGAAGGCGGCGATCCTGCCGGCCTCCGGCACGTCCACGGGTGCCTCGGTCACCGTACCCCCCAGGCGGTCGACGGCGGCAGCCGTCGCGTCGCAGTCCTCGACGGCGAAGTACGGCAGCCAGTGCGGGCCCGCGGCGGCCCGGGACGGGACGGAGTCGAGGGCGACCAGTCCGCCGAAGGCGGAGCCGGCGCCCTCACCGCCCGCGGGGCGGACCGTGGTGTAGGTGCCGCCGGGGAGGTCCATGGTCTCGGTCCGCCAGCCGAAGACCGTGTGGAAGAAGGCCGCGGCGGAGGCGACATCCGGGGTGCGGAGCTCGGACCAGGCCAGCGAACCGGGCTCCATGATCATGCCGAGTCCGGTGTTGGTGCCGGGCTGCCACACACCGAAGTACGCACCGGTGTTGTCCGTGAAGCCGCCCGTGCGCCCGTAGTCCAGGACGTCCATCGGCGGGAAGGCCGCGGTGCCGCCGGCCTGCTCGACGGTCCTGGCCGTGGCGTCCGCGTCCGGGGTCTGGAAGTAGACCGTCCACGCGGGCTTCCCCTGCTCCTCGGACACGGTCATCACACCGGCGACCGTCCTGCCCCGCAGCTGGTACATGCTGTATCCCCCGGTCTCGGGGCCGCCGCGCACCAGCTCCCAGCCGAAGAGGCCCTGGTAGAAGGCGGTGGCCGCGTCGATGTCGGGGGTGCCGAGGTCGGCCCAGTCGGGGGCGCCGGTCTCGAAGGCGGGGTCGAGCATGGTGTGCTCCTCGGACGGTGTGGGTGTCCCGCTCCCCCGCGTCCGGGACTCCTGCCCTACCGAGTCTCGCACCGGGCACCGGCAGCCGCAGCCCGGTACCCGGGCGGCCGGTGGGCCGCCGGGCCGAAGGGACCGGGACGCCCCGGCCGTACCGCCGGGGCGGACGGGCCGGGGCGCCGCCGGGGGCGCCGGAGAGGTCACCACGGGATACCGGGACACCCTCCGTCGCAGTCGAAGGCGTAGAAGGTGCCGCAGTCGTCGACGATCACCCGGCACCGGCCGTTGCCGGCCTCGCAGCGGCCCAGCACGCAGTACGGGTCGCGGACGGAACACCCGCAGTCGGGGATGGCCACGTGAACCTCGCCGCCTCCCTGGGGCGGGGTGCCGTCCGGGCCGAGGCTCGCGAGCATCGCGTACGCCTGCTCGGCGCCGTACGCGTCGACCGCGTCCCGGTGCAGTTCCAGCAGGCGCCCCCGGAGCGGCTGGGCCGGCCCCGTGGAGCCTTCCGCCCTGACGAAGTTGGACGGCTCGCCCGCGATCGTCCGCGCGTCCGCCAGCACCGCCCGCTGGGCGGGGCTCAGCTCCGTCCGGGCCTGTTCGAACGCCTTCAGGTGATCCGACCACAGCCGGGCCCGTACCTGCGGTGTGGACGCCGCGTGAACGGCCTTGCGGTACGCCGGAGGGTAGGCGGTGACCTCGGCGTACGTCTGCGGCAGCTTCCCCTCGGCGGCACGCCGCGCCGCCCAGCGGTGGGCGCTCGCCTCCTCCTGTTCGGCGAAGGCGGGGGTCCTGCCCGTCAGGACCAGCGCGGCCGCGACCGCGGCCCCGCCGGTGTAGCGGAGGAACCGCGCCCTGCTGACGGCCGCCCGGCCGCCGGGGGCGCCGGGGAGCGCGTCCTCCTTGCCCGCCGCCCGGCGGCGCAGCCGGCCGAGGGCGTACAGCACCCGCCGGGCCGGCCGGGGGCCCAGGGCCCGCATCAGCGGCACCGCCATGCGGGGGCCGGTCCACGCGCCCAGCACCGTCCGGTCCGTCTCCCCCCGCGTGCCCGAGGCCGCGGAGAGACGGAACAACGTGGGTGCCCATGGTGGTTCCGCGCCGAACCGCTGGGTGCGCCACCGTTCCACTTCCGGGCTCCGCAGGGGGGCGACCCTCAGCCGTCCCCGGGATTCGGTCTGCACCGCGGCCGAGATCTCACGGCATGTGCCGCAGTCGTCGTCGAACGCGAGAACCCAGTGTGCCGTCCGTTCCTCTGCCACCGTCTGCTCCTCGTCAAGCCTGTGTGCCACGAAGCTGCGAAGCGTGCGTTCCAGCTGGTCAGCGAGGGTGGCAGCCCATCGGACGGGCGCGCAACGGCGCTCGGGGCGCGGGCCTGGGAGCGGCTGGCCGGAATGTGACGGGAACGGCGCCCCGCCCCGTCGGGGCGCCGGGACACGGGCAGTTCACGACCCGGTGGCGGGGTGCGCGGGGATCGCGGCGGCCCCGGGGCACTGACCGGAACCCGTCCCTCCGTTCGGGTTCCGGTCGGTTACGGGGCCTGTTGCGGGGCCGCGTGCCCCGGCGTGCGGTCGCGGCCTCCCGGGTGCCGGTGCCGCCACACCCAGAACACCGTGCACGACACCAGCGACCAGCCGGCCAGCACCAGGTAGGGGAAGAGGTACTGGTGGCCCTGGTAGTAGACCGCCGTGTGCTGGGCGTTGACCGAGGCCCCGGGGGGCAGCCAGCGCCCGACGTGCCCGAGGAGCGACGGCAGCAGCGGCCAGGACACCGCGCCGCCCGAGGACGGGTTGCCGAGCAGCACCATCACGCCCCAGGTCGGGATCATCGCCCAGCGCCCCATGAGGGTGTTGAACATGGTGAAGACCATGCCCGAGGTGAACATGGTGAACGCGAGGATCAGCCAGGACTGGACGAACGGCAGGTCGACCGCCCCGAGCCCCCAGTCCACGACGGCGGCGATGGAGAAGCCGCCCAGCAGCGCGTAGCCCAGGGTGAACAGGATCCGCTCCAGCGGGAGCAGGGAGCGGGCGTTCACGCTGAGCTGGATCGCCCCGACGAATCCGATGATGACGGCGGCCAGGGAGATGTAGAACAGGGCGAGGCCGCGCGGATCGCCCTTCTGCTGGGGCTTGATGTCGGTGACGGTGAGGCGCACGCCGATGGTGTCGGCGACTTTGACACCGGTCTCGGCCAGCAGTTGCGCGACGGTGGCGCCGGAGGCGGAGGCGACCTCCATCACCACGCCGTCCCCGGCGCTCCGCAGGATCACGAAGACCTTCTGCTCCTCCACCGCCTGGCGGGCCCGCGCCTGGTCGGGGTAGCGGTGCAGTTCGAGGGAGGCGTGGAGCGCCTTCTCCATCCCGGCGAGGAACTGCTGGGCGTAGGGCGTCCGGGGCCCTTCGACGACCGCTGCCGGGATCCGGTGCGGGGTGGGGTTGGCCATGGCGTAGGTGTAGGAACCCGCGAAGAGTCCGGCGGCGGCGGCGAGGATCAGGGTCAGGACGACCGCCGGGAAGTAGGGGGACTCCTTGAACCCCTGCCACCTCTGTGCCGGGGTAGGCGGCTTCCCGTGGGCACCGTGCGTACCGCCCGACCGGGGGCGCGCGTCATCAGCGTGCGCGGGGGTGCCCGCATCACCGGCGTGCGCAGGACTGTCCGCATCACCTGCGTGCGCGGTGGTCTCCGCGTCACCGGCGTGCGCAGGAGTCTCCGCATCACCGGCGGCGCCCGGCCCGCCGTCCGGAACGCCGCGCGCGCCCTCCACGGCGTCCCGTGCATCCCGTGCGTCCCGTGCGTCCGGTTCCTCCGGTGTGGCCGCGCCGCCGCCGCTCACTTCCCGCCCCCGTCACCGTCGTCGCCCTCGTCGCGCCGGGCGCGGCTGGGCTGGACCCGTTTCGGCTCGCCGGGCATCTTGGGATGGTCGGGCGGGTAGGGCAGGTCCCCGAGACCGCGCTCCTCCTCGTCCCGCTCCGCCAGTTCCAGGGCCTGGTCGAGCCGGAAGGCGTGGTCGTCCATGTCGGCGTGCGCGTCGCCGAGTCCGGCGTACCGGCCGGGCATGGTGCGGATGTCGAAGTCGCGGGGTTCGGCGTCGTCGATCTCGTCCCAGCGCAGCGGTGCCGACACGGGGGCGTGCGGGAAGGGGCGTACGGAGTAGGCGGAGGCGATGGTGCGGTCGCGGGCCGTCTGGTTGTAGTCCACGAAGATCCGCTCGCCGCGTTCCTCCTTCCACCACGCGGTGGTCACCCCCTTCGGCATCCGGCGCTCCAGCTCCCGGCCGAGAGCGATCGCGGCACGGCGCACCTGGGTGAAGGTCCACTCGGGCACCAGGGGTACGAAGACGTGGATGCCGCGCCCGCCGGAGGTCTTGGGCCAGCCGCGCAGCCCGTGGTCCTCCAGCACGGAGCGCAGCCCGTGGGCGGCGCGTACCGCGTCGGCGTAGTCGGTGCCGGGCTGCGGGTCGAGGTCGATGCGCAGTTCGTCGGGGTGTTCGGTGTCGGCCCTGCGGACCGGCCAGGGGTGGAAGGTGAGGGTGCCGAGGTTGGCGGCCCAGAGGACCGCGCCGAGTTCGGTGGGGCACATCTCGTCGGCGTGCCGGCCGCTGGGGAACTCGATGCGGGCGGTCGGCGTCCAGTCGGGGAGGTTCTTCGGGGCGCGCTTCTGGTAGAAGGACTCGCCCTCGACCCCGTCGACGAAACGCTGGAGGGTGGTCGGCCGTTCCCGGAGGACGCGGAGGATCCCGGGCCCCACCGACAGGAAGTACTCGGCCACGTCCCTCTTCGTGTAGCCCTTCTCCGGGAAGTACACCTTGTCCGGATTCGACAGCCTGACGGCCCGCCCGTCCGCTTCCAGTTCCACCACTGCTCCTGCTCCCATGCCGGACACCGTAGGCGCCCACATATGCCGCATATCGGGAGACACGCTCGGTGGGCCGGACAGGGATCAGGACCGGCCGGTCCACAATCGGCGCATGGATCTGCCGGTGATGCCTCCCGCGAAACCGATGCTCGCCAAGTCCGTGTCCGCGATTCCGCCCGGTATGCAGTACAAGGCGAAGTGACCGCCCTTGCACTGTGACCTGCGATGTCCGCGCTGCGAGCCCCGCCCCAGGGCACTTCCAGGGCACACGTAGGCCCCGGCACGGGAGGGCACGACCGGGCAGCCGAGTACGTACGTCAACCGGGTGCTGGGCGCCCCCGCAAAGCCGGACGGCCCTTGCGAGGGCGCGAGCTACTCGCGAGGTTTACACCGAACCACCTGGCCAGGGAGGTGTGGAGGTGTAGTGCCGATGGGGAAGTCCCAACCGGAAGCGTGATCACCATGACACTCGACCTCTCCCGACTGGATCAAGAAGACCTGTCGACGCTGACCGACATCCTGCCCGGCATGCTCTGGCGGACCCCTCCGGGAAGCGAACGGCACGCCTGGGCAGACACCCTCATGTGACAGGCCATCGGCGCCCAGCAAGCCTACGAGCAGGGCCGGACCCCCTCAGCCAATTAGGTGCTTCAAGAAGTCGGTCACGAACTTTTGGACCTCTTCCTTCGTCGTGCTGTCCTCTACGCACAGCCGGTCCACTTCTCTGACCCCGGCGTGCTTGAACAGTCGGTCCCGGCTGCGGTCGGCAGACGCCCGCCCTTTGTGATGAGGGCCGTCGACTTCGATCACACCGACGCGTCCGCGATACGTGATCAGGAAGTCAGGTTCGAAGGTGTGTCCGGGCACTCTCAGCGCCCCCAGAGGCATGATCCCGATAGTCTCGTTGCTCGGGAGCCGGACTTGATGTTCCTTGAGCACTTGGTAGACGCGGTGTTCCCACTCGTTCGTGAGATGGATGCCGTCTTCGCTCGGATGCCGGGGTTCCAGCCGAACCTTCCGGGCCTGGTTCGACTGGTGGCCACCCTTGAGTTCACGCGCCAACTGCTCGCGCCAGTTGGGACCAACCCGGGGAATGACCTCCCGGATGTGGACATCTTCGATGTTCCGCCCACAAGACATGCCGACCGTCTCGAAAGCTGACCTGATGTCGTTGCGTAGATAGCCCGTGTTGTGGATGAGGTGTGGTTCAAGCTCAAGAACTACCTCTTCCAACTCCCTCACGTAGGAGTGGCTCATCGACTCTTCCTCGAAGGTGTGCCTCTCGATGCGGACGGTCGTAACGTCCAGCATCAGAGCGGCTGCCTTCGTATGTCCACGTTGAGCCAACAGTATGGACGCGGCTCCGATGACCTCATCGTCCGTCAGCTCGACGCGAGAGCACACCTCTTCACTCATGGGTCGGATTGTCGCACCAGACACGGACAATCGAAGACCCGCTCAGGAGAGTTCAGGCGGGAGGCCCGCCCTGATGGCTTCCGCGATCCGCTCGGCGACCTCGGCGCGCACGATGCCCAGGTGGACGTACGGCTTTCCGCTACGGGTCACCATGGGCCGCACGCTTCCCCACACGCGTTCCGGCAGGCCGAGTCCGGCAGCGCTTCGCGGATGGCTTCCGCCGCGTCCGTGGCCTCTCTGCGGCCGTCCCGGTACGTCTGCATGTCCATCGTCACCGGCGCCCCCGGCGTAATCGCGGATCTGCGTGGCGTGCTTGGAGGCATGGCCGATGTTTCCCTCCGCCTCGGCGGCCTTGGGGTTCCGCCGCTCCGTCGCGCACACCGCACAGCCCGGAGCCGGGGCGCAGGCCAGCAGCCATGCCTGAAGCCCACGGGGAGGACGGTGGGCAACTCTCGGGTGGTCTTGCGTGCCGGCATCCGTGCTCTCCATGGGGTCTGCGGCACCGGGGTTTCCTGACGGCAGGAAGCGCGGGCAACAGCAGTCCAGCAAGTTGCATGTGGTTGCACGGTGGCCCTGAACAGCCTTGACGCCCAGGCTCGGACACCGTGAGGCTGCGTACAACCAGCTGCAACCCAGCTCAACTTGAGGAGGGGCTATGCGTCTACGGTTCATCGGGAAAGCCCCGGAGTCCGGAGATCACGGATGCCCGGCGGTGTGGGTGGACGAAGAGACGGACCGGATCGTTGTCCAGGGGGTGACAGCCGACGCGGAGACGACAGCCCGGACCGTCAAGGACAGCCCGCTTCCGGCCCACGAGGGCGTGGTGTGGCTCCCGCCGCGCATGATTCCGCTTCTGAGGAAGGCACTTGATGGCATCGCAGAGCCTGAGCAGCTTCACCGAATTGATCCGGTCGGCTGATCGGTCCGCCGTTCATCTGGAGATGCGCGACGTGTACGCCATCCCCAACGAGGACGAACGCTTTGCGGCGTGGCGGAACGGACACCGGCTCACCCCGGACGACCGTGCGTCGTGGTGGCGGCCCTGGCTGGATGTGGTGCAGGAGGTCACGGCGAAGGGTGTCCGGCTGCGCCGAGCCCGGATCGTGAGCGAGCCGCCCAGCGAGTACATCCGCTATGAGCACTCGTTCACCTTCACCAACATCGCAGCGGGCGAGGAAATCCGTTGGCTGCCCCGCCGGTTGGCGTCGAGCCTCCCGCTGCCCGGAAACGACTTCTGGTTGTTTGACGGCCGACTCGTCCAGTTCAACGTGTCCGACGGTGACGGGCGTTGGGTCCACACCGACCAGACCGATGATCAAGGGACGGCCGGATTCTGTGCCGACGCCTTCGAGGCCGTCTGGGACCTCGCCACGCCGCACGACAAGTACACCGTCTGAAGAGACCAGTTCATGCCCACGTCACCACTCTCCTCCGCTCAGGCTGCCCGCGCCGCCATCGCTGCCCAACTGGACGGCATACGGCGGGATGCCGGGCTCACCGGACATGAACTGGCCGTGCGGTGCGGGTGGCACAAGTCGAAGGCCTCTCGCATCGCACGGGCCAAGACGGCCCCCTCGGACGCCGACATAAGGGCCTGGTGCGAGGCGTGCGGGGCCGGGGAGCGCGCTCCGGACCTGATCGCCGCGTCCCGTACCGCCGAGTCCATGTACGTCCATTGGCGGCAGATCCACCGGGACGGGATGCGGAGGGTCCACGAGAAGACCGTCCCGCTGTACGAGCGAACGGGCCGCTTCCGCGTGTACGCCTCCAACGTGGTGCCCGGAATGCTCCAGACCGCCGACTACGCGACAGGGCTCCTGCGGTCCATCACGGCCTTCCAGGGCACCCCTGACGACGTGGCCGACGCCGTACAGGCCCGGCTCAACCGGTCCCGAGTCGTCTACGAAGGCAACCACCGGTTCGCCCTGCTGCTCGAAGAGGCCGTTCTTTACTACCGGGTGTGCGACGGACCCGAGCTGGCCGCTCAACTACGCCATCTGCAAGGGGTGATGGCCCGGCCGAACGTCTCGCTGGGGATCATCCCGTTCACGGCCCGGCGTACGGTCTGGCCGCTCGAAGCGTTCTACGCGTTCGATGACGCCCAGGTGGCCGTGGAAACCCTGACGGCGGAGGTCAACATCACGGCACCGAGCGAAGTTCACACATACCTAAGGGCGTTCGCGGAGCTGTCCCGGACGGCCGTATACGGAGCAGGTGCTCGGGGTTGCCTCACCAAAGCCCTCAATTGCGCTCTTGCGTAGCTTCCGCGCGGCATTCCCGGCAGCGGGCGCAGCCCTTCGGGAAGACTGCCCTCACCGCCCAGGCATGGCTTTCCACAGTCCGCGCAGGAAACGACGCCCGTTCTCCGTGGCGGCATTCCGTTGACGCGGGCAGGAGGGTCACGAGCACGCTGGTGGCGTACGCGGTCGCCCCGGTGCCCGCGGTCTCCAGGATGCCGGCAGCGTTCTCACCGCCGGTCGCCCCGCTCACGATGTCCGCTTCGAGGGCGTCCAGGACTCCGCACGTCATCTCCGCTTCCGAGGAACGGCCGGAGGTACTTGTGACCGGTGAAGAGACGCAGCGGGGCCTGCTCCGACAGGTGCGCATACACCCTCACACGGTCCTGGACGGACTTCACGGTGCAGGCCGGCATGGGCCCGGTGGCGGCGTCACGACGGCGGCGAGCCCGTGCAGCGGTCGCCGTGGGCGCGCACCTGGCGGAAGATGGTGACCGACGCGCACCAGATCCTTGCCGACCGGGGCGAGGAACAGATCCCGGCGGGGACGACGCTGCACACACTCCACCACACGTGCGCCTCGCTACTGATCAGGCAGGGGAAAGCGGTCGAGGTGGTGCCGAAGCGGCCAGGCCACCCGGCCGGCCATTGAGCAGGCGCTGGGCACGGTCCTGGACGAGTCGGACCAGGGCGCGTCTCAGGGCACGGGCCAGCCGGAATCCACAGGAACGGGCGGAAGGTGACAGGAAGATGCTGTCCATCACCGACCATGACAGACGCAGGTGAGTGGCTATGGATCTGCCGGTGATGCCTCCCGTGAAACCGATGCTCGCCAAGTCCGTGTCCGCGATTCCGCCCGGTATGCAGTACGAGGCGAAGTGGGACGGCTTCCGGGCGGTCGTCCACCGGGACGGTGACGAGGTGGTGCTGGGCAGCAGGAGCGGCAAGCCTCTCACCCGCTACTTCCCCGAGGTCGTCGACGCGGTGCGGGAGAACCTGCCGCCGCGCTGCGTGGTCGACGGGGAGATCGTGCTGGCACACGAGGGGCGGCTGGATTTCGACCGGCTGAGCGAGCGCATCCATCCGGCCGCCTCCCGGATCCGGCTGCTGGCCGGGCGGACCCCCGCGTCACTGGTCGTCTTCGACCTCCTCGCCCTGGGGGGCACCTCGCTGACCGGCCGGCCGCTGACGGAGCGCCGGAAGTCCCTGGCCGGGGTGATGGCGGACGCCTCCGCACCGGTCCACCTGGCCCCCGCGACGACGGACCCGGCACTGGCGCGGGAGTGGTTCGAGCGGTACGAGGGGGCGGGCCTGGACGGTGTGGTGGCGAAGCCGCCGGACCTGCCCTACCGGCCCGGCGAGCGGGTGATGTACAAGATCAAGCACGAGCGGACCGCGGACTGCGTCGTGGCGGGCTACCGCTTCCACAAGAGCGGCCCGGTGGTCGGTTCACTGCTGCTGGGGCTGTACGACGACGGGGGCGTGCTCCAGCACGTCGGGGTGTGCGCCGCGTTCCCGATGAAGCGGCGCGCCGAACTGGCCCGGGAACTGGAGCCCTTGCGTGTCGACCCGGCCGGCCATCCGTGGGCGGACTGGGCCCGGGAGTCGGCGCACGAGGACGCGCGGCTGCCGGGCGCGCCGAACAGGTGGTCGGGCGGGAAGGACAAGTCCTGGGTGGCGATCCGGCCGGAGCGGGTCTGCGAGGTGGCGTACGACCACATGGAGGGCGACCGTTTCCGCCACACCGCGCGGTTCCGGCGGTGGCGGCCGGACCGCACCGCTTCGAGCTGTGCTTACGCGCAGCTGGTGGAAGCGGTGCGGTACGACCTCTCCGAGGTGTTCGGCGCCCGCTGACCCGTCAGCCGGCCGCCGCCGGGTCCTGGGTCGGGCAGGTGCCGTCGGCGGGCCCGTCGGCCGGGCCGGTCTCCGGTGAGGGGCAGGGGTCCGCGGTGGACCCCGGGCCGGGGGTCGTGGTCGGGCCGGCCGTGGGGTCGGTGGTCGGGTCCGGCGTCGGCTCGGTGGTGCCGGGGCCCGGGTCGGGTGTGGTGCCGGGACCGGTCGGTTCCGGGGTGCCGGGATCGGTCGGCTCGGTGGTGCCGGGGCCGGTGGGTTCGGGGCTCGGGCCGGGGTCCGTGGGGGTCCCCGGCCCGTCCGGGCCGGGACTGCCCGGGGCCGAGGGGGACGGCGGGGTGGACGGGCCGGGCGGGCCGCTGGGCTGGGGGCCGATGACGATGCCTCCGCCGTCGCCCTTGCCGCCGTCGCCCTTGCCGCCTCCGGCCGCCGGGCCGCCGGGGCTGCCGGGGCCGCCCACCGGGGCCTTCGGCACGATGGCTCCCCCGGCGCCGGGGCTGCGGGGGACGGGGCCCTCGCCGTCGGCGACCGGGTGGGTGCCCTTGCGGTAGAACTCCAGCCAGGACAGGACCGTACGCAGATAGGTGTCCGAGTGGTTGTAGCTCAGGACCGCCCGGTCCAGGTCCGCGCCCACGGACAGGTCGCGGGTGCCCGCGCAGAGGTAGTGGCCGGCGGCGAGGGCCGCGTCGGCGATGTTGTTCGGGTCCTCACGGCCGTCGCCGTTGGCGTCCCTTCCCCAGTGCGCCCAGGTGGAGGGGATGAACTGCATGGGCCCGACCGCCCGGTCGTGGGTGGCGTCACCGTCGTAGGCCCCGCCGTCGGTGTCCTGGATCAGTGCGAATCCCCGGCCGTCGAGGACCGGCCCGAGGATGGGGGTGAGCGTCGTCCCGCTCGCGTCGACGCGGCCGCCGCCGGCGTGGCCGGACTCCACCTTGCCGATCGCCGCGAGCAGTTGCCAGGGCAGCCGGCAGCCGGGGTCGGTGCGGCCGAGGGAGGAGGCCGCCGAACGGTAGGCGGCCAGGACGGTGGCGGGGATGCCGGCCTCGGCCCAGGACCGGGTGGCGGCCGGGGCGGTCCTCTTCCCGGGTGGGGGAGGCTCGGGGGAGGTGAGGGGCGGCAGTTCGGTGTGGTAGCTGTCGTCGTTGGGCACCTCGGTCCACACGACGTCGTCCGCCGCGTTCCTCATGTCGTCGGCCGTGTCGCCGCCGGCCGGCCCGGGGGCCTGGGACGCGGTGAGCGCCACCATGGCGGCGACCGCGGTGACGGTTCCGCCGATCCCGCGCCGGACGTTTCCGTTGAACCTCATGTGTCCTCCCTCTCCCGGGTCAGCGGGTGAACGTGTCGATGGCCGCGATCCGCCAGGTCTCCCCCTGCCGGACGGCGTCCACGGCGAACATGGCCGCCGCGTACGTCGTCTCCTCCGCCTTGCCGGTACGGGTGTTGCTCTGGTCCGCGAAGATCAGCAGCCGGGCCCGGTCGCCGTCCAGGAATTCGACGCCGCTCTCGGTGACGGTCGTGGTCAGCACCAGCTTCTGCTTCGGCGCCTGCGCGCGTACCTCGGCCAGCATGTCCTCGTGCTGCTGGACCGCCTTGCCCGTCAGGTGCTTCCGCGCGGCCAGGTCCGCCTTCCCGGGCGAGGCGTAGTTGTACGAGAACACCGCGCCGACCGCCTGGGTGATCTGGCCCTTGACCTCGCTGGTCCGGCCGATGTCGGTGAGGGCGGTGTTCTGCCGGGTGGGGTCCTCGCGCAGCTCGGCGGCCGAGGTGAACGCCCAGGCGGCGTAGGCCCCGAGGAGGACGGTGGCGGCGCAGAGCAGGGCGGGGAGCCGGATCCGCAGCCGGGGCAGCCGGCGGCGGGGGCCGGCGGCGGGCTCCTCCTCGTCCTCCTTCCCCCGGTCGCCGCCGTCGCCGTCGCTGTCGCCGGGGGCCGCGCCCTCCTCGCCGGCCGGGGTCTCCGGTTCCGCTCCGGTCCCGGGGCCCGCCCCCGGGTCTCCCCCGGCGTCCGCCGCCGGGTCTCCCGCGGCGTCCGCCGCCGGGTCCGCCCCGGGGCCGGCCGGGCTCTCGGTGTCACGCGGCGGGGCGGCCGTCGCGGCGACGACGGCGAGCCTGCGGCGGCGGTTGACGAGGTGTCGGGTCGTCGACATGTACGGGTCCTCTCCGAAGGGGTGCTGGTCAGCCGGCCGTGTTGCCGACGGGTGCCTGGCCGAGGGCGCTGAGCTTCCAGCCCTGTGAGGTCCGGGTGAGCTGCCCCAGCATCCGGCTCTCCTTCACCGCCGGTTCGCCCTCCGGCGCGGTCACCGTGACCCGCAGCGCCACCATCACCCCCGCCTTGCCGGCCCGGTCGTCCAGCTCGGTCACCGCACCGGACAGCACCTCGGCGGTGCTGACGGTCCTGGCGGTCCGGATCTGCTCGACGAACGCGTCCCGCCCGTCGACGAGTTGGCGGTGCAGGTCGCCGGTGGTGGAGTCCTCCCAGCTGTCGAGCCCCTTCTCCAGCTGCGCGTGGTCGAGGGTGTTCATGTTCTGCACGGCCTGCTCCCCCGCCGCCAGCGCGTCGTCGCGGGCCTCGGCGTAGGCCGCCGCGTCGTCATGGGCCGCGTCGTAGTGGGACCAGCCGCCCCAGCCGGCCGCGCCCGCCGCCGCGACCGCCAGCACGATCGCCGCTGCCACCAGCGGGTTCCGTGTCGTCCGTACCCGTGCCATCCGGTGCCTCTCCCCTACCTGGTGGTGATGTCGACGATGACCCAGTGCCCGTCGCGCAGATGCGCGGTGACGGAGAGCTGGGCCGCCGCCGTGGTCGCGGTCTTCCCCTCGCGCTCGTACACCTGGTCGAGGAAGACCAGGAGGTGGGCGCTGTCGGTCCCGAGCCGGCTGACCCCGGCCCGGACGACCTGCGAGGTGAGCGTGAGTTTCTGGTCGGCCGCCTGCCGCTCGACCTGGCCGAACAGCGCCGCGTACTGCTGGAGCGCCTTGCCCGCGAGCACCTGCTTCGCCGTCGCCTTGGTGGCGGCGGTGGACTGCGGGCTGTACGAGAAGACCTTGCCCAGCGCGCTGCTGACGTCGCCGACCACGCGGGTGGTGGCGGCGGTGTCGGTCAGGGCCCGGTCGGAGGTGGCCGGGGTGTCGCGGAGCCGCTGCGCCTGGACGAAGAACACGGCGCCGGCTGCCACCAGGGCGGCCACGAGGACCGCCACGAGGGCGCGTACCCACGGGGCGCGCCGGGGCGCGTCCGGCTCCCCGGCGCCGTCCCCCGCCTCCGCCCTCGTCTCAGTCCCCGTCCCCGTCTCCGTCTCCGTCTCCGTCTCCGTCTCCGGAGTCTCTTCCGCCCCTGCCGCCGCAGCCGGTTCCTCGTCGTCCGGGTCCGCCGGGGTGTTCGCGAGCGTGGTCCCTCCGGGCTGTGTCATCCGCCGCTCCCGACCGGTATCGCGTCCAGTGCCTTGATCTTCCAGCCGTCCCCGGTGCGGGCCAGGGCCGCCTCGAAGCGTTTGCGTTCCGTGCCGGCCGTGCCGCCGCGCGGGGTGACCTCGACATCGACGGTGGCGATCAGCGCCGCGGTGCCGGCCCGCTCGTCGAGGGCGGTGAGCGCCGCGTCGGTGACCTTTCCGCGGGCGGTGGTCCCGGACTCGGTGAGTTCGGCGGCGTCCTTCTCCGCGCTCTTCCTCAGCTGGTCGCGCAGCGGTCCGGTGGAGGCGTCGAGCCAGCCGGCCAGCCCGGACTCCACGCTCGCCGCGTCCTTGCCGTCCATGCTGGTGAGGCGGGCGAGGTACCGCTCGCCGTCCTGCAGGGCGGTGTCCCGGGCCTTGGCGTAGGCCAGGGTGTCGTCGCCGCGCGCGCTTGCGTACGACCAGCCGCCCAGTGCGCAGACGAGCACCGCGGCCAGCAGGGCGGCCCAGCCGCTCAGGGTCTTCGTACGGGAGTTCACTCGCCGCCTCCCAGGCCCAGCAGGCCGGCCATGCCGCCGGTCCGGTGGGCTCCGCCGCCGCCGAGGGCGCCGGGCAGTGCCGTGCCGTCGGTACCGGCGAGGAGGGAGCCCGGCCGGGCCGGGGCGGGCACGGGGCCGCCCCTGGGGGCGTTCGCGCTGCCCCGGACGTTGATGCCGGTGCCGGGTGAAGAGGTGCAGCGGGCCTTGGTGTTGACGGCGGGGGCGGGCGAGAGGTCCTTGCCCGGACGGTAGGTGGTGCCGCCGTAGCCTGCGGTGCAGGGCAGCGGCTCGAAGAAGGTGACGGACATCCCGAAGCGGGCCTTGCCGTCGGAGTCGATGATGCTCGCCCCGGCCGCCGCGACCGCCGGAACCTTGACCAGCAGTTCCTCCAGACCGCGTTGGCGGGTGACGGCCACCTCGGAGGTGGTGAGGAGGTTGGCGACCACGACTCCGAAACCGGGTTCGAGGTCGCGCAGCAGTCCGCTGATCTGGGCGGTGGCCCCGGGCGCGGCGGCGATCAGCTTGCGCAGGTCGGCGTCGGAGGACTTGAGTTCGGCGGCGAGCTGTTCGGCACCGGAGGCGAAGCCCTTGAGCGCCTGCCCCTGTTCGGCCTGGGTCCGCAGGACCCGTTCGCCGTCCGCCATCAGTTTCGTGGTGGTGGGCAGGGCCTCGTCGGCTGCGTCGACGAATTCGCTGCTGGTGTCCAGCAGTACCTGGAGGTCGTCGCCGCGCCCTTCGAAGGCCGCGCCGAACTCCTCGACGACGGTGCGCAGGGCCTCGGTGTCCACGGAGCCGGTCAGGGCGTTGACGCTGGTGAGGACGTCGGTGACGGGCGCGGGAATGGTGGTGTCGGCCTGGTCGATGACCGAGCCGTTCTCCAGGAAGGGCCCGTCGGCGCGGGTGGGCCGCAGGTCGACGTACTGCTCGCCGACCGCGGAGAGGCTGGCGACGACGGCCTGGAGGCTGTCGGGGATGCGCGGGGCGTCGTTCTCGATGCGCAGTTCGGCCTCGACGCCGTCGTCGGTGAGCTCGATGGGGCCGACCCGGCCGACGGAGACGCCCCGGTAGGTGACGTTGGAGTGGGTGAACAGCCCTCCGGTCTGCGGGAGCTGGACCTTGACGGTGTAGTAGCCGCGCAGGCCGATGTAGTGGCCGAGGTCGGCGTAGCGGATGCCCAGGTAGCCGAGGACGAGCACCGCGATGACGAGGAAGGCGAGGTTCTTCAGCCGGGTGGCGGTTGTGATCATCAGCGGGTGCCCTCCGTACCGGACGGTACGTCCGTGGATGTGCCCGGGACGGTGACCGACGGGAGCGGCAGGGGCAGTGCCGCCGTCTGCGGGGTCTGCGCGGGCGGGTAGGTGGGGGTCGGGCTGCCCGGGATGAGCGCGGGGATGATCTGGGTGCCGGGGGCGGCCGTCAGGTCGAGGTAGACGTTGAGGTAGTCGCCCTTCACTCCGCGCAGCACCTCGTCGGTGAAGGGATAGGTGAGCAGGACCTGCAGGGAGTCGGGGAGGTCCTTCCCGGAGTCGGCGAGTGCCTTGAGGGTGGGGGCGAGGGCCTTGAGGTCGGCGACCATGTCGGCCTTGCTCCGGTTGACCGTGTCCACGGCGACGGCGGAGAGCGTGTCGAGGGAGCTGAGCATCGTCATGAGCGAACCGCGCTGCTCCTCCAGGACCTTCAGTCCGGGGCTGAGTCCGGTGAGGACGGTGCCGACCTCCTGTTTGCGGGTGGCGAGGGTGGCGGCGAGCCGGTTGACGCCGTCGAGGGCGTCGGTGATGTCCTCCTTGTGCGCGTCCAGGTCGGTGACCAGGGTGTCGACGCGGTTCAGCATGGAGCGGACCTGCGGTTCCTGGCCGGCCAGCGCCTTGTTGAGTTCGGTGGTGATGGTCTTCAGCTGGGCGACGCCGCCTCCGTTGAGCAGCATCGACAGGGCGCCGAAGACCTCCTCGACCTCCGGGTTGCGGTTGGTGCGGTCGAGCGGGATCCGGTCGCCGTCGGAGAGGGAGCCCTGGGCGGTGCCTTCGGCCGGCGCGGAGAGCTGGACGTACTTCTCCCCCAGCAGACTGGACTGTTCGAGGTGGGCGTAGGCGTTGGCGGGCATGTCGATCTCGCCGTTGACCCGCATGGTGACCTTGGCGGTCCAGCCGTCGGGGGCGAGGGTGATCCGGGTGACCCGGCCGACGGCCACGTCGTTGACCTTGACGGAGGACTGCGGGGAGAGGCTGAGCACGTCCCCGAACTCGGCGGTGATCTCGTACGGGTGGTCGCCGAGGTCGGCGCCGCCGGGCAGCGGCAGCTGGTCGATTCCGGTGAACTCCGGCAGGTCCACGCCGGTGACGACGAGCGCGAGGCCGACGCCGGCGGCGGCCAGGGCCACGAGGCCGGTGGTCGCGCGGGCCCCGGGCCTGCGCAGGGCGCGGCTCATCGGTCCGCCTCCTTCTTCTTCCGGGAGCCGGATCCGGTGTCGTCCGGCGTGCCGTAGACGGTGCCGACGGCCGGCAGCGGCAGGACGGGCAGGGACTTGAGCCGGCCCGTGTCGACGGGGGCCAGTCCTTCCAGGCCGGGGCTCTCGGCCTCGGGGTCCAGGAGCGGTCCGCCCATGGAGAGTTCGTTGAGGTTCGTCCGCCCGTTGAGGGTGCGGTTGGCCGGGTCGTAGGCGTTGAGCACGTTGCCCGCCGCCAGCGGCAGGGTGTCCAGTGACTCGGCGAGCGAGGCGCGCTGGTCGACGAGGGTCTGGGTGAGCGGGACCAGCAGGTCGACGTTCTTCTTCAGCGCGCCGCGGTTCTTCTGGATGAAGCCCTTGACCTGGCCGAGCGCGGTGCCCAGTTCCTTCAGCGCGGCGCTGAGGTTCTCCTTGTCGTCGGCGAGGAAGCCGGTGACGGTGTTGAGCTGCTGTTCGGCCGCGCGTACGTCACCGTCGTTCTCCTTCAGCATGGTGGTGAAGGTCTGGAGGTAGGACAGCGTGTCGAAGAGGTCGCCGCTGGACTTGTCCAGGGTCTTCGTCGCCTTCCCGAACTGCTCGATGGAGTCCCCGATCGCCTCGCCGTTGCCGTCGAGGTTCTTCGCGCCGGTCTCCAGGAGCCGGGAGAGCGCCCCGTCGGCGTTGGCGCCCTCGGGGCCGAGCGCCGTGGAGAGTTCGGTGATCGACGCGTAGAGCTGGTCGACCTCGACGGGGGTGGCGTTGCGCGCGGCGGGCAGGACGGCTCCGGCCTCCAGCCGTGCCCCGCCGGTGTAGGCGGGGGCGAGCTGGACGTACCGGTCGGCGACGAGGCTGGGGGCGACGACGACGGCGTGCGCGTCTTCGGGGACGTCCACCCCCCGGTCGAGCCGGAGCGTGACGCGGACCTCCTCGCCACGCGGCTTGACCGATTCGACGGTGCCGACCTTGACTCCGAGGATGCGCAGGTCGGAGCCCGGGTAGACACCGGTGGCCCGGTCGAAGTACGCGGTGATGACGGTGCCTTCCTGTTCCGTGGCCATCACCCCGGAGGTGGCGGCCACGGCCACGACGGCCAGTCCGGCGCCGATGCCGGTGATGCGGGTGCGTCTCATGTCAGCGGCCCCCCTGTTTCGGCGGCATGCAGTCGTTCCCCGGCTCCGTGTCCTCGGGCAGGTAGTTCTTCGGGACGACACCGCAGACGTAGTTGTCGAACCAGCGGCCGTTGCCGAGGGTGTTGCCGACGAGCCGGTTGTAGGTGCCGGCCATGGAGAGCACCTTGTCCAGGCTCTTGCGGTTCTTCACCAGCACTCCGGTGACGCGGCTCAGCGCGTCCAGGGTGGGCTTGAGCTGCTTGTCGTTGTCGGAGACGAGCCCGGTGAGCTGGGTGCCGAGGTCGCGGGTGCCGGTGAGCAGGAGGTGGATGGAGTCGCGGCGGGCCTGGATCTCGCCGAGGAGCAGGTTGCCGTCCTCCAGCAGGGTCTCGAAGCTGCTCTTCCTGGTGGCGAGGGTCCTGGTGAGCTGCTTGCTGCCCTTGAGGAGGGTGGCGAGCTGGGCGTCGCGTTCGGAGACCGTCCTCGACAGCGCGGAGAGCCCCTCGGCGGCGCTGCGTACGTCGGGCGGGGAGTCCTTGAAGGTCTCCGAGATGGTCTCGAAGCTCTGTGCGAGCTGTGCGGTGTCGATCTCCTCGATGGTCTCGCCGAGCCCGGTGAACGCCTGGGTGACGTCGTACGGGGAGGTGGTGCGGCTCGACGTGATGCGGGAGTCCGGGTCCTGGGGTCCGTCGCCGAGCGGGTCGACGGCGAGGTACTTCTCGCCCAGGAGGGTCTTGATGGCGATGCCGACGGTGGAGGAGTCACCGATCCAGGCGTCCTTCACCGTGAAGTCCACCTTGACCTCGTCGCCGTCGAGGGACACCCCGGTGACCTCGCCGACCTTCACGCCGGCGATGCGTACCTCGTCGCCGTCCTCCAGTCCGGCGGACTCGGTGAAGTCGGCGCTGTAGGAGGTGCCGCCGCCGATGAGGGGCAGCGCGTCGGCGCGGTAGGCGGCGAGGCCGAGGAGGGCCAGGACGACGAGTCCGGCGGTGCCGACGACGACGGGGTTGCGTTCCCGTACGGGCTTGGTCCTCATCCCGAGCACCTCGATCCGCCGATGGTGACGCCGGTGGGCGGGGCGCTGCCGTCGTCGGCCGTGACACCGGCGACCTTCGCCTCGCAGAGGTAGAGGTTGAGCCACGAGCCGTAGGAGGTGAGGCGGGTGATGGCCTCCATCTTGGCGGGGGTCTTCTCCAGGAAGTTCTCGATCGCGGGCGTGTTCTCGCCGAGCTGCTCGCTGAGCCGGCCGAGTTCGGCGATGTCCTTCTTGAGCGGCGCGCGGCCGTCGTCGAGGAGGTCGGCGGTGACGGTGGTCAGCGCGCCCATCGCGGTGACCGCCTCACCGAGCGGTTCGCGGTCGCCGGAGAAGCCGGTGACCAGTTCCTGAAGGGTGACGACGAGGTCGTTGAAGCCCGCCTCGCGGTCGTTGACGGTCTTCAGGACCGTGTTGAGGTTCTTGATCACCTCGCCGATCACCTTGTCCTTGGCCGCTACGGTGCCGGTCAGCGATCCGACGTGGGAGAGGATGCTGTCGACGGTGCCGCCCTCTCCCTGGAGGACCTGCACGATGGATCCCGCGAGCTGGTTGACGTCCGGCGGGGAGAGCCCTTCGAAGAGCGGCTGGAAGCCGTTGAAGAGCTGGGTGAGGTCGAGGGCCGGGGTGGTGCGTTCCAGCGGGATGGTCTCCCCCGCTCCGAAGGTCTCGCCGACGGGTCCGGCGCCCTGGTCCAGGTCGATGTAGCGCTGGCCGACCATGTTGAGGTACTTGATCGAGGCGGTCACCGAGGCGGGCAGGTCGCGGCCCTCGCGGACGGCGAAGGCGACCTCGGCCTCCCGCCGGTCGGCGACCCGGATGGACTCGACCTGTCCGATCTTGACCCCGGCGACCCGGACGCTGTCGCCGACGACGAGTCCGGTGGCGTCGGCGAACCTCGCCTTGTAGGTGGTGGTGTCGCCGACACCGGTGTTGGCGATGGACAGGGCGAGGACGGTGGTGGCCAGGGCGGTCACCACGACGAAGACGAGGGATTTCGCGAGCGGTCCCGCGAGGGAGCGGCGCTTCACTTGAGCTTCACCTCCGCACCGCGGAAGGCCGGACCGATGAGCACGCTGCTCCAGTCGGGCAGGGACTGCGGCTGGACTTTCAGTGAGGGGGCGACGAGTTCGTTGACGAGCCGGCTCTCCTGCGGGGAGTTCGGCAGGCCGAGGGCGCCGTCGTCCACGGCGGGTTCCCCGGCCTCCGGGGCCTTTCGGGTGTCCTTCGGCGCGGTGACGGGCGCGGTGCGCACGTCGGCGGTCGGGACCGTCCTGCCGGTGTACGGCACCGAGTAGCAGTGCGGGCCGCCGGTCGAGCCGTAGACCGGGGTGTCCTTCCCGGCCACGTACTTGCCCTTGGACTCCACGGTCTTGACGGTGACGTGGAGGCCGGGTGCGCCGGTGCCCTTGCCGAGCGCCTTGTCCATGGCGGGGACGAACCCGGCCATGGTGCGCAGGGTGCAGGGGAAGGCGTCGGAGTACTCCGCGAGGAGTTCGAGGGTCGGCCGTCCGGAGGCGGAGAGGCGGATGAGGTTGTCCTTGTTCTTCCGCAGGAACGCGGTGACGTCGTTGGCGGAGGCGGTGGTGGAGCCGTACAGGGAGGCGAGTCCGGCCTGCTGCTCGGCGACGGTCCCGCTGGTGGTGGTGAAGTCGGTGAGCGCGTCCAGGACGTCGGGGGCGGCGTCGGCGTAGAGGTGGCTCACCTTGACGAGCTGCTTGATGTCCTCGTTGAGCGTGGGGAGTTGCGGGTTGAACTCCTTCAGGTGCGCGTCGAGGGTGACCAGGGTGTCGCCCAGCTTGTCGCCGCGCCCCCGGAGCGCCTGGGACACGGCGCCGAGGGTGGCGGAGAGCTTCTCCGGCTTGACGGCGGTCAGCATCGGCAGGACGTTGTCGAGGACCTCTTCCAGCTCGATGGCGTTGCTGGAGCGGTCCTGCGGGATGACCGCGCCGGCGCTCAGGGGCCGCGCGGAGGGGACGGCGGGGGGCACGAGGGCGACGAACCGCTCCCCGAAGAGGGTGGTCGGCAGCATCTGGGCGGTGACGTCCGCCGGGACCTGGCCGATCCGGTCCGGTTCGATGGCGAGGGTCAGCCGTGCCCCGTCCCCGTCCGCCCGGATGTCCGTCACGTGTCCGATCACGACGCCGCGCAGTTTCACCTCGGCGTTGTCGTGCATCTCGTTGCCGACGCTGCCGGTGCGTACGGTCACGGTGGCCACCTCGGTGAAGTCCTTCTCGTACACCGAGACCGACACCCACACGAGGACCACCGGCACGAGGACGAAGGCCGCACCGGCGAGTCTGCGGCGCGCCTTCTGCGCTTTCGGGGAAGTCATCAGCCGGCCACCTTCACCGTTGTCGTCGCACCCCAGATGGCGAGCGAGAGGAAGAAGTCGGTGACGCTGATGAGCACGATGGCGTTGCGCACCGAGCGGCCCACGGCCACACCGACCCCGGCGGGGCCGCCGGTGGCGTGGAAGCCGTAGTAGCAGTGGGCGAGGATCACCAGCACGCTGAAGATCAGCACCTTGAGCACCGACAGCAGCACGTCGTCCGGGGAGAGGAAGAGATTGAAGTAGTGGTCGTAGGTCCCCGCCGACTGCCCGTTGAACAGGACGGTGATGTAACGGGAGGCGAGGTAGGAGGAGAGCAGTCCGATCGCGTACAGCGGGATGATCGCGACGACCCCGGCGATGATGCGGGTGGTGACCAGGTAGGGCATGGACCGTATGCCCATCGCCTCCAGTGCGTCGACCTCCTCGTTGATCCGCATCGCGCCGAGCTGGGCGGTGAACCCGGCGCCGACGGTGGCGGAGAGGGCGAGTCCGGCGACGAGCGGGGCGATCTCCCGGGTGTTGAAGTAGGCGGAGATGAAGCCGGTGAAGGCGGAGGTGCCGATCTGGTCGAGGGCGGCGTACCCCTGGAGGCCGACGACCGAGCCGGTGGCCAGGGTCATCGCGATCATCACGCCGATGGTGCCGCCGATGACACCGAGGCCGCCGCTGCCGAAGGCGACCTCGGCCAGCAGCCGCTGCACCTCCTTCAGATAGCGGCGCAGGGTCCGCGGGATCCAGATCAGGGCGCGTACGTAGAAGGTGAGCTGTTCGCCGGAGCGGTCCAGCCAGCCGAGCATCGACATCGCTCAGCCCCCCTTCGGGGGGACGATCTGGAGGTAGACCGCCGTCATGATCATGTTGACGGCGAACAGGAGCATGAAGGTGATGACGACGGACTGGTTGACCGCGTCGCCGACGCCCTTCGGGCCGCCGCGCGGGTTGAGTCCGCGGTAGGCGGCGACGATCCCTGCGATGAACCCGAAGATGAGCGCCTTGAGTTCACCGATGTACAGGTCGGGCAGCTGGGCCAGGGCGGAGAAGCTGGCGAGGTAGGCGCCGGGGGTGCCGCCCTGCATGATGACGTTGAAGAAGTAGCCGCCGAGGGTGCCGACGACCGAGATCAGCCCGTTGAGCATGACCGCGACGAACATGGTGGCCAGGACACGGGGCACGACGAGCCGCTGGATCGGCGAGACGCCCATGACCTCCATGGCGTCGAGTTCCTCGCGGATCTTCCGTGAACCGAGGTCGGCGCAGATCGCGGAGCCGGCCGCACCGGCGATCAGCAGGGCCACGATGAGCGGGCTGGCCTGCTGGATGACGGCGAGGACGCTGGCGCCGCCGGTGAAGGACTGGGCGCCGAGCTGCTCGGTGAGCGAGCCGACCTGGAGGGCGATGACCGCGCCGAACGGGATGGAGACGAGGGCCGCGGGCAGGATCGTGACGCTCGCCACGAACCAGAACTGCTCGATGAACTCCCGTACCTGGAAAGGCCGGCGGAAGACGGCCCGCAGGACGGCCAGGGCCAGCGCGAACAGCTGCCCGGTCTGGCGCAGCGGGGCCAGCAGGCGCGACGGGGGCTTCACCCCCGCCGTCTTCGGGGCCGGCGGGTTCGTGGGGGGCGGCTCGGGCGGCCGCACCGGCAGCGGGGCCGTCATGGGCGTCCACCGCCCGGGGCGGGGCTGTAGCTGTTCATGATGGCCGCGCGGGCGGCCTCGGGCAGCTGGCCCATCATCGACAGGACCCGCTCCCGGCGCCGTACCGCCCCCTGGCGCACCGGCAGCCCGGGGGAGGGTTCCAGCTGCGGTACGACGGTGCGCGGCCCGGAGGCGAAGGGGAGGGCCCGCGCCGATGGTCTGCTCGGCGGCCAGCGTCGCCGCGTCCTTCTCCTCGGACATCCCGATGGGGCCTTCGCGGCGCCCGGCGAGGAACTGGGAGACCACGGGCGTGTCGCTGGTGAGCAGCACCTCGCGGGGCCCGAAGGTGACCAGGTTGCGGCAGAAGAGCATGCCCATGTTGTCCGGGACGGTGGCCGCGATGTCGAGGTTGTGGGTGACGATGAGCATCGTCGCGTCGATCTGGGCGTTGAGGTCGATGAGGAGCTGCGAGAGGTAGGCGGTGCGGACCGGGTCGAGTCCGGAGTCCGGTTCGTCGCAGAGGATGATCTGCGGGTCCAGGACGAGGGCGCGGGCGAGGCCGGCGCGCTTGCGCATACCGCCGGATATCTCGCCGGGCAGTTTCCCCTCCGCGCCGAGCAGTCCGACGATGTCGATGCGTTCCATGACGATGCGGCGGATCTCGGATTCCTTCTTGCGGGTGTGTTCACGCAAGGGGAAGGCGATGTTGTCGAAGAGCGACATCGAGCCGAAGAGGGCCCCGTCCTGGAACATGAGACCGAAGAGTTTCCGGGTCTCCATGATGTCCTTCTCCGGGCTGTTCACCATGTCGACGCCGTTGATGAGCACACGGCCCTGTTCCGGCTTCAGCAGTCCGATGATGGATTTCAGGAACACGGTCTTCCCTGTTCCGGAAGGACCGAGCATCACGCTCACCTCACCGGCCGGCAGTGTCAGGCTGACATCCTGCCAGATGTTCTGTTTACCGAAGGACTTCGTCAGGCCTTCGACGACTACTTCGATTCCCATCGGCCCTCCTTCGAAAGGGTGGTGAACGATGTCATCATTCGGCGCTCCGGCTCCGGCGAATCAGGCAGCTGCTCGTCACCCGTGCACCAGGAGGCGCACGGTATGTCCGTCGAAACCGCCGGGACAAGCCGTTGAACAGCGGAAATCGTCGGACTTGGATCTTCGGGTGGATCACTTGTCACCGAGTGACAAAGTCGCGCCGCGGCTTTGTCGGATACTGCGCAAGTGCTCCGTGTGCGAGCCGGGTCCCACGTCCCGGGAGGACCGGCCCGTGGGGCCCGACGGCGGGAGCACCGGCCCCGGAGTCGAAGGTGCGGGGCCGGGCGACTCCCGGGGGAATCCAGGCTCAAGGGGGGCGCGACCAGGACTCCGTATACGTCGGACGAGCAGGTACGGACGCGTTTCCGAGCCGCTCAGGCGGGACGCTACGGGTGAGTAACCTGACTGCGCAATACCGCTCACAAAGAATTACGCAAGCCGATACCGGGAGGCTCGGTCTTTTGTGATCGGGTGAGCATGCGACGGCCGGGGGTTGTCTCTTGTTGAGCAGAAACGCTCTCCTCGCCGGCGGATCGGCGGGCAGCCTTTGTCATCGCGCGAGGAGGGGCGGCGCGGTCCGAGGGACTGTTCTGCTCGGAAAAGGCGGAACCGGCCGGTGCCCCCGCGTTCCGTGGGGAACGGGGGCACCGGCCGGTCCGGGGGGTTTCAGCGCTCCGGTGTGGGCTTCTTCGCCGGGCAGTCCGGGCTGGTGGTGTCGGCGATGACGCACAGCGGCGCCTGCGTCATCTTGATGTAGTTCCCTCCGCCGGAGACGGAGGAGGTGAGCAGGGAGGACACGTCCTCGCCGACGCCGCAGCCGGTGAAGGCCGGTATGTAGGTCTCGCCGTCCATGCTCCCGCCCCGGTTGACGGTGTAGCCCGAGGGCGGGTTGCCCGTGCCGAAGGCGTTGAGGGTCTGCTTGATCGGCTTGACGGTACGGCAGTCGGGTCCCACGTCGAGGGGGACGCCGTTGATCTCGACGTCGCTGATCCTCATCTCGAACTCGGCCGTGACGGTCGTGTACTCGGGCATGGTGGGGTCACTGGTGACGCTGACGGACTCGATCCGGGCGGGCGGGCCGACCTGGATCAGTTCCATGGTCGCCGTGGTCGGCATGAAGCCGTAGGTGAGGAAGGTGGCCTTCGCCGGGGGGAGCTGCCGGCGTCCCTCGTACTCGAAGTCGGCTTCGCTCTTGACCTTGAAGGTGCTCGTGCACGGGTCGGGGATGTACTCCTTCATGAGGGTGACCTTGAGGAGGGCCGGGCCGAGCCGGGCCGCCCCGCGCATCTTCTCCGCGTTGGCGTAGCCCGCCACGTAGGTCTCGGCGGGAGAGGGGAGCGGGATCGGGGGGAACGGGCAGGGCTCGGGGGCTTCGTCGAGCGCCTTCGCCTCACGGCGCGCGGCCTCCAGCTTCTCCCTGGTACCGGGTGGCAGTTTCCCCTCGATCACCGGCGCGCCGGGCTCGGCCCGTCCGGGATCGGACGGTGCCGCGGGCTCCGTGGGTTCCACCGGGGCCGCCGGGTCCGCCGGGCTCACCGGCTCCGCGCCCTCTCCGCCGCGGATGACGACGGTGGCCAGAGCGGTGTCCGTGCCGTCCGCCGGTGTGCACGCGGCCTCGATCACCCCGGGTTCCGTGGCGGCCCCGTCCGCCCGGAGGGGCTGGAGGGAGAACTTCAGGTCCCCCGCCGACAGGGTGGCGGGCCCGGCCGACGGGAACGTCGCGGTGGGGACGGGGCCCGAGACCTCGATCGCCACCTCCTCCTCGCCGGTGATGTCCTGGGCGGGTGCCGACAGCCCGGACCAGTCGGCCGTGGCGGTCTCCTCCCCCTGGGAGTGCAGCACCGTCAGGTCCGCGCGCGCGGAGACCGAACCGGCCCCGAGAGCGGCGAGTTCCGCGACGACGGGACTGGGCAGATCCAGGCCGACGGCTATGTCCTGCGGCTCCAGCGGCCGGCCCGCGGGCCCGCCCGCCGGGATGCGGCCCGTGAGCACGGCGGTCATCGCGTAGGTGCCGGAGGGGAACTGGCAGGTGTAGTCGACCGGGGCCTCCAGCTCCCGTGTCTGCGCCTGTGATCCCGCGGCCGGCAGGAAGGTCGCGGCGGCGATCAGCAGACCGCCCGCGGCGAATCTGGAGGAGTGACGCGTCGTCCGACGCATTCGGGCTGCCATGGTTTCCTGCCCTTCGGGTGAGGTGGGGTACGGGGCAGCGACGGGCCGCCCGCTCCGCGGTGCGCGCCGACCGGCCTACTCGGCGGTACGGTACGCGCGGCCCCGCCTCTTGGGAAGCAGCCGGGGCGCGCCGTACCGTCTCCCGGCGCGCGGGTGTGCGGCGGTTGCCAGATGGTGGCAACTCCCCGGCGGGGCCCTGCCGGTCACCGCGCACCGGGGATGACGGACGGCCCGGCCGCAGAGCGGGCCGGGCCGTCCGCGGCGGGTGGGATCAGCCACCCGCCCCGGAATCAGCTGTACTTGACGACCGGGGAGCCTCCGGCGGCGCTGACCACGGTGTAGTCGCCCTTGAAGGTCGCCGTCGCTCCGACGATGCCGCAGCCGGGGCCGGTCTTGCCGCTGATGGTGAGCAGCAGCGGGCTGGTGGCGGCGGGGGCGACGGCGAGCGTCCCGTTGGAGCCGCCGGCGGACGGGTTGTTGTACTTGGCGTTGACCGATCCGGTCACGTTGAAGGTGCAGGCGCCCAGCACGCTGGAACCGCTGACCGTGGCCTTGATGGCGCTGATGTTGCCGGTGGCCACACCCGTTCCGTTGGTTCCGCCCGTGGCGTACGAGGTGGCGTTGAGCGCCCAGGGCATGGTCGTGCTGATCGTCCAGGTGCTGCTGAAGGGGCCGGTGCAGGGCGCG
Organism: Streptomyces nitrosporeus; assembly: GCF_008704555.1. Classification (NCBI taxonomy): domain Bacteria; kingdom Bacillati; phylum Actinomycetota; class Actinomycetes; order Kitasatosporales; family Streptomycetaceae; genus Streptomyces; species Streptomyces nitrosporeus. The sequence continues at coordinate 584,273 of NZ_CP023702.1, forward strand.
TTGAACGCCGCCGCGGTGATCGAGGCGATCTGCGGTCCCGCCGTGGGCGAGGTGGGTATGTTGCCCGAGGCGGATGCCGTGGTGCACTTGATCGCGTTACCGATGTTGTCGGTGAGGGTCGTCACTCCGGCCGTCGCGCTGAAGTTGCCGGTGGGGGTGACGGTCCAGACCGCCGAGGGGCCGGCCATCGCCGAGGGGGCCGCCAGGGCCACGGCCGCCGCCGCCGCACCGACCGCGGTCACGATGCTGGTTCGCTTGAGCATGGAACTTCTCCTGTCCCGTTGGGGATTGGCCGGGCGGCTGCCTCCGTCAGGAGCGCGGCACGATCCGGCGCGGGCTTTTACGGGGAAGTGCACCCTCTCGTCGGACGAGAGGGAATCAAATGGGAGCGGAATTCGCCTGCCGGTTCACCGCATGACTCGCCGGTATCGGACGGGCGGGAATGAGCGTCGAACTCCGGCGCCGTTCCGGCTTCTCGGATCACATTCGCTACCAACCAGTACTGTAAGGCGCTGCGGCGATTCCGAGAAGGGGATGGGAATGGTTTTTCTTTTTCTTTCCGTTGGACGGGATCACTCCACGCCGACGACGGGTGATTCGCCGGCGACGAGGACTCCGAAGGTTCCCCGGAGGGTGAAGGCCGGGCCGATGGGCCCGCAGCCGGGCCCGGTCCTGCCGCTCGTGACCAGCTGCTGGGCCGCTCCGGCCGCCCCGAGGACGAGGGTTCCGTCCTGGCCCGAGGGCCCGGGGTTGTTGTAGGCGAAGTCCGATGTGCCGCTGAGGGAGAAGGAGCACGCGCCCAGGAGCCCGGTGTACCGGGCCCGGATCAGGACGGGTCCGGCGCTGCCCGTGGTGACGCCCGTGCCGTGGGTCCCGCCGTCCGGGTCGTGCGCCTGGGCCCCCAGCGTCCAGGGCATGGTGGCGGTGACCTGGAGGGTCCCCGCGAAGGCCCCCGTGCACAGGGGGAACGAGACCGAGGTGAGCCGGACGAGCGGGTCGGACGAGAAGGTGCCGCCCACGGTCGTGCCGGCGCACTGGAACTGGCCGCCGTTGCTGTCGGTGAACTGCGTGGGGGCCGTGGCCGTGAACGGCCCCGCCGGGTCCACGCTCCAGCCGTCCTCGGTCCCCGGGACGGCCGCGGCCGTCCCGGGGAGGACCGAGAGGGCCAGGGCCGAGGCGACGGCGAGCCCCCACCGGCGGAGCCCGCGCTCACCGCGCCCGCGGGCGGGGGCCGCGCTCACCGGACCGCGGAGTGCCAGAAGCGTGACAGCGCCTTGCCCTCGTCCGGAGCCAGGGACGCGGGGGCGTAGGGGCTCGCGAAGTAGGTCGAGGCGTCGTTCAGCACGACGTTGTTGTTCCCCGAGGCGGAGGGCAGGCCGGTCTTGAGGTTGACCGCCCAGTTCAGCAGTCCGGCACCGCAGCCGCTGGCGCCCGGCACGGCGAACGCGGTGTCCGCCTGGTCGGCGCCGGCGAAGGTGTAGCGGCCCATCTCGCCCGAGTCGTCGGGGGTCCCGTCGCCCGCGAACTGCTGGAGCGAGAGCGAGGGCGCCGTCACGTTCTTCGGCTTGAGCAGGATGGGGTCGGCGGTGGTGCCGAGGTAGCACTTGTCGCCGAGCAGCGGGTTCTTCAGGTGGACGCGCACCGGCAGGGTCAGGATCGGCACATCGGTGGTGAAGGCCGCGCCCATGTTGAAGTCGCGGGGGGCCCCGGCCGGTTCGATGGTGGCGGTGATCCGGTTGAGGTCCGCGTTGGTGATCGAGGCGCAGACAGCCGAGACCACGGGGATGTTGCTGGGGCACATCAGCCCCAGCAGGCCGCCGGGCACGGTCGCCGAGTCGGCGACCAGCGCGCCCTCGGCGGGCGCGACCAGACTCGTGGTGCCGTCGCTCCGCTGGAGCACACCGAGCTGGAGGTCGGTGCTGCCGGTGACCACCTCGGTGTTCCCCAGCTTGATGGAGCCGCCGGCCGAGCTCGACGCGATACAGGTCGCGACGGTCTCCACGCCGTCCGCCGCGAGCATGGCCGGCGCGTCCACCGGGCAGCGGTCGAACGGAGCCCAGTGACCGTTCAGCTGGGTCGCCGCCGTCGCCGTACCGGTGGAGAAGAGCGCGCCGAAGGCAGTGAGGGCCGCCAGCGTGCCCACACGCTTTCTGGTCGAAACGGATCTCATGTCGTCCCCTTCTCGGGCGCCGCCGTGAAAAGGCGGCTCCGGTGCACGGAATTTTGGGTCCATCGACACGTCGGGGCGCGGAGGATGGCATGCGCTGACGGCCCGATGTATGCAGTGCATTGCGGATGGTGCCGAACGGCTGAGGGCTGTCACGTAATCCGTGGTGGATCAGCGTGCGGCGTCAGACGCGGTGCATCGCAAGGCGGAGGGGCGTCCGCATACTGGATGTATGCGAACGTTCCGACAACGCCGCGAGGTGCCGTGACTTTCGCCGCACACCCGCCAGGGATTACGGGACAGTCCTTAATCTACGGGCTCGTAATTCGGGAGGATTTCCGGTCCGAATTGGATGAGCCGTGATGTTACTCGCGGGAAACACGGCGACACAATCCCGTCGTCCTAAGATCTTTTCGGCCGGAGTTTTTTGATCCACAGGTGAGCAGTGGCGGGGCCGGTCTTGTCACGGAGTGCGCATCCGGGGCGGCTGCGGCGGGCCGGATGCCGGACACCTCCACCGGATGTGCCAAACCCTGGCGGCACGCGCTCCTCGGCCGGAATGTCGCGGAGCATGCCGTTACCCGAGGTCACCTTCGGTGCCGCCAGGCTGCCGGCCGGCTGCCGCCCGTCCACCGCCCGCCCGCCGCACGGCCGAAAACATTGTCCTGAAGTGAGCATTCCCGTCCCACCTGCACGAAAGCCCCACAGCGAGGCCGAGTCGTGTGCCCCCTGCACTTCGATCTTGTCCAAGTAGTGGGCACCGCGCCTGACTTGGTCTATCTTCGGCGCCGTTGTCGGGACGCACCTGTCGGTCCGTGGGAGCGCTGCCCCCCACTGCTTCACCCACCCACCGGGCACCGGAGAGCAAGGGGACAGCCATGCCGAGACTCATCCAGCCGCTGGACACCGGAGACCCACTGGGGCCCCTCCCCCAGGAGTTCGCCGCCATCATGCGGCCCGAACTGCCGAGCCTGATCAAGGAGATCGGCATGGAGGTCACGCGCGCCTATCCCGAGTACGCGCGCCTGCTGAACGGCCCCAACGGCACGTCCATCCGCCTGGGGGTGGAACAGAGCCTCTCCTCGTTCGTGGACCTGGTCGCCGAGCCCACGACGTCCACGACGTTACGGGACGACATGTGCCGGAGGTTCGGCCGCTTCGAGGCGTACGAGGGGCGCACCATGGAGACCCTCCAGGGCGCCTACCGCCTCGGCGCCCGGGTCGCCCTGCGCCGCGCGAAGAAGGTGGGGCGGAGCTACAACTTCTCGCCCGCCCTGATGCTGAGCTTCGCGGACGCCCTGTTCGAGTACGTGGACGAGCTGGAGTCGCTGTCCCGCGAGGGATACCTGGAGGTGCAGGCCCAGTCCGACCAGCAGAGCGCGGCGATGCGCCGCAGGCTGCTGCACCTCATCCTGGCGGGCAGACCGGTGCCCGGCACCGCCATCGCCGAACTCTGCGAGCAGACCGGGTGGGCGCTGCCGGAGGAGGTCACCCTGGTCGCCGTACGCGCGCCCGCGGGGGTGGATCCCGCCGGCCTCCCCCATGACGCGCTGGTGGACCTCGGGGACCCGCAGCCCCATCTGCTCGTCCCCGGTCCGGTGGACGAGGAGAGGCGGGAACAGCTCAACCGCGCGCTGACCGGGACCAGGGCCGTGATCGGCCTGACCGTGCCGACCGCCGACGCGGCAGATTCGATCCGCTGGGCCCGGCGGGTGGTCGAACTCGTGGACGCGGGAGTGGTGGAGGACCTTCCGGTCGTGCTGTGCGAGGACCACCTCACCACCCTCTGGCTCCTCACCGACCCCGCGCTCCTGGACCAGATAGCCGCCCGGGAGCTCGCCCCGGTCACCGGAATCAGCGCCGGCCGCCGCGAACGGCTGCTGGAGACCCTGCGCGTCTGGCTGGAGACACGTGGCACCGCCGCGCAGATGGGCGAGGTCCTCGACGTCCACCCGCAGACGGTCCGGTACCGGATGCGCGGCCTGGAATCCATCTTCGGAAGCAGACTGTCCGACCCGGAGGGGCGGTTCGCGACGGAAGCGGTCCTGCGGGCCCTGCGTCTCCGGTCCCGGACCGGCCGCCCGCATTCCGGCTGACGCCTGCTCACACATCGGCCGACCAGTCAACTTACCCCCTGGTAAAACGAAATAACCGGTCAGTCCCAAACGGTTGCGACACGGAGACACGTCCGGGGAGAAACCCGGACCTGCGTCCCGTAGACAGGGAGGGAGCAGGCGGCCCACCCGGCCGCCTCGGAGTACCGCCTCCTGGCCAACCATCCGAGAGGGAACCACCCATGACCGCCCCGCACCTCCTCGTCCCCGTACCGATCCCCGACCGGGTCGCCGCCCTGATCGGCTCCTGCACCCCGCCGCACGTCCTGCGCGCGGAGTTCGAGGCCGTGTGTGCCGCACGCGAGGTCCGCAGGTTCCGGGGCCCTCTGCTCTGCGTCGAGGACCGCGCCGACCGCGAGCAGGCGCTGTCGGACCTGGCCCGGGCCAACAAGGTCCTGGCCGCCCACCATCCCGCGCTGCCGGTACGCCCGGGCGGCCCCTGCTGACCTTGCGCCCCGCGGGCACCCCCCTTACCTTACTCAGAAGTAAGTTTACTTTCGGGTAAGGAGTTGGCGTGTCCGAGAACAGCAACGGCGGTCTCACCGGCGAACTGGCCGCACTCGACTTCGGCGCGGTCTCACCGCAGGAGTTCGCCCGCATCGTCAAGGGGCTGTCGGCCGGACAGCTCGCCGAGGTCATGCGCGGTGAACTGCGCGTCCGCGTCCTGGGCGAGGTCTTCGGCCGGATGCGCCAGCAGTTCCGTCCCGAGGCGGCGGGCCGGCTGGACGCGCTGATCCGCTGGAAGATCACCGGCGAGAGCGACCTGGTCTACGAGACGGCCATAGCCGACGGCACCTGCACGGTGACCGGGGGCCGCTCCGCCGCCGAGCCCCGGACGACGCTGGTGATGGCCGACGCGGACTTCCTCAGGCTGGTCTCCGGCAACGGCAACCCGGTGACGATGTTCATGACGCGCAGACTCAAGGTGGCCGGAGACGTCGGCCTGGCCTCGGGGCTCACCCGCTACTTCGACATCCCGAAGGCCTGAGGCCATGAGCTACTTCTCCCTCGCCCTGACCGAGGAGCAGCAGGATCTGCGCGACTGGGTGCACGGCTTCGCCGCCCAGGTCGTCCGCCCGGCGGCGGCCGAGTGGGACGCCCGCGAGGAGACCCCCTGGCCGGTCATCCAGGAGGCGGCCCGGATCGGCCTCTACGGTTTCGAGTCACTGGCCGACATGTACGGCGATCCCAGCGGGCTCTCCCTCCAGATCGCCAACGAGGAGCTGTTCTGGGGCGACGCCGGTATCGGCATGGCCCTGTTCGGCACCTCGCTCGCGGTCGCCGGCATCTTCGCCTCCGGGACCCCCGACCAGCTCGCCGAGTGGGTCCCGCAGTGCTACGGCGACGCGGACGACCCGAAGGTCGCGGCCTTCTGCGTCTCCGAGCCGCAGGCCGGGTCCGACGTCTCCGCGATGACGACGAGGGCCCGCCACGACGAGGCCAAGGACGAGTGGGTGCTCTCCGGCCAGAAGGCGTGGATCACCAACGGCGGGATCGCCGGGGTCCATGTGGTGGTCGCCTCCGTCGACCCGTCCCTCGGTGCTCGCGGCCAGGCCGCGTTCATCGTCCCGCCGGGTACGGCGGGCCTGACGGCGGGCCGTACCGTCAGGAAACTGGGCCTGCGCGCCTCCCACACGGCGGACGTCTTCCTGGACGACGTCCGCGTGCCGGGCCACTGCCTGCTCGGCGGGAAGGAGAAGCTGGACGCCCGCCTCGCCCGCAACCGCGAGGGCACGGGTGCGGGACGCCAGGCGGCGATGGCCACCTTCGAGGTCAGCCGCCCCACGGTCGGCGCCCAGGCACTGGGCATCGCCCGCGCCGCGTACGAGTACGCGCTGGAGTACGCCGGTGAGCGCGAGGCCTTCGGCCGGCCGGTCATCGAGAACCAGTCGATCGCCTTCGCCCTGGCCGATCTCCGTACCGAGATCGAAGCGGTACGCCTGCTGATCTGGCAGGCCGCCTGGATGGCCCGCAACGGCCGCGCCTTCGACGCGGGCCAGGGTTCCATGTCCAAGCTCCGTGCGGGCGAACTGGCCGTCGCGGCGACGGAGAAGGCCGTCCAGATCCTCGGCGGCGCGGGTTACAGCAGGGAGCACCCGGTGGAGCGGATGTACCGCGACGCCAAGATCTACACCATCTTCGAGGGCACCAGCGAGATCCAGCGTCTGGTCATCGCCCGCGCGATCTCGGGCCGTCACATCCGCTGAGCCCGGCCGCACACGGACCGTCCGCCCCGGCACACGCTGCCCGCCGAAGCGGTCCGTGTGCGGGCCCGGTTTCCCCGCCCGCACACGGGAGAGACGCTTTTCGGCCCGCCCCCCGTAGAATCGGCCCATGCCCATACCTCCCGCCGAGCCGGCGCCTGCCCGCTCGCTCACCGAGCTGAACGCGGCGATCCGTGCGCTCGTGCACGGCGGCCTGGGCTCTCCCGAGGCCCGCCGGGAGTACGAACGGCTCCTCGTGGAGTGGGCGGCGGCGGTCCAGGCGGATGTGAGCGACGCGGCCTGACCGGCGCCGGACCACGGCCGCCCCGTGCCCCCGGTGTTCAGCCGTTCACCGGGGTGAAGCGGACCGGGAGCGCGGCCGGGCCGCGGGTGAAGACGCCCTGTTCCACCGGGACGAATCCGTCGGCGAGCCGCAGGCCGGGCATCGCGTCGAGGAGCTGGTTCACGCCGGCGACGACCTCGGCGCGGGCCAGCAGCGCGCCGACGCAGAAGTGCCGGCCGAGCGCGAACGCCAGGTGGTCGGCCGCTGCGGAGAAGGCGTTGGCGGTGGTCAGGTCCGTGCGGAAGATGTCGAAGCGGTCCGGGTCGGCGTAGCGTTCCTCGTCGCGGCCCGCCGAACCGATCAGGCAGGTGACGGTGGCCCCCGCCGGGACGGTGCCTCCGGTCAGTTCCACCGGGTTCGCGGTCTGCCGCATGATCATGTGGACGGGCGGGGTGTAGCGCAGGGTCTCCGCGAAGGCCCGTTCGATCAGGGACCGGTCCTCGCGGACGGCGGCGAGCTGGGCGGGGTGGGCGAGCAGGTTGGCGAAGAGCGAGGCGAGGGCCTTGTCGGTGGTCTCCCCGCCGGCCGCGAGCAGCAGGCTGCAGAAGGCCTTGACGTCCTCGTCGCTCATCGTCACACCGTCGACCTCGGCGGCGCAGAGCACGGAGAGCAGGTCGTCGCCGGGGGACTCCCGGCGCCGGCGGATGACCGGGATCATGTACTCGGCGAACTCCCGCCGGGTCCGCTCCCCCGCCGCGGCGACGGCCGGGTCGCCCGCGAGGTTGCCGAGGAAGGCGATGACGCTGGTGTACCAGCCGTGGAAGCGCCGGTGGTCCGCCCGGTCCAGCCCCAGCATGTCGGCGATGACCAGGACGGGGAAACGGGTCGCGAAGTCCTCGACCAGGTCGGCCTCGCCGGTGTGGCGGAAGGCGTCGACGAGCTCACGGGCGTTGCGTTCGATGACCGGCAGGAACCTCTCCTGCAGGCCGGCACCGCGGAAGGCGGGGGCGACCAGGGCCCGGCGCACGGAGTGCTCCCGGCCGCCGAGCTGGAGGATGGTCCTGCCGTGGACGGGTTCGAGCTGCCAGTCGTAGTTCTCGGTGGTGAACTCCTGCGCCTTGTCCCTGAAGACCCTCTCGATGTCCTCGTACCGGGAGACGAGGTAGCTCCCGGTCGCCTCGTGGCGGATCAGCGGCGCGTCCCTGCGCATGGTCCGGTAGGCCCGGTAGGGGTCGGCGGCGAAGGCGGGCGAGAGAATGTCGGGCGGCGGTGCCTGGGACACGTGGGACTCCTGTGAGAGGGGGACGCGAACGGGCAGCGTCCCCGAGCCTATTGATCCGCGGCACTGTCCCGCATCCCCCTGGGAGTACATGGTGAACGCCCTGTCCGGTGCCCCGCGCACCTCCGTTCTCTTCGTCACCGACCTCGCCTACCAGGCGCGGGGCCGCCGCTACTGCGACGAGGACGTCTTCCTGACCTCCAGGCTGCGGGAGGCGTTCGACGTGGCGCTCTGCCACCCGAAGGACGCGGCGGCGCTGCTGGACGGATTCGACGCCGTGGTCGTACGCAACAGCGGTCCGGTGCTGTACTACCCGGAGGCCTACGCCGCGTTCCGCAACCGCGCGCGCGAGGTGGGGGCCAGGGTCTACAACAGTCTGGACGGCGGCGGCGACATGGCCGGCAAGCAGTACCTGGTCGATCTGACCCGCGCCGGCTGCCCCGTGATACCCACCGTGGACCGCGTCGCCGACCTGGGGCTGCTGCCCGGGGCCGCCGAGTACGTGGTCAAGCCGAAGCTGGGCGCCGACTCGGCCGGGCTGCGGTTCGTCCGTGAGGCGGAGCTGGCCGGGGCGTTCGCGGACGGCGGGGACGGCGAGGGCGCGCTGCTGGTCCAGCCCCGGATCGGCTTCCGGTACGAGGTGTCCTTCTACTTCGTCGACCAGGACTTCCAGTACGCCCTGTACGCCCCGGACCCGGAGCGGCGCTGGGTGCTGGAGCCGTACACCGCGAGCGGGGCGGACCTGGACTTCGCCCGGCGGTTCGTGGCGTGGAACAGTCTCAGCCGCGGTATCCAGCGGGTGGACGCCTGCCGGACCGCCGGGGGCGGGCTGCTGCTGGTCGAGCTGGAGGACCTCAATCCGTACCTCTCCCTGGACCTGCTGCCCACCGGTGTCAGGGACGCGTTCGTGGCCCGGATGATCACCGCCGTGCGGGAGCTGACGGCCTGACCCGTCCGGCTGTCATCCGCATGCGCCACCCGGGTGCCGGTGTGAGGGTGCAAGCGTGACGACTGCCAGCGAGACCGCCCCCGCCCCGCGGAGTGCCGCCGCGCCCCCCGTGCTCGATCCCCGGCGCAGGAACATCGTTTTCGCGACCATCGTGCTCGGGATCCTGCTGGCCGCGCTGGACCAGACGATCGTGGGGACGGCCCTCCCGACGATCGTGTCGGACCTCGGCGGCGCGGAGCACATGTCGTGGGTCGTGACGGCCTATCTGCTGGCGGAGACCGTGGCGACGGTGCTGGTCGGCAAGTTCGGTGACCTCTTCGGCCGGAAGCTGGTCTTCCAGATCTCCGCGGTCGTCTTCATCGTCGGCTCGTTCCTGTGCGGTCTCGCCTCGAACATGCTGCTGCTGATCATCTGGCGGGGGGTGCAGGGCATCGGCGCGGGCGGTCTCATGGTGACGTCGATGGCGCTGATCGCCGATGTGATCCCGCTGCGCGACCGGGGCAAGTACCAGGGGGCGATCGGGGCGGTGTTCGGGGTGGCGACGGTGGTCGGGCCGCTGCTCGGCGGGCTGTTCACGGACCATCTGTCCTGGCGCTGGGCGTTCTACGTCAATGTGCCGATCGCGATCGTGGTGGTGATCGCGGCGGCCCGCACCATTCCCTCGGTCCGGGCGGCGGGGCGGCCCGTCATCGACTACCTGGGCATCGCGCTGGTCGCGGTGGGGGCGAGCGCGCTGATCCTGGGGACGAGCTGGGGCGGCAACGAGTACGCCTGGGGCTCGCCGGTCATCCTCGGGCTGTTCGCGGGCGGTGTGGTGGCGCTGGCGCTGTTCTGCCTGGTGGAGCTGCGGGCGAAGGAGCCCATGCTGCCGATGCGGCTGTTCCGCAACCCGGTGTTCTCGGTGTGCTCGATCCTGAGCTTCATCGTCGGTTTCGCGATGCTCGGCGCGATGATCTATCTGCCGACGTACCTCCAGTACGTGGACGGGGACTCGGCGACGCTGTCGGGGGTGCGGACGCTGCCGCTGGTCCTGGGCCTGCTGGTCGCGTCGGTCTTCAGCGGCAACGTGGTCAGCAAGACCGGCCGCTACCGGATCTTCCCGGTCATCGGCACGCTGGTGATGGCGGCGGGGCTGTTCCTGCTGTCGCGGATGGGCCCGGACAGCGGGGTGTGGCTGGAGTCGCTGTACATGCTGGTGCTCGGTGCCGGCATCGGGCTGTCGATGCAGGTGCTGACGATCGCCGTGCAGAACACCGTGGACTACGCGGACCTGGGGACGGCGACCTCGGGCGTCACCTTCTTCCGGACCCTGGGCAGCTCCTTCGGCACGGCGGTGTTCGGCACGATCTACGCCAACGCCCTCCGGCCCAATCTCACCCAGGGCGTCGAACAGGCGGCCAGGGCCGGGGGCGATCCCGCGGCACTGGCCCGGGCCGCCGAGAGCCCGCAGGCCGTGCACGCGCTGCCCGCCGGGCAGACCGCGCCGCTGGCGCAGGCCTACGCCGACACACTGCACACGGTCTTCCTGTGGACGGTGCCGGTGGCGCTGCTCGGCTTCGTCGTCTCGCTGTTCCTGAAGCAGGTCAAGCTCCGTGACACGGCGCGGGCGAGCTCCACCGACATGGGCGAGGGCTTCGCGCAGCCGGGCCCCGGGGACTCGGAACGGCTGCTGGAGACCTCGGTCGCCCGGATCCTGAGGGACGCCGGTCCCGGCACGGCTCGGCGCATCGTCGCGGACTCCGACACCCGCCTCGACATGGCGGGGGCCTGGGCGGTGATGCAGGTGGACCTGTTCACGCGGATGGTCGGCCATGCGGGGCTCACCCTGATCGCGACCCGCCACCGGCTTCCGCCGGAGGTGCTGGTGCCGGTCTTCGACCGGATGATCGAGGAGGGCTACCTCACCGGGGACGGGCACCTGTTCACCCATACGGCGGCGGGCAGGCGTGAGGCGGCGACGATCTCGGCCGCCTGGGGCCGCTGGCTCAACGAGCGGCTCGCAGAGGACGGGGCCCGGCCCGACGACCGGCGGCTCCGGGCCGCCGTCGACGTGATCGCCAAGCGGCTCCTCGCGGAGGACCTGGCCGAGGAGCCGGCCCCGTCGGACACCCGGGTCACCGTCCCGGTCTGACGCCGCCGCGGTGGCCGCCCGGTGCCGGCCGGTTCACAGCTCCCAGGACCGGGGGCGGTCCAGGGCCTCCCACTCCGGGCGGAGCAGCGAGAGGACCGCGTTGTCGTAGCGACGGCCCCGGTGCATGCAGGACGAGCGGCGGACACCCTCCCGGACGAAGCCCGACGCGGCGAGCACCGCGAGGGCGGCGGTGTTGCCGGTGTGGGTGAAGGCCTCGACACGGTGCATCGGGAGTTCGCCGAAGGCCAGGTCGGTGAGGGCGTCGAGGGCGGCCGTCCCGTATCCGCGGCGGCGGTGTGCGGGGTCCAGCATCAGACAGGCCTCGGCGGTGCCTTCCGAGAGCTGCTGGCCGGTCAGGGCCGCGAGTCCGATCGGCGTGCCGTGCGGGTCGAGGACGAGGAAGTCGTCGCGGTCGGTATCGCCGAGGTGGCGCTCGACACGCTCGCGCAGATCGTGGAGGGAGCCGGGCCAGACGCCGGTCTCGTGGGCCGCCACCGGGTCCGAGCGCCAGCGGTGGACGAGCTCGGCGTCCTCGATCTCCAGCGGGGTGAACGTCAGGCCGTCCCGGCCGCGCCAGCAGGGGTTGCGTGGGGTGTCCGGTTCGGCCGTGTCCTGGTCCATGCGCGGATCGTACGAGGCCGTGGGCGCGGTGGCCCACCGGTTTTCGGGTGCCGCCTCCCTCCCCCGGCGGGCCCTCAGTCGGCGAAGACCGCCGTCGTGTACACCCAGGCGCCGTCGTGGCGGGCGAACCGGCTCTGCTCGTGGAGGGAGCCGGGGGCGGCGCCGTGGGTGAAGTGGGCGCGGAAGGTGACGGTTCCGGTGGTGTGGAAGGGGCTGCCCTCGGTGGTGCCGAGGATCTCCAGACCCGTCCAGCGGGTGCCGGGGTCCAGGTCGAGGGTGGCCGGACGGGTGTCCGGGTGCCAGGTGCGCAGCAGATAGGCGGGGTCCTGGACGGCGAAGGCCGCGTACCGCGAGCGCATCAGCGCCTCGCAGGTCGGGGCGGTCCGGCCACCGGCGTGGAAGCGGCCGCAGCAGTCGGCGTAGGAGGCGGGCAGGCCGCACGGGCAGGGCGAGTCCGCGGTGGTGCGGCGGGCGGGGGCCGGCCGGTGCGGGCGGGAGGCGCGTCGTGACATGGGGCCATTGTCCCGCGTGCCGGCGGGCCGGGGTCCCGTGGCGTCCGGGGGTGGTCCGTCGGCTCCTCCGCGGACACCGGGGACAGAGGCCGCGGCCGGTGTACTCCTGCGGCAGGCCGGCCCGGGCCCGGCGGGGCGGGAGCCGGCCGGCGCGTCCGGGGCGGGCTGCCGGAGACCGGGGGGCGCGGAGGCGGATCAGATCAGGCAGGTCAGGCGGGCGGGCAGGCAGGTCGGGTCAGGTCAGGTCAGGTCAGGTCAGGTCAGCAGGAAATCGGCCTGTCCTGCCTTGGCACCCTGGATGAAGGCGGCGATCTCGCCGTTGGAGTAGATGAGCGCGGGGCCGTCGGGGTCCGCGGACTGGCGGACCGCCACCCTGCCGTCGGCCAGCTTCATGGCCTCGATGCAGTTGCCCCCGTTACCACCGCTCCACGGCTTGTACCAGCCTTCGGTGCCGAGATCGGCGGCCGGCATGCCGTTGTATATGTGGTTCATCACAGCTCCTTGCGGAAATCCCGGAGGATCTCCTTCGTGCGTTGTGCAGTCGCGGCCTGGGCCGCCATGCGGTCCATGACCTCGAGGTAGGAAGCCACCTCCGGGCGCGCGTCGAAGTAGACGGCACCGGTCAGGTACTCGCTGTAGACCATGTCGGGCAGTTCGGGGACGGAGAAGCGGAAGAGGACGAACGGCCCGTAGGTGCCCGGGTGGTGCCCTGTGGCGAACTCCGCGATCTGCAGGGTGACATGGTTCATGTCCGTGGCGTCGAGCAGTCTGTCGATCTGCGCCCGCATGATCCCGGGACTGCCGACGGGGCGGCGCAGGACGGTCTCGTCCATCACCACCCACAGCTTCGGCGCCTCGTCCTTGGTGAGCAGCGACTGCCGCTCCATCCGCAGCGCCACATGGCGCTCGATGTCCTCGGGACGGGTCTGGCCGACCGCGCCGGTACGCATGACGGAGCGCGCGTAGTCCTCGGTCTGGAGGAGGCCGGGGACGAAGTGCGGTTCGTACATACGCAGCAGACTGGCCGCGCCCTCCAGGCTGACGTACATGCTGAACCAGTCGGGCAGCACGTCGTGGAAGCGCTGCCACCAGCCCGGCTTGTTGGCCTCCTCGGCGAGTTCGACGAAGGCGTCCGTCTCGGCGTCCGTGATGCCGTAGGCCTTCAGGAGGAGCTGGACGTAGGGGATCTTCAGCCCGACCTCCGCGGTCTCCATCCTGCGTATCGTCCCGGGGGCGACGCGGAGAACCTTGGAGGCCTGGTCACGGTTCAGGCCGGCGCGCTCCCGCAGGTCCTGCAGGCGCTTGCCCAGAACGACCTGGCCCACGGTCGGGGCGGACCGCGGTTCGCTCACTTCAGACCTCCCGATGCGCTGTATCCGAGCAGTGTGCCATGCCGGCCGACAGAGGAGAACTGCCACTCTGGATTTTTCAGAGTGCCTCTTGCCAAGTGTTCTTGTCAGGGGGAGAGTTGCTCCGTGAACCCGTTCACGTGGTTGCCACTGCCTTGTTCCGTGACAGTGCGAAGCGTGACGCAGCCCCCACTGTGAGGAATCGGTCGTGGCACCTGGCAGTGCGCTCATCCCCCGGCTCGCGGACACCGGCGCCGGGACGGCAGCGCTCCGTTATCGCTTCGCGCTGCCGGCACGGCCCGGGTCCGTCGCGGACGCGCGGCAGTTGACCCGGGCGCGGCTGAGGGAGTGGCGGCTGGACGCCGACACCTGCGACTCCGCGGTCCTCATCGTGTCCGAACTGGTCACCAACGCGGTGGTGCACACGGCCAGCGCGCAGGTCGTGTGCGAACTGGAGCGCTCCGGGGGCGCCCTGCGGATATCGGTGCGCGACCAGGGCCACCAGCCCGGCGGCCCGCGGATCTCGCCGTCCGCGGACGACGAGCACGGGCGCGGTCTGCTCCTCGTGGACTCGCTGAGCGCGGCCTGGGGTTCGCACGACGCGGGGGACGCGTCCGGGAGAGTGGTCTGGGCGCGGCTGGTTTGGGACCCGGAGGCGGCATGCTGAGGCACGCGCTGGCCCATTTCCTCGGGGCACGCCGTTTCCGCCCGGTGGAGGAGCCGGGCGGCGGCCGGGTCCGGCTGTCGCTGCCGCCCGCCCTGACGACGAGTCTGGGCTGCGACGCGGTGGGGGTGCCCGCCCGGTACGGCTTCCGGCTGATGTCGCACCTTCCGCGCGCGGGGTGCGTGTTCGCCGACGCGGACCAGTGGTGGTGGATCGTCCCCTCGGGTTCGGACCTCGACCTGAACTGGCCGGAGCAGGTCTCGTACGCCGCCGGGGCCGTCGTTCCGGCGGGACGGCCGCGGCTGATCCACACGCCCGAGAGCCGTACACCGTACACCCCGCCGATCCCGCTCTACCTCATGGTGTGCCAGGTCACCGGTGTGGCGCCGTCGTGGACGCCGTCCGGGCGCCCGAGAGCGGTCCCCGCGCCCTGACACCCGGTGGCCGGGGCGCGGCCCGGCCACCGGGTGCGGTGTCCCGGCGGTTCAGGGCCGGTGGAGGTAGGCGAGTTGGGGGTGTGCCTCCCGGTAGCCGTCGACCAGCCGGCGGGCCACCGTGACGGAGTCGACCAGCGGGTGCAGGGCGAAGGCGCGTACGGCCGCCGCCCGGGAGCCGCTCTCCGCCGCCTCCAGCACGGCGCGCTCCACGGCCTTGACCGCGGTGACCAGCCCCACCGCGTGGTACGGCAGCGGGTCGACGGCGACCGGGTGGGCACCGTTGGCGTCGACGAGGCAGGGCACCTCGATGACCGCGTCCGCGTCGAGGACCGGGAGGGTGCCCCCGTTGCGCACGTCGAGGATCAGCGAGGTGCGTTCGTCGCGGGCCACGGCCCGCATCAGGGCGAGCGCGACGTCCTCGTAACCGCCCGGTTCCAGGTCGCTCTCCTCCCGCTCCCCCGCGCCGGCCACGTCACGGTTCTCCGCCATGTAGGTGGCCTCGCGTTCCGCGCGGGTGCGGTCCCAGGTGGCGAGGGCCGGAGTGGCGGGATCCTTCATCCGGGCGTAGAAGCCCTCCTGCTGGTCGCGCAGGAAGGCTCCTCTGGTCCGCTCCGCCTCCTGGTAGGCGCGGACCGCCTCCCGGTTGAAGTAGTAGTAGTGCAGGTACTCGTTGGGGACCGCGCCCAGGGAGCGCAGCCAGTCCGCACCGAAGAGACGGCCCTCCTCGAAGGAGCCGAGGAGGACCGGGTCGGCCAGCAGCCGGGGCAGTTCGTCGCGGCCGTCGACGTACAGCCCGCGTACCCAGCCCAGGTGGTTGAGGCCGACGTAGTCGATCCGGGCACGGCCGGGGTCGGCGCCGAGGGTACGGGCGATGCGGCGGCCGAGGCCGACCGGGGAGTCGCAGATCCCGATGACCCGGTCGCCGAGGTGGCGCGACATCGCCTCGGTGACCAGCCCTGCCGGGTTGGTGAAGTTGATGACCCAGGCGTCCGGGGCGGTCTCGGCGATCCGCCGGGCGAGCCGGTCCGCGACGGGCACGGTACGCAGCCCGTAGGCGATGCCGCCCGCTCCGACGGTCTCCTGGCCGAGTACGCCCTCGTCGAGGGCGACGCGTTCGTCCGCGGCACGGCCGTCGAGGCCGCCCACCCTGATCGCGGAGAAGACGAAGTCGGCACCCCGCAGGGCCTCGTCGAGATCGCCGGTGGCCACGACGGCCGGGGCGTCGGCGACGCCTTCGGCCTGCTCGGCCAGGACCCGGGCGACGGCCGCGAGCCGGTCCTGGTCCGTGTCGTACAGGGTCACCCGGGAGACGCGGCCCTCGGCGTGATCATCGAGCAGGGCCCTGTACACGAGGGGCACCCGGAATCCGCCACCGCCAAGAATAGTCAGCTTCACGCTGCTCGATGGTACGGGGCGGGCACCGCGTCGGCAGTGCTCCGTGTGCCCGGGAGAGCCGGCCGCGGGTGTTCCGGGGGGCGGAGGAAGGACGGGCGGCGGCCCGCACGCACAGGCCGTGCGCCGGCCGCCGCCCGCTTCACCGGGACGCGGGTGCCGTCACTGGCCGCTCCACCAGCGGGTCACGGACTGCCAGAGCCTGGCGGGGCCGCTGCGCTGCGCGGGTACCGCCGGCGTCGCGGGGGCGGCGGGCCCGGTCTTCGGTGTCACCGCGCGGGCGTGGCCCCGTGCCGGGGCGGCGGGGTTCCCGGTCCGGGCCGAGGAGGAGATCTCCCAGTCGGTCCGGGCGCGCGGCGGGGCCGCCAGCGGGTCGGCGTCGATCTCCTGCTGCGGGGCGGGGGCGAACTTCACCGGGAGCTCCACCAGGTGACGGGACATGATGTTGCCCACCCAGCTCAGTTCGCTCTCCGGGATCGCGAGCTCCAGATCGGGCAGCCGCATCAGCAGGGCGTCGACGCCCACGTCCGCGATGGCCCGGCCGATGTCCTGGCCGGGGCATTCGTGCGGGCCGCCGCTGAAGGCCAGATGGGCGCGGTTGCCCTCCATGCCGGCGGTGAGGTCGGGGCGTACCGCCGGGTCGGTGTTGGCGGCGGCGATACCGACCAGGAGGGCGTCGCCCGCCTTGATCTGCTGGCCGCCGAGTTCGGTGTCGCCGACCGCCCAGCGGCCGAAGACGGCGGTGAAGGGCGGTTCGTCCCAGAGGGTCTGCTCCACCGCCTCCGGCACCGTCATGTGGCCGCCGCTGAGCCGGGCGCGGAAGCGGGGGTCGGTCAGCACCATCCGCAGGACGTTGGCGATGAGGTTGGCGGTGGACTCGTAGGCGGCGATGAGGATGAGCCGCAGGTGTTCGGCGACCTCCACGTCGGTCAGGCCCGCGGGGTGGCTGACGAGCCATCCGGTGAAGTCGTCCTCGGGGGTGGCCCGCCGCCGTTCGACCAGCCGGGTCAGCGCGGCGACGACGTAGGCGTTGGACTCCACCGCGGTCGCGGTGCCGCGGATCATGTCGCGGGCGGCCTGGACCATCCGGTCGTTGTACTCCTCGGGCATGCCGAAGATCGCGCACATCACCATCATGGGCAGGTGCTCGGCGAACTGGCCGACCAGTTCGGCGGTGCCCTTCCGGCAGAAGTCGTTGACGAGCCGGTTGCTGAAGCGGTTGACGTGCCGGCGGACACCGCGGGTGTCGATCCGCTCCATGCTGTCGGTGACGGCTCCGCGCAGGCGTTCGTGGGCGTCACCGTCGGCGAAGGCGCAGACGGGCTGCCAGGTGAAGATCGGCGCGAGGGGGTGGTCGGGGCCGACGGACCCGTCCTGCAGGGCGCGCCAGCGCCGGGAGTCGCGGGAGAACTGCGAGGGCGTCCTGGTCATGTGGAGGTTCTCGCTGTGTCCGAGGACCAGCCAGGCGGGGACGTCGCCGTGCAGCAGGACCGGTGCCACCGTGCCGTGCTCGGCGCGGAGCTTCGCGTAGAGGCCGGCGGGGTCGTTCTCGGCCTCGGGGCCGTAGTACCGGCGCAGCCCGCCCGGCCCGGCGCCCATGGCGTGGGCGGGGCACCCGGGGGGAGGCACGGGTCCCGCGAAGGATCCGGGTTCGTGGTGGAAGGGGGTTGTCACAACAGCTCCAGATATCGGGCTTTCCGGGGGACAGGGGATCGGACGGGGTGCGCGCGGGGGGAGGCTCCCGGCGGGGGACGCGGGACGTACGCGCACCCTCGTCAGCCGAGCGGCACGGCGATCCTGTGCAGATAGCGCATCAGCGTCATCAGCACATCGCGGCTGGACGTTCGCAGCCGCGCGTCGCAGTCGATGATCGGCACCGCCTCGGGCAGGTCGAGGGCGTCCCGGAGCGCCTCGGTGGGGTGGTGGGGGGCGTCGGGGAAGGTGTTGACGGCGACGACGAAGGGCACGCCGCGCTCCTCCAGCCTGCCGATCACGTCGAAGCTGACCTGCAGCCGCCGGGTGTCGATGAGGACGACGGCTCCGAGCGCTCCTTCGAACAGTCCGTTCCACAGGAACCAGAAGCGTTCCTGGCCGGGGGTTCCGAACAGGTAGAGGATCAGTTCCTCGCTGAGGCTGATCCTGCCGAAGTCCATGGCGACGGTGGTGGAGGTCTTGTTCTCCACCCCGGCGTTGTCGTCCACGCCCACGCCGGCCTGGGTCATGGTCTCTTCGGTCGTCAGGGGCCGGATCTCGCTCACCGAGCCGACCATGGTCGTCTTGCCGACCCCGAACCCCCCGACGATGACGACCTTCACCGCGGCCGTGGCCGTGGTGGGCAGGACGTCCTCGCTCCGGGGGCCCGTGATCGTGTCAGAGTTTCTGAAGTCCATGCATCACCGCTTCGAGAAGGGACCGGTCCGGCAGCGTGGCGCGCACGATCGGTGCGCGGGATTCGACCAGTTCGGTCGCCAGGAGTTCCGTGAGGAGCGAGGTGACCACGCTGAAGGGCAGGCTGAGGTAGGCGGAGATCTCGGCGACCGACAGCGGTGCCTTGCAGAGCCGCAGGATCGCGGCCTGCTCGGGCTGGATCGTGGGCGAGGCCTCGGCCTGTGCCACGACCATCGTGACCAGGTCGAGCGCGGCCCGCTCGCCGTCGTGGTCGCCGGTGATCACATACAACCGTTCCGGATCACTGAGTTCCGGATCGGCTTTTCTGCGTTCTCGTCGGGGAGCACTCATCCGGCCTGCCCGTCATGGCGCGGAGGGCTCGTCAGGTGGGCGCCGATCCGGACGACCATGTCCCGCATACGGGCTCCGACGAGTCCGGCGTCGACCGTCTCCCCGGCCAGTACCGCGAGGTAGGCACCGGTGCCGGCGGCCATCAGGTAGAAGAACCCGCCGGTGACCTCGATGACGACGAGCTTCATCTGCCCGTCGCTGTAAGGGATCTCGGTGGCGACGGCGGCGGCCAGGCTCTGGAGCCCGGCGCAGGCGGCCGCGAGGCGGTCGGCGACGTCGGGGTCACCGCCGTGGCGGGCGATACGCAGCCCGTCGGCGGAGAGCACCACGATCTGGTGGATGCTCGGTACGTCGTCGGCCAGTTCCTTGAGCATCCAGTCCATGTTTCCCCGCTGCTGGATCACTTCTGATCTCCCTTGTCCCACGCGTCGTCGGAGTCTTCGCCGTTCTTCTGTTCCCTGGGCACACCGTTGACGGCCTGGGTGAATGCCTCCAGCCAGAGTCCGGGCGGGGTGTCACCGCCACCGGGCTGCCCGCCGTTGTGCGGGCCCCGCACCGCGGGGGCCTCGGCGGGCGGAGCGGCCTGCTGCGGGAGGTTGTGCGAACCGAGCGGGGCACGGCCGCGGCTGCGGCGCTGCGGGAGGCCGCCGGCGGTCCACTCGGTGACCACGATCTCCTCGTCGTCCAGGGCGGACGCGGGGGCCGCGTGCCGTGCGGAGGACGCGAGCGGCGCGGGCGCGGCGGGAACGGCCGAGGGGACGGGTCCCGTCGCGGCGGGGCGGGCCTTGCGCTTGCCCGGCGGCGGGACGACGTGCTGCATCTGCGACATGTCGAGCGAACTCTGGGGCCGCGAGGTGGCGCCGATGCCGTGGGCGATGCCGGGGGCCGGGCCGGTGGTGATCATGTCGCGCGGGACGATGAGCACGGCGCGTACCCCGCCGTACGCGGACTGCCGCAGGGAGACCTGGAGCTGGTACATCCGGGAGAGGCGGCCGACCACGGCCATACCGAGGCGGGGGGACTCGCCGAGGTCGTTCATGTTGATGCCGGCCTGGGCCTGGGCGAGCATGTTCTCCGCCCGTGCGCGGGCCTCTTCGCTGAGGCTGACGCCGCCGTCCTCGATCTCGATGGCGATGCCGGTCTGCACCTCGACCGCGGTGACGTGCACCCGGGTCTGCGGCGGGGAGTAGCGGGTGGCGTTGTCGAGGAGTTCGGCGCAGGCGTGGATGAGCGGTTCGACCGCGGTGCCGACGATGGCGACCTTGGAGATCGAGTGCAGGTCCACGCGCTGGTACTCGAGGATCCGGGACATCGCGCCGCGCAGCACGCTGAACAGGGGGACGGGCTTGGGCCACTGACGGCTGGGGCGGGCTCCGCCGAGTACGGCGATGGAGTCGGCGAGCCGCCCGATCAGGGCGGTGCCGTGGTCGATGCGGAGCAGGTCGTCGAAGACCTCGGGGTTGCGCCCGTGGTGCTCCTCCATCTCCCGGAGCTCGCTCGCCTGGCGGTGGACGATCGCCTGGACCCGGCGGGCGACGCTGACGAAGGCGCGCTGCGCGGAGTCACGCATGGCCTCCTCGTTGTCGACGATGTCCAAGACCTGCAGGACGAGGGCGCGCTGGGCCTTGGGGAGGTTGCGGTAGGTCTCGTCGGCGTCGACGATGTCGCGCATCACCTCCTGCGGGGAGTTGCTGGCGCGCAGCCGCCGGATGGCGGTGGGCAGGAGTTCCTTGGTGAGCCGCACGGTCTCCTGGTCGTAGGCGGCGATGCGGTGTTCCAGGAAGGCGATGCGCTGTTCGTACTCGGCGCGCTGGACGCCCATCGCGCGGCGCCGGCGGTTGAGTGCGACGGCGAGCGTCGCGACCACGGCGGTGGCGATCGCACCGCACCAGAGCACCGCGGCCCGGGCGCCTCCGCCGGTCGCCACAGCGGCGGCCGCGGTGGCGCCGGCCATCAGGACGACGGGCAGCAGGGCAGCACGGACGACGGGGATGTCTCTTTTTGTCGGCGGTGATTCAACACGAGCCATCTAAAACCCTCTGGCTGTTGATTCGGCAGGTATTCGGGAGGTACACGCACCTGCACGGGCAAGCCGGGACAAGTGCTCGATTTCATATCAACTCGGCTTCACTGTGAGTGAGCCTAACCAGATGAGAACAGGGCTTCGGCATATTCGCCCAACCCCCTGCGCGAGGGCCGTGGCGGTAATACACTCACCAGTTTTCGCACTCAGCGCTTCCGATCGTGTGCGGTGCGTGAGGGAGGGGCGGAATCATCAGAAAGCAGACCCGAGTGTCCCGCAGCACGGGACAATGCGCCGGTGCGCCGACCGTGCCTCCGCAGGGGAGGTTTCCAGGAAGGAGGGGGATTAACTCGCATATTCAAACGAGTACTTGACGCATGTGCGATTAATCGTGCACCGCAGAACGGGACAAACGCACATGCGATCGAATCGGATCGAAAGGGGCAGAATCGTGATCGACGAACAACCGTACGAGCGCATGCCGGCGGAGGTGGAACAGGTCCGCCGGAGTGGCGGGCGTGCGGGTTCACGGTCCGGAGGGCGTGGTTACACGATCGAGTCACTGGACACGGGGCTGCGGCTGATGCAGCTGTTCCTCGTCCTGGACACCGTCACCGTGAGCGAGGCGGCCGGCCGGCTGGGCATCGGCCGCTCCACCGCGCACCGGGTGCTCAGCACGCTGGAGGGGCGGGGCTTCGCCGTCCGCGACCCGTCGGGGCGTGGCTACGAGGCCGGGCCCGGACTGCTGCGGCTGGGGCGTCCCGCGGGGCTCGGGACCACGGCACGGGCGCAGCTGGCCGCCGTACTGGACGACGCGGCACGGCGGACCGGGGAGACGGTGGAGTGTGCGGCGCTGGTCGGGGGGCTGGTCCTGGTCACCGACGGCCGCGAGTCGGCCCGGCCGGTGCGGGTGACGCTGGAGACGGACCGGGTGGCGCCCGCGTACGCGACGGCGGCGGGCAAGGTACTGCTGTCGCGGCTGACCGCCGATCAGGTCCGGGAACTGTATCCGCGGGAGGACCTGCCGCCGCTGACCCCCCGCACCCTGGTCTCCCGGGCAAAGCTGCTGGAGGAGCTGGCGGAGGTCCGGGAACTCGGCAGGGCCTTCAGCCGGGGCGAGTTCGCACCGGGCCTCCACGCGGTCGCGGTGCCCCTGCCGGGAGCGGGCCGCCGGAACCGGATGGCGCTGAGCGCCTCCGCCCCGGCCGACCGGGGCGACGACGCGGCGCTGGCCGAACGGGCCGGGCAGCTTTGGCAGTCGGCCGCCCGGCCGGCCGCGGTCCCGGCCCAGGACCGTCCGCGCGCGCCGGGGGGCCAGGGAGGCCAGGGGAGCCGAGGAGGCCCCGGATGAGGGGCGAGGCTCGGGCGCGGCACCGCATCACGTCCCGCCCGCGCCCCGTCACGCCCCGCCGCACCCCGTCACGCCCGCCGCGTCCAGCCCGCGTTCCGGGCCGGGCCGGGGCCGGGTGCCGGGCCGGGGCCGGGTGCCGGGCCGGGCGCCGGGCCGACGCCCGGCGCCGGGTCAGCGCCGGGACCCGCCGAGGCGGCCTTCCAGCTGGATCAGCAGGTCGCTGAGGTGGGCGCCCAGTTCCGTGCGGCTTCGCTCGTCGAGGCCGGAGAGCACCGACCGTTCGTAGGCGAGCTGGGCGGGCAGCAGCCGGTCCACCAGGGCGCGGCCCTCCTCGGTCAGCTGGAGGTAGGCGACCCTGCGGTCCCGTACGTCGCTGCGGCGGGCGATCAGGCCGCGTTCCTGGAGGGCGCGGAGCCGTTTGGTGACGGCGGCCCCCGAGGAGAAGGTGTCGCGGGCCAGCTCTCCGGGGGTCAGTTCCCGGTCGTTGCGCCGCATCGCGCCGAGCAGGTCGAATTCGGCGCGGGTCAGTCCGGCGCCGCGCAGGGGCGCGTCCTCGGCCTGCTGGAGGAGGGCCGCGCAGCGGTTGATACGGCCGATGAGCTCCATCGGCCCGGTGTCCAGTTCCGGGTTGACGGCCTGCCACTGCCGTACCACCGCTGCCACGATGTCGTCGGTCACACCGCTCCGTTCGAAGGGGGCAGGGTGATCAGTCCCTGCCGCTGTGCTGTCGCCGCGAGCGTACGGTGCGCCGCCTGCTCGGCCGCGAGCATGTCCTCCTCGGGCAGTGCCCGCTGCCACCACTCCCCCGACGCGACGTCGCTCGCGTCCCGCAGTTCGACGAGGCCGGCGGTCAGGCGCCTGCGCGCCGTTTCGAGCGCCAGGGCGTCGGGGGCCGGTTCGGCCAGGAGCCGTTCGGCGCGGGCGCGGGCCTCCTCCGTCGCGGCGATGGCCTTCTCGACCCGGCCGCCGGCCCGCCGGTTGGGCACGGCGAACACCGCGAGCAGGCCGAGGGCCGCGCCGACGAGGGTGTCCAGGGCGCGGTCGCTGATGAGTTCCCAGGCGGGGTGGGTGCCGGAGAACTCCAGGACGAGCAGGGCGAGCGGGGTGACCGCGACGGAGCCGAGCCAGTAGTTGCGGGTGATGAGGGCTTCGGCGGCGAAGTTGAAGAAGAGCACGCACAGGACGAGGGCGAGCGGGCTGATCCGCGCGGCGGGGATGACGGCGGCGAAGACCAGGACCCCGACGAGGTTGCCGAACACCCGCTGGAGGGCCCGGCTCCAGGACAGGGTGAGATTGGGCTGGTAGACGGACGCGGCGGTGACGAGGGCCCAGTAGGGCCGCCCCACGCCGAGTCCGGCGGACACGTAGCCGGCCAGGGCGCAGCCGATGAGCGTACGGACGGCGACGGGCAGGACCGGGGAGCTGGGGCTGATCGCGCGCAGCAGCCGGAGCCGGGCCTCACGCCGGCCGCGCCGGTTGCGCTGTCCGGACCGCTCCGCATCGATACCGAAGAGCTGTTCGACGGTGCCGGGGGCCGGCGGCGGGTCGGGTACGGGGCCGCGGCCCCGGGTCCGCGCCGCCCAGTCGGCGAGCTGCCCGGGGCCGGCGTCCCGGGGGCCGCCGGCGGAGACGGCGGCGAGGGCCCGCTCGGCATGGACGACCAGGCGTTCGAGCCGCTGCCGGTCGGGGGTGGGACGGCCGGCGGCGAGGAGCGACTGCCAGGCTCCCTGGACTGCCGCCGCCGCGGCGTGCCGGGTGCGGGGGCCGGGGTCGGCGGCGTACGCGGCGGCGGCGTCGAGGGCGCGTGCGGTGGCCCGGCGCTCGGGCCCCTCCCTGCGCCACAGCGCGGGCCCGGCGGTGACCAGCCAGGAGAACGCCCCGGCCGCGAGGGCGAGCGCCAGGTGCCCGGGGATCTGCCCCGGCTCCTGGGGGACGAACAGCGCGGCGGAGCTGACGAAGGTGAAGATGACGTTGCCGGGCGGCCCGATGCGGCTGGCGTCGCAGAAGGTCTTCTGGACCGCCGCGAGAACCGCGCCGACGGCGATCAGTACGGCGGTCGAGTCGGTGAACGCGGCGGTGGCCAGGGAGACGGCGAGGCCCGCGACCATGCCCAGGACGACCCGCAGCACGGTGTGGACCCGGCGGGCGTACGGCAGGTTGTGGCCGTAGAGCGCGCAGAGCGAACCGGCCATCGTGTACATCACGAGGTCGAGCCGGTCGAGGGAGTACAGCAGCAGGTTCGGTGCCCCGGAGGCGACGACCACGCTCAGCGCGGGCTTGTACCAGGTCTCCGCGGGGCTCCTCAGCCGGAGGGTGCCGCTCACCGGCAGTCTGGGGGCGGACGGCTTCCGGGGTCGCATGGCTGTATCACTCACTCAATTACGTTAACAGGTATTACACACGTAAAACACTCACGAAGCATCTGCCCGCTCCGCGGCACCACGGCGCACTTCTCCCGGTGGGCGCCGATCCGGCCGGGCCGTCCCGGAACACCGCCGGTCACGGCACCAGCATGCTGCACAGAGGCACCTGAAAGTGATCCATGACTCGCTCAAGGCGAAAACACCCGGAGCACCGACCCGGGCGGCGGTTTCCAGGGGGTCGGAGCTCCGGGAGCCAGGGCTTCGGGGTCCAGGACTCCGAAACCCTGGCTTCCGGCCCGCCGGGGCCCGGCCTCAGCCGGCGCCGGGGCCCGGCGCCCCGTCCGGGGTCCGGGAGGGCTGGGCCGGGGAGCGCAGGGCCTCGGCCGCGTCCGACACCCGGTGCAGCAGGTCGAACAGCACTCGCTGCTCGCTGTCGGAGAGGGGGCCGAGGAAGACCTGGTTCATCCGGGTCGTGCGCAGCGCCAGTCTG
Source organism: Streptomyces nitrosporeus (assembly GCF_008704555.1). NCBI lineage: Bacteria > Bacillati > Actinomycetota > Actinomycetes > Kitasatosporales > Streptomycetaceae > Streptomyces > Streptomyces nitrosporeus. Next base: position 609,341 of record NZ_CP023702.1, read on the forward strand.
CGATGGGCGCGTTCGCCCTCGTCGGTCAGGCGCAGCAGCCAGCGCCGTCCGTCGTCCGGATCGCGCGCCTTGTCCAGCAGCTCCCGGCGCAGCAGCCGGGTGACCACCTCGGCGATCGTGGAGCGGTCGAGCCCGACCCGCTCCCCCACCGTCCGCTGGTCCAGGCCGGGCTCCGCGGTCAGCGCGTTGAGCACGGCGAACTGGGGCGAGGTGATCTCCTCGGAGACCATCGAGTTCCACAGCAGATGGTGCGCCTGCTGGAGGCGCCGGGCCAGATGCCCGGGGTGGGTGCTCAGATCGACCGCCGGCACGGCACCGTCCTCTCCGTCCCCGGCCGGACCCCGGCCGGGCCCTGCCCGATGAGTTGCACAGTGTACTGAGGGTCTTGACCTCACGGCCGCTGCTGGATAGCTTCACAGCCATCGGCATTTACTCAGTGCACTGAGCATTACGCGTCACGCGGCCTCCGCACCGAGCACGACCGGCCGATCCGCCCCCTTTCCGGAGCCGTGAGATGAGCAGATATCCACTCCCCGACGGTCTGAGCCAGCAGCAGATCGACACCGCGGTGGCCGAGGCGCAGGCCGCCGCCCAGCCCGGCGCCCACCATCCGCCGCGCGACTACCCGCCCTACCGCAGCAGCCACTACCGCCACCCGCACCGGCCGCTGATACCGGTGCGCGATCCGGAGGCGGTCGAACTCTCGGGGCCCGCCTTCGGGGTCACCGACGTCACCGCGCTGGACCGCGACCTCACCGCGCAGCACGCCGGTGAGCCGCTGGGCGAGCGCATCACCGTCAGCGGCCGGGTGCTGGACCGGGCGGGCCGGCCGGTGCGCGGTCAGCTGGTCGAGGTGTGGCAGGCCAACTCCTCGGGGCGGTACGCCCACCAGCTCGACCGGCACCCGGCTCCGCTCGACCCGAACTTCACCGGTTTCGGGCGCTGCCTGACCGACGACGACGGGGCCTACTCCTTCACCACGGTCAAGCCGGGCCCTTACCCGTGGCGCAACCACGTCAACGCCTGGCGTCCCGCGCACATCCACTTCTCGCTGTTCGGCACGGCCTTCAGCCAGCGGCTGGTGACGCAGATGTACTTCCCCGGCGACCCCCTCCTCCCGTACGACCCGGTGCTCCGCTCGGTGACGGACGAGGCCGCCCGGCAGCGGCTCGTCTCGGCGTACGACCACGACCTGTCCGTGCCCGAGTGGTCGCTCGGCTACCGCTGGGACATCGTCCTGGACGGTCCGGCGGCCACCCTGACCGAGGAAGGCGACGCCTGATGTCCCTCCCCCTTGCCCCGACCCCGTCGCAGACCGTGGGCCCGTTCTACGGATACGCCCTGCCCTTCGCGGGCGGCGGCGAGATCGCCCCGGCCGGCCACCCCGGCACCGTCACCGTGCACGGCCTCGTCCTCGACGGGCAGGGCGCGCCGGTACCGGACGCCCTGCTGGAGATCTGGCAGCCCGCGCCGGACGGTTCGCGCTCCGGACACCCCGGAACGCTGCGCCGTGACCCGGTGACCGGCCGGGTGACCGGACGCGACGGTGTGCGCTTCACCGGTTTCGGCCGGGTGCCGACCGACGCCGACGGGCACTGGGCGGTGCGTACGCTGCGGCCGGGCGGCGCGCCCTACCTCTGTGTCGCCGTGTTCGCCCGGGGCCTGGTGCACCACCTCTTCACCCGTGTCTACCTGCCCGACCTGCTGGACCTCCCGGACGGGGACACGCCGGGAGGCGACCCGCTGCTGGACTCGCTGGACGCCGGACGGCGCGCCACACTGGTCGCGACCCCCACGGACCCGCGCACCTACCGCTTCGACATCCGCCTCCAGGGCGACGGCGAGACGGTCTTCCTGGAGTTCAGCTGATGCACGAGAGCGACGCCGGTCTGCTCGCCCCCGGGCGGGCCGGCTCCCCCGCCGAGGAGTCCACCGGTGACCACGCCTTCCTCCAGGCCCTGCTGGACGCCGAGGCGGCGCTGACCCGCGCGCAGTCGGCCACCGGGGCCGCCCCGGCGTCCGCGGGCCGGGCGGTCACGGACGCGGCGCGGGCCGGGCGTTTCGACATCCGTGAACTGGCGCTCGCGGCACGTTCGGGCGGCAACCCGGTGATCCCCCTGGTCGCGGCGCTCGGCGCGGCGGTCGAGGAGGACGTGCGCCCGTACGTCCACCGGGGGGCGACCAGCCAGGACATCATGGACACGGCCACGATGCTGGTGGCGTCCCGGACCCTGGCTCCGGTCCTGGAGGACCTGGAGCGGACGGCCGGCGCGCTGGCGCGCCTGGCCGCCGGGCACCGTGACACGCCGATGCCGGGCCGCACCCTCACCCAGCACGCCGTGCCGACCACCTTCGGGCTGAAGGCGGCGGGCTGGCGCTCGCTGGTGCTCGACGCCCGGGACCGGCTGGCCGCGGTACGCGGCGCGCTCCCCGCCCAGCTCGGCGGCGCCGCGGGGACGATGGCCGCCTTCGGTACGGAGGCGGACGGCGCGGCGGGGCTGCCCCTGGCCGCCGCGTACGCGGCCGAGCTGGGGCTGGCGGAACCGCCACTGCCCTGGCACACCCTGCGGACCCCCGTGGTGGACCTGGCCGGCGCGCTCGCGTTCACCGCGGTCGCGCTGGGCAAGGCGGCGGCCGACGTCCTCACCCTGTCCCGCACGGAGATCGCCGAGGTCGCCGAGGGTACGGGCGGGGGCTCGTCGGCGATGCCGCACAAGGCGAACCCCGTACGGGCCACGCTGATCGCCGCCGCGGCCGGGCGCGCCCCGCTGCTGGCCGCCACGCTCTACGGCGCGGCCGTCGCCGGGGACGAGCGCCCCGCCGGCGCCTGGCACTCCGAATGGGAGCCGCTGCGCGACCTGCTGAGGCTCGCCGGAGGGGCCGCCCGGAACGCCGTCGCGCTGATGGAGGGCCTCCGGGTCGATCCGGAGGCGATGCGGGCCCAGCTGGCCCGCACCGGCGGGCTGATCGTCTCGGAGCGGCTGGTGGCCGTCGCCGGGGCCCGGGTGGGCCGCGCCCGCGCGAAGGAGATCCTCACCGGGGCCGCCGCACGGTCCCGGGAGACGGGCGCGGCGCTCGCGGACGTACTCGCCGGGGAGCCGGCCTTCGACGGCCTGGATCTCGCCGCGCTCACCGACCCCGCCCGGTACACCGGTTGTGCCGGGCCGCTCACCGACCGTGCCCTGGAGCGCCGTTGACCACCTCATCCGCCCGTCTGCACCACCGCTGCGAGGGACCGGCCGCCGCGCCGCCGCTGCTGCTCGGCCCGTCCCTGGGGACTTCCACCGCCCTCTGGGACGGCGTCGCCCCCGAACTCGCCGCGTCCCACCGGGTCGTGCGGTGGGACCTGCCCGGCCACGGCGGGTCGCCCGCGGAGCTGATCGGGCCCGGGGCGGACGTCGCGGACCTGGCCGCTCTGGTGCTGGAGCTCGCCGACTCGCTGTCCCTGGACCGCTTCTCGTACGCCGGGGTCTCGCTCGGCGGCGCCGTGGGCCTCTGGCTCGCCGTCCACCATCCGCAACGGGTGGAGCGGCTGGCGGTGGTGTGCTCCTCCGCCCGGTTCGGCGACCCGGGCCCCTGGCGCGAGCGGGCGGAGCTGGTGCGGGCCCGTGGGACCGGGCCGGTGGCCGAGGGGGCGGCGGCCCGCTGGTTCACTCCCGGGTTCACGGCTCCCGAACTGCTGGACGACCTGCTGGGTGCCGACCCCGCGGCCTACGCGGCCTGCTGCGACGCCCTGGCCTCCTACGACCTCAGGGACCGGCTGTCCTCGGTACGCGCGCCGACGCTGGTGATCGCGGGGCGCGAGGACCCGGCGACGCCTCCGGCGCACTCCCGGCAGATCGCCGACGGGGTGCCCGGCGCCGCCCTGGTGGAACTCCCGCACGCCTCCCACCTGGCCCCCGCCGAACGCCCGCAGGCCGTGCGGGAGGCGCTGGGGGCGCATTTCGCGGCACGGCGCGGCGCGGACACCGGGCCGGGCCACGAGGGGAGGGCGAGCGGTACGGCGGTGCGCCGGGAGGTCCTCGGCGACGCGCACGTGGACCGGGCGCAGGCGGGGACGACCGCGTTCACCGCGCCGTTCCAGGAGTTCATCACCCGCTACGCCTGGGGGGAGGTCTGGACCGACCCCACGCTGCCCCGGCGCGAGCGCAGCCTGATCACCCTGACGGCGCTGGTCGCCCACGGTCATCTCGACGAACTGGCGATGCACGTCCGCGCGGCGGTCCGCAACGGGCTCACACCGGCGGAGATCGGCGCGGCGCTGTTGCAGACGGGGGTCTACTGCGGGGTGCCCGCGGCGAATTCGGCGTTCAAGGTCGCGGAACGGGTGCTGGAGGAGATCGCGGAGAGCGAGCGGGCGGAAGAGTAGCGGGAACGGCGGAGGGAGGAAAAACGGAAGAGCGGCGGGACGGGGCCGGCCGGGGCGGCGGGCGGCCCTGATCTGGCCGGATCCAGCCGTTCCCCGCCCCGGGTGGGTGCGCCCGGCCCACCGCCCGCCGTCCCGGTGGCGCAGCAGGTGAGAGGCGCTGTACGGGTCCGGTTGCCGGCCTGCGGCCCGGTGCGGCCGCGCGGTCGTCGGGGCGCGCCATCCCGCCAACTTGCAGCCGGTACTCATTGAAACTTCACACACCATTACGATGGCGGCGATGACCGGAACGAGTGTGCGCGCGACAGGGCGGCGGGGCGTTGTCGCCGCCGTTCCGTCCGCCGTGCTGCCCGCCGCGCTGGGCTGGGTGCTGGTCCTGGCCGCCGTGTTCCTCTGCTGCTCGCAGGCCGCGCCGGCCTCACGGGGTGAGGCACAGGCCGCCGCCGCGGTCCGGGTCTTCACCCCGGCGCCCACCGCCGCCGCGGTCGTCGTGGCCGACGCCCCTGGCGACCGGGGGCCGGGGAGTTCCTGCCACGGCGCCACGGACCACTCCTCGTCCGCCGTCCTCCCCGGCCCCACGGCTCCGGTGGCCCTTCCCTGCGTGACGTCGGCGGGGGCGCCGGCCGGTCCGCTCACCGGTGCCGCGGCCATCCGGGGGCCGTCCGACGAGAGCGCGGACTCCGTCGACCGTCACCGACTCCAGATTCAGCGGATCTAGAAGGACCCGCCGTGCCCCGGCCCGTGTGCCGTGGGGCGGCTCCCGTACGTCCTCATGTCTTTTTCCGACCCATGCACCGCGCGCGTGCCGCCGCGCGTGCGTTCCGCCGAATCCGAGGATCCCCGAGATGGCTTCCGCCAAGAACCCGAACAGCAACGCCGCCGCGCGCCGCGCCAAACTGGACGAGGCCCGCCGCAAGGAGCGGGCCCGTGAGCGCCGCAGCCGTATCGTCACCATCACCGCCGCCGTCGCCGTGGTCGCCGGCCTCGTCGTCGGAGGCGGCTATCTGATGAACGCCGCCGACGAGCAGGACAAGGCCGAGGAGCAGGCGAAGACCTCGCCGGTCACCGGCGAACGGTCCTGGGACGACCTCACCCAGGAGCACGTCGAGACGCCCGTCGACTACCCGATGAACCCGCCCGTCGGCGGTGACCACAACCCGGTCTGGATGAACTGTGACGCCGACGTGTACACCGACCCGATACCGAACGAGAACGCCGTCCACTCCCTGGAGCACGGCGCCGTGTGGGTCACCTACAACGACAAGGCCTCGGACGCGGACGTCAAGGCGCTCGGCGAGCGCGTCGGGAAGACGCCGTACTCCCTGATGAGCCCCGTGCCCGACCAGAAGGACCCGCTGGTCCTCAGCGCGTGGGGCAAGCAGGTCACGGTGGACAGCGCCACGGACAAGCGTGTCGCGCAGTTCTTCACGAAGTACGTGCAGGGACCGCAGACACCCGAGCCGGGTGCCGCGTGCAGCGGTGGGGTGGCCGGGTGACCGCGGGCGTGCGCGCTCCCCGTTCGCTGGTGGCGGCGGGAGTCGTGGTGTTCCTGGTGGCTGCGGGGCTGGTGCTGCTGATGGTCGTACGGCCGTCGGAGGCGTCCCCCTCCGGTGCCGGAGCCCCGGCCCCCGCCGAGAGTTCGGCGGACGTGGGGTTCGCCCGTGACATGTCGGTCCACCATCAGCAGGCGGTGGAGATGTCGTTCGTCGTACGGGACCGCACGGCGGACGAGTCGGTGCGCCGGCTCGCGTACGACATCATCAACACCCAGGCCAACCAGCGGGGGATGATGCTGGGCTGGCTGGAGTCCTGGGGCCGGCCGAAGAGTTCGGAGCGGCCCCCGATGGAGTGGATGGGGCACTCCGTCACCGCGAAGGACGGCTCCCTGATGCCGGGCATGGCCACCGACACCGAGATGGCCGGGCTCCGCGCGGCGAAGGGGGTGGACGCCGAGGTGCTGTTCCTGCGGCTGATGACGGTCCATCACCGGGCGGGGGCCGACATGGCCCGCGCGGCACAGGCCGAGGCGGGGACGGACCTCGTCCGGAACCTGGCGGCGGGCATGGTCTGGGGCCAGGAGTCGGAGATCTCCCTGATGACCGGCATGCTGAAGGACCGGGGCGCACGGCCGTAGCGGGAAGGGGAGGCGGTACCGGACCGGTGCCGCCTCCCGGACCCCGCGCCGGGTCCGTTCCGCACCTGTACCGCGTCCGCCCCGCGCTCGCTCCGGCGACGCGAATTCACCCGGAGCCCATGTCCTCCTCACCCGGCCGACACCGGGGCATCCCTCTTCCGCCCGAGACTTCCTGTCGAGTCATGAACATGTCCCTCTGATGACAGGAAGCCTCGTGCGTCTGCACCGCTCCTCCCGCCTGACGGCGTCCGCTCTCCTCGGTACGGCGCTGATGACCCTCGTACCGCTCTCCCCCGCCCACGCCCGGACGCTGCCCGCCGTCGGCGCCACCGCCGAGACGGCGGCGCTGTACGACGACGAGGCGGGCGGCAACGCCGACGCGGACGATCCGGCGATCTGGCGCAACGACGCCGACCCGGAGCGCAGTCTGGTCGTGGCCACCGCGAAGGAGGGCGGGCTGCGGGTCTACGGCCTGGACGCCTCCCTGGTCCAGTCGATACCCGCGCCGGCCGCCCCGTCCGAGGACGACGCCCCGGGCCGGTTCAACAACGTGGACCTGGTCACCGGCCTGCGTACGCCCTCGGGCCGCGCCGACGTGGCCGTGGTCAGCGACCGGGGCAGCGACCGGCTGAGGATCTACCGCATAGACCCGTCCCGTCCCGGACGGCCGCTGACCGACGTCACGGACCCGGCCGCCGCCCCGGTGTTCTCCGCCGGCCAGGAGGAGGTCAACGAGCAGAGCACCGTCTACGGTCTGGCGACCTGGCAGGACCGCCGCAGCGGTCGCTCGTACGCGCTCGTCAGCCGCCGCGACGCGACCGAGCTGGCCCTCCTGGAACTGCTCCCGAACGCCTCCGGCACCGTCGGCTACCGCACGGTGCGCACCCTCGCCCTCCCGTCGTCCTTCCGCCTGCCGGACGGCACGTCCTGGACCCCCTGCGGGGAGCCGGGCGAGCTGCCGCAGGTCGAGGGCATGGTCGTAGACCCGGCGAACGGTGTGCTCTACGCCGGCCAGGAGGACGTCGGCATCTGGCGGATCCCCGCCACCCTTGACGGCCGCGCCACCCTGATCGACAAGGTCCGCGAGTACGGCGTCCCGGGGACCTACGACCCCGGGACCGAGGAGTGCGTCCCGGGCGCCGACCCCGGTTTCGGCGGCAAGCGCCTCGCGGCCGACGTGGAGGGCCTCACCCTCTTCCAGGAGCCGGACGGGGACGGCTATCTGATGGCGTCCAGCCAGGGTGACGACACCTTCGCGCTGTACGACCGCGAGGTCTCCGAGCGCAACGAGTACGAGGGCGGCTTCCGGGTCACCGCCGTCTCGGACGACCTCGACGGCAGCGAGGAGTGCGACGGCGCGGCCGTGCTGAACGAGCCGCTGGGCTCGCGCTACCCCGACGGTCTGCTGGTGGTCCAGGACGGGCACGAGACGTCCGCCCCGGGCGCCGGGGACGGCCGGGAGGCGACCGGGTTCAAGTTCGTCGACCTGGGCGCGGTGGTGGACGCGGCCGGCCTGTAGGGGCCGGCCCGGAGGTCCTGTGCCCCGGTACGGCCGGCCTCTCCGGCCGTACCGGGGTCCGCGGTCCGCCCGTACCGGGGTCCGCGGACCGCTCGCGGGGGCCCGCCGGGCATCACATAGGCTCATCGGCGATATGAAGAACTACCTCGCTCCGCTGGGGCCCAAGGCGGACAAGGACACCGTGCGCCGGCACAATCTCAGCCTCGTACTGCGCGCGGTGCGGGAGGAGGGCCCGGCGGCCGAGGCGACCCGGGCCGGGGTCTCGTCCCGGGTCGGGCTCACCCGGGCCGCGGTGTCCTCGCTGGTCGAGCAGTTGATCGCCAGCGGTTTCCTCACCGAGTCGGGCAAGACGTTCAGCGGCCAGGCCGGGCGCCCGGGTACCGCTCTGAAGGTGGCCCGCACCGGGCCCGCCGGACTCGGCGTGGAGATCAACATCGACTACGTGTCGGTGTGTGTGGTGGATCTGGCGGGCACCGGCCGGGTGCGGCAGACCGAGCACCTGGACAACCGGGGCGCGCCGCCCGGAGAGGTCCTGGCCCGGGCGGCCGGGATCGCGGCCCGCACCCTGGACTCGGCCCGGGAGCAGGACCTGTTCCCGGTCGGGGCGGCGCTGGCACTGCCCGGGCTGGTGTCGGGCGGTTCGGTGCGCCAGGCCCCCAACCTGGGCTGGAACCAGGTCCCGGCCGAGGAGGTGTTCGCCGGTGCGCTCGCCGCGCTGCGGCCCGGCGCGGCCGTGCTGCCGGTGCGCTCGGAGAACGAGGCGAACCTCGCGGCCCTGGCCGAACTGTGGTTCGGCGGGCTGGAGGCCGTCCGCAGCTTTCTGTACCTGACCGGTGAGATCGGTGTCGGTGGCGCCCTGGTGCTCGACGGTGAGCTGCTGCGCGGGGCGCACGGGTTCGCCGGGGAGATCGGGCATGTGGTGGTCGACCCAGACGGCCCGGAGTGCCGGTGCGGTTCACGGGGCTGCCTGGAGCAGTACGCGGGGCAGACCGCGCTGCTGCGGGCGGCCGGGATCGACGCGGCCGGCGGCGGGGCGTCCGGGGTGATGGAGCTGGAGCGGCGTGCCCACGCGGGGGACGCGCGGGCCGTCGGGGCCGTGGCCGAGGCGGGCCGGATGCTGGGGCGGGTGCTGTCGGGCGCGGTCAACCTGTTCGACCCGGACGCGGTGGTGCTGGGCGGGATATACCGGCCCCTGATGCCGTGGCTGTCGCCGCCCGCCGACCGGGAGCTGACGGGCCGCGTGGTGTCCGGGCTCTGGTCCGGCGGGAGCGGCCGGCTGCGTGCCTCGTCCGTGGCGGGCGACGCGGCCCGGGGCGCGGCGGCGCTGGTGGTGCAGGACGTACTGGCCGATCCGGCGGCGTACGCGGCCGGATCGGAGCGGCTGGGCGCCTGACGTCAGGTGCCCGCCCCGGGACGGCGCCCGCCCCGTTCCGGCGCCGCGGCCCGCCGCCGTCCCGGACGTGGTGCCGGGACGGCGGCGGGCCGCCTCCGCCGGTCCCCCGGCGGGTCCGGCGGGACGGCCCGCCGGGTTACGGCTGTCCGGTTCAGCGGACGCCGAGGAGGTGTTCCATGGCGAGCTGGTCGAGTGCTTCGAAGGCCATGGAGCGGGTGGCGACGGTGTCGGCGTCGAAGTCCTCGTAGGCCGTCCTGTCGGCGAGGAGGGCCTTGAGGCCGTCCTCGGCGGTGGGGCGGGCGAGTTCGTCGAGGCGGGAGGCGGTCAGGGCCTCCTGGACGGCGGGATCGGCGCGGAAGGCCGCGGCCCGGTCCTTGAGGATGAGGTAGTTGCGCATGCAGTTCTTCGCGGACTCCCAGACCCCGTCGATGCCGTCGGTGCGCACCGGCTTGAAGTCGAAGTGGAGGGGGCCCTGGTAGTCGGAGCTCTCCAGCAGGTCCACGAGCCAGAACGCCTGGCGCAGGTCGCCGGCGCCGAAGCGGAAGTCCTGGTCGTACTTGATGCCGGACTGGCCGTTGAGGTCGATGTGGAAGAGCTTGCCGGCCCACAGGGCCTGGGCGATGCCGTGGGGGAAGTTCAGGCCGGCCATCTGCTCGTGGCCGGTCTCCGGGTTCACGCCGACCAGCTCGGGGCGCTCCAGGCGCTCGATGAAGGCCAGGGCGTGGCCGATGGTGGGCAGGAGGATGTCGCCGCGGGGCTCGTTGGGCTTGGGCTCGATGGCGAAGCGCAGGTCGTAGCCCTGCTCGGTGACGTACTCGCCCAGCAGGTCGAAGGCCTCCTTCATCCGGTCCAGGGCGACCCGCACGTCCTTGGCCGCACCGGACTCGGCGCCCTCGCGGCCGCCCCAGGCGACGTAGGTGGTGGCGCCGAGCTCGACGGCCAGGTCGATGTTGCGGATCACCTTGCGCAGCGCGAAACGGCGCACCTCGCGGTCGTTGGAGGTGAAACCGCCGTCCTTGAACACCGGGTGGGTGAACAGGTTCGTCGTGGCCATCGGGACCTTCAGCCCCGTCCGCTCCAGCGCGTCCTTGAACCGGGAGATGTGACCGGCACGCTCGCTCTCGGTGGACCCGAACGGGATCAGGTCGTCGTCGTGGAAGGTCACACCGTGCGCGCCCAGCTCCGCCAGCCGCTCGACCGACTCGACCGGGTCCAGCGCCGGACGCGTCGGCTCACCGAACGGGTCGTTGCCCCGCCAGCCCACGGTCCACAGACCGAAAGTGAACCTGTCAGCAGGAGTGGGAGTGAAGCGTTCCGTCATCGTCTGTCCGCCTTCGCATGCGTCGGGTGAGGCACCGGCCGCCCCGGGTCACCGATTTGTTCAGTAACATTATTAATCATGCACGGGACTCCCTGTCGACGTAACCCCCCTGCAGGTCGAAAGCCGGTCGCCTCTGGTCGGAAAGCCTTCGATCACGTAATTTGTTCGTCGCACGATCAAAATCAGCATGCGAGGAAGAGGTAGCCCATGCCGCCGCGTACCGTCGTCATCGGCGTGGACAGTTCCACCCAGTCCACCAAGGCGGCCGTCACCGACGCCGTGACCGGCGAGCTGCTCGCCGTCGGCCGGGCCCCGCACGTGGTCACGGGTGAGGGCGGTGCCCGCGAGAGCGATCCCGAGATCTGGTGGCGGGCCCTGTGCGACGCGGTGGCCGCGGGGATGAAGGAGTCCGGTCTGGCCGCGTCCTCGGTCACCGGCATCGCCGTGGCCGGCCAGCAGCACGGCCTGGTGGTGCTCGACCGGTCCGGCCGCCCGCTGCGCCCGGCGCTCCTGTGGAACGACACCCGGTCCGCGCCGCAGGCGGCGGCGCTGACCGCCGCGCTGGGCGGGCCGGAGGCGTGGACCGCGCGGACCGGGACGGTGCCGGTCGCCTCCATGACGGCGTCGAAGTGGCAGTGGCTGCGGGAGAACGACCCGGCGAGCGCGGGGGCGGCGGCCGCGGTGCGGCTGCCGCACGACTTCCTGACCGAGCGGCTCGCGGGTGTCGCGGCGACCGACCCGGGTGACGCGTCGGGCACCTGCTGGTACTCGACCAGGACCGGTTCCTACGACCCGGAACTGCTGTCCCTGCTCGGTCTGGACGAGGCCCTGCTGCCGCCGGTCGCCGCCACCGGCGGGGTGCGCGTCGGCTCGCTGACCCCCTCGGCGGCCGAGGCGCTCGGCCTGCCGGCCGGGATCGCGGTCGCGGCCGGCACCGGCGACAACATGAGCGCGGCGGTCGGGCTGGGGCTGGGCGGGAGCGGACTGCTGGACCACCCGGTGCTGAGCCTCGGCACCTCGGGGACGGTCTTCGCCGCCTCCCGCACCAGGCCCGCGTCCACCGCGCTGTCCGGTTTCGCGGCGGCCGACGGTACGTACCTCCCGTTGGCCTGCACCCTCAACTGCACCCTGGCCGTCGACAAGGTCGCCTCCCTGTTCGGGCTGCACCGGGACGACACGTCGCCGGGGGGCGAGGCCGTGCTGCTGCCCTTCCTGGACGGTGAGCGCACGCCCGATCTGCCGCTCTCCGCGGGCCTGCTGACCGGGCTGCGGCACGACACCACCCCGCAGCAGCTGCTGGGTGCCGCCTACGAGGGGGCGGCCTTCACCGTGCTGCGGGCGATGGACGAGCTGCTGCGGGCATGCGGTCTCGACCCGGCCGACCCGGAGGTGGCCGCCCGGCCGCTGCGGCTGATCGGCGGCGGGGCGCAGGGCCGTACCTGGGTGGAGACGGTCCGCAGGCTCTCCGGACGCCCGCTGATCGTGCCCGCCGGAGGCGAACTGGTCGCCCGGGGCGCGGCGGCGCTCGCCGCTTCCGCGGCCGGCGGCGGCGACCCGGTCGCGGTGGCGACGGGCTGGAACTCCACCTCCCAGGACACCGAACTCCCGGCGGTGGAGCGGGACACGGAGACCTGGGAGCGGGTCGGGTCGGTGCTGGACCGGTCCGCCGGTCCGCTGCTCGGCGGCTGACGGCCGCTCGGTACGGGGCCCGGCGCGGGCCCTTCGGCCCGCGCCGGGCCGGTTTTGGGGATGATCGAGGATCTTCAATAAGATCCGTCGATGATCACACGAATACGGCTGAGGGCCGGGGTGTGCGTACTGCTCGCCACCCTGGCCGCCGGGCTGGGCACCGCCCTCCCCGCCGCCGCCGGCGAACCCCCCTCCGCCCTGACGCCCAAGGTCGAACTCGTCCTGGACGTCAGCGGTTCCATGCGCACCCGCGACATCGACGGCCAGTCCCGGATGAGCGCCGCCAAGCAGGCGTTCAACGACGTCCTGGACGCGGTGCCCGAGGAGGTCCAGCTCGGCATCCGGACGCTGGGCGCCGACTATCCGGGCGACGACCGCAAGGTCGGCTGCAAGGACACCCGGCAGCTCTACCCGGTCGGCCCGCTGGACCGCACCGAGGCCAAGACGGCGGTCGCGACGCTCGCGCCGACCGGCTGGACCCCGATCGGCCCGGCCCTGCTGGGCGCGGCCGACGACCTCGAAGGCGGGGAGGCCACCCGGCGGATCGTCCTGATCACCGACGGCGAGGACACCTGCGGGCCGCTCGACCCGTGCGAGGTGGCGCGTGACATCGCGGCGCGCGGGATCCACCTGGTCATCGACACGCTGGGCCTGGTGCCGAACGCCAAGATCCGGCAGCAGCTGACCTGTATCGCCGAGGCCACCGGCGGCACCTACACCGCCGTCCAGCACGCCGACGAGCTCTCCGGCCGGGTCAAGCAGCTGGTGGACCGGGCCGCCGAGCCCACCGTCACCCCGGTCGCCACCGAGGGCGCGGGCAGCTGCGAGGCCGCCCCGCAGCTGCGGGATGGCCTCTACACCGACCGCCAGGAGACCGGCAAGCACCGCTGGTACCGGGTGGACGTGCTGCCCGGCCAGGAACTGCGCGCGTCGGTGAGCGTGTCGGCCGACCGTGCCGTGCGCGAGGACTACGGGATCCTGCTGCGCGCGGTGACCGTCCACGGCCGTGAGATCGTCCGGGGCGCCGAGGCCGGCACGGGACGTACGGACGCGATCTCCACCGGGCTGCGCTATCCGAAGGCCGAACTCGACGGCGTGGACGGCGACGTGAAGCCGGCGGCGGAGACCGTCTGCCTCCAGCTCGGCAACTCCTTCTCCACCCCCGCCTCCGTGAAGACCACCCCGGGCATGCCCGTGGAGCTGACCATCGACCTGGTGGACGGGCCCGACGAGGCGTCCGACGTGGCCGCGTTCGGCCTGGGCCGCGGCTGGTGGCTGCTGGGCCTCATGGTCCTGACCGGACTGATCGCCGGCCTGCTGTTCGGCTGGATCTCGCGCTGGCGCATCGCCGTCTGGAGGACCAACTGATGGGTACCACCCGCAGGAACCGCCTGGTGCGCGCCTGCGCGGGCACACTGCTCGCCGGGGCCGCGCTGTTCACCTCGGCCGCGGTGGCCGTCGCCGACGGCCCGTCGGCGGGCGCGAGCCCCGCCGGGGACGGGTCCGCCGGGCCGACGGAGGCCGGTACCACCTTCCGTACCGCCACACCCGTCCAGGAGGGGCAGACCGCGACGGCCGAAGCCTCCACGGGCGACTACCTGTACTGGGCCGTCCCCGTGGACGCGGGCCGGCGGGCCACCGTGCACGCGAAGGTGACGCTCCCCGAAAACGCGGCCCGGCACGGCGCGTCGACCTGGCAGGTGGACGTCTACGACGGACTGCGCCGCCGCCAGGCGTGCGTGTACGGCCACCAGACCCGCAAGGCCCAGCCGGACGCGGGCAGCGTGGAGCTGTCCTGTGTGCTGCGTACCGTGCGCGCCTGGTCAGAGCCGTGGGCGAACGACCCGCTGCCGGGCAGTTACTACGTGCGGCTGACTGTCGTGGACCTGGCCGAGGAGGACCTCGGGCTGCCGGTCCGGGCCGAGGTCAGGGTCACCGCGGCCGACGAGGGCGGCGCCGCCGACGTGGACGGCACACTCGCCGAGCCGCTGGTCCCGGGGATCTCGGCCGCGCGGGCGCCGTCCGGCGACAGCGGTGACGGCACACCGGGCACCGGCCCCGAGGACGGCTGGGCGTCGGGCTGGTGGACCTCCCGCTGGCTGTGGACCGCGGGCGGTGGCGTACTGGCCGCGCTCGCCGGGGTGTTCGGATACGGACTCACCCGCGGCTCCGGTCGTCCGGCCGGGATCCCGCCGGGCGTCTGACACCGCGCCGGTCCCGGAACGGTCCGGACGGCCCCTGGCGAAGGGCCGTCGTGCAGGTCACAGACCTGTCCGGCGGCCCTTCGGCGTGCCGGGGCGAAGCGGGCGGGAGCGCCGGGGAGAGGATGGCGGTGAGATTCCCTTTCCTCTGGAGGCCATCATGTCGGACACCGTCACCGTCGGGCTGGACGGAACCGGCCACTCCCTCGCCGCCGCCGGCTGGGCGGCGCGCGAGGCCGGACTGCGGGGCGCGGCGCTGCGCCTGGTCCACGCCTGGGCGTGGCGTCCCGGCGACACGGGTTACGTCGGGGACCGCGACTCCGAGGAGCGCATGGTGCGGGCCATGCTGAGCGATGCCGAGGCCCGGGTGACCGCGGACCACCCCGGCCTGGAGGTGGACGCCGAACTGCTGGTCGGTGACCCGGTGTCCACCCTGGTCGCCGAGGCCGCCGGGGCCGGGATACTGGTGCTCGGCTCACGGGGTTACGGGACCCTCGCCGGGTACCTCGTCGGTTCGGTCTCGCTGCACGTGCTGCGCCGGACGGCCCGGCCGGTCGTCATGGTGCGCGAGACGGGGAAGGACTCCCCCGCGCCCGGAGCGTCCCGGGGGGTCGTCGTCGGTGTCCAGGACGCCGAGGAGGAGAGCGGCCGGGTGCTGGACTTCGCGTTCGCCATGGCGGCCGAGCGCGGGGTGCCGCTGCGCGCCGTGTACGCGTGGGAGCTTCCGCCGGTCCTCATGTGGAGCCCGGGTTCGCTCTGGGTGGCCCAGCAGCAGGGCGGCCTCGAACCGGTGCACCGGGAGATCCTGGCCGCGGCCCTGCGGCCGTGGCGCGAGAAGTACCCCCGGGTCGAGGTGGTCGAGCACGTCCGGGCGGGTTCGGCCTCCGAGGTGCTGCTGCCGTACGCCGGGGAGGCGGAACTGCTGGTGGTCGGCCGCCGCACCCCTGAGCCCGGTGTGCGCAGGCTGGGCCCGGTCACCCACGCGATGCTGCACCACGCGCCGTGCGCCGTGGCGGTGGTCCCGCACCTCTGACCCGGTGGGGCCGGGGCGTGGGGCCCCGGCCCGGCGCCCGGCCGGCGTCCGGCCGGCGGCAGGGGCGTGAGGAGGCCGCGGCGGCCGCCGGTTGACCTCAAGCAAAGTCGAGGCCTTAGCGTTCGCCGCGTACCGATCCCACTCCCGGAGGCATCGTTCCCATGAACATGGAAGTCACGGCCTGGTCCTCGCTGCACAGCGCGATGAACGCCCAGGAGGGCCGCAGACCCTTCTCCCGGGCCACCCTCCGCCGTATCGCGGCGTTCGCCCGGCCGCACCGGAGCCGGATCATCCGCTTCCTGCTGGTGAGTGTGGCCACCGCGCTGCTGGCGGTGGCCACACCCGTGCTGGCCGGGCAGGTCGTCGACTCGATCGTCGAGGGGGACGACTCTGGTACCGTCACCCGGCTCGCCCTGCTGATCGCCCTCATCGCCGTGTCGGAGGCGGCCCTCGCGCTCCTCACCCGGTGGCTGTCGGCGACGCTGGGCGAGGGGCTGATCCTGGACCTGCGCACGGCGGTCTTCGACCATGTGCAGCGGATGCCGGTCGCCTTCTTCACCCGCACCCGGACGGGCGCGCTGGTCAGCCGGCTCAACAACGATGTGATCGGCGCCCAGCGGGCGTTCAGCAACACGCTCTCCGGGGTCGTGTCCAACCTGGTCACCCTGCTGCTGACACTCGCCGTGATGCTGACCCTGTCCTGGCAGATCACCCTGCTCGCCCTGGTCCTGCTGCCGGTGTTCGTCGTACCCGCCCGGCGGCTGGGTTCGCGCATGGCGGCGCTCCAGCGGGAGGCCGCCGGACACAACGCCAGTATGGGGACGAGGATGACGGAGCGTTTCTCCGCGCCGGGCGCCACCCTGGTCAAGCTGTTCGGCCGCCCCGCGGAGGAGTCCGCGGCCTTCGCGGCGAGGGCGGGCCGGGTACGGGACATCGGGGTCCGTACGGCGATGCTCCAGTCGACGTTCATCACGGCGCTCACCCTGGTCTCGGCACTGGCGCTGGCCCTGGTCTACGGGCTCGGCGGCCACTACGCGCTGCGCGGCAGCCTGGAGCCCGGCGCGGTCGTCGCCCTGGCCCTGCTGCTGACCCGGCTCTACGCGCCGCTGACCGCTCTGGCCGGGGCGCGGGTCGAGGTGATGAGCGCGCTGGTCAGCTTCGAGCGGGTCTTCGAGATCCTCGACCTGAAGCCGCTGATCGCCGAGAAGCCGGACGCCCGGCGGGTGCCGGACGGACCGGTGTCCGTGGAGTTCGACGGGGTGTCCTTCGGCTACCCGTCCGCCGACAAGGTCTCCCTCGCCTCGCTGGAGGAGGTCGCCACGCTCGACGCACGGGGCGGCGGGACCGTGCTCCACGACGTCTCCTTCAGGGCGGAACCCGGGCAGACGGTGGCCCTGGTCGGCTCCTCGGGAGCGGGCAAGTCGACCGTCGCACAGCTCCTCCCCCGGCTGTACGACGCCGATTCCGGCACCGTGCGGCTGGGCGGCGTGGACGTACGCGACCTGAGCGCGGACTCGATCCGCGCCACCCTGGGCATGGTCACCCAGGACGGCCACCTCTTCCACGAGTCGGTGCGGGCCAATCTGCTGCTGGCCCGGCCCGACGCGTCGGAGGAGGACATCTGGGACGCGCTGCGCCGCTCCCGGCTGGAGGGCCTGGTCGCCTCCCTGCCCGACGGGCTGGACACGATCGTCGGGGAGCGGGGCTACCGGCTCTCCGGCGGGGAGCGCCAGCGCCTCACCATCGCCCGGCTGCTGCTGGCACGTCAGCGGGTGGTCATCCTCGACGAGGCGACCGCGCACCTGGACTCCACCTCGGAGGCCGCGGTGCAGGAGGCCCTGGCCGAGGCGCTGGAGGGCCGCACCGCGGTGGTGATCGCCCACCGGCTGTCCACGGTGCGGGCCGCGGATCTGATCCTGGTGGTCGAGGCGGGCCGGATCGTCGAGCGCGGCACCCACGACGAACTGCTGGCGCTGGAGGGGCGGTACGCCCAGCTCCACCGCACCCAGTTCGACCGGCGGGGGCCCCGGGAGACCGAGCCCGTGGAGTCCGTGGGCTGACGGGCGGGGCCGGGGGCACCGCTCCCCGCCCGGCGACTCCGGCGGCTCCGGCCGCCGACCGCCGCCTGACCGGGGGTCAGGGGACGGGCGGCGGCGGGGCGGGCGCGGTCAGGCCACGGTCACCGTGCCCGTTCCCTCTCCGGCCGCTCCGGTCTCCTCCACGCCGACGCGGTACGGCCGTCCGGTCCCCTCCGCCGTGACCCGCACTCCGGCCGCGTCCCGGACGACGTGGAACGACGCCGCCGCGGCTCCGGTGAGATCCGGCACCGTGACGGTGCGCTCGCCGGCGGCGGAGCCGAAGACGCGCAGGGTGAGGTGGTCGAGCCAGTCGCCGTCCGGGCGCTGGTCGTCGGTGCCCCAGGGCAGGACCGCGCCGTCCCGCACCAGCAGGGGCAGGCTGTCGAAGCCGTGGGTCTCCTGGCGCCAGGCCGGGCCGGTGACCGTCTCGCCGGTGAGCAGGGAGGTCCAGGTGCCCTCGGGTACGTAGTACTCGACTTCGCCGTCCTCGGTGAAGACCGGGGCGACCAGCAGGTCCGGGCCGAGCATGTACTGCCGGTCCAGGGTGCGGGTGGCCGGGTCGCCGGGGAACTCCGCCAGCATGGGGCGCATCACCGGGACGCCGGTGCGGTGCGCCTCGGCGGCCACGGCGTAGAGGTAGGGCATCAGCCGGTGCTTGAGCAGGGTGAACTTCCGTGCCACGTCGACGGCTTCCTCGCCGAACTCCCACGGCACCCGGTAGGAGACGTTGCCGTGCAGGCGGCTGTGGGAGGAGAGCAGGCCGAAGGCGAGCCAGCGCTTGAAGACCGCCGGGTCGGGCGTGCCCTCGAAGCCGCCGATGTCGTGGCTCCAGAAGCCGAACCCGGACAGCGACAGGGACAGCCCGCCGCGCAGCGACTCCGCCATCGCGGTGAAGGAGGCGAAGCAGTCTCCGCCCCAGTGGACCGGGTACTGCTGGCCGCCGGCCGTCGCGGAGCGGGCGAAGAGGACCGCCTCGCCGGTGCCGCGTTCCCTCTCCAGGAGGTCGAAGACGGTGCGGTTGTAGATCTGGGCGTAGTAGTTGTGCATGCGCTCCGGGTCGGAGCCGTCGTGCCAGACCACGTCGGTGGGGATGCGCTCGCCGAAGTCGGTCTTGAAGCAGTCGACGCCCTGGTCGAGCAGGAGGCGCAGTTTGCCGTTGTACCAGGCGGCGGCGGCCGGGTTGGTGAAGTCCACCAGGGCCATGCCGGGCTGCCAGAGGTCCCACTGCCAGATGTCGCCGTCCGGCCGCCGTACCAGGTAGCCGTGTCCGGCCGCCTCGGCGAACAGTGCCGATTTCTGGGCGATGTAGGGGTTGATCCACATGCTGATCCGCAGCCCGCGCTCCTTGAGGCGGGCCAGCATGCCCTCGGGGTCGGGGAAGACCTCGGGGTCCCAGAGGAAGTCCGACCACTGGTACTCGCGCATCCAGAAGCAGTCGAAGTGGAAGACGCTGAGCGGGATGCCCCGCTCGGCCATGCCGTCGACGAAGGAGGTGACGGTGGCCTCGTCGTAGGAGGTGCAGAAGGAGGTGGTGAGCCAGAGGCCGAAGGACCAGGCCGGCGGGAGGGCCGGCCGGCCGGTGAGGGCGGTGTAGCGGGAGAGCACCTCCTTCGGGGTGGGTCCAGCAACGATGTAGTACTCCAGCGTCTGGTCCTCGACGCTGAACTGGACCTGGCCGACGGCCTCGGAGCCGACCTCGAAGGAGACCTTGCCGGGGTGGTTGACGAAGACGCCGTAGCCGCGCGAGGACAGGTAGAACGGGATGTTCTTGTAGGCCTGCTCGCTGCTGGTGCCGCCGTCGGCCTGCCAGATGTCCACGCTCTGGCCGTTCTTGACGTACGGCGTGAAGCGCTCGCCGAGGCCGTAGACGTTCTCGCCGACGTCCAGGGCGAGCTGGGCGATCATGTGGTGGACGCCGTCGGGGGTGGTGGCGAAGGCGGTGCCCTTGGGGCCGGCTCCGGTCAGGTGCCGGCCGTCGGGGCCGAGGAAGGTGATGCCCCAGGGGCCGTCGCCGTCCATGCGCAGCGTCAGGGGGCCGCTGGTGAGTTCGGTGGTCCCGCCCTCCTGCCGGGTGCGGGCGCCGGGGGCGGAACCGTCACCGGGGTAGAGGGTGAAGTCGGGGCCGCGGCGGGCCTTCCCGGCGTGGTGGGTGGTGCGTACGCCGATGACGCCCTCGGCAGGCGAGAAGCACTCGACGGTGATCAGCGGGGTGTTGAGGGTGTCGCCGCGTGCGGCCACCTTCTTGACGGAGGCGTAGGCGGTGAACCGGTTCTCCTCGACGCGCAGGTCGCGGATCTCGGTGGCGTAGGAAGCGCGTACGCCCTCACGCATCAGCCAGAAGCCGTCGGTGAACTTCATGCGGTCTCCTTGCCGGGGGTACGGGGGAAGGGTCGGGGGCGGCGGGCGGCGGGGGTCACTGCGCGGCCCCGGCGCGCGTGAAGCCGAGGTGCGCGAGGCGCACGGTGCCGTGCAGGGTGACGCGTACGTCGTGCACGCCCCGGGGCGTGAAGCCGGCCTCGGCGGTGGTGTAGTCGTACGGTCCGCCGGTGGCGGGCACGGGGACCTCTGCGGTGCGGCCGTCCGCCTCGACGGTCACCGAGCCCCCGCCGGAGACGGCCAGTGTCAGCCGCGCGGCTCCGTCGCCGAAGTCGCAGGCTCGGAAGAGGAGTTCGCCGGGGGTTCCGTCGGCGGCCGGGGTGACCGCGTCGCCGTCCCGCTTCGTGCGGTCGACGATCTCGGTGCCCTGCTGGGTGTCGTAGGCGGCGGCCTCCAGGCCGTGTTCCAGGACGGGGCGCGGGCCGGACGGCAGCCCGTCGAGGGTGACGGACGCGGTGAGGCGGATGTCGGCGCTGGAGGCGCCGGCCAGGATGTCGTACGTACCGGGCTCGACGGCCCAGCGGCCGTGCGCGACGCTCCAGTGGCCCAGTTCCTCGACGGGGACCAGGAATTCGAGGCGCTCGGAGGCGCCGGGGGCGAGGTGCAGGCGGCGGTGGGCGACCAGCTTCCGCCCCGGCAGGTCGCGGGAGGCGGCGTCGGCCGCCCGGACGTAGATCTGGGCGACCTCGTCGGCGGGGACGGGGCCCTCGTTGGTGACGGTCAGCGAGATCCGCAGCTGGTCGCCGTCAGGCCCGGCCTCGATGTCCGTGTAGCCGAAGTCGCTGTATCCGAGCCCGTGGCCGAAGGGGTAGAGAGGGGTGCCCTCGAAGTAGAGGTAGGTCTGCCGGGAGCCGATGACGTCGTAGTCGAACAGGCCGGGCAGGTCCGTGTCGGCGGCGTACCAGGTCTGCGGGAGGCGGCCCGCCGGGGAGACGTCTCCGGCGAGGACCCGGGCGAGCGCGGTGCCGGCCGCCTGGCCGCCGTGCGCGGTCCAGAGCAGGGCGGGCAGTTCGGCCGCCGCGTCGGGGACCGCGTAGGGGTAGGCGGAGGTGAGGGCGAGGACGGTGCGCGGGTTGGCCGCGCGGGCGGCGCGCCACAGCCGGTCCTGCTGGGCCGGGAGGGCGAGGGTGGTGCGGTCCTCGGTCTCGCGGCCGTTGATGTGGGGGTCGTTGCCGGCGACGACGATCACGGTGTCGGCGGCCTCGGCCACCCGGGCGACGGCGTCCTCGCCGCGCTCGACGGTGACCGTCTCGAAGACGGTCGCGCCGGCCGCGGAAATCTTTTCCCCGCCGGCGGCAACCTTCGCGCCGTCGGCGGCGACTGACACGTACCCACCGGTCCCGATGTGCAGAAGGCGGTGCCCGCCCGCGTGTCCCTCCACCGCTTCCCTGCGGAAGGTCTCCTGGACGACCCAGCCGCCCGGCTCCTCGGCGGACGCCCTGACGTATCCGTCGTCGGCGACCGAGAGGTACAGCCCCTCGTCGGTCCGGAAGGTCAGCACCCCGTCGCCCCAGTCCACGACGGACAGTTCGGTGCCCGTCGCGTCGCAGGTCAGCGGTGGCAGGTCGGTGCGGCCCGCCAGCAGAGCCGGGTCCAGGGCGCCTTCGGCCCCGCGCGTCCCGCCGTCGGCGGGTGCCGTGTTCTCCGGCACCCGCAGCCGGCCGCCGTCGCAGGCCAGCAGGACGCGGTCGGTGCCTTCGGCGTACAGGACGCGGCCGGCGCCGTAGCGCTCACGGATTCCGTCGAGCGGGGTGGAGCGGTGGATCAGGGTGCCGCTGTACCAGTCCAGCTTGCAGGCGTCGGCGAGCAGTCCGACGACGGCGACGGTGCGGCCCTCCTCGGGTGCCAGGGGCAGCAGGCCGTCGTTCTTCAGCAGGACGACGGCCTGTTCGGCGGCCTCCTGGGCGAGCGCCCGGTGCCCGGGGGTGTCGAAGGCGTCCGTCGCCGCGTAGGGGTCGAGTTCCGGGTCGAACTCCCCCAGCGCGAAGCGCAGGGCGAGCAGCCGGCGGACGGCGGTGTCGATGTCGTCCTGGGTGAGGAGGCCCTTGTCGAGCGCGCCGCGGATCCGGCCGGTCATGACGGAGGAGTCCTGGCCGTGGTCGGTGAAGCTGTCGACACCGGCCTTGAGGGAGGCGGCGGTGGCCTCCTCGTGGGTGTCGAAGTAGTGCTCGGAGTCGACCAGGTTGGAGGGGGCCCCGGCGTCCGAGCAGACGACGAGCGGCTGGTCGGTCCAGCCGCGCAGCTGCTGCTCCAGGAGCGGGGAGACGTGGTTGGGGCGGCCGTTGACCAGGTTGTAGGCCGGCATGACCCCGGCGACCGCTCCGGCGCGTACCGCGTCGCGGAAGGCCCGCAGGTCGTACTCGTGCAGGACGCGGGGGCGCACCGAGGAGGAGGCGGTGTCGCGGTCGGTCTCGTTGTTGTGGGCGAGCCAGTGCTTGAGGACGGGGGCGGTGCGCCAGTAGTCGGGGTGGTCGCCGCGCAGTCCGCGGGTGTAGGCGACGGCGATCGCGGAGGTGAGGGCCGGGTCCTCGGAGTACCCCTCCTCGCCGCGGCCCCAGAGCGGGTGGCGCAGCAGATTCACCGTCGGGGCCCAGACGTTGAGGCCCACCCGGTCGTCCGTGGCGCGCTTGGCGCGCACCTCGTCGCCGACGGCCTCACCGACCCTGCGGACCAGTTCCCCGTTCCAGGTGGCGCCGAGACCGACGGCCTGCGGGAAGACGGTGGCCGGTCCCATCCAGGCGACGCCGTGCAGCGCCTCCTGCCCGGTGCGGAAGGGGCCGACTCCCAGGCGCTCGACCGCGGGGGCGAACTGATGGAGCATCGCGATCCGCTCCTCGGGCGTGAGCCGCCCGAGGAGGTCGTCGACGCGTGCGGCGAAGGGGAGTCGGGGGTCTCGGAAGGGCAGCGGATGGTCCGTCACGTGCGGGTCCCCTAGTAAAGGTGGGAGGTATGACCGAGCAGAACGCTTCGAAAGATCTTCACAGATCTTCGAAGCGCTTCGATGCTCTGCGTCCGACCCGCACGTGTCAAGGGTGTGCCCTGAGCATTTCGGGCAGCGTGGGCGGTAGGCCGGAAAACAGTTGGGACACAGGTCGGAGGAATATGGAATCCGACTCTTGTGCGACCCGATCGCTTCACTTAACCTCGCTGCAACATCGAAGCGCTTCGACGCCTCATGGTTGACCCGCTTCATCTCGGTCGGCGCCGTGTCGCCGGCTCGTCGGTTACGCCCCTACCTCAGACACAGGAACCGGACGGCACACCGCCCCCGGCTCGACCTGGTGCACCACGAAGGGTTGACGCAATGACGCCGAACATCCCCTCCTCCCCCAGCCGGAGACGGTTCCTCGCCTCCACCGCGGTCGCCGCGGCTGCCGTGGGCGGCGGGATTCCGCTCCTCGCCGCCTGCGGCGGCGGTACCGGCGGCAGCTCGAAGAACGAGGGCGCGACCACGGGCAAGAAGCTGAAGGACATCCTTCCCGCCTACGTGCCCTCGAAGGCCGTCACCCCGGACATCCCCAGCAAGAACGGCTCCGCGGCCGGTTTCACCACCGCGCTCCCGGCCGACCAGCTGGCCGTGTCGGTGCCGAAGAAGCTGGGCAAGGGCAGCGAGCTGACCGTCATGGCGCCGCTGTGGGGCACCTCGCCGGCCGAGGGCAACCCCTACTGGACGGCGATGGACGAGGCCGCCGGCGTCAAGGTCAAGTGGCAGAACCAGGACGGCAACACCTACGGCCAGAAGCTGGGCGCGGTGCTGGCCTCCAGCGCCATCCCGGACGCCGTCGTCATCCCCGGCTGGGAGCTGGGCGGCAAGATCCCGAGCGCCATCGCCAACAAGTTCGCCGACCTCGGCCCCTACCTCTCGGGCGACAAGGTCAAGGCGTACCCGAACCTGGCGGCCATCCCCACCGGCGCCTGGCAGCGCGGTGTCTTCGCCGGCCAGCTGCGCGGCCTGCCGATGCCGGCCGAGTCCACGCCGAACATCACCCCCTTCTACCGGGCCGACATCTTCGAGGAGAAGGGCTGGGAGACCCCGACCACCACGCAGGAGTTCTACGACCTCTGCAAGGAGATCAACGCCCCCAGGAGCAAGGTGTGGGCGTGCAGCGACATGACGTGGTCTGCGTGGGTCTTCTTCGGGGTGCTGCCGGAGAAGCCGTACTACTGGAAGCTGGTCGACGGCAAGCTGGTCAACCGCTACGAGACCGACGAGTACCTGGAGGCGCTGGAGTGGTCGCGCTCGCTGTACTCGGCCGGCTTCGTGCACCCGGACGCCAAGGCCGAGACGGGTGACATGCGCACCACCTTCTCCGCCGGCAACGTCATGATGTACAACGCGGACATCTCGGACTGGTACGCCGCCTGTGCGATCCAGCGCCTGGACAACCCGGACTTCAAGATGGGCGCCATCGACTTCTTCGCCCACGACGGCGGCGCGCCCACCATCTACGAGGCCGCGCCCTCCAACATCTGGTGCATGATCAGCAAGAAGGCCGACAAGAAGACGGTCGAGGACATCCTCGCGCTGGCCAACTACACCGCCGCTCCCTACGGCTCCAAGGAGCAGCGTCTGAAGGCCTACGGCCTGGAGGGCACGCACCACACCCTGGAGGACGGCGTCCTGACGAAGACCGAGGAGGGCAACAACCAGGTCTTCGCCACCTACGAGTACATCGCCTCCCCCTCGCCGTTCCGCGCCTACCCCGACCACCCGGACGTCGCCAAGGGTGTCGTCGAGTGGCAGCAGCGCCAGGGCGCGCACCTGAAGAAGCCGCTGTTCCACGGCATGCAGATCCAGGAGCCCACCCGCTACACCGAGCTGAACGCGCAGTTCGAGGCGCTGGAGAAGGACATCGTGCGCGGGCGGAAGAAGGTCGGCGACATGCAGCAGCAGGTCTCCGACTGGAAGAGCAGGGGCGGCGACAAGCTCCGCGACTGGTACAAGAAGCTGCTCGACGAGACCGGTGAGTCGGCTTCCTGACATGTCACTGAGCACAGAGGGCCGGCGGGCGCGGAAGGCTTCCGCGCCGCCGGCCGAGAAGGGCACGACGGTCACCGGGGAGCCCCCGGTGACCGGGAAGGTGCCCCTGCGGCACCGTCTGCGCCGGGACCGGACGCTGATCCTGATGACCCTGCCGGCGATCCTGCTGCTGCTGGTCTTCGCGTACGTCCCGCTGGTGGGCAACGTCGTCGCCTTCCAGGACTACGACCCCTACATCGCGGACAACGCGTTCCAGGCCATCCTGAACAGCCCGTGGGTGGGCTTCGAGTGGTTCGAGCAGATGGTGAACGACCGGCTGTTCTGGTCGGCGCTGGGCAACACCCTGACGATCTTCCTGCTGCAGCTGACGCTGTTCTTCCCGGTGCCGATCCTGCTCGCGCTGTTCATCAACAGCTTCGTGCGGCCCCGGGTCCGGGCGGTGGCGCAGGCCATCCTGTACCTGCCGCACTTCTTCTCCTGGGTCCTCGTCATCACGGTGTTCCAGCAGATGTTCGGCGGCGCGGGGCTGATCGCGCAGACCCTGCGGGAACACGGTCACGAGGGTTTCGACCTGATGACCGACCCGGGACTGTTCAAGTTCCTGCTCACCTTCGAGATGATCTGGAAGGACGCCGGCTGGGGCGTCATCGTCTTCCTCGCCGCGCTGGCCTCGGTCAGCCCGGAGCTGTACGAGGCGAGCGCCATGGACGGCGCGAACCGCTGGCGCCGGATGTGGCACGTCACGCTGCCCGCCCTGCGCCCGGTCGTGGCCCTGCTGCTGGTCCTCCAGGTCGGCAACGCGCTCACGGTCGGCTTCGAGCAGATCCTGCTCCAGCGCACGGCGGTCGGTCCGGGCGCCTCCGAAGTCCTCGACACCTATGTCTGGAACGTCGGTATCACCTACGGCGGGTTCAGCTACGCGGCAGCCGTCGGCATCGTCAAGGGAATCTTCGGTCTGCTGCTGGTCCTCGGGGCCAACAAGGTCGCCCATCTCATGGGTGAGCAGGGGGTGTACAAGAAGTGAGCGGCCTGCTCTACAGAATGACCGGCGTGGCCGGTGTGAAACCGGGGACCCGCGGCCGGCTGCGGCCGGTGTGGGAGGAGGAGCCCACGAAGGCGGGCCTCGCCTCCAAGGGCGTCGTCCTGGTCCTGATCTGCCTGGCCGTCCTCTTCCCGCTCTGGGTCGTGGTCGTCACCAGCCTGTCCTCGGTGAAGACCATCACCGAGGCCGGCGGGCTGGTGGTGATCCCGCGGGGGGTCACGTTCATCGCCTACCAGGAACTCCTGGGCGGCGGCCAGGTCACCCGCGCCACCCTGGTCAGCATCTGTGTGACGGTGGTCGGGACGCTCTTCAGCATGACCGTGTCGATCATGTGCGCCTACGGACTCTCCCGCCCCGGGTCCGTGCTCCACCGGCCGCTGCTGCTGACCATGCTCGCCACGATGTTCTTCGGCGCGGGGCTCATCCCCACCTATCTGGTGGTGCAGGGCCTGGGGCTGACGGACTCCTATCTGGCGCTGATCCTGCCGAGCGCGCTGAACGTCTTCAACATCCTGGTGCTGCGCGCCTTCTTCATGAGCACGGCCCAGGAGCTCATCGAGAGCGCCCGCATCGACGGGGCCGGCGACGTCCGCATCCTGTGGCAGATCGTCATGCCGCTCTCCCGCGCGGTCATCGCCGTGATCACGCTCTTCTACGCGGTCGGCTACTGGAGCGCCTGGTTCAACGCCTCCATCTACATCAGCGACCCGAAGATGCTGCCGCTGCAGAACGTGATGAACCAGCTCGTCCTCAAGCAGGAACGGCCCACCGGCCTGGCCCAGGTGATCAACACCGGTCATCTCTCGCCGCTCGCGATCCAGATGGCGGTCATGGTGCTGGCGCTGATCCCGGTCGCGGTCCTGTCGCCCTTCGTCCAGAAGCACTTCAAGGAGGGCATGCTCACCGGCGCCGTCAAGGGCTGACGTCCGCCGCTCCCGCCCCGCCCCCTCCCCTCCCTCCCCGGAAGGTCCCTCGTCATGCGCGCTTCGTCCGACCCGAGACCCGAATCCGTCCAGCACACCGGGCCGGGGCGCCGGGCCGTCCTCGCGGGCGCCGCCGTGGCGGCCGCCTCCGCCACGGTGCTGCCGGCGGCGGGCGCCGCCTCGGCGGCACGCCGGCCCGCCGCGTCCGAGCGGTACCGCTGGCGTACCGCCGCGATCGGCGGCACCGGTTTCGTGACGGGTCTCCTGTTCCACCCGTCGGCGCGCTCCCTCGCCTACGCCCGTACCGACATCGGCGGGGCCTACCGCTGGGACGCGCGCGCCTCCCGCTGGACGGCGCTGACCGACCACATCGGCTGGGACGACTGGAACCTGCTGGGCGTCGAGGCGATGGCCGTCGACCCGGCGCACCCGGACCGGCTGTACCTGGCGCTCGGGACGTACGCCCAGGACTGGGCGTCGCCGGGGGCGGTGCTCCGGTCCGAGGACCGGGGCGCGACCTGGGAGCGTACGGACCTGACGGTGCGGCTCGGCGCCAACGAGGACGGCCGGGGCGCGGGCGAACGGCTGCTGGTCGACCCGCGTGACAGCGAGACCCTGTGGCTGGGCACCCGGCACGACGGGCTGCTGCGGTCCGCGGACCGGGGGGCGAGCTGGTCGGCGGACACCTCGTTCCCGGCGGCCGTGTCGGCGACCGGGCAGGGGGTCACGCTGCTGGTCGCGGCGGGCCGCACGGTGTACGCGGGCTGGGGCGACGGCGGGACGGCGCTGTACCGGACGACGGCCGCGGGCGGCTGGGAGGCCGTGCCCGGACAGCCGTCCGCCGGCACCGCGACCGGCGTGCCGATCCGCGCCGCCTACGACGCGCACACCCGCGCGCTGTACGTGACGTACGCGAACGGGCCGGGCCCCAACAACCAGACGGACGGTTCGGTGCACCGCCTCGACACGGTCACCGGCGCCTGGAGCGACGTCACCCCGGTGGTCCCGGGCGAGGGGGACGCCTTCGGCTACGGCGGTGTCGCGGTCGCCGCGTCCCGCCCCGGTACGGTCGTGGTCTCCACCAACAACCGCTGGGGACAGGTGGACACCCTGTTCCGGTCCACGGACGGCGGGGCGAACTGGACCTCGCTGAAGGACACCGCGGTGCTGGACGTGTCCGAGACCCCCTATCTCGAATGGGGCGGCGAGGGCGCCAAGTTCGGCTGGTGGATCCAGGCGGTCGCCGTCGATCCGCACGACGCCCGCCACATCGTGTACGGCACCGGCGCGACGGTCTTCGGGACACGGGACCTGGTGCGCTGGGCGCCGGAGATCCGGGGCCTGGAGGAGACCTCCGTACGCCAGCTGATCTCACCGCCGTCGGGGCGCGCCCGGCTGCTCAGCGGGCTCGGTGACATCGGGGTGATGTACCACGACTCGCTGACGGCCTCCCCTTCCAGGGGCATGGCGTCGAACCCGGTGTTCGGCACGGCGACCGGGCTGGCCCTGGCCACCCTGGAGCCGTCGTACGTCGTCCGGGCCGGCTGGCCGTCGGGGTCCTCCTCGGCGGGCGCGTACTCGCGTGACGGCGGCCGCAGCTGGAAGCCGTTCGCGGCCCAGCCGGAGATCGCCGCCTCCGCCCCCGGCCCGATCGCCGTCTCCGCGGACGGCGCGGTGCTGCTGTGGTCGTTCGTCCACTGGGACGGCACCACGTACGCCGCCCACCGGTCCACCGACAACGGTGCCACCTGGGCGGAGGTCCCCACCTTCCCCGAGGGCGGTGCCCCGGTCGCCGACCCCGTGGACCCCGCCCGCTTCTACGTCTACGACACGGACACCGGGGCGGTGTTCCGCTCCACGGACGGCGGCGCCACCTTCACCCGGGGCGCCACCGGACTCCCCTCGGGCGACGTCCAGTTCAGGATCGCGGCGGCGCCGGGCCGCTCCGGCGACCTGTGGCTGTCGGCCAAGGACAACGGGCTGCTGCGCTCGGTGGACGGCGGCCGGACCTTCACCGCGGTCGCCGGCTGCCAGGCCTCGCACGCCCTGGGCTTCGGCAAGGCGGCCCCGGGCAGCCGGGACCGCTACCCGGCCGTCTTCCAGACCGGCCGGGTCACGGCGGTCCACGACGACGTGGTCGTGCTCCGCTCCGACGACGCGGGCCGCACCTGGGTCAGGATCAACGACGACGCCCACCGCTGGGGGTGGACCGGTGAGGTCATCACCGGTGACCCCCGCGTCCACGGCCGTGTCTATCTGGGCACCAACGGCCGCGGCATCCAGTACGCAGACCCCGTATGAGGAACGAGAAGTCCATGCCGTCCCTGCACGACGCCACCCGCGGCCGCCTCCTCTTCGGGGGCGACTACAACCCCGAGCAGTGGCCCGAGGAGGTGTGGGCCGACGACGTGAGGCTGATGAAGGAGGCCGGGGTCAACTCGGTCACCGTCGGCGTGTTCTCCTGGGCGAGGATCGAACCACGCCCGGGGGCCCGCGAGTTCGGCTGGCTGGACCGGCTGATGGACCTCCTGCACGCGCACGGCGTCGGGGTGGTCCTGGCCACCCCGACGTCCTCGCCGCCGCCGTGGATGGGGGCGCTGCACCCGGAGACCCTGCCGCGCGCCGAGGACGGCACGGTCGTCTCCTACGGTTCGCGGCAGCACTTCTGCCCCAGTTCGCCGGTCTACCGGCGGTACGCCGCCGCGCTCACCGAGGACCTGGCGGCGCGGTACGCGGACCACCCGGCGCTCACCGTGTGGCACATCAACAACGAGTACTGCACGCACTGCTGGTGCGACGAAACGGCCGCGCACTTCCGCCGCTGGCTGACCGCCCGCCACACCACCACCGACGCGCTCAACGAGGCCTGGGGCACGGCGTTCTGGAGCCAGCGCTACGACACCTGGTCGCAGGTCCTGCCGCCCCGCAAGGCGCAGTACATGCGCAACCCCGCACAGGTGCTGGACTTCAAGCGGTTCACCTCCGACGCGCTGCTGGAGTGCTTCACCGCCGAGCGGGACATCGTCGCCCGGCACTCCCCGCACATCCCGGTGACCACCAACTTCATGCCGATGTGGGCCGGCCAGGACGGCTGGGCCTGGGCGGAGCAGGAGGACGTGGTCTCCGTCGACGTCTACCCCGACTCCCGGGACCCGCAGGGCGGGCAGTACAACGCGATGCTCGCCGACATGACGCGTTCGCAGGCCGGCGGGCCGTGGATGCTGATGGAGCAGGCCGCCGGCGGGGTCAACTGGCGTCCGGTCAACCAGCCGAAGCCGGCCGGGCTGAACCGGCTCTGGTCGCTGCAGTCGGTGGCCCGGGGCGCGGACGCGGTCTGCTACTTCCAGTGGCGCCAGTCGCGGCAGGGGGCGGAGAAGTTCCACTCGGCGATGCTGCCGCACGCCGGGGAGGGCGGCCGGACCTTCGGCGAGGTGAAGCGGATCGGCGCCGAACTCGCCCGTATCGGCGGGAAGGTGGCGGGCACGCACAGCACCGCGGACGTGGCCGTGCTGCACGACTGGGACGCCTGGTGGGCGAGCGCCCAGGAGGGCCGGCCCTCCACCCTGGTGGACTACCCGGACCTGGTGCGGGCCTGGCACCGGGCGCTGTGGGAGAACGGCACGGCGACCGACTTCGCCCGCCCGGAGTCCGGCCTCGACGGCTACCGGGTGGTCGTCGTCCCCCAGCTGTACCTGCTGCGGGACGCGGCGGTC
Source organism: Streptomyces nitrosporeus (assembly GCF_008704555.1). NCBI lineage: Bacteria > Bacillati > Actinomycetota > Actinomycetes > Kitasatosporales > Streptomycetaceae > Streptomyces > Streptomyces nitrosporeus. The sequence goes on from NZ_CP023702.1 coordinate 640,110, forward strand.
GACAACCTGATCGCCTATGTCCGGGGCGGCGGCACCCTCGTCTGCGGGTTCTTCACCGGGGTCGCGGACGAGGACGACCGGGTCCGGCCCGGCGGCATGGACAGCCGGCTGCGGGAGCTGTTCGGCATCCGCAGGGTCCACGAGTGGTGGCCGCTGGACGCGGGCACCACGGTGGAGTGCGAGGGCCTGCGCGGCACCCTGTGGTCGGAGGAGCTGGAGCCCGACGGCAGCGCCGAGACGGTGTCCGCCTACCGGGGCGGTGAGCTGGACGGCCTGCCCGCGGTGCTCCGCAAGGGCTCCGCCTGGTACGTCTCGACGCTTCCGGAACCGGAGGCGCTGCGCGGCCTGCTGGGCCGGGTGACGCGCGAGGCGGGTGTGCGTCCGGTGCTGGAGGGGCTGCCCGAGGGGGTGGAGGCGGTGCGCCGGGGCGGTCTGCTCTTCCTGCTGCACCACGGCAGCTCCACGGTGACGGTGGAGTTGCCGGAAGGCGGCTGGAGGGATCTGCTCACCGGGACGGCGGCCGGCGGCCGGGTGGAACTGGGCCGTTTCGGCGTCGCGGTGCTCGAAGACGGCCCGGCATGACCGACGGGACAAGACGGCCCGGCATGACCGACGGGACCTGGGAGCCGCTGCCCGCCGCCCGCTGGGAGGACGCCTTCCTCAGCGGGAACGGGCGGCACGGCGCGATGGTGTGGGGCGACCCGGCGGACGACCGGGTGATCGTCAACCACCACAGCCTGGTGCGCCCCAACGGCAGTGAGCGGCTGGGGCCGCCGGAGCTCGCGCACCGGCTCGGCCGGGTGCAGGACGGGCTGCTGGCCGGGGAGGTGACGGCGGCCGAGGAGTTCGGCGCGGGCCGGCCCCTGGTGTGGGTGCAGCCCTTCCACCCCGCCTTCCAGACACGGATCCGCCGGGACCCCGGCCGGCACGGCGCGGGCACCGGTTACCGGCGCGCGGTGGACTTCACCACCGGCGAGGTCAGCGCCTCGTACGAGGCCTGGCGCAGCCGGGTGTTCGTCTCACGGGCCGACGACGTGATCGTGCAGCACGTCACGGATCCGGGTCTGAGCGCCGACGTCTGGCTGGACCCACTGCTGCCGGGCGCCCCGGCGCGGCTGGCGGTGGGGCGTTCGACGGTGCTGACCCCGGACGGGGCGCGGCTGGCGCTGCGGGTGGGGTACCCGGACGGCTCCACGGCGTACGCCGGGGTCACCGTGGTGCGGGTGGACCGCGGCACGGTGGCGGTGGCGGGCGACGGTGTGCGCGTCGAGGGGGCGCGCGGCCTGACGCTGACGACCCGGGTCCGCCGCGCGCCGGGCCCCACCGACTTCTCCGCCCTGTGGGCGGACCTGCCCGGGGACGAGTACGCGGAACTGCTCGCCCGGCATCTGCCGCTGCACGGCGGGGCGTACCGGAGGTCCTCCCTCACGCTGCGGGACGCGGCGGGTGAGCGGGAGCTGTCCGGCGGCGAGCTGCTGGCCCGCCCGCGCTCCCCGGCGCTGCTGGAGCGCCTCTTCGCGGCGGGCCGCTACCATCTGCTGTCCTCCTCCGGGGTGCTGCCGCCCCGGCTGACCGGGCTGTGGACCGGTGACTGGGACACCGCCTGGTCCGGGGCGTTCACCACCAACGCCAATCTCAACCTCCAGGTCGCGTCGGCCGCGAGTGCCGCGCTGCCGGAGGTATCCGAGGCCCACGCGGCGCTGGTGTACGGGCAGTTGGAGCACTGGCGGGACAACGCGCGGGCGCTGTTCGGTGCCCGGGGCATCGTGGCGCCCTCCCACACGGACGGTGAGTCGGGGCACACCCGGCACTTCCAGCGGGCCTATCCGCTGCATCTGTGGACGGCCGGCGCCGACTGGCTGCTGCAGCCGCTGCTGGAGCACGCCGAGGTGACGACGGGGGCACCGGACGCCGGGCTGACCGCCGCCCTGGTGGAGGTGGCGCTGTTCTACGAGGACTTCCTGACCCGGGAGGGCCCGGACGGTGAGCTGGCCGTGGTGCCCTCCTACTCGCCGGAGAACCGTCCGGCCAACGCGAGCTGGGGCACGGTCAACGCCACGATGGACATCGCGGCGGCCCGCCACGCCCTGACGACGGCCGCCGCGCACGCCGCGGACCATCCGTCGGCGGGGCGCTGGCGTGCGCTGGCGGCCAGGCTGCCCCGCTACCTGGTCAACGGGGACGGGGCGCTCGCGGAGTGGGCGTGGCCCGGCCTGGAGGAGACGTACGACCACCGCCATCTGAGCCATCTCTACCCGGTGTGGCCGCTGGACGAGATCAATCCGTACGACGCGCCCCGCGAGGCGGCGGCGGCGCACCGTGCGCTGGAGCTGCGCGGGGCGGAGAACGACTCCGCGCACGGGCATCTGCACCATGCGCTGATCGCCGCCCGGCTGCGGGACCCGGCACGGGTGGCGGGGGCGCTGGACGCGGTGCTGGGCGGGGACTTCTTCCACCACTCGCTGATGAGCGCGCACTATCCGTCCCGGAACGTCTACAACGCGGACGCGGCCCACACCCTGCCCGCCGCCGTCATCGAGTCGCTCGTCCAGTCCGCGCCGGGCCGCCTGGTGCTGCTGCCCGCCGTCCCGGCGTCCTGTCCGGCGGGTGAACTGCGCGGTGTACGCACCCGGTTCGGTGCCCGGCTGGACCTGAGCTGGTCCGGTTCGGGGGCCACTGCGGTGCTGCGTCCGGACCGCGACGCCCACGTCGATCTGCGTACGGGCGACGGCTACGCCCTCACCGACCGCCCGTCCGGTACCACGGCCGAGCCGCACGCCGGCCTCCCCGCGGCTCCTCTGGAGCTCACGGCCGGCGTGGACCGCGTCCTCACCCTGGAGGCGCGGTAGCAACCTCCGCCCCCGCGTGGAAGGGACACTCCCACGGCGCGTGCCCGCACCGCCTCGGGCAGGCCGGCCGCGGAGGCGGGCGGCCCGGGCTCCCGGACGAGCGGCTTCCCTGTCTCGCCGGGCCGGCGGCCCGGCCCGGGGCCCGGTGCGGGCCGCCGGCGCGGGAGGGGCCGGCCCGCCCGGACGGCGCCCGCCCCCTCCCTCGTCGCCGGTCAGACCGGGGCGGGGCCCGTGCTCGCCCGTACGGTCAGTACCGGGGCGAGCAGTTCGACCTCGTCCGCCTCGCGGCCGGCCAGTTTCGCCACCACCTGCTCGACCGAGCGCCGGCCCATCTCCTGGGCCGGGATGGCGACGGAGGTGAGCCGGACGGAGGCGCCGGTGGCCACCTGGTCGGGGCAGACGGCGACGACGGAGACGTCCTCGGGGACGGCCCGGCCCTGCTGCTGGAGCAGGTTGAGCAGGGGTTCGACGGCGGCTTCGTTCTGCACGATGAAGCCGGTGGTACCGGGGCGTTCGTCGAAGACCCTGGCCAGGGTCCCGGCCATCGCGGCGTAACCGCCCTCGCTGGGCCGGTGCAGGATCCGCACCCCGGTCTCCTGCGCCTTGGCCCGGATGCCGTCCACGGTCCGTTCGGCGAAGCCGGTGTGCCGTTCGTAGACGGCGGGGGCCTCACCGATCACCGCGATCTCGCGGTGCCCGAGCTCCGCGAGGTGTTCCACGCAGAGTGCGCCGGTGGCCTCGAAGTCGAGGTCCACGCAGGTGAGTCCGGCCGTGTCGGCGGGCAGCCCGATGAGGACGGCGGCCCGGCCGGACTCCCGCAGCAGTGGCAGCCGTTCGTCGTGCAGCTCCACGTCCATCAGGATCATCGCGTCGGCGAGCGAGCTCCCGGCGATCCGCCGGACGGCGGCGGGGCCTTCCTCGCCGGTGAGGAGGAGGACGTCGTAGCCGTGGGTGCGGGCGCAGGTGGCGACGGCGATGGCGATCTCCATCATCACCGGCACGTACATGTCCGTACGCAGCGGGACCATCAGCGCGATGATGTTGGACCGGCTGCTGGCCAGGGCGCGCGCCCCGGCGTTGGGGTGGTAGCCCAGCTCCTGGATGCTGTGCTGCACCCGTTTCCGGGTGGACTCGGAGATCGACCGCTTGCCGCTGAGGACGTAGCTCACGGTGCTCGCGGAGACTCCGGCATGCTGGGCGACCTCGGCAAGCGTGACCATTCGGCTCTCCATTACCAATGGGGCGGAAGGAGAGCAGGTACCGTTGGTGAAGCGCTTCGACAGCGCTCCCGTCCGCTCTGTTTTCCGCTCTGACATGCACAGATACACGAGCCTAGACGTGCTCACAGATGCTGTCCAGAGCGAAGATCGGAAGGGCGAGTCGAAGCGCTTCAACTCCAGGTCGGCGGAACTCCTGCGCCCTCAGGACGCCGACGGCCCCCCTCCTGTCGGCCGGTCCGCGGTCTCCTGGTACGCCGCCCGGGAGTCCGGGAGCCGGGGCCTCTCGCCGCTCGCCGCGCCGGACGCGGGGCCGAACGCCTGGAGGGACCCGATGGCCAGGAAGGCCGTCACCCCCGCCGCCAGGGCCCGGCCGGACCGTTGCGGGGTGCGCCGGGGGTTCACTGCCATGGCCTGGTCCGTTCGCTCGGAGGGAGGTGGGGTTCCGTCCTGTAGTCGCCGCCGGTGCCGGAAAGGTTGCCGTGATGCCGCGTCAGGTCCGCCGGAACCGTACGTCGTGTTCACGGAGTCCGGCTTCGGGACCGGCGGAGCGGAGGACCACGTCGAGGGCCCGGCCGGGGTCGGCGGCGTAGATGTTGCTGAACCAGGCCATGTTGGCCTCGACGACGGCCCAGCGGCCGGGCCCCGCTCCGCCGGCCGGCCGCATCAGGCCGATGTCCACGACGACGCCGCTGGGCAGGGTGTCACCGCACGTCCCGGTCAGCCGCCGGGCGAACGCCCGGACGGCGGGCTCGTCCGCGTGGCCGTCCAGGGGGGCCACGTCGAGCCGGCCGAAGGTGGCGTACTGGGAGCCGGTGCGCACCTCCCCGTCCAGCAGGTGGAGCCGGAACTCCCTCACCCAGGTGACCACTTCGCTGATCTGTACCGGCGGGTCGCCCTCCCCCGCCGGTGCGGGCAGACCGCTGCCGTCGGCGTACACGGCGGCCGGGAAGCTCTTGTCGGTGGGCGGCTTCGCGAAGAACGGGCCGGGGACCGCGCGGGCCCGGCTGAGGGGCAGGCACCGGACGCGGCGGCCGGTGAGCCCGTACGGCAGCAGGTCCAGCCAGCCGTCGGCCGGTTCGAGGAGCGCGGTACCGAGCCGCCGGGCGGCCCGGGCGGCGAAGCGCGGTCCGCCGTAGTAGTGGGCCGGGGTGCCGGGCGCGGGTGCGGGGGTGCCGCCGGGCGGCAGGACGGTGACGTCCATGCCGCGCCCGCGGGCCTCGTCCGCCAGCAGGGCGGCGGTGCTGGAGCGGTGCGGCGCGAGGGCGAGAAGCGGGGCGGCCATACCGCCCCAGCCTAAAGGCTGTCCGGCCGGTCCCGGGCGGAACGCCTCCGGACAGGCCTCCGCCGTGCGGTGTCCGGCGGATCAGGGGCGGCCGGTACGGAGGTCCGTACCGGCCGCTCCCCTTCCGTCCGGAGCTCTTACCGGCCGGCGGCGGCCCGCCGCCGGGCGGTGTACAGGAGGACGCCGCCCGCGGCCAGTACCGCGGCCGAGCCGCCCAGCACGGGGAGCGTGGAGCCGGAGCCGGTCGCGGCCAGGGCGTCCCCGCCCGTCTGCGGGGCGGAGCCGCCGGAGGCGGCCGTACCGCCGGTGGACGAGGAGCCCCCCGAGGTGGAGCCTCCGGACGAGGCGCCCTCGGACGCGGAGCCCCCGGACGCGGTGCCCCCGGTGGTGCCGGTGCCGGTTCCGGCGCCGACCACGATCTCGGCGGTGTCGTTGGCCGCGTTCTTGTCGAAGGGCCTGGCCTCCCCGCCGAAGGAGACCTTCCCCGCCGCCCCCTCGACGGCCTTGTCGATCCGCAGGACGAAGGTGTACTCCTCGCCGTCCGACGCGTGCACCCAGGACTGGGAGGTCCCGCAGCGGTAGTGGGTCTTGGTGACCGGCTCGCAGTAGCCGTCGCCCTTCACGACCGAGGTCCCCTCCGGGATGCGGACGTCCACGGTCGCGGCGCCCTGGCCCGGTTTCCGGTAGACCCACGCCGGGCCTTCGTTGACGAACTTCACCGTCGCGGTGACCTTGTCGCCGGCCTTGCCCTCGATCCGGGCGCCGGTCAGCGCGAAGTCGGCCGTGTTGGCCGTGGTGACCTCGGTGATCGCGTACCGCTCGCCGTGGGCCGCCCGGTCGCTGTCGGTCGCCGGGGCCTTCTCCACCAGCTTCAGGGGGGCGCCGGTGCCCGGTACGCGCTCGGTCTCGCCGGTGTCCTCGTCCCGTCCGGAGTCCGAGTCCGCGACGGTCATGACCACTTCGTCGTAGAGGGCGCTGTCCGACGCCTCCAGGCCGATCGGCTGCTCAGGCACGTAGAGGACGCCGGGCTTCAGCGGCTGGTCGATGGCACACACGGCCACGTCCCGCTCCGGTTCCTCGTCGCCGGAGGGCACGGTCGAGTACAGACAGTTCCCGTAGGAGGCGGCCGAGGCGAGGCCCGAGGTGACGGCGTAGCTCACCCAGACCTTCCCGACCTCCTCGGTCCCCTTGTTCAGTACCGAGAACGGCACGCCGACAGCGCTGCCGGGCCGCGCGTCCGCGACCGGACCCGGTGACGCGATCCCGAGGTCCGGCTCCTCGGCCGCGGCGGGGAAGGCCGTGAGCCCGGTCAGCAGACCGGCGGCGAGCACACCGGCCGCGGCACGCGGGAAGCGGCGGCCGGGAAGGACGTGGGTCATATCAGTCACCTTCGTCACGCACGGGGGGTGAAATGCCGTCGTCGGCACAACACTTACGTGAATAACAGACGCTCTTGACCGTCGAACGGTTGTGGCACACCGCTTCTTTTGAGGCCGATGGGCCACCGGACGGTCCGCCGTCCGCCTGCGGTGAGCCCGCCGTGGGCCCGGTGGAGGCGGGGCCGGGCCGGGCTCCACCGACCCGCACCGCCCCGCCCCGCCCCGGACGAGCGAGCCGGGGCCGGAGGGCCGGCCGCGTTCCACCTCGGCGGGAGGAGGGAGGGAGGAGCGGCGGCCCGGCCATGACCCTATTCAAATACCGGTATAGTTAGACCGGTATAGTTATTGGACGCATCTGAGAGGCCCCCATGATCGAGATCCTGAACTCCGCGCGGCTCCAGCGGGCGAGGGAGACCGGCGCCCTGGTCGGAGACATCCTGCACACGCTGAAGCAGCGCAGCACGGCCGGGACGAACCTGCTGGACATCGACCGGTGGGCCAAGGAGATGATCGTCGGGGCGGGAGCGCGGTCCTGCTACGTCGACTACGCGCCTTCCTTCGGGCGCGGCCCGTTCGGGCACTACATCTGCACGGCCGTCAACGACGCGGTGCTCCATGGGCGGCCTCACTCCTACACGCTGGCGGACGGTGACCTGCTGACCCTCGATCTCGCCGTGGTCAGGGGCGGGGTGGCCGCGGACGCCGCGATCAGCTTCCTGGTGGGCAGGGCCAGGCCCGCGGAGAGCGTCGCGATGATCGAGACGACCGAACGCGCGCTCGCCGCCGGCATCGCCGCCGCCGTACCCGGGGCGCGCACCGGCGACCTCTCCCACGCCATCGGCACGGTCCTCGGTGAGGCGGGCTATCCGGTCAACACCGACTTCGGAGGCCACGGCATCGGCTCGACCATGCACCAGGACCCGCATGTCGCGAACACCGGGCGGCCCGGCCGCGGGTACACGCTGCGCCCCGGACTGCTGCTCGCCCTGGAGCCCTGGATCATGGCCGACACCGCCGCACTCGTCACCGACGCCGACGGCTGGACGCTGCGCAGCGCGACGGGCTGCCGGGCCGCGCACAGCGAGCACACCATCGCCATCACCGACGAGGGAGCCGAGATCCTCACCCTGCCCACGCGGGCGTAAGGAAGCGCACCGCCGCCGTGCCGGGGACCCCCGGCCCGGCCGGACAGGACCGCCGCCCGCCCGGTCATGGAAGCCTGCGGGGCCCGGGTCCGGACCGGGGAGCCGCTCCGGCACCTCAGTACACGGGCCTGCCGGTCCCCGGCCCGGACTTCGGCCTGTGCGGCGGCGGGGGACGCTTCCTCAGCCGTGCAGCAGGACGGGGAAGGACTCCGTGTCGTTCTGCGTCATCACGGGCAGCTTGCGGAGCTCCTCGTCGGGTATCGCGAGCCGCAGGTGCGGGAACCGCCCGAAGAGCGCCGGCAGGGCGATGCCGGCCTCGACCCGGGAGAGGGCGGCACCCGGGCAGATGTGCGGCCCGTGGCCGAAGGTCATGTGGCGGATGGGGGCGGGGCGGGTGATGTCGAACTCGTGGGCCCGGTCCCCGTGCTGGGCGGTGTCCCAGCCGATGGCGCGGTAGGAGATCACCACCCCCTCGCCCTCGGGGATCGTCTGGTCGCCGACCTGGATGTCCTCGGTGGCGAACCGCATCAGCAGGTGGGTGGTGGGGGTGTCCCAGCGCAGCGTCTCCTCGATCACCGCCTCCCACGGGACCTCGCCGTCCAGCACCGCCTTCAGCTGGGCGGGGTGGGAGAGCAGGGCGCGTACGGCGTTGAGGATGAGCCCGATCGTCGTCTCGTGCCCGGCGGCCACCATGGCCTTGAGGTTGCCCACCACCTCTTCCTCGGTGAGCGGCTCACCGCCCTCGTCGGCGAGGATCAGCGCACTGGTGAGGTCGTCCGTGGGGTGCGCCGTCTTCTCCCGGACCAGGTTCTCGTAGAAGACGTCGAGCTCCTTGAGCAGGGCCATGCGCTCCTCGTGGGGGGTGAGCATGGAGAAGAACGCCTTGTACCGCTTCGTCAGCATCGGGTGCTGCGCCTCGTCCACCCCCATGAGCTGGCCGACGACCCGCATCGGCAGCGGCTGGGCGAACACGCTCTTGAGGTCGACGGCCCCGTGCTCGCCCTGTGCGGCGAGCGCGTCGAGGAGTTCCCCGGTGTACCGCTCGATGTCGGGGCGGATCTCCTCCAGCCGGCGCGGGGTGAGCGCCTGGGAGGTCTTGGTGCGCAGTCTGCGGTGCTCCTCGCCGTCCACCGTGAACATGGAGCGCCCGGCGTCGATCATGCCGATCAGCGGCCAGGCGTGGGTGACCTCTCCGCTCCGCCAGAGCCCCCAGGCGTCCAGGTCCTTCACCAGCCGCTGGTCGAGCAGGAGCCGGCGTGCGTCGGCGTGCCGGGTGACGGCCAGAACGCTCACCCCGAGCAGTTCGATCCGGGCCAGCGGTTCGCCGGCGCGCAGCAGTTCGGTCTCGCCGTCGAGGTCCCGCACCATGGGGTCGATGACCACGGTCTGGGCGTGCGGACAGTTCACAGCAGGTCTCCTGTCGTACGTACGGGGGCGAACCTGACGGGCAGGGCGTTCATCCCGCGCAGGAAGGCGGAGGGCCGCCGGACCAGGTCCTGGGCGGGGACGGCGAGCTGGAGGTCGGGCAGCCGGTCGAGGATGACCTCGATGCCGGTACGGGCGATGGTCTCGGCGATCTCCTGGGCGGGGAACGGGCAGCGGTACTCGCCGTGGCTGAACGCCAGGTGCGCGCCGTTGCTGCCGCGGGCGGCGGTTCCCCGGACGTCCGCTCCCTGGCGTATCAGCGGGTCGGTGTTGGCCGCGCCGAGGCCCAGCAGGAGCATGTCACCGGCCTTGATGGTCCGGCCCGCGAGGTGGGTGTCGCGGGACGCCCAGCGGCCGGCCAGGATCTGGGTGGGGCTCTCCTCCCAGAGGACCTCGTTCATCGCGTCACCGATGCTGCGCCGGCCGCCGGCCAGGGAGTCGGCGAACTCGTCCTCGGTGAGCATCAGCCGCAGGGAGTTGCTGATCCAGTCGGCGGTGGTGAGGTGGCCCGCGGCGGTGATCGCCATCAGGTCGAGTGCGTACTCCTCGTCGGTGAACGGTTCCGGGTCGGCGAGCATCCGGGAGGTCACGTCGTCGCCCGGCCGGGCCCGCTTGGCGGCCACCAGCCGGCTCATGTGCGCGCCGAACCTGGCGTGCGCCTCCTGGGCTCCGGGGCCGCCGTCGGCGAGGTCCTTCAGGACCCGGGCGATGTCCGCTCCCTCCGAGTCGGGGAAGCCGATGAGCCGGGCGAGGACGAGCACGGGCAGGGGTTCGGCGAATTCGGCGACGAGGTCGGCGGTGCCCCGGCCGCAGACGGCGTCCACGAGCCGGTCGGCGAGCTGTTCGCAGTGCCCCCGGATCTCGAAGGGGTCGGCGGCCTCCAGGGCGGGGACCACCATCCGGGCGTGGCGCCGGTGTTCGGCGCCCGCGGTGAAGTAGATCGAGGGCATCGGCCGGCCGACCATGGGGAGCAGCGGCCAGTCCTCGGGGATGTGCTCCCACTGGTTCCACAGGCCGACGTCCCGGGGGAAGAGTTCACCGTCACCGGCCACCTGGTGGAGCTCGCGGTAGCCGACCACCAGCCAGGCGGGGAACCCGCCGGGCAGTTCGACGGGCACGACCGGGCCGTACTCGCGCCGCACGGTGCGGTAGAGCGCCTGCGGTTCGGTGTGGAACTCCGGGCCGCTGAGCGGTACGGGGACGGTGCCGGCGGCATGCGCGGGGCAGCCCGCGGCGGGGGCGGGCACACCGGATAAGGAGGGGGTCGTCATCGTACGGGCTCCTGGAGACGGCTTCGCGCGTTGCGACCATACGATCAACGCGGCACCACTATAAGGAGATTGGGTGCAGCATCGGACGTCAGTCATACCGATCCGCGCCTTGAAGCGATCGCCCTTCGATCGCATACAACCGTGAACAGCCAAAATCGGGCGCAGTATTGCTCGCTCCCGCCCCCGCCCCCGCCCCCGCCCCGTCTCCCGCCCCTGTTCTCCGGGCCCGCCCCCGCCCCTCCCCCACGGTCACGGACCGCCGGGGGTCACCCCTGCCGGGCTCCGGCGGGCCGCACCACGATCTCGTTGACGTCGACCTCCGCGGGCTGGGAGACGGCGAAGGCGACCGCGTCCGCGATCGCCGATGCCGGGAGAGCGACCGCCCGGTAGGCCGCCATCGCCTCACGGGCCTGCCGGTCGGTGATCGAGTCGGCCAGTTCCGACTCGGTGACGCCCGGCGAGACGACGGTGACCCTGATGTCACCGCAGGACTCCTGGCGCAGCCCCTCGGACAGCGCCCGGACCGCGAACTTGGTGGCGCAGTACACCGCGGCCGTCGGCACCACCTCGTGGGCACCGATCGACGCGATGTTCACGAAGTGCCCGCCGCCCTGTTCCCGCATCACCGGCAGGGCGGCCGCGATCCCGTGGAGCACCCCGCGCACGTTGACGTCGATCATCCGGTCCCATTCCCCGGTCCTCAGCTCGGCAAGCGGCGAGAGCGGCATCACCCCGGCGTTGTTGACCAGCACGTCCACCCGCCCGAACCGCTCCCGGGCGGCGGTGACGAAGCCGCGCACGTCATCGGCGTCGGTGACGTCCAGGCTCCGGCAGGCCGCGGTTCCCCCGGCCGCGGTGATCTCTCGTACGAGGGCCTCCAGCCGTGCGGTACGCCTGGCGCCCAGGTACACACGGTGCCCGTCGGCCGCCAGCCGGCGGGCGGTCGCCTCCCCGATCCCGCTGCTGGCTCCTGTGATGAGCACGGCCTCGGACCGTACCGTCGTTTCCTCGTTGCCGTTCGTCATGTCCGACTCCTTCTCCTCCGGGCGCCGTCCGGCCCCCCGGGAGCAACCCTGCGGCCGGGGCGCCCGCCCCACCAGGACGGCCGGTGCCTGGGTGCGGCACACCCAGGCAGAAGACGAGGGGGGTTTCTACCCTGGGGACATGACTGACGGTGGCAACGGCCTCGGAGACTTCCTGCGGGCCCGGCGGGCGGCACTGAGGCCGCAGGACGTGGACATGCCGTCGTACGGACCCCGGCGGGTCGCGGGGCTGCGGCGCGAGGAGGTGGCCGTGCTGGCCGGCGTGAACGCCGACTACTACACACGGCTGGAACAGGGGCGCGAACGCAACCCGTCGCCGCAGGTGCTCGACGCCCTCGGCCGCGCGCTGCTCCTGGACACCGACGCCCGGGAGCATCTGTTCCGGCTGACCGGCGCCACCCCGAAGGACGGGCTCCGCCGCACCCATGACCGGGTCGGCCCGGACCTGCGGCAGATGCTGGACGGCTTCCCGCACACCCCGGCGTTCGTGATCAACCGCACCCTGGACATCCTGGCCGCCAACGCGCAGGCCCGGGCGCTGCACTCGCCCTTCACCCGGCCGGACAACCTGGCGCGCATGGCCTTCCTGGACCCCGCCGCACGCGCCTTCTACGTCCGCTGGGACTGGACGGCCCACGCCTGTGTGGCCCATCTGCGCCAGGCCGCCGGCTACGACCCGCTGAACCCCCGGCTACAGGCACTGACCGATGAACTGAGCACCTGCGGCGAGGCGTTCACCGGCCTGTGGAAGGCGCACGCGGTACGGGGCAAGACCCGGGACACCAAGCACCTGCTGCACCCGGACGTCGGGCCGCTGACCCTGTCCTACCAGGCGTTCGACGTACGCGAGACGCCGGGCCAGCAGCTGATCGTCTATCAGGCGGAGCCCGGCAGTCCGAGTGCGGACGCGCTCGTCCTGCTCGGCACCGCCGACGCCACCCGCCGCCGTGAGCCGGGGCGCACCGGCTGAGCCCTCGGGACCGGGTGCCCCGCACCCCCGCACCCGCCGCACGGCACCCTCGCGCACAGAACCCCGCCCCGAGCTCCACGCGGTGAAGGTCCCACAGCGGTTGAGCGGGTTCGGCAGGGGCGTCTTGCGAGGGCTCCCCGCCCCCGCGTAACCAGTCGATCATGAACATCTTCAGTCGTAGCTCCACCCTCCGCCGCCCGGCCGCGCCCGCCGGACCGGCCGGGCCCGCCTCCGCCCCGGTGACCCCTGACCCCTCCCTGGCGGCGCTCACCGGCGAGTGGGTCATCGACCCCGCGCACAGCAGGATCGGCTTCTCCGTGCGGCACGCCATGGTCACCACGGTGCGCGGTTCGTTCACGGAGTACGACAGCCGCCTCTACTTCGACGGCCGGGACCCCTCACGCTCCCGGGCGAGGATCGTGATCCACACCGCGAGCGTGGACACCGGAGTGGAGCAGCGGGACGCCCACCTGGTCGGACGCGACTTCCTGGACGCCAGGTCGTATCCCCGGATGTCGTTCACCAGCGGTGCCGTCGAGCAGGCGGGCAAGGACGTGTTCCGGATGACCGGAGACCTCACCATCCGGGACACGGCCCGTCCGGTGACGCTGGACCTCACCTACATCGGCCACGTCACCGACCCGTTCGGCTACGAGCGGGTCGGCTTCGACGGTACGACCACCATCGGCCGCTCGGACTGGGGCCTGACCTACAACGCCCGCCTCGCCCAGGGCGGGGCGATGGTCAGTGAGCGGCTCCGGCTCCAGTTCGACATCGCGGCGGTCCGCGCCGTCCCGGAGGGCTGACGGCCCGCTTCCATCCGGCCGGCCGCGATCCGGCCGCGCCCCGGTCCTTCCGGGCGGTACCGCCGAGGGCTGTCCCACCAGGCATGACGGGGCAGCCCTCGGCGGTATACCCCACTTCACCCCGGTTGGTCTTCAAGAAGTTGAACTCAAAGGAACGCTAGGGCCGTTGGTCCTTCATTCTGTTACATCCAGGTGTCCAGCAGACGACGCACGGATTCACGGGTGGCGCGAAGGCGATCCCCGCCCTCCATGAGCCGCGGGCAGTCTTCCCACCGGCGCGAAGAGATCCGCACGACGCCACTTCACCGGCAAAACCGCTGATCAGAAGCGTGATGTGAGAAAGTGTTACTTCAAGTAGACTTCCGTTCGAGCGTGTTGGAAGCCCGGCCTGGCAGTCGGTGAGTTTTGGACAACCGTCCTCCCAGCTCTGCCTGTTTGCTTAATTTCTTGAAAGCATCGAGCTGCTCCGGACGGCGTGTACCGCGGCCCGGAGCCGGTTGTGCCGGTTCACGTCCGGCATCCGCGCCACCGGCCGTCGCGCGTACGGCCGGACACAAGGAGAGCTGCAGAAGTGGCTGACAGACTGTCATCCTCCAGATATTTCCTGATATCAGGATCCCGTTCCCCCTCCCGCCCCCTCCGGAGTGCCGGCACCGCCCGCAGGCGCGCGGCACTGACCGCGGCGCTCGCCGTGGGAGCGCTCCTCCTGCCGGTCGCCACCGCCGCGGGCCCGGCCGCTTTCGCCGCGGACAGGGACCGGGCACCCCGGCAGATCGAGGTCCGTCCCGAACCCGGGTCCGGGAGTGTCGGACTCTCCGCCGCGAAGCGGGAGAAGCTGCTCAGGAACGCCGCCGCCGACGGCCCCGCCACCGCCCGCCGGCTGAAGCTGGGCGACCGCGAGAAGCTCGTGCCGAGGGATGTCGTCAAGGACGCGGACGGCACCGTCCACACCCGTTACGAGCGCACCTACGCCGGGCTCCCGGTGCTCGGCGGCGACCTGGTCGTCCACCAGGACGGCGACTCCAGTACCGTCACCAGGGCCACCACGGCGCGGATCGCCGTGGACACGGCCGAGCCCGACGTCACCGCCGGTACCGCCAGGAAGAAGGCGCTCGCGGCGGGCGAGGAGGAGGGCACCGCCGGGGCCACCACCGCGCAGGCCCCCCGCCAGGTCGTCTGGGCGGGCTCCGGCGAACCCGTCCTGGCCTGGGAGACCTTCGTCACCGGCGTCCAGCAGGACGGCACCCCGAGCCGCCTCCAGGTGGTGACCGACGCCACCACCGGTGAGCGGCTGCACAGCGCGGAGCAGATCCACGCCGGCGAGGGCCAGAGCCTGTACAGCGGACCCGTGCAGATCGGCTCGGTCCACAACGGCACCGCGTACGAGCTGACCGACCCGGCGCGCGGCAGCCACCGGACCTACTCGTTCGCCCCGGACAACACGCAGAGCCTGGTCACCGACGACGACGACCACTGGGGCGACGGCACCGCCGCCCACGAGCAGACGGCCGCCGTGGACGCCGCGTACGGCGCGCAGAAGACGTGGGACTTCTACCAGGACCGGTTCGGCCGCAACGGCATCGCCGACGACGGGGCGGGGGCCCGCTCCCGGGTGCACTACGGCAGCGGATACGCCAACGCCTTCTGGGACGACCTGTGCTTCTGCATGACCTACGGCGACGGCATCGGTGACGCCCGCCCCGTGACCTCCCTGGACATCGCGGCCCACGAGATGACCCACGGCGTCACCTACTCCACCGCGAACCTGTACTACTCGGGTGAGTCGGGCGGCCTCAACGAGGCGACCAGCGACATCATGGCCGCGGCCGTGGAGTTCTACGCGGACAACCCGCTGGACACACCGGACTACACCATGGCCGAGCTGATCGACCTGCGCGGCACCGGCGGGCCGATCCGGTACATGGACCAGCCCTCCAGGGACGCCTCCCCGAAGGGGACGTCCCAGGACTACTGGACCTCCGAGACCAGGAAGCTGGACCCCCACTTCAGTTCCGGGGTGGGCAACCACTTCTTCTACCTGCTCGCCGAGGGCAGCGGGCAGAAGACCGTCAACGGCGTCCAGTACGACAGCCCGACCTACGACGGCAATCCGGTCGCCGGCATCGGCATCGAGAACGCCGCCGCCATCTGGTACCGGGCCCTGACGGTCTACATGACCAGCCGCACCGACTACGCGGGCGCCCGCGTCGCCACGCTCCGGGCCGCGGACGACCTCTTCGGCATGGACGACGGCGCCTACACGGCCGTCGGCAACGCCTGGGCCGCGGTCAACGTCGGCCCCTCGTACGTCAACAACATCGCGGCCGTCGTCCCGTCCGCCCGGAAGTCCGCGGTGGGCCAGCCCACCGAGCTGCGGATCGACGCGGTCTCGACCCGTCCCGGCGCTCTCGGCTACGCCGCGACCGGCCTGCCCGCCGGGCTGGGCATCGACGCCGCCACCGGCGTCATCAGCGGGACCCCGACGGCGGCGGGCGACTTCTCCGTGGTCGTCACCGTCACGAACTCCGCCTCGGAGACCCGCGAGCTGTCCTTCGCCTGGACCGTGCTGGCCTCCGGCGGGGACTTCTTCACCAACCCGGCCAGGGTGGACATCCCCAACTGGGTCACCGTCGAGTCACCCATCACCGTCACGGGGCGGACCGGCAACGCGCCCGCCGACCTCAAGGTGACCGTCGACCTCGTCCACGACTTCATCGGCGGGCAGGTGATCAACCTCGTCGCCGGGGACGGCACGGTGATCCTGGTGAAGGACTTCGTCTGGGACGAGGGCAGGGAGCTCCACGAGACGTTCACCGTGGACGCGTCGGCCGTGCCCGCCGACGGCACGTGGAAGCTGCGCGTCACCGACAACACCCCCGGCATCTTCACCGTCGACCCCGGGTACCTCGACGGCTGGAGCCTGACCTTCTGAGGCTCCCGGCCTCCCGGCCTGTCCTCCTGGCCCGCCCCCCGGCCCGCCCCGGCCGGGGGGCGGGCCCTCACCTCGGGGGCGGCGGCCCCCAGGGTGCCGCCTCCTCCAGTTGCGCGGCGAGGGCGAGCAGCAGGCCCTCGCCGCCGAGGGGGGCGGCGAACTGGACGCCGAGCGGCAGACCGTCGCCGTCGTGGCCGAAGGGCACGGACATCGCGGGCATCCCGGTGACGTTGTACACGCTGGTGAAGGCCGAGTGGACCGAGGCGTGGCGGTAGACGGACTCCGGGTCCGTGGTGTCGAGCGTGCCGAGCGGCGGGGTGGGCCGGGCGAGGGCCGGGCTGAGCAGGACGTCGGTGCCGGCGAAGGCGGCGCCGACCTCCCAGCCGATCTCCTGGGCCCGGCGCAGGGCCCGGCTGACATCGGCGGCGGGCAGGGTGCGGTAGGTGTCGTACAGAAGACGGGTGAAGGGTTCGATGTCGTCGTCGGCCAGGGGCCGGCCGAGTTCGGCGAGCCGGGCGTCGATCTGGGCGACGAGGTCGGCGCCCATCAGGACGCCGGAGGTGCGGCCGACGTCGTCGGGGCGGTAGCGGGCGGTGGTCTCGGTGACGTGGTGGCCGAGGCGTTCGCAGAGCACGGCGGCGGCGCGTGCCGCGTCCGCGCAGTCGGGATGGACGTCCGGGCCGTCGGGGAGCGCGGTGAGCAGTCCGATCCGCAGGCGGCCCGGCGGGCGGGCGGCGAGCTCGGCGAAGGGCGCGGCCGGGGCCGGGGCCGCGTAGGCGTCTCCGGGCAGCGGGCCCGCGGCGACGTCGAGGAGCAGGGCGCTGTCGCGGACGGTCATGGTGAGCGCGTGGTGCACGGAGACCAGGCCCGCCAGGGTGGTGGGGCGTGGTGCGGGGCTGACGCGTCCGCGGCTGGGTTTCAGGCCGAACAGTCCGCAGGCGGCGGCCGGGATGCGGATCGAACCGCCGCCGTCGCTGGCGTGGGCGACCGGTACCATCCCGGCGGCCACGGCGGCGGCCGAGCCGCCGCTGGAGCCGCCGGGTGAGCGGGTGGGGTCCCAGGGGTTGCGGGTGGGGCCGGACAGGACCGGTTCGGTGGAGGCGTTGAGGCCGAGTTCGGGGGTGTTGGTGGTGCCGAGGACCACCGCTCCGGCCCGCCGGTAGCGGGCCACCAGTTCGCTGTCCCGGCGGGCGGTCCCCTCGGCGAAGAGACGGCTGCCGCCCGTCGCCGGGAGGCCCGCCACCTCCGTACCGAGGTCCTTGACGAGCATCGGGACACCGCGCAGCGGGCCGTCGGGCAGGCCGGCCGCCACCTCGTCCAGGGCGGCCTCGAAGCGGGTGTGGAGCACCGCGCCGATGCCGGGGTCGAGTCTCCCGATGCGGGCGATCGCCTGTTCGGTGACCTCGCGTGCGTCGCTGTCGCCGTCGCGGACGGCGGCGGCCGTGGCGGTGGCGTCGGGAAGAACGGCGGCGTCGGGAAGGGCGGCGGCCGCGGCGGCGGCGTCGGGGCGCCTCATGCGACGTACCCCTCCTGTTTGCCCCAGGTGGCGCGGCGGGTGGTGCCGCGGTCGACCAGGACGCAGCGGGTGCCCGTGAAGTTGGTCGGCATGCACTTGTTGCAGTGGATGCACAGGGACGGTGTGGCGGAGTCCTCGCGCACGCGGTTGACCAGGTCGGGCTCGCGCAGCAGGGCGCGGGCCATCGCCACGAACTCGAAGCCCTCGCGCATCGCGAGGTCCATGACGGGCTTCCCGGTGATCCCGCCGAGCAGGATCATCGGCAGCTTCACCGCTGCGCGGATCTGCCGGGCGTCCTGGAGGAGGTAGGCGTCCTGGTAGGGGTAGCTGCGCAGGAAGTGCTTGCCGACCGCCTTCACACCGAGCTTGATCGGCTGCGGCATGATCGCGGAGAACTCGCGGAGCGGGGCGTCGCCCTTGAAGAG
This sequence comes from Streptomyces nitrosporeus, assembly GCF_008704555.1. Classification (NCBI taxonomy): domain Bacteria; kingdom Bacillati; phylum Actinomycetota; class Actinomycetes; order Kitasatosporales; family Streptomycetaceae; genus Streptomyces; species Streptomyces nitrosporeus. The sequence continues at coordinate 658,373 of NZ_CP023702.1, forward strand.
GTACATGGGGTTGAGCAGGGAGCTGCCCGCGGTCATCTCCAGGGCGTCGACGGTGCCGTCCTGTTCGAGCCACTGCGCGACGGGGATGGCCTCGTCGAGCCAGAACCCGCCGGGGACGCCGTCGTCCATGTTCATCTTGGCGATGACGGCGATCCTGCCGCCGACGGCGTCGTGGACGGCGCGCATGATCTCGCGGGCGAACCTGGCCCGGTTGGTGAGGCTGCCGCCGTAGGCGTCGGTGCGGTGGTTGACCCGGGGGCTGAGGAAGGAGCTGGCCAGGTAGTTGTGGCCCAGGTGCACCTCGACGGCGTCGAAGCCCGCCTCCACGGCGCGGCGCGCGGCCTCGGCGTGGGCCTCGGTGATGCGCCGGATGTCGTCGAGGGTGGCTTCCCTGGCCCAGCTGATGGTGGTGGCGTGGAAGTGCTTCGACGGGGAGAGGGCGGGGGCCCCGTTGCCCTTGGGGTTGGCGACGGGCCCGCCGTGGCCGATCTGCGCGGCGACGGCGGCGCCTTCGGCGTGCACGGCGTCGGTGAGGGCGCGCAGGCCCGGCATCGCCTCGTCGGTCCAGTAGATCTGGTGGCGGTCGGTGCGGCCCTCCTTGGCGACCGCGCAGTAGGCGACGGTCGTCATGCCGACGCCGCCGCGGGCGTAGGCGACGTGGAAGTCGACGAGGTCCTTGGTGACCAGGGACCGGTGGCTGAGTCCTTCGTAGGTCGCGGCCTTGATGACGCGGTTGCGGAGCTCGACGGGGCCCAGTTTCGCGGGTGCCAGGACGTCGGGTGCCAGGACGTCGGGTGCCGGGGCGGCGGGGGCGGCTTCGGGGGTCTCGCTGGTGGTCACGGGTGGTTCCTCCTGGGTTCGGCGTGGTGGCAGGCGACCCGGTGTCCGGGCCGGATCTCCCGTGGTGGGGGTTCGTGTGCGGCGCACTCGCCGGTGGCCAGCGGGCAGCGGGTGCGGAAGCGGCAGCCGGACGGCGGGTCCAGCGGGGAGGGGAGTTCCGCGGCCGGCCCCTCGGTGTCCACGGCGGCGGGGGCGGCACCGCCCGGGCGCCTGGCCTCGGGGAGGGAGGCGAGCAGCAGCCGGGTGTAGGGGTGCACGGCCTCGTGCTGCATCCCGTCGGAGGGCAGCACCTCGCAGACCTTGCCGAGGTACATCACCATCACGCGGTCGCTGATGTTCTTCACCACGGACACGTCGTGGGCGATGAAGACCATGCTGAGCCCGCGCCGGGCGGTCGCCGTCTCCAGCAGGTTGAGGATCTGGGCCTGGACGGACACGTCCAGGCTGGAGACGGGTTCGTCGCAGATCAGCACCTCGGGGTCGAGCATCAGGGCGCGGGCGATGCACACCCGCTGGCACTGGCCGCCGGAGAGTTCGTGCGGTCTGCGGTCCCGTACGGTCGCGGGGTCGAGGCCGACGTCGCGGAGCGCCTCGTCGATCCGGGTGTCCCTGTCGCGCGGGTCGTCGCCGGCGCCCCAGACCGAAGGGCCTTCCCACACCAGGTCCTTGACCTTGCGGCGCGGGTTCAGGGCGGACACCGGGTCCTGCATGATGATCTGCATCCGGGCGCGGGCGCGCCGCAGTTCCCCGGGGGCGAGGCCGCTGAGGGAGGTCCCGCCCAGGCGGACGGTCCCGGAGCCGGGGGGCGGGAGCTGGATCAGGGAGCGGCCGACGGTGGACTTGCCGCAGCCGGACTCCCCCAGGATGCCGAGGGTCTCGCCGACGGCGACGTCCAGGCTGACCCCGGAGACGGCGTGGACCTTGCGGCCGTGTCCGGCCGGGAACTCCACGACGAGGTCCTCGGCGCTCAGCGCGGGCGGCCGGGGGGCCGTCCGGGCGGTGTCGGGTGTGGTCGTCATGCGGTCGCCTCCTGGACGGCGCCCAGCGGGTGGTGGCAGGCGACGACGCCTTCGGCGTCCTGGTCGCCGTGCCGGCCGGTGAGCCGGGGCGCCTCGGTGGTGCAGCGGTCGGTGGCGGCGGTGCAGCGCGGGGCGAACCGGCAGCCGGGCGGGGGGTGCAGCAGGTTGGGCGGGCGGCCCTCGATGGTGGGGAGCAGGGTGTGCGGGGGCAGGTCGAGCTGGGGGATGGAGGCGATCAGGGCACTGCTGTACGGGTGCCGGGGCCGTTCGAAGACGGCCTGGGTGGGGGCGTGTTCGACGAGGCGTCCCGCGTACATCACGGCGACGCGGTCGGTGCGGCCGGCGACGGTGGCGAGGTCGTGGCTGATGAGGACGGTCGCCATGCGCAGGTCCTGGGCCAGTGTCCGGAGCAGGTCCAGGATCTGCTTCTGCACGGTGACGTCGAGTGCGGTGGTGGGCTCGTCGGCGATGAGCAGGCGGGGCCCGCAGGCGAGGGCCATGGCGATGACGACGCGCTGGCGCATTCCGCCGGAGAGTTCGTGCGGGTACTGGCGGGCGCGCCGGGCCGGTTCGGGGATGCCGACCTGCCGGAGCAGGCCGACGGCCCGGTCCCGGGCTTCCGCGCGGCTGAGGCCGAGGTGCAGCCGTACGCTCTCGGTGAGGTGGGCGCCGACCTTCTTGACCGGGTTCAGGGAGGTCATCGGGTCCTGGAAGACCATGGCGACCTCGGTGCCCCACAGGGCGCGGCGCCGGGCGGGGGTGAGTGCGTGGACGTCCTGGCCGCCGAGGAGGACGGTGCCGGAGACGGTGGTGCCGGGGCCGTCGGTGATCAGGCCCATCAGGGTGCGGCCGAGGACGGACTTGCCCGAGCCGGACTCCCCGACGATGCCGAGGGTCTCCCCCTCGGACAGGGTCAGGTCGACCCCGTCGACGGCCTGGACGAGGCCGCGGGGGGTGAGGAAGCCGGTGCGTACGCCGGTGGCGCTCAGCAGCGGGGCGGGGGCGGCCCGGGGGGTGCCGGCAGCGGGTCCGGGGGCGCCGGGGGCGGGGGCGGGGGCGGGGCCCCCGGGCGGGGGTGCGGTGGTCACAGCTTCACGCTCCGGGAGTCCCATCGCCCGCGAGCCTTCTCGCCGACGATGTTGAAGGCGAACACGGTGAGGAAGAGGAAGGCGCCGGGCACGAGGACGATGTGCGGGTGGTCCTCGAAGGCCCGCCCCTCCCCTTCGGCGATCATGTTTCCCCAGGTGGGTTCGGGCGGCTGGATGCCGAGTCCGAGGAAGCTGAGCGAGGCCTCGGCGACGATGAGTACCGAGATCATCACGACGGCCAGGGACAGCAGGGGCAGCAGGACGTTGGGGAGCAGTTCGCGCAGCAGGATCCGGGTGCGGGTGGCGCCCATGGCGCGGGCCGCGACGACGAACTCGCGGTTGGCGTAGGCCATGGTGGTGGCGCGGGCGAGCCGCACCATGCCGGGGACGGTGAGCAGGGCCAGGGAGAGGGCGACGTTGCGCAGGTGCGGTTCCAGCACGGTGGCGAGCGCGATGAGGAGGATCAGCGGGGGTACGGCGAGCAGGGAGTTGGTGGCGATGCCCACCGCGCGGTCGACGCCCTTCTGGAAGTAGCCGGCCACCATGCCGATCGCGCCGCCGACGACGGTGCCGACGGCGACCGCGGACAGCGAGATGACCAGTGAGGACCGGGCGCCGTACAGGGAGCGGGCGAGCAGGTCGAGGCCGAAGGCGTTGGTGCCGAGCGGGTGGTCCCCGGTGAACGCGGGGGTCGCGAAGACCGGTTCCATGACGGTGCTCGCGACGTCGCGGTCCTCGGCGAGCGGCAGCCAGGGGGCGCACACGATCGCGAGGCCGAGGAGGATCAGCCAGCCCGCGCCCGCCCAGAACACCAGGTCGAATCCGGGGCCGGCCCAGCGCTTGCCGAGCCGGGAGGCTCCGGCGAAGGCCGTGCCGAGGCCGAGGAGGGCGAGGGCCGCCTTGGCGGGCGGGACGAGCTGGGCGGTGGTCGCGCCGAACACCAGCAGGGCGAGGCCGACGGCGGTGAGGGTCAGGGCGGTGAGCAGGGGCGGCGGGAAGGCGGTCCGCGTGCGCGGAGCGATGTCAGACATGGACACGTCGCGTCCTCGGGTCGAGGTAGCCGTAGGAGAAGTCGATGGCGGCGTTGATCACCACGTAGATCACGGCGATGGTGAGCACGGCGCCCTGGACCATCGGGTAGTCGCCCTGGCCGGCGGCGTTGACGACGAGGGTTCCCATGCCGGGCAGCGCGAAGAGGTACTCCACGACGACGGTGCTGCCGATCAGCCGGCCGAGGCTGAGGCCGAGCAGGGTGACCAGGGAGAAGGAGGAGGGGCGCAGGGCGTCGGTGAACAGGATGCGCAGCGGGTTCATGCCCTTGGCGCGGGCGGCGAGGATGTAGTCCTCCCGCAGGGTCACGATGAGGTCGCCGCGCAGTACCCGGGTGAACATGGCGAGTTCGGCCAGGGCCACGGTCAGGGCCGGCAGGAAGGCGTGGTGCAGGTTGCCGGCCAGGTCTCCGTCGCCGAGCCGTACCCACTCCGAACGCGGGAACCAGCCCGCCGAGTTGACCAGCAGCAGGATCAGCAGCAGTCCGGCCAGGAAGCTGGGCACCGAGAGCACGCCGAAGGTGCCGGCCCCGATGATCCGGTCGGCCGCCGAGTTCTCCCGGTACGCCGACCACATGGCCAGCGGCACGGCGATCAGGAGGGCGAGCAGCAGCCCGAGGGCGGCGATCTCCAGGCTGACGGGCAGCGCGGACAGCACCCGGTCGGTGACGTCGCTCTGCGGGGGTACGACGGACTGTCCGAGGTCCCCGGTGAGGACACCGCCCAGCCAGTCGAGGTAACGGGTGGCCAGGGGCTGGTCGAGGCCGAGTTCGGTGCGGAGTTCGGCGTACTCGGAGGGTGCCCGGCCGGCCCCCAGGATGTCGACCGCGGGGTCTCCGGGCAGCAGGACCACCAGGGAGAACACCCCGATGCTCGCGATGAGGAGCACGCCCACCAGTTCCAGGGCCTTGAGGGCCGGTCGGCGCAGCGCAGCGGGACTCATGGGTTCCTCCAGATCTGCCCGGTGGCGGCACACGGGTCTACGGGACGCGCACCACGGCGCGGTGAAGCTACGGGGCGGGCGGGCGGACCGCCCAGGGCGGTGTCCCGGTGAGCGGGAGCGCGCGGGTCCGCCCGGGGCGGGCCCGGGCGCCGTGGTCCGGGGGCCGGCCGGAGCCGTGCCCCGGCCGGGCCCGTGTCCCGGTGCCGGCGGGCCCGCCGGACGGGGTCACTTGCTGATCCACGCCTCGCCGAAGAGGGTCATGTACTCGTCGGTGGGCACGATGCCGTGCACGTTCTCGCCCCAGGCGGTGAATCCGGCGCTGGCGCCGAGGTTGACCAAGGGGACGTCCTCGTTGAAGAGCGTCTGGACCCGGTCGAGGATCTTCTGGGTCTCCTCGTCGCCGTCGGCGGCCTGGAGCTCGGCCAGCAGCGCGTCCATCTCCGGGTTGGCGTAGCCGCCGGGGTTGCCGTAGCTCGTGGAGTTCAGGACGCTCTGCAGCCGGTGGTAGGGGTCGCTCTCGGAGATGCTGGCGGCGCCGCGGCTGATGTCGAAGTCGTGTTCCACGTAGGTCTTGGCGACCCGGTCGGCGATCGAGGAGACCAGGTCCAGTTCCACGGTGAAGCCGACGCGCTCCAGCATCGCCTTGGTGACGACGCCCTTGGCCCGGGAGACGGGGTCGGTGCCGTCCATGTAGGTGATGGCGCCGTCGTACCCGTCCTTCTTGGCCTCGGCGAGCAGCTTCTTCGCCTCGTCGAGGTCGATGCCGACGGGTTCCACCTCGGAGTGCAGGCGTGACTCGGGCGGGAAGATCTCCTGTCCGGGCAGGCCCTTGCCCTCGTAGGCGCGCTGGGTGTCGAGCTCGGGGTCGAGGGCCAGGGCCATCGCCTTGCGGACGCGCAGGTCGGCGCCGGGCCGGCCCTCACGGGTGTTGATGGTGATCATGTTGCCGAGGCCGGTGAGGGTCAGTTCGCCGGGGTGGCCTTCCTTCACGGCGTCGTCGACGACGTCGGGGCTGCGCATGTACGTCACGTCGGCGGTGCCGTCGTTCAGCGCCTCCAGCTTGGCGCGGTCGGACTGCGGCCAGGTGAAGCGCAGGGCGTCGAGGTGGGGCCGGCCCTTGAAGTAGTCCTCGTTCGCCTTGAGGACCATCTCCTCCTGGGGGGCGTGCTCGTCCAGGACGAAGGGTCCGGCCCCGATCGGCTCGAACGTCTTCCCGGCGTACGCGGCCGGGGCCACGATCATCCCGGGCGCCTGGGCGAGCATGGCGGGGAAGGTCGCCCAGGGGGTGCGGAGGGTGAAGACGACGGTGGTGTCGTCCACGGCCTCGGTCTTCGCGAGGTTCGGGGCGAGCAGGGCGGTGTCCGCGCCCTTGTTCTTCTGGTACCAGGCGAGGGAGGCGGTCACGGCGGCGGCGTCGAGCGGTGTGCCGTCGGAGAACTTCACGTCCTCGCGGAGCTTCAGTGTCCAGGTCTTCAGGTCGTCGCTGCTGTGCAGCGACTTCGCGAGCTGGGGTTCGTACTTCTTCGCCGCGGTGTCGTAGCGCATCAGCACGTCGTAGACGGCGGCGAGGGCGGAGCCGCCGGAGGCACCGGTGGCGTAGGTGACGGCCGGGCTGAGGCTGCGGGCCTCGGCGTAGTCGGCGATGCGCAGGGTGCCGCCGTCGACGGGTGTGCCGCCGTCGGGCTGGTCGCCGACGAGACCGAAGGTGTAGCGGCCGCGCTCGGCCTTCTGTGCCTTTTCGCCGCCGGTGCTGCCGGTGTCGGACGATACGCACGCGGAGGTGAGCATCGCCGCGGCGGCCAGGGCGGCGGCGAGGCGGGCTCGCGGCCGTGGTGCTCGCTTCATTTCTTCCTCCAGATGTCCGCGGGCCGGGTCCGGCGGAGCCGGTGACCGGTGCGGGAAGGCGGAAAGTTTGGTGCCGGATGGCGGGCGGAGCGGGTGTCCGGCGGCGCAGGGGCCCGGGTGCCGGAAGAGCGGGCGGGCGCCGGAGGGCGGGAGCCCGTGGCCGGAGCAGGTGGGGGGACGCTACGGCCGGCGAAATCCGGCGACGTGACGTATCCCACTCACCGGGAACCCCGCGTGGCTCCCGGTCCGGGCGGGCGCCGGCGCCGTCCGCCCGGCGTCCCCGCCGTGAAACGGTGTCCCAGTGACCGGAATCAGCCATGAGGCGGGAGGCCGGCACTGCCGAGACTGACCCCGACCGCGATCCCAGTGGAGTCCCCGACGCACCAGGAGTCACCCGATGTCCAGCGACACGGATCACCGCTCTTCCGCTCTCGCCCGAGCGGCCGCGCTCACCGGCCCGGGAGGCCGCTTCGAGCTGTCCGAGGCCGAGGTACTGGGGGCCCGGCTTCCGGTGTTCACGCACCGCAGGCGGGCCCTGCACGAGGTGCTGCACGAGTCGGCCGCCCATGCCGGCCGTGAGTACATCGTCACGGCGGACCGCCGGATCACCTTCGCCCAGCACGCCGCCCAGGTCGCGTCCCTGGCCCAGGTGCTGCGCGAGGAGTACGGCGTCGGCAAGGGGGACAGGGTCGCCATCGCCGCGGCCAACTCACCTGGCTGGATACAGACGTTCTGGGCGACGGTGTCGATCGGCGCGGTGGCGGTCGGCTTCAACGCCTGGTGGTCGGCGCGCGAAATGGCCCACGGCATCGCCAACGCGGAGCCGGCCCTGGTGGTGGCCGACGCCAGGCAGTCGGCGAAGCTGGCCGGCTGCGGGGTGCCGGTGCTGTCCATGGAGGACGACATCAGCCGCTTCGTCTCGGCCCGTCCCGGCGCGCCGCTGCCGTCCGCCGATGTCGCCGAGGACGACCCGGCCGTCATCCTCTACACCTCGGGTACCTCGGGGCGCCCCAAGGGGGCCGTGCACACCCACCGCAATCTGCTGGCGGTCGTGGAGTACCACCGGCTGAACGACGCCCTGCTGCGGGAGTTCGGCGATCCGCTCGCCCCCGAGGACCGCGTCTACCTGCTGACCCTGCCGCTGTTCCACATCGCGAGCCTGCACAACCTGGCGGTGCCGCGGCTGGCGACGGGCAGCCGGATCGCCCTGCACCAGGGCTCCTTCGACGTGGACGCGGTGCTCTCCATGGTCGAGCGGGAGCGGGTCACCAACTGGGGCGCGGTGCCGACGATGGCGCACCGGATGCTCGAACACGGCGGTGTCAGCCGTTACGACACCTCCTCGCTGACGGCGTTCGCCCTGGCCTCCGCGCCGTCGTCCACCGAGTTCAAGGAGAAGCTGCGCCGGGCGCTCCCCTTCGCGAAGGACTCGCTGGTGGACAGTTACGGCCTGACGGAGTCCTGTACGGCGATCGCCGCGGCGAACCCCCAGGAGCTGGCGGCGGCCCCGGGCACGCTGGGCCGGCCCGTCGTCGGCGTACGGCTGGAGATCCGGGATCCGGCGGGCGAGGTGCTGGGTGAGGGCGAGGAGGGCGACATCTGGGTCCGCAGCATGTACAACATGCTGGGCTACTGGCGCGACCCCGCGGCCACGGCCGAGGCGATCGGCGCGGACCGCTGGCTGCGTACGGGCGACATGGGGCAGGTGCGCGAGGGCAGGCTGTACCTGCGCAGCCGCCGTTCGGACCTGATCATCCGGGGCGGCGAGAACGTGTACCCCGCGGAGATCGAGACGGTGCTGGCCGGGCACCCGGACGTCCGTGAGTGCCTGGTCGTCGGGTTCCCCCACCCGGACCTCGGCCAGGAGGTCGCGGCGGTGGTGGTGCCGGTGCCCGGCGCGGCGCTCACCGAGGAGGCGCTGCGGGAGTACGCGGCGGGAGAGCTGGCGTACTTCAAGGTGCCCAAGCGCTGGCGGATCACCACGGACCCGCTGCCGCGCAACGCGACCGGCAAGGTGATCCGGCGCGACGTACGCGTCTGACGTGGGGCACTCCGCGCCCACGGAGGGTGTCCGGCCGTGGGCGCGAAGTGCCCCGCCCCCGGACACCCGGCCCGGACCACCGGCCTGAGCGGCCGGCCCCCGGACGCCTGCCCCGGCACCCGGGGGTCCGGGCTCCCGGGCTCCTGGGCCCCCTGGCCCGACGCCCGCGGGTCCTTCACGGCCCGGGCCCCCGGACGCCTGCCGCGCGTCCGGGGGCCCGGGCCGTGAAGGGATCAGAAGACCTCGGGGCCGCGCAGGGTGGCCTCGGCGCCGCCGTCGACGTACAGCACCTGGCCGGTGATGTGGCTGTTCGCGCCGGAGACCAGGAAGAGCACGGTCCGGGCGACGTCCTCGGGCCGGAGATAGCCGTTGAGGGGCATCGGGACGGCGGTGTCCATGACCTTCTTCATCCCGGGGTCGTCGAAGAGTCCGGCGGTCATCGGGGTGAGCACGATGCCGGGCGCGACCACGTTCACCGGGATCCCGGCGTCGGCCCAGCCCGGTGCGACGGCGGTGCGCCGGGCCCACCGGGCGAGGGCCGCCTTGGAGGAGGGGTACAGCCGGCGTGCGTGGCCGTCGGCCACGGCCCGCCCGGCGTGCCGGAGGGCCTCCGCCTCGTCTCCGGCCAGGCAGGCGGTGACGACGTCCGGGTCGGCGGGCTGGGTGCCGGAGACGGAGCCGACGGCCACGACGCGGGGCTGTCCGGCGGCGGCGAGCGCGGGCCGCAGGGCGGTGAGGAACTCGGTGGTCCCGAAGTAGTTGACCGTCACCATCGCGGTTCCCGGCACGGAGGTGCCGGCGCAGGTGACGGCCGCGTCCACGACGCCCCCCGCGGCCTCGGACGCGGCGGTGGCGGCGGCGGCGCGGCCGGCCGGGGTGGACAGGTCGGCGTCGATGTCTCCGCCTTTCAGGTCCACTCCGATCACCCGGTCGCCCTGAGCGCGGAGCAGTGTGGTGAGCGCGGCACCGATCCCTGAACCGGATCCGGTGACGACGACGTTGCGCGGCATGGGTACTCCCGTGAGTGGTCGGGGGGTGTCGGGCGCCCGGGGCCGGCGGCGCCTCTTCGCACCGTAACGAGGCGCGGCGGGGCGGGTGCCGGGTGCTCCCGGTGACCGGACGGAGGGACGGTCCGGTCACCGGGCCGGGGGCTCCCGGCTCCCGGCTCCCGGCTCCCGGGAGGGACCGCCCGGCCGCCGGGGGCCCGGTGCCGGTGCGGTGCCTCAGGGGCGGCGCTCGGCCAGGACCGGGCCGAGGAGGAGGTGGCAGGCGAGCCTGATGCCGTCCTGTGCCGCCTCGGCGGTGGACCGTTCGTACAGGACGGTGGTCAGCAGCCCGTACCAGGCCTGTTCCAGGATGCGCACCACGCGCCGGTCCCGGTCGGTGGGATCGGTGACGCCCGCCGTGCGCAGCACCAGGTCCACCACGATCTCGTCGGCGGACCGGTCCGGGCCCGTGGCCGGGGAGGCGTTGTGCGACTGCATCATCGCGATGGCCAGCAGAGGCTGTTCGAAGAGCTGTCCGCTCGCCTCGGTGAGCAGGTCGGTGACGGCGTCGACGGGCCGGGTCCCGGGTGCCGGCGGCGGGGTGGCGGCGGCGAGGCGGAGCACCTGGGCGTGCATGACGGCGGCGAACAGGTGGGTCTTGGAGGGGAAGTAGCGGTACAGGGTGGCGATCGCGACGCCGGAGGCCCTGGCCACGTCGTGCATCTGCATCCGTTCGAGCCCGTGCTCCGCTCCGAGGCGGGAGGCGGCCCTGAGGATCCGGGCGTACCGTCGGCGCTGCTGGGCCGATCTGGGATGCGCGGGCGTTCTCTCGTTGCTCGTTCGGGGCACAGTGCTGCCGTCCTTCCGCGCGGGTCGCCGATGATCTCCCGCGCGGTGCGGGCCCGTACGGGCCGTTCCGGTCAGTGGGACCGCCGGGCGCAGCCCGGTGCCGGCCCGGTTTCCCGCCCACCGGGACGGGGGCTGCGGGGCCGGGGCGCCCGGTCTTGGATGGCCTCTTCCCCCATGGCGTACTGCGTCCCGTCCGAGAGAGGTGCCCGCCCATGCGGCTCGGTATCAACAGTCCCGTCGTCACGGCCGTCCCCGGTGTGCACTCCCCCTGGGAGCGCACCGCCGGTATCGAGGAGCTGGGGGTGGTGGCCGAGGCGGCGGACCGGCTCGGCTTCGACCACCTGACGTGTTCGGAGCATGTGGCGGTGCCCGTCGGCGTCGCCGCCCAGCGCGGCGGGACGTACTGGGACCCGCTCGCCACCTTCGGTTATCTGGCCGCCCGGACCCGCCGTATCCGTCTCGCCACCCAGGTGCTGGTGGTCGGCTACCACCACCCGCTGGCCCTCGCGAAGCGGTACGGCACGCTGGACCGGGTTTCGGGCGGGCGGCTGGTGCTGGGGCTCGGGGTGGGCAGCCTGGAGGAGGAGTTCCGGCTGCTGGGTGCGGACTTCGAGGGCCGGGGCGCTCTCGCCGACGACGCGATCGCGGCGCTGCGTGCTTCGCTGTCGGAGCGTGAACCCGCTTACCACGGTGAGCACTTCGACTACGAGGGGCTGGTGGTGGAGCCGCACGCGGTGCAGGACCGGGTGCCGTTGTGGATCGGTGGCCGTACACCGCGTTCGCTGCGCCGGGCGGTGGCGCACGGCGACGGCTGGGTGCCGTTCGGGCTGTCGCTGGAGCGCCTGGGCGAGATGGTCGGCGCGGCCTGCCTGCCGGAGGGTTTCGAGGTGGTGCTGAGCGCGGGCCGTCCGCTGGATCCCTCGGGTGACGCGGAGGGCACGCGGACGGCTCTGCGGAAGGTGTCCGAGGCGGGTGCGACGCTGGCCGGTGTGTCGTTGACGGCGGATTCGGCGGGCCATTACGTCGAGCAGCTGGAGGCTCTCGCCGGGATCGCCGGCCTGGTGGCGGACGCGGAGGCGCGGGCATGAGCGAGGACCGGATGGCGGCGCTGGAGGCCCGCGTCGCACGGCTGGAGGACGAGCGGGACATCGCCGGGGTGATGGCCTCGTACGGTCCGCTGGTGGACGGCGGTGACGCGGACGGGGTGGCGGCGCTGTGGGCGCCCGACGGGGTCTACGACATCGACGAGCTCTTCCTCGCGGGCCGGGAGCAGGTCCGTGGGATGGTCCGCTCCGCCGCCCACCAGGGCTGGATACGGCAGGGGTGCGCGCATGTGGTGGGGCCGCCGCACATCACGGTCGAGGGGGACGAGGCGGTGGCGGTCTGCCACTCGCTGATGGTGGTGCACGAGGCGGGCCGGTACGTGGTGCGCCGGGCGACGGCCAACCACTGGCGGCTGCGCCGGGCGGCTTCGGGGTGGCAGGTGGTCACCCGGACCAACCGTGTCCTGGACGGCCGTCCCGAGTCCCCGGCGCTGCTGGCCGGCGGGGTGCGGGGCGTGTAGGAGGCATGGGGGTCCCGCGCGGGAGGGACGCCCGGCCCCCGGCGCCCCTCCCGCGGGGCCTCTTGCTCCGCAGGGCGGCTGACGCATGGTCAGTCACCCTGCGGAGCGGTGTGTCAGCGGGCTCCGTACACCGGCTGCGGGGTCTCGGCCGCGGCGAGCAGGCCGGTCACCGCCTCGCCGGCCTCGGCGGGGCTCCAGCGGGCGCCCTTGTCCGCGGTGGGGCCGGGCCGCCATCCCTCCATCACGGTGATGCGTCCGGCCTCGGCCTCGAAGACCCGGCCGCTGACCCCGGCGGAGGCCGCGGAGCCCAGCCAGACCACGAGCGGCGAGACGTTCTCGGGCGCCATGGCGTCGAAGACGCCCGCGCCGGGCGCCGCCATCGTCCCGGCGAAGGCCGTCTCGGTCATCCGGGTGCGGGCGGCCGGGGCGATGGCGTTCACCTGGACCCCGTAACGGCCCATCTCGGCGGCGGCCACCAGGGTCAGACCGACGATGCCCGCCTTGGCCGCCGCGTAGTTGCCCTGGCCGACGCTGCCCAGCAGCCCGGCGCCGGAGCTGGTGTTGACGATCCGCGCCTCGGGGGTCCGGCCCGCCTTCGCCTCGGCGCGCCAGTGCGCGGCGGCGTGCCTGAGCGGCAGGAAGTGCCCCTTGAGGTGGACCCGCATCACGGCGTCCCAGTCGTCCTCGTCCAGGTTGACCAGCATCCGGTCACGGAGGAACCCGGCGTTGTTGACCAGTGTGTCCAGGCGGCCGAAGGCGTCGAGCGCGGTGGCGACGAGGGAGGCCGCCCCCTCGGTGGTGGCGATGTCACCGTCGTGGGCGACGGCCTCGCCGCCGGCCGCGCGGATCTCCTCCACGACCCGCTGGGCGGGGCCGGTGGCCGCCCCCGAGCCGTCCAGCCCGACGCCCAGGTCGTTGACGACGACCTTCGCGCCTTCGGCGGCGAAGGCCAGGGCGTGGGCGCGGCCGAGTCCACGGCCTGCTCCGGTGACGACGGCGACGCGTCCGGCGCACAGGGCGCTGGGTGAGGTCATGACCACATGTCCTTTCGGTGGGGCGGGGGTTGCCGGGTGCCGCGCGGGAGGCGGAGGAGGGAGTGGCCGTACCACTCAGTGGCACCACGCCCTCCCGCGGCGCCCGCGACGCTGCTACCTTCTGTCCCTAACAAACGTTTGGTGGAAAGGTAGCTGATCTGCTCATGGGTGTCTCCACCTCCGTCCCGGAAGAAGGCGTCGCCTTCGTCACCGTGGACTACCCCCCGGTCAACGCCCTGCCCGTCCAGGGCTGGTACGACCTGGCCGCCGCCGTGCGCGCCGCCGGGGCCGACCCGGACATCCGCTGTGTGGTGCTCACCGCCGAGGGCCGCGGCTTCAACGCCGGCGTGGACATCAAGGAGATGCAGCGTGCGGACGGGCCCGAGGCGCTGATCGGCGCCAACCGGGGCTGCTTCGAGGCGTTCGCGGCGGTCTACGAGTGCGAGGTACCGGTGGTCGCCGCCGTGCAGGGCTTCTGCCTGGGCGGCGGCATCGGCCTGGTCGGCAACGCGGACGCGATCGTGGCCGCCGACGACGCGACCTTCGGCCTGCCGGAGCTGGACCGGGGCGCGCTCGGCGCCGCCACCCATCTGGCGCGGCTGGTCCCGCAGCATCTGATGCGGACGCTCTACTACACCTCGCGGACCGTGACGGCCCTGGAGCTGCGACGGCACGGCTCGGTGTGGGACGTCGTCCCGCGCGACCGGCTGGCCGCGTCCGCCCTGGAACTGGCCCGGGAGATCGCCGCCAAGGACGGCACGCTGGTGAGGCTGGCCAAGGCCGCCATCAACGGCATCGACCCCGTCGACGTACGCCGCAGCTACCGCTTCGAGCAGGGGTTCACCTTCGAGGCCAATCTCAGCGGTGTCGCCGGCCGCGTACGCGACACCTTCGGCACGAAGCCGGACACCGGGCCGGACACGAAGCCGGACACGGGGCCCGGTACCGCCCCCGGCACGGACAAGGAGCGTCAGGCGTGACTCAGGACAAGACGATGACGGCCGAGGACGTCGTCGGCCGGCTGGAGAGCGGCATGACGATCGGCATCGGCGGCTGGGGCTCGCGCCGCAAGCCGATGGCCCTGGTGCGGGCGCTGCTGCGCTCCGACGTCACCGATCTGACCGTGGTGTCGTACGGCGGCCCCGATGTGGGTCTGCTGGCGGCGGCGGGCAGGATCCGCAAGCTGGTCGCGGCCTTCGGGACGCTCGACTCGATACCGCTGGAACCGCATTTCACGGCGGCCCGGCAGCGCGGCGCCTTCGAGATGGTCGAGCTGGACGAGGCGATGATGATGTGGGGCCTGACGGCGGGCGCGCAGCGGCTGCCGTTCATGCCGGTGCGCGCGGGCCTGGGATCGGACCTGATGAAGGTCAACCCGGCGCTGCGCACGGTCACTTCACCGTACGAGGACGGGGAGGAGCTCGTCGCGGCACCGGCTCTGCGGCTGGACGCGGCCCTGGTCCACCTCAACCGTGCCGACGCGCAGGGCAACGGGCAGTACCTGGGCCCGGACCCGTACTTCGACGACCTGTTCTGCGAGGCCGCGGACCGGGCGTACGTCTCCTGCGAGCGGATCGTGGAGACGGCGGACCTGCTGAAGGAGCACGGGCCGCAGACCCTGCTGGTGAAGCGGCTGTTCGTGGACGGGGTCGTCGAGACGCCGAACGGCGCGCACTTCACCTCCTGCGTCCCCGACCACGACCGGGACGAGGCCTTCCAGCGCGCCTACGTCCGGGCCGCCCGCGACCCCGAGGCGTGGCCGGCCTTCGCCGAACGGTTCCTGTCCGGGGACGAAGCCGCTTACCAGGCCGCCGTCACCGCGTTCCACCAGGAGGAAGCATGAGCGCCACCGAGCCCACGGGTGCCCCCGGCACCACCGCCGTCACAGCCGCCACCGGCACCCCGGCGGCGAGCCGCGCCGAGTACTGCGTGGTGGCCTGCGCCGAGGCGTGGCGGGGCGCGGGTGAGATCCTGGCCAGCCCCATGGGCACCGTCCCGGCGATCGGGGCGCGCCTGGCGAGGCTGACCTTCTCCCCGGACCTGCTGCTGACCGACGGGGAGGCCCTGCTGATGGGCGACACCCCGGCGGTCGGGACGAGGCCGGGGAGCACGGAGGGCTGGCTGCCGTTCCGCCAGCACCTCACCCTCACCGCCACCGGACGCCGCCACGTGATGATGGGCGCCAGCCAGCTGGACCGGTACGGCAACCAGAACATCTCCTGCATCGGCGACTGGTCCCGGCCCGCCCGGCAGCTGCTCGGCGTACGCGGCGCCCCGGTCAACACCCTCAACAATCCGACGAGTTACTGGGTACCGAAGCACTCCACCCGGGTCTTCGTGGAACGCGTGGACATGGTGAGCGGCGTCGGCTACGACCGCGCGGCCGAGGCCGGGCCCTCCGCGACCCGCTACCACCGCCTGCCCGGCGTGATCACCGACCTGGGCGTCCTCGACTTCGAGACCCCCGACCGCACCATGCGGCTGCGCTCGCTGCATCCCGGTGTGAGCGTCGAGCAGATCGTCGCGGCCACCGGGTTCCCCCTCACCGTCCCCGACGAGGTGCCCTTCACCCGGGAGCCCACCGGCGACGAACTCCGGCTGATCCGCGAGGTCATCGACCCGAAGGGGCTGCGCGACCGCGAGGTCCCGGCATGACCGGCCCCGCCGCACCCCCGCCCGCGGCCCCCTCCCCTCCCCCGTCCGTGTTCCCCACCGCCCTCACCGAGCTGACCGGGGTGCGCCATCCGATCGTGCAGACCGGGATGGGCTGGGTGGCGGGCCCCCGTCTGGTCTCGGCCTCCGCGAACGCCGGGGCCCTCGGTGTCCTCGCGTCCGCCACCATGACCGTGGATCAGCTGCGCGCCGCGGTCCGCGAGGTCAAGTCCCGTACGGACGCACCGTTCGGCGTCAACCTGCGGGCCGACGCGGGGGACGCGGGCGAGCGGGTACGGATCATCATCGACGAGGGCGTACGGGTGGCTTCCTTCGCCCTGGCGCCCTCCAAGGACCTGATCGCCCGCCTCAAGGACGCCGGTGTCGTCGTCATCCCCTCCATCGGCGCCCGCCGCCACGCGGAGAAGGTCGCCGCCTGGGGTGCGGACGCGGTGATGGTGCAGGGCGGCGAGGGCGGCGGCCACACGGGCGACGTGGCCACCACGGTGCTGCTCCCCCAGGTCGTGGACGCCGTGGACATCCCGGTGATCGCGGCCGGCGGTTTCCACGACGGCCGGGGCCTGATCGCCGCTCTCGCCTACGGGGCGGCCGGCATCGGGATGGGCACCCGCTTCCTGCTCACCTCCGACAGCACCGTCCCCGACGCGGTGAAGGCGAGGTACCTGGCGGCCACCGTCAAGGACGTGACGGTCACCACCCGGGTGGACGGCCTGCCGCACCGCATGCTGCGTACCGGCATGGTCGACGCGCTGGAGCGTTCCGGCCGGGCCACCTCACTGCTGAGGGCGCTGCGGCACGCCTCGGCCTTCCGGAAGGAGTCCGGTGCGAGCTGGCCCCAACTGGTCCGGGACGGACTGGCGATGAAGCACGGCAAGGAACTGACCTGGAGTCAGGTACTGCTGGCGGCGAACACCCCGATGCTGCTCAAGGCCTCACTGGTCGAGGGCCGTACGGATATCGGGGTGATGGCCTCGGGCCAGGTGGCGGGCCTGATCGAGGACCTGCCGTCCTGCACGGAACTGGTCGAACGGATCATGGACGAGGCACGGGCGGCGCTGAAGGGCCTGCCGGGGGCCGGCTGACCGCCCGGGGCCGCCGCACACCGGCCGCGCGGGGCGGCCGGCCCGTCCGGACCACCCCGCGCGGCCGGCTCCCGGGGCGGCGCCTCCGGCCGGCCGCCGCCTCGTTCCGTTCTCCGCCGGCCGTCGTTCCGCCCCGCCTTCAACCTGCCGACGCTCTGCCCCGCCTTCAGCCGACCGCCGCCCGCCGTACCTTCAGCCGGCCGTCGCCTCACCGCGCCGTCCGACGAGGTACCTGGCGGTGAACGCGACAGCGCGGTCCTCGTCGTGCGACAGCTCCGCGAGGGTGTCCGACGCCGTGCTCCCGGGGATGTCCGCGAGCGCCTGGGTCAGCCGGCCGCGGGCGGACGGTTCCGCGCCGCGGGCGAGCCGCTCCACGAGGCCGGCGGCGATGCGTTCCACCAGTTCCGGGCGGCTCGCCAGGGCGCTCAGCCTGTCGGCCGCGTCGACGTCGTTCACCTCGTCCACGATCATGTCCATCAGCGTGGGGATCGCGTCGGCCACCCCCCGCGCCCCGAGTTCGAGCGCCGCGTGCCCGCGCACGACGGCGTCGGTGTGGCGGAGGGCCTCCCGCAGCAGGACGGTCACCTCCTCGTCCGGGATCTCGGCGAGGCTCTGGACGGCGCGCTCCCGGACCTCCGCCACGGGTGAGCCGAGTCCTTCCGCCAGCAGCGCCGGCCCCGCCCCGCCCGACCGCGCCAGAGCCCATCGGAGGGCTCCGGCGACGCTCGGGTCCCTCTCGCTCAGCACCGCCTCGACCAGTGCTTCCACCGGCGCCCGGTCCTCCCCGGCCGAGGACAGGGCCGCACGCTGGCGTTTTCCGGCGTGCTCCGAGCCCAGCCCGTGCAGGAGCGCGACGGTCTGGAGGACGTCCTCCCAGGCGGCGGGTTCCGTGGCGCCGATCCGGCGGAGCCGGGTGAGCAGTTCCGTCTCGGCCGCGATGCGCTCCCGGGTCTGCCGCACGAGGTCGTCGACCAGCTCGGAGGGCGCGAACCCGGGGTCGTCGAGCGCCCGCCCCACCTCGCGCAGCGACAGTCCCAGGGACCGCAGGCTCTCCACGTGGAAGATCCGCCGGATGTCCTCGCCGGAGTACTCCCGGTAGCCGGAACCGGACCGGCCCGTCGGCCGCACCAGGCCGAGCGACTCGTAGTGCCTGAGCATGCGGGCGCTGACCCCGGACCTCCGTGCCACCTCACCGATCCGCACCGCCTACCGCTCCTCCTGGCCGGCCGTCCCGAGCACCCTGACCCGCTTCGCCTCCTCGACCGCGAGCTCGAACCCGCCGTCGGGGTCACGCCACAGCCGTTCCGTGGCCACCGCGTGCGCACGGACACGGGGATCGGGATCCGCCGTCGCGGCGCTCAGTACCGGCGTCACCACCTCGCCGAGGGCGATCAGCGCCCGGCTGAGGCTCAGCTGCGTCTCCCGTCCGCCGCGCCCGAGCTGGGTCGCCAGTACCTCCGCCAGTCCGGCTTCCTCCCCCTCCGGCACGAGGACGACCGCCGCCCGCCAGGCGGTCCGCGCCACCTCCTCGTCGGCGTCGGCCAGCAGCGCCCGCGTGATCACCGGCCACGCCCGCCGGTCCCCGATCTTGGACAGGGTGTGCAGCGCCTGGCTCCGTGCCTGTGCACGCTCCGAGCGGACCTCCTCGACGAGCGCCGGAACCGCCGTCCCCGCCGGGTGCCGGGTGAGCGCCCAGGTGAGCATCTCCCGTACCTGGAAGTCGGGTTCGACCGCGCACCGCTCGACCAGCTTGCCGGTGTACCGCCGGTCGGGGGCCGTACCGGCTGCCATCGCCGCCCTCAGCCGCACGGATGGCCGGCCGTCCTCCAGCGCCCGGAGCGCCTGCGTCACCCGCGTATCCGTATGCATGTCCGTGTCCTGGTCCGGCATGGCCATCGGGACCACCTCCTGGGCCACAGTGAAGACCTTGCCACTGTGTCAAGGTCAAGCGAGGCGCGCCACGGGCGGCGCGTCATGGCGCGCGCCGTGGCCCCCGGCGGGCGGCGGACCACCGCTCACCGGTACGTACAAGGCGCTGCCCGGCGAAGGCCGTCCGGTCGGCCCGGCGGCCCCGCACAGCCTTCGTCCAGGGCAGGGCCGCCCGAGCAGGCGACGGCAGAGCCATGCGCAGGTACCGAGCGGGGCCGCCCCCATGGATCGCGAGGCCGAGAAGGGCCAGGAGCCGCCCCGGCCCGTGCACCGGCAGACATGTGAGCGCTCTGCCGCCTCGGTGAAAGCGGTCACCCTAACGGGGTAATGCCCGGCGGAACACAGGACAGTACATTGGGGACGCCGGCGAAGAAGGCATGTGATCCGGCTTCGGATGTGCCTGTGTCCGAGCGCTCGACGTGGTTCCCCGGGAGCAGAGGCGCGAAGAGCGGCCGACAGCGTCGCTTCTGCTTCCCACCCCGAGGACATTACCGGCTGCGGGAACACGCAGCCGGATGACACCTGACGTCATGTCAGCCACGGCCCGGCGAGCGGTCCGCCGGACGGGCTTGGTTCCGTTCCCCGGCCGCGCGGCCGGTTCCAGGTCCGCCGCTCTCCCCCGACTCCCCTGCTCCGGCTCGCCTTCCTCCGTTCCGGCGGATGAGCCGGTGTGCCGTCCCCTCATGCTCCGGCCGCGCCGAAGCGGCACGGCTCCCACCGCCACTTCCACCGTCCAGCCTCACAGAAGGAGTTGGCCCATGAGTGAATGCGGCTGCGGGAATTCCCCGATCGCCATAGGCGGCTGCCGGCCCTCCAAGCCGCCCTGCCCTCCTGCCGCCTGCCCCGGCCCCAGACCTCCCTGTCCTCCCGTCCCCTGCCCCGGCCCCGTTCCCTGCCCCGAACCGTGCGAGCACTGCGAGACGATCCCGCTGCGCGATTCCGCGCCGTACCGGGTCACGGCGACCGCGAGCAGCACCGACCCGACGCCGTACTACACCATCGCCGACACCCATGCCGCGCTGGACCCCGCCGTCGCCCAGACCATCCTGAACAGCGGCACGGGCACGTTCCCCGCCGACGACGGAACACACAGCGGCCGGCACACCTGGCTCGCCGGCGTCGTGCACATCGACCCCGCGTCCCTGCGCGGCAAGCCCGCCGATGTCACGGTCAGCGCCTCGGTCCATGTCCACAACGACGGCAGGAGCACGGCCTGCCGGCTCTACGGCCGCTTCGCCCTGTGGAACGGCACGACCCCGGTCCGCACCGACCTCCTGGGCCCGCCCGACCTCCCGGCGGGCGGGGACGACAACGGTGTCATCCCACCGACCGCCGTGCCCCTCGCGGACGTCCTCGCGGGAAAGGTCGTCATCGAGCTGAACCTGGAGACGGGCGACGACGACGCCTGCCGGGTCGGCCCCAAGCAGTGGACCGTCGACAGCTTCGTCCTCACCGTCCAGGCGTCCGCCCCGGGCTGCGGCAGGCATTTCCTCCGTACGACCTGCCGTGACTGCGACGGCACGGTCACCTGCACGACCGACACCCTCGACGGCTCGATCCCCTACGCCGCGGTCCCGCCGGTCTTCCCGGTCGCCTCCTGCCAGGACGGGTGCTCCACCGCCCGCCCCCCGTGCATCTCCACCGACCGTGACAACGCCATCGTCCGGGGCAGCGACGGATGTCTGTACGCGCCCGACACGCCTGCTCTGGACCCGTCCCCGTGCAATGCGGCGCGGAACACGACCGGCGGGCTGCTCGTGCCGCGGATCGGCCTGACGGGTATCGCTCCTGGCGGCAGCACCGGCGGCGAACGGTCGGTGGACATCGACGTCACCGGGACGTCCGGCTGCCCCGAGAGGTGGGAGATCGGCGCCCGCCTCACGCCGGTGAGCGGGTTCCTCAACTCCGAGCGGCAGCACGCCGACCTCCTGGCCCGGGCCGGTACCGACGTGCCGGTCCCCGAGTCCGACATCGTGCTCCCTGAAGCCGGGGTCTACCACATCGACAGCGATGTACGGTACGCGCTCGGTTCCGCCACCGGCGGCAGCGGCTACATCATCGGCTGGCTCAGGGACGAGACCACGGACACCCTCCTGACGAGCTTCACCCAGATCGCGGCGATCAACGCGGCGAGGCAGGAGCAGCAGGGCGGAACCACACACATCATGACCGAGTACACGGTCACCTCCGGCCCCCGGACGGTCCGCCTGCACCTGATGTTCGTCCTCACCGGCGGCAGGATCACCGACGCCGAGGCCGGGGGGACCGACAGCAACGGCGCGACCAGGATGCGCTTCCTCAAGGTCAGGGATTAGGAGCTGTCCGACGGATCGCGGGCGCACCGGTTCCTACGGGAGCCCGGACCGGGACGACTGGGCTCGTCCGGCAGCGGGGTGCGGGGGCGGGGTCAGTTCGATCAGGAAGTCCTGGTCAGTGGCGCCGGAACAACGGCCCTGGACGGCTTCCGCTCCGTCCTGGGTGTCCTGGTCGCGCAGGCTCAGGCACCGGCCGGTGACGACCGGGCGGATACGGAAGCGGGCGGTGGCGGGCGGCCCGAAGCGCTCGATGTGGAATTGCTGGGCCCGGTCGTGGTCGGCGCAGTCGTCGCGGGGTTCGAACAGGTCGAGCCCCGGTCCCTTCGTCAGGGCGGTGAGGCAGCCGATGCCGTGCTTCGGGTGGTGCCACTGGATCTGCACGGTGTCCTTGCCCAGCGGTTCGAGGAACACCTGAGGCAGGGCGGCATCCGCGCAGGGCCGTTGGGCGGCGACGGCGGTCCGGTAGCGACCGGTGCGGTCCCTGCCTTCGGTGAGGCACAGCTCGGGCGTGCGAGCGGGGTGGATCCTGGCCCAGCTTCCCACGGCAAGCATGCGCAGGCCGGTCACCGGCATCTCGGGCAGGGCGGCCGGTGCCGGCACATCGCGTGGCAAACCGCTGACACCGAGTGCGCCCATGATCCCGAGAGCCGCGGCACCGAGCAGGCCGGCCACCCGGTGCCACCGCGGGGGGCCCGCCGGAGCGGACGCGCCGGCGGGCGCGGGGCCGGGATCTTCGCGTGCGTCGCCGTCTGCCAGGGGTTCGTCGGCCGCGATGCGGCGGCGGGTCCCGAGCCATCGGCGCACCTCTTCGGTGCCCAGGCCGCACGCGCGGGTGTAGGCGTCGACAAATCCTTCCCTGGGCAAGGTGACGCGCCCGAGAGTGGTCGCGATTGTGCTGGCCGGGAGGGCGTCGCCGTGTGCGGCGGCCTTGTCCTCAAGCTGTCGGTAGGTCAGCCCCGACCAGATCCTCAGCGTGCGCAGGGCCGCGGTGAACTCTGCGGGGGTCCGGGCCTGTGCGGGGTGTGGTGCTCCCTCAGGCAGTTCCGCGAGGCCGCTCCCCTTCTGGCTCATTGCTTCAGCATGACCCCACAGGTGTTGACCTGGCTCTTCCGAAACCGGCCATGTTCGGGGGTGTTCGGAACACTGCTGGGCTCCGTTCCGAACAGACCCGAACGCTGGATCTCCTTGTCGGCCCGGTGGCCGCGCGGTCATTGTCGGCGTTGCCCGGATCCGGCTGAAGTCCCGTGCCGGAGACGTAGGGGGAAGGGCGGGACCCGGCCCCCGGCACATCACCCGACACATGATCTGAAGGAGCACCATGCGTACTCGTACATGGATCGCCGGCCTCGCGGCGGGAGTCGCTCTGCTGGCCGGCGGGTCGGTCGCCACCGCGCAGGCGGCCCCCGCCTCCGACACGGGCACGAATCGGACCGCAGCCGTGCCCGGCTACGTGAAGTACGGCACCTTCTCGTACTCGACATGCATATCGCTGCGCGATTCGTACGCCGGCGACGCCTACTGCGACGGGATCGGCGGCGGCCAGTACATCCTGTGGGTATGGCAGTGAACCGCCCCCGGTGAACCGAGTGTCCCTGGCAGCCCGCTCCAGCGGACCGCCAGGGGCACTCCGCGTGGCCCGGCCAGGATGCCGGGCGAACCGGCTCCGCCCCGGTCATTGATGACGCCCTCCGGCCCCTGTCCGTCCGCGGGAGGACGGGCGGGCCGTCGGGAGGGGGGACATCCTGGCCGCCACCACGACTCAGCCGTCCGGCGCCTTCGGGCAGCGCGCCCTCACCGAAGCACGCGAGGCGGCACAGAGAACTCAGGGTCTCTGGCAGAAGGGGCGCCTCATCCGGAGGTCCTGGCAGAGGGGCGCCCGGCTCACGGTGCCCGGACCCCCCTACCAGCGCCACTCATACCGCCACGGGCGGGCCGGTCACTCTCACCGTCCTGTGAACCACCGGAGCACGGGGAGCGCGTGACTCCGCTGCCGCCACCTGTTCCCGAGCGGCGCCGTCGCAGCCCCGGCCGACTGCGCGTTCCCGGCCGGACCGCACTCGTGGGGACCGTGCGTGTACCGCGGGCCGGAGTCGCACGGCCTGATGTCCCGGACGGATGGCGGGCTGCTCAGGAGCCACGGCCCGGCGCCGGCTCCTCCAGAGGCTGTGATCAACCTCATCCCTGTGAACACATGCGTGTGGGAACCGCCTTACGACCGGATGCCCTCAACGAAGGCAGATGAACGCGGCGATCATGACCGCGCTTCCATGGGAGAAACGGGAGTGGGCACTTATGAAACTGTCAGTCAGAACCGCCGCAGCAGGAGTGGTCCTCGCCGCCACCGCCGTACTGGCGGCTCCGGTGACCGCATCGGCCGATGACCCCAAAGACGGTGGCGTGGCCCGCTGCTCGGAAGGCAAAGTCTGCCTCTTCGACGGCCAGAACAACACCGGGGACGTCCTGCAGCTCGATCCGGTGGACATCCGCAACATCGGCTGGGCGTGGAACGACCGGGCTGGATCGGTGTGGAACCGCAGTGACCGTCATGTGTGCGTCTGGACCGACGAGAACTTCCGCGGCCTCAACTGGATTATCGAGCCCGGCCACAAGCAGGAACTCCTCTTCCTCTACGACAACGCGGTGACCAGCGTCGAGGCCCATTACGGCTACGGCTGCGGGGGCTGAGCCGACGGGTTGACCGAACCCGCCATCCGCCCGCGCTTCCGGGGGATGGCGGGATGCGGCCGTACGGCGTCGCCGGTGCGTCCGAGGCCGTCCGCCGGCCGCTGCCGGCGCCTCTCGCGCACAGTCTTGACGCGTTGTCGGGGGCCACACACGTTCCGACCCGCAGCACGGGACTGCGGTGTTCCCGCCCTCCCCGTCACGAAGGTCATCAAGCGCTGGGCCGATGCTCCGGTTGAACCGCCCCTTTCCATGACCACGTTCCATCAGGTCGCCGGGGTGGGCGGGGATCGTCCGTTAGCTGCCCGCCCACCCCGGTGGTCAGCTGCCCGAGACGATCTCGTTCACGATCCAGGCGCCGAGTTCCTCGGTCATGGCTGTGTGTCCCTCGTTGCGGCTCGCGCACAGGAAGGCGTCGAGGGCGCTGAGGTCCGGCGTGATCGGCTGGTAGAGCGCCTTCGGGTCGCTGATGTCGCCGGCGGCGACGGCGCTGATGCTCGGGATGAAGCAGGACGTGGTGATGGCGTCCGGGTCCACCTCGTTGCCGAGGAGACGCGCGAGGAGGGCGACCAGGCCGAAGCTGCCGAGGTCGCCCTGAGGGGAGGGCGCGGCGAACAGGCCTCCGGGAGCGCCGTCGATGTCGGGCAGCCCGCTGGTGGTGACCGGGACCGCCTCGTCGCCCTTCTTCTGCAGGCGGGCGACCTCTTGGTTGCCCTGCGTCTGGGTCTTGAGCCACGTGTCGGCCAGCGTCTCACCGTCAGCCCGCACAGCGGTCGCGTCGGGCTCGATGCCGTTGCCGCTACCGGTGTCGACCCCGTTGGCGACGCCGATCTTGCGAACGGCTCGCGGCCAGCCGCCGGCCTCTTCGAGTGCCTGGAGGAACTCCACGCGCTCCGGCGCCTCCTTCGCGGTGCTGGTGGCCTTCTCCACGTGCCAGCGCGCCATCTGCCGGGCGGCGGGGCTGTTGAGCAGCGCGGAGAACTGGCGCAGCTTCTCCCCCACGAGGGGAGCCTCTCCCCAGTTGTCCGCCGCGAAGTGGGTGAACGCCTGGAGGGAGACGGGCAGCCACGCGCCCTCGTGCGGGGTGTCGTAGGAGAGATACAGGGCCGCCTCGTGATCGGGAAGCGCGGGGTCCCGCTCCATCCTGGCCAGCGCGTAGCGGGTGATCAGACCGCCCATGCTGAACCCGCCCACCACCAGCTTCGACCGGCCCACCCGTTCACTGAGGGCCCGGCGGACGCAGTCGATGGCGGTGTCGGCGTTCTCCGTGATCGACGCCGTGCGGTCGTCGTAGCCGAGGATGATCACGTCTCGGCCGGTTGCGTGGAGTTCGGAGATGAAGCGGAAGTCGCCGTTCTCCTCCAGGCCCTGCCACAACTGGTCCAGGTCGCTGGGTCCACCCGAGAAACCGTCGGAGAGGATGACGGGCCGGACCAGCTGCCTGCGGTTCAGCGGACTGTAGTAGATCCAGGCCGTGCCGCCGTGGAGGGACCATTCGTCGTGGGGTTCCGGCGCCGGGGCAGACGAGGTACGGGCCTCAGGGGCCACGCGGCCCCAGATGTCGACGACAGGTGCGGACATGATCGGTTGGCTCCTCGGGAAGGCGAGTGCGGGTTTCACCGGACGGCTGACCCGGTCGGTCACCCTATGCAGTCGAACGAGTACCGAGACATGCTGGCTGAGTGGTTTCACACGAAGGTGGCCCCGCATACCCGAGGAGGTGTGCATGCCCGAGATCATGGGCACACTGCGTCGGCCTCTCCGGCATCAGGCCATGGAACGCGGCACCAGATGCGGCGCCGGCGGACCAAGGCGGGGAAGCGACCGCTGGGACGCTCCCGGACCGACCGGACCGAGCAGGACCGAAGGTTGTCGCAGAACGCCTGGGGCAGGGCGTTCGTCTTGTACGGGTGGGGTGTTGCGGGCTGAACCGTCGCGGGCGGAGACGTACACCGGCTTGCGGACGGGCCGGTCCGGGAAGCTGGTGAAGGCGGTACGGGAGCGGGGCGGAAACGGCCCCGGGCCGGCTTCGGGCGGCCCCGGGCGGGCCTGGCGAGCCCGTTCCGGACCCGTAGGAGCCCGCTCCCGGCTCCGCGGGCTCATGGGGAGACGGCGGTGGGCCTCTGCCGCTTCGGCACGGTCAGCAGGAAGGCCGATATCCCCAGGCCCACGAGGGGGAAGAGGGCCCCCTCGACCACGGGCGGGTACCAGCTGTAGTCGGCTGTGTAGGCGGTCGGGCGGTTCGCTTCGTCGTCCAGGCGTACGTCGGTGACAGCGGCCGGCATCGGGTCGTCGCGCCGGACCTCCTCGGCGTCCTTCAGTTCCACGTGCTCCTCGGTGACCGTGCCGTCGGCGCCGGTGAACGTTCCCAGCCAGGCGCAGGAGGTTTTCCCGCATTCCCGGCCGGTGGGGGTGAACGTGCCCAACGGGCCGTGCGCGAGGGCACGGCGCCCGCCGAGGCCCTCGCCGACCAGGCTCAGGCCGACTCCGCAGGAGACGAGCAGGATGAACACGATCCCCGTCCAGACGAATATCCCGGTGCGGGTCCGCGACGGCTTCCGAGAGGTCATGGTGGGCAGATC
The DNA here is from genome assembly GCF_008704555.1 of Streptomyces nitrosporeus. Classification (NCBI taxonomy): domain Bacteria; kingdom Bacillati; phylum Actinomycetota; class Actinomycetes; order Kitasatosporales; family Streptomycetaceae; genus Streptomyces; species Streptomyces nitrosporeus. Next base: position 684,894 of record NZ_CP023702.1, read on the forward strand.
CTGACGGCCGGAAGCGCCCCCACGGACTCGGACAGGATGCCGAATACGGCGCGGCGCACGGGCATCGGCTGCTCCGGTGGGCGGGCGGACGGGACTTCGGGACTCACAGCGGCCCCGCGGGAGCCGGGCCACCGCACGCGTCTCCGCGGCACGCTTCATTTCATTCCGCCCGCGTCCAGGGGCGCAGCTTCTCCGGGTTGCGGACCACCCAGATCCGGGTGACACGGCCGCCGGAGACCTCGAACGAGGCCACGGTCGTGACGGCGCCGGCGCGCCGGGCCACCAGGCCCGGCAGACCGTTGACGGACCGCTCCAGGAGTTCGAGGCCCGGGGCCTTGTCGGCGATGGCGGCCATGTACCGGGCGATGTGCGCGCCGCCTTCGACCGGGCGCAGCACGGTACCGGCCATGCCTCCGCCGTCGGCGGTCATCACGGCGGCCGGGTCGAGGAGGTCGACGAGGGCCGCGATGTCCTTCGTCTCCCATGCCTCCTTGACATGCCGTACCACGTCGGCCTGTCCCACCGCCGTCACCGGTGTGCGTGCGGCGCCCGCCCGCCGGCGGGCGGAGGCCGCCAGTTGCTTGCAGGCCGCGGGGGTCCGGCCGAGGACGACGGCGATCTCGGCGAAGGGGTAGCGGAAGACGTCGTGCAGGACGAACGCCACCCGCTCCGCGGGCGTCATCGATTCCAGGACGACGAGGAAGGCCATGGTCACCGATTCGTCCATGACCATCTGGTCGGCGGGGTCGGTGCCGTGGCCGTGGTCCCGTTCGGCGCGGTCGGGCAGCGGTTCGGGCAGCCACGCGCCGACGTAGCGCTCGCGCCGGGTCCGCGCCGAACGGAGCACGTCCAGGCAGACGCGGCCGGTCACCGTCGTCAGCCAGGCGCCGGGGGACACGATCTCCGCCCGCCGGTTCCGCGGCAGCGCGTACCAGCGTGCGTACGCCTCCTGGACGGCGTCCTCGGCCTCGGCCAGTGATCCGAGCAACCGGTAGGCGACATTGATCAGTTGGCGTCGTTCTCCGGCTATCCCGTCGGTGCCCGTCCCGGCCGTCCCCATGAACCCGATCGCCCCCTCGCCTTACCTTTCGCAGGCCCGTTCCGTCGGGCTGGTGAGACCTTATCGATCTACTGCCCCCGGGGCAGAGCAGGAGGACCGTGACATGGCCACCCAGGTGCCGGTACAGCGCAGCTTCTCGTTCCTGACGATCGCGGTCGGCCTGCAGACCCTGACCGTCTTCCTTCAGGCGGTCTCCGCCGGGCTGCTGTTGACCTCGTCCTACGGGGAGGCGCTGCACAGCGTCGGAGCCCGTGTGATGTACGGGGCGTCGATGCTGTACGTGCTCGCGGCGGTACTGGCGTGGAAGCCGGGCGGCGGATCACCCCGGCCCGTCTGGTACGCGTCCGGCTTCCTCGTCCTCGCCTCCGTCCAGGTCGTGCTCGGTATCGCGCACGTACCGTCGGTCCATCTCCCCCTGGGTGTCCTGATGTTCGGGCTGAGTCTGCTGGCGCTGGTGCGGCGGTGAGGTACGGGCCGGCGGCCGGGGAGCCGGGGCGGGCCCGGCTCGGACATGCGTACGGTAGGGTCCGGGCGTCCCGGTGAGCAGGCTGATCGCGCGGAGCGTCCGGGCCCGTTCCGTCGCAAGGGGGTCCGGTGAAGCACGGTGTCGCCCTCGCGGCCCTCTTCCTCGTGCCGGCGCTGTGGGGGGCGGCGGATCTCGCGAGCGCCCTGACAGCGTCCCCCGAGGTCGTGTGTCCCGGGGAGAACGTACGCGGCGGTGAGGAGCACCCCGGTCCCATGCGGCCGGAGGACACCCGGTGCGCGGTGCTCGACGGTTCCGCCTCCGTCGGTACGCGCACCTACGGTCAGCAGCGGACCGTCCAGTCCCTGGAGCGGCGCGAGGACGCTGTGCACGGTGTCCTGCTCCTGGCGTACGGCGCCGGGGGCGGGCTCCTGGTGTGGCGCGCCCGGCTGCGGGGGTCCCGGGCAGGGCGTACATCGCGTACGCCTATCCGCTGGAGCCCGGGGTCCGGGGGGCGGCCGTGGCGGTGAGGCGCCTCAGTGCGGCGTGCGCGGGCGGGCCCCAGGTGGCCTTGCCGCCGGGGCGGCCGTGGACGCCCGCGTCACCGACGAAGATGCCGCTGAACGCCTGGAGCAGGGCCCAGCCGCGGGCGCGGCGCAGTGCCGCCGGGTCGGCCGCCGGTCCGTAGGCGGCGTGGAAGCGGTCCATGGCACCGTCCGGCAGCAGTACCCAGGCGGATGCGAGGTCGCCGGCCGGGTCTCCCGCGCAGAGGTCGCCGAAGTCGATGACGCCGCAGAAGGTGCCGTCCGCGGTGAGGACGTTGGCCGGGTGCAGGTCCGCGTGGAGCCACAGGGCGGGGCCGGTCCAGGGCGGTGCGGTGACGGCGTCCTCCCAGACGGCCCGTACGGCCTCCGGGTCGGTGACCAGCCCCCGTTCGGTGGCCGAGGCGAGTTGCCGGGCGAACGGTTCGGCCAGGTCGGCCAGCGGTCCTCCACGGCCGTAGTTGCCCACGGGGGCGTCGGCGGGCGCGGGCCTGTGGAGGGCCCTCAGGAACGCGGCCAGGGTGTCGGCCGCCTCGGTGGCACGTGTGGCGGGGGCCAGGTCTCCCGGTGTGCCCGGGACCCAGGTGGTGACGGTCCAGGGGCGCGGGAAGCGGCCGGAGGGTTCGCCGAGGCGTTGCGGGACGGGGACGGGCAGGGGCAGGCCCGGCGCGAGGGACGGCAGCCACGCGTGTTCCTTCCGCAGCAGCGCGTCCGCCGTGGGGGTCGCCCAGGGCAGCCGGACGGCGAGGTCGTCGCCGAGCCGCCACAGCTGGTTGTCCCAGCCGCGCGCGCCGAGCCTCAGGGGGCGGCCGGCCAGGTCGGGGTGCTGGTCGGACAGCAGGCCGCGGACGAGTTCGGCGGTGACATCGGTCTCGGTGTCGTTCATGCGGGACCACGGTAGTCGGCCGGGGCTGTTACGTGAGGGGCCGCGGGTGTCCTGTCCGGACCTCCGCCCACACGCACTTGGTGTACGCGTCGCGGACGGCGCATCCCCAGCGGTCCGCGTATGCGTCGACGAGGAGCAGACCTCTCCCCGTCACGGCTCCGGGGCCGCCGGGTGCGGGCGCGGTGGCGGGCAGGAGCCGTTCGGGCCGTGCGTCGGTGACCTCGATCCGGACGGTTTCCGCCAGGAGCCGCAGGGTCAGCCGGAAGTCGCGGCCGGGCAGACGGCCGTGGGTGATCGCGTTGGCCGCGAGTTCGGCTGTGATCAGGGCAACCGTACGGGCCTCGTCGGAGTCGTACGGGCAGGCGCACCACTCGGTGAACTGCTGTACGGCGAGGGCGCGCGCCAGCCGCGCACCGCGCGGTGTGCTGCTGAGCAGGACGCGCGACTCCGCGCGCGGAGTACCGGCCCCGGGAATGTCCGTCTGTGGCTTCACCACGCCATCGTGAGCTGCGCGACCCCCCCTGACCAGGACCGACGGCCGTACGCGGGACGGCGGTACGGGACTGTCCGGAGGCACGGCGGCCCGGTTGTACGGGTCTTGTACGGGTGCCGTACGGGTGGCGGCCGTATCCCGGGAAACGGCCCTCCCATTGAACCTGTCCCCGTCAGGGTGGGGCCGGGGGCAGGGCGGACCGGGGAGGAACCGATGGCGGAGAGGGATGTGAGGCCGGTGCGGGAGACGAAGAGCAGCAGCGCGGTACGTACGAGGGCACGGGAGGACGGCGAGCTTCCGGGGGTGTGGGTGGCCTACGGCACGCTGCTGGGCCACCTGCGCAAGCGGGCGGACCTGAACCAGCAGGCACTGGGGCAGGCCATCGGTTACTCGCTGGAGCAGGTCGCCTCGGTCGAGCAGGGGCGCCGCCCGGCGAAGGAGGCGTTCACCGAGGCCGCGGAACGGGTGCTGGACGCGCGTGGTGTGCTGGAGGTGCTCCAGCCGGACGTGGACCGGGCCAAACTCCCCAGGTTCTTCCGCAACTTCGCGGCCGTCGAGGCGGAGGTCCTCAGCCGCTTCTCGTACGATCCGCTGCTGGTCCCCGGGCTGCTGCAGACGGAGGCGTACGCGCGAGCGGTGTTCGCCGGGCACTGCCCGCCGTTCAGCGAGGAGATCGTGGACCAGCACACGGAGGCCCGGCTGAGCCGCCAGAAGCTGCTCACCCGGGATCCGCTGGCGGAGTTGTCGTTCATCATCGGGGAGGAGGCGCTGCGGAATCCGGTGGGTGGCCCGGAGCTCATGCGAGGGCAGTGGGAGCAGCTTCTGGAAGTAGGAGAGTTGCGTAATGTCGAGGTCCAGGTCATGCCTGCCGGGACCGGTTTCCACGTCGGCCTGGACGGTCCGTTCGTCCTGATCGAGACCAGAGAGCTCCGACGGCTGGGATACGTCGAAGCACAGGAGATCGGGTGCATCGTCAGCGAACCGGCCGACGTCAGCGCGTTCGCCTCGCGGTATGGCAAGCTGCGATCGCAGGCCCTGAACACTCGGGAGTCTGCGCGGCTCATCGAACAGCTGGTGGGAGAGACATGAGCGTGAACCGAGACACCGGGGCCACGGGCGAACTGCGCTGGTTCAAGAGCAGCCACAGCGGATCCGGGGGCGGCGACTGCGTCGAGGTGGCCACCACCCGTCTCGCGGTACACGTCCGGGACACCAAGACCGCAGGACAGGGCCCCACCCTGCGCGTCGGCCACGCGCCGTGGGCCGCCTTCGTCGCCCACACCGGCACCTGAACCGGGCAGGGGCACAAAACCGCTCCGGAGCGCGGGCGGGGCGGGCGGGGCCGTGTCCGGCCCCGCCGGCCGTGCCGGCTCAGAGCCGTTCGATGATGGTGACGTTGGCCTGGCCGCCGCCCTCGCACATGGTCTGGAGGCCGTAGCGGCCGCCGGTGCGCTCCAGTTCGTGGAGGAGGGTCGTCATCAGCTTGGTGCCGGTGGCGCCCAGCGGGTGGCCGAGGGCGATGGCGCCGCCGTTGACGTTGACCTTGTCCGGGTCGGCGCCGGTCTCCTTCAGCCAGGCGAGGACGACCGGGGCGAACGCCTCGTTGATCTCGACCAGGTCGATGTCGTCGATGGACATCCCGGCCTTCTTCAGGGCGTACGCCGTCGCCGGGATGGGGGCGGACAGCATCCGGATGGGGTCCTCGCCGCGTACCGAGAGGTGGTGGACGCGGGCGCGGGGGGTGAGGCCGTGTTCGGCGACGGCCCGCTCCGAGGCGATGAGCAGGGCGGAGGCGCCGTCGGAGACCTGGGAGGAGACTCCGGCGGTGAGCCTGCCGCCCGCGACGACCGGCTTGAGGCCGGCCATCTTCTCCAGCGAGGTGTCGCGGCGCGGGCCCTCGTCCACGGTGACGTCGCCGTAGGCGACGGTCTCGCGGGTGAAGCGGCCCTCGTCGATGGCGCGCAGGGCCCGCTGGTGCGAGCGGAGCGCGAACTCCTCCATGTCCCGGCGGCTGATGCCCCACTTCTCGGCGATGAGTTCGGCACCGTGGAACTGGTTGACGGGGGCGTCGCCGTAGCGGGCGCGCCAGCCCTCGGAGCCGGCGTAGGGGCCGTCGGTGAGGCCGAGGGGTTCGGCGGCCTGGCGGCTGGCGAAGGCGATCGGGATCATCGACATGTTCTGGGTGCCGCCGGCGACGACCAGGTCCTGGGTGCCGGAGAGCACGCCCTGGGCCGCGAAGTGGACGGCCTGCTGGGAGGAGCCGCACTGCCGGTCGACGGTGGTGCCGGGGACCTCCTCGGGGAGGCCCGCGGCCAGCCAGGCGGTACGGGCGATGTCGCCGGCCTGGGGGCCGACGGTGTCCAGGCAGCCGAAGACGACGTCGTCGACGGCGGCGGGGTCGATGCCGGTGCGTTCGACCAGTGCCTTGATGACGTGGGCGCCGAGGTCGGCGGGGTGCACGGCGGAGAGTCCGCCCTTGCGCCGGCCGACGGGGGTGCGGACCGCTTCGACTATGTATGCCTCGGCCATGACTGCTCCTTCGTAAGGGGTATGACGTGGAATCAGGTACGTGGGGTGATGCCTTCCAGGACCATGGAGAGGTACTGGCGGGCGATCTCCTCGGGGCTGTGGGTGCCGCCGGGGCGGTACCAGGACGCGGCGACCCAGACGGTGTCGCGGACGAACCGGTAGACGAGGCGGATGTCCAGGTCGGCGCGGAAGACGTGCTCGGCGACACCGCGTTCCAGGGTGCGCAGCCAGGCGTCCTCGAACTTCACCTGGGAGTCGGCGAGGTAGCCGAAGCGCGGCTGGGCCGAGAGGTGCTTGGACTCCTTCTGGTAGATGGCGACCGCGGGGCCGTGGCGGTCGATCTGCCGGAAGGACTCGGTGACGAGGGCCTCGATGGTCTCCCGGGGGCCGAGTCCGGCGGCGAGGACGGTGTCGTACCCGGCCCAGAGCTCGCCGAGGAAGGCCGAGAGGATCTCGTCCAGCATCGACTCCTTGGAGTCGAAGTGGTAGTAGAGGCTGCCCGCGAGCATGCCCGCGGCGTCCGCGATGCGGCGGACGGTGGTGGCGTTGTAACCCTGGGCGGCGAACACTTCGGCGGCCGTGGCCAGGAGTTCGGCACGGCGTTCGGCGTTGGAGGCTCCGGTCATCGTGTTCACGCCCTCTGGCTGCTGACGGAGACGGTCTCCCCGGTCATGTACGAGGAGTAGCCGCTGGCCAGGAAGACGATGACGTTGGCGATCTCCCAGGGTTCGGCGTACCGGCCGAACGCCTCGCGTTCGGTGAGGTCGGCCAGGAGTCCGGGGGTGGTGACCTTCACCAGGTGGGGGTGCATGGCGAGGCTCGGGGCGACCGCGTTGACGCGTACGCCGAAGTCGGCGGCCTCCAGGGCGGCGCACCGGGTCAGGGCCATGACGCCCGCCTTGGCCGCGGCGTAGTGCGCCTGGCCGCGCTGGGCGCGCCAGCCGATCACGGAGGCGTTGTTGACGACGACGCCGCCGGTTTTCTCCTCCTGCCCGAGCCGGCGCCGGCCGGCGTTCTGCTCCTTGAGCCGGCGCAGGGCGGCGCGGGTGCAGCGGAAGGTGCCGCCCAGGGTGACGTCGAGGACCTTCGCCCACTGTTCGTCGGTCATGTCGACGAGGTCGGCGGTGCCGCCGAGTCCGGCGTTGTTGACGACGATGTCGAGGCCGCCGTGGTGTCCGGCGGCGAACGCGAACAGGGCGTCGACCTGCTGCTGGTCGGTGACGTCGCAGGGCAGTGCGGCGATCCGGTCCTTGCCGAACTCGTCGGCGAGGGCGGCGGCGCTCTCCTTCAGTCGGCGTTCGTGGGCGTCACCGATGACGATCCGGGCGCCTTCCTCCAGGAACTTGCGGGCGGTCGCTCCCCCGATCCCGGCGCCCGCGGCGGCGGTGATCACCGCGGTGCGTCCTTCCAGGAGGGAGTGCCCCGGTACGTAGGGCGGCCGGTGGGTCACGGGCGGATCTCCTTGGGCAGGCCGAGGACGCGCTCGGCGATGATGTTGCGCTGGATCTCGTTGGATCCGGCGTAGATGGTGTCGGAGCGGGAGAAGAGGAACAGCCGCTGCCAGTCGTCGAGGTCGTACGGCTCCCCGGCGGCGACCGTGCCGCCCGCGCCGAGGACGCTCATGGCCAGTTCACCGAGTTCCCGGTGCCAGGTGGCCCAGAAGATCTTACCGATGGACGCCTCCGGGCCCGGCGCGCCCGCCGCGACGCCGTCGAGCATCCGCAGGGCGTTGCAGCGGATGGTCTCCAGTCCGGTCCAGGCGCGGGCGAGGCGGTCGCGGATCAGCGGGTCGCCGGCGGCGCCGTTGCGCCGGGCCACGTCGATGAGGGTCTCCAGTTCGCGGCGGAAGCCGACCTGCTGGCCGAGGGTGGAGACACCGCGTTCGAAGCCGAGGGTGGCCATGGCGACGCGCCAGCCGTCGCCGGGGGCGCCGACGATGTGTTCGGCGCGGGTGCGGGCGCCGTCGAAGAAGACCTCGTTGAACTCGGAGGTGCCGGTCAGCTGCTGGATCGGCCGGATCTCGACGCCGGGCTGGTCGAGCGGGACCAGCAGGTAGGACAGGCCGGCGTGGCGGGTGGAGCCCGGCTCGGTGCGGGCGACGACGAAGCACCACTGCGACTCGTGGGCGAGTGAGGTCCAGATCTTCTGCCCGGTGACGACCCAGTCCGCGCCGTCGCGTTCCGCCCGGGTGCGGACGTTCGCCAGGTCGGAGCCGGCGTCGGGCTCGCTGTAGCCCTGGCACCACAGTTCCTCCGCGGCGACGATCGGCGGCAGGAAACGGGCCCGCTGCTCGGGTGTGCCGAAGGCCACCAGGGTCGGGCCGAGGAGTTGTTCGCCGATGTGGTTGACCCGGGCGGGGGCGTCGGCCAGGGCGTACTCCTCGTGGAAGGCGACTTGTTCCTCGATGGTCGCCCCCCGGCCGCCGTACTCCTTCGGCCAGCCCACACAGGTCCAGCCCTCGGCGGCCATGTGCCGTTCCCAGGCGAGCCGTTCGGCGAACGCCTCGTGCTCCCGGCCGGGGCCGCCGCGGCCCCGCAGACCTGCAAAGGCACCGGTGAGGCCGGCGGCCAGCCAGCCGCGGATCTCGGTGCGGAACTCCTCGACTCTGCTCATGGCGGTACGTTAATCTACCAAACACTTGTTAGGGAAGGAGGGGCCGATGCCCGCTGCCCACGACGAACCGGTGCGCTACGAGAAGCAGGGCCCGGTCGCGACGGTGACCATGAACCGGCCCGGCTACCGCAACGCGCAGAACTCCGCGATGACCTACGCCCTCGACCGGGCGTTCTACCGCGCGGCCGACGACAGCGAGGTGAAGACCGTCGTCCTGGCCGGGGCGGGCAAGCACTTCTCCGCCGGCCATGACATCGGGACCCCGGAGCGGGACGCCCACCTGCCGTTCGAGCGCAGGGCGGGGCTCTGGTGGGACCACTCGGACAAGGAGGGCGCGGAGAGCCGCTTCGCCCGGGAGTCCGAGGTGTACCTGGGGATGTGCCGGCGGTGGCGCGAGCTGCCCAAGCCGGTGATCGCCTCCGTGCAGGGGGCGTGCGTGGCGGGCGGTCTGATGCTCGCCTGGGTGTGCGACCTGATCGTGGCGTCCGAGGACGCGTTCTTCGCCGACCCGGTGGTCCGGATGGGCATCCCCGGTGTCGAGTACTTCGCCCACCCGTGGGTGATGCCGCCGCGGATCGCCAAGGAGTTCCTCTACACCGGTGACCGGATGAGCGCCCGGCGCGCCTACGAGGTCGGCATGGTCAACCGGGTCGTTCCCCGGGAGGAACTGGCGCAGCGCACCCGGGAGCTGGCGCTGCGCGTCGCCGAGATGCCCCGCATGGGCCTGGCCCTGACCAAGCGCGCGGTCAACCAGGCGGAGGACCTCCAGGGACTGCACACCGGTATGGACTCCGTGTTCGGCCTGCACCACCTGGCGCACGCGCACAACGCCGAGACCGCGCCGGACGCGCTCGGCGGGATGGACATCGGGGCGATGAAGAAGGCGGGCGGCTGATGGACCTCGCATTCGACGCGGCGGACGAGGAGTTCCGCGCGGAGGTACGCGACTGGCTGGCCGCTCATGTGCCCGCCGCTCCCCTGCCGTCCCTGGAGACCGCGGAGGGTTTCGCCGCGCACCGGGAGTGGGAGGCGGTGCTGGCCGCCGACCGCTGGTCGGCGGTCTCCTGGCCCGAGGAGTTCGGCGGGCGCGGGAGTTCGCTGCTGCGCTGGCTGGTCTTCGAGGAGGAGTACTACGCGGCCGGGGCGCCCGGCCGGGTCAGCCAGAACGGCATCAGCCTGCTGGCCCCGACCCTCTTCGAGCACGGCACCGCCGGACAGCGGGCGCGCGTCCTGCCGGCGATGGCGCGCGGTGAGGTCATCTGGGCGCAGGCGTGGTCGGAGCCGGAGTCCGGTTCGGACCTGGCCTCGCTGAAGTCCACGGCCCGGCGGACCGAGGGGGGCTGGCTGCTCAGCGGCCAGAAGACCTGGTCGTCCCGGGCCGCCTTCGCGGACCGGGCCTTCGGGCTGTTCCGCAGCAACCCGGACGCGGACCGGCCGCACCGGGGGCTGACGTATCTGATGTTCCCGCTGGACGCCGAGGGGGTCACCGTACGGCCCATCGGGCGGCTCGACGGGAAGCCCGCGTTCGCGGAACTCTTCCTGGACGACGTCTTCGTGCCCGACGAGGACGTCATCGGGGAGCCCGGGCAGGGCTGGCGGGTCGCGATGAGCACCACGGGCAACGAGCGCGGGCTGACCCTGCGCAGCCCCGGCCGCTTCACCGCGGCCGCGGACCGGCTGACCGCCCTGTGGCGGGAGCACGGCGACCCGTCCGACACGGCGCTGCGCGACCGGGTCGCCGACGCGGTGATCGGCGCACGCGCCTACCGGCTGTTCTCCTACGCGGGCGCCTCCCGTGTCCTGCACGAGGCGGACCGGGCGGCCCCGGCCGCGTCCAGCCTCAACAAGATCTACTGGTCCGAGCTGGACATCGCGCTGCACGAGACGGCGCTCGACCTGCTCGGCCCGTACGGCGAACTCGCGGACCACGCGAGCGATTCGCCCGCCCACGGCGGCTGGTCCGAGGGGTACGTCTTCTCGCTGGCCGGCCCCGTCTACGCGGGCACCAACGAGATCCAGCGCGACATCATCGCCGAGCGGCTGCTCGGCCTGCCGAAGGGACGCCGCTGATGCGTTTCCTCCTCGACGCCGAGCAGCGGGACTTCGCCCGTTCCCTCGGCGGTCTGCTCACCTCCTGCGACACCCCGGCCGCCGTACGGGCCTGGGCGGCGGGCGACCACGGGCCGGGGCGTGCGCTGTGGACCGGGCTGGCCGGGGCCGGGGTCTTCGCGCTGGCCGTACCGGAGCGCCACGAGGGTTTCGGCCTGCTCCCCGTCGAACTGACGGTCGCCTTCACCGAACTGGGGCGCCATGCGGTGCCCGGACCGCTGGTCGAGACGGTGGCCGTCGCGGCCCTGCTGGACCGGCTGGGTGACGAGGGCCTGGCCGCTTCCCGGCTGCCCAACCTCGCCTCGGGCACCACGATGGCCTCGCTGTGCCTGGCCGGCCACGGCCCGTACGCGCTCGACGCGGACGCCGCCGACGCGGTGTACGTGGTGGACGGCGAGACCCTGCGCCTGGCCGGGGCCCCGGGCCCGGTGCAGCCTTCGGCCGACCCGGGGCGGCGGCTGTCGCGGCCGTCCGGCGGGACGGTCCTCGCCCAGGGCCCGGCGGTGGCGGCGGCCGCCGCGTACGCCGCGGACGTGGCCGCGCTGGCCACGGCGGCGCAGGCACTGGGGGTGGGCCGCACCCTGCTGGCCCGTACCGTCGAGTACGTCACCGGGCGCACCCAGTTCGGGGTGGCCATCGGCTCCTTCCAGGCGGTCAAGCATCGGCTGGCGGACACACTGCTGGCGCTGGAGTTCGCCGAGCCGCTGATCCACGGGGCGGCCCTCGCCCTCGCCTCGGACGACGAGGACGCGGGCCGGGAGATCGCGGCGGCCAAGGTCACCGCCGGGGAGGCCGCCTACGGTGCCGCCCGTACGGCCCTCCAGCTGCACGGGGCCATCGGTTACACCGACGAGCTGGACCTGTCCCTGTGGATCCGCAAGGCCCGGCCGCTGCGTGACGCCTGGGGCACCCCGGCCGCCTGCCGGGCCCGCGTGCTGTCCGTCCGGCCGTGAGAAGACCCCGAGCTGACCGTGAGAAGACCGTGAGAACACCCCGAGGGGAGCAGTCCGGTGAGGCTGACTGAGGAGCAGGAAGAGCTGCGGTCGGCCGTCCGGTCGCTGCTGACCAGGCATCAGGACGAGGCGGCGTGGGCGCCGTTGGCCGAGCAGATGGGGGCGGCCTCGCTGGCCGTGCCCGAGGAGTACGGCGGGGCGGGCGGCGGGGCGCGGGACGTCCATGTACTGATGGAGGAACTGGGCCGGTGCCTGAGCCCGCTGCCGTTTCTGGGGTCGGCGGTGCTCGCCACCGGGGCGCTCCTGGCCTCGGGGGACAAGGACGCCTGCGGGCGGCTGCTGCCCGCGCTCGCCGGGGGCGGCTCGGTGGGCGCCCTGGCCTGGGCCGAGGGGGGTTCCTGGGAACCGGCCTCGGTACGCGCCGGGGCGGTGCCGGGCCGCGGCCCGGGTGCCTCCTGGGTGCTCACCGGGGTCAAGGAGCACGTCCTGGACGCGGGGCGGGTGGACGTCCTGCTGGTCGCGGCGCGTACGGCGGCCGGGATCTCGCTGTTCGAGGTGGCGGTGGACGCTCCCGGGGTGCGCCGGGAGCCCCTGGTGACGATGGACGGGACCAGGGGCCAGGCCCGCTGGGTGTTCGACGGAGCCGGGGCGCGCCTGCTGGGCGCGGACGGTGACGGCGGGCGGGTCCTGGAGCACGTACGCGACCTGGCGTGCGCGGCGCTCGCCGCGGAGCAGGCCGGGGCCGCCGGGCGCTGCCTGGAGATCACCGTCGCCTATGCCCGGGACCGGGTGCAGTTCGGGCGTCCGATCGGCTCGTTCCAGGCGGTCAAGCACCGGCTGGCGGACGCCTACGTCCTGGTGGAGTCGGCGCGTTCGGCGGCGCTCGGTGCCGCGTTCGCCGCCGACCTGGACCCGGGCGCGCTCCCCCGGGCCGCGGCCGTCGCGAAGTCGGTCTGCTCCGAGGCGTTCTCGGCGGTGGCCGGCGAGATGATCCAGCTGCACGGCGGTATCGGGGTCACCTGGGAGCACGACGCCCACCGCTACTTCAAGCGGGCGCACGGGTCCGGGGAGCTGTTCGGCTCCCCCGCCCGGCACCGCGCGCGGCTCGCGGCCGGGCTCGGCCTGACCGCCTGACGCCCGGCCTCCTGACCGCTTGACCGCTTGACCGACGGCGTACGCGGAAGCACCCGACCGACGGTGTCCGCGCGAGAAAGGGACCGCACAGCATGGAGATCGGCAACCCGTTGGACTTCACGGGACGCGTGGTGCTCGTCACCGGCGGCACCAAGGGCATCGGTGCCGCCATCGCCGGGGCGTTCCTCGGCGCGGGCGCGGAGGTGGTGGTCTGCGGCCGCGACGCGCCGCGGGAGCTGCCCTCGGCCCGGGGCCGGGAGGCGGTGTTCGTCCCGGCCGACGTACGGGACCCGGCGGCGGCGTCCTTCCTGGTGGACGCGGCGGTGGAGCGCTTCGGCAGGCTCGACGTACTCGTCAACAACGCGGGCGGTTCGCCGGACGCGGACGCGGCCACCGTCTCACCGCGCTTCGTGGAGAAGATCGTCGCGCTCAACCTCCTCGCCCCGTTCTACGTGGCGCAGGCCGCCCACCGCGTCATGAGCACCCAGGAGGACGGCGGCGCGGTGGTCAACATCGGCAGCGTCTCCGCCCATGACCCGCAGCCCGGTACCGCCGCGTACACGGCCGCCAAGGCGGGGCTGCTGGCCCTGACCCGGGCCCTGGCCCTGGAGTGGGCGCCGCGGGTGCGGGTCAACCACATCACCACGGGGCTGATCCGCACCGAGAGCGCGGCATCGGTCTACGGCGCGGACGGCGGCGCGTCGGTCGCGGCCGTCATCCCGATGGAGCGGATGGCGGTGCCCGGGGACGTCGCCCGCGCCTGCCTGTTCCTGGCGGGCGGTCTGTCCGGGTACGTCAACGGGGCGGATCTGGCGGTGCACGGCGGCGGCGAGTTCCCGGCCCGGTTCCTGGCGGCGAAGGCGGGCGACGCGGCGGGGTGAGCCGGGTACGGAGCGGCTCCGCCCTCCGGGGCGAGCCGCTCCGCCGGTGCCGCCGGTGCCGCAGCTACCGGACGGCGTGGTGGCAGCGCGCCGTCACCGCACCGGCGGGCGCGGGCGACGTCCTCGGGTTCGACGCCTCGCAGGCGGATCTTCCCGCCGGTCCACATGTCGCCCATGGCGCCCACTCCCCTGCCGGTTCCGCGGGCGCCGGCCGTGTGCCCGCGCCGGCCGCCCCGGAGGACCCGCCCACGACAGCGAGCGGGTCCTCCGGGGCGGGGCGGGGGTGCCCGGCGGGGTGTCCCGCCGGGCACCGGTCACACCAGGTTGTCCTCGACCGTGAGGCCGAACGCGCCCCGCCCGTACATGGCGAGGGCGCGTTCCACGTCGTTGGCGACGTGGACGCTGCCCGCGTGGGCGTCGCGCCAGGCGCGTTCGACGGGGTTGCCGCGGCGCAGGGCGTTGCCGCCGGCGGTCTTGAAGAGCATGTCGATCGCGGCGACGGCGCGTTCGGTGCCGCGTACCTGGTCGCGGCGGGTGCGCAGGCGGAGTTCCATGGGGATCTCCTTCCGGGCGGTGGCGAGCGCGGTCAGTTCGCGGATGTTCCGGTCCATCTGGAGGATGGTGGCGTCGATGTCGGAGGCCGCGCGGGCGAGGGCGACCTGGGCGAAGGGGTCCTCGGTGAAGCGGCCGCCGCCGAGGCTGAGCCGGACCCGTTCCTTCATGCGCGACAGGTAGGAGGCGTAGCCGCCGGAGACCGCGCCGAGGACGGGGGCGGTGATGGCGCTGGTGAAGACCGCGCCGAACGGCAGCCGGTAGAGCGGCCCCTGGTTGACCTGCTGGCCCGGCACCTTCAGCTGGGCCTGCTCGTAGTTGCGCAGCACGCGGTGTTCGGGGACGAACGCCGAGGTGACGAGGATGTCGTTGCTGGCGGTGCCGCGCAGTCCGACGACGTCCCACATGTCCTCGATGCGGTAGTCGGCGCGGGGGACGAGGACGGTGAGGAAGTCCACGGGTTTCCCCCGGGCTCCGACGACGAGGGCGCCGAGCAGGGTCCAGGTGGCGTGCTCGCAGCCGGAGGAGAAGCTCCACCGGCCGGTGAGTTCGTAACCGCCGTCGACGGGGGTGAGCCGGCCCACGGGCGCGTAGGAGGAGGAGATCCTGACGTCCGGGTCCTCACCCCAGACGTCGTCCTGCGCCCGCTCGGGGAACAGGCCGAGCTGCCAGGCGTGCACCCCCAGGATGGACGCCACCCAGCCGGTGGAGCAGCAGAGGGCGGAGATCTCCCGCACCACCTGGTAGAAGTCGGCCGGGTCGTTCTCCAGTCCGCCGTACCGCGCGGGCTGGAGCATGCGGAACACTCCGGCGTCCGCCAGTTCGCCGATCGTGGACTCCGGTATGCGCCGGGCCTCGTCCGCGGCGGCGGCCCGCTTCTCGATGGCCGGCAGCAGGGCGCGTACCGACTCCAGAACCTCGTTGTCCATTCGTCCCGTACCTCCATGCCCTCGCGGGGCTCAGATCGTCCGCAGGGCGGTCTTGTCCACCTTGCCGGTGGCGTTGCGTGGGAAGGCCCCCAGGACGACGATCTCGCGGGGGACCTTGAAGTTGGCGAGCCGTTCGCGGCAGTGGCCGGCGAGGGCACCGGGGTCGGCCTCGGCCCCCGGGCGTGCGGTGACGTAGGCGCGTCCTACCTCGCCGAGCCGGGCGTCGGGGATGCCGAGCACGGCGGCCTCGGCGACGGCTTCGTGTGCGGTGAGCACCTGCTCGACCTCGGCCGGGTAGACGTTGAACCCGCCGACCACGAACATGTCCTTGAGCCGGTCGGTGATGACGAGGTTGCCGCGTGCGTCGAGGTGGCCGACGTCTCCCGTGGCCAGCCAGCCGTCCGCGTCGACGGCGGCGGCGGTGGCCTCCGGGTCGTCGAGGTAGCCCCGCATCACGTTGTAGCCGCGTACCAGGATCTCGCCGTCCTGCCCGGCGGGGAGCACGGTCCGGTCCTTCCCGTCCACCACCCGGACCTCGACCCCGTCCAGGGGGCGGCCCGCGGTCAGGGCGACGGTCTCGGCGTCGTCGTCGGCCGAGCAGGCGGAGACCGTGCCGCAGCTCTCGGTGAGCCCGTAGGCGGTGAGTACGTCGGGGAAGAGCTCGGCGCGCATCCGCCGTACGAGGGCGACGGGGACGACGGCCGCGCCGGTGACCGCGAGCCGCAGCGACGACAGGTCGAAGCCGTCCCGGCCGGGCGCGCCGAGCAGTTCGGTGTAGATCGTGGGCGGGCCGGGCAGGACGGTGATCCGCTCGGCCTCGACGGTCCGCAGCACCCGCCCCACCTCGAAGACGGGGTGGAGGACCATGGCGGTGCCCCGCAGCAGGCAGGCCAGCACCCCGGCCTTGTAGCCGAAGCAGTGGAACATCGGGTTGACGATCAGGTAGCGGTCCTGGCCGGTGAGTCCGGTGCGGCCGGACCAGGCGCGGTAGGTGGCGAGGTTCTGCCGGTGGGTGGTGAGGGCCCCCTTGGGGCGGCCGGTGGTTCCCGAGGTGAACAGCAGGTCCGAGGGGTCGTCGGGCCGTACTCCGGCGGTGTGCGCGTCCGCCTCGGCGCCGGGCAGCCCGGCGCCGAGGCGGAGGAACTCCTCCCAGGCGAGGGCGGCGGGGCGGGTGGCGGCGTCGAAGGTCACCACCCGCTCCAGGGAGGCGGGACGGCCCGCGTCCCGTGGGCCGTCCCCGGTGTGCAGCATGGAGAGGTAGTCCTTGCCGAGGAAGCCGTTCTCGACGAACAGCAGCCGTGCGCCGCTGCGTTCCAGGAGCCAGCGCGCCTCGGCGCCCTTGTAGCGGGTGTTGACGGGGACGAGTACCGCCCCGGCCGAGGTGGTGGCGAGCGCGGCCACGACCCAGCGGTGGCTGTTGGGGGCCCATACGGCGATCCGGTCCCCGCGCCGCACGCCGAGGGCGATCAGCGACTTCACGGCGGCCCGCACCTGTTCGCGCAGCTGTGCCCAGGTCAGCCGGACGTCGCCGTCCACGACCGCCTCCCCGCCGGGGTCGCGCAGTGCGGCGGCGGTGAGCGCGGCGGGGATGGTCAGGGGGTGCCCGGGATCGGTCCCGTGCGTGCGGTCGGCCCCGGCTGCGGGCTCGGACTCGGTCATGTCTTCTCCGGTAGGGGGCGGTGTGCGGCGGCGGGGCCCTGGCCGGCATCGCGTCAGCTGGAGGGCGGCAGGAGCTTCCTGGACGCCTCGTGGGCGCCGAGGACCAGTTCGGCGCGCGGGAAGCCGCTGCGCCGTTCGGCCGTTCCCGCGTTCCCGCCGGCGACCAGGACGGGGCCGTCCGCGAGGTGTTCCAGCCCCTCCCGGGCGACGTCGTCGGGTTCGGCGACCCGCAGGCCCGGGATGTCCATGCGGAGTCCGGCGCGCTCCATCGCGGGGGTCCTGGTGACGCCGAGGACCAGTTCGAGCACGTGCACGCCGTACGGCCGCAGTTCCAGCCACAGCCCCTCGGCGAAGATCCGGCCGAACGCCTTCGCGGCGGAGTAGACGCTGATCTGCGCCTGGCCCATGTATCCGGAGAGCGAGCCGACCAGCATGATGCCGCCGCGCCGCCGTTCCTTCATCAGGGCGCCGAAGTGGTGGGTGAGGGCGAGCTGTGCGGTGATGTTCAGGTCCAGGACGCCCTGGACGCGGTCGAGTTCGCCGGTGACGAACTCGTGGCCGTAGCTGTTCGCGCCCGCGTTGAAGATCAGCAGGCCGATCTCCAGGGGGTCGGTGACGGCCCGGACCGAGGCCAGGGCGTCCGGGTCGAGCAGGTCGAGGGCGAGGGTGCGCACCTCGACGCCCTTGGCGCGGACCCGGCCGGCGGTCTCCTCCAGCGGGCCGGGTTTCCGGGCGATCAGGACCAGGTTGATCCCGGCGTCGGCGAGCTGGTGCGCGAACGAGGCGCCGACCCCTTCGGAGCCTCCGGCGATGACCGCCCACAGCCCGTACACGCTCTTGTCGATCATCGGGTTCCTCTCGTCACTGCGTTGCCCGGCGGTGCGGTGACCGTAGAACGGCCCCCGCACCGCCGCCGCCGGGCATCCCGGCCAGTGGGATGCCGTGCCGGTCAGGCGGGGCCGGGGCCGGTGGTCATGTGCCGTACGGCCAGGGAGGCGAAGACCATGGCGGTGCCGATGGGCACGCCGGGGCCCGGGTAGACGCGGCCCGTGAAGGAGGCGCTGGTGTTCCCCGCGGCGTACAGGCCCGGCAGCGGCCGGCCGCCGGTGTCCAGGACGCGGGCGTCGGGGTCGGTGCGCAGGCCGCCCTTGGTGCCGAGGTCGGCGGGGACCAGCCGGACCGCGTAGTAGGGCGGGCGGTCGAGCGGGACCAGGCAGGGGTTGGGGCCGGGGGCGTTCTTCCGGTCGGCGAAGAACAGGCCGTAGGGGTCCTCGCCGCGGTGGTGGTCCTCGTCGGTGCCGGTGGCGGCGAAGCCGTTGAAGCGGGCGACGGTCCCGGTCAGGGCTTCGGCCGGTACGCCGATGAGCGCGGCCAGCTCCGGGAGCGAGTCCGCCCGGACCCAGGCGGCGGCCGTCGGGTGCCCGGCCGGTCCGACGGGCGGCACGGTGATGGCGGGCAGGGCGCCGCCCTGGCGGGAGTCGAAGACCAGGTGGGCGGGCGCCTGCGCGGCGGCGATGGCGCGGCCCATCCGGTCGTAGGGCAGTGATTCGTCGGCGAAGCGCCGCCCGTCGCCGTCCACGACGATGCCGCCGCGCAGCCCGAGGGTGAACGCGGCCGACCCGTCGGGGAGTTCGGTGCCCGGACACCACCATGCCTCGTCCATGAGGCCGGTGGCGGCCCCCGCGGCGACGGCGGCGCGCAGGACCTCGCCGGTGTTGGTGCCCCGGGGGGCCATGCTCCAGGCGGCGGTGCCCGGGACCCGGTTCTCGGTGCGCAGCGTGTCGTCGCCCTCGAAGCCTCCGGCGGCCAGCAGCACGCCGCGTACGGCCCGTATCCGGACCGTGCCGTGCGGAGTGCGGGCCTCGACGCCGGTGATCCGGCCGTCCTCGGTGACCAGGCCGGTGACGTGGTGCCCGGTGCGGATGTGCGCGTTGCCGGTGCGGGTGGCGGCGAGCAGGAGGCGGCCGATCAGGGCGCGGCCCTGGCGGAGCGGCCCGTCGGGGTGGCTCTGCCCGGCCCGGTCGCGGTCGACGGCGGGGCGTACGAGCGGCAGGAGGTCGCCGAGTTCCTCCGGTTCCAGGTCGAGGGGGACGAAGGAGCGTCCGGCGTCCATCCGGCCGGGGGCGGGGACGTAGTCGGGGAAGGCCTGCCAGGCGAAGGTGAGGGCGGGGTCCTGTTCGAGCCGGGCGACCAGTTCGGGGGCGTGCCGCAGGAATGCCTCGCGGCGTTCGGGCTCCGCGTCGCCGGTGAGGGTCCGCAGATAGGTCTCCGCCGCTTCGGTGGAGTCGCCGAGGCCCGCCCGTTCCTGCACCTGGGTGCCGGGCAGCCAGCAGGCCGCCCCGGAGTACGCGGAGGTGCCGCCGAGCAGTGCCGTCCGTTCCAGTACGACGGTGTCATGGCCGTCCGCGGCGGCGATCAGGGCGCCGGTCATCGCTCCCGCCCCGGACCCGACGACGATCACCTCGTGGGTGGCGTCCCATTCCTGCCGGCGCTCGTGCATGTGCCCCTCCTGTGCCTCGGTGGTGTGGGGGCCCAGCAGATCCCGGGGACGGGGCCGGCGGCGGCCCGGGTCCCGCTGACCGGTACGGACCCGGCCCCTGGGCGGCGCCGGACGGCGCGGCGGGCCGGGCGTATCCTCTGAGGCCGCTGATCCGGCTGGCGGACGCGGTACGGGAATGGGGGGCGCGTGTGCCCAGAATCGCCGAGGCAAGGGCGGGGGCGGAGCCGACGTCGCCCCGGCAGCGCGCACGCCGGCAGAGCATCCTGCGGGTGGCGGCGGACCTCGCGGCGGAGACCGGGCTCGAACGGGTCCAGATGCACGAGGTGGCGAAGTCCGCGGGCGTGGCGATCGGCACCCTGTACCGCTACTTCCCGTCGAAGATCCACCTGTTCACGGCGCTGATGGCCGACCAGATCGAGGGTTTCGCGGCACGGCTGCCGCAGCGCGGGCCCGGTGTGTCCCCCGAGGACGCCGTCTTCGAGGCGCTGGGCAGCGCCACGCGCAAGCTGCTGCGCCGGCCGGCCCTGGCCACGGCGATGATCCAGTCGGCGAACGCGGCCCGCGCGTCGACCGTGCCGGACCTCGCGCGGATCGACTCCGGGTTCCTCGATCTGCTGCTGCGGGCCTGGGGCGTCGAGCGGCCCACGGAGCACCACATCACCCGGCTGCGGCTGCTGATCCTGCTCTGGTACGGGGTCCTCCAGTCCCGGCTCAACGAGCGGCTGTCCCCCGAGAAGGCCGACGCCGACCTGCGGATGGCCTGCCGGCTGCTGCTCGCCCCGGAGACGGACGGGGGCGCGGAGACGGACGGGGGCGCGGGGGCGGACGGGGGCGCGGGGGCGGATCCGGGCGCGGGGGCGGGCCGGGGTACGGGGACGGGCTGACTCCGCCCGGCCGGCGTCCGCCGGCCGGGCACGGGCGTCACGGGGTCTTCTGCGTGCCCGTCGTGTCGAGGCCGGCGACGCTGTACGCGGCGTAGGTCCGGTAGGGGTCGCGGCCGCTGAAGTACGGCGTCAGCTGGGCGTCCAGTTCCTCTGCGGTGAAGGTGCCGCCGGCGGCGGTGAACTTGTGTTCCACGGTGGGCGGGGCGAGCAGGGCGACCATGTCGCCGTAGGCGACGAAGACCTGCCCGTTGATCCCGTCGGCGGCCGGTGAGGCGAGGTGGCCGACGAGGGTGGCGACGCGTTCGGGCGCCATGATGTCCAGGCCGCCCGGTGCGCCCACCCCGTCGCCGAAGGCCTCGGCGGTCATGGCGGTGCGGGCCCGCGGGCAGATGGCGTTGGCGCGCACTCCGTAGCGGGCCAGGCCCTGGGCGGTGGCCAGGGTGAGGGCGGTGATGCCGGCCTTGGCGGCGGAGTAGTTCGGCTGTCCGGGGGCGCCGAAGAGGAAGGCCTCGGACGAGGTGTTGACCACCCGGCCGTAGACCGGGCCTCCGGACGCCTTGCTCGCGGCGCGCCAGTGCGCGGCGGCGGCCCGGGAGACGGCGGCGTGGCCCTTGAGGTGGATCCGGATGACGTCGTCCCAGTCGGACTCGGTCAGGTTGAACAGCATCTTGTCGCGCAGCACACCGGCGTTGTTGACGACGACGTCCAGGCTGCCGAAGCTGTCCAGGGCGGCCTGGACCAGCCGGTCGCCCATCGACCACTCACCGACGTCGCCGGTGACGGCCACCGCCCTGCCGCCGAGTTCCCTGATCTCGGCGACGACGTCCTCGGCGGAGGGGCCGACGTCGTTGACCACCACGTCGGCACCGAGGCCGGCGAGTGCGAGCGCCTCGGCGCGGCCGAGTCCGGCCCCGGCGCCGGTGACGACGGCGGTGCGGCCCTCCAGCGTCCGTGCCGGGGTCCCCGCCGAGGGGGTGTCCGCCGGAGGGGTGGGTGCCGAGGGGGTGTTCGCTGCGGAGCTCATGCTGCCTCTTTCCGTGTTCCGTGGAGCCGGGGATGCACCGGACGCACCCCGGCGGCCGCGTTGCCCGCCGGGGTGCGCCCCGCCCATGAAACTAGTATTGATTTCAGTTTTGGCGCCGTGGCTGTCCCGTTCAGTGGACGAAGCCGACGGAGACCGAGCCGAGCCCCTCGAAGTCGGCCCGGTACTCCTCCCCCGGCCGGACGTCCACGGCCCTGGTGCAGGAACCGGGCAGGATCACGTGCCCGGCCTCCAGCCGCACCCCGAAGGACGCGACCTTGCGGGCCAGCCAGGCGACGGCCTCGGTGGGGTCGCCGAGGACCGCGCTGGTGTTGCCCCGGGCGATCTCCTCCCCGTCCCGGTGGAGCACGGCGGCGATGCCGGCGGGGTCCAGGTCCTGGGGGCGGACCCGGGCGGAGCCGAGGACGAAGCCCGCGGACGAGGCGTTGTCGGCGATGGTGTCGGCGATCCGGATCCTCCAGTCCTTGATCCGGCTGTCGATGAGTTCGATGGCGGGGACGATGTACTCGGTGGCGGCGAGGACGTCGGCGGTGGTGCACCCTTCGCCGGGCAGGCTCCGGCCGAGTACGTAGCCGATCTCGACCTCGATGCGGGGGTAGCAGTAGCGGCCGGCCTCGACGGGGGTCCCCTCGGGCAGCACCATGTCGGAGAGCAGATGGCCGTAGTCCGGCTCGTCCACGCCCATCATCTGCTGCATGACCTCGGAGGAGAGGCCGACCTTGTGCCCGCTGACGGTCTTCCCCTCGTCCAGCTGCCTGCGGATGTTCAGCAGCTGGATCCCGTAGGCGTCCTCGGTGCCGATGCCCGGGTAGGTGGTGGTGAGCGGGTCGGCCGGGATCCGGTCGCGCTGTGCGGCCCACAGCACCGAGGCGGCCTCGGCGCGCTGCGCTGGTTCAAGCATCGGGGTTCTCCGTACGGTCGGCGAAGGCGTCGGGCGCCTCGGGGGTGGGGGGCTCGGCGGGCTCGCGGAAGCGGGCCCGCCCGCCGGTGAGCACGGCCCGGCCGTCGCCGGCGGCTGCCTCGAAGCACGCGGTACGCCCGTCCGGCGTCCCGTCGCCCGCCCAGCCGGTCAGGGCGAGCCGGTCGCCCGGATAGACCGGCGCGGCGAACCTGGCGTCCAGTTCCACGAGTCCGGCAGGGTGGACGCCGAGTGCGTCGGCCAGGGGCAGCAGGCTCGCGGCGAGGGTGCACAGTCCGTGCAGGAACGGCCGGTCCATCCCGGCCGCCGCGGCCGCCGCGGGGTCGATGTGCATCGCGTGCCGGTCGCCGAGCAGCCGGTAGAAGGCCGCCTGCCGGGCGTGCGTGGCGACGGTCAGGGTGTGTCCGGCCGGCCGGTCCGGGCGGCGCGGGGCGGACGGGCCGCGCTCACCGCCGAAGCCTCCGCTGCCGGGGGCGAAGACCGACCAGGTGGCGGTGAAGTGGTCCGAGGACACCTCGACGTCGAAGACGGCGGCGGAGCCCTTGTCCCACACGGCGGCCACCCGTGCGGTGGTGGCCATCTCGCCCGAGGGCTCCAACGGCCTCTTGACGACGAGCCGCTGGCTGCCGTGGACGGCGGTGGTGACGTCGAAGGCGCCGGTCGCGCCGAGCGCGTCGGGCGCCCACTGGGCCAGCGTCAGCGCGAAGGTCGGCAGGACCCGCAGCCGCTCCTCGTACACCAGGTCGAGCCGGTCGGCCGGGGCGCCGACCGCGAGTGCGTAGAGGATCGCGTCCCGCTCGGTCCAGGAGACCGTACGGGTGCCGAGCGCGCGGCCCTGCCACGGGGAGGCGGTCATCGGTCGGCTCCCAGGATCAGTCCGCTGGTGGGGACGCCGGTGCCGGCCGTCACCAGGACGTGGTCGGCCTTGTCCGGCTGGTTCACCGAGGTGCCGCGGACCAGCCGGACGCCCTCGGCGACGCCGTTCATACCGTGCAGGTATGCCTCGCCGAGCTGTCCGCCGTGGGTGTTGACGGGCAGTCTGCCGCCGACCTCCAGATGGCCGTCGGCGATGAAGTCCTTGGCCTCGCCGGGCGCGCAGAAGCCGAGCTCCTCCAGCTGGGGAAGGACCAGCGGGGTGAAGTGGTCGTAGAGGACGGCGGCGTCGACGTCCCCGGGGCCGAGGCCGCTCTGTGCGTACAGCTGCCTTCCGACCAGGCCCATCTCGGGGATGCCGGTGATGGTGGGCCGGTAGTAGCTGGTCATCATGTGCTGGTCGGCTCCGAGCCCCTGGGCGGCCGAGCGGATCACCGCGGGCGGGTGGGGCAGGTCGCGGGCGCGTTCGGCCGAGACGATCACCAGGGCCTGGCCGCCGTCGGTCTCCTGGCAGCAGTCCAGCAGGCGCAGGGGTTCGGCGATCCAGCGGGAGTCGCGGTGGTCCTGGAGGGTGATGGGCCGGCCGAAGAACCAGGCCGCCGGGTTGTTCGCCGCGTGCTTGCGGTCGACGACGGCGACCCGTCCGAAGTCGTCGGTGGTGGCGCCGTACTCGTGCATGTAGCGGCGGGCGAACATGGCCACCCACTGGGCCGGGGTGGACAGCCCGAAGGGGGTCATCCAGGCGTAGGCGGCCCGGTCGGCGGTGGTGTCCATGGGGCGGGCGGCCTGCCCGAGGCCGTAGCGCTCGCCGGAGCGCTCGTTGAACGCCCGGTAGCAGACCACCACGTCGGCGACCCCGGTGGCCACGGCCATCGCCGCCTGCTGCACGGTGGCGCAGCCGGCCCCGCCGCCGTAACCGATGCGGGAGAAGAAGCTCAGGTCGCCCATGCCGGTGTTGCGGGCCACATGGATCTCGGAGTTGGTCTCCGCGGTGAAGGTGACCAGCCCGTCGACGTCCGAGGGTTTCAGTCCGGCGTCCGCGAGGGCGGCCAGCACCGCCTCGCAGGCGAGCTGGAGTTCGCTGCGGCCGGAGTTCTTGGAGAACTCGGTGGCGCCGATGCCTGCCACGGCCGCCGCTCCGGAGAGCACGCCCCGCCCCCGGGCCGCCGGGTTCGTCGCGGCCGTGTTCATCGGGCCTCCTCGGGGAGCCGTACGGTGACGGTCCCGGTGACGTGGGCGCCCAGGCGGTTGGTGCCCCGGACACTGATCTCGACCCGGCGGCCGGTGTCGGTCTTCCCGGTCACCGTGCCGGTGAGCACCATGGTGTCGCCGGGGTAGTTGGGGGCGCCGAGCCGGATCCTGATGGCCTCGACGACGGCGGCCGGGCCGGCCCAGCCGGTGACGTAGCGGTCGACCAGGCCGTTGCTGGTCAGGATGTTCATGAAGATGTCCTCGGAGCCGCGCTCCCGGGCAAGGCCGGGGTCGTGGTGGACGTCCTGGTAGTCGCGGCTCGCGAGGGCGGTCGCGACGATCAGGGTGCGGGTGAGGGGTACGGACAGTTCGGGGAGCACCTCGCCGACGGCGACGTCGTCGTAACCGCGGGTGGGCGGCAGGGCGCCGGGGCGCGGGGCGTCCGCCCCGGGGGCGGCGGGCGGCGGTGTCACGGGACCACCGCCGTGGCCGGGGCGGGGCCGGTCAGCAGGGCGCCGAGGCGTTCGAGGTCGGCGCCCGCGCCGCCCAGGGTGCAGGCGGTCTGCTTGCCCCACAGGAAGTGGCGGTGGACCGGGTAGTCGGTGTCGACACCGATGCCGCCGTGGACGTGCTGGACCCGGTGGACGGTGTTCAGGCCGCCCTCGGTGGCCCACCACTTGGCGACCGTCGCGGCCCGGTCGGCCGCTTCCTCGTCGAAGGGCTCGCCCAGCGCGTCCACCGCCTGCCACAGGGTGACCCGCATCGCCTCGATGTCGATGTAGCAGTCGGCGAGCTGGTGCTGGACGGCCTGGAAGGTGGCGAGCGGGCGGCCGAACTGGGTGCGCTCGCGCAGATGGTCCGCCGCGTGGCGCAGCGCTCCCTCGGCCACCCCCGTCTGGACGGCGGCCAGGGCGGTGAAGACGCCCCGGACGAGGTGTCCGACGGCGCCGCCGCCCGGCGTCCCGACCGGTTCGCCCGGTGCTCCGGCGAGCGTGAGGTGGCCGCTCATGTCGTGGCTGGTGGTCTCGGCGTACTCCCAGGTGGCACCGGGGGCGTCGGCGGCCACCAGGAAGAGGCCGGGGCCCGAGGCGGTGGCGGCGGTCACCAGCACGTGCCGCGCGCCCCCGGGCGAGGGGACCGCCGCCTTGACCCCGTCGATCCGCCAGTGCGGGCCGTCCGGTACGGCGGTGGCGGACGGCCGGAGCGGGTCGGCGGGGCCGAACTCCTCCAGGGCCGCGGTCAGCCGGGCCGAGCCGTCGGCGAGGCCCGGCAGCAGCCGTGTCCGCTGCTCCGGGGTGCCGTACGCGGCGAGGGTGAGCGCTGCGGTCAGCGCGGGCCACAGGGGTACCGGCGCGACCCGCCGGCCCTGTTCCTCCAGGAGGACGCAGAGCCCGGCCGCGCCGAGCCCGGCGCCGCCGTCCTGTTCGGGCAGCACCGAGGCGAGCAGGCCCGCCGCGGCCAGGTCGGCCCACAGCCGTTCGTCGGTCCGGGACGGTGAGGTCTCCACCTCGCGCAGCCGCTCGGGGGTCGCGCGGTCGGTGAAGATCTCCCGGGCCAGGTCGCGGACCGCTTCGAGCTCTTCTCCCAGGGAGAAGTCCATCAGGGTGCCTCCGTCGGGGCGGGCCGGAACACCGGCAGGGTCAGTTCGGGATCGGCGTCGAGCCAGTCGAGGACGACGGGCATGCCGATGGTGACGTCCTCGGGCGCGACACCGGTCAGGTTGGTGATCAGCCGTGTGCCTTCGGCGAGTTCGACCACGGCGACGAGGTACGGCGACTCGAAGGCGGGGTGCCTGGGGTGGTGGTTGACCACGAAGCTGTACACCCGGCCCCGGCCTTCGGCCTCGACGGTGTCCCACTCCAGCGAGGCGCACCCGGGGCAGCAGGGGCCCGGCGGATGGCGGAGCGCGGAGCAGGCGGCGCAGCGCTGGATGAGCAGGCGGTGCCGCTTCGCGCCCTCGAAGAAGAAGGCGTTGTCCCGGTTGACGGCGGGGCGCGGGCGCAGGGCGGGGGCCGCCGGCGCGGACGGCTCGGCGCCGGCCGCCGGTCCGGACGCCTCCGGAGCGGCGGCCGTCCCGGTCGTCTCCGGAGTGGCGGCCGCCCCGCCGGTTCCGGTGGTGTCCGTGGCCGCCGGTCCGTCCGCCGTCCCCGCCGGGCGAAACCGCAGGGTCCGCCAGCGCTGGGTGGCGACGGTCCCGCCGTGCTGGTCGGTGTAGGTCTTCAGGGTGGTGACGAACCTCCCGGTGCCGAGTCCGGTCCTCTTCTCGGCCGAGACGGACTCCACGCTCTCGCGTACGGAGACGTGATCGCCCGGCACCAGCTCCCGCAGGAAGGTGAGTTCGGAGTCGGTGGCGACCACGGAGGTGTAGCCGCCCTCGTCGAGGAGGGCGACCAGTTCACCGAAGCCGTCCGAGCCCCCCGCTCCGGACGGGGCCGCTGTGGCCGCGTAGCCGCGCATCGTCCACGCCTGGACCATCGAGGCGGGGGCCACCACTCCGGCGCGCCCGGTGGCGCGGGCGGCGCCGGCGTCGGTGTACACGGGGTTGGTGTCGCCCATCGCCTCCGCCCAGTGCCGGATCATCGGCTGGTTCACGGGGTCCTGGGCGGGGGTGGGGGCACGCAGTTCGCGTCCGGTGAAGGCCTGGAGCCGCTCCTCGTACCCCGGCCCCGCAGGGGTGCCGTCCTTCCGCCCGGTCATGCGCCACGCCCCTTGCGCGGAAGGCCGAGGCCCTGGGTGGCGACCATGTCGCGGAGGATCTCGTTGACGCCGCCGCCGAAGGTGTTCACGATGCCCTGCCGGGAGAGCTGTTCGATCTGCCCGGCGAGGGCGGCGCCCGGTGACTCGGGCCGGATCCGTCCGGCCGCGCCGAGGATCTGCGTCAGTCCGCGCTGTACGGCGATGTGGGTCTCGGTGCCGTACGCCTTGGCGGCGCCCGCGTCCGCTCCGGTGAGCGCGTCCCGGGCGACGGCGGAGGTCATCTTCCAGTTCATCAGCCGCATCGCCTCCAGCCGGGCGTAGGTGCGGGCGAACTCCTGGCGTACCCAGGGGATGTCGGCGGTGCCGTCCTGGCGGGCCAGGTCCAGGACCCGTTCCCAGAGCTGGATCATGCGGCCGCCGAGGGCGGCCAGGCCGATGCGTTCGTGGTTGAGCTGGGCGGTGATGAGCCGCCAGCCGCCGTCCACCTCGCCGACCACGTCGGTGGCCGGGACGCGCACCCCGCTGTAGTACGTCGCGGTGACGACCATGCCGCCGACGGTGCGGATGGGGCTCCAGGAGAAGCCGTCGTCGGCGGTCGGCACGATCAGGATGGAGATGCCCTTGTGCTTGGGGGCGTCCGGGTCGGTGCGGGCGGCGAGCCACACGTAGTCGGCGGTGT
This sequence comes from Streptomyces nitrosporeus, assembly GCF_008704555.1. Taxonomy (NCBI): domain Bacteria; kingdom Bacillati; phylum Actinomycetota; class Actinomycetes; order Kitasatosporales; family Streptomycetaceae; genus Streptomyces; species Streptomyces nitrosporeus. The sequence goes on from NZ_CP023702.1 coordinate 712,482, forward strand.
TGGCGCCGCTGGTGAAGATCTTGCTGCCGTCGACGAGGTAGTCGTCGCCGTCGCGGACGGCGCGGGTGGTCAGCGAGGCGAGGTCGGTGCCGGCCCCGGGTTCGGTGTAGCCGATCGCGAAGACGATGTCCCCGGAGAGGATGCCGGGCAGGAACCGCTCCCTGTGCTCCTGCGAACCGTACGCCATCAGGGTCGGGCCGACGGTGTTGACGGTGACGAACGGGAAGGGCAGGCCCGCCCGTTGGACCTCGTCGAAGAAGACGTACTGGTCCTCGACGGAGCGGCCCTGGCCGCCGTACTCGGTGGGCCAGCCGATGCCCAGCCAGCCGTCCGAGCCGAGGCGTTTGACGACCTCGCGGAAGCGGTCGCCGCCGACGCCCTCCTCCCCGACGCGGCGGCGTTCGTCCTCGGGCATCAGGCCGGCGAAGTAGGCCCGCAGTTCCCGCCGCAGCTCCTGGTGCGCGGCGCTCTCGCGCAGTTGCATATGTGGTTCTCCTCGGTAGTCGCCGCAGTGGTCCGGTGGCGGACGCCCCGTCAGGGGAGGAAGCGTCCGCGTCCGTTGGCCAGGAACTCGCCGCGCAGCGCGGCCTTGTCGTCGTCGGTCATCGGCGTGTAGGCGGGCCGGCCCCGGCCGGCCCAGCGGTACACCGTGTCGCCGGTGCGCCAGCCCTCCAGCTGCATCTCCTTCTTGCGCAGCTTGTTGGAGCCGGTGGTGGGCAGTGCGTGCGAGACGCGTACGAAACGGGGGGCGCCCTTGGTGCCGAGGTCCTGCTGGCCTTCGAGGAAACCGGGCAGGTCCAGGTCCTCGAAGCGGGTGCCGCCGGCGATCTCGACCGCGGCCATCACCTGGTCGCCCGAGCGCGGGTCGGGCACGCCGAAGACCCCGGCGGCGACGACGCCCGGGTGCCGGCGCAGGATCCGTTCGGTCAGGAGGGCGGAGATGTTCTCGCCGTCGACGCGGATCCAGTCGCCGGAGCGGCCCGCGAAGTAGAAGTAGCCCGCCCCGTCGACGTATCCGAGGTCCCCGGTCCAGTACCAGCCGTGGCGGACGCGTTCGGCGTTCGCCGCCTCGTTGTCGTAGTAGCCCTCGAAGCGGGCGGCGCCCTCGGTGTCGACGATCTCGCCGATGGCCTCCTCCGGGTTGAGGACCCTGCCGTAGGAGTCGAGTTCGGCGGGCGGGCAGGTCAGGCGGGTCGTGGGGTTCACGATGCGTACGCCGTCGCGTGCGGGCCTGCCGAGTGCTCCGGCGGGGGCGTCGGCGACCCGTTTGAGCATGCCGGCGCCCTCGCTGGAGCCGTAGCCCTCGATCAGGCGGCAGCCGAAGCGCTCCAGGAAGCGGGTCGCGTCCTCGGGGGACGCCTCGGTGCCGAAGGCGTGGGTGAGGCGGTTGTCCGCGTCGTCGGCGGTGCCGGGGCGGGCCAGGATGTAGCCGATCGCCTTGCCGACGTAGGTGAAGTAGGTGGCGCCGAAGCGGCGTACGTCGGGGAGGAAGCCGGAGGCGGAGAACTTGCGGGTGAGGGCGATGGTGGAGCCCGCGGTGAGGGCGGGGGCCCACAGGGCCATCAGCGCGTTGCCGTGGAACAGCGGCATCGGGCAGTAGCAGACGTCCTCGCGGGTGATGTCGTACTTGGCGCTGTTGGCGGCGCCGAGCGCGGCGAGCCGGCCCTGGGAGCAGATCGCCGCCTTCGAGGCGCCGGTGGTCCCGGAGGTCAGGAGCAGCAGCATCCGGGTGGTGGCGGCGACGTCCGGGGCGGCCGGCGGACGGCCCGTGTGCGCGGCGAGGCCGGCCGTGTAGGCCGGTGTGTCCAGGACGAGGAAGCGGCCGGGGTCCACGCCGATGTCCAGGCCGTCGAGCAGGGCGGCGCCCGCCCGGTCGGTGACGATCACCTGGCAGTCGGTGTGGCGTACCTCCCGTTCCAGTTCGGCGCCGCGGCGGGTCGGGTTGATGCCGACCACGGCCGCGCCCGCGAGGGCGGCGGCCCCCAGCCAGAAGAGGTATTCGGGTTCGTTGTCCAGGAGCACGCCGATGTGGAACGGCCCCTCGGTGCGCAGTTCCCGGGCCCAGGAGGCACGGGCCGCGCTCTCCTCGACCACTTCGCCCCAGGTCCAGGACCGGTCGCGGGTCAGCAGGCCCGGGTGGCCGTCGCCGGCGCGGGCGAGCAGCAGGTCGGCAATCGTCTGGTGTGGCAACGTCGGTCCCTCTCACCCGGTGGCCGGGTCTGCCGGTGTCGGTGCGGTGACGGGGTGCACGGGTGGTCACCGTGGTGGTCGTGGTGCCCGTGGAGGCGTGCGGGCCGGGGCTCGGGGCCGGGTACGCGGGAGGGCCGGCCCGCGCCCGCGGGCGCTCCCGCCCTGTGGGGCGGGGGGCGGCGGTCCGCGTGGGCGGCCGGCGTCCGTGCCGGTCCGCGGCCGGGTTCCGTGCCCCGCCGTCGGCGACGTTATCCGCGGGCCCGGCGGCCCGGCCGGGCCGGTCCCGCTGACCGGGAAGGGCCCGCGGGCAGGGGGCGGACCACGGGTCCTTCCCGCCGGAGGGGGCCGTCCCGGCCGGGAGGGGGCGCCCCGGCCGGGGCGGGCGTCAGCCGAAGTTGGCCTGGCCGCCGTCGAGCGGGACGGTCGCGCCCGTCAGGTACCGGGCGTCCGGGCCGCAGAGCATGGCGACGGCCCGCCCGATGTCCTGTTCGCAGTCACCGACGTACCCCAGGGGGATGGAGGCGGCGAACTCCGCCGCCTCCTCGGGGTGGGCGTCCTGCCAGCCCGCGTACGCGGGTGACACGGCGTGCGGGGCGATGGCGTTGACCCGGATCCCGTCGCCGCCCCACTCGTTGGCGGCGGCCCTGGTCAGGGTGCGCAGGGCGGACTTGGCCGACGCGTACGCCCCGTAGGTGCTCAGGTCCCAGCGGACCATGGCGGAGGTGACCAGGTTGATGATCACGCCGCCGCCGTTCTCCTTCAGGTGGGGGTGCGCGGCCTTCATGAAGGCGAACGCCGCGAACGGGCCGCTCCCGAACCCCCGGCGGAACTGCTCGTCCGTCAGGGTGAGGAGCGGGCCGTAGCACCCGCTGTAGGCGTTGTTGACCAGGATGTCGATCCCGCCGAAGCGTGCGGCGACGTCCTCCACCACCGCCGGGATCCGTTCCGTGTCGAGGACGTCGAGGACGAAGGGTTCCGCCTCCACACCCCGCTCACGCAGCATGTGACAGGTCGTCAGCAGCTTGTCCGCGGTCCGGCCGAGGACGGCGACGGACGCCCCCTCCGCGGCCAGGGCCAGGGCGATGCCCTGGCCGACGCCCTGTCCGGCGCCGCTGACGACCGCGACCTTGCCGTCGAGCTTTCCCATGGGTCGGTCCTCCCTCAGCTCGGCCGGGGCAGCTGCTTGTTGATGAACAGCCCTTCGGCGGTGACACAGGTACGTCCGCCCGCACTGATCTCGCCGACGGTGCGGATACGGGAACCGTCCACGGACACCTGCCGGCCGGTGACCGTCAGGGGTTCGAACAGCGGGGTGGGCCGCAGGTAGCGCAGGGTCAGTTCGGCGGTCATCCCGGAGGGGCCTCCCCAGTGGTTGGCCACGCCCAGCGTGTGGTCGAGGAGCAGCGCCGAGATGCCACCGTGCACATGGCCGGGCGGCCCCTGGTAGGGCAGGTCGAGGGTGACGACTCCCTCCACGGAGCGGTCCTCGTTGCCGTGCAGCCGCAGCGGCGGGGCCAGGGCGTTCTCCGGGCCGGTGACGGGATCGTGGCGGGTGACGCCTTCCCCGCGCCACATCTCGGCGAGGCGATCGGTGACGGTGGGGGCCCCGGCGGTGAGCCGGTCGGCGACGGCGTCCAGCTGGGAGGCGACGGCGTCCAGGTCGGCGCCGGTGCCGTCACCGGAGCGCAGCAGGGCGGTGATCAGCCGGCGGGCGGCCGCGACGGCGGCGTCGACGCCCTCCTTGCGCGCTTCGGCGACCAGGCGGGGACCGGCCGGCGCGGCGGACGGGCGGGCGTCCTGCCGGGGGGCGGCGGGCGCGGTGGTCTCGTGGGTGTTCATCCGGGGGCTCTCCTGGTCGGGGCCGGGGGTGCTCGTCCGGGAGGTCTCCCGGTCGGGGCCGGGGGTGCTCATGCCCGCACCGTCGCCGTCGCGTGGGTGAGGACGGGTGCGCCGTCGCGGTCGGCGCACCCGGTGTGCAGAAGGAGCCGTTCGGTGCCGTCCCGGCCGGGCCCCTCCCGCCATACGGACGTCACGAGGGTCTCCCCCGGGACGACGGGGCCGGCGAAGCGCACGGTGAGGCCGGTGAGCCGGGTGACGTCACCGTCCAGCAGCCCGTCCACGACGGCCTTGCAGACCAGTCCGTACGAGGCGAGGCCGTGCAGGATGGGACGTTCGAACCCGGCGGCGCGGGCGAACTCCGGGTCGGCGTGCAGCGGGTTGAGGTCGCCGTTGAGCCGGTACCACAGGGCCTGCTGGGGTGTGGTGGCGGTGGTGAGGACGGTGTCGGCGGGGCGGTCGGGCGGGGTGGCGAGGGGTTCCTCCTGGCCGGCGCCCTGGCCGAAGCCGCCTTCACCGCGCGCCCAGATGCGGGTGGTGCCGGTCCACAGCGGTTCGCCGCCGGGGGCGGTGGCGGTGGTCTCCAGGACGATGAGGGCGGCCTTGCCCTTGTCCTGGACCTCGGCGACGCGTGAGCGGAGCGTGGCGGTGCCGGAGGCGGGCAGCGGCCGGTGGACCTGGAGCCCCTGCCCGGCGTGGAGCACGGCGCGCAGGTCGATGTCGATGCCGGGCAGGTGGAAGCCGGGCGGGGCGGCCTCGCCCGCGGAGATGCCGGAGCCGGCGACGACGGCGAAGGTCGGCAGCACGGTGAGGCCGCGTTCGTAGGTGAGGTGGGGTTCGGGGCCGGTGGCACCGGCACCGGCACCCAGGCTCAGGTGGTAGAGGAGGACGTCACGGGTGGTCCAGGCGATCTCGCGGACGGCCGGTTCCGCGTTCAGCGCCTTGTCACGGTCGATGGGCACGGGGGTCAGCCTTTCGGGGTGGGCTCGGGGTCGCGGGGCAGTCCGAGGAGGCGCTCGCCGATGATGTTCAGCTGGACCTCCGTCGTACCGCCGGCGATCGACAGGCAGCGGCCGTTGAGGAACATCCAGGTGGTGTCGTGGCGCCGGCCCTCACCGCTGAGGGAGGCGGTGCCCTGCCATTCCATGCAGGTCTCCCAGACCTGCTGCTGGTGTTCGACACCGAGCAGTTTGGCGATGGACGCCTCGGCGCCGGGCTGCTGCCCGGAGACCGTACGCAGGGTGGTGCGCAGGGCGAGTACGGCGCCGGACTGCGCGTCGCAGAGGTGGCCGCCGAGGACGGTGAGCTGTTCGTCGTCGAGGCCGCCGGAGGCGGCGGCGGTCTCCAGCAGGGTCTCGGCCCCGGAGCCGACCGAGTCGTGGGAGAGCGCGACGCGTTCGTTGGCGAGGGTGGTGCGGGCCAGCTTCCAGCCGTCGCCGGGCGCGCTGACGAGCAGTTCGTCCGGGACGAACACCTCGTCGAGGAAGACCTCGTTGAACTCGGCGTCGCCGGTGATCTGCCGCAGCGGCCGGATGTCGAGTCCGGGGCTCGTCATGTCGAGGAGGAAGTAGGAGATGCCCTTGTGCTTCGGCACGGCGGTGTCGGTACGGGCCAGCAGGACGCCCCAGTGGGCGTCGCGGGCCATCGAGGTCCACACCTTCTGACCGGTGATCCGCCAGCCGCCGTCCGTTTTCTCCGCCCGGGTGGTGAGTCCGGCGAGGTCGGAGCCCGCCCCCGGCTCGCTGAAGAGCTGGCACCAGACGATGTCGCCGCGCAGGCTCGGGGTGAGGAACCGCTCCTGCTGGGCCGTGTCGCCGTGCGCGATCAGGGTGGGCACCACCCAGCCGCCGATGATCATGTCGACGGGGGTGAGTCCGGCGGCCTGGAGCTCCTGGGCGATGACGAGCTGGGTGACCGGGCCGGCGTCCTTGCCCCAGGGGGCGGGGAGGTGCGGGGCGGTGTAGCCGTGGTCGGCGAGGTGGGTGAGGCGCTCCTTGCCGTCCAGGGCGGCCGCCTCCCGCAGTTCGGCACGGATGTCCTCGCGTACGGTCTCGGCCTCCGGGGGGAGTTCGACGCCCAGGGTGCGGCGGACGCCGTCCAGGGCGAGCCGGGCCACCCGGCGCCGCCAGGCGGCGGACGGGCCGAGGGTGAGGCGCAGCGTCTGGGCCCGGCGCAGCGCGAGGTGGGCGTCGTGTTCCCAGGTGAAGCCGATCCCGCCGAGCACCTGGACGCAGTCCTTCGCCGCGGTGAACGCGGCGTCCACCCCGACGGCTCCGGCGACGGCCGCGGCGAGCGACGCCTCGCGGGGGTCCTCGGTGCCGCCGGGCCCGGCGGCGCGGGCGGCGTCCCAGGCCGAGGCGCGGGCCTGCTCGGCCTGGGCGAGCATGCGGGCGCAGCGGTGTTTGACGCCCTGGAACTGTCCGATGCGGCGTCCGAACTGCTCGCGTACGCGGGCGTATCCGGCGGCGGTGGCCACGCAGCGGTCGGCGATGCCGGAGGCTTCGGCGGCGAAGAGGGCCGCGGCGAGGTCGCGGGGGGTCTGCTCGTCGACGGCGAGGAGGTCCGCGGCGGGTACGGGCACCGGGCGGGCCGTCACGCGGGAGGACCGGCGGGTGAGGTCGTGGCTGCGCAGGTCCTCGGTGTCGACGGCGGCGCGGGGCAGCACGATCCAGCGGGTCCGGCCGCCGTCGGCGGCGGGCAGGACGAACACGTCGGCGAGGTGGCCGCCGACGACCGGTTCGGAGGTGCCGGTGAGGGTGACGGTGCCGTCGTCCGCCCGGTTCAGGGCGAGGGTGCCGGCACCGAGGCCGACCGCCCCGACGGTGGTGCCCGCGGCGAGCGGGGCGAGGTAGGTGCGGTGGCCTGCGGCGTTCAGGACGGTGGAGGCGAGCACCGTCGGCAGGAAGGGGCCCGGTGCCATGGCGCGGCCCAGTTCCTCGGTGACGACGGCGAGTTCGACGAGTCCGTATCCGGCGCCGCCCGCCTCCTCCGGCAGGTGCAGTCCGAGCAGACCCTGTGCGGCGAGGCCGTTCCAGTGCCCGGGGAGGGTCTCCTTGTCCGCGTCGGCCGCCGTCCTCAGGGCCTCCTCGGTGATGTGGCGGGTCGCGAACGCGCGTACGGCGTCGCGGAGATCGCGGTGTTCCTCGGTGAGTCCGATGCTCATGACGTCCCTCAGATGCGTTCGATGACGGTGGCGGTGGAGTGGGCGCCACCGGCGCACATGGTGATCAGGGCGGTGGACTTCCCCGTGCGCTCCAGCTCGTACAGGGCCTGGGTGACGAGCCGGGCGCCGGTGGATCCGACGGCGTGGCCCAGCGCGATGGCGCCGCCGTTGACGTTGACCTTGTCCATGTCGGCCTTGTGGACCTGGGCCCAGGACAGGACGACGGAGGCGAAGGCCTCGTTGATCTCGACGAGGTCGATGTCGGCGAGGCTCATCCCGGCGTCGCGCAGGACCCGTTCGGTCGCGGCGACGGGCCCGTCGAGGTGGTAGTAGGGGTCGGAGCCGACCATGGTGGAGGCGACGATCCGGGCCCGGGGCCTCAGCCCTTCGCGGGCGGCGCGTTCCCGGCTCATCAGGAGGACGGCGGCGGCGCCGTCGCTGATCTGGGAGGAGTTGCCCGCGGTGTGGATGCCGTCGGCCAGGACGGGCCGCAGGGCTGCCAGGGCCTCGGGGGTGGTCTCGCGCAGACCCTGGTCGCGGCTGACGAGGGTCTTCTCGCCGGTGGGCCCCTCGGGCCCCATGACGGGGGCCTCGATGCCGATGATCTGTCCGTCGAAGCGGCCTTCGGCCCAGGCGCGGGCGGCCTTGTGCTGGGAGGCGAGGCCGAGGGCGTCCGCGTCGGCGCGGGTGATGCCCCGGTTGCGGGCGATGCGCTCGGCCGCGGTGAACTGGTCGGGCATGTCCAGGGTCCAGCTGTCCGGCACCGGGCTCCCGTTGTCCGGGGTGAGCGCGGCGCCGAGGAACACGCGGCTCATGGCTTCGACGCCGCAGCCGATGCCGGTCTCGATCGCACCGGAGGCGATCAGCCCGGCGACCAGGTGCACGGCCTGCTGGGAGGACCCGCAGGCGCAGTCGATCGTGGTGCAGGCGGTGGTGTACGGGAGGCCGGCGTGCAGCCAGGCGTTGCGGGTGACGTTGTTGGACTGCTCACCGGCCTGGGTGACGCAGCCCCCGATGACCTGGTCCACGCCGGCGGGGCCGATGCCCGCCCGCTCCAGGAGGCCCTTCTGGGCCGCCCCGAGGAGTTCGGCCGGGTGGAGCCCGGACAGGACTCCGCGGCGGCGGCCCACCGGTGTCCGTGCGGCTTCGACGATGACGGCCTCGGTCATGGCTCTCCGTAAGTGTGTGGGCCCGTCCGGGCCGGCGACTCCGACGGACCAGAAACTAGAATTCGTTCTGGAAACCGGCAAGGGCCAGTCCCGCTCAGTGGCCGCCGGGCGGGCGCGGCTTGGGGGACGCGCCCTCAGATGTGGGAGCCGCCGTCGGCCCGGATCTCCGCCCCGGTGAGGTAACCCGCGTCCCGTGAGGCCGCGAAGGCGATGACCCCGGCGATCTGCTCCGGCTCCGCGGTGCCGAACGGCGCCCGGATGCGCCCGTAGTACGAGGTGTCGAGGCCGGCCGGCAGCACGTGCGGGCCGGCCAGCGGGGTGGCGACCGAGCCGGGTGACACGGGGACGACCCGGATGCCCTGGTGGGCGACCTCGGCGGCCAGGGAGAGCGAGAAGCCAAGGACCGCCCCCTTGGAGGCGGCGTACGCGGTCATGTACGGGTTGCCGTGCGCGGCGGCCGAGGAGGCCACGTTGACGATGACCCCGGACCCGTGCGGCAGATGCGGCAGCGCCTCCCGGCAGAACAGGGCGGTGCCCACCGTGTTGACCCGGAAGAGCTGCTCCATATCGGCCACGGTCAGCTGTTCGATCGGTGTCGTCCGGTGGATACCGGCCACGTTGACCAGGACGTCGATACCGCCGAGCCCGTCGGCGGCGGCCCGTACCGCCTCCACCACCGCGGCCTCGTCGGCGGCGTCGGCGGTGCGGGTGAGGATCCGGCCCGGTCCGCCGCCCGCCGCCGCGGCGGTCTCCGCGAGGCCCGCCCCGGACAGGTCGACCGCGTACACCTCCGCGCCCTCGGACACCAGGCGGAGCGCGGTGGCCCGCCCGATGCCGGACCCCGCCCCAGTGAGCAGGACCTTCACACGGTCGAAACGGTTCATCACGGGCTCCTTCGCCGGTACGGGGCTGTGGACAGGGCGGCGGACTGTACGCGGGCCGACCGGGCCGCGAGGGCCCGGTCCCACCGACCGGGACAGGCTCCCGGAGGGCCCCGGGGAAGCGGTTCCGGTCAGTGGGACTCCCCCGCCGGGGCGCCGGTGTCCGGGCCTACCGTCCTGGCACCGTGACACCACGCGTCCTGATGAGGGGATGAGAACAACGTGAGCGCAGTCGAGTCAGCACCCGACGAGGTCAGGGCCATCGAGGCCGGGGCGGCACCCACCCGTTTCGCCCGGGGCTGGCACTGCCTGGGCCTCGCCGAGAAGTTCAAGGACGGCAAGCCCCACCCGGTCCGGGCCTTCGGCCAGAAGCTCGTGGTGTTCCAGGCGGGCGACGGCACCCTCAACGTCCTGGACGCGTACTGCCGGCACATGGGCGGCGACCTCTCCCAGGGCACCGTCAAGGGCGACCAGGTCGCCTGCCCGTTCCACGACTGGCGGTGGGGCGGTGACGGCCGCTGCAAGCAGATCCCGTACTCCAAGCGGGTCCCGCTGCGGGCCCGTACGGCTTCCTGGCCGGTCCTGGACCAGGACGGCATGCTCTTCGTCTGGAACGACCCGGAGGGCAACCCTCCGCCCGCCGGCGTGACCATCCCCCGCATCGAGGGCGCGGGCAGCGACGAGTGGACCGACTGGCTCTGGTACGAGACCGTCGTGGACGCCAACTGCCGTGAAGTCGTGGACAACGTCGTGGACATGGCCCACTTCTTCTATGTGCACTACTCCTTCCCGACGTACTTCAAGAACGTCTTCGAGGGTCACACCGCCACCCAGTACATGCGTGGCACCGGCCGGCCCGACGCCCGCCCGCAGGAGCAGGACGACAAGCCGAGGACCACCGGCAGCAACTCGGTGGCCTCCTACCACGGCCCCTCGTTCATGATCGACGACCTCACCTACCACTACGAGTCCGGTGACGACGTCCAGTCGGTCCTGATCAACTGCCACTATCCCGTCGACGCCGACCGGTTCGTCCTCCAGTACGGCATCGTCGTCAAGCGCTCCCCCTCCCTCTCGGGCGAGGCGGCCGACGAACTCGCGGCCGGTATGGCGCAGTTCATCAAGCTGGGCTTCGAGCAGGACATCCAGATCTGGAAGAACAAGACCCGCATCGACAATCCCCTGCTCTGCGAGGAGGACGGCCCGGTCTACCAGCTGCGCCGTTGGTACGAGCAGTTCTACGTGGACGTGGCCGACGTGAAGCCGGAGATGACCGACCGCTTCGAGTTCGAGCTGGACACCACGCGTCCGGTCGAGGCGTGGCAGAAGGAGGTCGAGGCCAACCTCGCCCTCAGGGCCGCCACGGCCCGGACCGGACCGGCCTGATGCGCGTCGACGACCGGCTGCTCGACGGTCCGCCGATGCGGTCCCTGGCCTGCGAACGGTGCGCGGCCGAGGTCCTGGTGCGCAAGAGCAGCTGGCAGCAGACGAGCGTGCAGTGGGACGGCCGGGCCACAGCCCTCTGCGCCGAACGCGACCCGGCCGCCGCCTCCTTCGAGGGCTGCGCGTCCCTCCGCGACACCATCCGCGCCTCCGCGCTGCGGGGGACGCTCCCGGTGGCGGACGGGGACGCGGACGGGGCGGCCTGAGACCGGCCCGGGGACGCCTCCCGGCCCACCGGGCCGCGCCCGCCCACGGGCCCCGGCGGCCCACCGGGCGGCCGGGGCCCGCTCGTCTCCTGACGAGTCCCCGCACACAGCCTCAACCGCCGTCGGCCTCACCGAGGGCTGCGGGCCCGCCGTCGACGGAACCGCCGACGACCTGTGATCCGCTCAGGGGCCGGGGCCCACGCCGGTTCCGGTGCCTTGGAGGACCGGGACCGGCGTGGCGGACCGCGCTCAGGCCCCGCCCGCGGCGGCCTTCCCCGCGCGGCGGCCGAAGAACGTGCCGTCGCCCAGTGAGGTGCCGCTGATGTAGCCCTCGCCGTGGATGCCGGCGGCGGCCCGCCCGGCGGCGTACAGGCCGGGGACGGGTTCGCCCGACACGTCGAGGACGGCGCCGTCCACCGTGGTGTGCAGACCGCCGAGGGTGAACCCGGCGGCCCCGGTGCCGGCTCCGGCGCTCGGCCGGCCGCCCTGGTGGAAGCCGGCGCGCGGGTCGACCGCGGCGAAGGGGCCCTTCAGCGGGCGCAGCCAGCGCGGGTCCTTGTGGAAGAACGGGTCCTGCCCGCGTGCCGCGTAGGTGTTGTACGCGGTGACGGTGGACTCCAGCGCGCCCGCGGGCATGCGGAGTTCGGCTTCGAGCTCGGCCAGGGTCCCGGTGACGTGGAGGGGCAGGACGCCCCAGCGGTCCTTCTCCGGGATCGACTCGTAGCCCTCCTCGTCGATGATCACCCAGTAGGGAGCGGGCTGGGTCAGGACGGCGGCGACGCTGAACAGGCCGGGGTAGACGTCCTCGTTGATGAAGCGCTGTCCGTGGGCGTTGACGAGCATGCCCCGGGTGACCATGGCGGGCAGCGCGGTCAGCGCGATCTCGACCGTGGCCATCCGCCGGGTGGCGGCGCCGAGCGCACAGGCCATCCGGATGCCGCTGCCGTCGTCGAGGCCGTCGCTGACCTTGCCGTGGCCGATGAGGTGCGGGGCGTGGTCGGCGAGCATCTCCTCGTTGTCGGCGAATCCGCCGGTGGTGAGGACGACGGCCCTGCGGGCCCGGTAGGTGAGCTCCCGGCCGTGGCGGCGCGCCCGGACGCCGACGACGCGCCCGGTGTCGTCGTCCACGACGAGTGCGGTGGCGAGGGTGTCGGCGTGCGTGGTGGCCCCGGCGGCCTCCGCCGCGGCGACCAGTTTCTCCATGACGAGCCAGCCGCCGAAGGCGTCGGTGGCGCAGCGGTGGCCGCGCGGTGCGGGGCGGGCGATCTCGTTGTACGGCCAGGCGTTCTCGCCCAGCCACATCAGGCCGTCCTTGGTGGTCGGCATCCAGGTCGGCTGGTCCCACAGGGTCGGTTCGAAGGTCAGGCCGCGGTCCACGAACCACTGGAAGTGCTCGGTGCTGCCGTCGCAGTACAGCCGGAGTTTCTCCTCGTCGGCGTGGGGCCCGAGCGCGGCGGCGAGGTAGGCGTACATCTCGTCCGCGCTGTCCTCGAAGCCGCAGGCGTGCTGGACCGGGGTGCCGCCGCCGAGGTAGAGCTCTCCGCCGGACTGGGCGGAGGACCCGCCGGGGCCGCCGGCCCGTTCCAGGACGAGGACGCCGGCGCCGGCGGTGGCGGCCTCGTACGCGGCGGCGGCCCCGGCGCAGCCGTAGCCGACGACCAGGACGTCGGTGACGGCGTCGTAGTGCTCGACGGTGGACGCGGGGACCGGGGTGACCGGCCGGGACGTACGCGCGCGTCCTGTCCCCCCGGCCCCGGCTCCGGCTCCGGCCCCGGCTCCGGCGGGGCTCATCCGGTCTTCCCCGGCGGGAGGAACGCGGCGAGGGGTTCGGAGCCGGACCAGTCGTGGCCCCAGTAGCTGTCGGCGGTGATCTCCTCGGCGGTGTAGTGCCGTTCGTCGACCCGCATGCCCTCGCAGCCGTACTCGATGTCCCAGCCGCCGGGGGCGCGGACGTAGAAGGAGACCATCTTGTCGTTGGTGTGCCGGCCGAGGGTGGAGGAGAGGGAGAAGCCCTGCTTGCCGACGTTGTCGAGGGCACGGCCGACGGCGTCGAGGGTGTCGACCTCGACCATCAGGTGCACCAGTCCGGGCTCGCCGGCGTGCGGGGCGGGGCAGACGGCGAGGCTGTGGTGGCGTTCGTTGACGCCCATGAAGCGGACGCGGCGGGGCGGGGCGTCGGGTGACTGGCCGCTGAGGCGGATGCCGCCGCGCGGCAGGAAGCCGAGGACCTCGGTGTAGAAGGCGACCGTCTCGTCCATGGCGGTGGTGGGCAGGACGACGTGTCCCATGCCCTGGCCGCCGGTGACGAAGTGCTGGCCGAGGCCGGTGAGGACGGGGCTGTGGTCGAGGACCGGTGCGAAGAAGACCTCGACGGGCACCCCGGCCGGGTCGGTGAAGGCGATGGCCTGCTCGACGCCCCGGTCGTCGGCCTCCTTCTGGCCGAGCAGTCTCACCGGTGTGCCGGATGCCTCGACGGCGCGGCCGACGGCGGCGAGGGCGAACTGGTCGCGGACCTCCCAGCCGACGGACAGCACCTTGTCGCTGTCGCCGGGCAGGACGGCGAGCCGGGCTCGGCGTTCGTCCATGCGCAGGTAGAGGCCGTCGGGGTCGGGGCCCGTCCCTTCCGCGAACCCGAGGGCGTCCACGGTGAGTTCGCGCCAGCGGCCGATGTCCTGGGTCTGGACCCGGAGATATCCGAGTCCGCGGATCTGTGTCATGGGGTGGTCCTCTCTGGTCCGGTGTGCGTGCGGATCCGGTCCGGTGTGCGCGCGGACCGCGGGTCTCAGATCATCGAGCGCATCGGGCCCTGCGGCGGTTCGATGCCGATCTGGGTGAGCGCCGAGGCGTGGAAGACGGAGCCGGGCACGTGGATGGCGTGGGTGAGTCCGGTGTGCACGTCGCGCCAGAACCGCTGGATCGGGTTGTCCATGCGCATCGCGTTGCCGCCGGAGCGGGCCACGATCTCGTCGACGGCGCGGACGGCCCGCCAGGCGGCGGCGGCCTGGGTGCGGCGGCCGACGGCACGCCGTTCGAAGGTGATCTCCTCGCCGGCGGCGACCATGTCGTACATCTGGGTGATGTTGTCCAGGAGGGCCGCGCGGGAGGCGGCGATCTCGGCGGCGGCGTCGCTGACGGCGTAGAGGACGTACGGGTCGTCCCTGACGGCCTGGCCGGTGATCTGGACCCGGGTGCTCTGGTAGGCGAGGTGGTGGGCGAGGGTGCCCTCGCACATGCCGATGACGGCGGAGGTGATGCCGAGCGGGAAGGCCGCGGAGAAGGGCAGCCTGTAGGCGGGGTTGGCCAGCCCGGACTCGGTGGCGAGGGAGCCGTCGACGACCTTGGCGTACTCGATGACGCGGTGGGCGGGGACGAAGGCGTCCTTGACGACGACGTCCTTGCTGCCGGTGCCGCGCAGCCCGACGACGTCCCAGGAGTCCTCGACGATCTCGTAGTCGGCGCGGGGCAGGATGACGTGGACGGACCGCGGAGGGCTGAGCCGGTCGCCGTTCTCGTCGGTGAGGAAGCCGCCGAGGAAGATCCAGCGGCAGTGGTCGGTGCCGGAGGAGAACTGCCAGCGGCCGTTGAAGACGTATCCGCCGTCGACGGGCTTCAGCAGGCCCATGGGGGCGTACGGGGAGGCGATCCAGGTGTCGGGGTCCTCGCCCCAGACCTCCTCCTGGACCCGGGGGTCGGCCATCGCCATCTCCCAGGGGTGGACGCCGACGACGCCGGCGACCCAGCCGGTGGCCCCGTCCAGGGAGGCGATCCTCATGACGGTCTCGGCGAACTCACGGGGGTGCAGTTCGAGACCGCCGTACGTCTTGGGCTGGAGCATGCGGATCGCGCCGACGTCGCGCAGGATCTTCGCCGCCTGGTCGTCGAGGCGGCCGAGTGCCTCGTTGGCGGGGCCGAGGGCACGGATCTCGTCGGCGCGGGCCTCGACGGCTTCGAGTACCGGGTTGGACATGGCGGGTCTCACTTCCCCGTGGAGGTCTGGGTGGTCTGCGGCCGGTTCCTCGCGGCGAGGGAGGCGGCGATCTCGATGAGCTGGTCCTCCTGGCCGCCGACCAGCTCCCGGCGGCCGGCCTCCATGAGGATCTCGGCGCCGGACACCTGGTAGGCGGCGGCCTGACGGGCGGCGTGCTTCAGGAAGCTGGAGTAGACGCCGGCGTACCCCATGGTCAGGGAGAGGCGGTCGAGCAGGCACTCGCCGTCCATGACGGGGCGTACGACGTCCTCGGCCGCGTCGATGATCTTCAGTACGTCGATGCCGGTGCGGATGCCCAGCTTCTCGGCGACGGCGGCGAAGCCCTCGACGGGTGTGTTGCCGGCGCCGGCGCCGAAGCGGCGGGTCGATCCGTCGATCTGCTTGGCCCCCGCGCGGACGGCGAGGACCGAGTTGGCGACGCCGAGGCCGAGGTTCTCGTGGCCGTGGAAGCCGACCTGGGCGTCGTCGCCGAGCTCGGCGACCAGGGCGGCGACGCGGTCGCCGGTCTGCTCCATGACGAGGGCGCCCGCGGAGTCGACGACGTAGACGCACTGGCAGCCGGCGTCGGCCATGATGCGGGCCTGCCGGGCCAGCGCCTCGGGCGGCCGGCTGTGCGACATCATGAGGAACCCGACGGTCTCCAGGCCGAGTTCGCGGGCGAGGCCGAAGTGCTGGACGGAGATGTCGGCCTCGGTGCAGTGGGTGGCGATCCGGCAGACCGAGGCGCCGTTGTCGGCGGCCTCCCGGATGTCGTCCTGGAGCCCGAGGCCGGGCAGCATCAGGAAGGCGATCTTCGCGCGGCGGGCGGTCTTCACCGCCGCCTTGATGAGTTCCTGCTCGGGGGTGTGGCTGAAGCCGTAGTTGAAGGAGGACCCGCCGAGGCCGTCTCCGTGGGTGACCTCGATGACCGGGACCCCTGCGTCGTCGAGGGCGGCCACGATGGAGGTGACGTGCTCGACGGTGAACTGGTGCTGCTTGGCGTGCGATCCGTCCCGCAGGGACGAGTCGGTGACCCGGATGTCCAGCTCGGAGCTGTAGGGCGCGGGTACGGCTGTGGGCATGGGCATGGTTCGTGAACTCCTCGGTGGGCGGGGGTCAGGCGGCCTGGCGGCGGGCGGTGATCCGCCGGGCGAAGCCCTCGCCGACCTCGGTGGCGGCGGCCGTCATGATGTCGAGGTTTCCGGAGTAGGGCGGCAGGAAGTCGCCCGCACCCTCCACCTCGATGAAGACGGCGACCCGGGCGAGCCCGCCGCTGACCGCGGTCGGGCCGTCGAACTGCGGTTCCGTACGCAGCCGGTAGCCGGGGACGTAGGAGGCGACGCGGGCGACGGTCGCGTGGATCGAGGCGGTGACCGCGTCCCGGTCGACGTCGGCGGGGACGGCGCAGAAGACGGTGTCCTGCATCAGCATCGGCGGTTCGGCCGGGTTGAGGATGATGATGGCCTTGCCCTTGGCGGCACCGCCGATCGTCTCGATGCCCCGGCCGGTGGTGAGGGTGAACTCGTCGATGTTGGCGCGGGTCCCGGGCCCCGCCGACGGGGAGGCGACGCTGGCGACGATCTCCGCGTAGGGCACCTCCGTGACGGCGGAGACGGCGTGCACGATCGGGATGGTGGCCTGTCCCCCGCAGGTGATGAGGGAGACGTTCGGCGCGTCGAGGTGCTCGCCGAGGTTGACGGCGGGCACGACCGCCGGGCCGATCGCGGCGGGGGTCAGGTCGATGGCCTGGATGCCGAGTGCGGCGTACCTGGGGGCGTTGGCCCGGTGGACGTAGGCGGAGGTGGCCTCGAAGACCAGGTCCGGACGTTCGTCACCGGCCAGCAGCGCGTCCACACCGTCGGCGCTCGTGTGCAGGCCGTGGTCGGCGGCACGCTTCAGGCCGGGGCTCTGCTCGTCGATGCCGATCATCCAGCGCGGCTCGATGGCCTTTGAGCGCAGGAGCTTGTACATCAGGTCGGTGCCGATGTTGCCGGATCCGACGATCGCGGCGGTCGCCTTGGTCACGGTTCGAACCTCATCCGGGTCGAGTGGGTAGGGGAGAACGGGTGCGGGAGGGGCGGGCTCAGCCGTCGTAGGTGGCCTTGAGGCGGTCGGCGGCCGGGCGTGCCTGGCAGGCGAGGATCAGGCCGTCGGCGAGGTCCTGGGCGTCGAGGACCTCGTTGCGCTCCATGACCACCTCCCCCTCGGTGAGGACACAGGCGCAGGCGCTGCACGCGCCCTCCCGGCAGGAGTACGGGGCGTCCAGACCGGCCGCGAGCAGTGCGTCGAGCAGGGGCGTGTCCCGCGGCCACCGGACGGTGTGGCGCTCGCCGTCCAGCTCCACCTCGGCGGTGGCGGCGGGTCCGGAGGAGTCCGGACCGGGCCCCGGGCCGGCGGCGGGTTCCGCGAAGGGGTCGCCGGCCAGCGAGGTGAAGCGTTCCACGGTGATCCGGTCCGGGGGCACGCCCAGCCCGGTGAGCGCGCCGGTGGCCAGGTCCATGAAGGGGCCGGGCCCGCAGACGAAGGCGTCCCGTCCGGTGTACGGGGCGGCGAGGGCCCGCAGGGCGGCTTCGGTGGGCCGGCCCTGGAGGGACTCCAGCCAGTGCAGGACCGTGAGCCGTTCGCCGTACTCCCTCACCAAGGCGGCGAGTTGGTCACGGAAGATGACGGACTTCTCGTCGCGGTTGGCGTAGAGGAGGGCGACGCGGCCGGTCCCCGCGTGCAGGACGGAGGTGAGGATGGACATCACCGGGGTGACGCCGCTGCCGGCGGCCAGCAGCAGGAAGTCGCCGTCCAGCGACCGCGGGGTGAAGGTACCGGCGGGCCGCAGGACTTCGAGGGTGTCGCCCTCGGTGACGTGGTCGCAGATCCAGTTGGAGGCGTAGCCCCCGGCGGTGCGCTTGACGGTCACCTTCAGGTGCTCGTCGCGCCCCGGGGAGCTGCACAGCGAGTAGCAGCGGGCGGCTCCGCCGGGCCGGTCGGAGGGCACCCGTACGGTGAGGAACTGCCCCGGCCGGTACGCGAACCGGGCGCGGTCGCCCTCCTCGGGCTCCAGGACGAGCGAGTGCGCGTCGGCGGTCTCCCGGACGACCTCGACGACGCGTACGGTCAGGGCGGGGCTCATGAGGCGCCTCCGCCGGCGGCGTGGCGGGCGGCGATGTAGCCGAAGACGATGGACGGGCCGATGGTGGCGCCCGGTCCGGCGTACTCGTTGGCCATCACGGAGGCGGAGGTGTTGCCGGTGGCGTAGAGCCCGGCGACGGCGGAGCCGTCCTCGCGGAGCACCCGGCTGTGCTCGTCGCAGACCAGGCCGCCCTTGGTGCCGAGGTCACCGGCCTCGATGCGGATCGCGTAGTAGGGGGCCTTGTCGAGCTCGTCCAGGTTGGGGTTCTTCAGGTTCGGGTCGCCGTAGTAGCGGTCGTACGCGCTGTCGCCCCGGCCGAAGTCGGTGTCCTTGCCGGTGCGGGCGAAGCCGTTGAACCGTTCGACGGTCTCGGTGAGGGCGCCGGCGGGGACGCCGATGCTCCGGGCGAGTTCGCCGAGGGTGTCGGCGCGGTGCACGGTGCCGTTCTCGTAGAACGCCTTCGGGAAGGGCATCCCGGGGAGGATCTGCGCGAAGGGGTAGCGGGCGCGGGCCTTGGCGTCCATGACGAACCAGGCGGTGGTGTGCCTGCCTTCGAGCTGGTCGTGGACGAAGTTGACGTACGGGGACGACTCGTTGGTGAAGCGCCTGCCGTCGCTGGAGACGATCACCGAGGGCGGGATGCACCGCTCGGAGACCAGGGGGATCGTGGCGCCGGAGGGGTGGTGCACGGAGGGCATCCACCAGGCGTCGTCCATGAAGTCGAGTGCCGCGCCGAGCTCCTGGCCGGCGAGGATGCCGTCGCCGGTGTTCTCGACGGCTCCGGCGCTGTGGTCGTCCCGGCCGCCCTCGGGCAGGTACTTCTCCCGCATCTCCTGGTTGTGGTCGAACCCGCCGGTCGCCAGGAGGACGCCCCGCCGGGCTCCGATCCGTACGGTCCGGCCCTCGCGGGTGACGACGATCCCGGTGACCGCGCCGTGCCCGTCGGTGACGAGTCCGGTCATCGGGCTGCGCAGCCACACGGGCACACCGGCGTCCTTGAGGGCCATCCGCATCCGGGCCACCAGGGCCCGGCCACCGGTGGCCATGTGCCGGCGGCGGACCATGTTGGACGAGACGCGCCAGGCGGCGACGACGGAGGCCCAGCGCCCGCGCCAGGTCCGCTTGACCATGGCGAGGTTGCGGTAGTCCTTCGCGGTGATCCAGAGGCCGAGGGGGCCCTTGAGGCTGTTGGGGCGCTGGTACTTCTCGTCCTCGCCCAGCTTGCGGGTGTCGAAGGGCAGCGCCTCGACCGAGCGGCCGAGCGGCCGTCCTCCCTCGTACTCGGGGTGGTAGTCGGCGTAGCCCTTGACCCAGAAGAACCGCATCCAGCGGCTCTTCCCCAGCAGTTCCATCGCGGCGGGGCCCTGGTCGACGTACGCGTCGAGGCGGGCGGCGGGGACGCGGTCCTCGGTGAGCAGGTCGAGGTAGCGGCGTACGGAGGCGCGGCTGTCGTCGTGCCCCTCGGCGCGCAGGGTGGGGTTGTTGGGGATCCAGATGCCGCCGCCGGAGATGCCGGTGGTACCGCCGTACATCCTGCCCTTCTCGACGAGGACGGTGGACAGTCCGCTGTCGGCGGCGGTGAGGGCCGCGGCCATCCCGCCCCCGCCGCTGCCGACCACGACGAAGTCGAACTCCTCGTCCCAGGCGGCGTCCTGGGCCGCCCCGGCGCTCACGCGGCGTCCTGACGGGTGAGGGCCGCGTCCTCGCGGGTGAGGAAGGCGAGGACCGCGCTCTCCCAGGCGGCCTTCTGCTCGATCATCACCCAGTGCCCGCAGTCGGGGAACACGTGCAGTTCGGCGTCGGGAATGGTGCGCATCGGCAGCATCGCCATGTCGACGGGGCTGACCCGGTCGTCACGCCCCCAGGTGAGCAGGGTCTTCGCGCGCAGCCGGTGCAGCATCGCCCAGTACGGTGCCTGGTCGGACGCGGCGGCGGCCGCCGTGCGCGCCGCGAACGCCTCGCTGCCGTACATCATGCGGGCGGAGGCGAGGGTGGCGGGGTCGGTGGCCTGGGCCCAGCGTTCCTCGACGAGTTCCTCGGTCACCAGCGCCGGGTCGTACACCATGGAGTGCAGCCAGCGCACCAGTCCTTCGCGGGACGGGGCGTCGGTGAACTCGGTGAGCAGCTTGATGCCTTCGCCCGGGCCGGGGGTGAACACGTTGCGGCCGATCCCGCCGATCGTGACGAGGCGGCGCACCCGGCCGGGGTGGGCGAGCGCGAACTGGGTGCCGACGATGCCGCCCATCGAGTTGCCGATGACGTCGACCCGGTCGAGCCCGAGCCCGTCCAGGAACCGGGTCACCGCGCCGGCGGCGGTCGCCATGGGGTGGCCGTCGGCCGGGTCGCTGACCCCGAAGCCGGGGAACTCCAGGACGAGGCAGCGGAAGTGCTCGGCGAAGGTGCTCAGGTTGTGCCGGTAGTTGCGCCACCCGGTGACCCCGGGGCCGGAACCGTGCAACAGCAGCAGGGGCGGGCCGTCCCCGGCCTCGTGGTAGCGCAGCACGCCTTGTGCGGTGGCGAGTTCACGCAGTGTGGAGTCGTGGCTCAGCTCCGTCATCATCCCTGCCTCGGTTGACCTCGGGGGTCGGTGGTCGGTGATGGGTGGTCCCGCCGGCCGGGGCCTCGTGGCCGGCGGCCCGGGGAGCGCCCCGACAGCCGCGGACGTCGTCCGGTCGGTTCCTGGACGGTAGCCAGGGCCGCCCGGGGGGCGTGGCGTACGTCTCGGTCAGCGGGATGCGTACGGGGAGCCGGGGGCGGGCGGTACCCGGGCGGCCGCGGCACCCCGGCGTTCCACTCATCGGGACCGTCCCGCACGAACACGCCGGCCGTACCGGGAGGGGTCCCCGGTACGGCCGGCGCGGTGTCCGTCCAGCTGGTCGTGCACGACGTGACTGCCGTGCTTGTCGTGCCCGGCAGCCGGGCTACTTCAGCGCGTACGCCCGGGTGACGGTCTCGACCGTGCGGCTGCCCGAGGTGTCCCACAGCTCGGCCTTGAGGGCCACATGCCCGTCGGTGCCCGCGAGCTTCGGGTGCCGGACCGAGACCCTGAAGGAGTCGCCGTCCAGGCGCCGCACGTCGGCGGCCTTCCAGGTCTTCCCGCCGTCGTAGCTGACCGACAGCTTCGCGCCGGCCAGCTTCTCCGGTCCGCTCCATCCGCTGGCCCGGTAGCCGTCGAGGGTGAACGTGTAGGCGCGGCCCGCGCTCACCCGGTTCAGCAGGTCGGCCTTCAGGGTGTAGTGCGGAAGGATCACGGGCAGCGGCTGGCAGGTTTCCACCATGCCGATGAAGTCACGGCACGCCGTCTCGTTCATGCCCTGGGGCGCGTCCGCCGTGAAGGAGTACTCGGTGTGGCTGGTGGAGTCGGCCAGGCCCTGCTCCGCCGCGTACGCGATGTCCAGGTCCAGGCGGTAGTCGGCCTTGTCCTCGATGACCCAGGGTGCGGGCTCACCGTTGCGGTGGAAGGCCATCGCCGTGTCTCCCCCGACCCCGGTGTAGTGCTCCGGGTCGGAGTCGCCCGCCATGCCGGGCATGGGCAGGACGTCCTTGCCGAGGACGCAGTAGTTGCAGGACATCTGGCTCCCCCGGGCCGCGGGGTGCAGGACGGGGGCGAACCACTCCTCGGTCACCGCGCGGCCGGGCCGGTACGTCTCCACCCTGCCGGTCATGTGGGTTCCGTTGCGGTCGGCCCCGGTCTGCTGGCGGTAGGCCAGGCCTGTCTTCGCATAGGTGTAGTCGTCCCGGCTGTGGCCCCGGAGGAGGCTCTCCGGCACCCGCTCCACGTGTTCGGCGCTCGCGCCGCTCCACACCTGCTGCGTGAAGTTGCCGGGCTGCTCGGCGCCGTAGCCGTGGAAGACGTTGGTGACCTTCGCGAAGTCACCGCGCCGGGTCCGGACGGTCAGGTCGTCGGGGATGCCGTCCGCGAAGTCCCACTGTCCGCCGTAGGAGAACGCGGACTCCTTGGTCCCGTCGAGTGTCACGGTGACCGGCGCCCTGCCGGCGGCGGCGATCCGGGCCGCGAGCCTGGTGCCGTCCCGGTGGTCGAGGTCGGCGAAGGGAACGGTCCGGTCCGTGATGTGCACGGCGTGGACCGTGCGGTCGGTGACCGGCGCCCGGAGTACGGCGGCGGCTCCCGCCTCGGCCAGGGCCTCCGCCTTCTCGACGACGTAGGCGGCGTCGTCGTGGAGGAGGACGGCCTTGCCCTTGACGGCCTTCCCGGCGATCTCCTCCGGGCTGCCGCCGCCCACGTCGACGATCCCCAGGGTCCGCTCGCCATCGAAGCGCGCGAACTCGTCGTAGGTGCGGGGGGTGAGGGTGAAGCCGCCCCGGCCGGGGACCTTCACCGTCATCAGCGGGGCGCGTTCCCGGTGGTAGAACGAGGCGACCTGCTCACCCGACTCGGGGGCGCCGGCCGGGACGGCACCGAAGTGGCCGGTGGTGAGGAAGGCGTCGCCGATGAGGGAGACACCGGTGCTGCGGCCGTCGGGGGCGGTCCGGCGGACCGAGTAGGAGTACCCGGACGCGACCCTGCTGCGCTTGTCGCCGGCGACGTCGAGCCGGAAGTCCGTCGCCTCGGTGGCGTCGACATCGACCTCGTTCGGCCGGTCGGTGACCTTCACCTCGGGGATGGTGAAGAGGTCCATCGCATCGGCGAAACCGCCGCGGAAGCCGAGGTCACCGGTGGTGATCCCGCCGAGGAGCGCGTACGAGCCCAGGGGCATCCTCAGTTTCAGGCTGTCCTTCCCGGCGAGGGGGAAGGTCTCGTAGTAGTCGTTGTCGAGCCCCATGGCGATCAGGAGGCCGTTCTCCGGAGCGGTGCCGTCGCGGTCCTTCAGGCCGACGGTCACCCCGTACATTTCCGCTTCCTTGGTGAAGCCGAGCGCGGAGGTCGCGGTGGCACCGCCGGCGGCCGTGGCGGTGATCTGCCCCGAGTACGTGCCGGCGGCCAGCCGGCCGGGATCGAGGGTGACCGTGACGTCGGTGCTGCCGTTCGCGGGGACGGTGACGGTCTTCTCGCCGAAGGTCAGCGCCCCGTCGGTCAGGGTGCCGGTGCGGGTGCGCGCGGAGAGCTCCACCGTGGTGGCGGTGGCGGCCGGGTTGCTGACGGTGAGGGTACGGCTCAGCTTCTCGTACGGGACGTCCTTCCCCGGATACCAGATCATCCCGAAGTCGGCCGGTCCGGAGAGATCCACCGCGGCGTCGAGGGAGGCGGCCACGTCGATGCGGCCGTTGCCCTGCTCGTGCACCGTGTACGCCTCGGACGCGGTGGTGTGGGAGGTGAGCGCCGCCTTGATCCGCTCCCCGGACCAGTCGGGGCGGCGCTGGGCGAGGAGGGCCGCGGCGCCCGCGACGTGCGGGGTGGCCATCGAGGTGCCGTTCGCCGAGGTGTAGTGGCCGTCGACGACGGTGCCCATGGCGGTGCCGGCCGCCCTGGCGGCGACGATGTCGACCCCGGGGGCGGTGACGTCGGGCTTGATGGCCCGCTCGTCACCGACCGGGCCCCGGCTGGAGAAGTCGGCGAGCGCGTCGGACTTGTCGACCGCTCCGACGGTCAGGGCCGAGGGGGCCGCGCCGGGGCTGCCGATGGTGGCCCTGCCGGGGCCGGAGTTGCCCGCGGCGACGACGAACAGCGAGTCGCTGGTGGCGCTGAGCCGCTCCACGGCCTGGGAGGACGGGTCGTCGGCCGTGCCGCCGTCGCTGCCCAGGCTCATGCTGACGATGTCCGCGCCCTGCTCGACGGCCCATTCCATCCCGGCGATGACGCCGGAGTCGGCTCCGGAGCCGTTGTCGCCGAGCACCTTCCCGACGAGGAGGTCCGCCCCGGGCGCCACGCCCTTGAGGCGGCCGCCCGACTCGGCGCCGCTGCCGGCGACGGTCGAGGCGACGTGTGTCCCGTGGCCGTGCCCGTCCTGGACGGTGTCCGTGCCCACGAAGCTCTTGGAGCCGACGACACGGTCCTTGACGTCGGCGTGGCCGAGGTCGATCCCGGTGTCGAGTACGGCGACCTTGACGCCGCTCCCGTCGTAGCCGGCCTCCCATGCCTCGGGGGCGTGGATCTGCGGGACGCTCTCGTCGAGGGAGACCTTCACGGGGGCGTCGTACCAGATTTTGGCCACGCCGGAACCGGCGGCCGCGGAACGGCCGCCGGCCGCCGTGCGGGGTGCGGCCGCCTTCCAGAACGACGCGGCCTCGTCCTTCCGGACCCGGAGCGCCGCCATGTCCGTCCGGTCCAGGACGAGACCGCGTTCGGCTCCCGGGAGCCGGTCGGCGCGCTTGCCCAGGGTGGACCGGGACGGCTTGTCGGTGTAGGAGACGATGACGGGGAGGGCACCGCTGCTGGTGTCCGCCTGGCCGTCCTCGATGAGCTGGGTGACGTTGAACAGGCGCCGGTCCAGGGTCTTGTCCCCGAGGCCCTGGAGCGCGGACACCGGATAGACGTGGAGGTCACCGTCAGGACCGGTGACCGTCTGGAACTGCGCGGGGTTGCCGGGTGCCGGGACGACGGTGGCGGACTGCCGCCCGTCGGCCGCGGTGGTGACGGTCACCCGGTCGCCGGTGACCAGGGTGATCCGGGCGGACTTCGCCGCCTCGGCCCGGGGGCCGGTCTTCACCGCGGCCTGCGGGGCGGCGGGCCGGGCCTCGGCGGTACCGGAGCCGACGGCGGGTATGAGGGCTCCGGTGGCGAGCGCGGTGGCGACGGCGATCAGCCGCCCGCCGCGCCCGCCGGTTCTTCCGCTTCTGTGGTGAGAAGGGTTCGGCACGTACGTCTCCTTGGGTGGAGGGGAGGAAAAGCGCACGCCGAGAACCGGGCACGGTGGCCCCGCGAACGGAGGGATCTGGCCGGATGATCAGCGCATCCGGAGGCTATAGCCCGTTCGTTCCCGTGGTGAAGATCTTGCGATGTCACATGTGCGCCACCTGTGGACGCGAAAAGCGGCCACCGGTGCGGGAAAAGACCCGGACCACACGTGAACGGCCCGCCACCACACATATCCTGACCAATCGTCATGAATCTCTCAGCCAGGTGCCTCTATCCAGCCGTGGTGCGCCGCGTACCAGCCGAGCTGCATCCGGCTGTGCGCCCCCGCCCGGTCCATGAGGCTGCGCGCCCGGCGGAGCACCGTACGCCGGGCGACACCCAGATGACGGGCGACCGCGTCATCGGTGAGCCCGCTGAGCAGGAGGGCCAGGAAGCGGACCTCCTCGTCGTTCAGCTCGCCCCTGCCGCCTCCGCCGAAGCGTCCTTTCGGGTCGAAGGGCACACTCTCCGCCCAGACCCGCTCGAACAGCTCGATCAGCCCGTCCAGCAGGGGCCCCCGGCCGACGGCCACGGCCTCCCCGGGCCGGAGCGGATCGCCGGTGAAGGCGCAGAGAACGGCCTGTTCACGGTCGACGATCATCATCTTCATCGGAAGCCGTGCGGTGACCCTCGCCTGCTCGCCGGCCTCCAGGCACTGGTCGATGCGTGTCATCGCCCCGGGGTACTCGACGGCTTCGCTGCCGTACACGGTCCGGTAAGCCACCCCCTCCGCCAGCTGGCCGAGTTGGGTGCTGTTGTCCACGGACAGATAGGGCGGGGCATCGAAGTACAGGACCTCGTGGCGCGCCCGGATCTGCACATCCAGCGGTGATTCGGTGGGCCCGGCCGGCTGCGCCGCCGCACCCGGGGGGCCGGCGAGCACCCGTGGGAGAGGAGCGCCCACCCGCACCGGCGCGGCCTGCCGGACGGCTCCCCCACGCATCCGGTCCGGCCCCCCGTACCCGTTCCCGTCCCTGAACCCCTGCCCCTGCCCCTGCCCCTGCCCCCCGCAGGCTCTCGCTTCCCCGTCCGTCAGCTCCATCGCTTCCACGCCCGCACCCCACTCTTTCCCGCACGGCCGCGCGCGTCCGCGCCCCGGTGCTCCCCGGATACCGTGATGATCCCGGGTACCTACCCGGATGCAGGCAGCACCTACTCCCGGAGAACCGGTGCCCGGCGTCCGGGCCGGTCAGGACCCCGGTCTCCGCGACCGCCATGGGCGTCTCGTCCCCGGGACCGTCAACGGCCGGACGGGACATACCGGTACGACCTGCTCGGCCGCCGCACCGGCCGCATCGCACCCGGCGGCGCGACCGGTACCTGGGCCTACGACGCCGCAGGGCGGCACACCTCCCTCACCGCCTCCGGCCGCACCCTCGCCCATTGGCAGACGCCCAGGCGCTGCCCGGGCGGGGCAGAACCGTACCGTCAGGAGCGGCCGAAGTGGCGGCTACGTGCGGTTCCCGTGGTCGGCCGCAGGTTCTCCGGCGTCGAGCGCACCTTCCGGGTGGTGGTTCTTCCCGGGCAGGGCGGCCACGAGGACGGCGCCGAGCGCGAGGAGGGCGGCAGCGGCGGTGAGCGCGTGGGAGAAGCCTTCCGTCGCGGCGTGCTGGAGGCCGGCTTGTGCGGCCAGGGCGTCGCTGCGGCGCGTGGCCAGAGCGACGAGCACCGCCACCCCCACGGCGCCTCCGACCTGTTGGACGGAGCTCAGGACCGCCGAGCCGAGCCCGGCGTTCTCCTCGGTGGTGCCCGTGAGTGCCGCGACGGTCAGGGCCGGCAGGCTCAGCCCGCACCCGAGGCTCGTGACGAGCATGCCGGGCAGTACCCCGGAAGCGTATTCGTCGCTCGGTGCCACGCCGGACAGCAGCAGCAGCCCGGCCGCACTGATCAAGAACGAGATGACGAGGGCCGGTCGCACGCCGAGCCTGATCACTGCTCGGGAGGAGAGCCACATGCCCGAGAGGATGCCGGCACCGTAGGGCAGGTAGGCGAGGCCGGCTGTGAGGGGGCGGTAGCCCAGGACGGTCTGCAGGTGCACCATCAGCAGGAAGGCCATCGCGTACACGGCGGCGGAGAACAGCAGGGTCGCCCCGTTGGCAACCGCACGGAACCGGAAGGACAGGAACGGTAACGGCAGCAGCGGCTCGGCGGTTCGTGCCTCGACCACGACGAAGGCGACGGCCAGGAGCACGGCGAGAACCAGGGGCCCCACGGCGGCGGTGTCCCCCCAGCCCGACTCACCGGTCCGGAGCAGTCCGTAGACCAGGGACACCAGGGCGCCGGTGCCCAGCGCCGCACCGGGTACGTCAAGGCGTACCGCGTGTTCGGCCCGGCTCTCGGGGACCAGGCGCGGGAGCAGCACGACGGCCGCGAAGGCCACCGGCAGGTTGATCAGGAAGATCCAGCGCCAGGACGCGAGGCCGGTCAGCGCGCCGGAGATCACCAGGCCCATCGTGCCGCCCAGAGCCGCGATACCGCCCCAGATGCCGAATGCCCTGGCGCGCTCCTCGGCGCCGGGGAACAGGAGCGTGATCAGTGCCAGCGCGGCCGGGCTGGCCATGGCCGCGCCCGCGCCCTGGACGAACCGCCCGGCCACGAGCTGCCAAGGTTCCTGCGCGAGCCCGCAGACCAGACTCGCCGCACCGAACAGCGCCACACCGGTCAGGAAGACGCGTCTGCGGCCCAGCAGGTCGGCCATGCGACCGAACAGCAGCAACAGCCCGCCGAAGGCGAGGAAGTAGGCGTTGACGACCCAGGCCAGGCTCGCGGTACTGAAGCCGAGGTCATCGCGCATGCCGGGGAGCGCCACACTCACCACGTTGTCGTCCAGGACGAGCATGAACTGCACGAAACACAGCACCACCAGAGCCGGCCCGCGGCGCCCGGCCGGCTTGGCACCGGCCGTGGTCGATACCGGCGTCATGCTGAGCATCCTGTCCTCGTAGGCGGCTCGTTCACACTGCGGCAGCGCCCGTGGCGCGGATGACTGATTCGCATAAGGCGACGCTATGTACCCGCCGCGCGGGCCGCGATGCGCTACAGGGCCACGTCGTATCGCGTTGAGGACATACGCTGGGAGGCATGACCGACGCCGTCGTGGGGGCCGTTCCGGCAGGGGTGGGCGCCATCGTCGTCGGGAACTTTCCGCTGGCGTCCGGGCAGTGGTTCGTCCCGCACAGCCATCCGCAGCACCAGTTGGCCTGGGCGCGGCGCGGGGTGCTCGGCGTCGCCGTCGGCGATGCCTACTGGGTCCTGCCCCGGACACGGGCGTTGTGGCTGCCCGCGGGGGTCGTCCACCGGACCGGTGCGACCCGCGACGCGGTGCTGTGCAGCCTCTACTTCGAACCGGACAGATGTGATCAGGACTGGTCGGAACCCACGCCGGTCGGCGTCGACGGGCTGCTGGCCCACCTGATCACCTACCTCAGCCGCGAGAACCTCCACGACGACGCGCGTCTACGGGCCGAGGCGGTCGTCCTGGACCTGCTGCTCCCCCTGCCGGCCACGCCCATCGAGGTACCGAACCCCGCCGACGACCGCGTACGCGCCGTGGCCGACGCGCTGCTCGCCAACCCCGCAGACCCCCGGAGTCTCGAAGCGCACGCACGGGCCGTCGGGGTGAGCCGACGCACTCTGACCCGGCTGTTCGTCCACGACACCGGCGTGAACTTCGACCGCTGGCGCACCCGTGTACGCCTGCGTGCCGCCCTGCCCCTCCTTGCTGAAGGCCAGCCCGTCTCCCGGGTCGCGCACACCGTGGGATACGCGACACCGAGCGCCTTCCTCGCAGCGTTCCGGCGGACCGTCGGCACCTCCCCGGGGCGTTACCTCAGTGGCGACGCTTCGGATGGGTCCGTGTGAACGCTGCAACGCCCGGCAGCGGGGGCACGGTGTGCTCCCGCTGGGCGGCAGTTGATTCCTCGCAGAGGTAGGGACCGCGTACCTCGGAGACCGGGGAGGAACCGGGGCGTGCCCACCGTATGACGGCCGAAGTGGTCTGCGGAGCAGGTGCCACCGCCTCGTTCCGGGCGGGCTTCGCGGGATGCCCGGCAGGGACGATAAAGGCGGCGTATGCTCGGAATTGTAGTGCCATATCGGAAAGCGCGGCTCCGGCCCCGCCCCGAGAGGCCAGCGGGGCCGGGGGACCGGGAGGAATGGTCATGTCTGATCACTCGGGCAACAGCGAGGCACCGATCCACGCGGAAGAACCTCCGGCAGCACCCCCGGTACCCCCGGTAGTGCGTTCGCGGCGGGAGTTGGCCGAGCGCGGGGTGTCCTTCCCCGCTGCCGACGTCGCGCCCACCGTCCTCCCCATCACCTCCAGCGGCGCCACCTACCAGATGGCGCAGGCCCTGGCCTGGCTGGACGACCAGCACTTCGCGGTGGGCCGGTGGGACGGTTCACTGAGCATCTTCACGTACACCGGGACCGAGCCGTTCGCCGGGCCGCTCATCAGCAAAGCCGCGACGACCCCTTCCTTCCAGGGCGTACGCACGATCGTCCCCGTCGCGGGCAGGGCGTTCGTCACCTCCAACGACGACCGCTCCCTCTCGGTGTGGTCCGCCCACGAGGGTTCCTGGGCCGATCTCCGGCTGCGGGGGACCTTCACCTACGCACCCGCGCTCGGGGTCGCCACCGGCGGGCGCGCGGTCGCCGCCGCGGGCGGGACGGTGGTCATGGGGCACACGAGCGGGTTCCTGTCCGTCTGGAAGTACCAGGCCCAGCCGCCCCGGCTCTCTTTCGTACGTTCCGTCGACATCCGGAACCCGCAGCCGGTCAACCCCTGGGGGCTGCACGATGTGCACGCGGTCGAGGCGTTGAGCACGTCGGCGACGGCCGCCCGGGTCGTCACGGGCTCGGAGGACGGCTACGTCTGCGTGGTGGAGGTGCCGTCGGGCGATGTCCTTTCCCGGACGGTGTACAACCCCGGCGCCCAGCGCGGCATCAACGATCTCAACGTGCGGGGCGACTCGGTCCTCGTCGCGAACTGCTCGGTGGGCCCTGCGGACCACAACCTCTGGTACTTCACCGTCGACCGGAGCACCTGGGGAGTCACTCTCAAGGACAAGGCGAACCTGATCGCCGACAGCCAGAGGCCGCAGGTGTTCAACTTCAACACCGTCTGGGGGGAGTACTCCGGCGGACCGTGCTGGTTCGCCTCCACCGAGGAAGGCGCCCTCTGGATGGGCACCGCGGACGCTCAGCTGAACGTCATCGGCTACCAGGAGGTCACCAGCCCGCTCGGGTCCGCCCTGGGCTGGAACGACGGTCCCGGCCGGCTGGCGATGGTCGCGTACGACCTCTACGAATTCAACACCTGAGCCCGGGGGCGCCCGGGGTCTCGGCGGAACCGGGCTCCCTTCCGGACATGACAGGCGTTACACCTCCTGGAAGACGTCGATGTCCCCCAGGACCGTGATGGTCACGATCACGTCCAGGGGCGTCTCCCAGTCGACGTGGAGAAGGAACTCCACACCGCCGGTTCCGCCCTCGGGACCGTGCGGGCCGATGTTGGTCACATAGACGTTCGCAGCGCCCAGAAGCGGGCGGCAGTTGGCGACGCTGAATTCGGCTGCGGTGATCACCACTGCCGAATTCGCCTTGATGGGAGCCCAGTTGTGGTTCTTGCGGATCGTGCCTTTCTGTCCCCGGTACAGCAGACGAACAGACTGAGCCATGGCGATCTCCCGGTATGCCGATCGAACGGGCGGTGACGTCACGGCGAGAGCCGTGAATCGAGACGAAACGGTGGGCCGGCACGCGGTCATGGGCCGACGGGAAGGCACCGGCCGGCACACGGTCCTCACCGACGGGGGGCGCGGTCGGCGGGGTCCGGATCCGGTGTCCGCGCGGCCGGGCCGGTGACGGGCCCGCGTACCGCCTGTCAGCCCTGGTGGCCCTGGTGGCTCTGGTGGCCCTGCTCCAGCGGCACCAGGCTCCGGGACTCCATGTCCACCCTGTGCGTGAGCGGAAGGGCTTTGGCCTCGTCTTCCGAAATCACGGCCTCCACCACCCCGTGGGACTCCTTGGACACCAGCGGGATCACCTTGTCGCGGACGGATTCCTCAGGCTTCCCCACGGCGTAGATCCGCCCCTTCTCGTCATGCCATACGAACGACGTCGCGTCCTGCATGTTCTGTCACCTGCCTTCAGCTCTGCCTGAATCGGTGCAGTTTCACACTGATGAATGGTTGCGGTCCGACCGAGTTGTTCTTCACCCAGACGGTCCGGCCGATCGTTCCGTCCGGCGGGTGCGGCCCCGTGACGCCCAGTGTCATCTGGGCCTTCACGTCCACCGCCGCCGGTGGCACATTGCTACGGAGGCGGCAGGTGATGCTGTAGTTCACATACTCTTCCTCGCCGTAACCGTGGAGCCAGACCCCGACTTCTTCGTCCCAGAAGAGCTGTTGCCACTGGAAGACCCGCGCGACATCACCCATTCATCGCTCCTGACGGTGAGAGTGCCTGAGTTCACTTGGCCAGATATAACGCGCCTCACACCGGCCATGCGCAGCCGACGCCGGATTCCCCTGCATGGCCCAGCGGCCCGGCCCTTCCCGTGAAAGGGCCGCCCAAGGCTGTCCCGTGATCCCCGGCGGGCGTGCGACGGCAGTCACGGCACCTCGCGGCGCCGTCGGAACGTCCGCAGGCCGCAGGCCGTCGCCTGGCCGGCGGCCGTGAGGTCCTGGTGGCGGAAGAAGGCTTCCGGCGGGATCGGATCCGTCCGGCCGTGGCGGGTCGGGGCCGAACCGTCCGGCCGGTGCGCCGCGTCCGGCGCCGGTGCGCCCTCGTTCCCCGGCCCCGGGGTTCGCCTCCGCCCGGACGGAGGCGAACCGGAGTTCCGGCGGCGCACGGGATCACCGGGGATGCGGGGTCGCCGAGTGTGCGGGGTCGCCGGGGTGCGGGGTCGCCGCTCGGGTCAGGGGCAGGTGACGAGGATGACGGAGACGGCGTTGCAGGTGACGGTCGCGCTGTCGTCGGCGGGGTCGGGGTCGCTGGGGGCGGAGGCCGTGCGCAGGCCGGTGACCTTGACGGGGCCGAGGGTCAGCAGGTGGAGCGGGACGCGGAACGTCTTGCTCACACCGGAGTTGACGGCGATGGCTCCGTAGGAGCAGGTCACCGTGGTGCCGGCGGTGGTGCATCCGGCGGAGAGCCCGGTGGCGGAGGTGCCGGGCGGAAGTGTCGCCTTCAGCGTGGCCGAGGTGACGGCGGCAGGGCCTGTGTTGTGGGCCGTGAGGGTGTAGGTGAGGTAGGGCACCAGGAGGCCCAGGTTCGGCTGGGCGGTGAGGCCGACGGCGATGTCCGCCGCCGGCGGCGGCAGGGGGGCGAAGGCGATGCCGTACGGTTCGGCGAATCCGCTGATCGTGGCGGTGACGGCGTCGGTCGCGGTGTCGATCACCGAGACGGTGCCGTCGGTCTGGTTGGTCACGTAGACGTTCGCGCCGGACGGGGAGACCTCGGCCTTGGCAGGGCCCGCGCCGACCGGGACGGACGCGGTCACGGTGTTGCTCGCCGTGTCGATCACCTTCACGTCGCCACTGCCGGCGTCGGCGACGTAGGCCCGCGTGCCGCTCGGGCTGAACGCGACGCCGTTGGGGGCGGACCCGACCGCGATGGTGGCGCTGACCGTGTGGGTCGCGGTGTCGATCACCGAGACCGTGGTCCCCCCGTTGTTGGTGACGTAGACGGCCGCCCCCGAAGGGCTGACCGCGACCCCGGAGGGAGAACTCCCGACGGGGACGGTCGCGGTCACCGTGTCGGTCGCGGTGTCGATGACCGAGACCGTGGAGGTGGCGTTGTTCGTCACATAGGCGGTGGCTCCCGCCGGGTCCACCGCCACCCCGTTCGGGGCGCCTCCGACCGGGACCGTGGCACTGACCGTGTGGGTCGCGGTGTCGATCACCGAGACCGTGGAGTCCCCGATGTTCGTGACGTACGCGTCGGCCCCCGAGGGGGTGAGCGCCACCGTGAGGGGGCTGCTGCCGACGGGGACGGTCGTGGTGACGGTCTCGGTCGCCGTGTCGATGACCGAGACGGTGTTGTCGGCGAGGTTGGCGACGTAGGCGTACGTGCCGGCCGGGCTCACCGCTACGGTGGCGGGCTTGGCGCCGACGGTGATGCTGCCGGTGACGGTGTTCGTGCTCGTGTCGATGACCGAGACGGTGTTGCCCCCGAATTCGGCCACGTACGCCAGTGGGCCGGTCGCGGCGTGCGCGGGCTGAGCGAGCGCCACCACGCCCGTCAGCGTCAGGGCGCCGCCGGCCACGAGGGAGGTCAGCCGGCGTCCCCAGGCCGAAAGGGCCCGGCGCGGCCGGGAAGGTGCAGACGTCAAAAGGTTTCTCCTCCTTCGGGTCCGCACCCCGTCGGCGGATCCTGAGGACCCCGAGGACCGGCGGCGATGCGGTCACGCGGACCCCGGCCGGCGGCGGTCCGTCCCGCCCGCCGGACGACGGAGCCCTTCACCTCACGCGCCGTACCGTCAGCGGCCTCGCCCCTCGCCGCCGTGACGGTGCGCGTACCGTCACGGCGGACGAACAGGACGCAACAGCCTTCCCCTGTCCGGCCACCGGCGGTTCCGGCGGCGGCGGAGTCACCGGAATCATCCTGCTTCAGCGTCAGTTGTGGCATGAAACCGGGATAGCTGTCCGATATACAGCTAAAAGCTGACCTTCCAGCATCTTGACGCCACACCCTCCGAGGAAGCTGCGCGGACCGCGCGGCATCGGACCGGCTCCCGTCAACCGATGTCGCGGGGGCCGGAGTTCACGCCGGACGGTATACATCCCGGTGACCGGGACGTATACCGTCGCCCCGGTGCCGGCCGCGCCCGGCCGAGCGGGGCCGGACGGCGTTCCACTCATCGGGAGCCCGGCCCCGGGGGCCCTGGCGGGTGTCCTACTTTCGGCCCCTGCCCGAACCCCGGGCACACCGCCGCACCGTCCCCCGAGGTGAACCCGATGACCGCAGAGCCCCTGTCCGCGACCGAGACCCTCCTGGAGACCGAGCCGACGCCGCAGCTCATGCGCCGCACCATGGGGACCTTCGCGTCCGGTGTCACCGTGGTGACGGGTGTCGGCGCGGACGGCGTCCCGGTCGGTTTCGCCTGTCAGTCCTTCGCGTCGGTCTCCCTCGATCCCCCGCTGGTCCTGTTCTGTGCCGACCACCGGGGGCGCGCCTGGCCGAGGATCCGGGAGACGGGCCGGTTCGCCGTGAACATCCTGGCCGCCGAACAGACCGATCTCTGCGGCCGGTTCGGTTCGGGCAAGGGCCGTAAGTACGAGGGGCTGGACTGGGAGCTCTCCCGCTGGGGCACTCCCTCGCTGCCCGGTGTCCTGACCCGGGTGCACGCCGATGTGCACGACGTCCACGGCGCGGGCGACCACGACGTGGTGGTGGGCCGGGTCCTGGGGCTGGAGGCGGTGACGGACCGGGAACCGATGCTGTTCTTCCGGGGCGGGTTCGGTGTCCAGTCCCTGGCGCCGGCCGCGACGTCCCTCGACCCGTGGGGCTGGGGTGACAACTGGGGGTGACGGGCCGGTCCGGGCGGCGGGCCCGTCCCCGCTCCCGGCGGTGGTCCCGGCCGCCGCGTCCCGCCCCTCCTCGCAGGCGCCGCCCCTCCCCGCGGGCGCCGTCCGGCTACTGCCAGTCGCCGTACTGGCCCGCCGCGAGCAGCCGGTCCATCGCCTCCGGCGACCAGTTCTCCTCCGGGGCCGGGGCCGGGGTCCGGCCCATGGACCGTCCCGCCGCCGCCCGGCGCGGGGCCCTGGCCGGCGGTGCCTCCTGACCTCCGGGGAACAGTTCCAGGGAGACCTGCCGTGCCGCGTCCACGACCAGCGGCGCGACCTTCTCCAGCGGCGACCAGGCGTCGCCCACCAGGGAGATCGCGGCGACGGGCCCCTCGGGGCCGCGTACGGCGGTGGCCACGCACGCGATGCCGGGGAAGCACTCGCCGCGTTCGAAGGCGAGCCCGTGCCGGCGCCGGATGCGGTTGAGCTCCTGGTGCAGGGTGCCGATGTCGGAGATCGTGCGCTGGGTCAGCCGGCTGATGGATCCGGCCGCCCGCGCCTCGACGTCCTCCGGTTCGAGCCAGGCCAGCATGGCCTTGCCGAGCGCGGTCGAATGGGCCGGCGCCCGGCCGCCGACCCGCGAGGGGACGGTGGTGGCGAAGCGGCCGCCCGCCTTGTCGAGGTAGTAGACCTCCGCCCCGTCGAGGACGGCCAGGTGGACGACCAGGCCGGTCTTCATCTGCAGGTGGTGCAGCCGGGCGGCCGCGGCCTCGCGGATCCTGCTGTGCGCTCCGTCGCCCCCGCCGAGCCCGAGGGCACGGCGCCCGAGGGCGTAGCCGAGGCCGGTGTGTTCGAGCCAGCGCAGCCGCACCAGCTGGTCGAGTATGCGGTGGGCCGTGGACCTGGGCAGGTGCGTGGAGCGGGCTACTTCCTCCAGGGACAGCCGAGCCGTCCGGCCCTCGAACACGTCCATGATGAGCGTCATCCGCTCGACCATCGACGGCGGCAGCTCTCGACGGGCCGGTGCCTGCACGGCGTGAACACCCTCGTCGACAACCGTCATGGGAGCCTCCAGTCGCAGACTGAAATGAATTCTTGTTTTCCGGAATGTAACAGCGCCCCCCGAGCCCGGAGAAGAGATGTGCGGCAGGACTTTTCGGCCGCCCTCCCCCGCCACCCGGCGCGAGCGGCAGCCGTTTCGGGTGGGTAGGGCCATGTCTGCCCGTTACAGGGAGGCTGATCGCCTCGGCTTCCTCGTCGGCGTCCGTACCGGGGTACCGGGCCCTCGCCGGGCCCCTTCTGGCGGCGGACCGCCGGGAACGGG
Organism: Streptomyces nitrosporeus; assembly: GCF_008704555.1. Classification (NCBI taxonomy): domain Bacteria; kingdom Bacillati; phylum Actinomycetota; class Actinomycetes; order Kitasatosporales; family Streptomycetaceae; genus Streptomyces; species Streptomyces nitrosporeus. The sequence continues at coordinate 748,087 of NZ_CP023702.1, forward strand.
AAGCCGCACGGGCGCCGAACCTGCCGCATCACAGCCTTGAGCAGGCGGATCCCCCCGGCGCGGACTCCTTCCGAGCGGGTTCGTGGTCTCCGAAGGGGCGGACAAGGGCGAGCTGTACTCGCTGGAGGAGGACGGCGGGCGCAGGGACGAACGCATCCAGCTCTCCGACACCCTGGTGGTCCTCGGTCTGCTCCCGACGGGCATCGGCCTGACCGGCGGGAACGTCCGCGCGGCGTTCCGGCTGCGCGGTGTACGGCCCCGTCCTGTCCGCCGCGCGCACCTGCTCGCCCGTTCCGCCGCACTGGTCGCCGAGGACTACGCCCGGGCGGTACAGGCCGTACGGGATACCTGGGTCCCGGTGCACGACGCGCGCGTACAGGAGGAACTGGTCCGGACGCCGGCGGCGCGGGCGCTCCCGGAGAACACCGGGTGCCTGCGGGCCGGACCGCTGCGGCGCCGCTGCGCCCGCGCGTGCGTGCGTGGACGAGCTGCGGGTCCTGCTGGCCGAGGCCGAACGCCGGGACACCGCGCTCCGGTTCGCTCAGGGCTCGGTGGATCTGCTGCGCGGAGCGGACGATGACTCGGCCGGTCCGGCGGCCCGGGTGGACTTCGGGTCACGCTCCGGGGACTACCGGGCCCTGCTGGCCGGCGTCGCCCCGGAGCCCGGCGTGGCAGGCGGCCCGCCACGCCGGCCGGAGGTCCTCACGGGCCCGGTGAGAGGCCCGTCGCCCCCGCGCGATGAGCGGCCCGAGGGCTGTCAGTACCCGCCCGGACCGCCGTCCGGGCGGTGTCCGGCGTCCACGGGGTACCCGGCGGCCGGCGCCGGCCCGGAGGGAGCGGCCGGGTACGGGCGGCCCTCCTCCGTTCCCGCGAGCATCAGGTCCGGGTCGAACATCACCACGGCCGAGGCGAGTACGAGGAAAACGGCCGGCCCCAGCAGCATGGGGACGATCATGTCCGTGGCGGGAGTGCCGGAGGCGTGCGAGACGTGCCCGCCGTCCACTTCGAGCGCCGCCATGCCCGTGTAGTGCATCGCCGCGACGGCGGCACCGAAGATCAGGCTGGAGACCACACTCGCCCGGACTCCCGGGGCCGAGACCGCGGCCCGCAGGGCGACGGTGGCCGCGACGACCGCGATCACGACGGAGACGGCCACCAGGGGGAAGGAGTAGCGGAGTTCCGTCCCCACGTGCATTCCGGCCATGCCCACGTAGTGCATGCCCGCGATGCCGAGCCCCATCAGCGTGCCCGCCGGCAGCAGGGCCGCCCGGCCCACCCCCCGGTAGCCGACGACGAACACACCGATGCCGACGACCGAAACCGCCACCGCCAGGCTCGCCAGGGTGAGCCCCACGTCGTAGGAGACGCGTGCGCCGACGACTTCGAAGCCGAGCATGGCGACGAAATGCATCGTCCAGATCCCGACACCGATGCTGCCGGCTCCGAGTGCGAGCCAGCCCGCCTTCGGCCCCCCTGCCGAGCGCCTCGCCCGGTTCGTACAGCGCAGGCCCAGCGCCCCGCCGAGCCAGGCGACGAGGAACCCCGCGGCGGGGGTGACGAAGCCATGACTGAAACCTTCAATGGTCACGGACGGCATCGCCCGTTCCTCCTTAGATCAGCGCAGCACCATGTCCCCTTGTCTGCTGCCCACCGACCTTAACCAGCCACAATGGCCAGAAATGGCGGATGATCACAACGATGCAGTTACGAAGGGGTGTGCGTGCGCTGCGGACAGTAGCCCCGCGGACCGCCCCCGTTCCGGGGCCGGCGGCCGCCCCGTCCTCAACGACGGCTCGCGCGGGATCGGCGCCGCCCACGAGCGGGCCCAGGACGCGTGCAACGGCACCGGCGCGATCCCATACTTCCTGCGTCCCGTCGACCGGATCGCGGCCTTCTTCGACGGCCTCGAACTCTTGGAGCCCGGAGTCGCGCCGGTCCCCTTCCGGTGGCCCCGGACATCCGGCAAGAGCCGTGAGCCTGCGGCTTCCTGACGCCGGAGGACCCGGAGGACCCGGAGGACCCGGAGGACCCGGAGGGCCGGCGGCCGGCCCGGCGCGTCGGGCCGGCACCGCGTCGTAGGTCACGCCGCTCGCGAGGGTGTGCGGTGCGTCGCGGCCGGGCCGGCCGGTGCGCGGGCCGGAGACGGCCGGATCCTCGGCGGCGGCCACCGGCGGTGCCCTGAACCGGAACCCATCGCGGTTCCGCGGCCCGTGGCGCGGTCCGGCCGCCGCGCCTTCTCCGGGAACGCGACCGGCACGCGTGCCGCGGGGGCCGGGAAACGTGCCGCAGGGGCCTGGGCACGACTACACGTGCCACAAGAGGGCCGGGCCCAGGGCGTGCGGGCGCCCCGCCGGCCGGCCGCGCCCTCACCTTCCATGCACATGACTGTCACTGACGTGCCTTACGATGCGCACACCTGTTCACAACCTTTCCGCTTGAGGATGCATAAACCATGCGTTTCAGTACCAAGTCCCGCTCCCTGACCGGCATAGCAGCCGCAGTCGTCGTCCTCTCCGTCGGAGCGGCCGGGTGCGGCGACATCGTCGAGGAGGCCAAGTCCGGGGTGAAGAAGGCGGCGCGCACCCGGTCGGTCTTCTCGCTGGACACCGGCGACTGCTACAACCCGAGCAGCGGGAAGACGGAGGGTGAGGAGGTCAGCGTCGAGATCGTGCCCTGCGACGAGGCCCACGAGGGACAGGTCGTCGGCGGGTTCAAGATCGAGGGCGAGACCGCCTACCCCGGTGACGACGGTGCCGCCGCGATCGCCGAGAAGCGGTGCCCGGCCGAGTCGCTCACCTACGTCTCCGACACCTGGGCCGTCCCGGAAGGCGTCAGCCTCTTCTACTACTACCCCACCGCCGCGAGCTGGGCGACCGGCGACCGGTCCGTGAGCTGCACGTACGCCAAGGAGTCGGGCACCTTCAGCGGTTCGCTGAAGAACGAGTCCCTGAACGCCGACCAGCTCGCGTACCTGAAGGGCGCGAACAACCTCTACGAGATCCTCTGGGCGAACCAGCCGGAGGACTCGGACGTCGAGAAGGACTTCGACGGGTACAAGAAGCAGGCCGGGGAGGTCGCCACCGCGCTGGACGCCCACATCACGTCCCTGAAGGCCATCGACCAGCCGGAGACCGCCAAGCTCCGCGGTGAACTGGAGAAGGCCGCCGAGGCGTGGGCGGACGCGGCCGCGGCCAAGGACACCGACTCCTTCTACGTGGCCTACGACGTGGCGTTCACCGGGATCGACCCGAACAAAACGGTCGCGGCCCGCACCGAACTGAAGCTGGCCACCACCGTCCCGGCCGACGACGCCGAGGTCTGGGCCGGCTGATCCGGTCCGCCGCGGCTTCCCGGATCCGCGCGGCGGGGCGCGGGCCCGGTGTTCTCCCGCCCCGGCGGTGGACACCGGGGCGGGGGAGGCGGGTTCACGGCTTGCGGGCCACCCCCGCGTAGATCGGGACCGGACCGTTCCCGGCCGGCGGAGTGTCGTCCGTGCCGGGCTCCGGATGCCAGTCGCCCAGCGGCACCACCCCCGGGTCCATCAGCTCCAGGCCGTCGAAGAACCGGCTGACCTCGGCGTGGGTACGCGGGACGAAGGCCGCGCCCCGGGCCGCGTACTCCGCCACCCCTTCGGCCATGGCCGCGGGGTCGAAGTCGCCGGTGGCCTGGGAGAGGACGAGGTGACTGCCCGGGGCGAGCGCCCCGACGTAACGGGTGATCAGGTCGTGGACGTGGTCCTCGTCGGGCAGGAAGTGGGTCAGCGCGATCAGCGAGAGGGCGACGGGCCGGGTGAGGTCCAGGTGCTCCGCGGCCTGTTCGAGCAGCTTCCCGGGATCGCGTACGTCCCCGTCGAGGTACCGCGTCACGCCTTCGGGCGTGCCCCGCAGGAGAGCGCCGGAGTGGGCCAGCACGATCGGGTCGTTGTCGGCGTACACGACGCGTGCGCCGGGGGCCTCGGCCTGGGCGATCTGGTGGAGGTTGGGCTCGGTCGGGATGCCGGAGCCGATGTCGAGGAACTGCCGTATCCCCGCGTGCCGGGCGAGACGGCGTACGGCACGCTGCATGAAGAAGCGGTTCTGCCGGGCGAATTGCTTGATCTCGGGCTGCAGCCTGAGCAGTTGCCTGCCGAGTTCCTCGTCGACCGGGTAGTTGTCCTTGCCTCCGAGGAACCAGTCGTACATACGGGCCGGATGGGGCCGGGTGGTGTCGATGCGGTGCGCGGTGGAATCGGTGCCGGTCCCGGGCATGCGGCGCTCTCCTCTTGCTGTCCGTACGAGCTCGTACAACCTTTCACGCCGCCGTGGTCCGGCGCCCTGCGGTTTTCGGCCAGGCTGCGGGGCGGGAGACGGGGGCGCCGTGTGCGGACCCGGGGCGGTCCCGGGGCGGTCCCGGGGGCCCACTGGGGGTAACCCCCTAGAGAATTCGGGGACTTCCCCCGCCGTCCGGACGATGCCGCGTCGGCGGGTTCCGGGGTGGGATGGCATCACCGTCCCCGCCCCTGTTTTGACCGGAGGAACCCGTGACCGTCCCCGCGCCACACCGGTCCGACCGGCGACCGCACACGGTCGCCGGTACCGGCACCGCCCCTGCCGGGCCGACGACCGTGGCCGCCCCTTCGGCGGTCGCCGCCTTCCTGCGGTTCGTGGTGTGCGGCGGCGGGGTGGGGCTGGCCGCCGGCGGCGCGTTGATGCTGCTGAGCGGACCGATGCCGATGGTGGTCGCCAACATCCTGGTGACCGTGGTCTCCACGGTGATCGCGACCGAACTCCACAGCCGGATCTCCTTCCGCAGTGCGCGCCGGGGCTGGCGTGTGCATCTCCAGTCGGGGCTGACCGTGGCGGTCAGTTACGTCTTCACCACCGGCGCGCTGCTGGTCCTGCACGCGGCCCACTCCGCTCCTTCGGCGGCGGTCGAGCAGGGTGTCTATCTGTCGGCCTCGGCGCTCGCCGGTGTCGGGCGGTTCGCACTGCTCCGGCTGGTGGTGTTCGCCCGCCCCGCCGCCGGACCCCCCGGGCCGCCGGTCACGGCGGCCCGGGGAGCGGAAGGGCGCTCTCCCGCTCCCTGCCCCCTGGCGTCCGCTCCCCGCCCTCCGGCGCCCGCTTCCCGCCCTCCGGTATCCGCTTCCCGCCCCCTGCCGCCCGTCACCTGTCGTCCGCCCCGCCGGAGCGGTGTCATCCGCCCCATCCGAACAGTGCCTGGAGCAGGCAGCCGAACGCCCCGGCGTGGAGCACGGCCCGGACCGTGTTCCACCGGACCCAGCTCTCCTCGAACGCCGTACGCGCGGCCCGCAGCCCCTGGGCGTCGGCGTCGGACGGCACCTTGGCGAGTGCGTCGTTGAGCGGGACGTTGCGGACACCGGTGACCAGGAACGCCGCGCCGTACAGCACCAGAGCCGCGGTGACCGGGAGAAGGCCCGCCCGGTCCTCATCCGTCGCGGAGAGAACGGCCGCCAGGACGAGGAGGGGCAGCGGGAGCAGGAACGGTACGAGGAACCAGGCGTTGATGATCGCGCCGTTGATGTGGCGCATGGCCTGGACGAAGGTGTGGTCGTCAAAACGGGCCAGGCCGGGCATCACCGCGTAGGCGAACCCGGCGAACAGCCCCGCCATCAGCCCGGATCCGAGCGCCGACACGATCAGTGACGCGATGTGCAGTGTTCTCACGCGTGCTCCGTTTCCGGGGCGGTGGCCCGCTCGGCGAACTGGTCGGTCGCACCGTCAGGACCGGTGGACCGGAAGAGTCTCCCCTTTCCCGGCACCCCGCGCGGCCATATGCCGGTACCGGTGTACCCGGCCCACGGGACCGCCGCCCGCCCGATACCCGGGAGCAGGGGCCCCGACGCGGCGTCCGGGTGTCCTCGCCGTCCCGGCCGGAAGAGTGATGACACACCCATCATGACAGGTCAGGCGGCATTTTCGTAGGACGAACAGCACGTCGTACAAGCCTTGTTGGCGTACCCCGGCACCTCACAGAATCGCCGTCATGAATCACGTGGAGCACGTCGGTCATGACGCGGTACTGCGGGCCCGGACCCTGCTGCTGGGATCCGGGACGATCAATGTCCATGAGGAGATCGACGCCTACCGGGTGCTCACCCGGGTGAGTCCGGCGGTGTATCTGCCGCGCCTGGCCCAGGCGTTGCTGGAGTACGGCGACGTGAACCCGCGGGACCCGGGCACGCGTCTGGCGGTCGTCACCGAGGCCGCCGACGCGGCCCGGCGGATGGACGCCACCGAGCCGAGGCGCCAGGGGCTGCTGGCCTGGGCGCTCCACGCCTGCCGCGAGGAGCTCCACGCCCTCGGGAAGGAGAAGGAAGCCCTGCTCGTGGACGAGGAACTGGCCCGGATACCGGGCGGGGAGGAAGCGGCGCGCCGTATCCGGCTGCGGACCACCGGCCGGGGTTAGGGCCCGTCCGACCCGGCCCGGCCCCCGCGGACGGTCCGTGTGCGGGGCCGGGCCGTCGCGGGTCTACGGCAGCGTCCGGGCCGGGGAGGGGTCCGCCGGTGTGAGCAGGTAGCCGCTGTACGGCCCGGCGCCGCGGGTGTGCGCCAGGAAGACGGGCCGTCCCGCACGGGCGTGGGCCGGCGGGTCCCCGTCGGTGACGAGGACGGCGGTCGGAATCCGGCGGGCGGTGTCCTTCAGGGCGGCGGGCGAGACGACGGCGTCGTGGCCGGCGGTCTGCCGTGAGGCGCATCCGGCGTAGTAGGCGATGGGTACGGCCTGTTCGCCGCTGACCACGCACGGCGGGCGCACACCGGCGCGGTGGAGGGCGGCGGCGACGGCCGCGTGGTCGGCACTGGTCGAGTGGCTGCTGGCGGAGACCCGGCTGAGGACCTGGAGCTGCACGGCGAGGTGCGCGGCGAGGACGGCGGCGAGCGCGAGGGTGCGCCACGGCCGGCCGGCGCCCCGGCGCGCCCTCGCCCACAGGTGGACCAGGCACTCGGCGGCGGGCACGGCCAGCACGGCGTACGCGGGGAGGAGGAAGCGCGGTGCCGCGTACTCGATCAGGAAGAGGTACGGGACCGCCAGTGACACCGCTGTGACGGTCGCCGTCACGGCAACCGGCCTCCGGCCGGCCCGCCGCGCGAGTACCACCCCCGCGGCGGTCAGGACCGGCAGGGCCACCCACCAGACGGCTGTGCCGGGGTGTTTCCAGGGGATGTCGCAGGGCCGGCACAGGGTGCGCCCCTCCAGCGCCTTCAGCTGGTCGTCCACGGCGACGGCCCAGCCCAGTCCGCCCTGGATCTCACTGGCGCGGTGGAGCCGCGCCACCGGACCGCCGTGGTGCGCGAACGCCTCCACGACCCAGGGCGCCGCCCCCGCCAGCAGTCCCACCGCCAGCGCGGCCAGCACCTTCGGCCGTCGCACCGCGATCAGCAGCAACGGCAGTGCCAGCCACACCCCGTCGGCCGGGCGCATCAGTACGACGCCGGCCAGCGCCGCCCCGGAACCGAGCAGTTCCGCGCGCCCCGCGCCCCGGAGCACCCCGCGCGCGACCCATCCGGTGGCGGCCAGTGCCCCGAGGGCGCACCAGAGGTTCGGCATGGCCATCGAGCCGTAGAACAGGGCCGGCCACAGCGTGGCGGACAACGCGCCCGCGCAGACCAGGACCGGGGTGGGCAGCAGGGTGCGCCAGACCCACAGGGCGCCGACGAGCGCGCCGGCCGAGAGGAGGGCGAGGTAGACCCGCAGAACGGCCGTGGAGGCGCTGAGGGCGGCCACCGGCGCGACCAGGTAGGAGGTGCCACGGGCCCTGGGCGCGCTGAAGAAGGCCGGCGGGGCGTTGCCGCCGGCCTGGCTGACGTAGACGACTTCGTCCCAGGAGAGCCCCGACCCCGGTACGACCACGGCGAGTTGGACGATGACCGAGAGCAGGGCCACCGCCACGAGCCAGGGCAGGAGCCGTGGCGCCGGTCCGCCGGGCGGCCGGGCGGCCGTGGCGGACGCGGTGGCCGTGGCGGACGCGGTGGCCGTGGCGGACGCGGTGGCCGTGGTGGTGGCAGCCTCGGTGGCCGTGGTGGCCACGGCGGACGTGGTGGCCGTGGTCGCGGCCACCGGTCGTGGGCCCGGGGCCCGGCACTCGTACATGGCCGCTCCTCGGCAGCACGGCGGAAACAGTCGGAACGGCCAGAACCGCCGGGACCGCCGAAGTGACCGGCGGTCCGGCGGCGGGGGCGGCCGTGCCGGGAGCCACCCTGCCCGAACGGCGGGGCGCGGTGGCGCCGGACGCGCCGTCGGAGCCGTGGAAGGGCGGTCCGTCCCCCGTGGTCGGACCGGCTGTTCCACGGCCGGACCGGCCGCCCCGTGGCCGGACGGGTTCAGCCGGCCTTCCGGAAGAGTTCCGACATCCGCTCCCCCGTGCCACGGCTCAGCGGCTCCGCGTCCGTGTCCGGGGCGATCAGGCCGGCCCGGCCGGCGAGTTCCCGCCCGTGTACGTCGACGGCGGCCTCGATGAGGTGGGCGAGCGTGTCCAGGGCGGTCCGGGCGCGGGAGCGGGCCACCGCCCCGCAGCAGACGGCGACCGGGGCGGCCGGCCACCACCAGCAGGCGAGCAGGGCGTAGCCCGCGGCCCAGGCCGCGAGGCGGCCCGCCGCCGCGAAGGAGTCGTGGGCGGAGCGGATCTGCCGTTCGGCGGATTCGGGGAGGATCAGCCAGAGTCTCGGCCACAGGGCGGCGAGGTCGGCGCCGTAGGCGTCCTCCACGCGGTCGGCCGCCGTCTGCATGCGGTCGCCGTACCAGGTGGGGCGGGCGGGTTCGCGGAGCGCGATGCGGTCCCGGGCCTCCACGAGGGCCTGGATCCGGTCCCAGGTGCTCCTCGGGACCGTCACGGTGCCGTTCGGTCCGCTGCCGGTGGGGCCCAGTCGTGCGAGGGCGTCCTCGACCCGGGCGTCCCTCGCCCTCCACCGCCGGGCACGCCGGGCGGTGAGGGCGTGGGCGAGCGGGTCGCGGCCGAAGCGCAGCCAGTAGCGCTCGAACCCGCCGCCGAGGAACTGCGCGGCCAGTGAGGCCGCCGCGGCGGTGAGCAGGACGAGCGCGACCAGGAGCGCGGCGGTGCCGGTCCGGTCGAGCGCGGGGCGGGCGGCCAGTTCGTCGAGAGTGGCGCGCAGCCGGTCGGCGTCGTGCCAGTGGCGGTGCCCCAGGGTGGTTCCCACCGCGGCGGCCGCGAGGAACAGCGCGCCGGGAAGGATCAGCAGGTTCAGCCAGCGTTCGGTGAGTTTGCCGCCCAGGGTGGCGAGGAGCGGGTTCACGGGGTCCGGGGGGCGGGCGCGGTCACCGGCCGGGGCCCAGCCTGCTCTTGCGCATGCGTGCGCCGTGGACCGCGCAGAGCGGGGCGGGCAGCAGGTCGCGGGCGCGTTCGAGGCGGTTGCAGGGCACGGGCCCCGGGCACACGGCCACCTTGATGTGGGCGGCGACACCACGGGCCGTGGCTCCCCGGGAGGCGTTGAGCAGTCCTCCCGCGGCACCGGCCTGGCGCAGCACGTGGTCCAGGACCCCGAAGCACTCGGTGAGTTCGTCGGCACCGGCACCGCCGCGCACCAGGTCACGCGCGCGTTCCGCGTTCTCCCGGACGCCGGGGTGCCGCAGGTCTTCCGGGGAGCCGAGCAGGGAGCACAGCGCCGCTGTCCGGTGAGCCGTCACGGACGGATCAGGCGATACGGTCATGGCACAAGTGTGCAACATCGTAAGGTAGTTGGGCGCGGTAACCATGTGTTCGGGCGAGCGGGGGCAGCGGGGTGAGGAGCGACCGGGACCGGTTTCTGGAAGCGCTCCGGACGCGGCTGGCGTCCGCCTGGGACGCGGACGGGAAGGTGTCCGGTGACGTGGTGACCGGCCCCCGGGCGGACGCCGAACTGTCGGGTCTGCTCCGCGCGTCCGACGCCACCGTCGATCTGGAGGCCCGGCATGCGGCCGGCTGGCTGTGTGTCGCCCGCGCGCAGGCCTGTTCCGGCCCGGCGGCACGCGTCCACGGGGCCATGGCCGGGACGCTGCTCTTCCCGGTGTGGGTGGCCGATCCGGAGGCGGTCCCCCCGGAGCTGGCCGGGTCCTACGCGCTCGCGGACCCCGCGAGCCTGCCGGACCCGGCGCACGCCGACGGTCCGCCCGAGTGGTCCGCGCAGTGCGCCGCGGCGGTGATCGCGGTCCGGGGCGGGGAGCAGCGGCCCCCGCCGGGCGCCTCCGAGGAGTTCCTCCTGCTGCACCGGGCCGCAGAGCAGGTGCGCGCCGTGGCGCCCACACGGGAGGTGATGCTGAGCATGGCGGTCGGATCGGGCCGGCTGGCCGTCCTGAGCAGTTCCGGGAACGATCCGGCGTACGGGACGCGGATCTCCGATCTCGCCCTCGCGCTGTTCCTCGCGGCCGAGCACGAACCGGCTCTCGGTGTGGACCGTGACGCGGCACTGAGGCTGACCCTCCGTGCGCTCAAGCGCCTCCCGGACGGGTCCGCCGACCAGCTGTCGCTGCTCAGCGATCTGGGCGGCCGTTTCCTGGACCGCTACCGGTGGTCGCACGATCCCGAGGACCTCTACGAGGCGGTCGGTACCGCCCGGGAGGTGCTGGGCCGGCTGCCCGCGCACAGCCCCCTGCTGCCCTCCTGCCGCAATGCCCTGGGCAGGGCGCTGCTGGCGCTGCGGCTGCGGGAGGGCAGTACGCCCGAGGAGTGCGACGAGGTGGTCGCCCTGTTCCGCGAGGCGGCGCCCGGGGATCCCCGGGGGCCCGCGGCGGCGGCTCTGGATCTGGCGGTGGGGCTGACCCTGCGCCATCAGCGCACCGGGCGGCCGGAGGATCTGCACGAGGCGGTCGGGGTCCTGACCGGGGCGTCGGCCGCCGCCCGGGATCCGCAGGAGCGCGCCGGTCTCGCCGTCGTCCTGGGCAACGCCCTGCGGGCCCGTTTCCCGCTGTCCGGTGACCCGGCCGACCTGGACGCGGCGGTCGCCCATCTGTCCACGGCCGCCGCCCTGTCCGCGGAGACCTCCGGCCCGTCCCCCCGCGCCGCGACGCGGCTGCTTCCCGAGGCGATGGCCCGGCACGCCCGGTACCTTCTCGATCCCGAGGGCAACAGCGCCGATCTCACCGAGGCGCTGCGGCTGCTGCGGCGGGCCGTGCGTCTCCTGCCCGCCGGGCACCCCGAACGGCCGGTGGCCCTGGACGATCTGGGCACGGTGCTGAGCACCGGTTACCAGCGCACGGGGGACGCCGAGGAGCTGAACGAGGCGGTCCGTTTCCTCCGGGAGTCCGTGGCGCTCACCGTGCCGGGGCACGAGATGCTCGGGGTGCGGCTCCTCAACCTCGGCACGGCGTTGGGCCTGCGCCACCGGCTGACGGAGGACGGCGAGGACCTGCGGGAGGCGCGGGAGTGCCGGCGCCGGGCCGCGGAACTGCCCGGCGCGGGGACCGCGCACCGGGCGACCCTGCTCGCTTCGACGGCCATCGGCCTGATGACCGGTCAGTCCAGGGCGGCCGACCCGGGAGCGGAACTGGACGAGGCGGTCGGCCTCTTCAGGGAGGCGCTCGCCCTGACTCCGGCGGACTCCCCGCGCTTCACGCCCCGCCGTCTCAACCTGGCCATGGCGCTCCTGGTCCGCCACGGGGGGAAGGGCCGGGCCAGGGACGCCCGGGAGGCGCGCAGGCTGGCCGACGCGGTGGTCGCGGCGCTGCCCGAGGACGCCCCCGATCTGCCCGGCGCCCTGGTGGTGGCCGCCTCCGCCCGTATGGCGGCCCCCGGTTTCCCGGTGTCCCCGTCGCTCCTCGACGAGGCGATCGCCCTGTTCGGCCGGGCCGTCGGCCTCACCCCGCCCGGTCATGCGAAGCGGGCGCTGCGGCTGTCGAACCTCGCCCGGTGCGTACAGGGCCGCGGGGTCCGCCGGGGAAGGCGTGCCGACCTCGTGGAGGCGGCCGGGCTGTACCGTGCCGCCGCCCTGGAGGAGCAGTGCCCGCCCTTCGAACGTCTGGACTCCGCCCGGTCGTGGGGCGATGTCTGGGCGGAGCTCGGGGTCTGGGACCGGGCTCTGGAAGGGTATGTGACCGCGGTCGACCTGCTGCACTCCGTCGCGCCCCGCCATCTGGTCCGCGACGACCAGGAGTTCCTGCTGGGCCGGACCGTGGGGCTCGGGGCCGTGGCGGCCGCGGCCGCGGTCCGCTGCGGGCAGCCCGTGCTGGCCGTGGGGCTCCTCGAACAGGCCAGGGGTGTGCTGCTGTCGCACGCCTTCGACGCCGACAGCGATCTGTCCCGGCTCCGGGAGGCCGACCCGGCCCTCGCGGACCGTTTCGAGGAACTCCGCGGGGCCCTCGACTCGGCGACCGGGACCTTCGAGGAGATGAGTGACGAGCCCACGGGGGCGGACGGCCCCGCGGCCCGGACCCGGACAGCCGGGGCGCGCGCCGACCGGCGCCAGCGGCTGGCCGCCGAGTGGCGGGAGCTCACCGCCCGGATCCGTGCCGAACACCCCGGGCTCGGCCTGCTGCGTCCGGTACGGGAGTGGCACGAGCGGGAGCTGTTCGCGACCGCCGCGCGGGGTCCGGTGGTCCTGGTCAACGTCTCCTCGTACGGCAGTGACGCGCTGGTCGTCACCGGGCGTTCCGTCGAGGTGGTGCCGCTCCCGGAGCTCGATCCGCACACGGTGTCGGTGCGCGGGCAGGCGTTCCGGGAGGCGTTGCTCACGACGGATTCGCCGGGGGTGTCCCTGCGGCGGTCCAGGCAGGCCCAGCAGGTGGTGCGGGAGACACTGGCGTGGCTGTGGCGGTCGGCCACCGGGCCGGTCCTCGGCCGTCTGTCCGTCCCGGCCCGGTCCACCGGGCCCTGGCCGCGGATGTGGTGGGTACCCGCCGGGGCCCTGGGCACCCTGCCGCTGCACGCGGCGGCCCCCGCCGACGGCGGGCCCGGCGCACTGGACCATGTGGTCTCCTCCTACACCCCGACCCTGCGGGCCCTGCACCACTCCAGACAGCGGGTCGCCCGCCCGGCCGGCCGTTCCGGGGCACTCGTCGTCGCCCTCGGCGGGACGCCCGGTCTCCCGCCGCTGTCCGGGGTGCTCGGTGAGGCCGAGCACGTCGCCCGTCTGCTGCCCGCGCCGACGGCGCTGACCGGTGCGTCCGCGACCCGCGCCGCCGTCCTCGCCGCTCTGCCCCGCCACGCGTACGCGCACTTCGCCTGCCACGCCCTGGGCGATCTCGAACAGCCCTCCCGCAGCCGGCTCGTCCTGCACGACCACGCCGAACGCCCGCTGACCGTCCGGGACATCGCCCGGCTGCGGCTCCCGTCGGCCCGGCTCGCCTACCTCTCCGCCTGCGACACCCTGCGTACCAGTCCCGGACTCGCCGACGAGGCCGTGCACATGGTCAGCGCCCTGCAGATCGCCGGTTTCCCCCACGTGGTCGGTGCGCTGTGGCATGTGGACGACACGATCGGCGCGGCGGTGGCCCGGTCGGTGTACGAGGCCCTGGGGACGGCCGGCGGCGGGCTGGACGCCGGCCGGACGGCCGAGGCGCTGCACACCGCCGTACGCGGACTGCGCGACACCTATCCGCTGACCCCGGGCCTCTGGGCGTGCCAGGTGCACGCCGGCCCCTGATCCCGCGCCCCGCCTGCGGAAGGAGCCGGACGCGGGCTCCTCTACGATCGTCCGGGTGTGCGCACACGTGATGGTCGCCGAAGACGACGAGAAGCAGGCCGAGCTGATACGCCGGTACCTCGAACGCGAAGGGCACACGGTGACGGTGGTCGCCGACGGCCTGAGCGCTCTGGAGGTGGCCCGCCAGGGGGCGCCGGACCTCATCGTCCTGGATGTGATGATGCCGAAGGCCGACGGGCTGGACGTGGTGCGCGTCCTGCGCGCCGAGGGGCGGGAGCCGGCGGTCCTCATGCTGACCGCCCGGACCACGGAGGACGATCTGCTGCTCGGTCTCGACCTGGGCGCCGACGACTACATGACCAAGCCGTACAGCCCGCGTGAACTCATGGCGCGGGTGCGTACGTTGCTGCGGCGCACCCGGCGCGGGGCGGGACGCGGCGCACCGGGGGGCGGGGAGGGCGGTGGCGGCCGGACCCTGCGGGTGGGGTCCCTCACCGTCGATCCGCCCCGCCACGAGGTGGCGGTCGAGGGGCTGCGGGTCGAGTGCACCCCGGGTGAGTTCCGGCTGCTGGCGGCGATGGCGGCCGAGCCCGGGCGGGTCTTCACCAGGGAGCAGCTCCTCGCGGAACTGCACGGGTTCGACCGGTACATCAGCAGTCGCACCGTCGATGTGCACATCATGAACCTCCGCAAGAAGATCGAGCGGGCTCCCCGCCGGCCGGTCCGGCTGCTGACCGTCTTCGGCGTCGGTTACAAGCTGGTGGACCCGGCGAAGGACGCCTCACGTGCGCACGCCCGCTGATCCCGGCGCCGGGCCTGACGGGTCCGCCGGTGCCCGCGGGGGCGGGCGGGGGCGGGACGCCTCGGAGGTCCGGCGGCGGCTGCCGCTGCGCAGGAGCCTGCTGGGGCGGCTGCTGGCCGTGGCCGCGCTCGTCGCGTCCTGTTCGGTGGCCGCCACCGCCTGGCTGGCCGTGCAGACCACGTCCGGTGCGATCGAGCAGGAACAGGGCCGCAACCTCACCGCCGACACCCGGGTCCTGGACACCCTGCTCGGTTACGCGGCGACGCACCCCGCCTGGGACGGTGTCGGTGCGACCGTCCGGGAACTGGCCGGCGCCTCGGACCGCCGGATCACCCTCACGACGCGGGACCGGCGGGTCATCGCCGACTCCGCCGGGGCCTCGGACACTCCCCCGGCGCTGCCTCCGCAGGCCTCGGCGGTCGTGGACCCGCTGTCCGTGACCGCGCTGGCCTCCGAGTCCGGGACCGCCGGCATCGGTGGGGCCTCCCTCGTGGGCGGTGACCGGATCGACCCCCGGGCCGTGGGACCGTTCCGGCTGCCCGAGGCGGAACGCGCCTTTCTGCGGCGCGCCGCAGAGGAGGCCGTGCGGTGCCTGGGCCTGTCCGGGATCGCGTCGGACGTCGTCGAGGGTCCGAGCGGGCGGCCGCGGGTCCAGGTCGTCGGCAACGATCCCGACCGGCTGCGGAGCAGCAGCTGCCCGACGGACGACCTGGACCGTGCCACCGCGACGGAGCGGGAGGCGCTGGCCGCGCTCAACGACCTGGTCGACGCGTGCCTGGACCGGCAGGGGCGCGAGGCGGTACGGCTCGGTCTCGACCTGTCGTGGGACTCGGGTGTGTCCTTCCCCTCGCCCGCCCCCGCCGAGCCGCCGTTCCCGGGGCCGGTCCCCCAGCCGAGTGTCAGCGTTCCCGTGGACGCCCTGCCCACGCCCGCCCCCACCGCCTCCCCCGGTGACAGCGAGGTCGACCGGGACATCGCCTCCTGTGTCGGCATCGCCCGCCAGGAGCAGCTCAGCTCCCATGTCGCCTCGCCCGCACTGCTGTTCATCACCGACCCGGGCGGCGGGACGGTACCCGGGTTCGAGCTGTCCACCGCCAACACCGCGAAGATCATCGGGGTCGCGGCCCTCGTCCTCGCCCTCACCGTCGGCGCGTCGGTCCTCGCGGGGGTCAGGCTGGTGCGTCCGCTGCACGCGCTGACGGGGGCGGCGCAGCGGATGCGGGACGGCGAGGGCGTCGAGCGGGTCGAGGTGGCGGGGGACAACGAGATCGGCCGGCTGGCCACCGCCTTCAACGACATGGCGGCGCACCGCGCCCGGCTGGAGGAACAGCGCAAGGTGATGGTCAGCGACGTCGCGCACGAACTGCGTACGCCGTTGAGCAACATCAGGGGCTGGCTGGAGGGCGCCCAGGACGGTGTCGCCGATCCCGACGCGGCGTTCGTCTCCTCACTGCTGGAGGAGGCGGTGCAGTTGCAGCACATCATCGACGACCTCCAGGACCTGTCGGCGGCCGACGCCGGGGCCCTGCGGCTGCATCCCGGCCCGGTGCGGATCCGGGAGCTGCTGGCCCAGGTCGCGGCGGCCCATCAGGCGCGGGCCGAGGAGGCGGGGGTCCGCCTGGCCGTGGCCGGCGCGCCGGAGGGGGCCTTGCCGCCCGTGCTCGTCGCGGACCCGGTCCGGCTGCGCCAGGCGGTCGGGAACCTGGTGTCGAACGCCGTACGGCACACCCCGGAGGGCGGGCGTGTGACGCTGCGCGCCCGCGCCGCCGGGGAGACGGTGGTGGTGGAGGTCGCCGACACCGGGAGCGGTATCGCGCCCGAGGACCTTCCTCACGTCTTCGACCGGTTCTGGCGCGCCGAGAAGTCCCGTAACCGCCGCACCGGGGGCAGCGGGCTGGGGCTCGCCATCGTCCGCAAGCTGGTCGAGGCGCACGGCGGGACGACCGGGGTGGCCTCCACGGTGGGAGAGGGGTCGGTCTTCACCCTGCGGCTGCCGGCCGCCGGCCCTGATGCGACGGACACGGCGTCCTGACAGGTTTCTCACAACTCCGTACCAGGGTGGGGGCACGCCCGGCACCCGACGCGTGCGATCGCGCGGAGAACACCGACGCCGGGCGGGAATCGGAGTCATCCATGTCCCTGCGTCCGACCCTGCGCACCGCACTCCTCGCCGCCGTCGCGGCCGGTGCGGTGCTGTTCCCGGCGACCGCGGCCGTCGCCGACGGTTCGCCCGCCCCGGCGCCCGCCGCCGACGGCGATGCCACCCCGGCCCCCGCGCCCGAACCGGCCGAGCCGACCGCGCCGTCCGAGCCGACCGCGGTCCCGGAACCGTCGGTGTCCGTCCCGGCGGGCACCGTGCCGCGCGGCGGTGTGGACGCCGGTGAGCGTCCGGCCGAACGGTCCGGGACGACCGCGCTGTACGGCTCCGCGGCGGGCGCGGCCCTGCTGGCGGGTGCGGGCACCTTCGTGCTGCGCCGCCGCTCCGCCGCCCGGCGCGAGGGCTGACCCTCACGACGGCGCCGCTCCGCGTGCGGGGCGGCGCCGTCCCCGTGCCCGCCCCGCCGGGCCCCCTTCCCGCCCGTCCGACGTACCGGAGTCCCCATGTCCCTCGTCCCGTACCCGTTCTCCCGCGCGGTCCTCTCCGCGGCGGCCGCCGGTCTGGTGCTCGTCACCGTCGCCGGCTGCGCCGGGACCGGTACGCCCGGGCCGTCCACCGGCTCCTCCTCGTCGTCGCCCGCCGCGCGGCCCGCCGAAGCGTCCGAGGCGCCGGCTCCGGCCCGCCTCAGGGTGCCGTCCCTGGGGATCGACAGCGCGCTGATGCGGCTGGGCCTCAACAAGGACGGCACGGTGGAGGTGCCGCCCGCCGAGCGGGGCATGACGGCGGGCTGGTACACGGGCGGGGCGGTGCCCGGCGAACCGGGGGCGGCGGTCCTCATCGGGCACAACGACACACGCTTCGGACGGGCCGTCTTCCACGACCTGAAGGACATCGCCGAGGGTGCGGAGATCACGGTGACCGGCGCGACGGGCGAGGAGGCCCGCTTCACGGTGGACTCGACCCGGACCGTACGCAAGGACGCCTTCCCCAGCCAGGAGGTCTACGGCCCCTCCCCCGCCCCCGTGCTCCGGCTGGTCACCTGTGACGGCGCCTTCGACGCCGAGGGCCATCCCGTGGACAACCTCATCGTGTTCGCCACGCTCAGCTGACCGGCGCGCCCTCCAGCGCCGCGGCCAGCCACGGGTGCACGGGGGCCAGAGAGGGGAGCACCTGCCAGCCGTTGACCACCCAGACCAGTTCCCAGTAGCGCTCCACCCGGGGATCGACGACCGCGGCCCGGTACTCCGCGGCCATCCACCGGCGGAACTCCGCGCCCGGTTCACGGCTGTACGCCAGGGCGAACCGGCGCACCAGGTCGTCGGCGAGGAGCGCGCCCTGCGGGCTGTGCGGGCCGTGGCCCGCCTCACGCGCCTCGGTGACCCGCTGCCGGGCGTACGCCGTGAGTTCCTCGCCGGCCCCGGTCTCCACGGCGAGCGGGGCCCCGCCGGCCGAGGACGCCGTGGTGCCGCTCATGCACCGGCGGAAGTCCTCGTCGCCGAGGAGCCCGGCGAGTTCCACCCAGGCGGCGATCTGGTCGCCGGTGGGGTCGTCGGGGAGTTCGGGGGCGGCGGCGCGGACCATGTCGCGGACGGCCGGGTCCGCGCCGGTCCCGGCGAACGCGGCGTCGGTGAACTCCTCGACCAGGCGCCTGCGTTCCTCGCCGGACAGCTGGGTGAAGCGGTGCATCAGTGTGGTCTCCTCGGGTCCTGATCCGCGTGCGGCCACCGCTCGCAGAACGCTCCGGCGCATCCTCAGCGTCCGGATCTGTATGTCCACGGCGTCCGCGTGCACGGCCGCGGCCCGGGCCACGGTGAGCGTGCGGTCCAGCACGCGGCGCACCGTGGCGAGGTCCATGCCGAGTTCGCGCAGGGTACGGACGAGTTCCAGCCGGAGGAGGGCGTCGAGGTCGTAGAGCCGGTAGCCGGCGGGGCTCCGGCCGGCCGGTACGAGCACCCCCTCGTCGGAGTAGAAGCGAATGGTCCGCACCGGCACACCGGTGCGCCGTGCGAGTTCACCGATCGGATAAAGGCTCGTACCGTCCATGGCTCCACCCTGCACCCTCCAGTCACTGGAGACTCAAGGGCGGGTCATTCCAGCGGTTCGCCGAGTTCGACGGCGCGCAGGGCCGCCGTGAGGGCCTGTCCGTCGCCGACGTCGCGGGCCGTGTCGGTGAACTTGAGGACGTGTTCGTCGCCGTGGGCCACGGCGAGTTCGACGGCCTCCTCCCAGGTGAGGGCGGTGGGGGGCGGGGGGCAGGGGGCGGGGGCGCCGGGGGCGTACATCGCGGTCACCGCGGCGGAGGCCGCCCAGGCGGCGTGCAGGCTGGGGATCCACAGGGTGTCCGGCAGGGCGGGCAGGGTGCGCAGGACCGCGTTGGGGGCGGTGGCCGCGTGGACGAGCATGACCGCGTCGCCGTGGCCGTGGGTGGTGTACCGGTGGGTGGCCGCCGCGACCAGTTCGGTGAGCAGACGGTGTGCGTCCCGGGGGCCGGTGACCGTGGCGGGCCACACGGGCAGGGCGGTGACCCGGCCGAGCCGTGCGGGGAAACCGCCCTCCGGGGCGTCGACCGGTTCCACCGCCTCGAGCGCGTCCGCGGCGCGTTCGGCGCCGGGCAGTCCGCGGAGTTCTCCCAGGGGGTGGTGGCGGGCGGCCCAGTAGCCGAGGCCGTGCGCGAGTTCGGTCAGGCGCGGTGCGGTCTCCTCCCCGGACGTCAGGGTGCGTACGGCGTGGCCGACCCGGATCACGGGGTGTGTCGACCCCCCGTACATGCCCGGCAGGAGCCGGGGCCACCACCGGGCGAGCACCTCCCGCCAGGGGTGCTCGGCGAGTTCGCGGCGGAAGTACCCGATCCAGTCGCCGGCCCGGCGCGGATCGCCCAGGGCGGCCCGCCGGTTCGCGTCGGTGATGCGTTCGACGGTCCGGGGGAAGTCCTCCAGCCGGGGGGCGTAACGGTCGATCCAGCGGTGCAGCGCTCCGCCGTGGCCCCGGGCGGCGAGCGCCTCGACGGCCATCGGGGCGTGGTTGGTGAGCCGTCCGAGCCGCTCGGGCCCGTGGCCGTGCAGGCGCTCCAGCGCCTCGTCGAGGGTGTCTGTCCTGTCCATGGACGGCACGCTAGGAGGGAGGTACGCGAAGCGGATCGGGCCCGGGGCCCAGGACCGGGCGGAGTTCCGCCCGGTCACCGGTCCTAGGACGGAAGGGGGTCCCGGGCGGGTCCTTTGGGCGGCGGGCTCAGGAGTAGCGGGTGACCAGCCCCCTGCGGCGGAAGACGCGGAGCATCCGGGAGAGGGCGAAGAGGCTGACGGCCAGCAGTACCAGGGTCCCGGCCGTGGCGGCGCCGAGCTGCCCCCAGGGGATCGCGTGGCCGGCGGCCAGTTCGCGTCCCGCGGCGAACGCGTGGGTGGTGGGCAGGAGTTCGGCGACCGGACGCAGGACCGCGGGCAGGGTGGAGACCGGGTAGAAGACCCCGGAGAGCGGCATCACCACGGACAGGGCGCCCCAGACGAGCGCTTCGGCCCCGCTGCCGTAGCGCAGTACGAGGCCGACGACCAGCAGCGCCACCGACCAGCCGCAGACGAGCAGCAGGGCGGCGACGGGGATCAGTCCGATGCCCAGGGCGGTGACGTCGAAGGCGTAGGCGGCGTAGGCGAGCACGGCGACGGCGAGGGTGCTGGCGGCGGTGCGTACGAGGGCGAACAGCCCGACGCCCGCGAGGTACTCCCAGTCACGCATCGGGGTGGCGAGCAGTCCCAGGATGTTCCGGGACCAGGTCTCCTCCAGGAAGCCGGTGGCCAGGGAGATCTGGGTCTGGTGGACCAGGTGCCACAGGACGGTTCCGCCGAGCAGGTAGACGGTGAAGGCGGCCGTCGCGTCCGGTGCGCCGCCCGCCTTCTCGGCCGCCTGCGCGGCGAACAGGCCGATGGAGCCGTAGAGCAGGGTGTCCACGAGCGGCCAGACCAGCACGTCGAAGAACCGGTGCGGGCTGCGCCGGAGGACGAGCCACTGCCGGCGGGCGATCGCCAGCATCCGGTGGACGGACGCCTGGGCGGGGGACCGCAGGGCCGGGCCGGCGGGGGCGGGCGGTGCCGGGGCGGGGGTGCTTGCGGATGTCATGCGGTGGCGTTCCTCTCACGGTCGCGTTCTTCGGCGAGGTGCAGGAACACGCCTTCCAGGTCCTGCCGGCCGAAGCGTTCGGCGACGGCTCCGGGGGTGCCGTCGGCGGCGATGCGTCCGGCGTGCAGGAAGACGACCCGTTCGCAGAGCCGTTCCACCTCCACCATGTCGTGGCTGGTGACCAGGAGCGCCGTGCCCTGTTCCTCGCAGAGCGCGAGCAGGGCGGTACGTACCCGCAGGGCGATGTCGGGGTCGAGCGACGCGGTGGGCTCGTCGAGGACCATCACCCTGGGGTGGTGCAGCGCGGCCTTGGCGATGCCCACCAGCGTCCGCTGCCCGCTGGACAGTTCGGTTCCGATGGCGGCCGCGATGTGTCCGATGCCGAAGCGTTCGAGGGCCGCGTCGACGGCGGCGCGCGGCTCCCGCAGGCCGTACAGGTCGGCGTAGAGGCGCAGGTACTCGCGGACCCTGATCCGGTCCGGCAGCGGCAGGTACCCCGCGACGAATCCGAGGCCGCGCATGGCTTCGGCGCGGTGGCGGGGCAGGCGGTGGCCGAGGATCTCCACCCGGCCGGCGTCGGGCTCGACGGCTCCGAGGCACATGAGGAGCGTCGTGGTCTTGCCCGCGCCGTTGGGGCCGAGCAGTCCGAGGCGTTCGCCGGCGTGCAGGGTGAGGTCGATGCCGTCGACCGCTCGTCCCCGGCGGTACTCCTTGACCAGGCCCGTCGCCCGCAGGACGACGGGCCGGCGGGGTGCGGGGGCGTGGGGGGTCAGCATGCGGGGGCCTCAAGGCCCGTGCCGGGGGCGGGCCGGGGGGCCGGGGGTTCCTGGCCGGCCGGGCGGCTCTCCAGGGACCAGATCGTCTCGGTGCGCAGCGGCCCGGTGCGGGCGAGGAAGTTGCCGTGGTCGGCGGCGAGCGGGGCGAGCTGGGAGCCGTGGCGGAGTACGGCGGCGCGTTTCGCCGCCCAGCGGGTGTCGTCCAGGGTCAGGGTGTGCCGGACGGTGAGCTGATGGGTGGTCAGCAGGCCCTGGTAGGCGGTTCCGTAGTCGGGGTCGCGGGTCAGCGCCTGGTCCGCCTCAGGCGTGCCCCATTCGGGCAGGTGTCCGGTGTAGGGGAGGTCGGCGTACACCCAGGGCGGCGGCGCGCCCTGTTCGGCGAGGACGTCGACGGCGAGGCGGCGTACGGCCTCGTGGTCGGGCTGGTTGGTGCCGAGGGGGGCCAGGACCAGGGTGTCGGGCGGCAGTTCGCGCAGCAGCGCCTCCAGGTGGTGGAGGGTGGCGCCCTCGGGCGCGTACGGGCCGTCGGGGTGGTCGAGCACGGTCTGCCCGACGCCCAGCAGGGCGCAGGAGGCGGCGTCCTCGGCGCGGCGTTCGCGGTGGGCCTCGGCCGCGGAGGAGAAGCCGCACTGGGCGTCCCACCAGGAGACGGGGGCGTCGGGGGCGGGCGCGCCGCCGTGGACGGTGACGACGTCGACGGGGCCGGGGAGGTCGGGCAGGAGCCCGGCGAGGGAGAGCGCCGCGTCGTCGTAGTGCGGTGAGAGGACGACGGTACGGGCAACAGGGCGGGGAGACAAGGTCGTTCGGGTCCTTCGGGTCGGGGGTGGCGGAATCGGGGAGCCGGCGGGGGCCGCCGGTCCCGGGGCTCCGGGCGGAAGGGAGGTCCGCGGGCGCGAGCCGGGCGCCCCTTCCGCCCGGAGCTCTCAGCCGGGGCGGTGGAGGCGGGAGGCGAGTGCGCGGTCCCAGGCGGCGTCGTCCCCCTGCCAGTGCCCGGGGACGTGCGGGACGGTGTCCCAGGCGACGGAGTCCGGCAGCAGGGCCGCCTCCTCGGGGGAGGGCGGTGTGCGGCGCAGCCACAGGAGGTCGAAGCGGTGCCCCGCGTCCTGCTGCCCGAGGGCGGTGTGGAGGCGGCGCAGATCGTCCGCGCCCGCCTGGTCGAAGGCGTCGTGGTGGACGTACAGCACCCGGGCGCCGGATGCGGTCATGGTCCGCCAGCGTTCGGCGAGGTGGAGGAACTTTTCTCGTACCGAAGGGAGTTGACGGTCCACGTCGGCCTGGGTCAGGCGTCCGTCACCGGCTTCGGCCCGGAACTCGTGGTAGAAGCGGATGTCGGAGCCCCGGTCGAGCACACAGGAGCCGTCGTCGAAGGGTTCGCACCGTCCGGGCCCCAGGACGTCCCGGAATCCGGTGCCGAGGGCCTCGACGACGGCGGGGAGCGGGAGGTCGAGCCAGTCGAAGTAGTGGGCGCGGGGGTCCGCGGTGATCCGCCGGATCTGATGGGTCGACTCGCAGTGGTGGCCGAGTCCGACGCAGTGGCCGTGGTCGGGGGTCATGGGGTGCTCCGGTGGGGACGTGCGGCGCGCGGTGGGGGTGCCGGGCCGGGCCGCTCACGCGGCGGGGGGCCTGCGGCGCAGGAGGACTCCGGTGCTGCCGCGCTTGCGGAGGTGGGCCCGGCCGCCGCAGACGGTCTCCAGGGCGGGGCGTACCAGCACGGTCTCGTCGATCTGCTCCCAGTGGGGCGAGGCGGCCAGCCAGGGGCGCAGCGAGGTGTCCAGCGCCTCGGGTTCCAGGGCGACGAAGACCAGGTCGGCGGGGAGCGCGGTGAGCAGCTCCGGGTCCTGTCCGTAGTAGAGCATCTCGATCAGCAGGTAGGCCGATCCCGTCAGGCGCGGTGCGCGGGCGAGCTCTTCGAGGCCCTGGGGGTGGACACGTACGGTGTCCACGCTGCCGGGCCCCTCGGCCAGCCGGGTACGGAAGACGGGGTTGGGTTCGGTGGCCTCGACGGTGTAGCCCTTGCCGGCGAGCCGGCCGGTGAGGGCCCCTTCGCAGGCGCCGACCTCGACCAGGGGGCCGGCGCCGGGGTCGCGGAACCGGGCGATCCAGGCGGTGGTGGCGTCCAGCCGCTCGGTCTCGTACGGGGAGGAGGCGAACTCCCAGGGGTCGGGTACCGCGGCGGCCTCGTCGTCGAGGCTGGCGAGCAGGGCGAACAGCCGGAGCCGTTCGCCGGGTCCGGCCGTGAAGTAGCGCTCGGTGGTGGGCACCCGGCCGGTTTCGACCAGGTGCTGCGGCGAGTCGGATTCCAGCAGGTGCCGGGCGTGGCGGTTGACGAAGTCCAGCTTGGCCGCGACGGGGCCGCGGCCCAGGGGGCGGTCCAGTTCGCTGACGAACTGGAGGTAGGGCGAGTAGCCGACGGCGTGCCACACGGTGGCGCCCCCGGCGGGGGGCGCGGTGTCCAGGGCGGTGGCGAGGTCGTGGCCGACGCGGCCCCGGCTGCGGCGGTTGTCGGCGGGCGAGTGCGTCCAGACCCGGACGGGCCGCCCGGCCGCGGCCCGTGCGAGGGCGTCGCCGAGCGCGCCGGGTCCGGGCGACGCGGCGCTCTCGTCGGCTTCCCGCACCTGGCCGGCGAGCAGGGCGAGGCGTTCGGCCAGGGGCATCGCGGGCGGCATGAGGAGGTGCTCGCCCCGGTCGGCGAGCAGTACGTGCACCTCGGGCGGATCGTCCGGAGCGGCGTCGCCGCCGGGGCGGGCGCTGTCGTCCCCGGGCGGGGGCGGGGTGAGTACGGAGAGGAAGTCGAGGACGGCGTCCTCGGCCCTGAGTACCACCACGATGTCGGTCACAAGCGGTTCCCATCAGCAGGTGCGGCGCGAAGGCGGGCTCGACGCGGGCAGGGCGGAGCCGGCCGGGACGACACACGCCGCCCGGACCGGGTGGGGTGCCGGCCGGGCCGCGTGTGATCGCGGAGTCGACGATAGGAGCCCTCACCACAATTGGTCTAGACCGGTTCTCCGGCCGGATTGGGGCAAGATCCGGCCATTCTTCGGCGTTCGCGCAACGCGCGCGGCGAAGTTCCCCTCCAGGTGGCGGGCTCCGCGCCGGAGGAGGTACCGGACACGGATCCCGGCAGGCCCGCGGACTCCCCCGGCCCGCCCTTGCGCCCGGGCCGGGGCCTGTAGTGCCCTGGCCCCATGAACAGAAGAAGCATCGCGGCACTGGCCGCCGCCCTGGCCGTGACGCCCCTCCTGCTGAGCGCGCCCCACGAGAGCGCCGAGGCCGCCGAGGGGCATGGCGGCGCCCTGCCGCCGTCCGTCCGCTCGTCCCGCGTCCTGGGCGTGGACCTCGGCACGGTGACCATCCCGGAGTTACAGGCGCGCATGGACCGCGGGGCGCTGACCTCGTCGGCGCTGACCCGGGCGTACCTGCGGCGCATCGAGGCCGTCGACCCGGCGATCGGCGCCGTCCTGCGCACCGACCCCACGGCGCTGCGGCAGGCCGCCGCCAGCGATCTCCGGCACCGGCGCGGCACCACCCGGGGGCCGCTCGACGGAATCCCCGTCCTGCTCAAGGACAACATCGGCACCCGCGGCCTGGCGACGACGGCCGGATCGCTGGCGCTGGCCGGGAAGCCGCCGGCCGAAGACGCCGCCCTGGTGACCAGGCTGCGGGCTGCGGGCGCGGTGGTACTCGGCAAGACCAACATGTCGGAGTGGGCGAACTTCCGTGCCGCCAGGCCCACATCGGGCTGGTCCGCGGTGGGGGGCCAGACCCGCAACCCGTACGTGCTGGACCGGAACCCGTGCGGTTCCTCGTCCGGGTCGGCGGCGGCGCTCGCCGCCTCGCTGGCCCAGGTGGCCGTCGGCACCGAGACGGACGGCTCGATCGTCTGTCCGGCGGGGATGAACGGTGTCGTCGGCCACAAACCGAGCCTGGGACTGGTCAGCGGCTCCGGTGTGGTGCCGATCTCCGCCGAGCAGGACACCGCGGGCCCCATGGCCCGCAACGTGACCGACGCCGCGCTCACCTTCGCGGTGCTCAGCGGCACCGGCCCCGCCGGGGTGTCCGCCCACACCGGGACCGAAGGGCTGCGGGGGAAGCGGATCGGCCTGTGGCGGCTCCCGTCGCTGGGGCCGGAGGTGGACGCCCTGATGGTCCGTACGGCGCAGAGGCTGCGCGGGGCGGGCGCCGAGGTCGTGGAGGTGGCCCTGCCGTACCAGGAGCGGCTCGCGGAGCTGGAGTTCCCGGCGCTGCTGAGCGAGTTCCACCGGGACATCGACGCCTATCTGGAGACCCGCGACGGGCCCCGCGACCTCGCCGGACTGATCCGGTTCAACCGCGCCCACCCGGCCGAGCGGACCTGCTTCGCCGGCCAGGAGCTGTTCGAGCAGGCGCTCGCGGCGCCCCCGGTCACCGACCCGGCCTACCGGGCGATGCGCGCGGAGCTGACCGATCTGTCCCGGCGGTCCGTCGACGAGACCATGGCCGCCCACGGCCTGGACGCCATCGCCTCCCCCGCCAACCCGCCGGCCTGGACGACGGACTGCGCGCGGGGCGACAACGACGTGATCCCCTCGTCCACCCCGGCGGCCGTGGCGGGTTATCCGTCGCTGTCCGTGCCCGCCGGGCGGGTGGGTGAACTGCCCGTCGGCCTGCTCCTGATGGCCGGTGACCGCCAGGACGCGGCCCTGCTGTCGCTGGGGGCCGCGGTGGAGCGCCGGCTGGACGCCTGGCGGGCGCCGCGTTATCTGCGGACCGCGCCGGGCGGGGGGCCGGTCGCGTCCGGCTGAACTGGGCGGGGGCCCGGTCACGTCCGGCTGAACCGGGCCCCTGCTCCGGGGTGCCGCGGGCGGTCCGGGGACCTCGCCGCCCGCGGCGTCCTGCGTACGCCGTCACACGTACACCGGCACCCGGGCCCCGGGCCCCGGGAGCCGGCCGTCCGGGGCTCAGCAGGCGCCGAGGTCCTGCCAGACGCCCCACTGGCCGGTGGTGCCGGGCTCCTCGCCCGTCGTCCACCACTTGGCCTTCCAGGTGTGGCCCTTGTGCGAGACCTGCTGGCCGCCGGTGTAGACCGTTCCGGCGGACCAGGGGCCGGCCGTGCACCGGCCGCCGGTCCCGCCGGTGACGGTCAGGGTGTAGTCCGCCGTGTGCGCCCCGGACGCGCCGGCACCGGTGACGGTGATCCGGTAGGTGCCCGACGCCACCGCGCCGGTGGTGGCGAGAGTCAGTGTCGAGGTGCCCCCGGCCGTGACGGTGGCGGGGCTGAGCGACGCGGTGACACCGGCCGGCGCCCCGCCGACGGTCAGCTTCACCTCCTGCGCCTCGCCCCTGGTCACGGCGGTCCTCACCGTGGCGGTGGCCGTGCCGCCCGCCGCGACCGTCCCGGCGGCCGGTGCGGCCGTCACGGAGAAGTCGTCGGCCGGCTGCCCGCTCCCGCTGGTGAACGGGGCGAAGATCCGGCTGAAGTCCCAGGTGTTCTGTTCGATGCCGGAGCAGTGGTCGGCCGCGGGGCCGCCGGGGCAGCCGCCGTTGTCCCGCTGGAGCGCCCAGAACGACAGGGTGTCGATGCCCTTGTCCACCGCCCAGGCGTACACCTGGCGGGCGTTGTCCAGGGTGAAGGTCTCGGCCGGGCCGAAGTCGTCGACGCCGGGCATCTCGGTGACGCCGACCATGCCCCACAGCTGGCTGTCCGTCTTGCCCGGGTAGAGCCGGGCGAGCTGGTCGTGAAGGCCCTGCGCGGCCGTCTCCGTGTCGTCGGCCATGTCGTGGGAGGCGTTGTCGTAGTAGTCGAACGTCATGATGTTCACGACGTCGACGCGCGTCCCGTTGGCCACCGCGTTCCGCAGCAGCGCGTAACCGCTGTCGGCCAGGCCCCGGGTGGTCGTCGGCAGGGTGTAGGAGATCTCCAGGGTGCGGCCGTTCGCCGCCGCCCAGTCCTGGAGCTTCTTGATCGCCTTGTTCCGCCGGTCGATCCCGGCCGTGTTGTCGAGCGCGTCGACCTCGATGTCCATGTCGAGCCGGGTGACGTCGTAGGTCGTGACGACCTTCTGGTAGGCCGCGGCGATCTGGTCGACGTCGGTGCAGCTGTCGGCGATCTCCGTGCCGGTGGTGTCGGCGGTGTAGCCGCCGAACGACGGGATGACGTCGCCGCCCCTGGCCTGGATGGTGCGGATGTCGTCGCCGAAGCCGGCGGCGGAGATCGGCAGGCCGGTGTCACCGTTCCAGTAGGGGGTGCAGGAACCTCGGGTCGCGGTCTGCAGGAAGGCCATGGTCAGGTGCTTCGTGCCGGACGCGGCGGCCAGGTCCGCGGGGCTCTCGCCGGTCCAGGACTCGAAGTACGGGGCGAAGACGTGGTCGGGCAGCGGGGTCGCCGCCTCGGCGGAACCGGCTCCCAGCACGGCCATGCCTGCGGCCGCCACCGTGGTGACGGCCGCGGTCACCAGCGCGCGGACGGATCGTGAACGTCTCATGTCTGTCCCAGCTGTCAGGCGTCACACCGGCAACTCCGGTGTGACGCAAGGGCGTTGGGAAGGGGATATCGATCTCGTCGGTGACATGTCAATGGTCTGGACCAAGTAAGGACTAGACCATTACCGAGGCTTGGGAACGCCTTTTCCTCCGGGCGTCGGGAAGGCGTCCGGGAGCCGTCACGCCGCCGGGCGCCCCATCCGGGCGGGGGCCGGAAGGAGAGCCCGGCGGGACCCTTGGAGGAGAGCCGGGCGGGGGCGGGGAGGAGACCCTGTCGGGGCCTGGGAGGAGACCCGGGCGTGGCCCCGGGCGGAGGGCGCCACGCTCAGAAGAAGACCCCGCAGCGCAGCAGCACGTTCGCGTAGGGCCGGGCCTCACCGGTCCGTACCACCAGCCGGGCGTGAGAGGTGCGCCGCTTCAGTTCCTCGTGGGTGACATGGGTCAGGCCGTCGAGGCGGGCCGCGAGCAGCGCGGCGGTCTCCGGGTTGGCCTCCCGTACCTCCTCCGCGGCCGTGGCGCCCTCCACCACCAGTTCGTCCAGCAGCCCGTCGAGCACCTCGGCGAACGCGGGGACGCCGGCCCGGAAGGCCAGGTCGACGACGCGCGGGCCCGGCGGGACGGGCATCCCCGCGTCGCAGACCAGCACCTCGTCCCCGTGGCCCAGTTCGGCCAGCGCCCCGGCGAGGTGGCGGTTGAGGATCCCGGCCTTCTTCACGGTGCGGCGACCTCTCCGGCGGTGGGGAACGACGCCTGCGCGCCTTCCCGCGTCACGGCCGCGGCCCCCACCCGTACGGCGAACGCGGTGGCCTCGGCGAGTGGTTCACCCAGGCCGAGGCGCCAGGCCAGGGCGGCGGTGAAGGCGTCGCCCGCCCCGGTGGTGTCCACGGCGTGGACCTTCGGGCTCGGTACGCGTACGTGGCCGCCGGTACGGCTGTCCGCGACCAGCGCGCCCTCCGCGCCCAGGGTGACGACCACCGAGCGCGGGCCCTGGGCGAGCAGGGCCGCCGCCCAGTCCTGCGGGGCGGGGCCCGCCGCCTCACCCAGGATGGAGCGGGCCTCGTGTTCGTTGACGACCAGCGGGTCGCAGGCCGCGAGCACCCCGTCGGGCAGCGGGGCGGGCGGGGACGGGTTGAGGACGAGCCGGGTGCCGGGGGCGAGGACGCGGGCCGTCTCGGCGACCGTGGCGAGGGGGATCTCCAGTTGCACCGACACCACCCGGGCGGCGGCGAACAGCGGGGCCGCCGCCCGGATGTCCTCGGGGGTCAGCCGGGCGTTCGCCCCCGGGGAGACCACGATGCTGTTGTCGCCCGAGGGATCGACGGTGATCAGGGCGACGCCGGTGGGCGCCCCGCCGACGAGGATCCCGCCGGTGTCGACGCCCGCCTCACGCTGCGAGTCCAGCAGCAGACGGCCGTGGGCGTCGTCGCCGACCCGGGCCAGCAGGGCCGTGCGGGCCCCGAGGCGGGCGGCGGCCACGGCCTGGTTGGCCCCCTTGCCTCCGGGGTGGACGACGAGGTCGGAGCCGAGCACCGTCTCCCCCGGTGCGGGGCGGCGTTCGACGCCGACGACCAGGTCGGCGTTGGCCGAGCCGACGACCAGCAGGTCGTACGGGAGGGGCGCGGGGTCCTCGTGCATGGTGCTGTGCTGCCTTCCGTGGGGCGGGCGGGCCGCCCTCTTCCCGGGAGGGGGGGCGGGTTCGGAGCGCTGGGGCCGTTCGGAACCCCGGGGCTGTTCGGGCCCTGGGGCCGTTCGGGCCCTGGGCCGGGTGCGGGGTTCGGTCCGGGCCCGGAGTGGGGTCCGGGCCCGGGGGCCGCCGGGTGGGGCCGGCGGCCCGGGCGGGGTCAGGAGAAGTCGGCGACGTTCTCCCTGGTGACGACCTTGACCGGGACCTTCACCGTACCGGCGACCTTCTCGCCGTCGGCGGCCTTGACCGCGTTCTGCACGGCGATCCTGCCCAGTTCCTTCGGCTGCTGGGCGACGGACGCGTAGAGGGTGCCCGCCTCGACGGCCTTCAGCCCGTCCGGGGTGCCGTCGAAGCCGACGACCTGGACGGACTTCCCGGCCTTGGACCCCAGGGCCTTGGCCGCGCCGAGCGCCATCTCGTCGTTCTCCGCGAAGACGCCGGTGATGCCGGGGTGGGACTGGAGGAGGTTGGTCATGACGTCCAGGCCCTTGGTGCGGTCGAAGTCGGCCGGCTGGGTGGCGACGACCTCGATGCCCGGGTACGCCTTGATGCCTTCGGCGAAGCCCGCGCCGCGTTCCCGGCTGGCGGAGGTGCCCGCGGTGCCCTGGAGGACGACGATGCCGCCCTTGCCGCCGAGCTTCTCGGCCAGCGCCTTCGCGGCCAGCTTGCCGCCGGCCACGTTGTCGGAGGCGACGAGGGTGGCGGTATCGGCCTTGTTGACGCCCCGGTCCGCGGCGATCACGGGGATGCCGGCCTTGTTGGCGCTGCGGACGCCGGGACCGACCGCGTCGGAGTCCACCGGATTGACGATGATCGAGGTCGCTCCGGAGCTGGTGAAGTTCTGGAGCTGGTTGGCCTGCTGGGAGGCGTCGTTCTGGGCGTCGGTGACGGTGAGGTCGATCCCGGCCTTCTCGGCCTCCGCCTGGGCACCGGCCTTCATCTGCACGAAGAACGGGTTGTTCAGGGTGGAGAGCGACATGCCCACCTTGGTGGTGGTGCCGGAGGAACCGGAGTTGAAGAAGGACACCGCCGCCACGACGGCGGCCACACAGACCACCGCGATGCCGGCCTTCAGGGCGCCCTTGCGCCCTGATCCGGGAGCTCCCGGGGCCGCCGGGGCCCCGCTCGCCGGGGTGGATCCGGCCTTGCGGCGCACCGTGTCCAGCAGCACGGCCAGCGCGATGACGACACCGATGACGACCTGCTGCCAGAACGCGGAGACCGACAGGAGGTTGAGCCCGTTGCGGAGCACGGCGAGGATCAGCGCGCCGATGAGGGTGCCGGACGCCTTGCCGACGCCGCCGGCGAGGCTGGCACCGCCGATGACGACGGCGGCGATCGCGTCGAGCTCGTAGCCCTGTGCGGCCTGCGGCTGCGCGGAGACGAGACGGGAGGCGAGGACGATGCCCGCGACGGCGGCGAACAGGCCGGACAGGGCGTAGATGGCCAGCTTCTGCTTCTTGACCCGCAGTCCGGAGAGCCGGGCCGCCTCCTCGTTGCCGCCGATGGCGTACATGGAGCGGCCGATGTAGGTGCGGCCCAGGATCAGCGCGGTCAGCAGCCCCATCGCGATCATGACGAGGACGGGGACGGGCAGCCAGCCGCCGAGCGTGTCACCGAGCACGGAGACGGAGTCGGGGAAGGGGATCGGGCTGCCCTGGGAGATCACCAGGGACAGGCCGCGGGCGACCGAGAGCATGGCCAGTGTCGCGATGAACGGCGGCAGCTTCCCGTACGCGACGAGGGCGCCGTTGACGAAGCCGCAGGCGATGCCGGTGGCCACCGCGAGGACGACCGCCAGCCAGACGGGTACGCCCGCCGAGGTCGCGGACCAGGCGCAGACCGTCGCCGACAGTGCCGCGACCGAGCCGACGGAGAGGTCGATGCCGGCGGCGACGATGACGAAGGTGACGCCGAACGCGAGGATGGCGGTCACGGCCGCCTGGACGCCGACGTTCAGCAGGTTCTGGGTGGTGAGGAAGTCCGCGGACAGCAGCGACATCGCCACCAGCAGGACGACCAGGGCGCTGAGGGCTCCGTTGTCGAGCAGCAGCCGGCGCAGGGTGTGCGCCGCGCCGGCGCCCGCCGCGCCTGTCTTGCCCGTATGCGTGTCAGTGGCCACGGGGGCCCTCCTTGCCGGTCTCTGCGTCGTCTGTGGGGGTGGGGGCGGACACGTTGCTGACGGCGAGGGCCATCACGGTGTCCTGGGTGGCCTCGTCGGCCGGGAGTTCACCGGCGATCCGGCCCTGTGCCATGACCAGGACCCGGTCGCTCATGCCGAGGACCTCGGGCAGGTCGCTGGAGATCATCAGCACCGCGTGGCCGGAGGCGGTCAGCTCGTTGACGAGCTGGTAGATCTCGACCTTGGCGCCGACGTCGATGCCCCGGGTGGGTTCGTCCAGGATCAGCACCCGGGTGTCGGCGAGCAGCCACTTGCCGATGACGACCTTCTGCTGGTTGCCGCCGGAGAGCGTGCGCACGTGCTGGCCGAGGCCCGCCATGCGCACGCCGAGCTGTTCGGCGATCCGGGCGGCGGCGGTGCGCTGCCCCTTGAGGTCGACGATCCCGGAACGGGTGGCCGAGCGCAGGGTGACCAGGCCGAGGTTCTCCTGGACGGAGGCGTCGAGGACCAGCCCCTGGCCCTTGCGGTCCTCGGGGACGAGGCCGAGGCCCGCCCCCATCGCCGCGGTCACGTCGTGCCTGCCGAGCCGTTCGCCGCGCACCTCGACGGTGCCCGTGTCGTACGGGTCCGCGCCGAACACGGCCCGGGCCACCTCGGTGCGGCCGGCGCCGACGAGTCCGGCGAGGCCGACGACCTCTCCGGCGTGCACGTCGAAGCTGATGTCGTGGAACACGCCGTGCCGGGTGAGGCCGCGCACCGACAGCAACGGCTCGCCGGTCTCCGGGCGTTCACGCGGGTACTGCTGGTCGATGCTGCGGCCCACCATCAGCTGGACGAGCTCTGCCTCCGGGGTGGAGGCGGGCACCTGGCCGACGCTGCGGCCGTCGCGGATCACGGTGACGCGGTCGCCGAGGGCGGCGATCTCGTCCAGGTGGTGGGTGATGAAGACGATCCCGACGCCGTCCTCGCGCAGCTGCCGCACGATACGGAACAGCTTCTCGACCTCCTCGGAGGTCAGCACGGCGGTCGGCTCGTCCATGATCAGGACGCGGGCGTCCAGGCTCAGGGCCTTCGCGATCTCGACCATCTGGAGCCTGGCGATGCCGAGTTCACGCACCCGGGTGCGGGGCGGGACGCTCAGGCCGACACGTTCGAGCAGCACTTCGGCGTCGGCGTCCATCCGCCGCCGGTCGATCATGCCGAAGCGGCGCGGCTGACGGCCCAGGAAGATGTTCTCGGCGACCGTCAGATCGGGTACCAGGTTGAACTCCTGGTAGATCGTGGCGATCTTGAGCTTCTCGGCGTCCTCGGCCCCGTGGATGCGGACCTCTTCGCCCCGGGCGAAGATCCTGCCGCTGTCGGGCCGGTAGGCGCCGGAGAGCATCTTGATGAGGGTGCTCTTGCCGGCCCCGTTCTCGCCGAGCAGCACATGCACCTCGCCGGCGCGCAGGTCGAAGTCGACGCTGTCCAGGGCGACGACGCCGGGGAAGGTCTTGCGTACGCCTTCGATGCGCAGCAACTCCACTGACTCGCTCACGCGTTGCTCCTCGGTGTGGACGTGCGCCCGTCACCCTCGACGGTTACGCCGGCTTCACGGGTTTCGCCGGTTTCACCGGTTTCACCGCAGGAACTGCGGATGACGAGCCGGGCGGGCAGGGTGACGGACTGCGGGGGGCGGCCCTCGACGATGTCGACGAGCGCGCGCACGGCGGCCCGGCCGAGTTCGCCGGTCGGCTGGGCGATCGCGGTGATCGGCGGGGCGGTGTGCAGGAACCACGGGATGTCGTCGAAGGCGGCGATCCCGATGTCCTCGGGGACCCTGAGGCCGTGCGCGCGGATGGCGTCGAGTGCGCCGAGCGCCATCAGGTTGTCGGCGGCGAACACGACCTCGGGCGGTTCGGGCAGGGCCAGGAAGTGCTCGGTGGCGCGGCGCCCGCTGTCGGCCTGGAAGTCGCCCTGGCCGATGTAGGCGTCGGGCAGGGCCAGTCCATGGGCGCGCATCGCGTCGCGGAACGCCCCGACGCGTTCGTCACCGGTGGTGGTGGCGGCGGGCCCGGCGATGATGGCGAGCCTGCGGTGACCCAGCGCGTGGAGGTGCGCGACCAGGTCCCGCACGGCCCGGTGCCCGTCGGCGCGTACGACGGGCACGTCGACGCCCGGCATCCAGCGGTCCACGAAGACCATCGGGGTACCGCTACGGGCGACGTCGCGCAGGAGCGGGGAGTCCCCGTCCGCGGGTGAGACGAGCAGTCCGTCGATCCGGCGGTCCAGCAGGGTCCGTACATGGTGGTCCTGCTGCTCGGGCCGCTCGTCCGCGTTCCCGATGATCACGCTGTACCCGAGCGCCCGGGCCTCCTCCTCGACGGAACGGGCCAGCGCGGTGAAGTACGGGTTGAGCACGTCGCTGATGACCAGGCCGAGCGTGCGCGTCTGGTCGGTGCGCAGCGAACGGGCCACGGCGTTGGGCCGGTAGCCGAGGGCCTCGACGGCGGCGAGCACCCGTCCGCGCGCGTCCGGGCTGACGGAGGGATGGCTGTTCAGGACGCGGGAGACCGTGGCGACAGAGACTCCCGCCCGGGCCGCGACATCCTTGATGCTCGCCATTTCCGGACCACCTCCTTGTGGTTTCGGTATGTCGTCGAGACCAGCGGAACCAGCCGTGGAATCGATTACACGGACGATTGGAATCGATTACATGGCGGAAAACAACCCCCTGGGGCGGGGCCGAGACCGGATCGTGACGATCGCGCCGCCCGAGGGGCCGGGGGGACGGAGACCGGGCGGGAGGGACTTCCGGCCCGCCCCTCCCGACCGACGCCCGGCCCCTCTCGCCCGACGCCCGGCCCCTTCCCGGCCGCCTCTTCCGGTCGGCCGCCCAGGTTCCTCCCGCCCGGCGCCCGGCCCCTTCCCGGCCGCCTCTTCCGGCCGGTGCCCGTCCGCCCCTCCCACCCGGAGCCCACCCGGAGCCCGCCCGGCACCCGCCCGGAGGACAATGACCGGATGACGATGTCCGAGCTGGTCCCGGCAGCCGATCTGGAACGGCTCGCCGTGGTCGCCAACAACACGATGAACCGCGAGCGGGGCCTGAACGGCGTGAACAGTTACGCCCGTGAACTCGGCCTGGATCCGCTCCGCCACCTGGCCGGGCTCTCCCCGGCCCCGTCCTGGCTCGACCTGTGCAGCGGCGAGGGCCGCGCGCTGTGCGAGGCGGCGTCCGCCCTGCCGGCGGGCGCGGTGCTCACCGGCGTGGACCTCGTGGGACCGCTCGGCGCCGTGCCGGGACCGCCCGCGCCGGAACTCGTCGTCGCCTCCGTCACGCGCTGGGCACCGGACCGTACGTACGACCTGATCACCTGTGTCCACGGGCTGCACTACGTCGGGGACCAGCTCGGCCTGCTCTCCCGGGCCGCCTCCTGGCTGGCCCCCGGCGGCCTGCTGCTCGCGCACTTCGACCCGGACTCGGTGCGCGGCCCCGACGGCGCACCGGCCGGGCGCGCCGCTGTGAGGGCGTTGCGCGCGGCGGGGTTCCGGTACAGCGCCCGGCACCACCGGCTGAGCCTCCGCGGTGCCCGTGAGGTGCGGCTGCCGTTCCGCTACCTGGGCGCCGACCCCGCCGCCGGCCCGAACTACACGGGCCAGCCGGCCGTCGGCTCGTACTACTCGTCCGTGGCGGCGGACGGGCCTTCGAAAGGCACCGGAACGGAACTGGCCGACAGCCGCTGATCACCCCGCCGGCCGCGCGGGGTACGTCCGGGCCCTCGCCGCCGCCCCGGTCCCCGCCCGGCCCGAAGGCGGGACGCGGAAGGGCGCCCGGCCCGCGTTTCCGCGGGCCGGGCGCCCTTCCGCTTCATCCGTCAGAAGAAGCCGAGCTTCTTCGGCGAGTACGACACCAGGAGGTTCTTCGTCTGCTGGTAGTGCTCCAGCATCATCTTGTGGTTCTCCCTGCCGATACCCGACTGCTTGTACCCGCCGAACGCGGCGTGGGCCGGGTAGGCGTGGTAGCAGTTCGTCCAGACCCGGCCCGCCTTGATGGCCCGGCCCGCCCGGTAGGCGGTGTTGGCGTCCCGGGTCCATACGCCCGCGCCGAGCCCGTACAGCGTGTCGTTCGCCGTCCTGATGCCTTCGTCGAAGTCCGAGAAGGACGTCACCGCGACCACGGGCCCGAAGATCTCCTCCTGGAAGATCCGCATCCGGTTGTCGCCCTCGAAGACCGTCGGCTGGACGTAGTAACCGCCCGCCAGGTCGCCCCCGTGCTCGATCCGCTGGCCCCCGGTGAGGATCTTCGCGCCCTCCTGCTGACCGATCTCCAGGTACGAGAGGATCTTCTTCAGCTGTTCCTCGGACGCCTGGGCGCCGATCATCGTCTCGGTGTCCAACGGGTGTCCGGGCACGATCTGTTCGGTACGGGCGATGCCCGCTTCCAGGAACTCGTTGTAGTGCCCGCGCTGGATCAGCGCCCGTGACGGGCACGTGCAGACCTCGCCCTGGTTGAGGGCGAACATGGTGAAGCCCTCCAGCGCCTTGTCGCGGAAGTCGTCGTCCAGCGCCCATACGTCGTCGAAGAAGAGGTTGGGCGACTTGCCGCCCAGCTCCAGCGTGACGGGCTTGAGGTTCTCCGAGGCGTACCGCATGATCAGGCGCCCCGTCGTGGTCTCGCCGGTGAAGGCGATCTTCGCGACCCGCGGGCTGGAGGCCAGTGGCCTGCCCGCCTCCGTGCCGAAGCCGTTGAGGATGTTGACGACCCCGGGGGGAAGCAGGTCCGCGACCAGGCTCATCCACACGTGGATCGACGCGGGGGTCTGCTCGGCCGGCTTGAGGACCACCGCGTTCCCGGCGGCCAGCGCGGGGGCGAGCTTCCAGACCGCCATCAGGAGGGGGAAGTTCCACGGGATGATCTGGGCCACCACCCCCAGGGGTTCGTGGAAGTGGTACGCGACGGTGTCGTCGTCGATCTCGCTGAGCGAGCCCTCCTGAGCGCGCAGCGCACCCGCGAAGTACCGGAAGTGGTCGATGGCCAGCGGGATGTCGGCGGCCAGCGTCTCGCGCACCGGCTTGCCGTTCTCCCAGCTCTCCGCGACCGCCAGCTCCTCCAGATGCTCTTCCATCCGGTCGGCGATCCGGTTCAGTACGGTCGCACGGTCACCCGCGGACACCGCCCCCCAGGCGGGAGCGGCCGCATGGGCCGCGTCCAGGGCGCGCTCGACGTCCTCCTCGGTGCCGCGGGCGATCTCCGTGAAGGGGCGGCCGTCGACAGGGCTCGGGTTCTCGAAGTACCGGCCGCGGGCCGGCGGGACGTAGGCGCCGCCGATCCAGTGGTCGTAACGGGACTCGTACGAGACGATGGCGCCCTCGGTACCCGGCGCGGCGTAGCGGGTCAACTCTGTGGCCTCCCTGCTCCGGTGCCGTCCGCCGTCGGACGGCCCTCGACGCGAGGCTAGACAGCGGGACGTTGCAACTCCGTTGCACCGGCCGGTCGTTCCCGCGGGGCTATGCGCGCTGCTCCGCGTCGAGCCCCCGCACCCTGGCCAGCAGGGCCGCCCGCCGCTCCGGGGGTGCCGCCGCGGCGAGCGCCCGCCAGACGGGGAGGTCCTCCGCCCCCCACGGGCTGTACGCCCAGTCGGCGAGCAGACCCGGATCGCCCCGTGCGATCAGCGCGGCCCGCAGCTGCCCCGCGATCCGGTGCCGGAGCCGGACGGCCGCCGGCGCCTGCGAACGCGGCAGCAGGGGGCCCGCGTACGCGCCGAGCGCCGCCGCCACCGAACCGGACTCCAGCCTGCGTGTGACGGTGTCGAAGTCGGTGTCGAGCGGTACGCCCAGCCGGTACGGGCGCGAGCACAGCAGTCCGGGCCCCAGGAGCCGCCGCAGCCGCGTGAGTTCGGCGCGCAGGGTCACCGGGTGGGCGGACTCGTCCTCGTACAGCTCGATCAGCAGTCCGTCACCGCCGAGGCCCTCCGGGTGGAGGGCCAGCGCCACCAGGATCTCGCTGTGGCGCCTGCTGAGCCGGATCCTGCGCCCGCCCAGGGTCAGGAGCGCCTCGTCACGGCCGAGCGCGCAGAGCCGTGCCGCCCCGTCGTCCGGCCGCGGCGCGAGGAGCGCGAGCTGGGACTCGGCGGCGCGTGCCACGGCCTGTACGAACGCCAGGCTGTGCGGATGGGCGAGCTCGTTCCCGCCGGTGATGTCGACCGCGCCCAGGACCCGGCCCGTGTGCGGGTCGTGCAGCGGGGCGGCCGCGCACGTCCACTGCTGGACCGGCCGGAGGAAGTGCTCGGCCGCGAACACCTGGACCGGGCGGCCGACGGCGAGCGCCGTGCCGGGCGCGTTCGTCCCGGCCTCCGTCTCGGCCCAGCGGGCGCCCTCCACGAAGTTCATCCGTTCCGCGCGCCTCCGGGCCCGCGCGTGCCCCTCCACCCAGAGCAGCCTGCCGTGCGCGTCGCAGACCGCGAGCAGGTGTCCGCCGTCCATGGCGTAGGGGCCCATGAGCTCGCGGACCGTCGGCATGACACGGGCCAGCGGGTGGGTGTCCCGGTACGGTCCGAGCTCGTCCGCACGGAGGTCGACCGGCGCCGTGCCGTCCGGGCTGACCCGCGCCCTGGCGGAGCGCCGCCACGACTGGCCCACCACCGGGCGCACCGGTGCGTCCAGCCGTCCGCCGGAGGTGAACGCCTCATGTGCGCGGTGCAGCCGGCCGAGCCGGGCGCCGGGGTCCGCGTCGGCTGCCGGAGCCGCCCAGGGGTCCGTCAACTCGCCCTCCCGTCCGCGGCGACGTGCCACCCCATCATCGGGGCAACGGACGTGTGCGACAACCGTCGGGCACGGGGCGATCCCTCCGCTCACCCCGGAGTGCGTGATCACCGGTCAGGAAGCCCCGCGGAAGCGGCACTCGGCGGGGCGGGGGCCGGGCGGCGGGGCGCTGCGCGAGGGCGCGCCCGCCCGGCGCGCGGGCGCGGTGCCCACCGGTGTGGGCACCGCGGCGCGGGGTCAGCGCGGCATGGGGGCGGGCTGGGCGTCCGTGCGCATCGCGGCGTCGGTGCCGCCGTCGACGTAGAGGATCGCGCCGGTGGTGAAGCGGGCCTCGGGGCGCAGGAACTGCTCGACCCAGAACGCGATGTCCTCGGGCTGCCCGAAGATCCCCAGGGGCATCGGCGTCGGGAAGGAGTCGGGGTCGGGAGTGGCCGTCACGTCGGTGGACCCGGTCATCAGCGGGGTGATCACCGCGCCGGGCGCGATCGCGTTGAGGAGGACGCCGCGGCGCCCCCACTCCGGGGTCACCGCGGTACGGCGGACCCAGCGGGCGAGGGCCAGCTTCGACGTCGCGTAGGCGGAGATGCTGGGGGCGGACTTCACGAGCGCCGCGGGCAGGGCGCTCTGCGCCGCCGCGGCGTGGTCGCGGGCGGCTTCCTCCTCGCCGTCCAGCAGCAGTTCCAGCAGGGTGTCGTCGGTCAGCGGGACGGTCGAGGCCGAGTTCGAACTGATCACGACGGCGCGGCCCGCCCCGGAGCGTTCCAGGGCGGGGCGCAGCCCCTCCAGCAGGGCCACGGGCCCGAAGTAGTTGATCGACGCGACCGCGGAGGCGCTCGGCATGTTCGGGCCGACGCCCGCGACCGCGGCCACCCCGTCCAGGGTGCCGTCACAGAGGCGGAGCACCTCCTGGACCGCGTGCCGGCGGCCGTCCCCGGTCCCGAGGTCGGCGATCACGTCGGCGTCCCGCAGGTCCACCCCGATGACCCGGTGGCCCGCGGCGCGCAGCCGTTCGGCGCTCGCGGCGCCCATGCCCGAGGCGGAACCGGTGACGGCGTAGGTACTCATACAGCTCTCCTTCGGCGGGCCGCGGTGACGGCCCGCATCGATCCGATGGAACCCATCATAATTCAATCAATGATTGGACAACGTCAGTGACGTCTGCGCCTGTGATGAAATGGAACGCATGAGCCAGCCAGAGGCCCCCACCCGCGACCGCCTCCTCGACGCAGCCAAGCGGCTGTTCCTGGAGAAGGGGGCCGACCAGGTCTCCCTGCGCTCGGTCAACACGGCGGCCGGGCTGAACCCGGGGGCGGTCCACTACCACTTCGGTTCACGCGAGGGGCTGGTGTCGGCGCTGCTGGAGCGGGAGCTGCGGCCGATGTGGAGCGGACGGCTGCAAGCCCTGTCGGGGCCGGCCGGCCAGGACCTTTGCGTACGCGACCTGGTGGCCGCCCTCGTCGAGCCGTTCGCCGAACTCGTCACCACCCGCGACGGCCGGGTGCTCTGCCACCTACTGGCCCGCACGGCCCTGCCCACGGGCCAGGTCCTCAACGTCTCCCCCCTCTTCGCCCCGGCGCCCTTCGAGGTGCTCCTCGGGCGGGCGCTGCCGGAGCTGTCACCCCAGGAGGTCACCGAGCGCTGCCGGCTCGCCTTCGGCCTGGTGATGGAGTCCTACGGCCGTCCGCTGGTCAAGATGCCCGCGGAGCCGTCACCGTTTCCGCACACGGGGACGGTGATCGCGTTCCTCGTCGCCGGACTGACCGCGCCGTCGTGCCACACGGCGGACACCGGCACCGCCTGACCGGCCGGCGGTCATCGGCCGGCTGTCGGTACACGTCCGCACCCCGCAGAAGGCCCGGACCGGCCGGGACCTTCGCCGGTGTCCGAGGGAGGGCTCGGCCCGGGCGCCCGGGCGCCGGCCCCGACTCTTCCGGCCGGGGAGGATCTACCTCATGAGCCCCGTCCTGTCGCTTCGGACCGGTCACGCACACCCAGGGTGTCGTGCCGCTGCCGGTCATGCGTCGGTCATGTGGCCAGCCTTCCTTCACCCCAGGCCCGGTGACGCTCCCATGCCTCCTGCTCGCCGCCCCGGCCAGGACTTTATGCAATGACGCGCATAGTCGCGTTCCTGCATGGACGACACACCCGCCCCGCTCGTACGGTCGTGACGACCGGCCCGCAAAGGGCCCGCAGCAGGGGGTTCGTAGCCATGGCTCGTGAGGAACTGTCCCGGCTTAC
Source organism: Streptomyces nitrosporeus (assembly GCF_008704555.1). Classification (NCBI taxonomy): domain Bacteria; kingdom Bacillati; phylum Actinomycetota; class Actinomycetes; order Kitasatosporales; family Streptomycetaceae; genus Streptomyces; species Streptomyces nitrosporeus. Next base: position 788,685 of record NZ_CP023702.1, read on the forward strand.
CGGCAACGGGAACGGCAACTGCAACAACGACGACTGCCCGAACGTGTACCGGGCTGCTGACGGCTCCATCGTGGTGCAGGGGGACACCGACGCCACCTTCCAGCCTCCGGCCGGGGAAGCCCTCGTCCGTATCCCTGAGAGCGTGCTGAAGGAGGCCGTACGTGCTCTTGGATGGTGAGGACTGGACCGCCAAGGTCCAAGGCTTTGAGCAGGAAGCATGGAGGCTCGAAACGCTTCCGTGGTACCGAGTCCCGAGCGAGGACGGAGATATCCGGGACTTCCTTGCCGGGCACCGGATCGACCCACAGGGCTATTCCTCCGGATATACGGAGGGCCTACGGAGAATCCGGGCGGCGGGAAGGTCCAAGGGGCGTGTCCACATCGTCACCCGGCCTCTGACGGACTATCTGCGGTTTGAGTTCATGTATTACGACGTGCACGAAGCGGCCGGAGACGACATCCGCATCCTCGATGTGACAGACCGGCCCAACCCTCTCGAAGGGGTTCAGGACTTCTGGCTTTTCGATCGGTCTGAAGTCGTCCTCATGAACTATGAGGAGAACGGGACACAGATCGGCCGGGAACTGTACGAGGGAGATCCCGCACCGTACGTCGAGTACCAGAGAATTGCGCTGGCGGAGTCGGTGCCGTTCAGGGAGTACGTGAACCGGTGGCCATCGAACCTGACCAGCTAGACCAGTCGGGTCGTGAACTAGCGGCCATGCTCAAGCAGCTACGCAAACAAGCCGGGCTCTCAGGGGTCCGGCTTGCTGCGCGTTGCAATATGAGCCAATCCAAGATCAGCCGGATCGAGGGCAACAAATCTCGCCCGTCACTACTGGACGTTGAACAACTCCTCCGGGGCCTTGAATCTTCTCCTGCTATAGCTGCTGAGGTTATGGCCTTGGCCAGGATCGCTCAGACCGAATGGCAGGGCGGTAGAGCTCTCCGAAGGAAGGGGATCGACAAGAAGCAGGTACAGCTAGCCGGCCTCGAAGCGTCATCAAGTACGTTTCGGTACTTCTTGCTTTCGATGGTCACGGGGCTCTTGGCCACACCTGAGTACGTCAGTGCCAGCCTCGCCCAGGCTCCTCCGGAGCAGCAAGCTAAAGCTGTTGCCATGAAGCTGGACAGGCAACGAGTGCTGTTCGACCGATCCAAGCACTTCACATTCATTCTGACCGAGCAGGCCGTCAGGTACCCGCTCATCCCGCCTGATGAACTAGCGATACAGATTGATCGCCTGGCGTCTTTGACTCACCAGCCGAACGTTCGACTCGGCGTGATCCCCAGGGGAGTTCAATTCACGTCCGGGGCCTTGAACACGTTCACGATCTACGATGAGGCGCTTGCGACCGCTGAACTTGACCTTGGAGCCATCGCATTCCGTGACAGTCGCGATGTGCATGATTTGATTCGCCGCTTCAGCCAATATGAGGAACACGCACTCTTCGGAGAACAAGCTAGGGAGCAGCTAGCGGCCTGGGCGGCGTACTGCCGTCGATGATCTTTATTCGACAACGCGCATAGAGCTGGAGGTCCCCCGTCGGCGGCCCGAGGATGTACTCATGCCGACCGAACCGAAGAAGGACCGCCAGAAGGCCCCGCAGAGTTGGCGGATGGACCCGATCCCGAGCCGTCCGGCATGCCGGGGCGATGAGGGGAAAATTCGCGTCCCCATGCGGCTGACGAAGGACGGTCGGCATATGGCAGACACGGAAATGATTCTGCTCCCGTCTGAGGCCGCCTTACTGGCCGACAACCCGACCAACGCGATGCGCGACAACGCCAGGCCGATACTGCACGAGATCTTTCGGAAGAGCGCACCGGCTCTTGGCCCGGGCGTCGTATCCGTGTCGAAGTCGGATCAGTACCAGCTCTGAGTCTGCCCCCGTCACTGATCTCACAGGAAGGCACACCCATGCCCGGAACCGACCTGTACAGCCTGCCCATCGACGGCGCCACGTTCCTCAAGGCGTGCGGGGGCAACACACACCCCGACGGCGAGTCCTGCGCCACGCTGGCGAAGATCGGCCCCGACGCGTGGGCGTTGGGCGACAGCAAGCGGCCCGGTGCGGAGCCGTTGCGCTTCACCACCAAGGAACTGGACGCGGCCGGAATCGACCCGGCCCGCTTCGGCCTGTCTGCCTGACGGCCGTCTCTGGCGCCCCCGGCCCTGGCTCACCCCCGAGAGGCAGGGCCGGTTGGGCGCTCCTCTTCCTCCTGCTCTGAACGGGACGACAGTTGCACCACCACGGCTACCTGTGGACCGGCTCCAAGCAACGGTTCGATGACGAGGCACTGAGGCGGCCTCCGCACCCTGATCCGCCACCGGCCGACAAGCCGGATCCGATCCAGCGGTACAGGGAAGTGAAGGCGGAGTTCCCGACCGTGGACCTGCCACCACTGGAAACGGCCCACTGGCTGATCAAGCCCGCGAAGCTCGTGCGCGGCACCTGGGAGGAGCCGGAGGAAGCGGCGGAATGGCTCGGGCAACAACTGGCTGAGTACGCACCCCGGTTCTCCTCCGAGTCGGACCGCGACAGTACGCGGCTGGCACTGCTGGTCTGCTCCGCTGTCGAACGGGTGGGCCGGGGTGGAGACGTGTCCCACGGCTTCTACCTGTTGAGACCCGCATTTCTGTCCGTAGCCCTGGTGACGTGCTCCCCGAACCGAGCCGCACCGGACCTGGCCTGCCCGACCGCTGTCCACACCCGATGAGGAGAGCACACCACGATGCCCTGTTCGATCCTGCGGTATACGAAGCACCGGATCACTCAGCAGCGGGACACAGAGGTGGCGTGGGAAGCAGGTCGCCACCAACGAACCTTCCCGAGAGAACGGCCCGACTTGAAGCGGCCCGGCTTCCGCACGTCCATGCACGGGATGCCACGCTCCACAGCGTCCCTCAGCTTGTGGCTGCTGCGCTCTCCGCCCTCACCCAGGATCAGAAGCACGGTGGCGCTGTCAGCGCGGCCTACCTGATCACGCGGCTGGTCACGCCACTGCCCAGAAAAGCAGAAAACCCCAGGTGAACTGGGGTCTTCACTGGTGTCCGAGGGGGGACTTGAACCCCCACGCCCGATAAAGGGCACTAGCACCTCAAGCTAGCGCGTCTGCCATTCCGCCACCCGGACAAGGTGTCTGCCGTTCGCGGTGTTCCCCGCGGCGACATGGAAAACAATACCAGGGGTTCGAGGCGCCTTTCACCCACGTTTCCCGTGGTCAGTGCGGTGCGGAGGGGTGGCGGCGGTTTACGGCACCGGCCCTGTCACCTTGCGTGGTGCGGCGCGTACGCAAGGTGATGTAGCCCTGGGGTGCCCGGTGGTCCCCTCCCCTGTCCGGCCCCCGGGCCGCCCGTCCGGCAGGAGCCGCGAGCGGGCCCGGTCCGGGGACAGGCCCGGGCGGGGTGCGGGGGCTGCCCCCAGCTCCCTTCGGCCGGGTGGCCCGATGTTCCCGGGGCGTGCGGGTCCTTAGCGTCCTGTGGGTACCTCCCGCCCGATCCGAGGAGCACGATGCGCGTCGTCCGTCCGGTCACCACAGGTCTCGGCCTGGTCTGCCTGCTCGTGGGTGCCGTGCCCGCGTCCGCCTTACCCGTCCCGTCGTCCGTCTCCGCCGGGCCGTCGCGCCAGCCGCTCGTCTGGAAGTCCTGTTCGCCGCAGCAGGAGGAGCTGCGTGCCGCGGGCGCGCGCTGTACGGAGGTGACCGTGCCGCTCGACTACGCCGACCCCGGCGGCCCGACGATCCGGATCGCCGTCTCACGGGTCGCCGCGACGGGGGCGCCCGGGAAGCGCCGGGGCATCCTGCTGTCCAACCCGGGCGGCCCCGGCGGCACGGGCCTCTCCCACACGCTGGGGCTGCGGTCCGCGCTGAAGGACGCGGCGGACCGTTACGACCTGATCGGCTTCGACCCGCGCTTCCTCGGCGAGTCCACGCCCGTCGTCTGCGCCCCGGCGGCTTCGAAGCCCGCCCCCGGGCCCACGACGACCCCCCGCGCGGACTTCGACCGGTCGGTGCGCGACGCCCGCGACACCGCGCGCCGCTGCCGGGACCACGGGGACAACGCCCGGCTCCTGCCGCACGCCACGTCCCGGAACGTCGCCCGTGACATGGACGCGATCCGCGCGGCGCTGGGCGAGTCCAGGCTCTCGTACTACGGCGTCTCGTACGGCGCCGACCTGGGCGCCGTCTACACCCAGATGTTCCCCCGCCGGGCCGGCCGGATCGTCCTCGACTCGTCCACGGACCCGGCCGCCACCCAGTACGAGCTGTTCCAGCGGGCCGGCAGGCCCCTGGAAGAGGCACTGGACTCCTGGGCCGGGTGGGCCGCCCGGCACGACGCGGCCTACCGTCTCGGCAGCACGCCCGCCCGTGTCCGCGCGAGTGTCCAGGAGCTGCTCGACGGGGCCGAGCGGCGCCCGGTCGTCGTCTCCGGCGTCCGCCTCGACGCACCGTTGCTGCGCCTGGTGCTGCGGCAGCTCATCCAGCACGAGGAGTACGACCCCGCGCTCGCCTCCACGGTGCGCGACCTGGCCGGCGCCGCCGCGGGCCGGCCGGTCGAGCCCGGCCCGGAACTCGCCGCCATGCTGGAGCTGCTGGCCTCCCCCGAACTGGCGGACAGCATGCTGGGCGGGGCGCTCTTCATGTGCGGGGACAGCGGCTGGCCCGCCGGGGGCTGGCCGAAGAATCCGGAGACGTACTGGCGCAACATGGAGCGCAGCCGGGTGGACCTGCCCGTCTTCGGTCCTCTCGTCAACGGCATGACCGCGCCATGTGCGTTCTGGACGCACACGTCCCGCGAACCGGCGACGGCGGTCGGCAACGGCGTGCCCGTGCTGATGCTCCAGGCCCGGCTCGACAACAACGTCCCGTACGAGGGGGCGCTGGCCCTGCACCGCCGTCTGACCGGTTCGCGCCTGGTGACGTCGGACATCCGGGCGCACGGGGTGTTCGGGCGGGCGCTGAGCGGTCTCACCCCCGATCCCTGCGCCGACCGGGCCGTCGTCGGCTACCTGCGGGACGGCACGCTCCCCGCCGCCGACCTGGCCTGCGGCCGCGCCGGGGAGGCCCGGTGATCAGCAGATGCGCGGGCCTCGCGGCCCCCGGGGTCCGTTACGGCCCTGGGATCGCCTGGCGCCCGGTGGCCGGGAGCGGGGGCGGCGTCCGGTTCCACGGCGGCACCCCTGGGGGGACCGTCTCCGGGAGCGGGGTGGGACCGGACGGTTCACGGGCCGTGGCCGGTGCGCTCTTCACCCTGCGGATGGACCCGGCGCAGGAGGTTCAGGACGCCGCCGGGCGGCGCATGGCCGGGCGTTGACGGAGGGGTGCTCCCCGGGGGAGGGCCCGCCCATCGGACGGCGGGTGCTCCCCGGGGGAGGGCCCGCCCATCGGACGGCGGTTCCTCCCCCGGTCCTGTGTCAGTCGCCGCAGCGGCCCTCGCGGAGTGAGTGGAGGTGTTCGCTGGACCTGCGGGCGAAGGCCAGGGAGTCGGCCGGGCTGTCGTGCTCGGTCTGCCAGTGGTGGTAGGAGCGGCCCCGGGGCGTGCGGGCGGTGACACGGCTCAGGAAGTCCTTGTAGTCGATGTCGCCGTCCCCCACGTCCGACATGCGGTAGCCGTCGCGGGTGGTCTCGTCCCGGACGCCGTCCTTGACGTGGAAGAGCGGGTAGCGGCCGGGCTGCCTGAGCACGTAGTCGAGGGGGTCGAAGGGGGCGGGGGTCCCGTCGGCCCGCTTGCCGAAGCGGAATCGGGCGCAGAAGGCCCAGTAGATGTCCATCTCCAGGTGGACCAGGCCGGGGTCGGTCTCGGCGAGCAGGACGTCGTAGAGGCGGACCTCCGGCCGGTCGGTGGCGAAGGAGAACTCCTCGGCGTGGTTGTGCTGGTAGAACCTCATGCCGCGCTCGCGGGCGGCCGCTCCGTAGGTGTTGAAGTCCTCGGCGGCGCGCTTCCAGCCGTCCACGGTCGCGCCGTAGCGGAACGGGCCGGAGGCGGTGCCGATGTGCTTCAGGCCCAGGGCCTCGGCGTCGTCCAGGACCTTGGTGAGGTTCTGGGCGAAGGAGTAGGCGCCGGGGTTGTTGTCGTCGTAGTAGTTGACGTGGCTGCCGATGGGGTTGAGCCCGTGGTCCTTCGCCAGCCGCCTGAGCCGGGCGAGGGTGAGCGGGCCGGCCGATCCCTGGGTGTAGCCGGCGAACTCGATCTCGTCGTAACCGTACTTCTCCAGTTCGGCGAAGACGGGGGCGAAACCGAGGGTGGAGATCTTGTCACGGAGGCTGTAGAGCTGGATGCCGAGCCGGCCGGGGGGCAGGACGGCACGGCCCTCGCCGTGCCCGTGTCCGTGGTCCTTGCCGTGCCCGTGGCCCCCGCCGTGGCCCTGTCCCGGGCGGGCGGCGGCCTCGGCGCCCGCCGCGCCTATGAGGGTGGCCGCCGTGGCGCCGGCGGCGACGCCCAGGACGTTGCGGCGGCTGAGTCTGCGGGTGAGCTCGGGGTCCTTCGGGGTGCGGCTCATGGTGGTGTGTCTCCTGTGTGGGTGGCTGTGCGGGGTGCGGGCGAAGGAGGCTGTCAGTGCGGTCCGGCGAGCTGGAGCAGCAGGGACTTCACGTCGGTGGCCCGGACCCGGCCGCCGTACGCGTCGAACGCCCGGGGGACGGAGCAGAGGATGAGCGGGCCCTCGTCGTCGCTCTCGGGGAGCCGGCCGTGGCTGCCGCGGACCGGTGAGGGGTCCAGGGGGACCACCGCCATCCGGTAGCGCATGCCGAGTTTCTTCCGGGCGAGTGCCGTGGCCGCCTTGACCCGGACATAGGGGTCCTGGGGGTCCATGAAGAGTTCGACGGGGTCGTAGCCGGGTTTGCGGTGGATCTCCACGAGCTGCGCGAAGTCGGGGGCGCGGGCGTCGTCGAGCCAGTAGTAGTACGTGAACCAGGCGTCCTTCTCCGCGACGGCGACGAGTTCGCCCGCGCGCGGGTGGTCCAGGTGGTGGGCCTTCTTGCCCTCGTCGCCGAGCAGCAGGTCGATGCCGGGCAGGTCCGCGAGGGCCGCCCTGGTGGCGTCCAGGTCCTCGGGGCGGCGTACGTAGACGTGGGCGATCTGGTGGTCGGCGACGGCGAAGGCCCGGGAGGCCATCGGGTCCAGGTACTCCATCCCGTCCTGGGTGTGGACCTCCAGCAGGCCGGCGCGGCGCAGGGCGCGGTTGATGTCGACGGGCCGGTCCACACGGGTGATGCCGTACTCGGAGAGGGCGACGACGGTGCGGCCCTCGGCGCGCGCGTCGGCGAGCAGGGGTGCCATGGCCCGGTCGAGGTCGGCGGCGGCCCGGTGGGAGCGGGGGTCGTCGGGGCCGTGGCGCTGGAGGTCGTAGTCGAGGTGGGGGAGGTAGGCGAGGGCCAGGTCAGGGGTTCGGGTGGTGAGGATGTGCCGGGTCGCGTCGATGATCCACCGGGTGGAGACGAGGCCGGCGCCGGGGCCCCAGAAGTGGAAGAGGGGGAAGGTGCCGAGTTCGGCGGTGAGTTCGTCGTGCAGGGCCGGGGGGCGGGTGTAGCAGTCGGGTTCCTTGCGGCCGTCGGCGTAGTAGACGGGCCGGGGGGTGACGGTCCAGTCGGTGTCGGCGCCCATCGCGTACCACCAGCAGATGTTGGCGACGGTGTAGCCGGGGTGGGCGCGGCGGGCGGCGTCCCAGAGCCGGTCGCCCTGGACGAGTCCGTTGTGCTGGCGCCACAGCAGGATGTCGCCGAGTTCACGGAAGTACCAGCCGTTGGCGACGATGCCGTGTTCGGCGGGCATGGTGCCGGTGAGGAAGGTGGACTGGGCGGCGCAGGTGACGGCGGGCAGGACGGTGGTCAGCGGTGCCTGTGATCCGGTGCCGGCCATGGCGCGCAGGTTCGGCATGTGGGCGAGCAGCCTGGGGGTGAGGCCGACGACGTCCAGGACGAGGAGGGGGGCGGGGCGGGGGCCGGTGGCGGGTGCGTCCTGCGCGGCGGGCCCTGGTGCGGCGGTGGTCACGGCAGTTCCTTGAGGCCGAGGTCGGTCAGGAGGTCGCGGGCGAGGGTGAGTTCGGCGGCGATGCCGTCGGCGAGCTGGGCCCGGGTGCGGGGCCGCAGCTCGGCGGGGAGCGCCTGCCAGGTGTAGGTCTCGACCTCCAGGTGCCGGGTGAGGGGCACCGGGCCGCCGACCAGCCGGGCCAGGGCCGCTTCGAGCACGGGGAGGGTGGAGGTGAGCGGGGGCGCGGGAGGGGCGTGCAGCGGTACGTGGAAATGGGAGCGCCAGGGGGTGCTGTCGGGGAGGGTGCCGCCGAAGAGGGCTTCGTCGAGGTCGTCGGTGCCGCGCGGGCCGGTGGCGGTGAGGGTGCGGGTCTGGTGCAGGAAGCGCGGTTCGGCGAAGGCCGCGAGTGCGGCGCGTACCTCGGGAAGGTGGGGGTGTTCGGCGTGCAGGGCGACGGAGAGCTGGGCCTTGGTGACGGGGACGCCCGCGGTGCGCAGGGCGTCGAGTGCGGGGCCGGGTTCCTCGAAGGAGGTGGCGAGGTGGCAGGTGTCGACGCAGACGCCGATGCGGTCGTGGCCTATGGCGGTGAGGGGGGCGATGGCGTCGGCGGTGGTCTCGACGGTGCAGCCGGGTTCGGGTTCGAGGCCGATGCTGATGGATTTCCCGGTGAGTTCGGCGAGGGTGTCGAGGCGCTGTCCGAGGGTGACGAGGGCCCGGCGGGCGGTGCCGGCCGCGGTGGGGTCGGTGGCGTAGGGGGTGCGCCAGGCCAGCGGCAGTGTGGAGACGGTGCCTTCGGTGACGTCGTCGGGGAGGAGGGCGGCGAGGAGCCTCGCGAGGCCGGTGGTGTGGGCCAGCCGTTCGGGTTCGGTCCAGTCCGGCCGGTAGACCCGGTACTTGACCTCTTCGGAGCCGAACCCCTCGTAGGGGAAGCCGTTGAGGGTGACGACCTCCAGGCCGCGGTGTTCGAGTTCGGCGCGCAGGGCGCGGAGGGCGGAGGGGTCCTCGGTCAGGGTCCGGGCGGCGGACGCGGCGAGCCAGAGGCCGATGCCGAGGCGGTCGCGGCCGAGCCGTCTGCGTACGGGTTCGCAGTGGTCGCGCAGCTGGGCGCGCACTCCGTCGAGGGTTTCGGCGGGGTGGACGTTGGTGCAGTACGCCAGGTGGACGGTGGTGCCGTCGGGGTGGCGGAAGCGCATCGCTCACTCCCCTCCGCGGAGGACGGAGTTGCCCTCGTGAAGAGGGGCGGGGGCGGCGGGGTCGAGCTGGAGGCGGCCGCTCTGGGCGTAGAAGGCGACGGGGTTGCGCCAGAGGACCTTGTCGACGTCGTCCTCGTCGAAGCCGGCCTCCAGCATGGCGTCGGCGACCTTGCGGGTCTTCAGCGGGTCGCTCCTCCCCCAGTCCGCGGCGGAGTTGACGAGGACGCGGTCGGTTCCGTGGCGGCGGAGGACGGCGACCATGCGGTCCTCGTCCATCTTGGTGTCGGGGTAGACGGAGAACCCGGCCCAGCAGCCGCTGTCGAGGGCGGCCGGGGCGGTGGTCTCGTTGAGGTGGTCGAGCAGGACGAGTTCCGGGGCCAGGTCCGATGCGCGTACGGCGTCGAGGGTGCGGCGCAGGCCGGCCTGTTTGTCGCGGTGCGGGGTGTGGACGAGGGCGGGCAGACCGTGGTCGGCGGCGAGCTGGAGCTGGGCGGCCAGGGCGGAGTCCTCGGCGGGGGTCATCGAGTCGTAGCCGATCTCGCCGACGGCGACGACGGAGTCCTTGAGGAGATAGCGGGGCAGCGCGTCAAGGACGGGCGTGCAGCGGGGGTCGTTCGCCTCCTTGGGGTTGAGGGCGAGGGCGCAGTGGTGGGCGATGCCGTACTGAGCCGCGCGGAAGGGCTCCCAGCCGAGGAGGGCGTCGAAGTAGTCGAAGAAGCTGGCGGGCGAGGTACGGGGCTGCCCGAGCCAGAAGGAGGGTTCGACCAGGGCGCGGACCCCGGCGTCGTACATGGCCCGGTAGTCGTCCGTGGTGCGGGAGGTCATGTGGATGTGGGGGTCGAAGATGCGCATCAGGACTCCTCCGTGGGGGCGGTCAGGGCGAGGACGGTGCGCAGGTCCGGTGGTACGGGGCGGCCGGCCGCGGTGCGTTCGGCGGCGAAGTCGCGCAGCATCCGGGCGAGTTCGGTGTCTCCGCGGGCCCGGTCGCCGAGCCCGGCGACGGCTTCGACGGGCACGCCCGTGAAGAGGCACTTGAGGACGGCGTGCCGCCAGCCGTGCGGGCCGAGGTGGGCGGCGGCGTACGGGCCGACGGCGGCGGCGACGAGCCGGCTGTCGTTGGTGCGCAGGGCGTCCTCGACGAGCGGGAGTGCGTCCGGGCCGGGGACCAGCCGGTGCAGGGCGAGGAGGACGGCGCGCCGTTCGGCTGCGGTCCCCTGGTCGTAGAGCCGGGCCACGACGGCCGGGCGGGGCCGGGCCGCCAGGAGGAGCAGGACGCGTACGGAGTCGGCGTGCGCGGGGCCGCAGTGGCGGCCGGCGGAGGCGAAGCGCAGCTGCCAGGGCGGGACGGCGGTGCTGGGAGCGGGGCGGGGGGCGGCGTCCGCGGCTTCGGCGAGGGCGGCGTCGAGCCAGGCCCTGGCCGTGTCGCCGAGCCGGGCGCCGAGTTCCTTCCGGCCGGTCAGCACGGGGCGCTCACCTCCCGTGCCGCGCGGGGGCCGTGGCGGCGCGCAGGAAGTCGAGGGAGGTGCGGGCGAGGTCGGGGCCGGCGTGGGAGTGGCGGGGCAGTTCGACGACGGTGAGGCCGTCGTAGCCGGTGGCGGCCAGGGCTTCCAGCACGGGTGGGAAGTCGATCTCGCCGTCACCGAAGGGGAGGTGCTCGTGGACGCCGCGCCGCATGTCCTCGATCTGTACGTGGCGCAGCCAGGGGGCGGCGGCTTCGACGCAGGCCGCGGGCGGGAGGGGTTCCAGGCACTGGCAGTGGCCGATGTCGAGGGTGAGGCCGAGGGCGGGCGGGTCGCCGAGGAGGGTGCGGAGGTGGTGGAAGTCGGCGAGTGTGGCGAGGAGGTGGCCGGGTTCGGGTTCGACGGCGAGCGGGATCCCGGCCCGGGCGGCGGCGTCGAGTACGGGGGTGAGCGCGTCGGCCAGCCGTTCCCAGGCGGTGTCCGTGGGGGTGCCCGGCGGGGTGGTGCCGCTGAAGCAGTGCAGGGCGTGGGCGCCGAGGCCGGCGGCGATCTCCACGGACCGTACGAGCAGACCGGTGCGTGCGGCGCGGGCTTCGGGGTCGGGGTCGAGGAGGGTCGGGCCGTGTTTGCGGCGCGGGTCCAGGACATAGCGGGCGCCGGTCTCCACGGTGACGCCGAGCCGGAGGGCGTCGAGCCTGCGGGCCACCCGGCGGGTGCGGTCGCCGGCGTCCGGGGCCAGCGGGTCCAGGTGCATGTGGTCCAGGGTCAGCCCGACGCCGTCGTACCCGAGGCCGGCGAGGAGTCCGAGGGCGTCGTCGAGGCGGAGGTCGGTCAGTCCGTTGGTGCCGTAGCCGAGGCGGAGGGTCACGTGGGGCTCACCTTCCGTGCGAGGGAGCGGGCGAGGGGGCCGAGGCCCATGACGGCGAGCCCGGTCAGGGGTGCTCCGGCCCGGGTGGCCAGGGCGGCCTGGAGCGGGATCATGGCGCGGATGCCGCCGCCGACGGAGCGCCGGGTGAGGGGCGGGGACGGGTTGAGGGCGGCGTGCAGGAGGGGCCGCGCGGCGGTGCGGAGGTAGGCCCCGGTGAACGCGGTGAGCGCGAGCGTCCGCCCGGTGCCCCGGGGGCCCGGTGCCGGGGCCCGGCGGCCCCGGGACGGAAGCCGGTTGGTACGGAGGACGGCGGCCGCGAGTGCGGCGGCCGTGGCCAGCGCGGCGGTGGGCGCGGTGGTGGAACCGCCGTGTGCCTCGTGCCGGGAGACGTGGGTGACGGCGCAGGTGTGGGCGCCGAGCACCAGCGCGGCCGGCAGGGCCGTCGGCAGGGCGTGACCGGCGCCGGGGCGCGGTGCCCGTCCCCCGGGGCCCGCCGGACGCGCGGGCCGGGGGCGGGAGGCGCGGCCGGCCGGCGGGGTCCCCGGGGCGCCGCACGTCGCCGCCGCGCCCAGCAGCAGGTCGAGGCTCCGGGCCGTGGCCATGGCGGCGGGCCCCGCCGGGGTGTGTTTGAGGTGCAGGTCGTACGCCCAGACCGTGGCGGCCAGTCCGGTGGCCACCGCCAGCGCGGGGCGCCCCGCGCACGCGGCCAGGGCCAGCCCCGACGCGGTGAGGGTGGCCGCGGCGGCCAGGGCGGCGCCGGGGGTGATCCGGCCCGAGGGGATCGGGCGGTGCGGGCGGTCCACGGCGTCCTCGGCGCGGTCGGCCCAGTCGTTGAGGGCCATGCCCGCCTCGTAGAGGCAGAGGGAGGCCCCCACCGCGAGCACGGTGCCCCGGCCGGGGCGGTGCCCGGCTGCGGCGGCCCCGGCGAGCGCGTCACCGGGCACGGTGAACAGGGCCGAGATCCGGAGGAGTTCGGCCCAGGCACGCGGGCCCGTCCGGGTGCGGGGCCTGTCCGGTGCGGGCGCAGTCCCGCGCGCACCGGACAGGCTGTACGGGGGTGCCGCGTGGCGGCTCGCGGACGGCACGGGCGACGTGGACGGCACGGGCGACGCGGAGGGGACGGGCGACGCGGGCGGCACGGGCGTTCCCGCCCGGTCGGCGGGCGGGCGCGGCGGGTTCACCGGGCGGCCCGCAGACGCTCGGCGAAGCCGAGCAGCGCCGCGTACTGCTCGGGCAGTCCTGCCGGGCCTCCGTCGGGGTCCTTGAAGTAGAAGCCCAGTTCGGGGCGCGGGCCGGTGAGGCCGGTCTCATGGGCGCGGGCGAGCAGCCGGGCGAGGTCCAGGACGAGGGGGGCGGCCAGCGCCGAGTCGCAGCCCTGCCAGGTGGTCTGGAGGGTCATCCGCGCACCGAGGAACCCGTCGAAGGCGATGTGGTCCCAGGCGGTCTTCCAGTCGCCCATGGCGGGCACGTCGTCGATGTGGACCTCGCCCTCGGGCACCGCGCCGAGCGTGTCGGCGAGGACGCGTTCCTTGCCCGCGTTCTTGGCCGCGGCGGCGGCCGGGTCGGCGAGCGCGGCCCCGTCCCCGCCGCCCAGCAGGTTGGTGCCCGACCATGCCCGTACCGGCAGGGCCCGCTGGACGAACATCGGTGCGAGGACGGAACGCAGGAGGGTCTGCCCGGTCTTGCCGTCACGTCCGGCGTACGGCAGCCCGGCGGCTTCGGCGGCTTCCTCCAGACGGGGGCCGCGCAGGCCGGTGGAGGGGGTGAAGTTGGCATAGGGGCAGCCTGCGCGGAGGGCCGCCGCGGCGTAGAGGGAGCTGGTCGGCAGGCGGAGCGCTCCGGGCGCGGGCGCGGGCTCGGTCGAGGCGACGTTGACGACGACGGTGCGGGCGAGGCCGTGGCGGCGGGTGAAGTCCGTGATGTCGGCGGCGAACGCGGTGATCAGTTCGTCGTCGGTGCGGGTGTCACCGGGCAGCGGTCCGCCGGTCCGTATCTCCGCTTCGGCGGCGGCCGTCTCGGCCGGGACGGCGAGGGGCAGGCCGTGCGGGAGGACCCCGCCGGCCGCCAGCGCCTCGGCGCGCTTGGGCAGGGGGCAGTCCAGGGTGTCGTGGCCGCCGAAGACCAGGGAGGCCAGGGCCGGCAGTCCGCTGCCGGCGAAGGGCGGGGTCTCGGTGGCCATGCCGGTCGCCGGGTGGAGGCCGGCCGCGACGGCGGCGCATCCCACGGTGGCGGTGGTGGCGACGGAGCCGCGTGCTCCGATGAACCAGACTCCGGTACGGACGGCGTGTGCGGTCACGGGCTGCCTCCCTGGGGGCCGGGCGGGGGAACGAGCAGGAGAGGGGCGGGGAGAGCGGGGCGGAGAAGGCGGGTGGGGTGGGCGGGGCAGGCGGGGCCCGGTGGACGGTGAGGCGGGCGCGTCACCGTCCACCGGGCCCCCGGCCGGGGACTTCCACCGGGCTCCCGGCCGGGGACCTCCACCCGGACCGGGCCGGACCCGGTGTCCGGGCTCCCGGGCCCGGTCCGGACCAGAACGGACCGGACCGGCGGGAGGTCCCGGGCGGTGCCCTATGCCGGGGGCAGTTCCTTCAGCCGGATGTTGCGGAAGGACACCTGGTCGTCGGCCCCGTGGTTCTGGAGGCCGATGTAGCCGTCCTTCAGGCTGCGGGCGGGGTCGGTGTTGGTGAAGTCGTTGATCTTCGTCCCGTTGAGGAAGACCTGGAGGCGTTCGCCCCGGACCCGGATCTCGTAGCTGTTCCACTGGCCGGGCGGCCGCAGGACCCGGTCGCGGGCCTTGAGGTCCGCCGACTTGAAGGTGTAGACGGCGCCGGTGGTGCGGTCGGCGGCGTCGGTGGCGTCGATCTGGACCTCGTAACCGTTGTTCACCGCGGACCACGGGTCGTCGGACTCCGGGAAGCCCACGAAGACACCGGAGTTGTCGTCGCCCTCCATCTTCCAGTCCAGCGTGAGCGAGTAGGAGTGCAGCTCCTTGGCCTGGTAGGTCAGCAGGCCCATGCCTCCGGACGAGCGCAGTTCACCGTCGACGACGTCGAACTTCCCGGGTCCTGCCTGCTTCCAGCCCTCCAGCGTCGTGCCGTTGAAGAGGGACCGGTAGCCGGTGTCGGGCTTGCAGTCGGCCTTGGCCTGCCCGGAGGCGTAGCGCAGGCCGCCCAGCAGGTGCTGGCGGAAGGCCGGTTCGGCGTAGGACTCCTTGGTGTGGCCGAGGCCGGTGTAGAAGGAGCGCCCGCCCTGGTAGGTCTGGCACCAGGCGATGGGGTGGTCGCCCTTCATGGTGCCGCCGGTGTAGGTGGTCTCGTCCAGGGTGGCGAGTACCTGGGCCTTGTCGCGCGGGTTGGTGCGGTAGTTGTACCACTCGTCGGTGCGGTCCCACGCCTCGTCCAGGTGGGCGGTGGCCGGGTGGTCGTGGTTCTCGATCCGGACGGTGGCGGGCTGGATCTGCGGGTGGGAGTGGAAGTAGGCGCCGACGAGCCCGCCGTAGAACTCCCAGTCGTACTCGGTGTCGGCCGCGGCGTGGATGCCCATGTAGCCGCCACCGGTGGAGACGAAGTTCTCGAACGCCTTCTTCTGCCCGGCGTTCAGGATGTCGCCGGTGGTGGAGAGGAAGACGACGGCGTCGTAGCGGGCCAGGTTGCCGGTGGTGAACTGGGCCGCTTCCTCGGTGGCGTCGACGGTGATGTTCGCGTCCTTGCCGAGCTCCTTCAGCGCGGCGATGCCCTCCGGGATGGAGTCGTGGCGGAAGCCGCCGGTCTTGGAGAAGACGAGGACGCGCTTGGCGGTCCGGTCTTTGGGGGTGCTGGTGATCTGGAAATCGTCCACGTCGAAGAGTGCTCCCTGACCGCCCTTGAAGACCAGGTACAGGCCGGTGGCCTTCTTGGGCGCGCCGCGCAGCGGGACGTCGATGTCCTGGAAGGTGTCCCAGCTGCCGGTGACGGGGACGGGGGCGGAGCCGAGGATCTTGCCGGTGGGTGATCCGGCGCGTACCTCCAGGAAGCCTCCGGCGCCGGCCGAGGACGTCCGGGCGGTGAGCCGGGTGGTCCCGCCGAGGATGTAGGGGCTGAAGGAGATCCAGTCGCCGTCGTGGATGTCCCCGACGGTCCGGCCGCCGTGCGCGCTGGTCTTGCTCGGGGTGGTGACGCCCGAGGAGTCGTCGTAGTGCTCGGCCTGCCGGTGGCGCGGCTGGAGTTTGGCCTGGTCGCGGCCGGTCAGTGCTGCCTGGCCGCCGCCCCCGCCGTCGGTGTAGGCGGCGGAGATGCCGCCGTAGATGTTGGCGTTGGGGTCGTGGCCGCCTTCCATGGCGGTCTTGACGGTGCCTTCGCAGCCGTGCTCGGTGGTGATGTCGTGGCCGTGGCTGTCGTGGCCGAGGGTGAACTTGACCTCGACCTTCGAGCAGTCGACCGTGCCGTCCTCCGGATCGGTGACGGTCACCGCGAAGGGCACCTCGTCACCGAACTCGAAGAGCTGGCCGTCGGCCGGGAAGTGCATCTCGACGACCGGGGCGGTGTTGCCGACCGTCACGTGGACGCTCGCCGATCCGGTGCGGCCGGTCGGGTCCTTCGCGGTGACGGTGGCGGTGTAGGTGCCGTTCTTCCTGTACGTGTACGTGGGGTTCGCGGCCGTGGACGTCCCGCCGTCGCCGAAGTCCCAGGCGTAGGTGAGGGCGTCGCCGTCGCCGTCGGTGGTGCCGGCGGAGGAGAAGCGCACCCTGAGGGGCGCGGTTCCCGAGGTCTTGTCCGAGGATGCCTCGGCGATGGGCGAGCGGCCGCCGGTGGCGTTCTCGATGCGGTAGAGCGCGGAGTGCTCGTCGCCGCCGAACCAGGAGAGGCCGTAGTCCAGGACGTAGAGGGCGCCGTCCGGGCCGAAGGCCATGTCCATGACCTGGGTGCCGGTCCACGGGATGTCGTTGACGGACCGGACCGTGCCGTCGGCGTCCTGCTCGATGCGTTTGATCCACTGCCGGCCGAACTCCCCGGCGAAGAAGTCGCCGTCGTACTCCTCGGGGAACTTCACGGGTGAGTCGAGGTCCGCGTCGTAGCGGTAGACGGGACCGCCCATCGGGGACTCGGAGCCGGTGCCGAACTCGGGCAGGGAAGGCCCGTCGTAGGGGATCCAGGCGGCCTCGGAGGGCGGCAGGTCGACCAGGCCGGTGTTGTGCCGGGACTCGTTCTTCGGCGCGGCGCAGTCGAACTTCGCACCGGAGGTCCCGGTGGCGAAGTCGTAGCGGTTGTACGCCTGGTTGTCCCCGGTGCAGTACGGCCAGCCGAAGTTGCCCGGCTTCGTCACCCGGGCGAACTCGACCTGTCCGGCCGGTCCGCGGTCCGGGTCGGCGGCGCCGGCGTCGGGGCCGTAGTCGCCGACGTAGAGGATGCCGGTCGCCCGGTCCACGCTGAAGCGGAAGGGGTTGCGGAATCCCATGGCGTAGATCTCGGGGCGGGTCTTCTCCGTGCCCGGGGCGAAGAGGTTCCCCTCGGGGACGGTGTAGGAGCCGTCCTCGGCGACCTTGATGCGCAGGATCTTGCCCCGGAGGTCGTTGGTGTTGCCGGAGGTCCGGCGGGCGTCGAAGGCCGGGTTGCGGTCCGCCCGGTCGTCCAGCGGCGAGTAGCCGTCGGAGGCGAACGGGTTGGAGTCGTCGCCCGTCGAGAGGTAGAGGTTGCCCTCCGCGTCGAAGTCGATGTCACCGCCGACGTGGCAGCACATGCCGCGGGTGGTGGGGATGTCTAGGACCTTCTTCTCGCTGGCGGTGTCGAGGGTGCCGTCCTCGTCGAGGACGAAGCGGGAGAGCCGGTTCACGCCGTCGAACTTCGCGAAGTCCTCGGCGGTGCCGGTCTCCGGGGCGTCGCCGGCGGGGGTGTCCATCGGCGGTGCGTAGAAGAGGTAGATCGCCCGGTTCTCGGCGAAGCCCGGATCGACGCCGACGCCCTGGAGGCCTTCCTCGTCGTGCGAGTAGACGGGGATGGTGCCGGATATCCGGGTGTTGCCGGCGCTGTCGGTGATGCGCAGCTCGCCGCCGCGCGAGGTGTGCAGCACGCTGCGGTCGGGGAGCACCGCCAGCGAGATGGGCTCGCCGGTCTCGGCGGCCCCCTTGGCGAGGGTGACCTGCTGGAAGTCCTCGGCCGCGTCGGCGGCGGCGTCCCGTACGGCCGTGCTGTGCGCGGCCGGGACGCCGGCGGCGGCCGGCGGGGAGGCGAGGGTGAGGGTGGCGGCGGTGAGCAGTCCGCCGGTCAGGAGTGCGAGTGTCTTTCGGGCGCGGAGCCGTCTGCGGCTTCTGTGCACGTGCGTCCTCCGGAAGGTGCCGGTTGTACGGGCGGGTGGAGCCGTATCCGTTGCGCGCGGGGACTGCCGCGCTCGTGGCCCGGGGCCGGTGGGGGGCCGGGTCACACGAGTTATGTCGTGTACATGAAAAGAACGGTAGACCTGTTCGTCCAGGACGGAAAGGTCTTACGCACGAGTCGGATGCATCTTTTTCCCTTGCCAGGACAAAGCGGGGTGAGGGCAGGCCGGGGCGACCCGGGGCTCGGTGCGGGTGCCGCCGGGTCGTACCGTGCCTTCACTCCGCGGGCGCCGTGCGGCGCACGGCCGGGCCCCCGGGACCAGAGCGGGCCGGGGCCCTGCGCCCGGTCCTCAGCGGCCCCCTCCGAAGGCCGCGTCGAAGGACGCGCCCGGCGGGTCGAAGTCGTACCGCCTGAGCGAGGCCAGCGCCTCCGGCGCACCGGTCAGCCGGTCCATGCCGGCGTCCTCCCATTCCACCGAGACCGGGCCCTCGTAGCCGATGGAGCGCAGCATCCGGAACACGTCCTCCCACGGCACGTCACCGTGGCCGGCCGAGACGAAGTCCCAGCCTCGCCGGGGATCGCCCCACGGCAGGTGGGAGCCGAGGCGGCCGTTGCGGCCGTCGAGGCGTTTACGGGCCTCCTTGCAGTCGACGTGGTAGATCCGCTCCCGGAAGTCGTAGAGGAAGGCCACCGGGTCGAGGTCCTGCCAGACGAAGTGGCTCGGGTCGAAGTTCAGCCCGAACGCGGGCCGGTGGCCGACCGCTTCCAGGGCGCGGTGCGTGGTCCAGTAGTCGTAGGCGATCTCGCTGGGGTGGACCTCGTGGGCGAAGCGCACCCCTTCCCGGTCGAAGACGTCCAGGACCGGGTTCCAGCGCTCGGCGAAGTCCTGGTAGCCGCGGTCGATCATGTGCGGCGGTACGGGCGGGAACATCGCGACGAGATGCCAGATCGAGGAGCCGGTGAACCCGATGACGGTGTCGACGCCGAACGCGGCGGCGGCCCGGGCGGTGTCCTCGATCTCCGCGGCGGCCCGCCGGCGTACGCCTTCCGGTTCACCGTCCCCCCAGATCCGGGCGGGCAGGATGCCCTGGTGGCGTTCGTCGATGGGGCTGTCGCAGACGGCCTGGCCCACCAGGTGGTTGGAGACGGCCCAGCACTTCAGGCCGTACCGGTCGAGCAGCCGCCGCCGGCCGTCCAGGTAACCGGGGTCCGACAGGGCCTTGTCCACCTCGAAGTGGTCTCCCCAGCAGGCGAGTTCGAGACCGTCGTAACCGAAGTCGCGGGCGAGGCGGCAGACCTCTTCGAGGGGCAGGTCGGCCCACTGGCCGGTGAAGAGCGTGAAGGGGCGTGGCATCTACGGGACCTCCTGGAAGGGGACCGGTGTGTGTACGGAGTTCCTGGCGGCGCTCTCCTCCACCGCGGCGAGCACCCTCTGCACCTGGAGGCCGTCGGCGAACGACGGCTCGGGGGGCAGCCCTTCCGCGATCGTGCGGACGACGTCGCGTGCCTGGTGGACGAAGGTGTGCTCGTAGCCGAGGCCGTGGCCGGGCGGCCACCACGCCTCCAGGTAGGGGTGCCCGGGTTCGGTGACGAGGATCCGCCGGAACCCGGCCGTCACCGCGGGCTCGGTGTGGTCGTGGAAGGAGAGTTCGTTGAGCCGTTCCAGGTCGAAGGCGAGCGAGCCGAGCTCCCCGTTGATCTCCAGCCGCAGGGCGTTCTTGCGGCCCGCCGCCATTCGGGACGCCTCGAAGGAGGCCAGCGCCCCGGACGCCAGCCGTCCGGTGAACAGGGCCGCGTCGTCGACCGTGACCGCCCCCCGCGCGGTCCGGTCCGCGGTGCCCGCCGGCCCGGCGGGCAGGGGCCGTTCCCGTACGAAGGTCTCACTCACCGCGGACACCCCCACGAGCGGTTCACCGGCGAGGTACTGGGCGAGGTCCACGATGTGGGCCCCGAGGTCCCCCAGCGCGCCCGATCCGGCCCGCTCGCGCTTGAGCCGCCAGGTCAGCGGCGCCTCGGGGTCGACGAGCCAGTCCTGCAGATAGGTGGCTCGTATGTGCCGCAGCGCGCCCAGCCGGCCGTCCGCGACGAGGCCGCGGGCGTAGGTGAGGGCGGGCACCTTGCGGTAGTTGAACCCGACGATCGCCACCTGCCCGCGCGCCGCGGCGCGTTCCGCGGCCGCCGCCATGGCCTCCGCCTCGGCGACGGAGTTGGCGAGCGGCTTCTCGCACAGCACGTGCTTGCCCGCTTCCAGGGCCGCGACGGCGATCTCCGCGTGGCTCTCGCCCGGGGTGCAGATGTCGACCAGGTGGACGTCGTCCCGGGCGATCAGGGCACGCCAGTCGGTCTCCGCCGCCGCCCAGCCGTGGCGGGCGGCGGCGGCCTCGACGGCGGTGCGGTCACGTCCGCAGATCGCGGCGAGGACGGGGTCCGCCGGCAGGTCGAAGACATGGCCCGCGGTACGCCAGCCCTGTGAGTGGGCCGCGCCCATGAACGCGTATCCGACCATGCCGACGCCGAGCCGCGTCGTCGGCCGGCGTCCGGGCGGCGGTGCCCCGGTCTCCTGCTCCGTCTCTTCCCTAAGGGCCATGCGGGCTTCCTCCTCGTCGGTGGTGCGGTGGCGGCGGCGGTGCGGGATCAGCTGAAGCCGGTCGGCAGGTACTGGTCGATGTTGTCCTGGGTGACGACGGCCGAGTACAGGGTGAGGGAGGTGGGGATCTCCAGCTCGGCGAGGCCCGCGACACCCTTGCTCTGGCCGAGCGCGCGGGCCAGGTCGATGGCGGAGGCGGCCATCGTCGGCGGGTAGAGGACGGTGGCCTTCAGGACGCTGTTCCCGGCCTTGATGGCGTCCATCGCCGACTTGGCGCCCGCCCCGCCGACCATGATGAACTCGTCGCGGCCGGCCTGCTCGATCGCGCGCAGCGCGCCCACACCCTGGTCGTCGTCGTGGTTCCACAGGGCGTCGAACTGCTTCTGCGCCTGGAGCAGTTGCGCCATCTTGGCCTGGCCGGACTCCACGGTGAAGTCGGCGGCCTGACGGGCCACCAGCTCGATGTTGGAGTAGTTCTTCAGGGCGTCGGCGAAGCCCTGGCTGCGCTGCTTGGTGAGCTCCAGGTTGTCGATGCCGGCCAGTTCGACGACCTTGGCGCCCGCCTTGCCCTTGAGCTGCTCGCCGATGTAGTGGCCGGCGTTGAGGCCCATGCCGTAGTTGTCGCCGCCCACCCAGCAGCGGTACGCCTGCGGGGAGGCGAAGATCCGGTCGAGGTTGACGACGGGGATGCCGGCCTTCATCGCCTCCAGGCCGACCTGGGTGAGCGCCTTGCCGTCGGCGGGGAGGACGACCAGCACGTCGACCTTCTTGTTGATGAGCGTCTTGACCTGGCCGATCTGGGCGGCGGTGTCGTTGGAGCCCTCGGTGGTCTCCAGGGTCACCTCGGAGTACTTCTCCGCGCGGGTCCTGGCCTGGACGTTGATCGCGTTGAGCCAGCCGTGGTCGGCCTGCGGCCCGGCGAAACCGATGGTGACGGGGGTGCCGGGCTTGTCGTCGGCCGCGGCCGGCCGGCCGTCCGGGGCGGATGCCTCGTCCTTGGGCTCGTTGCTGGTGCAGGCGGTGAGGAAGGCGCCCGCGGAGACGGCGGCGGTGCCGAACAGAAGCCCTCTGCGGCTGGTTTCTGGCATGGCGGTGGACCCTTCATCCGGTGCGTGGCGTACGGAACGGTGAGCGGGCGGTGCGGTGGACGTACGGAACGGCGGGCGGGGGCGTACGGAACGGTGGGCGGGGCGGGAGCGGAGCTCCGGGACGCGCGCTCAGGTCCCGTCGTCCCGCAGGGAGCGCCGCTGGACCAGGACGGCGGCGACGATGATCGCCCCCTTGGCGATCTGCTGGACGTCGCTCTGCAGGTTGTTGAGCGCGAAGATGTTGGTGATCGTGGTGAAGACGAGGACCCCGAGGACGGAGCCCACGATGGTGCCCCGCCCCCCGCTCAGCAGGGTCCCGCCGATGATCGCTGCGGCGATGGCGTCGAGTTCGTACAGGTTGCCGTTGGTGTTCTGGCCCGATCCGGACAGGACGACCAGCATGAAGGCGGCGATGCCGCAGCACAGTCCGGAGAGCAGGTACAGGTAGAGCCGCTGCCGCCGTACGTCGATCCCGGCGAGCCGGGCCGCTTCCGCGTTGCCGCCGACCGCGACCGTACGGCGGCCGAAGGTCGTGCGGTTCAGGAGCAGCCAGCCGGCCGCGGTGACCGCGGCGAAGATGAGGACCAGGGGCGGGATGCCCAGGACGTAGCTGCCGGGCAGTCCGAGGTCCAGGACCGGCCGGACGGTGACGATCTGGGTCTTGCCGTCGGTGATCTGGAGGGCCAGTCCGCGGGCCGAGGCGAGCATGGCGAGCGTCGCGATGAACGGCACCAGCCGGCCGTAGGCGATGAGGACCCCGTTGACGAGTCCGGCGGCCAGCCCCACGACCACGGCGGTGAAGGCGATGCCCGCGAAGCCGTACTCCTGGGTGGCCAGGGTGGTCGCCCAGACGGAGGCGAGCGCGACCATCGCGCCGACGGAGAGGTCGATACCGCCGCTGATGATGACGAAGGTCATGCCGACGGTGACGACCCCGATGACGGATGCCTGCGTCAGGATCAGCTGGAGGTTCCCGGTGTCGAGGAACGCCTCCGGTTCGGTGATGCCGCCGACGGCCACCAGGACGGCCAGGACGCCGAGCAGCGACAGGTTGCGGACGTCGGCGCGCAGACCGAAGGCGCGTGCCGGACCGGCCGTCTTCGCGGGCGCCGCGGCGGGCCCGGTGGTGTCCTGCTTCCCGGGCCCGTGGTGCGGCGCCGGAGGGGCTGGCTGGGTCATGAGGTCGGGCTCCCTTCCATGACGAGGTCGAGTACGCGGTGCTCGTCGAGTTCGCGGGCGAGGGCGGTGTGCACGACGCGGCCCTCACGGAGGACCAGCACCCGGTCGGCCAGGCCCAGCACCTCGGGCACCTCGCTGGAGACGAGCAGGACGGCGAGGCCTTCGTCGGCCAGCCGGCGGATGACGGCGTAGAGCTCGGCGCGCGCGCCGACGTCCACACCGCGGGTGGGTTCGTCGAGCAGCAGGATCCGGCAGCCGCGGAGCAGCCAGCGGGCGAGCACCGCCTTCTGCTGGTTGCCGCCGGACAGGGTGCGTACGGCGGCGTCGGGGTGGTCGGGGCGCAGTGAGAGTTCCCGGGTGGCCGTCCGGGCCGCCGTGCGCTCGGCACGGCGGTCGAGCCAGCCGCCGCGGGCGAAGCGGGAGAGGGTGGAGAGGGAGACGTTGCGGGTGACCGATTCGGTCAGCAGGAGGGCCTGCGCCTTGCGTTCCTCGGGGGCGAGGCCGATGCCCGCGGCGACGGCGGCCCGGACGCTGCCGGCTCTGAGGGGGGTGCCCGCGACGGTGACCCGGCCCGCGGTGGGCCTGCGGGCCCCGTAGACCGTCTCCAGGATCTCGGAGCGCCCGGAACCGACGAGCCCGGCCAGGCCGACGATCTCCCCGGGGCGCAGTTCCAGGTCGACCGGTCCGAACTCGCCCTCGCGGCAGAGCCCTTCGACGGTGAGGACGGGGCCGGCGGCGGTGAGGGCGGGGCCGGCGGCCGGTCCGCCGTCCGGTGCGGGTCTCCGCGGGAAGACGTACTCGACGGTGCGGCCGGTCATCAGGGCGACGACGTCACCGGTGGGGGTGGACGCGGCGGGGAGGCCGCCGGCGACGGCCCGGCCGTCCTTGAGCACGGTGACGCGGTCGCCGATGCGCCGGATCTCCTCCAGCCGGTGCGAGATGTAGACGACGGCCACCCCGTCGGCGGTGAGGCCGTCGACGATCCGGAAGAGGTTGCCGACCTCGTCGGGGTCGAGGGCGGCGGAGGGTTCGTCCATCACGATGAGGCGTACGTCGTGGGAGAGCGCCCGGGCCATGGAGACGATCTGCCGGTGGGCGGCGGAGAGTTCGCCGACCTCGCGGGCCGGGTCGATCTCCGGGTGGCCCAGCCGTTCCAGGAGCGCGGCGGCCCCGGTCCTCGCGTCGCGGGTGCGGACGACGAACCGGGCGCTGACGGGCTCATGGCCGAGGAACACGTTCTCCGCGACCGACATGCCCTCCACCAGGTCGAGTTCCTGGTAGATGGTGGCGATGCCGAGGCGCATCGCGGTGATCGGCGAGGAGAGCCGGACGGGTGCGCCCTGCCAGGTGATGGTCCCGGAGTCGGGCTGGTGGGCGCCTGCGAGCACCTTGATGAGGGTGGACTTGCCGGCTCCGTTCTGGCCGAGCAGGCAGTGCACCTCACCGGCCTCGACCTCGAGGTCCACGCCGTCCAGGGCGCGCACGCCGGGGAAGGACTTGGTGATGCCGGACATCGTGAGCAGGGGTGGTTCTGGTGCCATGACGGGTCCCCTCGGCGGACGGGGTCCTTCCCGCTCCCGGGGTGCCGGGAGCGGGGGAAGGCCGGTGAGCGGGCAGGGCGCAGTACCCGGCGGCGCCGCGGACCGGCGAAACCGCTGAGGAACTGCTGGCGGTACTGCCGGCGGCGCGGGGTGCGGGGTGCGGCCCCACCGGCAGCGACAGGAACGGGCTGCGTGCGGAATCCGGGTGGTGACGGGACGAGCGGTGTACGGGACTGCTGTGCCGGCGGGACGGGCGGTGCGGGAGGTCCGTGGCGGCCGGGGGCGAGCGGTGGGGGGCGGTGGGGGGCGACCGGTGGGGGCGGGCTTCGGGAAAGGGGTGGTTACCGACGGGGTGGCGGTGGAGCGGTCGCCGGCAGGCGCACCGGCCCGGACGTCAGGCCGGTGAGAACAGGTGGTCGCTGATGAGGCGTGCCGCGCCGGTGACCCCGGCGGCCGGGCCCAGCTCACCGAGCACGATGGGGAGGTTGCCGGTGGCCAGCGGCAGGGACTGCCGGTAGACCTGGGTACGGACGCTGGCCAGCAGGTTGTGGCCGAGCCCGGTCACCCCGCCGCCGATCACGACGAGGCCCGGGTTGAAGAAGCTGACGAGTCCGGCGATGACCTGGCCGACACGGTTGCCGCCCTCGCGGATCAGGTCGAGTGCGGTGGGGTCGCCGGCCGCCGCGGCGGCGGCCACATCGGCGGCGGTGAGCGTCCCGGCCGCCTCCAGCCGGGACGCGAGTTCCGCCGACCGTCCGGCGCGGGCCGCGTCCTCGGCGTCGCGGGCCAGGGCCGCGCCGCTGAAGTGGGCTTCCAGGCAGCCCCGGTTGCCGCAGGCGCAGGCACGTCCGTCCGGCTCGACCTGGATGTGGCCGATGTCCCCGGCGCTGCCCGTCGTACCGCGGTAGACCTGGCCGCCGACGACGATGCCGCAGCCGATGCCCGTACCGATCTTGACGCACAGGAAGTCGCCCACGGTGCGGGCGACGCCCGCGTGCTGCTCCCCCATCGCCATCAGGTTCACGTCGTTGTCGACCATGACGGGGCAGCCCAGTTCCTGGCTGAGGGCCTCGCGGACGGGGAAACCGTCCCAGCCCGGCATGATCGGCGGGGCGACCGGCACTCCTTCGGGGAAGCGCACCGGTCCCGGTACGCCGATGCCCGCGCCGTCGAATCCTTCGGCCAGGCCCAGGGCGCGCAGCTTGGCCGCCATCACCAGTACCTGCTCGAAGACGGCGACGGGCCCCTCGCGTACGTCCATGGGGTGGTTGAGGTGGCCCAGTACCTCCAGTTCGGCGTTGGTGACGGCGACGTCGATCGAGGTGGCGCCGATGTCGACGCCGAGGAAGCGCAGTTGCGGGGCGAGCCGGATGTTGTGGGACCGGCGCCCGCCACGGGACGCGGCGAGGCCGTCCGCCACGACGAGCCCGGTCTCCAGCAGCCGGTCCACCTCGACGGCCAGTTTCGATCGGGACAGGTCGATCCGGTCGCCCAGCTGCGCACGGGAGTTGGGGCCCTCGTCACGCAACAGCCGGAGCAGTCGCGCCTGGTGCGTGTTCGCGGGTCGTGCCGTCATACGTCTCACGCGTCCCTCCCCGCCACCTCGGCCAGTCCGTCGGGCTTTCGATGGGAACGTAGCAGCGGGCGACCGGAGTGGGAAGAAGTACGGCAGGAATCCACCCCAACTTTCTCCACACCCAGGACAAAGATCGGGTGCGCCGGGCCTCCTGAAGCTGTCACCGGGCGGGGGACGTCACCCGGTGGGGGCCGCTGCCCGACGGCGGGCGTCACCCGACGGGGGCCGCTGCCCGACGGCGGCCACTGCCCGGTGGGGGCCGGACAGCGGCCGCTCGGGGCTCCGGCCGCCGCGGGCCCGGAGCCCCTTTCGTCCGGAGCGCTCAGGGGCAGCTGATGACCTGGCCCGCGTAGGAGAGGTTCCCGCCGAAGCCGAAGAGCAGCGCGGGGGCGCCGGCGGCGACCTCACCGCGTTCCACCAGCTTGGACAGGGCCATCGGGATCGACGCGGCCGAGGTGTTGCCGGAGTCCACCACGTCCCGGGCGATGACCGCGTTGACCGCGCCGATCTTCCTGGCCACGGGTTCGATGATCCGCAGGTTGGCCTGGTGCAGCACGACGGCGGCGAGGTCCTCCGGGGCCAGTCCGGCGCGCTCGCAGACCGTGCGGGCGATCGGCGGCAGCTGTGTGGTCGCCCAGCGGTAGACGGACTGCCCCTCCTGCGCGAACCGGGGCGGTGTCCCCTCGATGCGTACGGCGTTGCCCATCTCCGGGACCGAGCCCCACAGGACCGGGCCGATGCCGGGCCTGCCGCCGGTCTCCTGGTCGGCGACGACGACGGCGGCCCCCGCGCCGTCCCCCATCAGGACGCAGGTCGAACGGTCGGTCCAGTCGACGATGTCACCCATCTTGTCGGCGCCGACGACGAGGGCGCGGGTGGCCGCCCCCGCGCGGATCGCGTGGTCGGCGGTGGCGAGCGCGTGGGTGAACCCGGAGCAGACCACGTTGATGTCCATGACGGCCGGCGATCCCATGCCCAGGCGTGCCGCGACCCTGGCGGACATGCTCGGTGAGCGGTCGGTCGCGGTGGAGGTGGCGACGAGGACCAGGTCGATGTCGGCCGGCTGGAGTCCGGCCGTGGCCAGCGCCTTCGCGGCCGCGTGGGCGGCCAGTTCGTCCACGGGCTCGTCGGGACCGCCCAGGTGCCGGGTACGGATGCCGACCCGGCCGGTGATCCACTCGTCGCTGGTGTCGACCATGGCCGCCAGGTCGTGGTTGGTGAGCACCTTGGCGGGCTGGTAGTGGCCGAGCGCCACGACACGTGAGCCGGTCATGTACTGGGGTCCCCTCGCTACGTCAGGCAGGAATTCACCAGTCTTGGTTGCTACCGATCGGTACAAGGGCACGTGACCCGACACAAATACGGGCCGGTGGTTGGAGCGTCTCGAACAGAGCCTGCGGAATCCGTCCGGACAGGTCCCGGCAAAGACTTGAAAAAATCGCGTCCGCAGGGAACACATCTCGCGGTAGGGCGTGCGGGCGGGACATGGCAACCTCTGTACCGAGAGCTCCGCTCCCCCTTTCGTCCGGAGCTCCCAGGGCCTCTCCGGCCTCCGCCACGTACAGAAACGGGTTCACACGGCTATGGGACGGGTCACCGAGCGCCGCCGCACCATCCGCATCCGGGAGGGGGCGGTCACCACCCGCCCCGACACCCTCGTCGCCGAGGAGCCCCTGGAGATCCGGCTGAACGGCAAGCCGCTCGCCATCACGATGCGCACCCCCGGTGACGACTTCGCGCTCGCCGCCGGTTTCCTGGTGAGCGAGGGCGTGATCGGCGAGGGCGCGGAGGTGCGGTCGATCGTGTACTGCGCCGGGGCGACGGCCGACGGCGTGAACACCTACAACGTGGTGGACGTGCGGCTCGCGCCGGGGGTCGCCGTCCCCGACATCACCCTGGAACGCAACGTCTACACCACGTCGTCCTGCGGCCTGTGCGGCAAGGCGAGCCTGGACGCCGTCCGCACCACCACACGCCATCCCCTCACGGACACTCCCCCGGTCCGGGTGACCCCCGCCCTGCTGGCGGCGCTCCCCGGCCGGCTGCGCGAGGCCCAGCGGGTCTTCGACCGGACGGGAGGGCTGCACGCGGCGGCGCTGTTCTCGCCCGAGGGCGCACTCCTCGACATCCGGGAGGACGTGGGCCGCCACAACGCGGTGGACAAGCTGGTGGGACGGGCCCTGACGGAGGGCGGGCTGCCGCTGTCCCGGACGGTGCTGCTGGTCTCGGGACGCGCCTCGTTCGAGCTGGTCCAGAAGGCGGTGATGGCCGGGATCCCGATGCTGGCGGCGGTCTCGGCGCCCTCGTCGCTCGCCGTGGATCTCGCCGTCGAGAGCGGACTGACCCTCGTCGGTTTCCTGCGGGGCACCTCGATGAACGTGTACACCGGTGAGCACCGCGTCGCCCTGGAGGGCCCGGCGGACCCGGACTGAGGGCGTGCGGGAGGGGGCCGTGCGGGAGGGGGCGGGGCGCCGCCGGGAAGGCGGGGCCCTCACCACACGCCCCGGGGTCCCGGGCGAAGTCCCGAGGCCCCGGGCGAAAGGGGTGCCCTGCACGCTCCGCGCGGCCCGCTCCCCGTGCGACGGCGCCGCCCGCGCCGACGGGCGGGGGCGGCCGTGGGCGCGGCGTACGGATTCGGTGGAGATTCCCGGACAAGCTGCTTACTCTGCGGTCAGAAGTGCGCCCGAGCCTTGCCCATCTGGCCCGGTTTCGGCGGCTGACCAGTGCCGATGCCGCACTCCGCGCTCCGTCCGGGGCCTCCCGTGGGGGTCGCCGCGTGGGGTAGCGTCGCGGCGCCGTGCGGATGCCACAAGGAGCAGGTCGTTGCGCGAGTTCACTGTCCCACCCCTGGCCGCCGCCCCGCGAGCGGGCGGTCTCGCCGATACCGTCTTCGACTACGCCGAGGAGGATCCGCACCGGATCGCGCTCGGCCGCAAGGGCGCGGACGGCGCATGGCACGACGTCACCGCGGGGACCTTCCGCGACGAGGTGCTCGCCCTGGCCAAGGGGCTGATCGCGGACGGCGTCCGCTTCGGTGACCGGGTCGCCCTGATGTCGCGCACCCGCTACGAGTGGACGCTGTTCGACCTGGCGCTGTGGACGGTCGGCGCCCAGTCCGTGCCCGTGTACCCCACCTCGTCGGCCGAGCAGGTCCTGTGGATGCTGCACGACGCGGAGGTCACGGCCGTCATGGTCGAGCACGAGGACCACGCGATGACGGTCGGTTCGGTGATCGACCGGCTGCCGCGTCTGAAGCGGCTGTGGCAGCTGGACGCGGGTGCCCTCGCGGAACTGGTGGCGGCGGGGGCGCGGATCGACGACGAGGTGGTGCACCGCCACCGGCGTGCGGTGACCCCCGACTCCGTCGCGACGGTGATCTACACCTCCGGCACGACCGGGCGGCCCAAGGGCTGCGTGATCACCCACGCCGGTTTCATGTTCGAGGCGGACACCATGGTGGGCCGCTGGCACCCGGTGTTCCGCTCCAGGCCGGGCGACGAGGCGGCGACGCTGCTCTTCCTGCCGCTGGCCCATGTCTTCGGCCGGATGGTCGAGGTGGCCGCGCTGCGCGGGCGTGTGAAACTCGGCCACCAGCCGGAACTGTCGGCGAGGGCGCTGATGCCGGATCTGGTGTCCTTCCGGCCGACCTTCTTCCTGGCGGTGCCGTACATCTTCGAGAAGGTCTTCGACGCCGCGCGGCGCAAGGCGGAGACGGAGGGCCGGGCCGGGCCCTTCGACAAGGCGGTCGAGGTCGCCGTGAAGTACGCGGAGGCGATGGAGGAGCGGGCCTTCGGCACGGGCCCCGGCCCGTCCGCCGGCCTGCGGATGCAGCACCAGTTCTTCGACAAGGTCGTCTACCGGAAGATCCGGGAGGCGATGGGCGGACGCGTCCGGCACGCCATGTCGGGCGGTTCCGGGATGGAGCGGCGCCTCGGCCTGTTCTTCGCCGGGGCGGGTATCGCGGTCTTCGAGGGGTACGGCCTGACGGAGACCACCGCCGCGGCGACGGCCAATCCGCCCGAACGCACCCGCTACGGCACGGTCGGCCGGCCGATCCCCGGCACCACGGTGCACATAGCGCGGGACGGCGAGGTGTGGGTGCACGGCGCCCATGTGTTCTCGCGGTACCTGGGAGACCCCCGGGCCACCGACGAGGTCCTGCGCGACGGCTGGCTGGCCACGGGGGACCTGGGCTCCCTCGACGCGGACGGCTATCTCACCATCACCGGCCGCAAGAAGGAGATCCTGGTGACCTCGGGCGGCAAGAGCGTCGCTCCGGGCGGCCTGGAGGAACGCGTCCGCGCCCATCCGCTGGTCGCCCAGTGCATCGTCGTGGGCGACGACCGGCCCTACATCGCCGCGCTGGTCACCGTGGACCAGGAGGCGGTGGAGCACTGGCTCGCCATGCAGGGCCGGCCCGTGCTGTCCCCCGCGCAGCTGGTGCGCGATCCCGGTCTGGAGACGGAGGTCCGCCGGGCGGTGGTGGCCGCGAACACCGCCGTCTCGCAGGCGGAGTCGATCCGGACGTTCCGGATCCTGGCGCACCGGTTCACCGAGGAGCACGGTCTGCTGACACCGTCGCTGAAGCTGAAGCGCAAGGCGATCGAGACGGCGTACGCGGCCGAGATCGACGCCCTGTACCACTGACCGGGGCCCCTTTGCCTGACGGAGCATCAGTCGAACGTTTCGCCGGTACGCCGGCCGCCCGGGACCGGGAATGCCCGGGCCCCGCCGGTCGTTCCTCCCAGGAGAACCATTCCGACGACGTAAGGATCGACCGCTCGTGAGCCAGGTCCCCTCCATCACCCTGAACAACGGCCTCGAAATGCCGCAGCTCGGTTTCGGTGTCTGGCAGGTGCCGGACGACGAGGCCGCCACGGCCGTGGCCGCCGCCATCGAGGCCGGGTACCGGAGCATCGACACCGCCGCGATCTACGGGAACGAGTCGGGCACCGGCAAGGCCGTCGCCGCCTCCGGAGTGGCCCGCGAGGAGCTGTTCCTCACCACCAAGGTGTGGAACACCGACCAGGGTTACGACTCGACGCTCCGCGCGTTCGACGCCTCGCTGGAGAAGCTGGGCACGGACTACGTCGACCTGTATCTGATCCACTGGCCCGTTCCGGCCAAGGACGCCTACGTGGACACGTACAAGGCCCTGGAGCGGATCCTCGCCGACGGCCGCGCGAAGGCGATCGGGGTGTCGAACTTCGGCGACGGCCACCTGGAACGCCTGCTGGGCGAGACCTCCGTCGTACCGGCCGTCAACCAGATCGAGCTGCACCCGCAGTTCCAGCAGGCCGGGGCGCGGGCCTTCCACGCCGAGCACGGCATCGTCACGGAGGCCTGGTCACCGCTCGGTTCGGGCAAGGGCCTGCTGGAGGTCCCGACGGTGCTCGCCGTGGCCCGCAAGCACGGCCGGTCGCCGGCCCAGGCGGTGCTCCGCTGGCACGTCCAGACCGGCCATGTGGTGATCCCGAAGTCCGTGACGCCCTCGCGGATCGCCGAGAACATCGATGTGTTCGGCTTCGAGCTGGACGCCGACGACATGGCCGCGTTCGCCGCGCTCGACGAGGGCAGGCGCCTCGGTCCGGACCCGGCGGAGTTCAATCTCGGCGCCTGACACCCGGCCGCACCGGGCCCCGCCGCGAGGACGGGGCCCGGTGCGCGGGCGGAGTGCGCGGGGGCACCGCGCGGGGGCCGGGACCCCTCAGCGCCCCTCGGGGCCGGTGCCGGGTGCGCGGCGGCCCAGGTGCACGGTGCGTACGGAGAGCATGAAGACGTCCCCGCGCCTCCGGATGCCCGCCGGGTCGGCCGGATCGGTCAGCCGGTCCAGGGCGGCGATGTCCTGTGCGTCGAGCCGTTCGGCGAAGACCTCTCGCTTACGGGTGAAGTCGGCCACCACCCGGTCGAGGGCGGCCTCGGGCAGCGGCGCCGGCAGGTCCAGCAGGAAGCTGCGGGTGCCCTGCGCCTCCAGGCCGACGGCCCGGAAGAGCCCGGACCAGTCCTCGGTCTCCCGGACCGCCCCGGGCAGGGCGTCCCGCATCTCGTCGAACCAGCCCTCGCGCACGGCCTCCAGCCGGGTCTCCAGTCCGGGGCGCCCCAGTCCGGTGTCGCGTGGCAGGTGGCGTGCGGTCAGCCCGCCCTCGGCCAGGGCCAGGGTCCCGCCGGGGCGGAGCCGTTGTGCGAGGGCGGCCAGTGCGGCCCGCTGGTCACCGATGTGGTGGAGGGTGTTGCCCGCCCAGACGAGGTCCGCCTCGTCCAGGCTCCCGATGTCCTGCGGCAGTTCCGCGTGGACGGTCCGCACCCGTCCGGCGAGGCCCAGCCGCTCCGCGCGCGCCCGGGCGCGCTCCAGCAGGGCCGGTGTGCCGTCGACCGCGACGACCTCGGCGTCCGGGAAGACCTCGGCGAGCAGGCAGCTGACGACGCCGGGGCCGCTCCCGATGTCGAGGATCCGGCGCACCTCGGGCGCGGTGGGCAGCGCCGCGATCCAGCGGGCGGCGCCCTCGTACTGCGGGCGGCTCAGCTCGGCCTCCTGCTCCAGCAGCGGCCCCATGACGTCCCAGTCGAAGTCCCCGGTGTCGTGGGCGTGCCCGTGCGCACCGCCGTGTCCGGCTCCCTGGTGCCCCCCGTGCGCACCGCCGTGTCCGGTCCCCTGGTGACCGCCGCCGTGCCCGTGGCCGGGGTGGCTCCCCTGGCCGTGGCCCTGCCCGTGTCCGCTGTGCGCGGTGTGCTCGCTCATGCGCGCCAGCATCCACGGCCCGCCCCCGGGGAGCGAATTATCTTGCCGGTTCGGCAAGCCGCCTTTCCGGTACGGTCACCCGGCGGCGGCAGGCCCCCGTCCCCGGAGCCCGGGGGGCGGGGCGCGGGCCGGCGCGGCACCGGCGACGGCAGGACCGTCCGGACCTTGCGGCAGAACGAACGCCTTGTGTATTGCCGGTGCGTGCCGTCGGCCATAACGTGCTGGTATGGAGCTGGAGTTGCGTCATCTACGCACGGTAAGGGCCATTGCCGACACCGGCAGTCTCACCAAAGCCGCCGCCGCCCTCGGGCTCGCACAGCCCGCGCTCAGCGCCCAGCTGCGCAGGATCGAGAAGGCGCTCGGCGGGCCGCTCTTCGACCGGGACCACACCGGCGCGCGTCCCACCGCGCTCGGGGAACTGGTGCTGGACCGGGCGCGGGTGGTGCTGCCCGCCGTCAGCGAGTTGCAGGAGGAGGCGGTGCGGTTCGCCAACGCGTCGGCGGCCGTGGAGCGCTTCCGGCTCGGCGGGACCCACGGCCCGCTGCTCGGCGGTCTCGTCGACCGGCTGGCCGCCGCGCACCCGACGGCCCCGGTGACCACCTACACCTCGTGGTCGGTGTCGGAGATCGCCTCACTGCTGGTCGACGGGCGGCTGGACTTCGCGCTGATCGGGGCCTGCGGGGAGAGCCCCCCACCCCTCGCGGACCGGCTGCACTGGCAGGTGATCGGCGTGGACCCGGTGTTCGTGATGCTCCCGGAGGACCACCGGCTGGCCGGGCTGCCCGAGCTGGAACTGTCCGACCTGTCGGGTGAGTGCTGGGCCGATGTTCCCGGGGACGGCTGTTTCGCGGACTGCTTCACCACCGCGTGCGCGCGGGCCGGCTTCACCCCGGTGTCGGTGTACGAGACGGACACCTCGTCCGTGGTGCATCTGGTGCAGGTGGGGCGTGCCATCGGCCTGTGCCGGGCGACGTTCCCGCCGGCGCCCGGTCTGGTGACCCGTCCGCTGGCCGGTTCGCCGCTGACCTGGCGCCACCTGCTGGGGCGCCATCCCCGCTCGCCCACGGCCCAGGCAGCGGCGGGCGCGGTGAGCGGGCACACCCGTTCCGCGTACGCCGAGGCCGTGCGCCGCAGCGACAGCTACGCGCCCTGGCTCGCCGCCCACCCGAGGTTCGGCCCGGTGTCCTGACCGGCCCGGCGTCCCGTTCCGCCGCCGCCCCGGAGCGGGACGCCCCGTCACCGCGCTCCGTGTCCGGGTGCGACCGCCTCGACACGTCCGGCCAGTGTGAGGTCCTTCGCGGTGACCGCGCCGCCCGCGTCGTGGGTGTGCACGGCGAGCCGTACGGTGTGGTAACTGAGCGTCAGGTCGGAGTGGTGGTCCAGGTCGTCCTGGATCCGCGCGATGTGCAGGGTGAACGCGGCGGCCGCGAAGTGGGAGGGCAGCTGGTAGGTACGGACGATCCGGTCCCCGTCCAGCTGCCATCCGGGCAGCTCACGCAGCCCGGCCCCGACCTCGTCCGCGGACAGCGGTTCTGTGGGCATACCGGCTCCTGTCGGTCTCTGGCTCCTGGCCGAAAGGGCGCGTCCGGTGGCGGACGGGCCCGCGCCGCCGGTATCCGGTTTCGGATACCGACGCCGGTGACGTTACGGTTCCCGCATGACAACTGTCGCGCCCGACACGGGTGTAGGGCCGCAGCTGCGCGGCTGGCGGGAACGGCGGCGGCTCAGTCAGCTGGAGCTGGCGCTGCGCGCGGACTCCTCGGCCCGGCACATCTCCTTCGTGGAGACAGGGCGCGCGCGTCCCAGCGAGGAGATGGTCCTCCGGCTGGCGGACCATCTCGACGTGCCCGTACGGGAACGCAACGCCCTTCTGGTGATGGCGGGTTACGCGCCGCGGTTCACACAGACGGCGCTCGGTGACCCGGCGATGGCCCCGGTGCGCGAGGCGGTCGAGCGGCTGCTCCAGGGGTACGACCCCTATCCGGCGCTGGTGGTCGACGCCACGTACACGGTGATGGCGTCGAACCAGGGCATGCGGATGCTGCTGGAGGGGGTGCCGGAGCGGCTGCTCACGCCGCCGCTGAACGCGATGCGGCTGACCCTGCACCCCGGAGGTCTGGCCCCGCGGATCCTGAACCTCCCGGAGTGGCGCGCGGATCTGCTGCGGCAGATGGAGCGTCAGATGGCCCTGGTCCGCTCGCCGGAGCTGCGGGCGCTGTACGAGGAGGTCGCCGCCTACCCCGTGCCGGACCGTCCGTCGGGGGATCCCGGCGGGCCGGGTGCGGACGCCGGGTCCGGCGCGGGTGCGCCCTCGCTCGCCCTTCCGCTCCGGATCACGCACAGGGGGCGGGCCCTGTCGTTCCTCTCCTCCATCGCCACGTTCAACACGCCGATGGATGTGACGGTCGCCGAACTGGCCATCGAGACACTGCTGCCGGCCGACCGGGAGACCGCGGACCACCTGCGCTCCCTCGTCGCCTGAAGGGCGGGACCGCGGGTCAGGCCCCCGGCGGCCGGGTCCAGGGCGCGTCGCTGCGGGCCAGCAGCGCGGCGCACGCGCAGGCGACGGCCAGCAGGGCCACCGCGGCCGAGAGGGGCACCGCCGGCAGGTCGTGCAGCACGGCCAGCGCTCCGCACAGCGCGCCCAGCATCATCGCCGCCGCCGACAGGAGCCGCCGGCCGGCCCGGCTGCCGGGCCCCTTGGCGAACCTGCTGTCGGCGGCCGCCCCGGTGATGGTGAGGGTCAGTACGGTGGTCTTCAGGTCGGGTACCGCCAGTGCGCGGGCGGCCGCGTTCTGCACCCCCAGCCCGACGCCGAGCAGAGCGACGAGCGTGAACCGCACGGCCCCCGTCCAAGGGCCGCCCGACACCAGGGTGACGACCATGGCGGCGGTGACGAAGGCCGTCTCGGCGAGCAGCGCGTACAGCAGTTGCCGCCCCCGGTGGGTGCGGGCCGCGCGTACGGCGGCGCCGCCGGAGAACGCCCCGGCGGCGAAGGAGAGGAGGGCCACCACCGAGGCGAGCAGGGAGAAGCCGGGCGCTCCGGCGATGGCGAAGCCCCCGAAGACCACGTTGCCGGTCATGTTGGCGACGAAGACGTGGCCGAGCAGCAGATAGCTGAACGCGTCCACGAGGCCGGTGACCACCGTCAGGGCGAGCATCAGCGGGGGCAGCGGCCCGTGCCGGTCCCGTGGGTCGGGTACGAGCGTGGCCCAGGCCTCACGCAGGACGACGGGCATGAGCGGATCACTCCGATCGCTGGGGGTGGTCCGGATTGTGCCGCAGCCGTGCGCGGGTGGTGCCCGTACTCGCCGGGCACGACCCGAATGCCGTCGTACCCGGCGAGTCCGCCGCCTGTCCGTGCGCCCGCCCGTCTCCCCGTCCGGCCGCTACGCGGCCTGGGTGAGCTCGGCGCGGCCGAAGAGGAGCGCGTAGCCGGAGGGCAGCCGGCTCAGGATCCTGGTGAGCAGGTCGGGTCCCGCCAGGGCGGCCACCGTGGCGAGGACGGAGCCGGTGTCCCAGCGGGTGGTGGCCGGGGTGGCTCCGGAGCGGGCGGCGAGGTCCTTGACGAAGGCCCAGCCGGTCAGCGGCTGGACGTCGGGGACCTGTCCGGCGAGTATGCCCGCCGCTTCCGAGGGGAGCCGGGCGGCCAGCTCGACGCGTTCGTCCCCGGTCAGCTGGCGTCCGAGCCCTTCGAGGACCAGGCGGACAGCCGCCTCGGCCCGTTCACGGGTGGGGTAGGCGCCTTCGTAGCGGACCTTTTCCAGCATGTACTCGAACGTCGTCACGGGGGTCCGGGCCCGGGTCGTCGCGGACCGGTCGGTCGTCACTGCGCTGCTTGCCTTTCTGTCGCCGGGGTGGTGTCCTTCGGCGCCCCGGCCCCGGAGCGGGTTCCGGGGCCGGGGCGCTCGGCCGGGGGCCTGGCCGGGCCTCGTGGCCGGGGGCGGCTCGGCCGGGCCTCGTGGCCGGGGGCGGGAAAGGCGGATCAGGTGTCCGTCCCGCATCGCCCGGCCCGGATCGTCCGGCTCAGCCGGAGATCTCCTTCTTCGCGGCCGCCCCGCCGACGGCGATCTTCCGGGGCTTGGCGCGCTCGGCCACGGGGATGCGCAGGGTGAGTACACCTGCCTCGTAGTCGGCTTCGATGCCTTCGGTGTCGAGCGTGTCGGCCAGCATGATCTGGCGGGAGAAGACGCCCAGGGGGCGCTCGGAGAGCTCCATCTTCACGTCGTCGGCCCTGGCGGCGGGCCGCCGCTCGGCACGGACGGTCAGCATGTTCCGCTCGACGTCGATGTCGATCGCGTCGGCGCTGACGCCCGGGAGGTCGAAGACCACCACGTACGCGTCACCCTCGCGATAGGCGTCCATCGCCATCGTGGACGGGCGTGTCCAGGTGCCGGGCCCCGTCAGCTGCAGGCTCAGCCGGTCGAGCTCACGGAAGGGGTCGGTGCGCATCAACATCGTGGAACACCTCCATAGGTTCGGGCAGTAACTGCCAATGCGCTCACGGAAACCGTTGTAGCATGTCATCCAATGGATGACAAACATGATGTCATCGAAAGGATGACATCGGGGAGAGGGTTCTCATGACAGCAGCCGGCCGGCCGGCCTCCTCCGGCGCCGACGGACGCGGCCCGGCCTCGTTCCTCGCGGCCGCGGCGGCCCTGGAGACCATCAGCGACGCCCTGCACACCGCCCGGCGCGACGAGGCCGGCGCCCCGGCCGCCGCGGGTGCCGGACCGGAGCAGGCCCTGGCCTCCCTGCTCCTGCTGCGGCAGATCCGCGAGCAGCTCGCCGGATGGGAGAGCGGCCTGATCGAGACGGCCCGCCACGCGGGTGCCAGCTGGGCCGACCTCGCCCACCCCCTCGGCGTCGCCAGCCGCCAGGCCGCCGAACGCCGCTATCTGCGCAACCAGCCGGGCACCGCCGGGTCCACCGGCGAGCAGCGTGTCCGGGCCACCCGGGAGCGGCGCGCAGCCGACCGCACCGTCGCCGCCTGGGCCCGTCACAACGCCGCCGACCTGCGCCGTATCGCCGGCCAGATCGCCGGTCTCACCGATCTCCCCGCCGCCGCCCGGCTCCCGCTGAGCCGGCTCGACGCGGCCCTCGCCCATGACGACCCGGCGGACCTGCTGCCCCCGCTGCACGCCGCCCGTCCGCATCTGGCCGACGCCCATCCCGGCCTCGCCGCGCGGCTCGACACCCTCATGGACTCCGCGGACTCCCCGGCGGCCGGCCGCGGCTGACGGGGAGTCCGCGGCCGCCCGGAGTCACCCTCCGGGGCGGGCCGGCCGCAGCAGCACCGGGCGCAGCCTGCTGTAGCCGCGCACCGACACCGGACGGAGCACCTTGAGCTGGTAGGCCGCCGCCCCCGCCAGCTCACCGGCGAACGCCGTGTCGACCAGCACGGTGCCGGGCCGGGCCACCGCGGTGAGCCGGGCCGCGATGTTCACCGGCGCCCCGTAGACGTCCCCGAAGCGGCTGAGGACGGCGCCGTGGGCCAGGCCGGTCCGCACCCGTGGCAGTTCCTGTTCCGCGTGGACGCGGGCGGCGAGTTCCAGGGCGATGCCGGCGGCCGCGGACGCCGTCTCGCAGACGAAGAGCACCTCGTCGCCGATGGTCTTCACCACCCGGCCCCGGCCTTCGGCGACCACGTCGCCGGTCAGGCTCTCGAACCGGTCCAGCACCCGCGCGAGTTCGGTGCTGTCCAGCCCGCGGGTCATCCGCGTGTAGCCGACCATGTCGGTGAATCCCACCGCCCGGTCCCGTACGCCGGCGCCCTCCTGGAGCAGTTCCGCCCCGGCCCCCGCCGCACCTCCCGGACCGTGCTCCCGCGGCCCCTTCCCCGGCCCGGACGCGCCCTCCTCCGCCTCGGCGAGCACCTGCCCGGCGTACGCCGCGAGATGCCGGCGCCACACATGCCGCTGCAACAGCTCCATCTCCGGCAGCAGCGCCGCGGCGTGGCCCGCCAGCTCCGCCTTGTCCACCGGCCCGCCCGGATTCCTGTTCACCCAGGCCCAGAGCGTGTGCACCTGCCATTCGGCGAGCCGGGACAGATGATGGCCCAGGGCGCGGGCCATCATCGTCTCGCTCTCCGCGGTGATGAGCCCGGCTTCGATGAGCCGCTCCCCCGCGCGGAGCGCGTCGACGTCGGCGTC
Source organism: Streptomyces nitrosporeus (assembly GCF_008704555.1). Taxonomy (NCBI): domain Bacteria; kingdom Bacillati; phylum Actinomycetota; class Actinomycetes; order Kitasatosporales; family Streptomycetaceae; genus Streptomyces; species Streptomyces nitrosporeus. Next base: position 827,330 of record NZ_CP023702.1, read on the forward strand.
GGTGAACACCCGCGCGTCGTCGTCGACCATCGGGAAGCCGAGCGCGCGCCAGATCTGCGCGGTGCGCTCGGCCCCCACCCCCGACCGCTCGGCGATGTCCCGCCTCGTCCGGAGCCGGCCGCCGCCGAGGAGCACCTCCTCGACGGCCTGCCGCAGTTCACCGGCGCCGGACGCGTCCGGTGCCCCCTCCCCCGGCTCCGCCGTACTCATGTGGTGTGCACGATCAGCACGTCGAGATCCGCTTTCCTGGCGATGTCCGCGGGCACGGAGCCCAGGATGCGCCCGGCGAGCGAGCGCAGCCCCCGGTTCCCGACGACCAGGAGATCGGCCGAGCACTTCCGGGCGGTCCGCACGAGGGCGGCGACGGGCTCGCCCTCCACCGCGACCGTCCGCGTGCTCTCCGCCCCCTGGGCGCGGGCCCGGTCCCTGGCGGTGCGCAGGGTGGCCTCCGCGGGTGCCGAACCCACCACCTGGTAGGCCTCGTCACCTAACTGGTCCCGCGCCTGCGCGAGTTCGGGTCCGCGCATCGGCATGTACGCACAGGCGATCACGAGTTCGGCCCCACAGGCGGCGGCGATCCGGGCCGCCCCCTCGACCGCCGCGTACGACGACTCCGAGCCGTCCGTGCCGACCATGACAGTCCGGTAGGCGACCAAGACAACCTCCTTACCCGAAAGTAAACTTACTGTCGAGTAAAATAGGCCGCGCCGGGCCACCGGGCAAGGGGCCGGAAGGCCCCACTCGTGCGCGCGGCCGTTCCGTACGTCACAGCCCCGGCCGCGGTCCTGCGGCGGCCCGGACATCCGGCTCCCTCCGGGCCCGCGGACCACGGCGCCGGGGCGCCCGCGTACACCCCGTACGCGGACGCCCCGGCGAGCCCGGGCCGCAGGGCCGCCGTCAGACGCGCGCCCCGTTGTCTAGCGGATCGCGCCGCTTCTGCCGGGTCACCTTGCGTCCCGGTCCGCGCTTGCGCGCCGGGGGCGGCGCCTTGCTGCTCCTCTCCAGCAGGAGCGCCCCGGGGACGGCGGTCATCACCGAGGAGTAGGTGCCCACGCAGATACCGATCAGCAGGGCGAGCGCGAAGTCGGCGAGCGAGTCCCCGCCGAGCACCGCCAGGGCGACCAGGATGAACAGGGCGCCCATCCCCGTGTTGACGGTCCGCGGGACGGTCTGCAGAACGGCCCGGTTGGCGACGTCCGCGACGGGGGTCCGCCGGTTCTTCGCCCACAGTTCGCGGACGCGGTCGAAGACGACCACCGAGTCGTTGACCGAGTAGCCGATGACGGTGAGCAGGGCGGCCAGGAAGATGCCGTCGACACTGCGGCCGAGCCAGGCGAAGGCCCCGACCAGGATGACGACGTCGTGCACCAGAGCCCCGACCGAGGCGACGGCGAACGTCCACCGGAACCGGACCGCGAGGTAGGCGAGCTGCACGAAGACGGCCACGGCGAGGGCGATCAGGGCGTTGCGCCGCAGTTCGTCACCGAGACTGGGCCCGATCAGCTCGTCGCGCACCTTGGTGGTCTCACCGCCTTCCTCGGCGAGCGCGGCACGCAGGGCGTGCTCGCCGTCGTTGTCCAGCTTCCCGGTGCGTACGGACAGGTCCCCGTCGCCCGCGGTGGTGACCTCCGCGTCCTCGAACCCGGCACCGGCGACGGCGTCGCGCGCGGTCTCCACGTCGACGGGGCGGCTGGTGGAGTACTCGACGAGCCGGCCGCCGGTGAACTCGACGCCGAGGTTCACCCCGCGTACGAGGATGCCCGCCACGGCGACGGCGACCAGTACGGCGGAGACCGCCAGCCAGCGGCGCGGCCTGCGGAACAGCTGCGGGTCGCGGGCGTTCAGCCGGGTGCGGACGGCGCCCGGACGCGCGATGCCGTTGACGCCCCGGTAGGCGGCGACGAACTTGGACCCGGCCGCCACCTCGGTCAGCGCCCGCGCGATGACCAGCGCGGAGAACATCGAGGCGATGACACCGATGGCCAGCGTGACACCGAAGCCCTTGACCGGTCCGGAACCGAGGAAGAAGAGCAGGCCGGCGGCGATCAGCGTCGTCACGTTGGAGTCCGCGACGGCGCTCCACGCGTTGCGGAACCCCGCGGTGAGCGCGGAGCGCAGGGAGCGGTTCGGCCGGTCCGCGCACTCCTCGCGGGCCCGTTCGAAGACAAGGACGTTGGCGTCCACCGCCATCCCGATGGCGAGGACGAACCCGGCGAGCCCCGGCAGGGTGAGGGTGACGCCGAGGACGACGAGCGCGGCGTAGGAGATGACCCCGTACGCGGCGAGGGCGAGGGCGGCGAGCGCGCCGAAGAGCCGGTACATGACGGTGATGAACAGTGCGGTGGCCGCGGCGCCGATCAGGGCCGCCCGGGCGCTCGCGTCGATGGCGGCGGCACCGAGCGTCGGACCGACGGTCCGCTGCTCGACGATCTCCACCGGCACGGGCAGTGCCCCGCCCTTGATCAGCAGGGCGAGGTCGCGTGCCTCGTCCGCGCTGAAGGACCCGGTGATCTGCGTGGACCCGGAGGGCAGGCCGACCTCGCAGCCGACCGAGGGATCGACCTGCGGCGAGGAGATGACCTTGCCGTCCAGGACGATCGCGACCCTGCGGCGCTCGTCCTGGACCGGGTTGCAGGCGGCCTCGCCGGTCAGCTCGGTCCACTTCTTGCCCGCGTCCTTGTGGAAGTCGAGCGATACGGTCCACCCCGCGCCCTGCTGGGCGTCGAAGTTGGCGGTGGCGTCCTTGACTCCGGCGCCGGAGAGGCGCGGCGGCCCGAGGGCGAGCAGCCCGCCCTGCTCGTCCGGCAGCGTCGGCCCCCCTTCCGCCCCGGACTTCTCCTCGTCCGTCCCGGTCTGCTCGGTACCGGGTCCCTGGACGGCGTGGAAGCTGAGCTGCGCGGTCTTGCCGAGGACCTCGGCCGCCTGGCGGGGGTCCTGGACGTCCGGCAGTTCGACGATGATCCGGTCCTCGCCGGACCGGGTCAGGGTGGGTTCGGCGACACCCAGCGAGTCGATGCGCTGGCGGAGCACCTCCAGGGTGCGTTCGGTGCTCTCCCGGTCCGCCTTCGCGGTGTCCGAGTCCTTGGCCTGGAGCACCATGCGGGTGCCGCCCTGAAGGTCGAGGCCGAGTCTGGGGGACATGGTCAGCGTGATGTACACGGAGACGAGCAGTACGGCGACAGCCAGAACCGCCCGCACCGTGGTGGCGCGAGTCATGGGGATTCCTCCGAGGGGGCGTCGTCCGCCCGCGCTCAGAGAAGGCGGTGGCGGTACGACGGGTCTGTGGAACAGGACCGGTGGACGGCCGGCTGACCGGCCGTCACCCCGGGAGGACCACGGACCCCGGGCAGGGAGGCGAGGGCGCCGCCGGGCACGGCGGGGCGGGCCCGGTCCGCGGTACCCGTGAGGAGACGGGGCGCGGGCAGGCCGAGGAGACGCGGGGGCAGGGCCGCCTGCCCCAGCGGGGGGACGTGGTGCGGGACGTGGGGGCGGTCCGCACCGGCGCGCGGGCCCGGGGCGAAGACACCGGCCCACCACGCCGACGGCCCCGACACGGAGTCGGGGACGGCCCCGCCGGCCGGGGGGCCGCGGGTGGCCCGGGGGCCGGCCGCGGGCCCGGGAGGCGGCGGGGAGCCGGTCGCGGCCATGACGGCCCGTGCCGCCGCCGTAGCGCCGCCGGCAGGCGCCGCCTGTCCGCCACGGACGTCATGGACACCGCCGTACCGCGGAGCGCGGTCGGTCCGCTGGGTCCGCGCGTGGCCGGGGGTCGCCTGGCCGGTGGACACCTGCGGAGCGGGGTACGACGGCACGGCGGCCGGCGCGGACGCGGCCAGGACCTGGGCGACGGGCACGGCGCCCGCCGCCGCCGGTGCGCCGACCAGGGTGAGCACGGCCAGCAGGAGCGCGGCGAGGGCGTGGCGCATCCGCCGGACCGCCGGTGCGGCGGGCCGCCCCCACGGGCGCGCGTCGTCCCGGGGCGGCCCCGGGAGGCGGCTCATCCGGCCCGGCCTGAGGGACCGGCCGCCCCGCCCCGACCCGTATGGCCGAGGACGGAGTCGAGGATGAGGCCGGCGCCCCGGACGACCGCCGTCGAGGGGTCGTCGGCAAGGCGTGCCGGTGTACCGAGGCACAGGGAGATACGGCGGGTGACGTCCGGGCGCAGCGCACCGCCCCCGGTGAGTACGGGGCCCCTGCGCAGCGCACCGCGCACCGCTCCGTGCTTGTCCTGCCGCCACATGGACATGATCATATCCAGCACCCCGCCGGCGATCCCGGCAGGCACCGGTCCGGGTCCGGCACCGCCGGCGCGCCCCTGGTCCGTGCCGCGCCCGGCGCTGCGCCCGTCCCCGTGCCCGCCGCCGTATCCGCCACCGCCGGAGCCACCGGGATCGTGGAGATCACCGAGGCCGGATTCGGCCTGCCGGGCGTCGACGATCATCCCGTCCACGAGCAGGGTGACCTCGGTCAGCCCGGCTCCCATGTCGACGACCAGCAGCGGGCCGCCGGCCGGGGCCCCGAGGGAGGCGGCCACGGCCCTGGCACTGCTGACGGCCACGACATCGCGGACCCCGAGGGACGCCAGCAGTTCCCTGGCGCGGCCGCGGTACTCGGTGCCCGCCAGCACCGGATGGCTGAGGGCGATCACACTGCGGTGCCGGTCGGCCCCCAGTGCGGTGTCCACGAGACGGGCGAGCAGCCGGGCGCAGGAGTCGGGATCGACGATGCGGCCCCGCCGGACCGGCCGGCCGAACCCTTCGTCCCACCCCGCGCCGGTGACGAGTCCACGTCCGCTGACCCATGCGCGGGCTCCGGAGCTGCCCAGGTCGATGGCGAGCCCTCCGGCGGCGCCGCGGTGGCGGGAGGCACCGGGACGGCGGAGGTCCCCACCGGGACGGCTCCCCCGCCGGGGGGCGGGCCCGCTGTGCCGCTGTCCGTCGCGCAAAGAACGCACCGCCCCTCACCCCTGGCCCGGCCTCACAGCCATTCGCCACTCACTGACCCGCTGATAGCGAGGCATGACCGAGCCCTCACTATGCAATATCGGGCATAGGAACGCCACTCCCCCCACAATTCCAAGGTCTCCCTCCGGTCACAGCCGACCGGAACCGATGCGGGACCACCCGCGTACGGCCGCCCCGGCCCTCACCCGGCCCGCCCGCGCAGCCCCTCAGCCCCTCAGCCCCTCAGCCCCTCAGCCCCTCAGCCCCTCAGCCCCTCAGCCCCTCAGCCGAGAAACGACCCGACCATCTCCGCGAACTCCGCCGGCTCGGCGATCCTGACCCCCAGATCCTCCGCCTTGGTCCGCTTGGAACCGGCCTTCTCCCCCGCGACGAGCAGGCTCGTGCGCTTGGAGACGCTCGACGAGGACTTGCCGCCGGCCCGCTCGATCAGCTCGTTCATCTCGTTGCGGGAGAGCTTCTCCAGCGCTCCGGTCATGGCCCCCGTCACCACGACGGTCATCCCGTCCAGCGGCAGGCCTTCCGGCCGGCCGCCCGCCGCGGCCCCCTCCCCGGCCTCCGCCTCCTCCTCCCGCACCGCGCCGGGCTCCGGCGGCGGGGTGGCGCCGGGCTCGGTCATGTTGACCCCGGCGGCCACCAGCTTCGCGACCAGCGGTGCCAGCTCCGCCAGCTCCGAGACGACTCCCGCCGCCTTCTCCTTGCCTATGCCGTCGACCTGCTGGAGCGCCTCGGCGTCGGCTGCGACGATCCGGTCCATCGTCGCGAAGTGACGTGCGATCCGGCGGGACATGGAACGCCCGGTGCCCCGCACGCCCAGCGCGCAGAAGACCCGGGACAGCGGGCGGGTCCGCGCCGTCTCGATGGCCGCCAGCAGATTGTCGGTGGAGGTCTCCCCCATCCGCTCCAGGCCGAGCAGCTGGTCCCGCTCCAGGGTGAAGAGGTCGGCGAAGTCGGTGACGAAACCCGCGTCGACGAGCTGCACGACCCGGGTTCCGCCCAGGCCCTCGATGTCGAGCTGGTCGCGTCCGGCCGCGTACGAGACGGAGGCGACCAGGCGGCAGTCGCGGCCCCGGGTGCAGCGCCAGCGCTGTTCGCCGGTGTCGATCGCGGAACCGCACCGCGGGCACGACTCGGGGAACTCGATCGGCTTCTCGTCCCCCGTCCTCAGATGGGCGACCGGGGCTTCGATACGGGGGATGATGTCGCCCGCCTTGTAGACCATCACCCGGTCGCCCAGGCGGAGATCGCGGCGGGTGATGTCGGCCGGGTTGTGGAGTGTGGCGTAGCTGACGGTGGATCCGTCGATCTCCACGGGCTCCAGCACGGCCCGGGGCGCGATGATGCCGGTCCGGCCCACGTTCCACTCGACGCCGAGGAGGCGGGTGACCTTCTCGACGGCCGGGAGCTTGTACGCGATGGCCCAGCGCGGGGCCCTGGTACCGGTGCCCGCGTCGCGCTGGTCGGCGGCCAGGTCGGCCTTGATCACGATGCCGTCGATACCGAACGGCAGCGTGGCGCGCTGTGCGGCGATGTCCTCGACCCCCGCCCGGACCTCCTCGGCCGTGGCGGCCGTACGCGGGGCGACCGCCGTGTCCGCGGCGGTGTGCACACCGAGTCCCGCGACGTACCGGAGGATCTCGCTGTGCGGGAGCCCGGTCAGGGTCTCCGCGAGGCCGCCGGAACCGGGCAGCGCCAGGGCGCCGTAGGCGAAGAAGGTCATCTCCACGCGGTAGGGCCGGTCCTTGGCGCGCAGGGTGCCCGCCGCGCCGTTGCGCGGGTTGGCGAAGGGGGCGGCCCCGTGGGCGGTACGCGCCGCGTTGGCGGCGTCGAACTGCTCGTCGGTCATGAGTATTTCGCCGCGTACCTCGAGGGTGACGGGGTCCTCCAGCCGCTCGGGCAGGCCGAGCACCGTGCCGATGGCGTGCGAGACGTCCTCGCCGGCCGTGCCGTCGCCCCGGGTGATCAGCTGCTGGAGGCGTCCCTCGTGATACCGCACGGCGACGGCGAGGCCGTCCAGCTTGGGCTCCACGCTCCAGGCCGTGACGGGCCGGCCGATCCGCCGCTCGACGGACGCGGTCCAGGTGACGAACTGCTCGGCGGAGAAGACGTTGTCCAGGGAGAGCATGGGGACGGTGTGGGGGACGTCGCCGGTCGCGGTCCCACCCGCCACCTTCCCGGTCGGCGAGCCGGCCAGTACCTCCTGCGGGTGCTCCTCCTCGTAGGCGGCGATGCCCCGCGCCAGGCGGTCGTACGCGTCGTCGTCGAGGGTGCTCTCCCCCGTGGCGTAGTACGCGGCGGCGGCCCGTGTCGCCTCTTCGACCGCGGCGGCGTAGGAGGCGGCATCGGCGAGCACCACAGCTGAGTTCGTCGTCATGCCCCTATCCTGCCGCCCGCCACTGACAACGCCCTCCGCTGCTCACGGGCTTGCGCCGCGCCGTCCGCCGGCGCCCGGCGGCCGGGCCCGGGCTCCCGGGCCGTTCAGTCCCGCGCGCCCGGGAACGCGTCATCCGACGCTGCTGGGCCAGCGCCTTCTGCTCGTTCAGTCCCGCGCGCCGGGGAACGCGTCGTCGGCCCCCGGTCCCCGGAGCTCCGCCGGCACGCCGGTGCCCGGGACGGTGCGGGAGCCGTCCGCCCCGCCGGCGTCCGGGGCGTCCGGGCCCGCCGCACCGGGTTCCCCGTCCTCCGGGAGCCGCTCGTCGGCCCACTCGGTCCCGGTGAACCCCTCGGCCCGCAGGGGCACCTGGGGGCCGGAGAGTTCCCGGATCCAGCGGGCCAGTACCCGGTGCACCGCTTCCGCCCCCACCACGGCGGTGACCGTGTCCCCGTCCTCCGCGGACAGGACGTCCAGGGGGTCCGACAGCGTCCGGGGCCACAGCAGGAAGGGGTGCGACTGCCGGCCGCCCAGTCCGCCGTGCGAGCCGATCTGCTCCTCGAAGGCGTGGACCGTGCCCGTGGCGGGGTCGTACATCGAGTTGACCATGACGTCGGCGACGTGCGGGAAGGAGTCGGTGCGCCGTACCGCGTCCGCCGCGCCCGGGCCGAACACCGCGATCGGGCCCTCCCCGTCAGTGAGTTCCGACAGCGGGACCTCCTCTCCCCGGCGCCCCAGCACCACCGAGCCGTGTTCCTCGCTGCGTACCAGCAGGAAGCCGACACCGGGGTGGTTGGCGAGCGTTCCGAGCAGCGCGGGGTGGCGGCGGTCGATCTCCTCGCGTGAGGCGCGCCCCTCCAGGTCGGGGAAGGACAGCAGCCCCAGGTTGCCGGAGGCCAGGACGACGGGGTCGAAGAGCCCGGCCGCCCCCTCCGGCTGCGGTGGCTCGCCGACCGGCCGGTGCAGGGCGATGCGCACCGCGTCACGCGCCTCCGACGCGCTGCGGGTGCGCTGCGCCCGGCGCGGTACCGGCAGCCCGCACCCCGCCCGTACGAGGTCCTTGAGGGTGAGGCCGTAGCGGGAGGCGAAGGTCTCCCCGGGGCTCTGGCCGTGGTCGGAGAGCAGCACGATCCGATAGGGCCGCGGGGCGTGCTCGGCCGCCCTGGTGATGATGCCCAGGGAGCGGTCCAGGCGGGCCAGCACCTTGTCGGCGTCCCTGCTGTGCGGTCCCGAGTGGTGGGCGACCTCGTCGTAGGCGACCAGGTCGGCGTAGACGGCGCCGCGCCCGGCGAACATGTCGCCCAGGACCGCCGCGACGACGACGTCGCGTTCGACGACGGTCGCGAACGCCCGGATGAAGGGGTAGAGCCCGCCGCGTTTGACCCGCGGCAGGTCCTTCCGTATCCGGGCGCGGACGGACTGGCCGATCTCGCGGGCCACCTCGGCGACGAAGGACAGCGCGGTGCGGACGGCGTTGGCCGGGTCGGAGAAGTAGGCGAAGTAGCCGGCCCGGGAGCGGTGGCCCTTGCCGCGCCGGGCGGCCATGGACAGCACGAGTGCGAGCTGGGTGGCACCGCCGCTGAAGAGGTTGCCGCGGCTCGCCCCGTCGGCGGTGAGCAGCCCGCCGTCGTGGGTCAGGGCGATGGCCCTGCGCTGCATCTCCAGGGCGCTGGCCGGCCTGCTGGAGACCATGACGGTGCCGGTCTCCTTCTCGTACCAGCGAAAGGCGGGCACGTCGAAGTTGGAGCCGTGCAGGATGGCCAGCTGGCTGGCGCCGGTCTGGCTGGACCAGTCGGTGGTCCACGGGGTGAGCCGGTGCCCGGCCCGGTCGTCGAGGCGGGCGGCCACGGTGGGCATGAGGCCCTCGGCCGCGGCCCTCACGAGCACGTCGTGGCCGACCCCGTCGAGCTGGACGAACACGATGCCGGGAGGGCCGTCGCGCCCGTCGGGGGTGCGTTCGCGCCGTCTGCGGCGGTCGGCGAGGCGGGACAGCCGGCGCCAGTAGGCGTCGTCGTCACGGACGGCGAGCGCGGTGGAGGCGGCGGAGGCCACGGCCGACATGACGGCGGCGACGACGACCGCGGTCTCCGGGTCGGCGTGCCCCCGGTCGTCCGGGATCAGCCGGAGCGCCACCCAGAGCAGCGAGCCGTTGAGGAAGAAGACCAGGGCACCGAGGACCAGGGCGGGCACGATGAGCAGGGCCCGCACGAGCACGGGCCACACCAGTGCCGAGAGCAGGCCGAAGGCGCCCGCGCCCCAGGCCGCGGTGAACGCGGTCCGGGTGACGGAGTCACCATCGGCGGCCTGGAGCTGGAAGTCGGGCAGGAGGCCGGCGAGCACCAGCATGGTCACGGTGGAGACCGCCCACACGGCGGTCACGCGCATGAGGGCCCGTCCCGCCGTACGCCATCGCCCGTCACTCACGCCGTTCCACCTCACGTCCGGGCCCTGTGCCGTCAAGAGCCCGGAACCAGCCTTTCACAGCCGTCCGGCGGCCTTGTCAGCCCGGTCCCGTCGTCCGCCCCCGGCGCCGGGGGCCGTGCCGGCACGGCCCCCGTCAGCAGCCGTCGTACCCGGCGGTCGGCATGGACAGCCTGCGGTGGACACTCGCCTTGCCCCCGGAGGTGTAGGCGGGCTCCTCCAGACCGGCGAACTCCAGGCGCACCCCGCGCCGCTCGCACTCCGCGGCGAAACCCCCCGCCGAGGCCAGGGCGCGCGCGAGCACCCGGTCGTTGGGGACCACGAAGACCTCGACGCCCCCGCCGTCGCCCTCGTCCTCCTCCCACAGGGCGCGGTGGTCCGGCGGCAGCCCGTAGACGCGGAGCTGGCGGGTGACGACGTATCCCCGGCCGGCCGCCCAGCGGGCGCACATGGCGTGCTGGCTGCGGGTGTCGACGAGGAACGGGTCCCCGTCGAGCTCCTCGAGCGGTGTGAGACTGGCGATGGCCGCCACCCGTACGTCCCCGATGGTGTCCCCCTGGACCGCGATCCGAATCCGCACATCCCCCCGCACGGGGATGCCGTGTTCGACCCTACCCCGGGCATCGCCCTCCGTAGCCGCCCGTGCACGCCCGGCAGCGGGCGCGAAGAGGCGCACGGGGGTGCGGGGGCGCACGCCCGGCAGCACGGGCCCGGCCCGCTCCGCCGAGCGCCTACGCTCGTACCGGGCACTCCCGCGAGGCACGCGGGCCGGCCCGGCGAGGAGGCGGTGCGGTGGAGGTCACCTGGTGGGGTCATGCCACCTGCACGATCGAGGACTCCGGTGTCCGGCTGCTCACCGACCCCCTCTTCGTACGGCGCTTCGCGCATCTGCGGCGCCGCCGGGGGGAGGTGCCGCCGCCCGAGGCCGCGGTCGCGGACGCCGTCCTCATCTCGCATCTGCACTCCGACCACCTGCATCTTCCGTCGCTGGCCCGCCTGGCCCCGGGCAGCACGCTGATCGTCCCCAGGGGCGCTCCGGCGGCCGTGCCGGGCCTGCGGATGCTCCGCCGGATGCGCGGGCTGCTCATCACCGAGGTCGCCCCGGGCGACGAGGTGCGGCTCGGCCCGGTGCTGGTCAGGGCCGTCCCGGCCCGGCACGACGGCCGCCGCATCCCGGTCGGACCGCGCCGGGTGCCGGCCCTGGGGTACGTGGTCGAGGGCCTGTCCCGGACGTACTTCGCCGGTGACACCGGCCTGTTCGACGGGATGGCGGACGTGGTGGGCCCGGTCGACACGGCACTCCTCCCGGTCGGCGGCTGGGGACCGTACCTGGGCCACGGCCACCTGGACGCCGCCCGGGCCGCGCGCGCCCTGGAACTGCTGAGGCCGCGCGCCGCGGTCCCGGTGCACTACGGGACGTACTGGCCGATCGGGATGGACGGTGTCCGGCCGCACGAGTTCCACGCGCCGGGCGACGAGTTCGTCCGGCAGGCCGCGCGGCTGGTGCCGGAGGTGGCGGTGCATCTGCTGGGGCACGGGGAGCATGTGAGACCGGGGGCCGGCCGGTGATACAGGAGGTGCTCCGGCAGCTGCCGACGGAGTCGACGCAGCAGGCGGTCGGCTATCCGTCGCTGTTCGCCCTGGTGTCGCTCGGTTCGCTGGTCCCGGTGATCCCGACGGGAGTGCTGGTGAGTTCGGCCGCGGTGGTGGCCTTCCACCAGACGTCACCGTTCGCGCTGCTCGTGGTCTTCGCCGTGGCGTCCGCCGCGGCGTTCCTCGGGGACCTGTGCCTGTACTGGCTGGGGCAGCGCGGGGTGCGGTCGAAGAACGGCTCGAAGTGGCTGGCTGCGATCACCCGGCGGGCCGCCCCGGAACGCCTGGCCCAGGCGCGGGGGAAACTGGAGGAGCACGGCGTCGTGGTGCTGGTGCTGTCGCGGCTGGTGCCGGCGGGCCGTATCCCGGTGATGCTGGCGTGCCTGCTTGGCCGGATGCCGTTGCGGCAGTTCGCGCGGGGGGACGTCCCGGCGTGCCTGGCGTGGGCGGCGACGTATCAGCTGATCGGGATCCTGGGCGGCTCGCTGTTCCCCGACCCCTGGCAGGGGCTCCTCGCGGCGGTCGCGCTGACACTGCTGATCAGCGGGACCCCGGCCCTCTGGCGCCGGATGCGGGCGCGCTGGGCGCACTGAACCGCGAGGCGCGCGCCCGCCCGCACCGCTTCCGGAACCCGCCCACGCCGCTTCCGGAACCCGCCCGCAGGGCTCCGGCCCCCTTCCGCCCGGAGTCCTCAGCCGTCCAGGACGCGTGAGCCGCCGACGGGCAGGTCCCAGAGGTCGGAGCGCGGGTACCCGGCCCGCCGCCAGGCGGTGCGCAGCCGGGTCAGCGGTTCGAGCACCGGTTCGGCGGAGAGCAGGAAGGTCGCCCAGTGCATGGGCGCCATCGCGCGGGCGCCCAGGTCCGCGTATGCCTTGACGGCCTCCTCGGGGTCGGTGTGCACGTCCGAGAGCCACCAGCGCGGCTCGTACGCCCCGATGGGCAGGAGGGCGAGGTCGATCCCGGGGTAGCGGCGGCCGATCTCCTCGAACCAGTGGCCGTATCCGGTGTCGCCGGCGAAGTAGACGCGCCGGCCCCGGGCGTCGCCGAGCATCCAGCCGCCCCAGAGGGACCGGCAGGTGTCGGTGAGGGTGCGCTTGGACCAGTGGTGGGAGGGAACGAAGTCGAAGCGGACGCCGTCCAGCTCGGCCCGTTCCCACCAGTCGAGCTCGGTGACGCAGGTGAAGCGCCTCCGCCGGAACCAGCGGCCCAGTCCCGCCGGGACGAAGAGCGGGGTCCGGCGGGGCAGCCGGCGCAGGGTGGGGGCGTCCAGGTGGTCGTAGTGGTTGTGGCTGATGAGGACCGCGTCCACCGCCGGCAGCTCGTGCCAGGGCACGCCGACCGGGGTGATCCTGGCGGGGGTGCCGAGGATGCGCCGTGACCAGACGGGGTCGGTGAGGACGGTCAGGCCGCCGATGCGCACGATCCAGCTGGCGTGGCCCGCCCAGGTCACCGCGCAGGCGTCCTTCCGGACGGCGGGCAGCGGCCCGGGGGCGTACGGCAGCCGGCAGACGTCCCGCAGTCCCTCGGCTCCGGGCCGCAGCCCGTGCTCCCGGGCCAGGCGCGTCATGCCCCTGACACCAGGGAGGGGGGCGGTGAGGCGGTCCGCGAAACTGCGGGGCCAGGACCGGACCTCGCCGAGCGGCCGGGCCGTGGACGTGCCGCGGCCCGCGGGCCTGCCGCCGGAGCCCGGGAGGGAGCGCTCGGTCTGTTCCGTCATCGAGAGGCTCCCGTCATCGGAGTTCGTCGAGGGCTGCTGCGAACATGCTCAGCGCTTGTGCCACATGGGGCAATCGCAAGGGCTCCACAGCGGTGAGGGACGCCTCCTGCTCCTCGGGGGTTGAGCCGAGGAGCGGACCCGTGCCGAACCGCACGCGCAGGGCGCCCAGTTCGTCGCCGAAGCGGTGACCGCCGGGGACCGGGGTGCCGAGCCGGTCCGTCAGGTACTCCTCCAGTTCCATGGAGTCCGTCACGCCCCGGGCGGCCAGCCCGGGGCGGAGCGGGCCGAGGTCGGCGTAGAGGTGGCGGCCCGCCTGCGGGGGCCGGGCCAGCGCGCCCGCGGCCAGGACGGCGTGGTGGACGGCCGTGGCGAGGCTCGCGTGCAGGGCGGCGGCGAGACGGGCCCGCCCGGTGACCGCGTCGGGCTCCCGCAGCGCGTGGGCGGCGGCGTGGGCGACGGGGGCGGCGACCCGCGCGCCCAGAGCGGTGAGGATGTCCAGGACCCGGGCCCCCCGGGCGGCGGCGCGCCCGGTGGCGGGGAACCGCGCCACGGCGACCGGCCAGGCGGCGGGGGCCAGCGCTCCGGCCAGATCGGTCAGGACGGTGACGTCGTCGGGCCACATCTCGGCGGGGCTGAGCAGGACCGTGTCGCGCGGGCGGTGCAGGGTGTCCCGCCAGCTCTCGTCGCTCACGATGTGCAGCCCTTCGCCCACCGCGGCCTCGCAGACCTCGCGGACCAGCTCTGGCGGGGCGACGGTGGCGGTCGGGTCGTCGGCCACGGAGATCAGCAGCAGCCGGGGCCTGCCCCCTTCGGCGCGCACCCGGCGCACGGTCTCCAGGAGGGCGTACGGGTCGGGGATGCCGCCGCACTCGGCCGGGGTCGGTACCAGGTAGGCGGGCCGGCCCAGGAGCCCGGCCTGGGGCATCCAGGTGGCCGGGCAGGGCCGGGGCATGAGCACGTCGCCCCCGTACGCGGCCATGAGCGCGAAGAGCAGGGGCGGCGCGCCGGGTGCCGCCACGACGTCCCCGGGCCCGCCGTGCAGTCCCCGCCGCCAGTAGGCGTCGGCGGCCGACCGCAGGGCCGTCCCCCCGCCCGGCGGTTCCGGCCGGGCGTGCCCCGCGGAGGCGGCCAGGACACCGGCCAGCTCGGGCAGGACGGGCAGACCGTGCTCGGGCGCCGGGGGCCCGTAGCGCACGGGGCCCCGGTCCTGCCGGAGGCCGCCGTCCCCGGCCGCGTCCCGCTCCCGGCCCGCCCGCCGGTCCGCGCCCGCGGGGCGGGGCCGGTCCCGCTCGCTGCCCTGCATCCCGGACCTCCTCCGCGCGCGACACCCTCCGGCCCTTTATACGGAGATTCCCCGGCGGGCGCCCGCGCACGGGCGATCCCGCGTACCGGCGGCCCCGGGCCCGCCCCCGCCGGCCGGCCTCAGCCGGCGAACGGCGTCCCCGGCAGCCCGTGGCCCGCGTCCGGCAGCACGAGCAGGGAGCCCGACAGCGGGTGCGGGGCGTCCAGGCCGCCGCGGGCGCTCGTGACGTAGAGGTCGCGCAGGTCCGGGCCGCCGAAGGCGCAGGCGGTGGGACGGCGTACCGGCAGGTCCACCACGCGGTCCAGCCGGCCGTCGGGCGTGTAGCGGCGCAGCGCCGCGCCGTCCCAGAGGGCCACCCAGACACAGCCCTCCGCGTCCACCGTCAGTCCGTCGGGCCAGCCCGCGCCCGGCTCCACGACGGCGAAGGGGCGGCGGCCCGACACACCGCCGGGCCCGGCGCCGCCGGCGTCGAACACGTCGATCCGCCGCGTGGGCGTGTCGGTGTAGTACATGAGCCGCCCGTCCGGGCTCCATCCGGTGCCGTTGCTGACCGTGACGGTATCCAGCACGGCCGTGGCCGTGCCGTCCGCCGCCACCCGGGTCAGCGTGCCGCCGCCGGTCCCCTCGTCGTAGCGCATGGTGCCCGCCCAGAGGGCACCGTCCGGGGCCACGGCCGCGTCGTTGCCCCGGCGGCCGGGCACCGGGTCGTGGAGCAGCCAGGAGAAGGCGCCGCCGGCCGTGTACAGGCCGACGCCGTCCCGCAGGTTGACCACCAGACCGCCGCCCGCGCGCGGCTTCGCGGCACCGACGTGCTGCCCGGTCGCCATGACCGTACGGCGGCCGTTCGAGGGGTCGTACGTGTGCACGCGGGCGGAGAGGATGTCGACCCAGACCAGCCGGCCGGCCGCGGGGTCCCAGGTGGGCCCCTCACCGAGTTCCGCGTGCGCGCGGACGGCCGGTTCCCATCGGAGGCTCATACCTGGCTCCGGTGGTGCCCGAGGCGGCCGGAGAGGGCGTCCGCGCCGCCCGCGGCGAGCCGGGCCAGCTCCGCCTCGCGCTCCTCGGTCCAGCGGGTCACCGGGACGGAGATGGAGAGCGCGGCGACGACCCGGCCGGAGCGGTCGCGGACCGGCGCGGCGACACAGCTCACGTCCGGGTTCGACTCGCGGTGCTCCACGGCGATGCCCCGTTTACGGGCGACGGCGAGCGCGGACCGCAGCTCACCGGGGTCCGTGATGCTGTTGCCGGTCATCGCGACGAGTTCGCGCCCCTCCAGCCGGGCGTCCAGCTCCGCCTCCGGCAGCGCGGCGAGCAGCAGCTTGCCGACGGCCGTGCAGTGGGCGGGCAGTTTGCGGCCGGCCGCGGAGACCATGCGGACCGCGTGGGTGGAGTCCACCTTGGCGATGTAGATGACCTCGGCGCCCTCCAGGATCGCGACGTGGACGGTCTCGTCGCAGGTCTCGGCGACCTCACGGGCGACCTGCTGGCCCTCCGCGGCCAGGTCGAGCTGTTCCGCGTAGCGGCTGCCGAGCTGGTAGGTGCGCACCCCGAGCCGGTAGCGGCCCGGCTGCCCCGGGACCGTGACCAGGTAGGAGCGCGCGGCGAGGGTGGTGAGCAGTTCATGGACCGTGGTGCGCGGCAGCTGGAGCCTGCGGGTGACCTCGGGGGCGGAGAGGGTTCCCTCGCCCTGGAGGAAGAGTTCGAGTACATCCAGCGCCCTGGTCACCGCGGGGACGAGTCGCCCCATGATCACCCACCTCTTCTGTTCGACCCTCCGGCCAATGACCGGAATCACGAACGCAGGCTAGCGGGAGGCCACTTGTCCGGGCAACGTTCCCGGCGTGCGGGGCCCCGGAGGGCGAGGGACGGGTGCGGGCGGAATCGGCTTCCACGCCCCCGTTCACCCCGTATGCATCGATGCGGGCGCGCCTTCTGGTTCAGGACCCGGAGGCAGGGTATTGGCTGTGCCATGTCTCCTTCGAACAGACGCACCGCGGCCGGCTCCTGGCGGGACCGGCTCAACGCGTGGGATACGGCCGTCTTCCAGGCGGCGGCCCAACGGCGCTGGCCCGCCGCCGAGCACGTACTGCCCCGGCTGAGCCGCGGCGCCAACCACGGCGTGCTGTGGCTCGGCACCGCCGCGGGCATGGCCGCGCTGGGCACCGGCGCGAGGTCCCGGCGGGCGGCGCTGCGCGGGGTGGCCTCGCTGGCCGTGGCCTCGGCGGCGATCAATCTCGTGGCCAAGAGCGCCGTGCGCAGGGAACGGCCGGTGCTGGACGCCGTCCCGGTGATACGGCGGCTGAAGCGGCAGCCGTTCACCACCTCCTTCCCGTCCGGGCACGCGGCGTCCGCGGCCGCGTTCGCGACCGGTGTGGCCCTGGAGTCGAAGGGGTGGGGCGCCCTCGTCGCACCCGTGGCGGCCTCGGTGGCCGCCTCGCGCGTCTACACCGGGGTGCACTACCCCGGCGACGTACTGGCGGGGGCGGCGCTCGGGGTGGGGGCGGCGTTCGCGCTGCGGGGTGTCGTGCCCACCCGCGGACAGCTGCCCGCCCCGGGGCGCCCGCCGGCCGCCGCGCCCTCGCTGCCCGAGGGGGATGGCCTCGTCGTGGTCGTCAACCGGGAGTCGGGGTCGGCGACCGCCGCCGCCGGACTGGTCCGCGAGGCGCTGCCGCTCGCCACGGTGGTGGAGTGCGCGCCCGCCGACCTCACCGGCTGCCTGGAGGAGGCCGCGTCCACGTGCGTGGCGCTGGGGATCTGCGGCGGCGACGGGACGGTCAACCAGGCGGCGGCGGTGGCGGTCCGGCGCGGTGTGCCCCTCGTGGTGTTCCCGGGCGGCACCCTCAACCACTTCGCCTACGACCTGGGCATCGAGACGGTGCGGGACGCGGCGGGCGCGCTCGCCTCGGGTGACGCGGTCCGGGTGGACCTGGGCCGCTTCCGGCCGGGCCCGGAGGGGCCGGAGGGGTACTTCCTCAACGCCTTCAGTCTGGGGGTGTACCCGGAGCTCGTCCGGACCCGTGAGCGCTGGGCGCCACGGATCGGCGGCTGGCCGGCCGGGGTGCTCGCGGCCGTGGAGACGCTGCGCGGCGGACATCCGCTGACCGCCGAACTCCAAGGGAAGCAGAGGCCGTTGTGGCTTCTCTTCGTGGGCAACGGACTGTTCCGGCGGGTGGGGCCCGCCCCGGGCAGGCGCCACAACCTGGCGGACGGCCTGCTGGACGTGCGGGTGGTGCACGGCGGCCGCTCACCCGGGCTCCGGCTCCTCGCCGCCGCGGTCGCCGGACCGCTGACCCGCTCCCCCGCCCACGCCGCGGTGCGACGGCACCGTGTGCGGATCGCCGGCCTGACGCCCGGCACGCCCTACGCGTACGACGGCGAAGTGGGCCACTCGGGCACGGAGCTGACGGTCGACAAGCTCCCGGAGGCGCTCACCGTCTACTGCCCGATGCGGCCCTGAGCACGGCCGGCCGCGCTCCGGCGGCGGCTCGGACCACCCCCGGCATGACCGCATCCTGAGACGTCCATCTCAGGATGCGGCATCCGGGCGTACGGTGGTCCTACCGCCCGGCGCGCACGCGCCCGCACGGTCCGAGAGAGGACGTACGGTCATGCCACCCAGGGAAACCGCCGTGTACACCCACGGCCACCACGAGTCGGTGCTGCGCTCGCACCGCTGGCGCACCGCCGCCAACTCGGCCGCCTACCTCCTGGACGAACTCCGCCCGGACCTGCGGGTGCTGGATGTCGGCTGCGGCCCCGGGACCATCACCGCGGACATCGCCGCGCTGGTCGCTCCGGGGCGGGTCACCGCGATCGACACGGGCCGGGACATCCTCGGCCAGGCGGCCGCCGTGGCTGAGGAACGCGGCCTGGAGAACGTCGAGTTCGCCGTCGGGGACGTGCACGCGCTCGACTTCCCCGACGACTCCTTCGACGTGGTCCACGCCCACCAGGTGCTCCAGCACGTGGGCGACCCGGTCCAGGCCCTGAGGGAGATGCGGCGGGTGTGCCGGCCCGGTGGCGTCGTCGCGGCGCGGGACAGCGACTACGCCGCCATGGCCTGGTTCCCGGAGGTCCCCGGGATGGACGACTGGCAGGACCTGTACCGGCGGGTGGCCCGCGCCAACGGCGGCGAGCCGGACGCAGGCCGGCGACTGCTGTCGTGGGCGCGGCAGGCGGGTTTCACCGACATCACGCCGAGCGCCGGGACATGGTGCTACGCCGCCGGGGACCGGGCCTGGTGGAGCGGCCTGTGGGCGGAGCGCACGACGGCCTCGGCCTACGCCGGTGCGGCGGTGGGCGGCGGGCACGCGAGCGCCGGGCAGCTCACCGCGATCGCGGACGCCTGGCGGGCGTGGGGTGAGGAGCCGGACGCCTGGTTCCTCGTCCCGCACGGCGAACTGCTCTGCCGGGCCTGAGCGGGGGGCGGGCACCGGGGCGCGGACACCAGGACACGGGCGCCGGGAGAAGGGCGGCACCGGGGAATCGATCACACACCGGTGAGGTGCCAACTACCCTCGTGGTATGGAGATCCTGGGAACCACGCTGCGTATCTGCGTCGACGACCTGGAGGCCGCGGTGGCCTTCTACGAGGGCCTGACGGGCACTCCCGCCCTGCGCTTCGAGCGAGGCGGGGTCTCGGTCGCCGCGATCAGCTGTTTTCTGCTGATGAGCGGCCCGGAGCCGGAGCTGGAGGTACTGCGCAAGGTCTCGGCGACCATCGCGGTGAAGGACGTCGACGAGGCCCACGCGGCACTGACCCGGGTGGGGGCGAGGGTCGTCGCCGGTCCTGTCCCCACCCCGGCCGGCCGCAACCTGATCGCCCTGCACCCGGACGGCTCGGTCTTCGAGTACGTCGACCGGAACGCCGCGGTCTGACCGGCCGCCGGCGTACTCCCTACACCCCGGACAGCGCCTCCACCACGAGGTCGGTGAGCAGGGTGCCCGCGGTGCCGTCCGGGTCGAGGTCGGGGTCGTAGATGGTGACGTTGAGCCCGATGCAGCGTGGCGAGCGGAGCAAGGGGGCGAGGAGGGCGGCGAGTTCCTCCGGGAACAGGCCGCCGTCGTCGGGACTGTCGACCGCGGGCATCACGCTCGGGTCGAGGACGTCGGCGTCCAGGTGCACCCAGAAACCGTCGAGGGCGGGGACCTCCAGGCTCCGGACGGCATCCCGCGCGAGGCCGGTGGCGCCCCGTTCCCGGATCTCCCCCACCGTGGCGTTGGAGATCTCCAGCGCGGCCATCTCCGCCCGGTCCGGGTCGCCGTCACGCATACCGAAGAGCCGGACGTCCTCGTCCCTGAGATAGGGCCCGAGTCCTTCCAGGCCGGTGAGGTCCGCCTGTCCGCGTCCGGTGGACAGGGCGAGTTCCTCGCCGCCGGCGGCACCGACGTGGTCGCTGTTGCCGGGGTGGCGGAAGTCCGCGGATCCGTCGATCGCGGCGAGCCCGTACCGTCCGATGCGCCGCAGGGCGAGGGCGGCGCCGAGCTGGATGGAGCAGTCCCCGCCGAGCACCAGCGGGAAGTCGCCCGCCCGGACGTGGTGCTCGATCCGGTCGGCCAGTCTGCGCGTGTACCCGGCGAGGGCGGCGGCGTTGAAGACCCCGTCGCCCTCCCGCCAGTCCCCGAGGTCGTAGCGCGGGGGCACGACGACCCCGCCCTCGAAGGCGCCGAGCCGCTGCACGATCCGCCGGTCGCGCAGGGCGCCCGCGAGTTTGTGGCACCCGGGGACGACACCGGGTGCCGGAGGCCGCAGGCCGAGGTTGGACGGAGCGTCGATCACCACGATATTGCGCATGCGCCCCATCCTGACCCGCGTACTCTGCCGGCTCAACGTCCCCGGACGTTCCGGGTACGGCGTACGGGCGGAGGAAGAGGAGAGCGATGAGCACACGGCACACCTACCGGGTGATCGTACGGGGCACCTGGGAAGGGCTGACGGAAGCGGACCGGGAGCGGCTGCTGGCCGAGGCGGACCGGCACGGCCTGGCCGGGATGCGGTTCAGTGAGGAGGGGTCGCTGACCTACGACGCGGCGCTCAAGCACTTCAGCTTCCGCTACGTGGTGCTGTCCGACCCGGAGGACGGCGAGGAGATGGCGGCGGCCGTCGCCGAGGACCGCGCGCAGACGGTCCTCGCCGGGCGCGGCCTGGGCCACGGGGCGCTGCGTTCCACGGTGACCGACATGGACACCATGAAGATCAACCGCAAGGGGAGGCGGGGCTCCGGAGCGGCCTGACGCGGCGTCGTACAGCCGCGCGGCGGGGAGGCGCGGCCCCTGCCGCGGCGGCTTCGCCGTCCGCACGGGCAGCCCCGCGCCCGGCCCCGGCCTTCCCGGCTTCGCGCCGTTCGTACGCGGCGGGCGGTCAGGGCCGGTCGCCGTGCGGGCGGGCCGCCGGGCCCGTCAGGGTGGCCCAGTCGGCCGTGCGGTCGCACCAGCGGTCCAGGAGGGCCCGGTCGTGGCCGACGGCGAGCAGCCCCGCCCCGGTGGAGGCGCGGTAGCGCTCGACGGCCTCGACGAGCGCGGCGGTGGTGGACGCGTCCAGCATGGCCGTCATCTCGTCGCAGATCAGCCAGCGGGGGCGCAGGACGAGGGCGCGGGCGAGGCAGGCGCGCTGCAACTGCCCGTCGCTGACCTCGTGGGGGCGCCGCCCCAGCAGGTCCGGGGTGAGGCCGAGGGGCCCGGCCAGTTCGGCGACCCGTCCGGCGGCGAGGGCGCGCCGGCCGGTGGCGCGCAGGGGTTCGGCGATCAGGTCGGCGAGCCGCAGCCGGGGGTCCGCGGAGAGCCTGGGCTGCTGGAAGACGACGCCGACGGCGGTGCGCAGGCCGCGGGGCGCGCGGTGGCGCCAGCGGTGTACGGGGGTTCCGTCCAGGGTCAGGGTCCCGGAGTCGGGGCGGTGCAGCAGGGACGCGACCCGGGCCAGGGTGGACTTGCCGCAGCCGCTGGGACCCAGCAGGCCGACGGACTCGCCGGGGCGCACGGTCAGCGAGACCGCGCGTACGACGGGGGCCCGGCGGTCGTATCCGGCGGTGATGTCACGGAGTTCGAGCACGGACGCCCTCCGGCAGGCAGGGGTGGTGGCAGGCGACGGCGCGGTGTGTGCCCGTCGGGTCCGGCGGGCTCGCGCAGGCGTCGGTGGCCCGTTCGCAGCGGGCGGCGAAGGCGCAGCCCGCGGGGAGGTCACCGAGTTCGGGCGGCATGCCGGGGACGGGGGCGAAGTCCCGCTCGGGGAGGGCCCTCAGCAGCCCGCGGCTGTAGGGGTGGCGGGGGCCGGGTGAGCCGAAGAAGCCTTCCGCGTCGGCCAGTTCGACGAGGCGGCCGGCGTACATCACGGCGACCCGGTCGGCGATGCGTTCGGCCGCCACCAGGTCGTGGGTGATCACGAGCAGCGCGCGTCCGCCGGTGTCCGTTCCGGAGGGGCCGTCGTCCGTGGGGGTGTGAAGGTGCCGGCGCAGTTCGTCGACGGTGTGCTCGACGAGGTCGCGGTCGAGCCCGGTGGTCGGTTCGTCGGCCAGCAGCAGGGGGGCACCGCCGACGAGGGCCAGGGCGGTCGCGGCGCGCTGGGCGAGGCCGCCCGAGAGTTCGTGCGGGTACCGGTCCAGGTGCCCGCCGGGGTACGCGGCGCGGGCGGCGGCCTCCTCGGCGGCGGTGCGCAGGGCAGCGCGGCCCCGTACCCCGGTCAGCTGGGCGACGGTCTCCTCCAGCTGGGAGCGGATGGTGCGTACGGGTGTGAGGTGCGCGGCGGGGCTCTGCGGGATCAGGCCGATCATCCGGCCCCGTACCGTCCGGGCGAGGGTGCGTTCGCCGGCGGTGAGCAGGTCGAGGCCGCCGAGGCGGGCCGATCCGGCGGTCTGCGCGTTGGAGGGCAGCAGGCCGAGCAGGGCGGACGCGAGGACGGATTTCCCGCAGCCGCTCTCGCCGACCAGGACGAGGCACTCCCCCGGTGCGACGTCGAAGTGGGCGTCGGTGACGGCGGCGACATGGCGTCCGCCCGGCATGCGGAACCGTACGGACAGCCCGCGGACCGACAGGACGGGGGGCCGCGTGCGCGGGGTCACAGCATCAGCTCCGATCGGCGGCGCGGGTTGAGGCGTTCGCGCCACGCGCCGGCGAGGCCGGCGATGGCGAGGGTGGGCAGGATGATGAAGAGGCCGGGGAAGAGCGTCGGCCACCACTGTCCGGCCAGCAGGGTGCCGCGGGCGCTCTGGACGAGGGTTCCGAGACTGGCGGTGTGGGTGGGCAGTCCGAGCCCGAGGAAGGAGAGCGCGGACTCGTGCCACATCGCGTGCGGGATCATCAGCACGGCGGCCAGGGCGGCCTGGGGCAGGACCCCGGGCAGCAGGTGGCGTACCGTCACCCGCCACCGTGACGCGCCGCCGGACACGGCCGCGTCGATGAACGGGCGGGAGCGCAGGGAGAGGATCTCCGCGCGGACGATCCGGGCGGTGGACAGCCAGTGGGTGAGGGCGACCGAGATGACGACGGGCCAGACCCCCGGGCGGAACATCGCGATGATGAAGATGCCGAGCAGCAGGTGGGGTACGGACGAGAGGGTGTCGACGAGCCGCATGAGGCCCCGGTCGGCCCAGCCGCCCAGCGCACCGGCGCACGCGCCGACGGCGGTGCCGATGACGGTGGCCGTGAGGGCTGCCGCCACCCCGACGAGGAGGGAGACCCGCAGGCCGTAGACGCAGCGCAGCAGCAGGTCGCGGCCGACGTCGTCCGTCCCGAAGGGGTGTCCGGCGGACGGGGGCAGCAGCTTGGCGGACAGGTCGACGGCCTGCTGGTCGAGCTGGACGGCCGGCGGGACGAGCAGGACGGCCAGGACGGTGGCCGCGACCAGCGCGGCGGAGGTGTACACGCGGACGGTGCGGGTGGAGCGGCGGGCGGTGCCGTGCGACCGCCAGGCGGGGCCGGCCGGTGCGGCCGCCGCCTTCGTCCCCGTGTCCGCCGTTGAGGTCACAGCCGGTTCAGCTCCACTCTCGGATCGGTCAGCCCGTACAGCAGGTCCGCCAGGAGGTTCCCGGCGAGGACGGCGACGGTGGCGAGGGTGGTCAGGGCGGCGAGCAGCGGGAAGTCGACGGAGGTGGCCGCTTCCACGGTGGCCGCCGCGATGCCCGGCCAGCTGAATACGGTTTCCACCAGCAGGGCGCCGGTGATGAGTTCGGGTACCCGGGAGCCGATGAGGGTGAGGACCGGGAGGAGTCCGGAGCGCAGGGCGTGGCCGAGCAGGACGGTGCGTTCGCTCAGTCCCCGTGCGCGGGCCCCGCGCACGGGGTCCTCGGCCAGGGCGTCCCCGACTCCCTGGCGTACGTAGAGCGTGAACCAGGGCAGCTGGGACAGGGCGAGCACTCCGGCGGGCAGGACCACGTGGCTGAGGACCTGGCCGGGCGAGACGTGTTCGCTGGCGGTGTCGGTGAGCCCTCCGGCCGGGAGCAGGTCCAGCTGGAGCGCGAACAGCCAGACCGCGAGCAGGGCGGTCCAGAAGACCGGCGCGGCCTCCAGGGTGTAGGCGAGCGAGGTGACCGCCCGGTCGGTCCACGAGCCGGGGCGGCGGGCGGCGAGCACTCCGGCGGCCGTGCCGGCGAGCACCGCGACGCCGAACGCGACCGCGCACAGCAGCGCCGACCAGACGAGGCGTTCACCGATCACCTCGGTGACCGGCTGGCGCATCACCCCGGAGTCGCCGAGTTCGCCCGTGACGGCCTGGGTCAGCCACCGCCACCAGCGCGCCGCGAAGGGTTCGCCGGCGCCGAGGTTGGCGCGCAGCCGGTCCAGGGTCTCCTGGTCGGCGCCCAGGACCGCGGTCCCGCCGTAGGCCCTGACGGGGTCGAAGGGGGACGCGGCGGCGACGGCGAAGACGCCGAAGGTGACGAGGAGGAGGGCGGGGACGGCGAACAGGGCCCGGCGTGCCACCAGCCGCCCCATCGCCCCCCAGGGGAGCGGTGTCATTCCTTCGGCTGCCAGTCCTCGACGTTCCACCACGGTCCGCTGGCGAATCCGTGTTCGTGGGGTTCGGTCTGGGTGGTCAGCCCCTCCCAGCGGTCGGCGAGCACGTACAGGTGGTCGATGTGGGTGAGGAAGGTGTAGCCGGGGTCCTCGACGAGCTCCTTCTGGACCGTGTCGTAGGCGGCCTTGCGGGCGAGCGGGTCCTGGACCCGGCGCCCGGTGTCCAGGGCCTTGTCCACCGCCGGGTTGTCGTAGCGGCCCATGTTGTTGAAGCCGTCCCCGGCGAGGGAGGAGTGCAGCGTCGTGTAGAGCCCGTAGTCGGGGTCCCCGGTGCTGCCGAACCCGGCGAGGACCGCGTCGTCCTTCATGCGCGGCTCGATGACCTCCCAGGTGGCGCTCTCCGCCGTCACGTCGATGCCGGCCTTCCTGGCGTCGGAGGCATAAGCGAGGGCGTGGTCCTGGCGGACCTTGTCGCCCGAGGGGTAGAGCAGGGTGAAGGCGGCGCGGCGGCCGTCCCTGGCGCGGATGCCGTCCTTCCCGGGCTTCCACCCCGCGTCGTCCAGGACGGTCCGGGCCTTGCCGAGGTCCCGCTCCCGTCTGACGCCCGGGCCGAACCAGGGGTCGTCGACCGGGATCGGCCCGTAGGCGGGGCGGCCCGCGCCGTCGAGGATCTTGTCCACCATGGCCTCGCGGTCGACGGCGGCGTCCAGGGCCCGGCGGATCGCGCGGTCGCCGGTGACCTCGTTCGCGGTGGGCAGGGTGACGGTGCGACTGTCGTAGGACGTCGCGGTGTAGGTCTTCCTGCTGCCGTCGTCCTCGAAGGTGGCGGCGAGGGCGGGCGGGAGGACCGCTCCGTCGAGGTCGCCGGAGCGCAGCCGGGTGGCGCGTACGTCGTCGTCCTGGACGATCGCCATGGTGAGGGTCTTCACCTCCGGTGCCGCTCCCCAGTAGCGGGGGTTGGCCTTGAAGGTGAGCTTCTCGCCCTTGCGCCAGGAGGAGAGGACGTACGGCCCGGTGCCGACGGGTTCGGTGTTGAAGGAACCGGTGTTGGGGTCCTGCCCGCCGGCGGCGTGCTCGGGGACGATCGGCAGGACGGTGCGTCCGGCGAAGGGGGCGTAGGGGTACTTGAGGCGGAAGACGACCTTGTCGTCACCGGCCGCCCGGACGTCCTCGACGGCGTTCAGTTCGCTGCGCGAGGTGTTGTTGGTCTTCTCGTCCAGGACCGTGCGGTAGGTGAACACCACGTCGGCGGGGGTGAGCGGCTCACCGTCGCTGAACTCCACGCCCTGGCGCAGGGTGTAGGTGTAGGTGAGTCCGCCGTCGGTGATCTCGGGCAGTGCCGCGGCGAGCGCCGGTTCCAGGCCCAGTCCGGCGTCGTGGGCGAGCAGCCCGTCGAAGATCTTGGAGTTGCCGTCCTTGCCGTAGCCGAGCAGCGGGCTGAGGGTGTCCGGTTCCGAGGACACCCCGATCACCACCGAGTCGGCGGGGCTCCCGGCCTCCGCGCCGCTCCCGGGTGCCGAGCAGGCGGCAGCCGCCGTGCCCAGAGCCGCCGCGAGGGCCGCGGCCCCGCGTGTCCGTCGCCTCGCCATACGCCCCCACACCCCTGCTGCGCCTATGAAGTTATTGCATATTAGATGCAATAACTGGCTCGGGTAAACACCCCGTCATCCGCCCCCGGCGGGCCGGACGCGGGGCGGCCCGTGGGGCGGGCCCCTCAGGAGCGGCGGCGCCTGCGGTACACGGCGAAGGCTCCGCAGAGGATCCCCGCCAGGAAGACACCGAGCAGCGCCGCCCACAGCGGCATCGTCACCTGGGGCACGATCACGCGGATGGTGACGTCCTGGGTGTTCACGCAGATGAAGACGATCACGAGTACGGCCAGGACCGTGACGGCGATCCGGGCGGGGGAGAACGGGCCGGTGCCGGCGGTGCCCGCCGGGTCGCTCTTGGCATTCATGGGCCCAGGGTTCCCGCGGACGGCCGCCCACGGGAGCCCGGCGCGGCCGGACGGGTGACGGCCGGAGCCCGGCGGCCTCCTCGGCCGGCCACGGGCGGCTCCGGCGTCCCGGTGTCCTCCGGAATGCCGGTGACGGTGGCGGTACCGGTGACGGTGGCGGTGACGGTGCCGGTGACGGGCCTGATCGCCGGGGCGCGGGACGGGGCTCAGCGCAGCGCCGGGACCTCGGCGGTGAGCGTGCAGCGTCCGCCGCCGGCCGGCGCGTGCAGGACGGCGGGGACGCCGAAGGGGACCGTGAGCGCCGGGGACCCGTGCCCGAAGCCCAGCTCCTCGACGACCGGCACGCCGAGCGGCCCGAGCCGGTCGGCGAGCACCGCGCGTACCCGGTCGTAGGGCCCGCAGTCCTTCCAGGAGCCGCAGGCGACGCCGGCCACTCCGTCGAGCGCGCCGGCGCGCAGGAGCCGGGTGAGGAAGCCGTCGACGCGGTAGGGGTCCTCGGTGACGTCCTCGATCACCAGCAGCCCGCCCGCGGCCCGGGTACGGGCCCGCGGGGTGCCCAGGTCGGCGGCGAGCAGGCTGACGCAGCCGCCGTAGGTGATGCCCCGGGCGGTACCCGGGACCAGGGCCGCCGCCGTGTCCAGGCCGAGTGTCCGTACCGACTCGGGTTCGAACAGGGTCGCGCGCAGGGACTCCTGGGTGAGGGCGTCCTCCAGGAACGCCTCGGTGGCGATCATCGGGCCGTGCAGGGTGGCGAAGCCGGCCCGCAGGGCGAACGCCTCGTGCAGCACGGTGATGTCGCTGTAGCCGACGAAGACCTTCGGCCCGGCCGCGCGGATCGCGGCCCAGTCCAGCAGGTCGACCATCCGGTGGGCGCCGTAACCGCCGCGTGCGCAGAGCACCGCGTCGAACGAGGGGTCGCACCAGGCCGCCTGGAGGTCCCCGGCCCGGGCCGCGTCCGTGCCCGCGAGGTGGTCCAGTTCCGGGTGCGTGTCCAGGAGGTGGGGCATCGGTACGGGGTCCAGGTCCCAGCCGCGCAGCAGCGCGAGGCCCTTCTCCAGCCGTTCGGGCGGTACCGGGCCGCTCGGGGCGACGACGGCGACCCTGGAGCCCGGCCGCAGCCGGGCCGGACGGGCCGACGGGGCGAGGGGGGCGGGCGCGGGCGGGCGGGAGCCGGTCACTTCGTGAGTTCCAGCTTCGGGACGTCGTCCCGGTCGAACCCGAAGGTCTGGGCGTACAGGGAGAGTTCGGCCTCCAGCGCGCGGACCAGGGTGCCGGTGCGGCGGAAGCCGTGGCTCTCCCCCTCGAAGGTGAGGTAGGCGTGCGGGACGCCCCGGCCCTCGATCGCCGCGAGGAGGCGTTCGCACTGGGCGGGCGGGCAGATGGGGTCGTCGAGCCCCTGGAGCAGCAGGAAGGGCACGCGGAGGCGGTCGGCCCGGTTGACGGGGGACCGTTCGCGGTAGCGCTCGGGGACCTCGGCGTAGGGGCCGATGAGGGAGTCGAGGTACCGGGACTCGAAGTCGTGGGTCCCGCCGGCCGCCCAGCCCTCCAGGTCCAGGACGGGGTAGCTGATCGTCCCGCAGGCGTAGACGTCCGTCCCGGTCAGGGAGGCGGCCGCCGTCCAGCCTCCGGCGCTGCCGCCGCTGATCGCCAGCCGGTCCCCGTCGGCGGTGCCCTCGTCGGCCAGGGCGGTGGCGACGGCGGCGCAGTCCTCGACGTCGACGACGCCCCACCGCCCTCGCAGCCGCTCGCGGTAGGCCAGGCCGTAGCCGGTGGAGCCGCCGTAGTTCACCTCCACGACGCCGATGCCCCGGGAGGTGAGGTAGACGGTCTCCAGGTCGAGCACGAGAGGGAAGTGCCCGGTGGGGCCGCCGTGCGCCCGGACGACGTAGGGCGGCAGTTCGCCCTCGGGGCCGGTGCGGGCGGGGTGGTGCGGCGGATACACGTGGGCGTGGATCTCACGGCCGTCCGGGCCGGTGAAGGTGCGGACCCGGGGCTCGGGGTAGTACGCCGGGTCGACAAGGTCCCGGTGGGCCGCGCCCAGGGTCCGGGTGTGCCCGGTCGCGGTGTCCAGTTCCACCACCTCGTACGAGGTGGCGGGGCTCGCCGCGATGCCGATGACCCGGGTGTCCTGTACGGCCAGGGTGTCGGACCAGGCGGTCCACGGGCCTGCCGCGTCGACGAGTTCGCCGGTCTCCGGGTCGAGGATGCCCAGCCGGCTGGTGCCCCGGCCGTGCAGGACGGCGATCAGCCCGCCCTCCATCAGCCGGAACCAGCTCAGCCCGATCTTCCAGAGCGGTCCGCCGAACTCCTCGCCGCGGGGGGCGCAGAGCCGGCTCGTGGGCACGACCGCCCCGGCGGGGGCGTCCGGCCGCAGCCGCTGGAGTTCCCACCAGCCGCTGATGTCGGACACGAAGACCAGGGAGCCGTCGCGGTCCCACGCGATCTGGGCGACCGCCTCGTCGTCGCCGCCGACGAGGGGGCGCACCCCGGTGAAGGCGCCGTCCCCGGTGATCTCGGCCATCATCACGACCGTGCCGTCCCAGGGCATCCGGGGGTGGTCCCAGGCGATCCAGGCGGCACGCCGGCCGTCGTGCGAGATCTCGGGGCCGGTGACGAAGCGGTGCCGGTCGTCGCTGAGTTCACGTACGGCGGCACGGTCACCGGCGGCCGAGCCGTCCAGCGGCACGGCCGCGATCACTCGGCGTACGTCGGTGGGCGAAGGCCCGGTGAACTCCTCCAGCACGCACCACACCTCGCCGTGCGGCCCGCGCTCCGGGAGCAGGCGCGGGTCGGCCCAGCGCAGGCCGCCGCCGGTGCCGGAGAGCGGGGTGAGCGGCCGGGGAGCGTCCGGGCCGTCCGGGGCGTAGGCGTACAGCCGCTGGTCGGGGTGGTGGACGAAGACGACGAGCGGGCCGCCCTCCTCGGGGGTGCGGGCGATGCCGGCCCAGGGGACACCGCCGTACTCGATGACCCGGCTGCGCGGGTTCCAGGGTTCGGGCAGCACGGTCTCGACGGTTCCGTCGGCGCGGCGGCGGACCAGGGTGCGGCGTCCGCCCTCGGCCGGGCGCGGTTCGGTCCACCAGACCTCGTCGCCCACCGCCTGGACGTACTCGGGTCTGCCGTCCTGC
Organism: Streptomyces nitrosporeus; assembly: GCF_008704555.1. Lineage (NCBI taxonomy): Bacteria > Bacillati > Actinomycetota > Actinomycetes > Kitasatosporales > Streptomycetaceae > Streptomyces > Streptomyces nitrosporeus. Next base: position 856,723 of record NZ_CP023702.1, read on the forward strand.
GACGCGGCGACGGCGGCGTCGACGGGTGACGGCCAGGTTCCGTACGGCGCTGCGGTCACCATGGGTGGGTTCCCCCTCCGGTCGGGCGGTTCGGTCGGGTCAGGCGTCGCGCAGGAAGTGGTCCAGGACGCGGACGCCGAAGTGCAGGGCGTCGACGGGGACCCGCTCGTCGACGCCGTGGAAGAGCGCCTGGTAGTCGAAGCCGACGGGCAGTTTCAGCGGGGAGAAGCCGTAGCCGGCGATACCGAGCCGGGAGAACTGCTTGGCGTCGGTGCCGCCGGACATGCAGTAGGGCACGGCACGGGCGCCCGGGTCGAACAGTTCGACGGCGGCCCGCATCCTCCGGAACGTCGGCGAGTCCACCGGTGCCGTGAGCGGGACCTCGCGGTGTGCGTACTCCCAGGTGACACCGGGGCCGGTCAGCAGGTCCAGGGTCGTGTGGAACTCGTCCTCGCCGCCGGGCACCATGCGCCCGTCGATGTGGGCGGTGGCCCGTCCGGGGATCACGTTGACCTTGTAACCGGCTTCCAGCATCGTGGGGTTGCTGCTGTTGCGGACGGTCGGCTCGACGAGTCCGGCGGCCGGCCCCAGTTTGCCCAGCAGTTCGTCCACGTCGAAGCCGGGGGCGTCCGGGTCGGCCTGGATGTGGTGCAGGGCGGCGATCTCGGTGAGCGCGGCCCGCACGGTCGGGGTGATCCGCACCGGCCACCGGTGCCCCCCGATCCGGGCGACGGCCGCGGCGAGCCTGCTGACGGCGTTGTCCCGGTTGGTCTTGGAGCCGTGGCCCGCCTTGCCCTCGGCGGTCAGCCTCAGCCAGGCGGTGCCGCGTTCACCCGCCGCGATGGGGTAGAGCGACAGGCCGGGGCCGGCGTGGAAGGTGAAGGCGCCGGACTCGCTGATGCCCTCGGTGCAGCCTTCGAACAGCCCGGGGTGGCGGTCGGCGAGGAAGCCGGAGCCGTCCTCGGCGCTGGCCTCCTCGTCGGCGGTGTAGGCGATGACGATGTCCCGGCGGGGGCGGACGCCGGCGCGGGCCCAGGCACGGACGACGGCGAGGACCATCGCGTCCATGTTCTTCATGTCGATGGCGCCGCGCCCCCACACCACCCCGTCGCGCACCTCGCCGGAGAAGGGGTGCACGCTCCAGTCGGCGGCCTCGGCGGGGACCACGTCGAGGTGTCCGTGGACCAGCAGCGCGTCGGCGGACGGGTCGGTGCCCTCGATCCGGGCGACGACGTTGGTCCGGCCGGGGGTGCGTTCCAGCAGGACCGGTTCGAGCCCGGCACCGGCCAGCCGCTCGGCGACGTACTCGGCGGCGGGGCGTTCACGGCAGTCGCCGCCCCCGCGGTTGGTGGTGTCGATCCTGATCAGCTCGGAGGTGAACGTGACCGACTCGTCGAGTGCGGTGCCGTCGACCGGGCCGGGGGGCGCCTCAGCCATACTGCTCCTCCACGGCGGCCGACGCGATGGTCGTCACCGCCTTGAACGTGCGGATGCCTTCGTACATCGTCGCGCTGGTGTAGGCGACACGCCGTTCCCCGCTCGGCGCCACGCCGGGGACCACCGTCGCGGCGGCGGCCAGGTGCTCCGCGTCGAACTCCAGCTCCACGGTGAAGGGGCCGCCTGCCACCGGGGCGGTCCGGCCGGCGAGCGCGGTGGCCTCGCGGGCGGCGGTACGGATGTCGGCGGCGGTGCGCGCGGGGGTGCGGCACACGGCGGCGTACCGGGAGACGTGGTCCTTCACCGCGACCTTGCGGGCGTCCGGCGCGTAGAGCACGGCGTCCTCGCAGGTCAGGTCGTCGCCGGTGACCAGGACGACGGGAACGCCGTACTCGGCCGCGACATGGGCGTTGAGCAGTCCCTCGCTGGCCCGGACACCGTTCAGCCACACGCCGGTGATGGAGTTGGCGAGGTAGGTGTGGGCCAGGACGCCTTCGGTCCCGGCTCCGGTGTGGTAGCCGACGAAGGCGACGGCGTCGACGTCACCGTGCTGGATGCCCTCGACCATGGAGAGCGACTTGTGTCTGCCGGTCAGCATCCGGACGCGTTCGTCGAGGTGTTCCAGCAGCAGGTTGCGCATGGACCAGTGGGCCTCGTTGACGAGGACCTCGTCGGCGCCGCCGTCGAAGAAGCCGAGGGCGGCGGCGTTCACGTCGGAGGTGAACATCACGCGGCACCGCTCCCACTGCGGGGTCCCGGGGAGCACGTCGGCCGGCCAGGTCACCCCGGTGGCGCCCTCCATGTCGGCGCTGACGAGGATCTTCACGCGCACCACTCCGTTCCGCGCAGGTCACGGCGTTCCGGCTGCCGTCGGCATCGGCGCCGGGCATCGACCCCGCCACTCTGGGACAGATCGCGGACGCTGTCCAGCACTCCCTGCCGGCGGCCGGGGCGGGGAGCGGGGCGGGAGGCCCGCGCGCACGGGCCTCCCGCCGGCGGTCAGGACCGCAGGAGATCCTCGATGCGGGCGAGCTCCGCGTCGTCGAACTCCAGGTTGCGGACCGCCTCGACGCTGTTCTCCAGCTGGGCGACGCTGCTCGCGCCGACCACCGCCGAGGTGACCCGGCCACCGCGCAGCACCCAGGCCAGGGCCATCTGGGCCAGGGACTGGCCGCGGCCCCGGGCGAGCGCGTCCAGGGCGCCGAGCCGCTCCACCAGCTCGGGTGTGACCGCCTCGGCCGTCAGGAAGGGGCTGCTGCCCGCCGCGCGGGAGTCCGCCGGGACACCACGCAGGTAACGGTCCGTCAGAAGACCCTGTTCCAGCGGGGAATACGCGATGGAGCCGGTACCCAGCTCGTCCAGGGTGTCCAGCAGCCCGTCCTCCGCCCAGCGGTCGAGCATCGAGTAGCGCGGCTGGTGGATGAGGAGCGGGGTGCCCAGGCCCTCCAGGATCCGGGCGGCCTCGCGGGTCTGCTCGGCGGAGTAGTTGGAGATCCCGGCGTACAGCGCCTTGCCCTGGCGGACCGCGGTGTCCAGGGCGCCCATCGTCTCCTCGAGCGGGGTGTCCGGGTCGAAGCGGTGCGAGTAGAAGATGTCGACGTAGTCGACGCCGAGCCGGGTCAGGCTCTGGTCCAGGGAGGCCCGCAGGTACTTCCGGGACCCCCACTCCCCGTACGGCCCCTCCCACATGTGGTAGCCCGCCTTGGTGGAGATGACGATCTCGTCCCTGAGGCGGGCGAAGTCGCCCTTCAGGGCGCGGCCCAGGGTGAGTTCCGCGGAGCCGGGCGGGGGGCCGTAGTTGTTGGCCAGGTCGAAGTGGGTGATGCCCAGGTCGAACGCCCGGCGCAGGATCGCCGCCTGGGTCTCCGGGGTCCGGTCGCCTCCGAAGTTGTGCCAGAGCCCGAGGGACAGCGCGGGCAGCAGCAGACCGCTGCGTCCGGTGCGCCGGTAGGGCATGGCGGTGTAGCGGCCGGCGGACGGAAGGTACATACGAGCACTCCACGGAAGGGTTCCCCGGCCCGGCCGGGGGCGCGCCGGTGCTGCGCGCTCCCCCAGCCTGACGGAGAAAGATCCAGCGGTCCAACAGGAGATTCCGCTCGGATTCATGACCTATATTGCTCAATCGTGGAACTGCGCCAGCTGGAACATTTCGTCGCCGTCGCCGGGGAACGCCATTTCACCCGCGCGGCCGAGCGTCTCGCCGTGTCCCAGTCCGGGCTGTCCGCGTCCGTACGGGCGCTGGAGCAGGAACTGGGCACCCCGTTGTTCAGCCGCACCACCCGTACGGTGCGGCTGACGGAGGCGGGCCAGGCACTGCTGGTGGAGGCCGAGCGCACCCTGGCGGGGGCGAGGGCGGCGCGGGACGCGGTCGACGCGGTGCGCGGGCTGCTGCGCGGCACCCTGACGCTGGGTGTCGAGCAGTGCGTGGCCGGGGTCAGCCCGGCCAGGCTGCTGGCGGCCTTCCGCCGGGAGCATCCGCACATGGAGATCCGGCTGCGCCAGGAGGGCACGTCGAGCCTGCTGGACGGGGTGGCCGGCGGCCGCCTCGACCTGGCGTTCGCCGCCACGGTGAGCCCGCCGCAGTGGCGGGGTGAGCTGATTCCGCTGGCCCGGGAGCCGATGGTGGTGCTGTGCGCGCCCGGGCATCCGCTCGCGGACCGGCCCCGGGTGGAGTGGACGGGGCTGCGGGGCGAGGCGTTCATCGACTTCCACCCGGACTGGGGCCCGCGGCGCGCGGCCGACGAGGCGTTCGGCGCGGCGGAGGTACGGCGCACGGTGGCGCTCGAGGTCAACGACGTGCACAGCCTGCTGGAGCTGGTGCAGGAGGGCCTGGGTATCGCGGTCGTCCCGCACCACTTCTCACGCAAGCCGGAGGCCCGGGGGCTGGTCGCGGTGGAGTTCGCGGGCTCTTGCCGTCCGGTCTACGAGAGCGTGGTGGTGCTCCCTCCGGCCCGGGCCCTGAGCCCGGGGGCGAAGGCGCTGATGCGGCTGGTACGCCAGGACCCGCTGCGCGCGGACGCCGCCGGTGCACGCCCCCCGGGCCCGCCCGCCCGGAGTCCCGGGGCCCCCGCTGTCCGGGGCGCCCGGTCCGCGGACCGTCCACCGGCCGGCGCGCCGGCGGGTGGCGGAGGCGCGCGGTGATGCCGCCCCGGGTGCCGGCCTCGCCGGGAGGGCGGGACCGGCCCCCTCCAGGCCGCCGGGCACCACCCGGTACCCGGCGGCGCCCGCCGGGTACCGGTCCGGCCGTTCTCAGTCCTCGTGGCCCAGCTGGATGTCCCGCTCGGTGCGCCCGCCGCCGGGTACCTGGAGGACGGTGGCGACCGGCGGGTACCCGGCGGCGATCACCGTGTACTCGCCGGTCGACAGGTCGATGAAGCGGAACGACCCGTCGGGCCCGGTCGTGTGGGTGTCGACGACATTGCCCGCGGCGTCGAGCAGGGTGACCCTGGCGTCCTCCACCACCCGGCCGCCGGGCGCCCGTACGACACCGCGGAGCACCGCGCCGCCGGCCAGTTCGATGTCCTGCCGGGTCTCCCGGGCCGCCTGGACGCTCACCGGCAGCGCGGCGGGCCGGAAGGCGGGGGCGCTGGCGGCCAGGGTGTACTCCCCGGCCACCAGTTCACCGATCACGTAACCGCCCTCGCGTCCGGTGCGCGTGGAGGCCACGACCTCTCCGCGTACGTCGGTGAGGGTCACCGCGGCATCGCGCACCGGGGCGCCGTCCGGGGTGACGACCGCCCCCGCGAGCCGGCCCGCGCCGCCGAGGACCACGTCGAGGTCGATGGGCCGCTCCCCGACCGTGACGCTGACGGCCTGCGGCTGGTGGCCGCCGGCGGCGGCGATCAGCACGTAGGACCCGGCACCGGGCACGCTCAGCGCGTACCGGCCGTCGTCGTCGCTCGCCCCCCGGCCGACCTGGCGCCCCAGCACGTCGATGAGGGTGAGCGCCGCACGGCCCACCGTCGTCCCGTCGGAGTGCTGGACGCGTCCGGCGACCGGGACGCCCGGCAGCGGGGCCGCCGGTGCGGCTCCGGACCGCGGGTGGCCGGGCTGCGGCGCCCGGTCGAGGCGGGCGGTGGGGATCGGGGTGGTTGCCGTCGTCTCGGAGTCGGCGGCCGGGGCGGGGGTGTGGTGGGACACCAGCGGTTTCTCCTTGAGGAAGAAGGCGAGGAACAGGCCGAGCAGGAGCACCGGCACGAGGTAGAGGAAGATCCGGGGCATCGCGTCGGCGTACGCCTGGATGTACGCGTCCCGCAGCGCCGGCTCCATGGCGTGGACGGCCTGCGGGGTGATCGACGCCGGGTCGGGCAGGCCGGCCCCGGACGGCAGCCGCGCCCCGAGCGCGTCGTCGAGCCGCCCCGCGAACAGGGTGCCGAAGACGGCGGCGCCGACGCTGCCCCCGATCTGCCGGAAGTAGTTGTGCGCGCTGGTCGCGGTCCCGAGGTCGGCGGGCGGCACGGAGTTCTGCACGGCCAGCACCAGGACGGACATGACGAGGCCGATACCGATGCCCAGGACGGCCTGCCAGACCCCGTACGCGAACGCGGAGGTCCCGGTGCCGAGGAAGGACAGCAGCCACATGCCGAGCGCGGAGACCGCGCCGCCGGCCAGGGGGTAGATCCGGTAGCGGCCGGTACGCGAGATCAGCTGCCCCGACACGATGGAGGCGACGACGATGCCGCCCATCATCGGCAGCATGAGCAGCCCCGACTCGGTGGCCGAGACGCCCTCCACCATCTGGAGATAGGTCGGCAGGTAGCTGGCGGCACCGAACAGCGCGACGCCGACGACCGCGCCCACCAGCGAGGTGACGTTGAAGACCGAGTCGCGGAACAGCCGCAGCGGGATGACGGGTTCGGGCGCCCGGCGCTCGACGGCGAGGAACAGCAGGGTGGTCGCCACCGCGCCGGCGGCCAGCCCCAGGATCATCCGCGAGCCCCACGCGTACTCGGTGCCGCCCCAGCTGGTGAGCAGCACCAGGCAGGTCGAGGCGGCGGCGAGCAGCAGCCCGCCCAGTACGTCCAGGCGCGGCCGCGCGGCCGGCCTGGGGAGCTTCAGCACGACGGCGATGACGGCGAGGGTGACCAGGCCGAACGGCACGTTGATGTAGAAGCACCAGCGCCAGGAGGCGTGGTCGGTGAAGAAGCCGCCGAGCAGCGGCCCGGCGACCGAGGCGAGGCCGAAGACGGCGCCGATGAGGCCCATGTACCGGCCGCGTTCCCGGGGCGGGACGATGTCGGCGATGATCGCCTGCACGCCGATCATGAGTCCGCCGCCGCCGATGCCCTGGACGGCGCGGAAGGCGATGAGTTCGTCCATGGTGCGCGACCAGCCGGCGAGCGCGGAGCCGATGACGAAGACGACGATCGCGAACTGGAAGACGCTCTTGCGTCCGAAGAGGTCGCCCAGCTTGCCGTACAGCGGGAGACCGATGGTGGAGGCGAGCAGATAGGCGGTGACGGCCCAGGACATCTTGTCCAGGCCGTGCAGCTCGCCGACGATCTTCGGCAGGGCGGTCGCGACGATCATCTGGTCGAGCGCCGCGAGTAGCAGGGTGAGCATCAGCCCCAGGAAGACGAGCCTGACCCGGCGCGGGCTGATCGGTCCGTCCACGCTCCCGTCCGCCGCCTGTGCGGGCGGCGCGGGCGGGGCCGCCACGGCGGTCGCACCACCGCCCGGTCCGGCGCTCCCGGCCGGTCCGTACGGGCCGACCGGTCCGGCACCGCCGTCCCGGGCCGGGCCGCCGTCCCCGGGTCCCGCGCCCCCGCGTCCCGCCTCCCCGTACCCCGCCAAAACGGTTCCCCGGCCGTCCGGCCCGCCGTCCTCCGGGTCGTCCTCCAGCAGCGTGATCCCACCCACCACGTGACGCTCCCCTCGTCGCTCATGCGCCGCATATTTCTCGCATCCAGCGGCAAGGCGGGGCAAACGCGACCGGGCGTGTGTACGGCGCGCGGCAAGGGCGTATGCGCCGGTGGGAGGCCATGCGACACGCAACCGGCCATCCCGGAAAACCACTCGTTCCGGTGAGGCCGGTCACGAACCGGGCGTGTTCACCCGGGAGTTGCGGATCCGTCCGCGGTGGACACCGCGACACCCTCCGGGCGTCCCTGTTCCCCCCGGACCCTGCGGGCGGGAGCCGTCACTTCTCGACCTCGGCCGCGAGGTTCCCGAGCAGTTCGTCGTGGATCCGGGCGAGCCCCTTGGGCGCGAAGGTCCTCTCGAAGAACCCGCCGATACCGCCGGCGCCGTCCCAGACGGTCGTGACGACGGCCCTGGACCTCCCCTCGCCCGCCGGGGTCACGGTCCAGGTGGTGACCATCGAGGAGTTGCGGTCCTTCTCGACGAGCTGCCCGTCGACGGGCTCGCTGACCTCCAGCAGGCAGTCACGGACCCGCTTGCTGGTGGCCTGGAGCTTCCAGTGCACCAGGGTGCCCTCGCCGTCCCCGCCCTCACGCACCTCGTACTCGCTGTACTGCGCGGGGAGCACCTTCCCCCGGACCTCCTGGTAGTCCGCCAGAGCATCGAACACCGTGTCCGCGTCCGCCGCGATGATCCGTTCCGTCGTCGCCTCGACCTGCGCCATTCCTGCTCCTCCAGCACTCGGTTGTTCGGGGTGGTGCCGAGCCAACCACCTCCGGGGCGCGCCTCAAAATCCGGCCCCGGATGCCTCCCGGCGCCACGGCGCCGCCGGCCGGGCTCCGCGCCGGCCCGGCGGACCCGGCCCCGGTCACGTTCCCGCCGGCCACCCCACCCGCACGTACGCCCACCGCACATCCGTTCGCGTCTCCGGCAGGCAAACGGGTCAACTCTCGTCGAATCCGTCCCCCCGCCACCCGATCCGGGGAGCATGCGGCCGTGGCTGTGCTCCTCACAGCCGCTTTCCCCCACCACGGGAGGCCGTATGACGAAACGTGCAGGCATTCTGGCCGCGGTCGGCGCCACGGTCGCGGGGCTGGTGGCCGCGGTGCCGCCCGCCGCGTCCGACGTCCCCTCGGCGCCCCGGGCCGCCGCGCCGCTCACCTGGACCGGCTGCGCGACGAAGGCGTACCCGGCCCTGCAGTGCTCGACCGTACGCGTACCACTGGACCATGACGACCCGTCGGGACAGCAGATCACCCTCGCCCTCTCCAGGGTCCCGCACACGGCCGGCACGTCGCAGGGGCCGCTGCTGGTCAACCCCGGCGGCCCCGGCGGCAGCGGGCTGTCGATGGCCGGCTTCGTGGCCTCCGCGCTGCCGGCGGGCCTGGCCGCCCAGTACGACGTGATCGGGTTCGACCCGCGCGGCGTCGGGAAGAGCACCCCGGCCCTGAACTGCGTACCGGGCCACTTCGGTCCGGTACGCGCCGACACCGTGCCGGACTCCCCCGCCGCCGAACGGAAGAACCGGGAGCGGGCCTCGGCGTTCGCCGCCGCGTGCGGTGAGAAGCACGGCGGCCTGCTGCCCCACATGGACACGGCGAGCGCCGCGAAGGACCTGGACGTGATCCGCCGGGCACTGGGCGCCGAGCGGATCAGCTACTTCGGCTACTCCTACGGCACCTACCTGGGCGCCGTGTACGCCAAGCTGTTCCCGGAGCGGGTGCGCCGCCTGGTGCTCGACTCGAACGTCGACCCCGACGGTGTCTGGTACGAGGACAACCTCGGCCAGGACCACGCCTTCGACGCCCGCCACAAGGCGTTCGCCGCCTGGGTCGCGAAGCACGACGCCGCCTACCGGCTCGGTACAGACCCGGCGGAGGTCGAAGCCGCCTGGTACCGGATGCGCGCCGCGGTGAAGCAGAGGCCCGCCGCCGGTGCCGTCGGCCCGGCCGAACTGGAGGACACCTTCCTGCCCGGCGGCTACTACAACGGCTACTGGCCGCTGCTGGCGGAGGCGTTCGCCGCGTACGTCAACGAGGGTGACGAGGAGGCTCTCGCCGCGGCCTACGAGGACTTCGCGGCGGTCGACGCGAGCGGCGACAACGGCTACTCCGTCTACACGGCCGTGCAGTGCCGGGACGCCGCCTGGCCCCGGTCCTGGAGGACCTGGCGCGAGGACACCTGGCGGGCACACCGCAAGGCGCCCTTCATGTCGTGGAGCAACACCTGGTACAACGCCCCGTGCGCGTCCTGGCCGGTGGAGCCGCTGGAGCCGGTGCGGGTCGCCAACCACGAGATCCCTCCCGCGCTGCTGTTCCAGGCCACGGACGACGCGGCGACGCCGTACGAGGGCGGGGTCGTCATGAACCGCCGGCTGGAGGGGTCGAGTCTGGTCGTCGAAGAGGGCGGCGGCAATCACGGCATCAGCCTGAGCGGCAACGAGTGCCTCGACCGGTATCTGACCGGCTACCTCGCCGACGGCACCCTGCCCCGCGCCGGCGGCAGCGGACCGGACGCGGTCTGCGACGCGCTCCCCGAGCCGGAGCCGACGTCCGCCGCGGCGGACACGGAGGGCGCGGCGGACACGGGCGCGAAGAGCACGGGTTCCCGAGGGGCGGTGCTGCACGGCCTGCTCGGCTTCCACGGCTGAGGGGCCCCGTCGAAGCACCCGCCAGGGGCGTGGACGGGCGCGGTCCGGCACATCCGCCGGGCGGCGCCCGCCCACGCCCCACGCGCGTGCGCACCGGCGCCGCCCCCATCGGCCCGCCGTCCACCGCTCCCGCACAAAAACCACGGAGAGTAACCGCCGGACATGACGGGTGATGCATCCAGATGTCAGGCGCACGTGGCTGTTCCGCAGGTCATGAGGGCCGGACCCAGCGCGTTGTCCACTTGACTCGAATAACTGACGCCACGTTAACTTCAGTTGCCTGTGAGGAATCTGTGACTCTGGGGTGGGTGCCGTGAAGTCAGGCCGAGGGTCCGCGCACGCCCCGACCGCAGTCCTGGCTTCCGCCAGAGCGCCACCCGGTGTGCCCGCACAGGGGTGAAGGGGACGTGCACCGCTTCCCTGCCCGGGAACGGGGCGGCGACACCACCGCCCAGCGGTGGAGGGTCACACTCGTGGAGGTAGCGAAGGATCTTCACGAGCCGCGCCCCGTCGGCGCCCTCGACTACCGCCTGGCCCTCCCCGGCCACAGCCTCGCGGACTGCGAGAAGGCCTTCACCGGGCAGTGCGCCTGACCTCCTCCGGCGCCTGATCCGCCTCCTGAGGGGTCCGCGTACATGCGCCGCCCCTCCGTCTCCCGACAGAAACGGACGTTCATCCATGGCACGGATCATCCGGGCCGCGCTGACCATCGGCGTCGGCCTGGCCGCCCTCGTGGGCGGCGCGACCACCGCGAACGCGGCGGACAAGACGCATATCCAGCCCGGAACGGCGGGCGGCGGCCCATTCGCGGCCACCGCACCGGCGTGGGCCGGCACCGTGGCCCCGGCCCCGGCCGCCGCGGCCGACGAGACGCCGTCCGTCACGAGCCTGGCGGCCGAGGCCGCACGCAACGAGGTGCTGCGCATCGCCAAGTCGGGGCTCCCCGCGGAGCTGCGTACGTCGGCCTGGAACGCACTGCGCAGCACTCTCGGCGACGTCGCGATCGAGGCGTGGCTGGCCCCCGGCGGCGGGTACGACCTGGCGAAGCAGCGTCTCCGGGACACCCGGACCCGTAACCGCCTGTTCTGCGAACGGGTGGTGGCCACCCACACCGCGGAGTTCTCCCCCTGGGTGCACGCGGCCGCCACCAGCGCGGTGAAGGGCACGGACGCGGACCGGTCGGCCTTCGTGCAGACCGGTTACGCGCAGGCACAGCAGTACGACCGTGAGGCCAGAGCCGCGGACACCGCGCACCAGCAGGAAGTGGCCCAGCGGGAACGGGACTTCGTGCGGGCCCTGGCCGAGAACGACCCCGGGCAGGAGGTCCGGGTGGCGGCGCAGTGGGCCCTGCGGCCCGGCGCCGTCGACGCGGACGTGGCGGAGTTCTTCGGTTACGGCTGGGCGACCGGTGCCACGCTCGACCTGGAGGGCTACCGGCTGCGTATCTCGGACGCCGAGACACGCAGGCACCACGCCCTGACCCTGCTGATCCGTACGGCCGTCGCCGCCGAGGAGGCGCTCAAGGACGCGGCCGACGCGGCGCAGGCACGGGCCGAGGCCCAGGCCGCCTGGCACTCCGTGGCCGAGCACGCGCAGACGGCGGGCCAGGCGTGGGAGGCGGAGCGTCTCGCCGCCGCGGAGCAGGCCGCGAACTGGCAGAGCATCGCCGCGGCCGCCGCCGCGGGAGCGGACGGCATCTGGCAGAACATCGCCGGCGCCGCCGAGGCCAACCAGGGCCACTGGACCCAGGAACGCCTGGCGGCGGCCGAGTCCGCCGCCTACTGGCAGGACATGCTCGCCCGCGCCCAGGACGGCGAGGACCGTGTGACGGGCTGATCCGCCGGCGGTTCTCCGCCCCTTCCCCTGCCCGGCCCTCCGGGCAGGGGATTCCTTCCGCGTGGCGCGCCGCGGGGCACGGGCGCCGCGGTCCTTGTCGTGGGACCCGGCCGCTCCGGGCCGCGCGCCGGTGGTGCGGCCCCGCTCAGCCGGCCGGCAGCCTGCCCAGTGCCTCGGCCGCCGCCCGGCCGAGCCGGGGATGCGGCAGGGCGGCCTTCAGGACCGGGCGGGCCCTGCCGTCGCCGAGGGTGCCCAGCCCTTCCACACAGGCGAGCGCCACGTTCCAGTGCGGTTCGCCGGGCACCAGCAGCCGGTGCAGGGTGCCGACCAGCGCGGGTACGGATTCCGGCGCGCGCAGTGCCGTGAGCAGTCGCACGGGGTGCAGGGCGTAGGCGGTGCGCAGGGTGTTGGCGGCAAGGGCCGCGGCGGCACGGGGAGTCCGGGGGTCGCCCAGGAGCAGGAGGGCGTGGGCCGCGGAGCCGCAGCGTTCGGGGTCGCGGTGGTTGAGCAGGAGGACCAGTGCCTCGAAGGCCCGGCGGTCGCCCAGGCAGCCGAGCCGGAAGGCGGCGATCTCACGGGCCCAGAGCGGTTGGCGGTCGGCGACGAGGACACCGGCCAGTTCCTCGTCGTCCTCGGTGGCGAGCAGCCGGCCGAAGAGCGGGGAGCCCCCGGCCTCCGTCCGGAGCCGGTCGGTCAGCGAGGTCAGCTCATCGTTCACGACGCTCAGCTTATCGCCGCACACGGAACGTGTCGGCCCGAAGTGTGTGACAGCGCACAGGGATTCGGGGCTGGCGCGCTCGTTACCCGCCGGTTAATCTCAGGTGAGCGGGCAACACCCGCGACTCCGGCGGCCTGGTGACGCAGCCGTCCGGAGTGCCTGTCGGTTCAGCAGTACGTACGGCGTGGCTCCGGGACAGGGTCCGCCGCTCTTCCGGTCCCGCCGTGCCTCGGCACCCGCCCGGGACCGCGCTCCACGACACGCACCTTCCGCACGCCGGGCGCCGGCCTGTACGCGCCGCGGACGCCGTCGTGCTCCTCTCAGCCGTCACTCACCCTGGAGTCCCGTGATGGACACCCCGCTCACCACCATCGCCGTCGTCGGCCTCGGCACCATGGGAACCGGCATCGCCGAGGTCCTGGCCCGTGCGGGCCGCGAGGTCATCGGCATCGACATCGACGAGGCCGCCGCCCGCCGGGCCGTCGCCGCCCTGGAGGCATCCACCGCCCGCGCCGTGCGGCGCGAGCGGATCACGGAGCGGGAACGGCGCGACGTCCTCGCCCGGTTCCGTACGTTCACCGATCTCCAGGCCGCGAAGGACGCGGAGCTGGTCATCGAGGTCGTGCCGGAGTCGTACGAGATCAAGCAGGAGGTCTTCCGGGAGCTGGACGCGGTCGTCGCGCCCACCGCGATCCTCGCGACGGGCACGAACGCCCTGTCGGTGACCCGGCTGGCCGCCGAGTCGCGGCACCCGGAGCGGGTGCTCGGCCTGCACTTCTTCAACCCGGCGCCGGCGATGAAGCTGGTGGAGGTGGTCTCTTCCGTGCTGACCGCCCCGCCGGCCGTCGAGAGCGTCACCCGGCTCGCCCGCGACCTGGGCAAGGAGCCGGTCGCGGTCGGTGACCGGCCGGGGTTCGTCGCGGACGGGCTGCTGTTCGGCTACCTCAACCAGGCCGCGGCGATGTACGAGGCGAACTACGCCTCCCGGGAGGACATCGACGCCGCGATGCGGCTGGGCTGCGGGCTGCCGATGGGCCCTCTCGCCCTGCTCGACCTGATCGGTGTCGACACCGCGCGCACGGTCCTGGAGGCGATGTACGCGGCGTCCCAGGACCGGCTGCACGCCCCGGCACCGGTGCTCCGGCAGCTCAGCGAGGCGGGCCTGACCGGCCGTAAGGCGGGCCGCGGTTTCTACACCTACGACGCCCCCGGCGGCCAGGAGGTGGTGCCGGACGCGCTGACGCCGGCGGCGGGCACGGGCACGGCCGCGGGGCGGCCGGTGTCCTCGGTGGGCGTGGCGGGCTCGGGGACGATGGCCTCGGGCATCGCGGAGGTCTTCGCCAAGGCGGGGTACGCCGTGGTGCTCGCCGCCCGGAGCACGGAGAAGGCGGACACCGCCAAGGCGCGGATCGCGGCGTCGCTGGAGCGGTCGGTGTCCAAGGGCCGGCTCACGGCCGGGGCCCGGGACGAGACGCTCGCCCGGATCACTCCGGCCGGTTCCCTGGACGCGTTCGCCGGCGTCGATCTCGCGGTCGAGGCGGTCGCCGAGGACCTGGAGGTCAAGCGGCAGCTGTTCCGGACCCTGGACAAGGTCTGCCGGCCGGGCGCGGTGCTGGCCACCACGACGTCGTCGCTGCCGGTGGTGGCGGTGGCCCGGGTGACCTCGCGGCCCGAGGACGTCGTGGGGATGCACTTCTTCAACCCGGCGCCCGCGATGAAGCTGGTCGAGGTCGTGCGCACGGTGCTGACCGCCGACGACGTGCACGCCACGGTCCGCGAGGTCTGCGCGAAGATCCGCAAGCACCCGGTGGACTGCGGTGACCGGGCCGGTTTCATCGTGAACGCGCTGCTGTTCCCCTACCTCAACAACGCGGTCAAGATGGTCGGGGAGCACTACGCGAGCCTCGACGACATCGACGCGGCGATGAAGCTGGGCGGCGGTTACCCGATGGGCCCGTTCGAGCTGCTGGACGTCGTCGGCCTCGATGTGTCGCTGGCGATCGAGAAGGTGCTGTACAGCGAGTTCCGCGACCCGGGTCTGGCTCCCGCGCCGCTGCTGGAACATCTGGTGGCGGCGGGCTGCCTGGGCCGTAAGACGGGGCGCGGCTTCCGCGAGTATGCCCGCCGCTGAGCGGGGTCCGGCGGCGGGCGGCGGGCCGGCCGGGCCGCCCGCCGCCGGGGTCCCCGGTACGGGGGCCGGGTGGGGCGGGCTGCTGGGGCCCCCGGGCGGCCCGCCCCCGCGAGCAGACTCCCCCGCGCCGATGAGCTACGTTCACACCATGTCCCAACCCGCCAGGTCCACCCGTTCCTCCGCCGCGCCGGACGCCCCGGAGAGTGCCGCAGGCACCCGGGCCGCGGCCCAACGGCTCAAGATGCGCCGCGAACTGGCCGCCGCGGCCATGGAACTGTTCGCCACGAAGGGGTACGAGGCGACGACGGTCGACGAGATCGCCGGGGCGGCCGGGGTCGCCCGGCGTACGTTCTTCCGCCACTTCCGCTCGAAGGAGGAGGCGATCTTCCCGGACCACGACGACACGCTCGTACGGGCCGAGGCCGTCCTGAACGCCGCGCCGGCGCACGAGCATCCGCTCGACACGGTGTGCCGCGGCATCAAGGAGGTCATGAAGATGTACGCGGCGAAGCCCGCGGTGTCGGTGGCCCGTTACAAGCTGACCCGTGAGGTGCCCACGCTCCGGGAGGCGGAGATCGCCTCGGTGGCCCGCTACGAGCGGCTGTTCACGCGTTACCTGCTGGGCCATTTCGACGAGCGCGACCACCACGCGGGCAACGACGACCCGTTGCTGGCCGAGGTGGCGGCCTCCGCGGTCGTGACCGCGCACAACCACGTGCTGCGGCGGTGGCTGCGGGCGGACGGCCAGGGGGATGTGGAGACGCAGCTGGACCACGCCTTCGCGATCGTCCGCAGGACCTTCGGCACGGGCATCGGGGCGGGCCGCACCGTGGCGCCCGAGCCGGTGGGGGCACCGGCCGCCGCGGTCGCCGCGGAGGGCGAGGTCCTGGTCGCGGTGGCGCGCACGGACGCCCCTCTGGACGAGGTCATGCGGACGATCCGGCAGGCGCTGCGGGAACGCTGAACCGGCGGCCGTCCCTCAGGCCGGGGCCGCGGCCGTCCCGGTGTGCCAGGGCGGCGGCTGCACGCCCCCGCTCCACGCGGTGAGCCCCTCCAGGTCGACGCAGACGATGCCGCACCGCTCGGCGTACTCCAGGGCGGGCTCGGTGAACGTGCTGGTGGTGACGGCGAGGGCGGTGTCGGCCCCGTGGACGGCGTAGCAGGTGCCGCCGAAGCGCTGGAGGTCCTGGGAGCCGACCTTGTTGTCCGGGGCGTAGCGCTTGCACTGGACGACGATCCGGCGCCCGTCGGGGGCCACGGCGAGCACGTCGGCGCCCAGGTCCCCGGCGCCGCCCACGACGTCGACCTCCTGGCAGCCGTCCCTGCGGCAGAGGTCGGCGACGGCCTCCTCGAAGGCGTACGGGTCCATGCCGGCCCAGTCCTCGGGAGCCCGGTCCGCGGCCTCCTGGCGGGGCGCGGGGACCCCCGCGGCCGAGGCCGCGGCACCGGCCTCGGCGAGCACGGTGTCCGCCACCTCGTAGGCGGTCTCGACGACCGCGGCCGCGCCCCGGGCGGCGAGCCTGCGGTTGCGGCGCCGCCGCAGCAGGGCCACCGCCCCGGCCCCCAGCAGCAGGACCAGGACCACGGCGGCCACCGGGTGGCTCTCCGCGCTCTCCAGGGCCGTACGGAGCGTCAGGCCGGCCCCGCAGACCACCACGGCGATCAGGGCGAACCCGAACGCCGTGCGGCGCAGGTCGAACCCGGCCCGCCGGTCTCTTCCCACACGTCCACGTCGTGATGCCGGCACGGCCCACCCCTGTTCGTCGTCGGCGGTTCAAGATCACTCCTCGTCTTCCCCCTGCCGCCCGCTTGACGCCGTCGCGCCGGAAACCCGCTGGTGCGCCCAAAGCCCCCGTGATCGGATGCGCGGATGGACCCGCACGGCACACTGGCGCTCTTCGACCTCCGGATGCGCGAACACGCCCGCCCCGACGGCCCCGGCGTCCGGGTGGAGCGGGTGGGCGGGATCGTCCGGGCGACCGGCGCGGCCGACGACTGGAACGGCGTGCTGTGGAGCGATCCCGGCCTCACCGCCGAGGACGCCCGGGCCGGGATCGCGGCCCAGGTGGCGCACTACACGTCCCTGGGAATCGGCGAGTTCGAGTGGAAGCTGTACGCGCACGACGGCCCTCCCGGCCTGGGGCGGCTGCTCACCGAGGCGGGTTTCGAGGCCGGCGGGACGGAGACGGTGCTGGTCGCCCCGGTCCGGGAGCAGACCGCCCGGGTGCCGCTGCCCGCGGGCGTACGGCTGCGCACCGTGACCGGCCCGGCCGGGGTGGATCTGCTGGTCCGCGCCCATGAGCGGGCCTTCGGCACGGACGGGACGCGCCTGCGCGGCCAGGTCCTCCGCAGGCTCGGTGACAGCGCCTTCGCCGCCGTGGTGGCGCTGGCGGACGGGGAGCCGGTGAGTTCGGCCCGGATGGAGCTGTACCCGGGGACGGGCTTCGCCGGTCTCTGGGGCGGCGGCACCGTCGCCGCCTGGCGGGGCAGGGGGCTCTACCGGGCGCTGGTCGCCCACCGGGCCGTCCTCGCCGCGGAACTCGGCTACCGGTTCCTCCAGACCGACGCCACGGACATGTCCGCGCCGATCCTGCGCGGGCTCGGCTTCACGGCCCTGACGGCGACGACCCCGTACGTCTTCCGTACCGCTCCGTAGGCCGGGTCCGGCACACCGCGTACGGCTCCGTACGTCGTCGGCACCACGCCAGGGCCTCCTTCACACCGGGATCAACGCGACATAAAACCCATGATGGCGCTCATGCGTGCCGCGCGGATGACAACTGAGAGAAATTGCTGGCACTGGGTGCCTTGTCACTTGTCACGCAGTGCCATACGTTGAAGGTGTCCGGGCGGCCGGCGTGCAGAGACCTCTCGTACGCCGGCTGTCCCCGCGGACCCGAGTAGCCGCGCGCCCGGACGCCTGCGTCACAGGCACACCTTCCTGCTCCACCGAGCAGACCCGCAGCACCCATGCCGAACCGACGGCACACCTCCACACCGCACCGCTCCCCTGCCCACAGGGGCCCCCGGGCGTTCCCTCGACGCCCGGGACCCGATCCGCCCGGAGGCATCACCGTGAAGGAAATCCTGGACGCGATCCAGTCGCCGGACAGCACCGCCGCCGACTTCGCCGCCCTGCCCCTGCCCGAGTCGTACCGCGCGGTGACCGTGCACAAGGACGAGACCGAGATGTTCGACGGGCTCGCCACGCGCGACAAGGACCCGCGCAAGTCCCTGCACCTGGACGAGGTGCCGGTGCCCGAACTCGGGCCCGGCGAGGCGCTCGTCGCCGTGATGGCCAGCTCCGTGAACTACAACTCGGTCTGGACCTCCATCTTCGAGCCGCTGTCGACCTTCGGTTTCCTGGAGCGCTACGGCCGCCTCAGCGAACTGACGAAGCGTCACGACCTGCCCTACCACATCATCGGCTCCGACCTGGCGGGCGTCGTCCTGCGCACCGGCCCCGGGGTCAACTCCTGGAACCCCGGCGACGAGGTCGTCGCCCACTGCCTCTCGGTCGAACTCGAGTCCTCCGACGGCCACAACGACACGATGCTCGACCCCGAGCAGCGCATCTGGGGCTTCGAGACCAACTTCGGCGGCCTCGCGGAGATCGCCCTGGTCAAGTCCAACCAGCTGATGCCGAAGCCGAAGCACCTCAGCTGGGAGGAGGCGGCAGCGCCCGGCCTGGTCAACTCCACCGCGTACCGCCAGCTCGTCTCGCGCAACGGCGCGGGCATGAAGCAGGGCGACAACGTGCTGATCTGGGGCGCCAGCGGCGGCCTCGGCTCCTACGCCACGCAGTTCGCACTGGCCGGCGGCGCCAACCCGATCTGCGTCGTCTCCAGCGACCAGAAGGCCGAGATCTGCCGGAAGATGGGCGCCACCGCGATCATCGACCGCAACGCCGAGGACTACCGGTTCTGGAAGGACGAGCACCACCAGGACCCGCGCGAGTGGAAGCGGTTCGGCAAGCGCATCCGCGAGCTGACCGGCGGCGAGGACGTGGACATCGTCTTCGAGCACCCCGGCCGCGAGACCTTCGGCGCGAGCGTCTACGTCACCCGCAAGGGCGGCACGATCGTCACCTGCGCCTCGACCTCGGGCTACAACCACGAGTACGACAACCGCTACCTGTGGATGTCGCTCAAGCGGATCATCGGCTCGCACTTCGCCAACTACCGCGAGGCGTGGGAGGCGAACCGGCTGATCGCCAAGGGGAAGATCCACCCCACCCTGTCGAAGGTCTACTCCCTCCAGGACACCGGCCAGGCCGCGCACGACGTGCACCGCAACGTCCACCAGGGCAAGGTCGGCGTCCTCGCACTGGCCCCCCGCGAGGGCATGGGCGTGCGCGACACGGAGCTGCGCGAGCAGCACATCGACGCCATCAACCGCTTCCGGGATGTCTGAGGCCCACCCATGACGGAACGTCAGAAGGACCGCCCGTGGCTCATGCGGACGTACGCCGGCCACTCGACCGCCGAGGCGTCCAACGAGCTCTACCGGCGCAACCTCGCCAAGGGGCAGACCGGCCTCTCGGTCGCCTTCGACCTGCCGACCCAGACCGGCTACGACCCCGACCACGTCCTCGCCCGCGGCGAGGTCGGCCGGGTCGGGGTGCCCGTCTCGCACCTCGGTGACATGCGGCGGCTGTTCCAGGACATCCCCCTGGAGCAGATGAACACCTCCATGACGATCAACGCCACCGCGATGTGGCTGCTGGCGCTCTACCAGGTGGTCGCCGAGGAGCAGGGCGCCGACCCCGGCAGGCTCCAGGGCACCACCCAGAACGACATCGTCAAGGAGTACCTCTCGCGCGGGACGCACGTCTTCCCGCCGGTGCCCTCGCTGCGGCTGACCACCGACATGATCGCGTACACGGTCGGCCGCATCCCGAAGTGGAACCCGATCAACATCTGCAGCTACCACCTCCAGGAGGCCGGGGCCACCCCGGTCCAGGAGATCGCGTACGCCATGTCCACGGCCGTCGCGGTGCTGGACGCGGTGCGTGACTCGGGCCAGGTGCCGAAGGAGCGGTTCGGCGATGTCGTCGCCCGTATCTCCTTCTTCGTGAACGCGGGCGTCCGCTTCGTCGAGGAGATGTGCAAGATGCGGGCCTTCGGCCGCATCTGGGACCAGCTCACCCGTGAGCGGTACGGGGTCGAGGACCCCCGGCAGCGCCGTTTCCGCTACGGCGTCCAGGTCAACTCGCTGGGCCTGACCGAGGCGCAGCCGGAGAACAACGTCCAGCGCATCGTGCTGGAGATGCTGGCCGTCACCCTCTCCAAGGACGCCCGCGCCCGCGCGGTACAGCTGCCCGCGTGGAACGAGGCACTGGGCCTCCCCCGCCCCTGGGACCAGCAGTGGTCGCTGCGCATCCAGCAGGTCCTGGCGCACGAGAGCGACCTGCTGGAGTACGAGGACATCTTCGCCGGCTCCCGTGTGATCGAGGCGAAGGTGGACGAGCTGGTCACCGAGTCGCTGGCCGAGATCGCCCGTATCCAGGAGATGGGCGGCGCGATGGCGGCCGTCGAGTCCGGCTACCTCAAGTCGGAGCTGGTCTCCTCGCACGCGGCCCGGCGGGCCCGGATCGAGAGCGGCGAGGAGAAGATCGTCGGCGTCAACGTCCACGAGTCCACCGAGCCGAGCCCGCTGACCGCCGACCTGGACACCGCGATCATGACGGTGGACCCCGAGAACGAGGCCCGGGTGGTGGCCGCGCTGCACGAGTGGCGCGACAACCGCGACGAGGCCCGCGCGACCGAGGCTCTGGCGGCCCTGAAGAAGGCCGCGGCCGGCACCGGGAACCTGATGGCGGCGACCGTCGAGTGCGCCCGCGCGGGCGTGACCACCGGCGAGTGGACCTGGGCGCTGCGCGACGTGTTCGGCGAGTTCCGGGCGCCCACCGGGGTCTCGTCCGCACCGCTCGCCGTGGCCGCCGAGCCCGGCACCCCGCTCGCCCTGGTCCGTGGGAAGGTGTCCCGCACGGCGGCGGACCTGGGGGTGGGGCGGCTGCGGCTGCTGGTCGGCAAGCCCGGTCTGGACGGGCACTCCAACGGCGCCGAACAGATCGCCGTCCGCGCCAGGGACGCCGGTTTCGAGGTGGTCTACCAGGGGATCAGGCTGACCCCCGAGCAGATCACCGACGCGGCGCTCGCCGAGGACGTGCACTGTGTGGGCCTGTCCGTCCTGTCCGGCTCGCACGCCGAGCTGGTCCCGGACGTCCTGGCCCGGCTGCGCGCGGCGGGCGCCGCCGACATCCCGGTGATCGCGGGCGGGATCATCCCGCCGGCCGACGCGACCGCTCTGATCGAAGCCGGTGTCGCCGCCGTCTTCACCCCGAAGGACTTCGGCATCACGGAGATCATCGGCCGTATCGTCGACGAGATCCGGAAAGCGAACAAGCTCGACCCTCTGGAGGTCCCCGCATGACCACGCCCTCGCCCTCGGTGAACCGGCTGCGCCCCCGCCGCTCCTGTCTCGCGGTACCCGGTTCCAACCCGCGGTTCCTGGAGAAGGCCCAGGGCCTGCCCGCCGACCAGGTCTTCCTGGACCTGGAGGACGCCTGCGCGCCGCTCGCCAAGGAGGGCGCCCGCCACACCATCGTCGACGCGCTGAACAACGGCGACTGGACGGGCAAGACCCGTGTGGTGCGGGTCAACGACTGGACGACCCACTGGACCTACCGCGACGTCATCACGGTCGTCGAGGGCGCGGGCCCGAACCTCGACTGCATCATGCTGCCGAAGGTCCAGGACGCCCAGCAGGTCGTCGCGCTGGACCTGCTGCTGACGCAGATCGAGAAGACGATGGGCTTCGAGGCCGGCCGCATCGGTATCGAGGCGCAGATCGAGAACGCCAGGGGCCTGGTGAACATCGACGGGATCGCCGCCGCCTCCCCCCGTCTGGAGACCCTGATCTTCGGCCCCGCCGACTTCATGGCCTCGATCAACATGAAGACGCTCGTCGTCGGCCAGCAGCCGCCCGGCTACCCGGCGGACGCCTACCACTACATCCTGATGCGCATCCTGATGGCGGCCCGCGCCCACGACCTCCAGGCGATCGACGGCCCCTTCCTGCAGATCCGGGACGTCGACGCCTACCGCGAGGTCGCCGGCCGCGCGGCGGCCCTCGGGTTCGACGGCAAGTGGGTCCTGCACCCCGGTCAGGTCGACGCCGCCAACGAGGTGTTCTCGCCCTCCCAGGAGGACTACGACCACGCCGAGCTGATCCTCGACGCGTACGACTGGTGCACCTCGGAGGAGGGCGGCAAGAAGGGTTCGGCGATGCTCGGCGACGAGATGATCGACGAGGCCAGCCGCAAGATGGCCCTGGTGATCGCTGGCAAGGGCCGGGCGGCCGGAATGCGGCGCACCTCCAAGTTCGAAGCCCCGGAGGCCTGATATGCAGTTCGGACGAACCTACGAGGAATTCGAGGTCGGTGCAACCTACAAGCACTGGCCGGGGAAGACGGTCACCGAATACGACGACCACCTCTTCTGCCTGCTGACCATGAATCATCACCCGCTGCACATGGACAGCAATTACGCGGAGCGGACGACGGACTTCGGAAAGAACGTCGTCGTCGGCAACTACATCTATTCACTCCTGCTCGGCATGTCCGTGCCGGACGTCTCCGGAAAGGCCATCGCCAATCTGGAGGTGGAGTCGCTGAAGCACGTGGCGCCGACCTTCCACGGCGACACGGTCTACGGCGAGACGACGGTCCTGGACAAGACGCCGTCCCGGTCGAAGAGCGACCGCGGAATCGTGTACGTCGAGACCCGGGGCTACAAGCAGGACGGGACCCTGATCTGCGTGTTCCGCCGCAAAGTGATGGTCCCCACCGAGACGTACACCAAGGAGCGCGGCGGAGAGCAGCCCGGCCGCCCGGAACCGGTCCAGCCGCAGAAGAACATGGAGAAGTAGCCATGCCCCGACTCGCACAGACCGCCGGTCTGACCGACGTCCAGCAGGAAATCCTCGCCACGGTGCGTGACTTCGTCGACAAGGAGATCATTCCTGTCGCCACCCGGCTGGAACACCGCGACGAGTACCCGACCGAGATCGTCGAAGGGCTCAAGGAGCTCGGCCTGTTCGGGCTGATGATCCCGGAGGAGTACGGCGGCCTGGGCGAGTCACTGCTCACCTACGCGCTCTGCGTGGAGGAGATCGCCCGCGGCTGGATGAGCGTGTCGGGGATCATCAACACGCATTTCATCGTGGCCTACATGCTCAAGCAGCACGGCACCCAGGAGCAGAAGGACACCTTCCTGCCGCGGATGGCGCTGGGCGAGGTGCGGGGCGCGTTCTCGATGTCCGAGCCGGCGCTCGGCTCGGACGTGTCGGCCATCGCCTCCAAGGGTGTGCGGGAGGGCGAGGAGTACGTCCTGAACGGCCAGAAGATGTGGCTGACCAACGGGGGGTCCTCCACGCTGGCCGCGGTGCTGTGCCGGAGTGACGAAGGACACCCCGAGGGGACCGCCCCGCACAAGTCGATGACGACCTTCCTGGTGGAGAAGGAGGCGGGCTTCGGCGAGGTCCGGCCGGGCCTCACCATTCCCGGCAAGATCGACAAAATGGGCTACAAGGGGGTGGACACCACCGAACTCATCATGGACGGGCTACGCATTCCGGCCAATCGCGTTCTGGGGGGCGAGACCGGCCGGGGCTTCTACCACATGATGGACGGCGTCGAGGTGGGACGGGTGAATGTCGCGGCGCGTGGCTGCGGCGTCGCACAGCGTGCTTTCGAACTGGGCATTTCGTACGCACAGCAGCGTCAGACCTTCGGCAAGCCGATCGCCCAGCACCAGGCGATCCAGTTCAAACTGGCTGAAATGGCCACCAAGGTGGAAGCCGCCCATGCGATGATGGTGAACGCGGCACGCAAGAAGGACTCCGGGGAGCGCAACGACCTGGAGGCAGGGATGGCGAAGTACCTCGCCTCCGAGTACTGCAAGGAAGTCGTCGAGGACGCCTTCCGTATCCATGGCGGCTACGGCTTCTCCAAGGAGTACGAGATCGAGCGCCTCTACCGCGAGGCCCCGATGCTGCTGATCGGTGAAGGTACCGCCGAGATCCAGAAAATGATCATCGGTCGCCGGCTCCTCGAGGAGTACCGGCTCCAGGGCTGAATGTCTCCTTCGGGGTGATTTGGTGGCGAAGAACATCACATCGAGTCACCCCTGCCGGGAGCCTTTCGGCTGTCCGACTCGGCGGCTGGCTTGCCCAGTTACCGCTCGTACCCGATAGCATCGCCGGAAAGCCGCCGTCCCCCCGTTGCCAGCGCGGCATCATCCGCTACGAAGGTCATCCATGCCCGACAGCCAAACCCCTGCATCGCGCGGGGGGGTCCGCCTCGCCCGCGGCGCATCGCCGTGGCTCCTCCCGACCGTCGCCACCGCGGCACTCAGTCTCACCCGGGCCCGCAGGTCCGGTCGCTGGGCCGCCGTGGCCGTGCCCACCACCGCGCTCGCGGCGGGCATGCTCTGGTTCTTCCGCGACCCCGAGCGCGAGATCACCCAGGGGCGCGTCATCTCGCCGGCCGACGGCGTGGTGCAGAGCATCATGCCGTGGAAGGACGGACGCACCCGCGTCGCCATCTTCATGAGCCCGCTGAACGTCCACGTGAACCGCGCCCCGCTGGCCGGCACCGTGACGTCCGTCGAGCACGTGCCCGGTGGTTTCGTCCCGGCCTTCAACAAGGAGAGCGAGAACAACGAGCGCGTCGTCTGGCACTTCGACACCGAGCTCGGTGACATCGAGATGGTGCAGATCGCGGGAGCGGTCGCCCGTCGGATCGTCCCCTACGTCCCGCAGGGGACCAAGGTCGAGCAGGGCGAACGCATCGGCCTGATCCGGTTCGGTTCGCGCGTCGACATCTACCTCCCGGAGGGTGTCGAGGTCGCGGTCGAGGTCGGTCAGGCCACCACCGCGGGGGTGACTCGAATTGACCGTGACTGATCCCGACACCCGGGCGGACTGGGTGCCGGAGGCAGTCGAGGCCGAGGACCCCGACGGCACGGAGGACATGCCTCTCTCGCTGCGGCTGTCGATAGCGGACACGCTCACCCTCGGTAACGCCACGTGCGGTTTCATGGCGGTGTACTTCACCACCACCGGGATCCTGATCCCCCACCTCACGGGCAGCGACGAGTCGGGCATGGCCAGGCACTCCGCGGCCACCGCGGTGATCCTGATGCTCATGGCCGCGGTCTTCGACCTCTTCGACGGGCTCGTGGCCCGCAAGCTGCGGTCGTCGCCGATGGGCGCGGAGCTGGACAACCTCTCCGACCTGATCAGCTTCGGCCTCGCCCCGGCCTATTTCGTCCTGGTGTACGGAATGGTCGCGGACGACGCGCACCAGCGGGTCTCGGCGCTGGCCGCGATCGTGGTGCTGCTGGCGGTGGTGCTCCGGCTTGCGAGATTCTCCTGCGTGACCATGAAGGACGGCATGTTCCAGGGCATGCCGAGCCCCTTCGGGGCGCTCACGGTGGTCTCGATCGTGCTGCTGGAGCTGCCCTTCGTGCCGACGCTGCTCGCGATCGTCGGGGTGGCGTGGCTGATGGTCAGCCGGGTCGAGTACCCGAAGCCGCGGGGTGTGCTCGCGGTGGCGATGCTCAGCTGGATCGTGGCGGCGATGGGCCTCCTCGCGGCGTGGGCGTTCGACGCTCCCGGCGGGCAGCTGCTGCTGCAGACGGGCTGCGCCCTCCAGGTCGTGCTGGGTGCGGTGATCCCGCTCTTCGCCACGGCACGGCGGGTGAACACCTTCCGCGACAACCGCCGCGAGGCACGGGCGGCTCAGCTCCCGTAGCCGCGCGGAACCGACAGTGACGAGGGCCCGGACGCTCCCCAGCGTCCGGGCCCTCGCGCGTGCCAGCCTCTCCGCGCATGTCCGGTCCACGCTCCGGAGGCGCCCACCTCGTCCGGGGGATCCGGACACCCAACGGGCGTATGGTCCATATATGCGGTGTTTCACCGGTTGTCCGGTCAGGTCAGGGAAGGGCTGAGAGCGTGGAGGACCGAGCCGCCTCCTCCGCCGGAGCCACGGGCTCGGGCACGGAACTCCTCGACGGCGCCGTGGCCCGTCTCATGCGCGAGAGCGGCGCGTCCGTGGGGATGCTGTATCTGCTGCCCCGTGGCGAGTCCACCCTGCGTCTGGCCGTGCTGGCCGGCGTGCCCCCGCAGCTCGCCACCCCCTGGCACCGGGTGAAGCTGTCGGCCCCGATGCCCGTGGCGGACGCCGTGCGCCACCGCCGCCTGGTCTGGCTGGGCAGCCAGGAGGAGCTGGCCCGGCGCTATCCGCGCCCCGCCCTCGTCCTGCCGTACCGGCTGTGCCTGGCCGCCGTGCCCATCCGCACCGGGG
Source organism: Streptomyces nitrosporeus (assembly GCF_008704555.1). NCBI lineage: Bacteria > Bacillati > Actinomycetota > Actinomycetes > Kitasatosporales > Streptomycetaceae > Streptomyces > Streptomyces nitrosporeus. The sequence continues at coordinate 882,725 of NZ_CP023702.1, forward strand.
CCACCGACCGGGGCGGTCTGGTGCTGCTGCTGCCCGGTTCGCATCCGCCGGAGCTGTCGGCGGCGGAGCGGGAGACCCTGGTCTCGGGCTGCCGGGACATCGGCCTGCTGCTCCAGCAGGCCGAGGCCGGGGGTTTTCCGGTGGTGCCGGGGAGCAGCCCGCGGGTGCTGGCCCCTCCTCCGTTCTCCGAGCCCGGGGAGGGGGAGGGGGCGGTCGCCCTGGAGTTCGTCCGGCGTCTGCCCGGCGGGAGCTGCGCCCTGAACCTGGACGGGACGATCTGCTTCCTCGACGGGGCCGCCGCCGCGCTGCTGGGCGCCGACCCCTCCGGCCTGCTGGGGACCCTGCCCTGGGAGTCGCTGCCGTGGCTGGACGACCCGGCCGTGGAGGACCGCTACCGCGACACGGTCGTCAGCCGCGAGCCGGTCTCCTTCACCGTGCTCCGCCCTCCGGACCACTGGCTGTCCTTCCACCTCTACCCGAGCGCCACCGGCATCAGCGTCCGGATCCTGCCCGCCGTGGAGCCGGACGCCCCGAGGGAACCGGGGACGCCAGGGCCTCCTGGGCACGGGCGGGCCTCCCGGCCGTCCGTGCCGGGCCGGGCCAGCGCCCTGTACCAGCTGATGCACCTGGCCGCGACCCTCACCGAGGCCGTCGGCACCCGGGACGTGGTCGAGCTGGCCGGCGACCAGATCATGCCGGCGTTCCGGATCCAGACCCTCGTGGTGATGAGCTCGGTGGAGGGGCGGCTGCGGATCGAGGGCCGCCGCGGCCAGGTCCCGGGGCTGATGGACCGGTTCGAAGGAGCCGCGCTCTCCTCGGACACCCCCGCCTCCCACGTGCTGATGACGGGGGTGCCGGGCTTCTTCACCGACTTCGCCGAGCTGGTCCGCCGCTACCCCTCGGCCGGCCTGCTTGAGGCGGTGTCCGCCTGCGCGTTCCTGCCGCTGGTCGTCTCCGGGCACCCGGTCGGCACCCTGGTCCTCGCCTACGACCGGCCCCGGGTCTTCGAACCGGAGGAGCGCGCCCTGCTCACCTCCGTCGCGGGGCTGCTCGCCCAGGCCCTGGACCGGGCCCGCCTGTACGACGCCAAGGACCGGCTCTCCCACAGCCTCCAGGCCCACCTGCTGCCGCGCACCCTCCCGCGCGTCGCCGGCCTCGACGTCGCCGCCCGGTATCTCCCGGCGGCCCGGGGCATGGGCATCGGCGGTGACTTCTACGACCTGATCCGTCTGGACGACACCACGGCGGCGGCCACCATCGGGGACGTACAGGGGCACAACGTGAACGCGGCGGCGCTGATGGGGCAGGTGCGGACCGCGGTGCACGCCTCCGCCGGGGCTCCGCCCGACGAGGTCCTCTCGCGCACCAACCGGCTGCTCACCGATCTCGACCCGGATCTGTTCACCAGCTGTCTGTACGCGCACCTGGATCTGGCCGGGCACCGGGCGGTGCTCGCCACGGCGGGTCATCCTCCTCCCCTGCTGCGGCAGCCGGACGGCCGGACCGAGGCCCTGGACCTGCCGCCCGGTCTCCTGCTGGGTGTGGACCCCGGCTCGCGGTATCCGACGGCCGAGGTACCGCTCCCCCCGGGCGCCGCGCTCGCCCTGTTCACCGACGGGCTGGTGGAGGCCCCGGGCGTGGACCTCGACGACGCCATGGCGGACCTGGCCGAGCACTTCGCGCTGGCCCTGGAGCAGCCGGTGGACGCCGTGGCCGACACCCTCGTGCGGTACGCCGAGCAGGCCACGCCGGGCACCGACGACATCGCCCTGCTCATCCTGAACGCGGTCCCGGAGGCGGACTGAGCCGGGGACGGGTGCTCCCCGGGCGGGGCGGGGTGTTCAGTCCCGCCGGAGCCCGGCGCGGCCGGCCGGGCTCCGGCGGAGGACGGACAGCTGGACCGCCAGTACCGCGCCGACGGTCAGTCCCGCGCCCAGCACCGCGCCGCCGGGCCCCAGCGCGGGCGCGGCGTATCCGAGGGCCAGGACGACGAGCGCGCCGCCGGACAGCAGCAGCGCGTGGCTCCCGGTCCCGGTCCCGGCGACGCGGTGCAGTACGCCCAGCACGAGCAGGACCAGCGCGACGGGCAGGGCGACCGCCAGGCCGGCCCCGCGGGGTGTCAGGTGCGCGTGGTGCTCGATGGTGGCCAGTGCCGCCTCCAGTCCCGCCCCGATCGCGGCGAGCGCCGCGAAGACCACGTAGTGCCCGTATCCCCAGAGGAGAGCGGTGCGCAGAGTGCTCAGTTCGGCGCCGGTGTCGATGAAGTAGAGCCACCACAGCGCGAGGACGAGAAGCAGGCCGCCGCCGGTGATCTGCAGGACGGGGGTGGAGAGGCCGTGCCCCGTCGAGGCGGCCTGGATGGCCGTGAAGCTGGCGAGGATCACCTCGCCGAGGACGATGATGGTGAACAGCCCGTAGCGTTCGGCGATGTGCCCGGGGTGCCAGGGGGTACGACGGCCTCCGTGCTCGGCCCAGGCGGGCACCGCCAGTTCCGCCGCCACCAGCACCAGGAAGGTGGTCCAGGCCCAGGTGCCCCCGGGTGCCCAGAGCCGGGCGATCCACCCCAGCTGGACCACGGCGACCCCGCACGCGTACCGCAGCGCACCGGCACGCCCCTCACGGTGGGCGAGGGCGGCGCGCAGCCACTGGGAGATCAGGGCCAGCCTCATCACGACGTAGCCGGCCACCACGACGGTGAAGTCGCCGTCCTCGAAGACGGCGCGCACCCCCGCGGCCAGGACGAGGACCCCGGTCATCTGGACGAGCGTCAGCAGCCGGTAGGGCACGTCGTCGGTGTCGTACGCGGAGGCGAACCAGGTGAAGTTCATCCAGGCCCACCAGATCGCGAAGAACACGGCGGCGTACGCGGCGATCCCCGGGCCCGTGCGGCCCTCGGCCAGCGCGTGGTGCAGCCGTAGCGCCGCCTGCGAGACCGCGACCACGAACGTCAGGTCGAACAGGAGCTCCAGAGGGGTCGATGCCCGGTGTTCCTCCTCCGGGTCCCGCCCGCGCATGGCCCACCGCGCCCTCCCGGTCCGGCCGGTGCCCGCGTCGCTCATCGCGTCTCTTCCTGTCCGCCTTCACTCCGCCCGCGTGGCTCATTCTCGCCCCCTGCGGGAGCGCGCCGGCCGGTGACACGGCCGGTCCGCGGCGCCGGCTCACGCCGGTGGCACGCGAAGGGGCCCGGGGCGGCGCGGCGGCGGGTGGAGCGGCGTCCCGGGAGGGCTCCGGACACCGGAACGGGCCCGGCCGCGGCGGCCGGGCCCGTCATCGGCCGGGTGGGGGTCAGGGAGCCGTCGTGAACGACTCCGCGGCCGGGGCCACCTGGGCCTCGCGGACCACCTTGAGCCCGCCGGGCGTCTTGGCATCCGGCTTCATGATCACGGTCTGCCGGGTGGACGGGGCAGCCGGGTCGGTGAAGTCATGGGCCATCCCGAAGTCGGCGCCGAAGTCCTTGATGGTGAGGAGGGCCTTGTCGACCCCGTCACGGGTGAGGTCCTTGGACGCGCAGGCCTTCTTCAGCGCCTCGCCGAACACGGAGGCGGCGTTGTAGCCGGCGATGACGCCGTTGTCCAGGCCGTCCTTCGGGTACTCGGCGCCGTACGCCTCGGCGAGCGCGGCCGGGCCCTTCGCCGCGTCCCCGATGGGGAGCGTGGAGGCGCCGACGTAGTAGTCCTTCTGGAGGGCGGGGCCCGCCTGGGTGGCCAGGAGCTGCGGGGCGTACGCGGAGTTGTTGCCGACGACGGGGACGTCGAACCCGGTGGCCGCGGCGACCCCGACCAGCGAGGCCGCCTGGCGGGGACCCGCGCTGATGACGACCGCCTTGACACCGGCCTGCTTGAGGGCGGAGACCTGCGCGGTCATGTCGTTGTCGGTCGGCTTGATCTTCTGCTCGACGACGGTGAGTCCGGCCTCCTTCGCCGCGTGCCTGGAACCGGCCAGGGCGTTCTCGCCGTAGTCGCCCTCGAAGTACACGTGACCGATCTTGTCGCCCTTGGCGATGCGCTTCTCGGCGAGGAGGTAGTCGATCAGGTTGATCGTCTCGACGTCGTAGGTGGCACCGATCATCCGGACGTACTTGGAGCCGAGCAGGTTCGCCGACCATGCCTGCGGCAGGACGATGCCCTTGTCCTGGCCGTCGATGCGCTTCTCGACGGCGGAGACGAACGGGGAGCCGATGAACTGGGGGAAGCCCAGCACGTCGGGTTCCAGCTCGGTGTAGGCGGCGACGGCCTTCTGCGGGTCGTAGCCGTGGTCACGGACCGTCAGCTCGATCTGCCGGTCGCAGATCCCGCCCGCCGCGTTGGTCTGCTTGACCCACAGCTGCTGGGCCTGGGTGACGCTCTTGCCCAGGGAGGCGTAGACACCGGTCATGTCGGTGAGCGCGCCCAGGGTGATCTTCGCGTCGGTGACGCCCTCCCCGGTCTTCACCCCGCTCTTGTCGGCGGCACCGTCGTCCGTCGTCTTCGCCTTCCCGCTGCATCCCGCCACCGCGAGGGCGAGGGTCGCGAGGACCGCTCCGTAGACACGCAGTTTCATTTCTTCTCCCCTGATTTCTTCGCACGCAGGCGCGTAAGGCCGCCGGGCAGGAACAGGACCACCGCGACCACCGCGGCGCCGTACAGATAGCGGGACGCCTCACCCGGTGCGATGCCGCCCGTGCCGGGGGCCGATACCAGGGGGAGGGAGTCGCTGTAGTGGGTCAGCACCTGCGGGAGCAGCGAGACGAACGCGGCGCCGACGACGGCTCCCGCGACGCTGCCGAGCCCGCCGATGACGATCATGGCGAGGTATTCGAGGGACAGGACCATGCCGAAGTACTCCGGGACGGTCCGCTGGAACACCAGGGCGAGCAGGACGCCCGCGAGGCCGGCGTACATGGAGGACAGGACGAACACCCCGCTGCGGTAGCGGGCCACCGGGACGCCCATCACGCCGGCGGCGATCCGGTGGTCGCGGATGGCGTTGAGCGCCCGGCCGGGCCTGCCGCGCAGGACGCCCCGGGCGAAGAACCCGCTGACGGCGAGGGCGGCCAGCGCCAGGTACCAGAGTTTCTCGGAGGACTGGAAGGGCACCGCGGCGACGATCACCTCGGTGTCGTCGAAGGTGAGGCCGAACAGCGAGAACGGCGGCACCTCACGGCCGTTGAAGCCGCCGGTGAGCGGTTCCGCGTTGAAGAGGACGTGCTGGCCGATGAAGATCAGCGCGAGGGTGGCGATGCCCAGGTACGCCCCGCGCAGCCGGCCCGCGATGGGGCTGAACACTCCGCCCGCCGCGCCGGCGAGAGCGACCGCGAGGATCGCGGCGAGCCAGGCCGGCAGGCCGAGTCCGCTGATCTCGTGCCCGTTCTCCGAACTGCTCTCCCCCGCCAGGAAGCAGTAGCCGTACGCGCCGACGGCGAGGAAGAAGGCGTGCCCCATGGAGAGCTGGCCGGTGCTGCCGGTGAGCAGGTTGAGCCCGATCGCGCCGATGGCGGCGGCCATCGCGAAGAGTCCGGCCTGGAGCCAGAAGCGGTCCAGGTAGAACGGCAGGAGCAGGAGGAGGACGGCTCCGGCGAGCCAGAGGTAGGTACGGGGCCGTCGCAGGCCGGCCGCGAGCGGTCCGGCCGGGCGGGCGGCGGCCTTCGGGGTGGCGGCCTCGGGGGCGGTGGTCTTCGGGGTGGTGGCCTCAGACACGGGCGAGCTCCTTCGTACCGAAGAGTCCCGCGGGCCTGATGAGCAGGACGACGAGCATCACGAGGTAGGGCGCGAGGTCGCCGATGCCGCGGCCGAGGAAGGACATGTCGCTCTGGTAGCCGGTGGCGAGGGACTCGGTGACCCCGACGATGAGACCGCCGACCAGCGCGCCGGTCGTCGAGTCGAGGCCGCCGAGGATCGCGGCGGGGAACGCCTTGAGCGCCGCGAAGGAGGTGGCCCGTTCCAGACCCGGGGTGGGGAAGACGGTGAGGAAGAGGGCCGCGACGGCGGCCAGCGCCCCGGCGACGGCCCAGGCGGACAGCGAGACCCGGCCGAGTCTGATCCCCATCAGCGCCGCGGTCTGCGGGTTCTCCGCGGCGGCCCGCATCGACACGCCCCAGGAGGTGTAGCGGAACGCGAGCAGGAAGAGGGTGATGAGCAGTCCGGCGGTGACGAACGCGGCGATCCGGGTCTCGGCGAGGGTGACCCCGCCGACGGTGACGACGCCGTCGCCCCACGGGTCTCCCAGCGAGAGGACCTCGGTGCCCATCTGCCGGGTGAGTTCGGTGGTGATGAGGATGTCGACGCCGATGGTGACGATGGCCAGGACGCTGTGGTCGCTGCCCCGGTAGCGGCGCATCACGAAGAACTCGACGGCGGACCCGACGACCGCGGCGCCCGCGATGCCGACGCCGAGCGCGGGCCAGAAACCGATGTCGTCGTGGAGCACGGCGGTGACGTAACCGCCCGCCAGCAGCAGGGAGGCGTGGGCGAAGTTGACGACCTCGGTGGCCTTGAAGATGACGACGAAGCCGAGCGCGATCAGTGCGTAGACCGACCCGATGGCGAGTCCGCCGAGGAGCAGTTCGATGAAGGTGGTCATTCCTGTGTCCCCAAGTAGGCCTGGACGACGGCCGGATCGTTCTGGACCTCGGCGGGGGTCCCGCCGGCGATCCTGCGTCCGAAGTCGAGTACGGTCACCGCGTCCGCGAGCTTCATCACCACACCCATGTCGTGCTCGACCAGCACGATGGAGATGCCGAGGCTGTCGCGTACGTCCGCGACGACGGCGGCGACGCGGCGGCGCTCGTCGGCCGTCATCCCGGCGATGGGTTCGTCCAGGAGCAGCACCTGCGGCTCCATGCAGAGCGCCCGGCCCAGCTCCACCAGCTTCTGCTTGCCGTACGGGAGGATCCCGGCGGGCTTCTCCAGCTCCGCGTCCAGGCCGATGAACCCGGCGATCTCCCGGACCCGTTCACGGTGCGCCCGGGCCTCCCGCGCGGCCGAGGGCAGCCGCAGTCCGGCGGCGACGAAGCCGGCCCGGGTCAGGCGGTGCCGTCCCAGCATCAGGGACTCGGCGACGGTGGCCTGCGGGGGCAGTGCCAGGTTCTGGAAGGTACGGGCCACGCCGAGCCCGGCGATCTTGTGCGGGGCGAGGCCGGTGAGCTCGGTGGTCCCCAGGCGGACGCTGCCGGAGGTCGCCCGGTAGACCCCGGAGAGCACGTTGAAGGTGGTGGACTTGCCGGCGCCGTTGGGGCCGATGACGGCGTGCACGCTGCCCGGTTCGACGGTGAAGGAGACCGCGTCCAGGGCGGTGAGCCCGGCGAAGCGCACGGTCACGTCGCGCACCGTGAGCGGTTCCGGTGCGGTGGGGGCGGTGCTCACGCGGACCACCTGCTCAGGGAGCGGGAGGGGGCGGAGACGGCCTCGTCCGCCTCGGCGGCGGCCGTCTCGTCGACCACGCCGAGGTAGCGGCGGCGCACCTCGTCGGAGGCGGCGAGTTCGTCCGCGGGTCCCGAGAGGGCGACCTCGCCGACGTCCAGGACGTACGCGGTGGTCGCCAGCCGCAGCGCGATGGCGGCGTTCTGCTCGACGAGCATCACGGAGGTGCCGCCCGCGTTGATCTCCTGGACCGTCTCGGCGATCTTCGCCGCCATCAGCGGGGCGAGGCCCAGGGACGGTTCGTCGAGCAGGAGCAGGCGCGGGCCCGCCATCAGGGCCCGGCCCATGGCGAGCATCTGCTGCTCGCCCCCGGACAGCAGCCCGGCCCGCTGGTGCGCGCGCTGGGCGAGCACCGGGAACAGCTCATGGACACGGTCCAGGGCCGCGGCGGTACTCCTGCGCCCGCCCCGCGCCCCGAGCGCGCCGGCGCGCAGGTTGTCGGCCACGGTCATCCGGGCGAACACCTGCCGCCCTTCGGGGACCTGGATCACTCCGGCCGCCACCACCTGGGCGGGCCGCAGCCCGTCGAGGGGCTGTCCGTCGAAGCGGATGGTGCCCGTGCCCGTGCCGCGGTGGAAGCCGAGGGTCCGCGATACGGCCCGCAGCAGCGTGGTCTTGCCGGCGCCGTTGCCACCGAGTACCGCGGTGATCGCGCCGGCCGGCACGTCGACGGAGACGTCGCGCAGTGCCCGTACCGGGCCGTAGCCCACGGACAGGTCGCGGATCTCTAGCGTTGCCATGCGTCCTCCTCCTTCCGACTGGTCGTTGTGGTGCCACGTCGTGGTGCCACAGACCAGCAGTGGGGCACACCGCGCGTCCACGGCCCGCGGCGCACTCGCTGCGGGTGACCAGTGTTCGAAGGGCCGGGTTGTGCACCTGCACAGAGGGGGGTGATCGGCTGCCGCCGCCGGGCCGGCCGGTGGCATCGTCACCGGCGACGAGCGGCTCGGCCGCGGAACGGAGCGCACCCATGCGACGGCGTAGTGACGAGCGGGCCGGGGAACTGCTCGACGCCCTGCTGGAGGGCCGGCCGGTGCCGGGTCTCACGGCTCGGGCGGCGGCCGTACTGGCCTTGCCCGAGCGGGGCCGTTACGCGGTGGCGGTCCTGCGGACGGGCGGTGGCGGCACGGCGGAGGGGCGGGCCGCCGATGAGGACGGCATGCGGTTCCTGCGGCGGGTGCGGGGCGACCGTGAGACGGTCGTCGTGGCGCTGGGTGACCGGGAACCGGACGGGCTCGGCCCGCTGCTGGCGCGGTGGTGCCCGGGTGCGCGGGGCGGTATCGGCCCGGTCGCGGACGGCCTGGCGGGGCTGGCCGCGGCCCGCCGTCTGGCGGAGACGGCCCTGGCGACCTGCCCCGCCGGTACGGCCGGCGTCGTACGCCTGGAGGAGCGGTGGCAGACCGCCCTGGTGGCGGGCCAGCCGGAGCTGTCGGCGCGACTGCTGACGGATGTCTTCGGGCCGCTGCTCGCCCTGGAGCCGGCCGACCGGGCCCTGCTGGTGCGGACGCTGGAGGCGTGGCTGGAGTGCGGGGGGTCGGCGGGGCGGGCGGCGGGACGGCTGTACTGCCACCGGAACACGGTGCTGAACCGGTTGCGGCGGCTGGAGCACCTGACGTCGCGTTCGCTGTCACGTCCGCGTGAACTGGCCGAGACGATGCTGGCGTTGGACGCGTTCCGGCTCAGGGCACCGCAGCCGTGAGGGAACCCTTGCCAGGTCCCCTCACGGCGTCAGGACGTTCCTGCCGGGGCGTCGGTCCCGGCTGTCCGGCGGTTTCGGCCGGGTGTCAGAGCAGGAAGTCGCGGGCGATCGACTCGGCCGCGCGTTCCAGCAGGGGCCCGGCCTGGGCCATGCAGAGGGCCGGGTCGGGTTCCAGTTCGGTCAGGGCGTAGGCCCGCCGGATCCCGGCCCCGTCCAGGGCCTTCGGCGGCAGGGCGAGGCGCCCGCAGACCGCGACGGCCTCCACGCCCGCCGCGCGTGCCGCCGCGGCGACACCCGCGGGCGCCTTGCCGTGCAGGGTCTGTTCGTCGAGCGAGCCCTCCCCGGTGACGACGAGGGTGGCCCGGGCCAGCGCCGGGGCGAAGCCCAGCACGTCGAGCATGACGTCGATGCCCGGCCGGAAACGCGCGTCCAGGGCGACCAGCGCCCCGTAGCCGATGCCGCCGGCGGCGCCCGCGCCGGGCAGGCGGGCCTGCTCGGGGCCGAGCACGGACGCGTAGTGGGCGAGCGCCGCGTCCAGGACCGCGATGTCGTCCTCGGTGGCGCCCTTCTGCCGCCCGTAGACCTCGGGGGCGCCCTTGGGACCCGTCAGCGGGTTGTCGACGTCACTGGCCAGGATCAGGTCGATGTCCGCGATCCTGGGGTCGAGACCCGAGAGGTCGGCCTCGGCCAGGGCCGCGAGTCCGCCGCCCCCCGGACCGACCGGCTCGCCGTCCGCGTCCAGGAGCCGGGCCCCCAGCGCGGTCAGCATGCCCGCGCCGCCGTCGGTCGTGGCACTGCCGCCGACCCCGAACACGATGGTCCGGGCGCCCGCGTCGAGCGCGGCCCTCAGCAGTTCGCCCGAGCCGTGGGTGGTCGCCGTGAGCGGGGCGAACTCCCCCGCGGGCAGGTGCTGGAGGCCCGATGCCTCGGCCATCTCCACCACGGCCGTGTCCCCGCGCACCGCGTACGCGGCGGTGACCGGGGTGCCCAGCGGGCCCGTCACCCGCGTCTCCCGCCGCTCGAATCCGGCGGCCACCGCCGCCGCCACCGTGCCGTCCCCGCCGTCCGCGACGGGCAGGGCCGTCACCCGCACCCCCGGTACGACGCGCCGCAGCCCGGCCGTCACCCGCTCCGCGACCTGTACGGCCGTGAGCGAGCCCTTGAACTTGTCCGCCGCCACGAGCACGTGGGCGGTCTCCAACACTGCTCCGTCCGTCACCTTGCATCCCTTGCTATCGAACAGGCAGTCGCGCCGCCCCGACCCTATCCGCACCACCCCCCGTCTGCCCATGGCCGGCCGGGACCCGGCTCACGGCCCCGCCCTCGACGGGCCGTTACCCTGGCCCCTGTGACCACCACCGACTACGCCACCTACATCGCCGGACTACCCCGGGTGCTGGCCGGCGCGGCCTCGCTCTTCCGGGACGCCGGGGGCCGGGTCCTGCTCGTCGAACCGAACTACCGGGACGGCTGGGCGCTGCCCGGCGGCACGGTGGAGTCCGACACCGGCGAAGGTCCCCGGCAGGCCGCCCGCCGGGAGACCGCGGAGGAGATCGGCCTCGATCTGGCGCCCGGCCGGCTGCTCGCCGTGGACTGGTCGCGCGGCACCGGGCGCCCGCCGATCGCCGCGTACGTCTACGACGGCGGGGTGCTGACCCCGGAGCAGATCGGCGCGATCCGGCTCCAGGAGGAGGAACTGCTCTCCTGGCGGCTGGTGGAACGGGCCGACCTCGGCGGGTACCTGCCGGGGCAGCTCGGGCCGCGCGTCGAGGCGGCGCTGCGGGTGCTGGACACGGGTACGGGAACGGTCGAGCTGGAGGACGGCGCCCCGGCCGCGGGGTGACGGCCCCAGGCCCAAAGGACACGGCGTCCCCGTCCCCGGGCCGGGGGTTCAGCCCTGGGGCTCCTGCGGCCTGTCACCGGCCTCCCTGCGCGCGTCGTCCCGTTCGGCGGCCCGTGCCTCCGTGCGGTGGCCGCGCGCGATGTAGTCGCGTACGACGAGTTCGACGGCGTCCTGAGGGTTGCCCACGCCCGCGAGCACCATGACCTCGACGACGAGTTCCGCGTCCAGACTTACCTTGACCTCGGCCATGGCCGGACCCTATGGGGTCCCGGCGGAAAAGTCATCGCCGTGGGTCCGGGCCGTCCGTAGGCTCGGCCCATGACTCTCGTCGCGATCCTCAGCGGCGCCGGTATCTCCACGGATTCCGGCATCCCCGACTACCGCGGGCCCCAGGGCCTGTGGCGGCAGGACCCGGAGGCGGAGAAGCTCGTCACCTACGACTTCTACATGGCCGATCCGGAGATCCGCCGTCGTTCCTGGCTGATGCGCCGCGCCCTCGCGGCGCGGGCCGCGGAGCCGAACGCCGCCCACCGGGCGGTGGCCGCGCTGGAGGCGTCCGGGACCCCGGTGCGGGTGATCACCCAGAACATCGACGGGCTGCACCAGGCGGGCGGGCTGAGCGCCCGCAAGGTGGTCGAACTCCACGGCACCGCCCACCGGGTGGTGTGCACCCGGTGCCGCGCCCGGTCCTCGATGGCCGACGCGCTGGCACGCGTCGAGGCGGGCGAGGCGGATCCGGCGTGCACGGGCTGCGGGGGGATCCTGAAGGCGGCGACGGTGATGTTCGGCGAGCGCCTCGACCCCCGGGTGCTGGCCGACGCGACGGCGATCACCAAGGCGTGCGAGGTGTTCGTCGCCGTGGGTACGACGCTCCAGGTGCAGCCCGCCGCGTCGCTGGCCGGGACCGCGGTGGAGCACGGCGCCCGGCTGATCGTGGTGAACGCCGAGCCCACTCCGTACGACGCGCTGGCCGAGGAGACGATCCGCGAGCCCATCGGGACGGCGCTGCCCGCCCTGCTGGCACGGATCGCCGGGGAGTCCCGGGGCTGAGGGCCCGGCCGGGAGCGGCGCCAGGCCCGCACGCCCGGGCCGTGCGGGCCGGACCGTGCGGGCCTGGCGTGCGGCTCACACGGCGGACGCGGACCGGCCGAGGTGCCGGAGGAAGAAGGCGGCCGCCTCCTCACCGACCCTGAAGCGCACCTCCGGGTCGGCGGGCTGGGGTGCGAAGAAGTCGTCGTGGCGGACGTCCGGGCCCGCCGAGCTGCCGGTCGCCGTAGGGATGTGCCGCAGGTACGGCGCGGTGTCGGCTTCGAACGGGGTGACCGTGTCCGCTCCGCCCCAGCGGATGTCCACCGGTATCCGCACGGCCGCCAGGCTCTCCGGGGTCACGAATCCGCCGACCGCCGGGGCCACTTGGAAGACCGCTCGCACCCGGGGGTCCGTCAGGTCGGCGGCCGCGGCGGTGTCCGGCACACCCCGCGACGCCCCGTCCGGCGGGTACTTCTTCCGCAGGGCCTCCAGGACCCCGGGGAATTCGGGGATCTCCGGAACCGGCACCGCGCCCGTCAGCACGGCCCGCATGATCCGCGGATCGACCCGGGCCCCGGCGAGCGCCGCCGCCGTGTACCCGCCGAGGGAGAAGCCCGCCACGCCGACCGGGCCCAGCGGCCGCTCACGGGCCAGCGTGTCGAGTGCGAAGGTCACGTCCCGGGGCCGCTCCCACACGTGGAGGAAGCCCTCCGGCTCGTAACCGTCGACGAAGTTGTTGCCGTGGTGGTCCAGGGCCGCGACCCGGAACCCCGCCCCGCGCAGCGGACGCGCCAGCCACTCCATCCCGCTGCCCGATCCCCCGGTCCCGTGCGAGACGACGACCAGCGGGGCGGGCCCGGCCGGCACCTGGTCCGGCTCCCACAGGTAGACACGGACGGGACGCGGCCGGTCCGGTCGGCCGAAGTCTTCGCGGGACTCGTCGTACAGGACACGTATCAGCGGCTGTTGCGCCCCGGAGGTCGTCATGGCGGCATTGTAGGGAGACCTCACGGGCCGGCCGCCGGCCTTCGCCGCCGTGCGGGCGGGCCCGGTCGCGGGTCAGCCTCTCCCGTGTTCTTCGAGCCCTTCCCGGATCCGCCGTGAAGGGGTGAACGCGTACAGCTCCAGGATCGCGGGAGGCTCCGCCAGGCCCGGGCCGCCCTCCCGCGCCCAGGCGGCGATGTCGGTGACGGCGTCCGGGTCGTTGACCAGGCCCAGCCAGACCGGCCGGCCCCCGGCGCGGCGTCCCTCCGCCGAGGGCTGCACGACGATCACGTTGCCGTGCTCGCAGGCGTCGAGGCAGTCCACGGCACGCACGGTGGCCCCGTCCCCCGCCGCCCGGCGCAGTCCCGCCAGCTGCCCGGCGTGGTCCACGCCGGGGATCTTCGGCGTACCGCAGCAGCAGCCGCGGCAGACGCTGACGGTGGGCCGGGACGGGCCGGGAGCGGGCGCGGCCCGTGGCGAACGGCGGCTCATACGGACTCCCCGGGGACGGGACGGACGATCACCGTGGGACTGTACCGGGTGCCTCCCCTCGCGGTTTCCCTGCCCAGGTGGGGTAAAGTGGTCGGTCGCGAAGGGGAGTAGCCCCGCAAACCGGTCGTCGACACACTGGAACCCCCGGGTTCCCGGTGGCCGGGCCCGCCGGTCCATGGCGGGCGGGCGAGACCTTCGGTCAGGTATGACACACCCGCACCCCGCGGGTGCTGCGGTCATGCCGGGCCGAGTGGTCCTCCGGAGAAGCCCGACAAGCACTTCGCGGAAGGCCCGGGGCCCGGCTCTCACAGAAAGCCACCCGGAATGCATCTCGACCTCCTGGCGATCCTCACCGCCTTCGGGTTGATCTTCCTCGCGGAGCTCCCCGACAAGACGATGTTCGCCTCGCTGGCCATGGGCACCCGTATGCGCCCGCTCTACGTGTGGTTCGGTACGTCGGCCGCGTTCATCGTGCACGTGGCCATCGCGGTCGGGGCGGGTGGACTGATCGGTCTGCTGCCCGACTGGACCGTGAAGCTGGTCTCGGCCCTCCTCTTCGCCTTCGGTGCCTTCATGCTGCTGCGCGGCAGCGGCGGGGACGACGAGGAGGACGCCGAGATCCGGCCCGTGACCGGCTTCTGGCCGGTCTTCTCGACGGCGTTCACGGCGGTGTTCATCAGTGAGTGGGGCGACCTCACGCAGATCACCACCGCGAACCTCGCCGCGAGCAACGACGCCTGGTCCACGGCGATCGGCGCGGCCGCCGCCCTGATGTCGGTGTCGGCGCTGGCGCTGCTGGCAGGGCGTTTCATCGCCAAGCGGGTGCCGCTGAAGACGGTGCAGCGGATCGGCGGGCTGTGCATGCTGGCGCTGGCCCTCTGGTCGGCCGTCGAGATCTTCACGGGCTGACCCGCCCCGGCGGCGGGCCTCAGAACAGCGCCGGCACAGCGTCCTCCTCGCCCCGCTCGAAGGCGAGGAGGCGCTGTTTGCGGTCCAGCCCGCCGCCGTATCCGGTGAGGCCGCCCGAGGCTCCGAGGACCCGGTGGCAGGGCACGATGATCCCGACCGGGTTCCTGCCGTTGGCCAGGCCCACCGCGCGGGAGGCGCCCGGGCTGCCGAGCGTCCGGGCGAGTTCGCCGTACGAGCGGGTCTCCCCGTACGGGATGCGCAGCAGTTCGGCCCACACGGCGCGCTGGAACGGTGTGCCGTCCAGGTGCAACGGCAGGTCGAACTCGGTCAGTTCGCCCGCGAAGTAGGCGTCCAGCTGGCGGGCGGTCTCACCGAAGGGCCGCGGGTCCTCCTCCCCGAAGGTCTCCTCGTCCGGGCGGTGGCGCTGTCCGGTCATGTACAGACCGGCGAGTACGCCGTCGGAGGCGACCAGGGTGAGCGGTCCGTAGGGGCTGTCGACGACGGTGTGCCGCCGACCGGGCGTGTGTGTGGCTGACATGGCGCGGTTCCTCATGCGGGCAGGTGGTTGATGGGGTGGTCGTCGACGGTCCACAGGTACTGCACGGCGTAGGCGCGCCAGGGACGCCAGTGCGCGGCACGTGCGGTGAGGGCCGCGGGGGTCGCCGGGAGTCCCAGCGTCCGGGCGGCGCGGCGGATGCCGAGGTCGGTGGGGAGGAAGGCGTCCGGGTCGCCGAGGGAGCGCATGGCGATGGCCTCGACGGTCCAGGGGCCGAAGCCGGGCAGGGCGTGGAGCCGGCTTCTGGCCTCGTCCCAGTCGGTGCCCTCCCCCAGTTCCAGCGATCCGTCCGCGAGCGCGCCGGCCAGGGTGGTCAGGGTGGTGCGCCGGGCGCGCGGCAGGGCGAGCGTTTCGGGGTCGAGGCCGGCCAGCGCCGCGGGGGTGGGGAAGAGGTGGGTCAGCCCTCCCTCGGGGTCCTCGACGGGCACTCCGTGCGCGGTGACCAGCCGGGCGGCGTGGGTGCGGGCCGCCGCGGTGGAGACCTGCTGGCCGAGCACCGCGCGTACGGCGAACTCCGCGGCGTCCACGGTGCGCGGCACCCGGCGTCCCGGTCCTGCGTCGACGAGGGGGGCGAGCAGCGGGTCGGCGCGCAGCTGCTCGTCGACGGCGACCGGGTCGGCGTCGAGGTCGAGCAGCCTGCGGCAGCGGCTGATGGCCTGGGTGAGGTCGCGCGGGTCGGTGAGGGAGAGCCGGCAGGCGATGTGGCCGGGGCGCGGGGAAAGCGCCACGATGCCGTGGCCGTGCGGGAGGGCGAGGGTGCGGCGGTAGGCGCCTTCCCGCCATTCCTCGACACCGGGGACGGCGGTCGCGGCGAGGTGCCCGAAGAGGTTGGTGGGGTTGAGCGGTGCCCGGTAGGGCAGCCGCAGCGTGATCACTCCGGGGGTGTCGGGGCCTTCGGTGCCGCGCGCCGCGCGGGCTCTCAGCTCCCCGGGGGCCAGGGCGAAGACCGCGCGGACGGTCTCGTTGAAGGTGCGGACGGAGGAGAAACCGGCCGCGAAGGCGATGTCGGCCATGGGCAGGGCGGTCGTCTCGATGAGGACCCGGGCGGTCTGGGCACGTTGTGAGCGGGCCAGTGCCAGCGGGCCGGCGCCGAGTTCGGCGAGGAGCTGGCGTTCGATCTGCCGGGCGGAGTAGCCGAGCCGGGTGGCGAGGCCGGTCACCCCCTCGCGGTCGACGATTCCGTCCTGGATGAGGCGCATCGCGCGGGCGACGGAGTCGGCGCGGGCGTTCCACCGCGGGGAACCGGGGCTGGTGTCGGGTCTGCACCGCTTGCAGGCCCGGAATCCGGCCAGCTGGCAGGCGGCGGCGCTGGGGTAGAAGGTCATGTTCCCGGCCTTCGGCGGTACGACGGGGCAGCTGGGCCGGCAGTAGACCCCGGTGGTCAGGACCGCGGTGAAGAACCAGCCGTCGAAACGGGCGTCCTTCGACCGGACGGCCCGCACGCAGCGCTCGGTGTCGGTGTGCATGGTCCAAGCATCGGGCACCGCCCCGGTGCCGGGCTGGCGGAAATCCGACATCAGCCCTCGGCCGGCGCCGGCCTCCTGGGTCCGCTCCGGCCTCCGGGGTCCGCCCGGCCTCCGGAGCCGCCTCGGCCTCCGGGGCTGCGCGGTGCCGGGGAGCGCGGGGCACGGGGTGTACGGCACGGGGTGTGCGGTGCCGGAAGGGTGCGGCCGGGCCGTCAGCGCGGTGCACGCGCGGTGGAGCCCCGAGGGGTGAGGGTCGGGGTGGGGACCTGGAGCGATCCGATGTGCTCGCCCTCCAGGAGCGCGAAGAGGGCGCGGGCCACTTCCGCCCCGAACTGGTGCACGTCGTGGCTCATCGCCGACAGGGTGGGGTGGGTGATCCGGCAGAGCTGGGAGTCGTCCCAGGCGAGCAGCGAGACGTCGTCCGGGACGACGAAACCCATCTCCGCGGCCACTCCCGCGCCCGCGACCGCCATGATGTCGTTGTCGTAGATGACGGCGGTCGGCCGGTCCGGGGAGAGCAGCAGGGACCGGGTGGCGCGTGCGCCTTCCTTCCCGTCGAAGCCGGTGGTCACCTGCTGCCCGGCCTCCAGTCCCAGTTCGCGTACCGTCGCCTCGAAGGCGGCGGCCCGGATGGCGCTGTGGCCCAGCCCGGCCGGCCCGCCGACCCGGGCCAGCCGCCGGTGGCCGAGCGCGGCCAGGTAGCGGACGGCCTCGGCGGTCGCGGTGGCGTCGTCCGTCCACACCGCGGGGAAGACCGGTCCGGTCAGCGACGGATGCCCGACGGCGACCGCGGGCAGCCCGATCGCCTGCAGGGCGGGGACCCGCGGGTCGTCCTCCTGGAAGTCGACGAGGACGGCGCCCGCGATGGTCCGGTTCCGCCACCAGGACGTGTACAGCTCGGTCTCCTCGCCGGTGTCGCGCGCCAGCCGCAGGAGCAGCGAGCACGACCGCTCGGCCAGGACTCCCTCGATACCGGAGATGAAGTCCATGTAGAAGGGTTCGAGGCCGAGCAGCCGGGCCGGGCGGCACAGCACCAGTCCGATGATGTCCGCCCGGCGGCTGGAGAGGCTGCGCGCCGTCTGGTTGGGTGCCCAGCCCAGGTCCCGGGCGGCTTCGAAGATCCGCTCCCGTGTGCTCTCGGAGACCCCCGGCTTCCGGTTGAACGCCAGGGAGACGGCGCCCTTGGAGACACCGGCCCGGGCCGCTACGTCCTTGATGGTGACGCGTGCCGGGGCATTCACTCGGTATCCACGCAGAACATCGCCGCCCGTACGTCGGCCCCGGTCACCGCCGGGCAGCCGTCGAGACAGATCCGGACCCGCTCGCCGGGCAGCAGTGTGGTCAGCCCCCGGTCGGCGACGGCGGAGGGGCCGAGCCGGTCCGCCTGGAGGAGGAGGTCTCTCACAAGAGTGTGCGCGTTCACCACGATGTCGACCTTACCTTCCCCGTCCCCGACGGCCTCCACCTCGATGTCGAACTCCGGCCGCACATAACCGAAGTCCTTGTCGGCGACCGGGAAATGCAGGGCCCGCAGGCCGTCGGCGTCGGCCACCAGGAACTCCTTGCCCGACTCCCCCGCCGGCCGCAGCGCCCCGGGCACGGGCAGCCGGACCACGGACCTGGCCCGTGCCGCCACCTCCAGCACCGTCCGGCCCACCACGGTGCCGTCGGCCTCGACGCGCCGGAGCGACACCTCCGTCCGCCACTCCCGGGCCGACTGGTTGACGGCCGCGAGGACCAGCCCCTCCCCTTCCGGCTGCAGCGTCAGCAGGCGGTCGGCGTACACCCGGCGCAGTTCGTGGTGGAGCGGCTTGAGTCGGCCGTCCCCGTCCACGGCGGCCCAGGAGCTCACCGGCCAGCAGTCGTTGAGCTGCCAGACGACCGTGCCCGCGCAGACGGGCCAGTGGGAGCGCCAGTGCTCGATGCCCGCCGCGACGGCACGGGCCTGGACGAGCTGGGTGAGGTAGTGCCAGCGGTCGAAGTCACCTTCGGGCAGGGCGAAGTGGCGTGCCACTCCGCGGTTCAGCTTGCCGTTGCCGTCCTCCGCCTTCTGGTGGTGCAGCATGCCCGGTGAGCCGGGGGCCAGGTCCTCTCCGGGCAGTGCGCGCCGGAGGGTGGCCATCGCGGGGGGAGCCTGCCAGCCGAACTCGGAGACGAAGCGGGGCACGTTCGCCCGGTACTCGGCGTAGTCCTGGCGGTTCCACACCTCCCAGGAGTGGTAGGTGCCGTGGGCGGGGTCGTTGGGGTGGTGGTCCCACGAGCCCGACCAGGGGCTCCCCGCGGTGTAGGGGCGGGTCGGGTCCAGCTCGGCGACGAGGCGGGGCAGCAGGCCGAGGTAGTAGCCCTCGCCCCAGGAGTCACCGGCGAGGGGGGCCTCCCAGTCCCAGTCCCGGAAGCCCCAGAGGTTCTCGTTGTTGCCGTTCCACAGGACAAGGGCGGGGTGCGGCATCAGCCGGACGATGTTGTCGCGGGCCTCGGCCTCCACCTCGCCGCGCAGGGGCTGCTCCTCGGGGTAGGCGGCGCAGGCGAAGAGGAAGTCCTGCCAGACCATGAGGCCGAGTTCGTCGCAGGCGTCGTAGAACGCCTCGTCCTCGTAGATCCCGCCGCCCCAGACCCGTATCAGGTCGATGTTGGCGTCGGCTGCCTGGGAGAGCCGGGCGCGGTAGCGCTCCGGTGTGACGCGTGAGGGGAACACGTCGTCCGGGATCCAGTTGACGCCCCGCGCGAACACCCGGACGCCGTTGACGACGAGGGTGAAACCGGTTCCGTGCGCGTCGGCGGTCCGGTCCAGTCCGACGGTACGGAAGCCGATCCGCCGCTGCCAGGCGTCGAGCGGGCCGGCCTCGTCCTGGAGGGTGACGTCGAGGGTGTACAGGTTCTGGTCGCCGTATCCGCGCGGCCACCAGAGCAGCGGATCGGCCACGGAGAGGCGGATCACGGCCTCCTCCCCGTCGAAGCGGACCTCGGCCTCCCGGCCCGCGACGCCCGCACGGGCCAGCAGCGTCCGGCCCTCTCCCCGGGCGGTGCGCTCCACCCGGAGCCGTATCTCCACCGTCCCGGTGCCGTCCTCGACGGTGACCAGGGGCCGCACGGAGGCGATCCTGGCCGTCGACCAGTGCTCCAGGCGTACGGGCCGCCAGATGCCGGCGGTGACCAGGGCCGGTCCCCAGTCCCAGCCGAAACTGCTGGCCATCTTGCGGATGTACTGGAACGGTTCGGGATAGACGTTGGGGCGGTCCCCGGTGACGGCCCGCACGCTCTCCGCCTCGTCGTAGGCGGAGGCGAAGCTCACCTCCAGCGGGCCGGCGAGGCCGGTCACGTCGAAGCGGTAGGTGCGGTGCATGTTGCGGGTGGTGCCGATCTCTCGGCCCGCGAAGGTGATACGGGCGGCGGTGTCCAGGCCCTCGAAGACCAGGTCCGTGCGCTCGTGGCCGCTCCCGTGGGCGACCTCGTTGCCGTACGTCCAGGAGCGCCGGCCCACCCAGGCGACCTCGGCCTCGTTCAGGCCGAGGAAGGGGTCGGGGATGACGCCCGCTTCGAGCAGGTCGGTGTGGACACAGCCGGGGACCCGGGCGGGCAGCCGGGCCTCGCCGTGGCGCAGGCTCCAGCCGTCGGCGAGGGGGGTGACGTCCTTCATGATGCGGCTCCGATCGTCCGGTGATGCCTGATGGCTCTGCGACGCGGCACAACGTATCCCGCAACAATCACCCTGTCCATAAACCGGTCTAGTAGCAGATTCGCCACCCACCGGATACGCGCGGCTCATGCGACCAGCGGATTCATGCTCGCCGGTAACGATTGGGCATCGCAGTGGAAACTTGTGCTTTACCGGTTCATGTTCGCCCTGCCATAGTGCCTCACATCCCACGGCACACCTGAGCCGCCACCGATAGGAGTTGGGCACATGGGGAAGAAGACGACGCTCGCGGGCACGTTCCTCACCGTCGCGGCACTGACCGTGACCGGATGCGGCGGCGGAGGGGCCGCCTCGGGCGAGACGGCCGAGGCCCCCGGGGACCCTGCCGCCGCCTCCGGCACGATCACGGTCCTGACCCAGCGCACGGACCTGGTCCAGAGCGGTGCGATGGACGCCTACGCGGCCGAGTTCAACAAGATCTACCCCAAGGTGAAGGTGGAGTTCGAGGGCCTCACCGACTACGAGGGCGAGGTCAAGATCCGGATGAACACCGAGGACTACGGTGACGTCCTCATGATCCCGGCCTCGGTCTCCAAGAACGACTACCCGAAGTTCTTCTCCCCGCTCGGCGCGGCCGACGCCATGGCGAAGAAGTACCGCTTCAGCGACAAGACGGCCGTCGACGGCAAGGTCTACGGGCTCGCCCAGTTCGGCACCGCGAACGGCTTCGTCTACAACAAGGCGCTCTGGAGGAAGGCGGGCGTCACCGAATGGCCCGCCACCCCCCAGGAGTTCCTCGCCGGCCTGGAGAAGGTGAAGGCGAAGACCGGCGCGGTGCCGTACTACACCAACTTCAAGGACGGCTGGCCACTGGTCCAGTGGACCGCCAACATCGGGTCGGTGACCTGCGACAACTACGCCACCAACAAGCTCGCGGGCGCCGTCTCGCCCTGGAAGGAGGGCGGCGAACTCCGCACCGTCGACACGCTGCTGCACGACATCGTCAAGGGCGGCCTGTCGGAGAAGGACCCCAGCACCACCAACTGGGAGGCGTCCAAGGCGAAGATCGCCAAGGGGGAGATCGGCTCCATGATGCTGGGCTCCTGGTCGATCACGCAGATGCGGGACGCGGCGGAGAAGGCCGGGGCGGACCCGGCGGACATCGGCTTCATGCCCTTCCCCGCGAAGGACGGCAGCGGAAAGTACTGCGCGACCCTGGTCTCGGACTACCAGCAGGCCGTCAACGCCCACTCCGCGCACAAGGAGGCGGCCCGGGCCTGGATCGACTGGTTCACGGAGAAGTCCGGGTACTCCGCGAAGGAGGGAGCCGTCCCCACCATCAAGTCGGCGCCCATGCCCGACACCCTTCAGGACTTCGTTGACAACGATGTCACGTTCGTGGAGCGCTCGGAGCGCGACACAGGCGCGGTCAACGACATCGACAACGCGGCCGAGATCGGACTCAACAAGCAGGACTACCGCCAGAAGCTGATCGACATCGCCCGCGGGGCCGAGAAGGGCAGCGTCGAGGAGTACTTCGCCCAGCTCGACAAGCGGTGGAACGAGGCTGCCGAGGCCTCCGGCTCCTGAACCGGCGGGGCGCCGGTCCGGCCGCACGGCACCGGCCGGACCGGCGCCCCCGGAGCAGGTGGACCACGACGCGGAAGACGAAAGGCCCGACATGACCGAGACGACCGAGACGGCGGGTGTGACCGAGCACCGCGCCGCGCCCTCCCGGCGCAGAACTCCCGGGACCGGGGGCGGGGCCGGAACCGGCCCACGGCACCACGGCCCGCGGGGGCGGCTGCTGCGACGCGCGACGCCCTGGCTGTTCCTCGTGGCACCTCTGGTGCTGCTGGTGACGTTCACGTACGTGCCCGTGGGCAACATGATCTATTACAGCTTCACGGACTGGGACGGCGTCAGTCCGGACCGGAACTTCACGGGCGTGGACAACTACGTCCAGATCTTCACCCGGCCCGAGATCTTCCGGGTGTTCTTCGTGTCCTTCTACTACCTGGCCGCCTCCGTGGCCCAGATCGTGATCGCCCTGTACTTCGCCACGGTGCTCAGTTTCGACCTGCGGTTCCGGAACCTGTTCAAGGGCATCCTCTTCTTCCCGTACCTGATCAACGGTGTCGCGATCGGGTTCGTCTTCCTGTACTTCTTCCAGGACGGCGGCACCCTGGACTCCGTACTCTCCTGGTTCGGGGTGGAGAACGACCACGCCTGGCTGGGCGACCCGGCTTCGGCCAACACCTCGCTGGCCGGCGTCTCCGTCTGGCGGTACACGGGACTGAACTTCGTGCTCTTCCTGGGGGCGATCCAGTCGGTCCCGGGCGAGCTCTACGAGGCGGCGCAGCTCGACGGGGCCACCCGGTGGCAGCAGTTCCGGTACATCATCGCGCCGAGCATCCGTCCGGTCATCGGCCTGAGCGCCATCCTGGCGATCTCCGGTTCCCTCTCGGTCTTCGAGATCCCCTACATCATGACCACGGGGGCGACGGGGACGTCGACGTTCGTCATCCAGACGGTCAAGTTCGCCTTCCAGTTCAACAAGACCGGGCTGGCCTCCGCGGCGGCCGTGGTCCTGCTGCTGATCATTCTGCTGGTCACCTGGATCCAGCGCCGACTCGTGCCCGACGAGAAGGCCGACCTCGTCTGAGGTCCCGGCCCGGGGGCGACGTGCGGGGGCCGGCCGGAGCACGTACCGCCCGCGACGGGCCGCCCCGCCCCGGAACCCCGAGGACACCGGTGCGTTCCGGTCCCCCGAAGGCACCGATGCGTTCCGGAACCCCCGAAGACACCGGCACATCCCGGGCACACCCGAGGACACCGGCGCGTCCCGGAACCCCCGAGGCGCCGCGGGCCGCCTCGCCGGCGGTCCGCCCCTGCCGCTCACGCCCCTCACGCCGCCCCGCTCCACAGAACCCGACTTCCTCTCCGCCGCGTACGGCGGAGTACCCACGGAGGAATCCGATGACCCCGGCCCCGCACACCACCACCGCCACCGGGCGGACCGCCGACGGCCGTTCCGCCCCCGCTCCGGCCTCTGCCCGGCCCCCGGGCCCGGGGCGTACCAGCGGCCTCCGGCGAAACCGGGGCCGGCTCGGGCAGGCGCTCGTCCACCTGTCGCTCGTGGCCGCCTCGCTGGTCGTGCTGCTCCCCCTCGCCGTCATCTTCCTCACGTCGCTCAAGACGTCGCGGGAGGTGACGGACACGGGGGCGCTGTCCCTCCCGGGCGACTGGCTGAACTTCGGCAACTACGTCACGGCGTTCTCGGACGGCCGGATGCTGAGCGCCTTCGGCAACACGGCCTTCATCCTGCTCTTCTCGATCACCGGCACGGTGGTCATCGGGTCCATGACGGCCTATGCCATCGACCGTTTCGACTTCCGGGCGAAGAAGCTCGTCATGGCACTCTTCCTCGTCGCCACCCTCGTGCCCGGGGTGACCACCCAGGTCGCCACCTTCCAGGTCGTCAACAGCTTCGGCCTGTTCGACACACGGTGGGCCCCGATCCTGCTCTACATGGGCACGGACATCGTCTCGATCTACATCTTCCTCCAGTTCATCCGGGGCATCCCGGTGTCGCTCGACGAGGCCGCGCGGCTGGACGGCGCGAACTCGTTCACCGTCTACCGGAAGATCATCTTCCCGCTGCTCAAGCCGGCGGTCGCCACCGTGGTGATCATCAAGGGGATCACCGTCTACAACGACTTCTACATCCCCTTCCTCTACATGCCGTCCCAGGACCTGGGCACGATCTCCACCGCCCTGTACCGCTTCAAGGGGCCCTTCGGCGCGCACTGGGAGAACATCTCGGCGGGCGCGATCCTCGTCATCGTCCCCACGCTGGTCCTGTTCCTCTTCCTCCAGCGGTACATCTACAACGGCTTCGCCCAGGGTGCGACGAAGTAACGGGCACTCCCGCGACAGGTCGCGAGGCGTGTCGGCCCACGGGTTCGGCCGACGGGCGGTTCAGCAGGTCATCGGACGGACGGGCGCGAGTCCGGTGCTCGTCCGACGAGATGTCCCAGTCGGTCTCGTCCGCGGCCTGGACCTGCTGGAGCGGCCGTCCCCACGTCCTGCCGGCCGACCGCAGCCGGTGCCGTTCGCAAACCGTCTTCCGCGGGCCGGAACCTCCCGGCAGGTCATGCCACTGCACTCCGGTCCGAACCCGGTGCAGAATCCCGTTCGATCACCTGACGGTGTGCACGCCGTCGGCCGCAACGCCCGTTGCCGGCCGGCAGGAACGGCCGCAGCCGCTCCACCCGGCGTCCCTCGGATCACCCCGCCCCATGCCCCCGTCAACGCCCCGGACACAGAGCAGCCGCATGATCCGCAAGAGCGGTTCCAACAGTCCATAACCGCCACGACGTACAGACACGCCACGACTGCGACGACGACGAGCGCAACCAAGACGATCAGTGCGCAGCCCAGTGCTCCTGCCGCCCCAGCGATCCCTGCCCAGCCGAACCACTTCGCCTGTCCAGCCCGTTGGGCCGCGTCATGGTATCCGCTGTCGTCGTACCAGCCTCGATCGGTCATGGCCGCCCCGTCGAGCCCTATGACTCGGCCATCTCACCCCCGAACACGACGGCGCGGACTCCCCGGGGCCCCGGGACAGGGACGGGCGCGGCCAGCAGCCGGCCGGTGACCACCCGCCCGTACTTCGGCCCGGCCCCTGCCTCACGTCGGCGCGTGCCCTGACGTCGGTCATGACGTCCAAACTCGCAGTGGGCCTCCCAGCGCGCAGCGAGTTCCGTAACCGGCTCGCCCAAGAGCCACTCCGGGACACCGCAGAACGCGGGAGGCGCCATCGCCGCAGGGACCTGATGAGCCATCAGGCCCCGGACAACTCGTACGACCACCCTGATGTCCCCGACCGTGCCGGAGACCGTCATCAGCGGAGGAGGCCGTAAATCCAGGTGTCCCTCTCCAGGCCGCCCCGGTAGCGTGCGCCGGCATGACATCGGAACTGCAACGCCCCCCACTGCAAGCGAACGAACGCACCGCGCTCATCGGCTGGCTGGACCTGCAGCGTCAGATCCTGCGCTGGAAATGTGAAGGGCTGAGCGACGAGGACGCGCACCGCTCGGTCATCCCGACCTCACCGGCCATGACGATGGCCGGTCTCATCTCCCATATGCGCTGGGCCGAGCACATGTGGTTGGAGGTGCTGTTCCTCGGCGGCGACAAGAAGCAGAACCCGTCGTTCGACGAGTCGGACGAGGACGCCGACTGGCGCACCGGCGGCCGCCCCCTCACCGAGCTCCTCGCGGAGTACGAGGCTCAGTGCGCCCGCAGCAATGAGATCGTCGCCGCCGCCTCCCTCGACGACGTCGGCCGGCACTCCGACTTCCGCTCCGGCAGCGCCAACCTCCGCTGGATGCTGATCCACCTCGTCGAGGAGACGGGGCGGCACGCGGGGCACGCGGACATCGTCCGGGAGTTGCTCGACGGCGCGAAGGGCTATTTCTAGCGCGGCTCCGCGTAGCGGGCCCCTCGTCCCGGTAGCCGGGCCAGCACGTCTCACGAGCAATCGCGGGAGAGTCCGTCACACGGCCCGGGACGCGGAACAGGGCTGTGCGGGCCGCGCGGTGGGATACCTGCCATGGCGGTTGCTGTTCCGAGCGGCCGTACCCCCCTGGAGGCGGCCGAACGGACGGCGCACGCCGACCGGTGCGGCGTCCCTGCCGCCGGACTTCCGCTCCCGGCCCTCCTGGGCAGCACCCCGGTCGTACGCCACGAGCCGGCCAGGGGGGCCGTGGCCTGGCCGGTCCCGCAGCCCACCTCCAGCTCCCGGCTGCCGGGGCGGGCGCCCGCGAGTTCCGCGAGGTCGCCGCACAGCTCCAGCGGGTATCCCGGTCCGGCACGGTCGTACGGCTCCGCGTCCTCGTCGGATGTCCGTGCCGGACGTGCCCGCCGGGATTCCTCGGGATCGTCGTCACGGCGCGCGTGCGCGGTGGTTCCGGGCATGCGGAGCAGGCTGTGCGATGCCTGCCCTCTCGTGGGCGGCGCCGGGTGGCTACCGTGCCGGCACCGAAGCCGGCGAGGATGTGCCCGCCCCTTCGGCGCCCGTACCGGCGGTGGCCCGGTACGCCTCCCCGTCGCCGTCGGCCGTCACGTGCTCGCCCGCCGGTACGTAGGCCGAGGCCCCCGGGCCCAGTGCAAGGGTCCCTGCGGGTCCCTCCAGCCGGATCTCCCCCCGGGTGCAGACCAGGATCTGGGGTGCCGTTGCCTCCAGGCGTACGGGGGCGCCCTCGCGGGGGCGTATCCGGGAGAGCCTGAAGTCGTCGACCGGCGCCGGGTAGGCCCCCTCCCCCTCGTCCGCCGAGGGCCTCAGGATCCGCACGGGCGCCGGGACGAAGCGCACCACGCGCAGGAGCTCCCCGGTGTCCACGTGCTTGGAGGTCAGGCCGCACCGCAGGACGTTGTCGGATGCGGCCATGACCTCCACGCCGAGTCCGTGGAGGTAGGCGTGCGGAACGCCCGCCCCGAGGAACAGCCCCTCGCCGGGCTCCAGTCGCACGAGATTGAGCATCAGGGCGGCGAGCAGTCCGGGGTCTCCCGGGTATGCCTCGGCCACGGCGTGGTAGGCCGTGAAGGTCTGCCGGTGGGGACCGTTCCCGGCGGCCTTCCCCGCCACAGCGGCGGCGACGGCGGCGACGAGTTCGCCCGGGGCGGCGAGGCAGGCGGAGAACGCCTGGCGCAGCGCGGGCTCCTCGGCGCCTTGGCGCAGGAGGGTGGTGTACGGGGCGAGTCCGGGGACGTCCAGCGTGTCGAGCAGGTCGGCGCACCGGGCCGGGGGCCGGAATCCGCAGAGCCCGTCGAAGGGGGTGAGGGCGACGAGCATCTCGGGTTTGTGGTTGTCGTCGCGGTAGTTGCGGTGGGGTGCGTCGAGCGGTGTCCCCTCGGAGTTCTCGGCCCGGAAGCCGGCCGCCGCCTGGGCCAGGTCGGGGTGCACCTGGAGCGAGAGCGGGGCGTCGGCCGCCAGCAGTTTGAGGAGGAAGGGGAGACGCGGGCCGAACCTGCGCAGGGCCGCTTCGCCGAGTTCACCGGCGGGGTCGTCGGCGATGACCGCGTCGAGCGGCCGGAGGCCGGAGCCCCGGCGCACCTGCGACGGGGCCGCCGGGTGGGCGCCCATCCACAGTTCGGCCTGCGGGGTGCCGTCGGGCGGGGTGCCCGTCAGACGGGGCAGGGCGGTCGTGGAGCCCCAGGCGTAGGGGCGCACGGTGGTGACGAGCCGGTCCATGGGTGAAGTCCTTTCCGGGCGCCTGCCCCTGGGGTCCCTCGGGGATTCCTCGGGGATTCCCCGGAGCGGACGGATGCTGGGGCGGAGGTTCCGGGCGGCGCGGGCCGGGGGGCGGGAGGCACGGGCCGGGGTGCGGAAGGCGCGGCCAGGGACGGCCGGGCCGTCCCGGGCCGGTGCCGGCCGAAGTGCGTCAGCACACGGCCGGTGCTGTCACGACCGGTGCGGTGTCGCGGCCGGGGGCGGCAGAGGCCACGGCGGCCGCCCCGATGAGGCCCGCGTCCAGGGCGAGGCCCGCGGGCACGACCGGCAGGTCGCGGGTGAAGCCGAGTACGGCGTAGTCGGCCAGGTGCCGCCGCAGCGGGGCGAACAGCACGTCCCCCGCCTGGGCCACGCCCCCGCCGATGACCACCGTTTCGAGCTCGACGAGGGCCGCGGTCGCGGCGATGCCCGCGGCCAGTGCGCGGGCGGCACGGTCGAAGGAGGCCAGTGCGCGTGCGTCACCGGTCCGTGCGGCGGCGGCGACGGCCGCGGCGTCGGGGGCCGTCCCCGCCGGGGCCGTCCAGCCCAGCTCGCGGGCGTGCGCGGCGATCGCCGTCCCGCTGGCCATGGTCTCGACACAGCCCGGCGCACCGCAGACGCAGCGCTCTCCGTGGAGGTCGACGGAGATGTGGCCGATGTGACCGGCGTTGCCCGTGCGGCCCGCGTGCACCCTGCCGTCGAGTACCAGCCCTCCCCCGACCCCCGTGGACACCACCATGCACAGTGCGTTGTCCCTGCCGCGTGCCGCTCCGAGCCAGTGCTCCGCGGCGGTCATGGCGACGGCGTCACCGACCAGCACGGGCCGCACCCCGAGGGGCACCCCCGGGTGGGCGCGCACCCGCTCGACGAGCGGAAAGCCGCGCCAGCCGGGGATGTTGACCGGGCTGACCGTGCCCGCGGCCGTGTCGACCGGGCCGGCGCTGGCGATACCGAGGCAGGACAGCCCGCTCCAGGCGGAGTGAACGGCCAGTTCGTCCAGGATCCCGGTGACGGCCGCCATCAGTTCGTACGCGGACCCGCGGGCGGGCGTGGCGCGCTGAACCCTCGCGAGGAGCCCGCCCTCCTCGTCGACGAGCGCACCTGCGATCTTGGTGCCGCCGATGTCGAGTGATCCGTACACCATCACGTTCAGCCCTTTCGCGAAGCGGGCGGGTGATCGCCCCACAGCGATACTGCCCTGCTCTGACAACGTTGTCTAGTCGTCAAGACAGAAACAGTAATGGTTTAGCAAAAGGCATGAAGAACGGCCGGAACCCGGGGGCGGAGCGGCACTCCGGGAGGCAAAGGCCCCTCCTCATGACGCCGGACAGGGCGGCCCCCTCACCCCCGTGCCGCGATCACCCGCCATGGCGGACCTGTGGGCCGCCCATCCGCCGGGGAGGCAAGCCCTCGGCGCCCTCACGACAGCACACGCAGGCCGCTCTCCAGCCGTCACGCCCTACGCCGTTCCACGGCGGGGCACCGGTGACGGCGGCCGTGCGATGCCTGGGCGGCCCGGTGTCCTCGCGCGGCCCGCGCATGCCTTCCCCATAACGCTCAACTACCGCGGGTGGATACCACTACGATCTCCAACTCCCGTTTGTATGGAGGAGATTCATGAGCGAACATCCCATCCGCACAGTTGAAGTGCCTCTGGGGGACGGCAGCGACGCGACCGTGCGTGTCCAGATCAGAGAGGTGGACGAGACGCTCGTCCGCGTCGGCCGGGGAGGCCGCTCCATCGCGCGGGCCGAACGGTCGCTCGGACAGATGCTGGACACCGTGCGTCCCGTGGCGGAGAGTTTCGTGGGACGGTTCACAGGGCTCGCGAACGCGCCGGACGAGATCACGCTGGAGTTCGGGGTGTCGCTGTCCGCCGAGGCGGACGTGGTGATCGCCAGCACCGCGACAGCGGCCAATTTCTCCGTGAGCCTGACCTGGAACAGGAGCGACGCGAGGGGCTCCGGCGCGGGTCCCTCCCAGGGGGCCGACCCGGCATAGGGCGCCCCGGGAGGACGGAGGGCACAGTGACGGAGGCGCAGAAGCGGAGCGCCCAGCAGGCTGAGCCGGCACTGGTCTCGGCAGTCGTCCGGATCAAGGGGCCCGACGGGGCGATCGGTGGTGCGGGCTTCCTCATCGCCCCGGACCTGGTGCTGACCTGCGCCCATGTGGTGTCGGACGCGCTGGACCGGCCTCGGGAGGACGAGGTCGGGGCCGGCACCGAGATCACGGTCGATCTGCCGCTGGCCGAGAGCGCCGACGACGTCGACGGGAGCGACCGGAGTGCCGCGGTCCGGTGCTGGATACCCATCAGACCCGATCAGACCGGGGACATCGCCGTGCTCCGGCTGCAGAACCGGGTCCCGGGGGCCCGTCCGCTCCCCATGGCCGACCCGCCGCACGGCGTATGGGACCACGAGGCTCGGGCCGTGGGTTTCACCGACGACAACCCGGACGGGATCTGGCAGAGCGGCAGGTTCCGTGGGCCCACCCGCCAGGGCTGGATCCAGCTCTCGCGGGCCGACGGCGAGGCTGTACACGTCAAAGGAGGTTTCAGCGGCAGCCCTGTCTGGGACGACGAACTGGGCGCTGTCGTCGGGATGATGGTGGCGGCACAGCCGGTGCGCGAGTCCCAGCAGGCATTCGTCCTGCGGATGAGGACCCTCCTGAAGGAGGTGCCCCGGCTCGCCCCGTACCTGAGCCCTGCCCCGCCCTTCCGTGGTCTGTCCGCCTTCCAGGAGGACGACGCGGACGTCTTCTTCGGCCGGCACGACGACATCGAGCGGGTGACCGCCGCTCTTCGGGGCGCCCAGCCCACCGTCACGGTGTACGGGCCGTCGGGCTGCGGCAAGTCGTCACTCGCGCTGGCCGGTGTGGTACCGAAGATGCGGCAGGAGGGCTACCGGATCCTGCGGGTGGACGCCACGCGCGCCTCCTCCCTGCGGACCGCGCTCGCCACCGAACTGTTCGAGATCGCGAGATCGGGACAGGACGGTCTCTCGCGCGCACTGAGCGCGGACCAGGTGGACCGCTGGCTCGGCGGGCTGGGGATCGCGGACGCCTACCACCGGGCGACAGGACAGCCGGCTGCCAGGCTGCTGGTCGTACTCGACCAGGGCGAAGCCCTGCTGGACCGCCCGGAGGCGGAAATCGCCGAGACGACCGGGCTGCTCTTCCCTCAACGGGGGCCGGCCGGTCTGCGCGTCCTCGTCACCCTGCGCGCCGATCTCATGGGTTCCGCGCTGAGCCACGCGCACCTGGGCCCCGCACTGAAGCGCGGCGTGACCCTCCCGCTCACCCCCATGTCCCGGGAGCAGCTGTACG
This sequence comes from Streptomyces nitrosporeus, assembly GCF_008704555.1. Taxonomy (NCBI): domain Bacteria; kingdom Bacillati; phylum Actinomycetota; class Actinomycetes; order Kitasatosporales; family Streptomycetaceae; genus Streptomyces; species Streptomyces nitrosporeus. The sequence goes on from NZ_CP023702.1 coordinate 913,337, forward strand.
CGGTGATCACCGAACCGCTCAAGCGCGTCGCGGCGGTCGAGTACGACCCCGGACTCGACCGCCGCATCCTGAACGACGCGGGCGGCGAGCCGGGGATTCTGCCGCTGCTGGGTTTCGTCCTGGCGCAGTTGTGGGAGCGGCGAACCGCCGGGCGGTTACGGGCCGCGACGTACGAGGACATCGGTGGGGTGTCCGGTGCTCTGAGGCGCCATGCCGAAGAGGCGTGGCGGGAGTGCGTCGCACCGGCGGACGAGGCGGAGGCACGGCGGCTGCTGACAGGACTGGTGCGGGTGCTGCCGGGTGGCGAGGCTCCGATACGGCGTGCGCTGACACGCGAGGAGGCCGGAGAGGAATGCTGGCGCCTGGCCCGGGCACTGGCCGAAAGGCGTCTGCTGGTCCTGTACGGAGGCGATGACCGGCCGGAGAGCGCGGAGCTGGCCCACGAGGCGCTGATCACCGTGTGGCCGACGCTGGCCGGTCTGGTCCGGGCCGACGCCGATTTCCTCGCGGCGCGGGCGGACGTGCAGCACGACATGGAGCGGTGGCGGAAGGAGGACGGGCCGGCCGGTCTGCTGCCTCGCGCTCCGCAGCTCGCTGCCTTCGAGACGAGGCTGCGGGGGCGCGAGGCGGACCTGTCCGAAGAGCAGCGGGAGTTCCTCGCGCTGGCCCGCCGCCGCCGACGGGCACGGCGGGCCCGGGTGCGTACGGGGTGGGCCGCGGGGGCCTTGGTCGTCGCGCTGATCGCCGGGCTGGGGACGTTCCTCGTACAGGAGTCGCAGGTGAGTGCGGAGAGGGAGGCGGAAGGCCGGTCGCGTGCGCTCGCGGTGCAGTCGGACGAGCTGACGGACAGCAACCCCGGACAGGCCGCTCTGGCCGCGCTCGCCGCTTACGAGATCATGCCGACCCAGGAGGCCCGCAGCGCACTGCTGCGCCGGTACGAGGAACTGCGGGGCGCCGCGTGGACGCTGACCGGTGCCGAGGGGCCGATCCGGGCCGTGGACACGAGCGCGGACGGCGCGGTGACCCTGGCGACGACCGAGGGCGGCCGTGCGACCTTGTTCCTGCGCACGGCCGAGGGCAGGGTCGCACAGGAGCAGCTCCGCCTCTCCGACAACGTCCTGTCTCCCGTGGTCAGTCGGGACGGACGACGGATCGCCTATGTGCGCGACGTGGACGGCGTGGTGGTCTGGCACGAGGTGACGCCCTCGGGGAAGCGGCTGGTGGGTCCGCCGCATCCGCTTCAGGGCTCGCTCAGCGACCGTTCCATGGGCACCCTGAACGGCACCGTCAAGATCATGGACTTCTCACCGGACGCCCGTCGGCTGGTCGGGGTGTCGGCGTCGTCATCGGGCCGGCCGGTGCAGGTGTGGGACCTGGGGACGGGACGGCCGCGGGCACTGCCGAAGCGGGTTTCCCATCTCTCCCAGGTGTGGTTCGGGCCGGACGGGAACACTCTGGTGGCCGTCCACAGCCCCGGGACCGAGGCGAAGTCCTCGATGGTGGTGGTCGGCATCGGTCCCGGCACGATGCGTGTGCTGGCGAACGACGTCGACCTCACGGGTGCTGCCGTCTCGGAGGACGGCAGCACGGCAGTGGTCTGCCGGCAGGAGAAGTCCGGTTCCGACTTGCTCGGAGAGGCCCGTTACCACGCCGTACGTGTGGCTGACGGAAGGGTTCTGAGCCGCTACGCGCGCGGGGACAGCACCTCGTGCAGGGAGGTGGCCGTCAGCGAGAAGGGCGATCGCTTCGCCGTGCTCGCCGAAACGGACGAGTGGGACCTGGCCGACACGCGCCGTGACGGGAGGACCCGGCATTTCTTCGGCCCTTCCTCATTGGAGCACATCGGCCATATGCCCCTTCTGGGAACAGCGCGCCACCCCGTCGTCGCCGCCTGGGACAACGACTCCGTGACCGGGTGGGCGTTGGATGCGGACGACGGCGCCACCGCCTTCAGCCCTCCGCAGCTGCTCGGTGACGGAAGCAGGATGGTCGTCCGCGTGGGTCTGGACGGCACCACGCTGCGCGTCATGGAGACCGAGGGCGAGGGACGGACCCTTGCCGAAGTCCACAGCGATGCCGAAACGCCCCCGGACGCGACGCAGGCGATCCAGGTCAACCGCGCCGGAACACTGGTGGCGGACGTGTCGGACCGGAACCGGATCCTGGTCCGTGCGCTGCCCTCGCTCCATGAGGTGGCCGGGTTCACCACGGCGCCGCTCCCCGCCGACGAGGACGACGCGCCGAAGGAGGGGATCGACTTCACGGAGCCGGAGCTGCTGGACTTCCACTTCCTCGATGACGATCAGCTCGTGACGGTTTCCGGTACGCGGGTCGAGCTCTGGGACGCCCGGCAGGGCCGCCGCCTGTCGCAGCCGGTCGATCTGCGTGACCTGGGGCTCACCACGAAGGAGCAGCCGGTTTTCTCCGTGGTCCGCCACTTTGAGCCCGGGTACGTGGGGGTCACCGTGGGCGGCGAGCCGGACGTGCACGCCGTCGACCTGCGAACCGGTGAGGAGAACGAGGAACTCCTTCTCCGTCTCGGTGACGACCTCCATGTGGCCGTGTTCCTGGAGGACTCGCGTTACGTGGCCGTGATGACCACAGGCGGCTTGGTGGAACTGTGGTCGGTACGTCCGAGGCGGGCGCCGAGGAGAGTGGCCGGCCCGCTCGGGCCGCTGAACCCGAACCGGTGGACGGCGGGAAGCCCCGGAGGCTCCGGGTTCTTCCTGGCCAACAACAGTTCCGTACGCTTTATGAAAGCGGACGATCCAGGGTACCGAGAGACGTACGAACTCGCGGAGAAGCAGGGCTTCCTGGCGGCCACCAGGGACGGCAGGGCACTCCTGCACTCACCTGTGTCCGGTGGCCGCCTAGGGTTGCTCCGTCTCGATCCCGCCCTGTGGAAGCGGCACCTGTGCGCCGTCCTCGGCCGTGACTTCACCGACGACGAACGCAGCGGGCTCCCCGACGGCCTGCCGGCCGGTCTCTGCCCTCCCTGACGCCGGGGTTCCGGCACAACGCCCGCCGGACCGGACGGCGCCCCGCTGCCCGACGAGCCGCACCCGGACTCCAGGGCCGTGCACCGGGCCGCCCTCACCACGGCTCCGTCAGCCGAACTGCCTGCTGAACGCCTCGTACGCCCGGTCGTCGAAGAGCACGAACCTCACCTCTTCGACGGCGGTCGGCGTGTTCCGCACCGTACCGACGGCGATGCGAGCCGCGTCGTCCATCGGCCACCGGTACACGCCGGTGGAGATGGCCGGGAACGCCACCGTCCGGGCCCCCAGTCCGTCGGCCACGCGGAGCGACTCCCGGTAGCAGGAGGCGAGCAGCTCGGGATCGCCGCCCGGGTCCCGGTACACCGGGCCGACGGTGTGGATGACCCAGCGCGCGTCGAGGCGTCCGGCGGTGGTCGCGACGGCCTGACCGGTGGGCAGGCCCTTGCCGTGGTGCGAGGCCCGGAGGTCCCGGCAGGCGGCGAGGATTTCCGGCCCGCCCGCCCGGTGGACGGCCCCGTCGACCCCGCCTCCGCCGAGGAGGGAGGAGTTCGCCGCGTTGACGATCGCGTCGGCCTTCTGCCGGGTGATGTCGCCCCGGACCAGGAGGATCTCGGGACCAGTGAATTCGGTCATGGCGCCATTGTCCCGCAGCGGGATCCGGGCTCCCTCAGGCGGCACGCAGCCGCCGCCAGACCGCTTTCGCCGCGTGGTGGCCGGACATGCCGTGCACACCGGGTCCGGGCGGGGTCGCCGAGGAGCAGAGGAAGACGGCCGGGTGCGCGGTGGCGTAGGGCACGCGCGCCGGCTTGGGGCGGAGCACCGTCTGGAGGCCGGAGAAGGCCCCGTTGGCGATGTCCCCGCCGACGTAGTTGGCGTTGCGCGCGGCCAGTTGGGGCGGGCCGGCCACCGCGCGGGCCAGCACCAGGTCGCGGAAGCCGGGGGCGAAGCGCTCCAGCTGCCGTTCCACGGCGTCGGTGGCGTCGCCCTCCCAGCCGGACGGCACATGGCCGTACGCCCAGAAGACGTGGCGGCCCTCGGGGGCACGGGACGGGTCGACGAGCGAGGGCTGGGCCGTGATCAGGAAGGGGACGCTCGGGTCGCGGCCCTCGACCGCGGCACGCAGGGCGCCGTCGATCTCGCCTGCCGTGGGGCCGATGTGGACCGTGCCGGCCCGCCGGGCCTCCTCCGCGGTCCAGGGCACGGGTCCCGACAGGGCGTAGTCGATCTTGAAGCAGGAGGCGCCGTAGCGGTAGCGGCCGTAGGCGTCGCCCAGGCCGGCGATACGGGCGAGGGCGGTCGGCGAGGTGTCGAAGACGTAGGCCCGGGCCGGGGGGAGTTCGTCCAGGCGCTTGACCTCCACGCCGGTGTGGATGGTGCCGCCCTGTTCCCGCAGGTACGAGGCGAGGGCGTCGGAGATGGCCTGGGATCCGCCGCGCGGCACGGGCCAGCCCCTCTCGTGGGCGGCGAGCGCGAAGAGCAGTGCGATACCGGTCGTGGCGATGCCGCTGGTCGGCGCGATGGCGTGGGCGGCGAGTCCGGCGATCAGGCCCCGGGCCTTGGCGCCTTTGAAGCGCCGGGACGCCAGCGCGGCCGGCTGGAGCGCGTCCAGCCCGAACCGCACCCAGCGGTAGGGGTCTTTGGGGAGTCCGTCCCACGGGGTGCGCAGGAAGTCCTCGGCGAGGGTGTCCCAGTGGCCCAGGTAGGGCGCGACCATCCTGCGGTAGGCACCCGCGTCCTCGGGTCCGAGCGTCATGGCGCTCTGCCCGACGGACCGGGTGAGCACGGCGGCGGAGCCGTCCGGGAAGGGGTGGGCCAGTGCCAGCTCCGGCTGGAGCCATTCCAGACCGTGCCGGGCCAGCGGCATGGCGTCGAAGGCGGGTGAGCCGATGGCCAGGGGGTGCACGGCGGAACAGGGGTCGTGGTGGAACCCGGGAAGGGTGAGCTCCTCCGTGCGGGCTCCGCCCCCGACGCGCTCCGCGGCCTCGTACACCTCCACGGCGAGGCCGCGGCGGGCCAGTTCGACCGCGGCGGTCAGCCCGTTGGGGCCCGCGCCTACTACGACGGCATCCAGCATCGGTGGCACCTTCGGACTCCTTCGTCAGCCGACGGCCAGGGCGTCCAGGATATTCCGGCGCGCCGACAACGGTCCCCCGGTAACCTCCGGACCGATGAACGACATGTGCGCCCCTTCCTCCCCCGCCGTCGCCGGCATGGCCGCCCGGCTGACCCTGGTCCCCGGGGTCCGGGCCGTCGCCCTGGGCGGCAGCCGGGCCCGTGGCACCCACCGCCCCGACTCCGACTGGGACCTGGGGATCTACTACCGGGGCGGCCTGGACGTGGCCGGCCTCACCGCGCTGGCCTCCGCGTTCCAGGGCGGTCCGGTGGAGGTGGCGGGTCCGGGCGGCTGGGGTCCGTGGGTCGACGGCGGTGCGTGGCTGACGGTGGACGGGGTCGCCGTCGACTGGATCCTGCGCGACCTGGACCGGGTGGAGTCGGTCTGGTCCGACTGCCGCAACGGCCGCTTCGAGGTGGGGGTGCAACCTGGCCATCCACTGGGTTTCTGGTCCCCCTGCTACGCCGGGGAGGTCGCCCTGGGGCGCGTACTGGCCGACCCCAGCCAGGAACTGACAGGCCTTCAAAAGGAGATGCGCCGCTATCCGGAGCCCTTGCGCCGGTCGCTCGCCGAAGCCGCCTGGGAGGCGGAGTTCTCGGTGGCCGCCGCCCGGAAGTCGGCCCCCGCGGGCGACACGCTGCATGTCGCCCTGTGCCTGTCGAGGGCTTTCGGCATCCTGGCCCAGTCCCTCCACGCCCACCACCGCACCTGGTGCCTCAACGAGAAGGGCGCGCTCGCCGCTGCCGCCGCCCTGCCCAGCACCCCCGCGGACTTCGCGGAACGGGCCGCCGCGGCCTTGCGGGGCCTGGACACCGCCGCGGTGGAGACGGCGGCCGACGTCGTCCGGGAGGTCCGGGCGGTGCTGGAGCGTCCGTAGAACCGGTACGGCCGGCCCCGGACCCCCCGGACCCCGGCTTCCCGCACCCGGATTCGTGTTCCGGACCCGCGCCCGCGGGTCCGTCCCCCGCCGTCGGCCGCTCAGCCGGCGGCGCCCTCCCGGCCGGCCCGCAGCGCGCCGAGCACCCTGCCGGCCACCGTGGCGTCCCTGGCCGCCGTGAACGGCAGGTCGTTGCCGCCCGCTATACGGAACGGGGTCCCGGAGAGCGTCTGCTGGACGCCGCCCGCCTCGGTGACCAGCAGCAGGCCCGCCGCGTGGTCCCAGGCGTACTCCCAGGTGAAGGCGACGGCGTCCAGTTCCCCGGAGGCCACGGCGAGGTACTCCAGGCCCGCTGATCCGCAGGGGCGCGGGGCGATGCCCTCGGTGCGCAGTCCGAGCAGGGACCGCTTCTGGGCTTCGGTGGTGAAGTCCGGGTGGGAGGAGGCCACTTCGAGTACGGCCCCCGGTGCGGGCGAGCCGCTGCGCAGCGGCTCCCCGTCGAGCATGGCTCCATGGCCGCGTACGGCGACGGCGAACCGGCCGAACGCGGGGGCGTACGTCCACGAGGCGTACACCTCGCCGTGCCGGGCCAGGGCCACCAGGGTGCAGAAGCCGGGCTCGCCGCGAACGAACTGGCGGGTGCCGTCGACCGGGTCGACGATCCAGACGGGCGCGTCGCCACCGAGCGCGTCGTAGACCGACGGGTCGGCGTGGACCGCTTCCTCACCGACCACCACCGAGCCGGGGAGCAGCCGGGTCAGGGCATCGGTCAGATGCTCCTCCGCCAGCCGGTCCGCGGCGGTCACCAGATCGTGCGGTCCGCTCTTCTCGATGATCTCGTGTGCGGCGAGCTGCCGGTGGCGCGGCATGATCTCCGCCGCTGCCGCCGCCCGGACGGCCTCTTCGACCAGGCGCAGGTTCCGCGCCCGGTCCGCGGCCAGGAAGTCTTCGATCATGACTCCAGCCTATGCCCTCCTTTCATATGACGATCAGCTCGAAGCGGGAACCGGTCGCCGCCGGATTCCGGCCCGGCCGCGGGGTGGCCCGGAGCCGGGAGAGCCGGTCCCGGCCAGGGCGCATCCGGCCCGCACTTTGCGGAACCTTTACCCGGATCGGGTCGTTGACCTGGTGAACGCGTGGGCTCGCGACCGGGCCCACGACCAGGACCCAAGACCGAGGTGACGTCCATGGCAGTGTGGGACCGGCTCAAGGACCAGGCCAGGAATCTGCAGCAGTCGCAAGGAGGGCGCTCCCCGGCCGGAGGAGGGAGCGGCGGTGGACCGCGGGCCGGTGGCGGAGCGCGCTCCCAGCTGGTCAGCACCCTGAAGACTCAGCTCACCTCCCTCAGGACGGAGCTGAAGAGCGGTGCGTACCGGGACGCGAGTATGGCTGTGTGCGCCCTGGTCGCGGCTGCGGACGGCCATGTGGACCCGTCGGAGCGCCAGCACATGGAGGCGATGATCCTGGGGAACGACGTCCTGCGGAACTTCCCTCCGGAGCAGCTGCGTCAGCGCTTCAACAAGCACGCGGACCAGCTGACCGCCAACTTCCCGCAGGGCAAGGCCGAGGCGCTGCAGGAGATCGCGAAGACCGCCAAGAAGCCGACGGAGGCGAGGGCCGTGATCCAGACCGGCATCGTCATCGCCGGTGCCGACGGCGACTTCTCGCACGCCGAGCACATGATCCTGCGCGAGGCGTGCGCGGCGGTGGGTCTCTCTCCCTCGGAGTTCCAGCTCTGACGGCGGCCCCTCATGGGCCGGGCGGAGGCGGCGTCCGGTCAGGGTGTGCCCCCGGGGCGGGAGTGCAGGGCCCGGTGCATAGACCGGAGCCGCTCGGTGAAGGCGGGCACGGGCCCCTGCACCTCGATACCGGGCGCGACCTCCTGGATGCTCAGAGCACGGACCGGGGAGGGTCCGGCGCCGAGTTCGGTCAGCCAGTGGGTCAGCTGGGCGGAGGAGTGGGCGTAGACGATGCGGCCGAGCCCGGCCCAGCCGTGCGCGGCCGCGCACATCGGGCAGTGCTCACCGGAGGTGAAGACCACGGTCCGGGCCCGGTCGTGCGCCTGGAGGTGACGGGCGGCCCAGCGGGCCAGTTCGAGCTCGGGGTGCCGGGTGCCGTCGCCGGTGGTGCGGACGTGGTTGCGCGCCTCCCGCAGGACCCGTCCGCCGTCGTCCACCAGTACGGACCCGAAGGGCTCGTCCCCGGCCCGGAGGGCTTCCTCGGCCAGGTCCACGGCTCGTTCGAGGTGCCGGAGTCCGGTCTCGGTCAGCTGGGTGTTCATCAAGGTTCCCTTTCGTTCCCCGGGGGCGGGGCCGGTCGGTGTGGTGCGGGCGCGGTGCGGCGGCCCCGTACCGGCAAAGCCCGTGGCCCTCATGACTACAGCACGGCCATGCCCAGGGGGCGGGTACCCACCGGGACCCGCCGCACCTCACCTGTGGTGATGTCGACGACGCTCAGGCCGTCCCAGTGGCCTTCACGGGTGAAACCGCCCGAGACGTAGGCGGTGCGGCCGTCGGCCGAGACCACGACGTCCTCGTGTGCGCCGTCGAGGGGGATCACGCGTTCCCCGCCGTCCGGCTCACGGATCGTCAGGGACGGCCCGTGGTCCTCGGCGGGGTCGATCGGGCCGGTCCCGACGACGTACAGGACTCCGTCGTCCGTGATCGCCGTCCCGTGCTGGTGGGTGTCGGCCGTCATCCGCTCGACGCGCACCCGTCCGGTGTCCGGATCGACCACCGCGAGGCGTTCGCCCTCGAAGGGGAGGAGAAGAGCGCCGTCCGAGGGGCGTACCGCCGTGTAGTGCGGTTTGAGCCAGGAGCCGAGGCCCCCTTCCGTGCCGTACGGGGCGACCTCGATGCGGCGGCTTTGCCGGTCCGCGGTGTCGATCACGGTGACGTCGAAGGAGTCGTGACCGGTCGCGTAGACCTGCCGCCCGTCGGAGGAGACGTCCACGTCGAAGGGCCGGCGGCCGACGGGCACCGATCCGACCACCCGCCGGCTCCTGGTGTCGATGATCTCCAGCACTCCGTCGGCGCCGGGGACGTTCACCCCCACGTAGACGTGCCTGCCGTCCGGGGAGAGCGCGATCCCCATGCCCCCTCCCCGGTACTCGCCGTGTGTGACCGGGCCCGTGTCGGTGGTGTAGGCGATCAGCGCGGTGCGCTCGCGGGTCACGGTGTCCACCGCGGCCACGCCTTCCGCTGTCGCCACCCATGCCGTTCCGTCGTCGCCCAGGGCCACTCCGTACGGTGCCGTGCCGGCCACGACGGACTCCGGCCGCCCGGCCGCCGCATTCCGCTGTTCCGGGTTCCGTGGGGCGGGATCGACGAAGGTGACGGTGTCCGACCCGAAGTCGGTGACCAGAAGGGAGTCTTGGACAGCGGAGCTCCCGGTGGCGGCGCCCCGGCCGGTGGTGCCCTGGTCTGCTCCTCCGCTGCCCGGTGCCGGTGACGGGGCCGGGGGCGGTGCGGCAGTGGCGTCCGGCCGCCCGCCGCTGCCGGCCTCCCGGGGGCCGCCGTCCTGGCCGCACCCCGCCAGGGTCACCGCCAGCACGGAGACCACCAGCAGGGCGGCGCGCCCGGTCCGCCGTGCCGTGCCGCTGCCCCGGCCGGACCCGCCCGCTCCCCCGGCCCGGGGGCGGGCGGGCCCGGTGGACCTGTCCACGGGGGCGTTCTCTTCGGGCTCGTGGGGCATATCGGGCAGCTTCCTGTCGTCCTGGCACCTCGCGCGGGCCGTCCCGTCGCGCCGGGCGGGCCGTACGGTCGCGGGCCGGGCCCTGCGGGAAGGGCCGGGCGGGGACCGTCGCCCTCCGCGTCCAGCGTCCGGCATCCCGCGCCTGTCGGCATCAGCCGATCGGCCGACCCCGGAAAATGCCGCCCGCTCCCGGTGCAGGGGGGGCGGGCGGCGCGTTTGCCGCGGTGCGGCAGGAGTGCTTTCCCGTAGGGGATCAGCTGGTCGGGAAGCTGTCTGGGTTCAGCTGGTCGGGAAGCTGTCGGGAGTGCTGATCCGGCTCTTGAGCAGAGCCCCCGATTCGGTCAGCACACCGCTGCTGCTGTAGTCGCCGCCGCCACAGGTGCCGGGGCGGAACGCCGCGCTGCCCTCCGGGGCGTCGGAGTAGGTCCAGTTCGCGTAGCCGATCTTCAGCCGGTCGAGCAGGTCCAGCCAGGCCGTGGTGCTCGCCCGGTCCACCGCTCCGTCGCCGGTGGCGCTCACCGTGCCGAACTCGCTGACGAAGAGCGGCAGCTGCGAGGCCGCGCGGCTCACCGCGGCACGGTAGTTGTCCTTGTGGCTCGCGGCGTAGAAGTGGAACGCGTACATGATGTTGGTGGCGTTGACGGGGTTGTTGACGATCTCGCTCTCGCTGGAGCCGTCCGAGACCCCCAGCGAGGACCAGCCGCGGGTGCCGACGATGACGACGGCGTCCGGGTCGGCGGCGCGGATCACCGGGATGACCTGTTCGGCGTAGTTCTTGATGCCGCTCCAGCTCACGCCGTTGGGCTCGTTGGCGATCTCGTAGATGACGTTCTTCTTGCCGGCGTTACGGGCGGCGACGGACGCGAAGAACGTCTTCGCACGGCCGAGGTTGTGGTTCGGGTCGCCCGGCGTCAGGGTGTGGAAGTCGATGATGGAGTACATGCCGCGGGCCTCCGCCATGTCGACGAGGCTGTTCACGCGGCTGGTGAAGCCGGCCGGGTCGGTCTCGTAACCGTCCTCCTGCACGTACATGGCGACGCGCAGCAGGTCCGACTTCCAGTCCTCGGCCAGCGCGTCCACGGACGCGTTGTCGTAGCACTGGCTGAACCACTGGATGCCGTGCGTGCTCATGCCCCGCAGCTGGATGGGGCGGTTGTACTGGTTGCACAGGTTCACACCGCAGACGTGGAGCTGCCCGTTGACCTCCACGGGGGTGCCGTCGCCCGGCTCGCCCGGGTCGGGCGGTGTGGTCCCGTCGACGGAGCCCGTGCAGGGGACGCCGTTGAGCGCGAAGGCCGTGGGTGCCGGGTTGGCACCCGTGAAGGAACCCGTCAGTCCCAGGTCGGCCGTCGCGCCGGTGGCCAGCGTGCGGTTCCAGTCGACGCCGACGGCGGTGACCGCGGAACCGGACTGCGACCAGGTGGCGTTCCAGCCCTGGACGACCTTCTGTCCCGCGTCCGGCAGGGTGAACGTGAGCTTCCACCCGGTGACGGGGTCGCCCAGGTTGGTGACCTTCACTCCGGCCTGGAAGCCGCCCTGCCACTGGCTGGCGACCGTGTAGTCGACCTTGCATCCGGTGGCGGCCGTCGCCTGGGGGGCGGTCAGGGCCGTGAGGCCCAGGGCCGTCGCGCAGGTCGCCAGCAGAGCCAAAAGGCGTTTCACAGCATTCCTCCTCATGCGAAGCGGGAACGGTCCGGGGAGCGCTCCCGGAAGATGTCGGTCCGGGAGCGGCCGGCCCCGCTCACCCGGCGGGGCCGGCCGCTCGCCGTCATGGGGCCGTGGTGCAGGACCGGTCGTTCAGCCTGAAGGCCCGCGGGTCGTTCACCAGGCCGGTGGAGTGGCCGTTGAAGCCGAACCGCACCGTTTTGCCGGGGGCGAGAGCGGCGTTCCAGTCCAGTGCCTCGGCGGTGATCCGGGGGCCGTCCTGCCGGACGTCGGCGCCCCACGGGTCGGTCACCCGCTGCTGGTCGGCGAACGTCCAGTCGAGCCGCCAGGGTTCGATGGCCCGGTCACCGGTGTTCTTCACCACGACCTGGGTGGTGAAGCCTCCGCCCCAGCGCTGCGTGGTGTAGGTGACCTCGCACCGCGGTGCCGCGGCCGCGCCGCTCCCCAGGTCGTCCGCGTAGGACGCGACCCAGGCGAGCGGGGCGTTCCAGTTGATGGTGATCTCGTTCGTGGCCCAGGACTCGATGTCGTCGATGTAGCACATCGACGGTGCGCAGCCTTGCAGCTTCGCCTGCGCGACCGGGTCCTCGATGGCGCCGTTCGGGCCGCCCGCCAGGGACCCGGGGGCGGGGTTCGGCAGGGACGGGTCGAGCTGGTTCGCCCAGAAGCGGTGGTGCTGGTTCCGCGAGTCCCGTTCGCCGTACCCGGTGACGTAGGACTGGTTGAGCGCGTTGCGGCCCAGCAGGTAGTCCAGCCCGTTCAGGACGGCGTCGCGGTAGACGGTCCTGCCGGTCAGGTCGTGCGCCGTGCCCAGGACGACCATGTTGTTGGCGACCTGGCTGTTCGAACCCCACACGTACTGCCCGCCGTCGGGCGCGTACGGAAGGCCGTACGCGGTCCGGGCCGAGTCGGCCGCGTACCCGTCGGCGGCCTCGGTCACCATGCCCCGTACGGCGGTGAGCTGGTCACCGGACAGCTTGTTCGGCACGGTCGCGAGGTCCAGGGCGCCGAGTCCGGCGACCGACCCCCAGGACATGCCGCCGCGCGGGAAGACCGCGTCGGTGTCACCGTGCAGCGGGGAGTTCAGGACCTCCTGGCGGTAGGTGTCCTCTCCCGTGGTGAGGAAGAGTTCCGCCGCCGCCCAGTAGAACTCGTCCCGCACGTCGTTGTCGCTGTAGGCGCCCCCGCCCGTACCGTCCTGGGGGTCGGCGAGGATGCCCGGGTGGGCCTTGGCCGCCGTCCACGCGGTCCGCGCGGCCTCCCGGCAGCGGGCGGCGAAGTCCGCGTCGTAGACCTGGAAGAGGCGGGCGCACTGCGCCGCGGTGGCCGCCAGGTTGAGGGTGGCCGCCGTGGTCGGCGGGTGCAGTTCCCTGGGCTGGGGGTCACGGTCGGGCCGGGTCGGCAGTCCCGTCCACTCCTTGTCGTGCAGCTTGTGGTGGGCCATGCCGGCCAGCGGCTCCCCCGAGGGAACCTGCATCCGCATGAGGAACTCCAGTTCCCAGCGGGCCTCGTCGAGGATGTCGGGGGTGGCGTTGCCGTGTTCGGGGAGCCTGAGTCCGCCGTCACCGAGCGGCCCGGCGTCGGCGTTCTCCTCGTACAGGGTCCGCTCGTGGACGGACATCAGCTGGGCGACGGATATACCGCCGTTGACGACGTACTTGCCGTGGTCGCCCGCGTCGTACCAGCCGCCCGACGCGTCCAGGCGGTAGTCGCACACTCCCGGCTGGCAGGGCACGTCGTTGTCGCCCTGGTTGGGGCTCACCCCCACGTGGCCGGCCGGCCGGGCGTACCGTTCGCCCACGATGTCCGCGTCGATCTCGATGCCGCTGCGGTTGTGGTAGAAGTACGCGAGCGCGTCGGTGCGCAGTGAGGCGTACAGGTCGTCACCGATGGCGAACGGCTCGCTCCTCTCCCCCGCGACCGTGACGGTGTAGCCCTCTCCCGGCGTGGTCACCGCGCTGAAGTCGAAGGTGTGCACGTTCTGCCGCGAGGAGGCGTCCACGCCTGCCGGGGTGGTGGTGCCGTCGGCCAGGCGCGTCCCGTCGGCCGAGTCGAGCGACCAGGGCAGCGGTTCGGTCCCGTCGGTGACGAAGGTGCCGTTCTTGGGGCCGTGGGTGAGGTATCCGACCTGGTTGACGCGGACGGGGGACCCGGTGTCCGGTACGTACGGCGGTGGCGCGGTCCCGCCGCGCAGCGATACGTCGTCGACGCAGAAGGTGAGCGCCTCGGCGCTGCCACCGATCTGGAAGGCGAGCTGTGCGGCCTCGTGGCCGGCTTTGGCCGTGAAGGTCTCGGTGACGCGTTCGGCGGTCGTCCCGACCGGCTGCGCGGTGGAGAGTTCCGTGGTCCAGGGCTCGGTCGCCATCTGCACGTTGGCGCGGATGGTGACCGGTGCGGTGGACGTCGCCGTGTAGCTCAGGGTGTATCCCTCACCGGCGGTGAGGGGGAGGCTGTTCTGCCCGATGATGGCGTCCCAGGGATTGGCCGTGCCCGCGGGGACGTCGGCGCACAGCCGTCCGTCCACGACCGTGACGGGGCTGTTGGCCGTCGACCACCAGGGGGCGGTGCCCGCGGAGAAGTCCCCGTTGACGATGACCTCGTAGGGCTCGTCCACAGGTTCGGCCGCGCCGGCGGGCACGGCGAGGCCGCCGGCCAGCAGCCCGGCGGCGGCCGCCGTGCCCAGTAACGCGCTCATGCGCCCGGAGCGTCCCCGGCGGCGGGACGTACGGGGCGGGTGGGAGGAAAGAGGTTGATGTCGCGACACGCTGAAGTCCTTGGAGGGAGGGGGAAGGTACGCGATGACGGGAGCACCGGCGTTGTGTCCGGTGGGGCGGAACAGAAATGGGAGCGCTCCCAATCTCGGGGGTCGCGAGTTGTGCCGTCAAGCGGTCGGACAGGATTCGCCTGCGCCGCCGGGCCCCCGGCACACGGCCGCCCCCTGCGGCCCGTGAACGGCCTTCCAGGTGGGAGGCGGTGACGCTCCGCGAGAAAACAGTTCCTGACGGTTCATCGAAACATTCGATCGAGCACCCGGCGGCCCGTAGGATCGGGGGCTCTTGGGGGTGGGAGCATGCTGAGACGGAGTTCCGGCACACCGACACTGGAGGAAGTGGCCGCCCTTGCCGGAGTGGGGCGGGGCACGGTCTCCCGGGTGATCAACAACGCGTCGGGGGTCAAGGCGTCCACACGCCGCGCCGTGCAGCGCGCCATCGACGAACTGAACTACGTGCCCAACATGGCCGCACGCTCACTGGCCGGGCGGCGCGCAGGCGCCGTCGCGCTGGTGATGACGAAGACGGACTGGCGGCTGTTCGGGGAACCGTTCTTCTCGGAGGTCGTACGGGCGGTCGGGGACGCCCTGGCGGAGGCGGACGTGCAGCTGCTGCTCACGCTCGTCCGCACGGACACCGAACGGCGGCGGCTCGTGGAGTACGTGCGCGGCGGCCGGGTCGACGGGGCGCTGCTGATGTCCGTACGGGCCGGGGACCGGCTGCCGGACATGCTCGCCGAGGCCGGACTGCCCACGGTCCTGCTGGGCAGGCGCTCGGGGGACGAGCGGGTGTCCTACGTGGACGCGGACAACGTCGGCGGCGCGCGGGCCGCGGTCGGCCATCTGGCGGGCGGCGGGCGGAAGGTCATCGCCGCGATCACGGGTCCGTCCGAGATGTACGTCGCCCGGTGCAGGCTCCTCGGTTACCGGAAGGCGCTGGAGGACGCCGGGCTCGGCGAGGTGTCGTCCCTGGTCGCAGAGGGCGACTTCACCGAGGCCAGCGGCCGACGGGCGATGGCCGGGCTCATCGAGCGGCACCCGGAGATCGACGCCGTCTTCGCCGCGTCGGACAGCATGGCCGCCGGGGCGCTGGCCGCCCTGCACGCGGCGGGGCGCCGGGTGCCGCAGGACGTGGCGGTGGCCGGCTTCGACGACTTCGAACTGGCCGGGCAGACCGAGCCGCCCCTGACGACCGTCCGCCAGCCGCTGGAGGAGATCGGCCGGACCATGGTGCGGCTGCTGCTGGAGGAGATGGACCGGCCGGAGGTGGCCTGGCGCCATGTGATCCTGCGGACGCGGCTGGTGGTGCGCGAGTCGTCCTGAGGACCGGAGCCTCCCGGGTGAAGGTTTCGGGAGCGCTCCCAAAAAGCGGGTACACCTTGGCGGACCCCTCGGTTCCGGACGCCGCCCCGACTCACCCCGGCTCACCCCGGCTCGCCCCCGCTCCGGCACCGGTTCGGCGTATTCCGTCCGATGGGTTGTCAGGGACACGACGTTGCTTTTACAGTCCCCTCTACGTACCAGCGAGTGGGAGCGCTCCCAGAAACAGTGGGCCGACGCTCCCGGTCCCGGACCGCCCCACCCGGTCTTTTCCTCCCGGAGAGGTCCCGCCTGTGAGCGTCACTGCACGTCCCGGGCGCGCGCCCCGTTCCCCCGGCCCCGACCGGTCCGCCTTCGCCGAGGCCGGGACCGGCGACCACAGCCGTACGGCTGCCCGTACCACGCGATCCACCCGGCTGCCCCCGCCCCACCCGCCCCGCCGCCGGATCCACCCGGCGCCCGCACCGCCCGCCCGGACCGCACCCGTCCTCCCCGGTCGCCCCCGCCTGTCGGGCGAGGGCCGTCCCCGGCCGGGCGAGGGCGGCGGCCACCGGGCGGTGGACACAGGAGAGAAACCCGACCGGAAGACAGTCCCCACACAGGCACAGGAGACACCATGGCTCGACGCAGAAAACAACTCGCCTCCCTGGTGGCGGCGTTCGCGACGCTGCTCGGCGGAATCGCCCTGACCCTGCTGGGCCAGGGCAGCGCGGAGGCGCACGGCGTGACGATGATGCCGGGATCGCGTACCTACCTCTGCTCACTGGACGCCAAGACCAGCACCGGTGCGCTGGACCCGACGAACCCGGCGTGCAAGGCCGCGCTCGCCGAGAGCGGCGCGACCGCGCTGTACAACTGGTTCGCCGTACTCGACTCCAACGCGGGCGGGCGGGGCCCCGGTTACGTCCCGGACGGAAAGCTGTGCAGCGCCGGCGACCGGTCGCCGTACAACTTCACCGGGTACAACGCCGCCCGCTCCGACTGGCCCCGGACGCATCTGACGGCCGGCGCGACGATCCAGGTCAAGCACAGCAACTGGGCCGCGCACCCCGGTTCGTTCCGGGTGTACCTGTCCAAGCCCGGCTACTCCCCCAGCACCGAACTGGGCTGGGACGACCTGGAGCTGATCGACACCGTCACCAACCCGCCGCAGACGGGCTCGCCGGGTACGGACGGCGGCCACTACTACTGGAACCTGGGCCTGCCCTCGGGCCGCTCGGGTGACGCGGTGATGTTCATCCAGTGGGTGCGTTCGGACAGCCAGGAGAACTTCTTCTCCTGCTCGGACGTCGTCTTCGACGGCGGCAACGGCGAGGTGACCGGCATCCGCGGCTCGGGCAGCACCCCGACCCCGGGCCCGACGACCCCCACCCCCGACCCGACGACCCCGACCCCGGGCCCGACGCCCACCGACCCGCACACCGGGTGCATGGCCGTCTACAGCGTGACCAGCTCCTGGAACGGCGGCTTCCAGGGGTCCGTCGAGGTCATGAACCACGGCACGACGGCGCGTGACGGCTGGGCCGTGAAGTGGGCACCCGGCGCGGGCACCACGGTCAGCAGTGTGTGGAACGGTGCGCTGACCACCGGGTCCGACGGCACACTCACGGTCAAGAACCTCGACTACAACCGGACCATCCCGCCGGACGGCAGTGTCACCTTCGGATTCACCGCGACATCGGCCGGCAACGACTTCCCGGTCGGTTCGATCGGCTGCGTCAACCCGTAGCCGCAAGGGCCGCGGTGACCCGTGGCCACCGGGAGAAGCGGCGCCGGTTCCCGTCCCGCGCGGGAGCCGGCGCCGTCGTGCCCGGTGGACCGGACCGGTGGCCGGCCTCGACGCGGGGGCGCCCCGCACGACGTACGGGTGGCCGGGGACTTCTTCCCGGAGCCGGACGAGGCCGTCCGCGCCATCGACGCGGTTCCGGAGGGCGCTCCGGTGGACACCGTCACCGCGCGGGGCCTCACTGTCCGGATCGGCGCGTCGCGCCCCGGCCGGGGCGCCCCGCTGGACATCTCAGCCACGCTGCCGGTACGGGAGCAGTCACGCTCCGGGCCCGGACCACCGGGAAGAGGCCCTGGCTCACGGGACAGCCCTCAAGGGTTGGTCCCGGCCGCGGCGACCTGGTCCGGACACCGTGCTCGTACGTCGTCAAGACCGCACCACGCATCGGGTTCCGTGGTACCCATCCCGTCTTCCATGAGGACTTCTGGACGGTTCTCGTGCGCAAGGGTTCACCGAGACCGGTCGACGTCGCCTCGGACAGCCTTCCCGGAGCCTGCTCCCGACCCTTTCGAGGTGGCCCGCGTCGCGCACCGAAGAAATCTGCCTGCGGCAGGTTGCCGGGCATGCGGACGCATTCCGGCACGCAACTCGGCGAGCGCCTGATTCGCCCGGCCGCTGGCCAGAAGGGGATATTCATCAAGAAACCGGAGCCCGCTGTCCGCAGCCTCGTCCAGACGCCCCGCTTTCAGCTGGAGCGCAGCCAGGTCCGCGTGGACCATCGCACGTGACCGGCGCTCGGCCTCCGGGCGATGGCGTGCGGCGGATACGAGTGCCCGGACAGCACCGTCGTCATCACCGAGAAACTCCCGCACGGCTGATTCCTGCCGCAGGAGGGATCCCTCGTGATAGCGGCCGGTGACCGAGGTGACGGGTCCTCGGGACCGGTGCAGGAGACGTTCGGCCTCGGCGACCGCGCGCATCGCGCGGGAGGGGTCACGGTCGAGTGCGTAGGCCACCGCCAGCTGGCCTTGCACGAAAGCCCGGTGGACCGGCGGGCCGGCCACGGTTCCGGTAGCCGCTTCAGCGAGATCGACGGCCTGCCGTACGTGATGAAGACTGCACGCCTGCACGGACATGGCGCGCAGCGTGACCGCGTAGTGGAGCGCCGAGTTGTTCTCGATGGAGAGTCGCAATGATGCCCGATAGTACTGCTGCGCCATGCCGTGCAGGCCGTCATCGAAATGCATGAACCCGCACAGATAGGAGAGTTGGGCCATGGCCTGGACGATGCCGCGGCGCAGGGCCGGAGAGGCGGGACGTCGTAGCTTCTCCGCTCCGTCTCCCGCCAGGTAAAGCGCCAGAGCCCGCCGAGCACGCCCGCCGCCGAAGGTGATGTCCGACTCATGGAATACCTGCGCCAGAGCCTCGGCAGCTTGTACATCCTGCTTCCGGATGGGGGCGCGCCCGCTGTCGAAGCGAAATTCTGTACAGCCCGACTCGGCAGCCGTGATTCCATCGAGTGCGGGAACGACGTCATCGGGCGTGTAGAGCGTCTTCGCCGCCCGTTCCCTGACGGGTTGTTCATTCACATCATGCTCGGAAACCCTCCGAAGTATCTCGACCGGGTCCTGAACCGGCACCCGGGGCTGGAGCTCCGTCCCGGACGGCTCGGCAAACCCCGCGTCCAGCGCGGTGACGCGCCGCCCGAGCGAGCGTGACAGGGCCTCGGTTATCAGCGGACGGGACGACCGCCGGGGCATCGTCCCCGCGAGCCAGTGCGCGACGGTGGTGCGGTCGTGATCGAGCGGCGCTCCGGACTCACGTGACACCCGGTTGACGCCCGCGGCCAGCTGGCCGGCCGTCAGGCCGGCCTCGGCGATCAGGGCGCGTAAGGCTTCGTTCGGTCGCGTCGGCCTGCCCACGGCGCCTCCCACCCTTCATCCATGTCCGGCCGTCCGGCGCACACCCGGTGAACGCCGGCCGCCCGCTCGGTGGCCTTCTCCGCGAGTACCGGGAGCGGGACGGCCGGACAGCGCCTCGCGGCGGACGCATGAGGGCGGCCACCTCCGTCGGCACATGCGTGGGTGGCCCTCATCCGCAGGGGCCCCTCCGAGGTGCGGCACACCCCACGTCACCGGTCGGACCCATGCCCATCACGTTCGCCGCCCCGCAGAACCGCGGGAAGAGGAAGCGCGGCCGGCCGCGCTGAATACAGCCGTGCGATGAAAACGGACTCCTGAATTCCGATCGCCTCCGGCACGGGCCCCGTGTCGCCTCCGGCAAGGGGCCCCGTACGCGGGCCTCCGCGGTGCGGCTGTCACCCGACGCGCGTGGTGGACACCGACCGGAGCACGGTGTCGGTCGGGCCCAGCAGACGCAGTCCGGTCAGGAGTTCCTCGGCCAGCTGCGGCGGCGCGTTCGAGGTCGCCACGACTCCGACGGGCCCGACGGAGCGCAGCCACCCCGGTTCAAGGTCGCGCAGAGCGCCGACGGCGCGTACCGGGGTGCCGGACGGCACCCACGAGAGGATGTCGTCCAGCTCCTGGTCGGCCGCGTCGGTGGCCACGAGCAGGAGATCCACGACCGCGGCGACGGAGCGCACGGAGTCGCGGCGGTCGTCCGCCTCCCAGCAGTAAGTGGCGGGCCGCTGCGGGATCACGTGTCCGAACCGGGTCCGCAGGCTGCCCTCGACGGCGAGAGACGGACGAACAGCCCGACCGGGGACGAGCACGACCCCGACAGCGCCGGGAGCCGGCACCGGCACGGACTCCGCGCCGCCCGGGTCGCTGACAACCGTCAGCCGGCCCGCCACGGCTTCCCCCAGCGACTCGACAGCCGCCCCCTCACGTCCGGGGGCGGCCAGCACCACATGCCCGCCCTGCCCGGAGAGACGGCCGATCTCGTCCGCGGCCGCCCTGTACCGCTCACACGTGGCGTCCACCACCGGCACCGGCGCCCCTGCCTCCGTCACCACCCGCTCCTCGCCACGGAGGGGCAGGGGGCCCACAACCGCCACATCGCCGGGCTTCGGCGCGACCCCCTCGCCTCCGAGACGCCCCCCGAGCCGGTGGATCTCCTTCACCGCCGCCCGCCCGCACCCCTGCGCTCCGTACACGACAACCCGCTCGCCGGATCCGTCGCTCTGCCGCGCCACCGTTTCCAGCAGCCTCCGGGTACCCGTGCACACCGCACCGGCCCCCTCCCTCACCAGGACTCGCGTACGCAGCGCCCGCGACCACTCGGCGATCGCATCCGCCGCGACCTCGGCCCCGCGTACGTCTTCCGCATGGGCGAACGCGGCGAAACCGACACAGTGCGCGGGGTCGAGCTCGTACGACAGAGCCCAGCCGGCCATACCCGCCCCGTCCAGCCCCCCGATCGCCGCCGGCGAGACCCGCATCTCTCGGACGACCGCCCGCAGGCCACTCCGCTCGACGCTTCCACGCAGCAGATCGGAATGCGCGCAGACCACTCGCTCACGCGAACCGTGGGTGAACCGGTCGGCGGCAATGACGATTTCACCCGGCTCGCAGGCTTCCGCGGAGAAGACCCTGCTCAGCATACGGGTCCTGTTCACAATCACTCCTCGTGATCCGGACTCCCCGGATCGAGGAGATCGCATTCATTTCACGTTCAACTGTCATCTGAATGAATTACCAGACCGTCAACATGCAAGGAAATTCGAATCACCCGTTCGAGGGATCGAAAACAGGCCAAACCAAAATTGATCACTGCTCGATGATCTTTTTCACATATGGCGGTAAGTCATGGCAAAGCCTCCGCAGGACTCCCCCGCCCCACCCCTCCCTCAGTCACCAGGAACAGCGGGACGGCCTGCGGCACCGGCAGGAACCGGCCACCGAAGCCTTGGGAGGCCAGGTTTCATCGCCGCCGTGTATTCAACGCGTCAGGTGCGACCGGTCCATGGCATCCGAGCTGCCATCGCATTTGAATGTGCTGGATGATCGACGACCTTTTCCACCGGGCCCCGGAACCACGGATGCCCACCCGGTGCCACGGCACCGAGCCGTGCGCGCATGACGACAGCGGGCCGAGCGGGCAGGCGGCACCTACGGGTTGCCGTCGGTGCCGCCGAAAAGCCCGTGCCGTCCCGGTCTCGATCACCCCGGATTCACCCGGACGGGCAAGGCGACGTGAACTCATGATCTTTTCGGCTTCAGCGGTCGAGTCCACTGCTCTCCTCTGCCGGCCGCCCGGGCCCTGGATCAACTGATCGGAAAGAAATGAACGAAGAGATTCGCCCATCGGCGGCAATAACCGGAATCGGCACGGAGTTATCCGGCGCATCCGGTGTCGCGGAATTCTGGATCGCTCTGCGATCGGCTCGACCCGGCGTACGGGCCTTGCAGGACGGCGCGTTCGAGAAGTTGCCGAATCCACTCGGCGCCGTCGTGGACCGTCGGCGCCCGGTGGACCTGCTGCCTGGAATCGAACCACGCTTCGCCAAGTCGTACAGCGACGAGATCCTCCTGACGATGGCCGCGATGGAGCAAGCACGCCAGAACGCCGGACTGTCGCCGGGCGAGCTCGATCCGCAGCGGATCGGCATCGCCGCTTCGAGTTCGCGGGGGCCACTGCAGTGGTGGTCCGACAACAGCCCGAACGGTCTGCGTACCCGTCCGGGAAGAGCCGACGCCCTGCTGAGCCTGCCGGGAGCGCCTGCCTCCCTGTTCGCGGTCTACGCCGGGATCCAGGGGCAGGTCTCCACCTTGAGCTCCGCATGTGTGGGCGGGCACCAGGCCATCGGCTGGGCCGCAGGCCAGATCGCCGCGGGCAGCGCGGACGCCATGATCGTCGTGGGCCACGAGTTCCCGCTGGTGCCTGACTTGCTGCACGCCTACAACGCATTGGGTGTCCTGAGCAGCCGGGTCTCCGAACCGGAAACAGCGATGCGCCCCTACTCGCTGGACCGCGACGGGTTCGCTCTGGGGGAAGGAGCCGTGGCGTTGGTTCTGGAGAATCCTGAGCATGCCAAACGTAGGGGCGCGAGGATCTACGCCACGGTCCTCGGGCAGCGTTCGGAGAACGAGGCCGCCCACGCGACGAGTATGGATGCCACGGGCACGAGCATGGCCGGGCTCGTCACCCGGCTGCTGGCGCGGCACGAAGTCGCGCCCGCCGATCTCTCCTACGTGTGCGGCCACGCCTCTTCCACAGGGCTCAACGATCGCACCGAATCCCGCATGATGGCCCATTTGTTCACGGGAAGACCGCGCTCCCGCTGGGCACCGTTGGGTGGGAACAAGCCCGTCTTCGGCCATACGCTCGGCGCATCCGGAATCGTCAATGCCGCGGCCTGCGCGTTGATGACCTACCACCAGGAGCTGGCACCCACACGCATGGTGGGCGCGGTCGATCCGGACTGCGATCACGACCATGTCGCCGAAGGGCCACGCCGCATCGAGGTGCGGAAGACCCTCTCCTTGTCCTTCGCCCTGGGGAGCCAGTCGTCCGCGCTGCTGATGGGGGTCCCCTCGTGACCCCGCAGTTCTTCGGAGATCCGGACGACATGCTGAACGCCGTCGTGCGGCCCGGGAACCACCTCCACTTCGCCGCCACGATGTCACGCCCGAACGCCCTCGTGTACGCGCTGGCGCGCACCCGTAGAAATCGCCGGGACGTGACGGTGAGCATGGCAGCCGTGCACTCCAGCGCGCATGCCCTGGCACTGTCCGGTGCCGTGCGTCATATGATCACCGGCTTCCTCGGCGACACGTATCCTCTCCCCCGGCCCAACCCCCTGTACGCGGAACTGACGCGTGGAAGGCCCTTCACCGCTAGCGTCTGGCCTCTGTGGACCCTGACGCAACGGCTGATCGCCGGTGGCACGGGCTCCCCGGCCTGCCTCAGCAGGTCCCTGCTCCACAGTGACCTCCGGCGGGGCAAGGAGGAGGAACTCCAGCGGGTCCGGCTCAGGGACGGGACGACCGCGGACCTGATACCGCCTCTGCGCCCCGACCTGACACTCGTTCACGCGGTGCTGGCCGACCGTTCGGGCAATCTGGTGCTGGGCAGTCCGGGCGGTGAAGGTGCCTGGAGCTCCGCGGCGGCCAGGGACGGGGTCCTCGCCACCGCTGAGCGCGTGGTCGACGAACTGCCCGGCACCTGCGCCGGACTCGTCATGGTGCCCGGCCACCGTGTCCGGGGGCTGTGCGCGGCCGAGCGGGGCGCACACCCGCAATCCCTGTCGTGCGGGCCGGCGACAGGCGTCGACGGGTACGACGACGACTACGCGTTCCTCGCGGAAGTGACCGAACGCTGCGGTGCGGGCGAGGCCCGGGACTGGTACGAGGAGTGGGTGGAGGCGCCGGGAAGCCATGCCGGTTACCTTCGGGCGCTGGATGCCAGAAGTACCCCACCGCCACGCACCGTTCCCACCGCCGGGAACGGCCTCACCGAGAGGGAGCAGCTCATCATCCTCGGCGCGCGCACCGTCGCCGACGAGGTGCGGACCGGCGGGTTCCGTACGGTCCTGGCAGGCATCGGCCACTCCCACCTGGCCGCATGGCTCGCCGGCTCGGAACTGGCCCGAGAAGGCGTTCCGGTCAGCATCTGCTGCGAACTCGGCTTCCACGACATGCGGCCGACGGGAGGGGACGTCTACTTGTTCGCCCGTCGGCACGCGACCCACGCCGCCTCGAACCTCTCCATGGCTGACGTCATGGGTGGAATCGTCACAGCCGGCGCGGACTCCTGCCTGGGCGTGCTGTCGGCGGGCCAGATCGACCCCTCCGGGAACGTCAACACCTCGGTTCTGCCCTCCGGAGACTGGATGACCGGACCGGGGGGAGCCTGCGACATCGTCACCGCCGCCCGGTGCGTCGTCATGGCCCCGGCACGTCAGAACCGATACGTGTCAGCCGTGCATCACGTCACCAGCCCCGGAGACCGGGTACGCACCTGTGTCAGCCAGTACGGCCGATTCGAACGCACGGGCCCGTCGGGCGAGTTCACGCTGTCGAGCTGGCTCGCCCCGCCTGGACGGCCGCGGGCGGATCCCGCGAGGACCGTGGCGGCCACCACCCGTTGGAACGCCCGGTTCCCCGCACCTGTCGTCGAGCCGGGGATCACGGAACGGGAACTCGGTGCGCTCAGGGACCTCGACCCCGCAGGTGTCTACCGATGAACCCCGGTACGGAGATCACCATGAAAGCAGTCCTCGCCCGTCACCTCGGATCCGGTGTGCTGACACTCACTCTCAGCCGCCCCGAGCAACGCAACGCGCTTGATCTCGCCCTTGCCGGACAGCTGGCGGCCGCGCTCAGGGAGTGCGCCGAGAACCGCGATGTCCGCGCGGTACTGATCACCGGATCGGGCACGACTTTCTGCGCGGGTGACGACCTGCGGGCCACCGGGGGGTGGCGGGACGGATCTTATGACGGCACCCCCAACGACCCTCGTACGCACGAACACCTGTACCTGACGATCTGCCGTCTGATGGTCGCCGTGCCCGTTCCGGTGATCGTCGCGGTCAACGGCCCCGCGGTCGGCGCGGGTCTCTCCCTCGTCTGCGCCGGGGACTACCGTGTGGCGGCTGACCACGCGTGGTTCGCCACCCCGGGTCTGCCCATGGCGCATCTCGGCGATGTGGCCATGCTCTCCAGGGCGGTGGGCCCCTCGGTAGCCACCCGGATGTTTCTCACGGGTGAGCGGGTCGACTCCCGGCAGGCCGTTGCCCGGGGGATCATCGACCGGTGCGTTCCTGTTTCGCGGCTTCATCCCGAGGCGACGCGGTTCGCCGAGGAGCTCGCCGCCGCTCCGACGAGGACCATAGGTCTCTTCAAGGAACTCCGGGAACGCGCGTGGTGTCTGGGAACCGATGAGGCCCTGACTCTGCAGGACCGGTACCACCATCGCTCGCACCACGAGATCAACGACGCACGGCGAGCCTGGGAAGCCCATGTGAGCGGGGAGACGCCGCTGTTCCGCGGCGACTGACGTACGGCTGGAAAAGGGGACCCATGACATCCGGAATCTCACGTTCTCCGCGGGACGCGGCAGTTCTGGTCACCGGGGGGAGCGGCGGAAACGGGAGCGCCGTTGCCCGCAGGCTCGCCGCGGAAGGATCGCGTGTCTTTCTCTGCGGCCGCGATCTCCGTCGGACGGCCGCGGTGGCCGACTCGATCCCCTGTCCGTACTGGACGGGAGACCTCCGGGACCCTTCCGCGGCGGTACGGGCCGTGGACGCGGCAGTACGGGCCTTGCACGGCCTGGACACGGTGGTGGCCGCGGCGGGCAGCAGAGGAAGAACCACCGACGTCAGCTCGCCCCTGCCGGATGAATGCGAGGATGTCCTTTCCCACAACGTCATCACGATGAGCAACACGCTGACGGCCTCGCTGCCCGTACTGGCTGAATCGGCCCGGGGCACGTTCCTGGGGATCTCCTCACTCGCGGGCCTCACGGGGTACGACCGCTTCCCCTACTACACCGCCGCGAAGGCGGCCACCGTCGGCCTTGTCAGAGCCGTCGCACCCACGGCCCGGCGGCAGGGTGTGCGGGTGCGGGTCCTCTGCCTCTACTTCACCGACACCCCGCTCATCAGCGATGTCCTGGCCGACCTCGTCCATGAGGGAATTCCCGTACAGAGCACCGCCGATGTCGCGGCCGCTGTGACAGCCTGCCTCCAGGCCCCCGGCACAAGCACCGTGTGGACCTCCACCCCAGGCACACCACCCGAGCCGTACGCCTTCCGGCGGATCCAGGTGCCGGGAACCACCCCGGCGCAGACGTCGGCGCCTCCCCCGGCGGTGTCCACCCCCGCTGCCGTCGGGGACGCCGCCTACGCCGACTTCCCGGGAATCATCCGGTCCGTCACCGGACGCTTCGTGTTCACGGAGATCCCGGGGGGCATGACGCGGGTGACCGGACAGTTCAACACCGGCCTCGACGACAACGACGTGGACAGGTACACGCTTGAGGTACAGCGGCTGAACGGCACCGTCCACCTCGACCTGACTCCGGCGTTCCGGCATCAGGTGACGATCTTCCCGCCTCTTTCCAGCCCGTTCCAGAACGACTATCCGGTTCTTGGACCGACAGGGCTCGGCGCGACGGGAAAGAGCCTCGTCCTCAAGTACGACGGTGAGGTCATCGGGCGCGCCGCCCTGCTGCCCATCGGCTGAAGCATCCCGACCGGGGCGGACAACCGCCGGCGCGGGTGCGTCCGCGGGGCTGTGGGGTCGCGGACGTCTGTGCCGTGGCGGTTTCCGCCGCTGTCGTCCACGTGCCGGACAGCGGTCGCGTCCGGCGGGTCCTGCCGTCGTGATCCGGGGCATCGAAGCCGACCGCGCATCGCCGGTTCGCCGTCCGGTCCCGGTCCGGGGTGCGGGGCAGCCGCACCAGAAGGCGGTCCAACTCCTTGACGGCCAGAACCTGATCGATCCGTCGCGAACGGTTCTCGGACCGGTCCGTGCCCGTGATGAGAAGAAGGGACGAACTCGCAGGACCGGGCCCTGTGGACCGGCACAGGACCGATTCCGGAATTCATGTCCCGAAGGGCGCCGAACGCACCATGTCCTGGCTGTCCGGACGCCGTTGGCCCGATCACCACTACGAGCCTCAGCCGGACAACCGCCTGGTTCTCCCCGGGCTCGCAGCCGCCCTCTGCCGCTACGGGCGACTCCTCGAACCGGCCATGCAGGAAAAGGGCCTTTAGAGGAGAAGGGGGAGCTCCTCCCCCGGAAAGGCGAAGGGGAGCGGCAACAAGTCCTTTCGGGATATGGCGATCAACCTGCGGGGTGTGCTCTTCTGAAAGAACAGCGCGAGGCCACGACGTCACCCCACGCCATTCCGTGTGCTGCGCCCCCGGCTTTCGGGCCGGCATCCCAGGAGAAGAATTCCCATGGCCCAGACTCCTTTTCCGCTCCCGCCCCCGGTCCCGTCCCAGTCTCCTGGCCCAGGCGAGAACACGGCACCGGCACCGCATGTGCTGCGCGGTCAGCTCGCCGACGGGGCCGGCCCACGGGTCGTCCGTGCCCGGACCACGGCGGTCGCGGCCCGGCAGGTCGTCGGAGGGCGGGACAGGATGTCCTCCCCCTCCCTTCCGTTCCTGCGGGACGGCGAAGGCACGCAACCCGGTGTGCCGGACCACCGGGCGGCGGGCGGGAGGCACCGTGCACACATCTGACGACGGGCCGCGTTGCCCTCTCCATCACCTGCCCCAGGACCCCGGGGCCATGGAAGACCCGTATCCCCTGCTGGAGTCCCTGCGTTCCTCCGGCCCCGTCGCCCGGGTCAGGCTGTACGAGCGGTTCGACGTGTGGTGGGTGACGGGGTACGCGGCAGCGGTGGCCGCGCTGTCGGCGCCGGAGCTCTCCAGCGACCAGCGGCACGCGCACCCCGCCCTGGCGCACCATGTGTCGCCGATGCGGGTGGGCCTGATCGACAGGGACCCGCCCGAACACACCCGGCTGCGTGGTGAGACCCTGCGCGCGTTCTCCGGCGGTCGTCTCGCGGCCTTCGAACAGCATGCCCGGACACTCGGAGCCGAACTCGTCGCGGCACTTCCCCCCGAAAGCCGCGTGGACCTGCTGCCCACCGTCGTGAGGCCGCTGGTCGAGCGGACGGTGAGTACGTTCCTGGGCCTTCCGCCTCTCGTCGACGAGGCTCTGCGGGCGCACGCGGACCTCCTCACACGCCCGATGACCGGCGACGCGGTGCGGGCGGAGATCGGCAGGGCCCGCGCGGTGCTGCGCCGTCATGTCCGCACCGGCGGAGTGCCTGAGGCAGGCCCGTCCGGTGAAGGCCGGCCGTCCCGGGACGGCGGGGTGCGCGGACACCTGCCGTCCGACGAATGGGCGGACGTGGTACTCCAGATGTACGTGGCGGGCCGCCGGAGCACCGTCGACTTCCTCGCCACCGCGCTGCTCGGCCTGCTGGCCGTCGACGGATGGGCCGGCCTCTGCCACGACCCGGCGGTGCGCCGTACGGCCGTGGACGAGTTCCTCCGCCTGGACGGGCCGATCGTACGGGGGGTGTGGCGTTTCGCCCGTGCGGACTTCGACCTGTCCGGTACCGCGGTCGCCCGGGGCGACCTCGTGATCGTCTCCCTGGCACTGGCCGGCCGCGACCCCCGCGTCTTCCCCGATCCCGCGCGTCTCGACCTCCGGCGCGCCCCCAACCGGCATCTGCAGTTCGGCCTGGGCGCGCACCGCTGCGTCGGCGTGCCGCTCGTCCACGCTCTGGCTGACGCCCTGTTGCCCGCCCTCGGCGCGAGGTTCCCCTGTGCCGGCGCGGCACCCGCCGGTTCCGCGCAGCCCGGCGGACGCGGCAGCGTCTTCCGCGGCCCCGCCCACGTCCTTGCCGATCTCGGCCCGGAGTGTCCGCCCGGACCCATGGAACCCAGGACTCCCCGGAGGACAGCGTGAAACGCGTCGACATCGAGTGGCCCGCCCTCGGCACGAAGGTCACCGCCACACTGGCCGAGGACCTGAACCCCGAACTGGCGCAGGTCTGGTGGGCCATGCTTCCCTACCGCAGTGTGCAGAGCCACGCGGTCGTCGCCGATGGTCACTTCTACCACCTGGCGCCCGGGGTCGAGCCCGTCCACACACGGCACAGGACCCCGGAGGACCGCAGCGCGGCCCCCCTCGGCAGCGTCTACCTGTCCCGCCTGCAGCACCTGCTGATCACGTACGCGCCGCTCCTCGAACCGACCGTCTGCGCCCGCGTGGCGAGGATCGGCGAGGAGGACCTGCCGACCCTCCGCCACACCGCCGAACAGTGCTGGGAAGCGGTCTACCGCACCAAACGGATCCTCGACGTGCGGGTGTCGCGCCATCTGGAACCCGGCGATTCCTGGCGGCTGCCCCGGCAGCCCGACGTGACCGATCCGGCCGCGCAGGTCCTGCTGGACGACCTCTACGCGCACACCGAGCGCATCTGGCTCACCCCGCCCGGCGAACTGCTCGACCTGCACCGAGGGCGCGTCCCGCTGGGCAGTCGCGGACAGTACTTCTCGACACTGGTGTACGTCAACGGGGAACTGCGCCTGCTGGGTTCCACCACGCTCACCCCCCTCGTGGCAGCCACCTACGACTCCCGGACCACCCTCGACTCCCTCCGGGCGGTTCTGCCGCCGCTGACAGCGATGCAAGCCGATTTCCTCGGCCATTGCGGTTTCCACGACCTCCGCGACCTCCTGCACCGGGCACACCACGTCCTGCCCGCCCTCCGTACCAAGGACGAGTTCCGCTCGCTCGTCGCGGGTCTGGCGCTGTACGTCAACTGCCTGCGCCGGTGGGCCCTGCACTACTTCCCGTGGCATCACGGCGAGAACCACCCCTTCGTCTCCCCCGCCGGGCGGGACGAGCGGGGGCGGTGACACCGTGGATCTGGGGCTCTCGGGGCGCTGCTACCTCGTCACGGCAGGCAGTTCGGGCCTGGGGTTCGCCACTGCCCAGGCTCTTCTGGCCGAGGGTGCCGACGTGGTGATCTGTTCGCGCGACGCACGACGGGTCGACCGGGCGGCCGCCCGGCTCACCGGCGCGGGCCGGGTGGCCGGCGTCGCCGCCGATCTCCTGGACCCGGCGACCGCGGACCGGTTGGTCGGCACCGCCCTCCACTCCTTCGGCCGGCTCGACGGCGCCCTGCTCGGTACGGGGAGCAGCGCTCGCGGAACCGTTCTCGGTACGGCCGACACGGCTTGGCGCGAACACTTCGAGCTCCTGTTCCTGAGCATGCTGCGCTGCGCCCGGGCGGTCGCGGCCCCACTGCCGTCCGGGGGCGCGATCGCCTTCCTGCTCTCGACGTCCGCGAGGGCCCCGCTTCCCGGCTTCGGGATCTCCACCGGTCTGCGGCCCGGTCTGGCCATGGCGGCGAAGAGCCTGGCCGCCGAACTCGGCCCGCGCGGCATACGCGTACTCTCCATGCTGCCCGGGCGTTTCCCCACCGAGGGGGCCCCTCTCCAGGCATCCGAGTCCCCGCGGGGCACCGCTCTGCGCCGGTACGGCCGCCCGGAGGAGTTCGGCCGGATCGCAGCCTTCTGCCTCTCTCCGGCGGCCGGCTACCTGACCGGCTGCGAGGTCGTCGTCGACGGCGGCAAACAGTGACGGGACACCGCTTCCCGCACCGGCGCACCCGGACGGCCCCGGCCGGCGCCGCGAAGGCCACGAACGGGACGAAGCTGTGGGGACGCCACGCGTCCCGTGTCCTCTCCGGCGCGGGAGGGGCCTGTCCGGCGGCGCTTGTCAGAGCAGCAGCGTGAGCGTCGCCGGACCGGTGAGCTGGGCGAGTCCGCCCGAGGCGCAGGCGGTCAGGTTGAGCGCGGGTTTGACGATCACGTTGGTGAAGACGGCGCCCTGCCCCAGCCCCGCGGTGACGGTGCCGACGGCAGTGACGACGGTGGTGTTGTTGGCCGCCCGCACGAGGGTGACGTCGTACTCGGCCGTGCTGCTCTGTCCCGTGTTCCAGTGGTACGTCGAGGTGGCGCTGAAGGGCTGCAGGGAGATCACGCAGCTGTAGTTACCGGAGATGGTGGTGGTGCTCGTGCCGCTGCTCACCCCCGTGAGCAGGGAGGTGCACGAGTAGTTCTCGGAGGACTGCACGGTAGTGGGCTGAGGGGTGTTGGTCAGCGGGGGCGAGTACGTGCTCGTCTCGTTCCCGGTGCACGTGATGTCCACCAGGGCTGCGGCCCTCGCGGGGGCGGCCTGCGCCGACGGAGCCGCGACGAGGGCGGAGCACACGAGGGGGAGGGCGGCACCGAGGACGGTGGGCCAACGGCGGCTGGTTTTCACGGGAGTACCTCACTCATGGCAGACAGGGGTGGCGGGTCGGGGAACATCGAGCGGAATGGGACGGCTGCGGCCGGCCGGGAGGCGTCCGGGGGCGGAGGCCGTCAGCCCGCCGCGTCGCCGTGGCCCGGTGACGGCCGGCTCTCCGTGCAGGAGCACGGCACGTTTTCCTGCAACGGCGAACCGGCCCCCCGGGACAGGAACACGAGTGCGGCGACCGGAAGGGTGATCGCGGAAACGGAGGAGCGAAAAGGATCTCATCGCCTCCGTATTCCGGCTTCACGGGACAACCCCCGGCGAGCCGTTCCCCGGATTCTCTCCGTCCGTCCTGGGGAGCACCATGGCCTGAACGGGCCAGAATTGCACTGGCCCGTTCGTGAGTCGGCGGTAGTCCGCCGTCCGGCGGAACACCGGAGGAAATGATCGCGTGTGAGAAAACGATCTCCTGATGCCCGGAAGAAAGGCCCCGGCCGCTATGCGTCCGCCTCCCCTCCTCATTCCGGAAACGCGGTGACCGGTTTCCTCCGGAGGGAAGCGGAGACCTTTTCCCTCTTGTGCGGGCAGCCGGACCGGACCGTCCTCACGCCCCGTCGAACCGATACGGATGTCTCCCCGTCCGGCCATGTACATATGAAGGAAGAGCGGTCAAGGTGAAGGGAGTTCCGCAACTCCTGGCGGATCCGTGTGCGGCGCCGGTCACGGCGCGCCGCACGGCGGGGACGTGTGCGTCCCGGGACGCACACGGACGCCCCTCCGGCGCGGCAAGGCACCGGGCCCACCGTCACGCCCCCGCCGGGAGCCGCCGGACGCCCGTACGCCACGTATCGCGCCAAAGGGCGATCGACGGCACCGGGTCGCCGTGGCACGGCAGATCGCGTGCGGCGGGCCGTTCCTCGTGCTGCGGTCTCCCCTTCATATGCCGGCGCGCTCCTTCCTGGAGGACCGTCATGACCCTTTTCCGCCGCCTCGCCGCGCCGCTCGCCCTGAGCCTCGTGCCGCTCGGAGTGCTCCTGACCACCAGCGGCCCGGCCCAGGCCGCCGATCCCCTGGCCATCGTCTGCACGACCTCCGCCACCCAGCACTACAGCCCCGGCCTCACGCTCGTCTCCCGGCCGACGCACATCACGGCGAGCGCCACCTACAGCTGCACGGGCGGTGGACCGGTCGACTCGGCTCAGCTCGGCTTCGACTACACGGTGGACGCCGGCTGCCTGCCTACCTCCTCCCCGGTGACCGCAGGGGAGAGCATCCTGGACTGGAACGAGGGGCCCGACTCCGAGATAACCTCCACCTTCGTGGTCACGCGGCCGGTGGGCCAGACCGTGGGGACCTCCGTCGGCACGGTGACAGCGGGTCAGTTCAACGGGTACATCTTCAACCTCGTCGGCACGTATCCGGCGCCGGACCTGCTCGCCTGTGCCACCTCCGAGGGGGTCACGTCCAGTCAGGGGCTGCTGGTCCTCACGCTCACCCAGCCGTTCTGAGCCCTCGCCCGGTCCCGCGCGACCGCGTGCCGCGCGGGACCCGGCGGCCTAGAGGAGGCTGCTGAACTCCGCGGTAACGACGCCGGAGCGGGAGGTCAGACCGGTGGGACTGCTGCAGGCGGTCAGATCGAGGTTGGCGAAGACGGTGGCGATGAGGATGCCGTCACCCGCGTAGAGGCCGCTGGTGACGGTGCCGGTGAGGGTCAGGACCGTGGTCCCGGAAGTGCCGGGGCTCAGCGAGGTCGTGTAGTCGTAGGCGCTGGTGGCGTAGGAGCCGCCTCCGACCGTGGTCCAGACGATGGTGGAGCTGCCCGAGGTCGGCGACTGCAGCAGTGCGCAGCTGAGGGTTCCCGTGCCACCGCCGGTGATGGTGCCGTGCAGCAGCAGCGGGGTGGTGAGGTCGGTACTGACGCAGTCCATGGAGATGGTTCCCTGGACCGTCACCGTGGCCGGGGTGTCCGTCAGGCCCGGCTGGTAGGTGGTGGTGTTGCCGCCGGTGCAGGTCGCGTCGAGCACGGAGGAGGACGCGGCTCCGGCCGGGCCGGTGGCGAGGGGGACGAGGCTGAGGGCCAGCAGAAGCGGCAGCACCACACGGCTGCGAAGAAGTCGGCGGATGCGTGTCATGGCGTTTTCCTCCGGTTCAGGGTGTTCAGGGAGTGATCAGGGCGCCGGTGTCCTGCGTGCTGCTGAGTCCGCCCTCGTCCGGCGGCCGGTGAGGGCGGCGAGCGGTGTCGGCGTCCGCAACGGGCCGTGTCGGGTCAGGCGCTGTGGTGCGCCGGCCGCCGTGGAGGGCGCGGGGAGCGACAGGCCGCCGGTGGGTGGTGGACACTGCCGGATCCCATGAGGTGCCCCGTGGCGCCGGTCCGGTGGCCGTACGGCCCCGGTGCCGGTTCCGGCCGGCCCGGACGGGCCGGGCGGGTTGTGTGCCGGGCCGGGCCGGCCCGGAGTTGTCAGCCTGGGTCCCGGTGGGCGCGTCGGCCATAGCCCGACAGGAGGGGCGCACTTCCGCGCGGGTGGTCCCTTACGTCGTGGATTCCGCGCGCCCCCCGTACCGTTCCGCGCGCCCCTGCCGTTCCGGGCCGCCCGTCCGCCGCGGTCCCCGGGGCGGACGGCCCGCGCCGCCGGGCGGACGTTCGGTCACTTGTTCACAAGTTTGCATGCGGTGCGGAGAGACCGGCTCTTCCAGGTCTCCCGTCCGGGCCCCCGGCCCGTTGTAGTGGGAGGGCGCACCGCGACAGCGGGAGGGTGGCGGGAAGACCCGCCGCGCAGGGCGTCTGCCGCCCGTGGGCCGACGGCCGGGCCGCTTCCGGTGAGCCCCGGCGGGACGGCCGCAGGGGTGGCCCGGCACCCGGATCCGTGGTCATGCGGGACCGGGGCCGTGCCGGCGCACCCGACGCACGAACCGAGAAGGTGACATGAACGTACTGGACAGTCCCGACTTCGCGCTGATCGACGACATGGAGGACGTACGCGTCCTGCGGAGCGATGAGGTGACGGTCATTCAGATCAACCGCCCCGAACGTCTCAACGCGTTCACCAGCGACACCGTCGATCACCTGAACACAGCGGTGAACACGGCCCGGTCCGACCGTGCCACCGGTGCGGTCGTGCTCACCGGGGCAGGTGAACGGGCCTTCTGCGCGGGGGGTGACCAGAAGGTCCGCGCACGGGAGGGCGACTACGGGCCGGGGGCTCTGGGCGCGCTGGCCACCGAGGAGCTGTACCGGAACATCCGGGCCTGCCCCAAGCCCGTGATCGCGGCGGTGAACGGCTACGCCTTCGGCGGGGGGCACGTCATACAGCTGGTGTGCGACCTGACGGTCGCGGGCAGCACGGCGGTGTTCGCCCAACCGGGCCCGCAGGTCGGTTCGTTCGACGCGGGCTACGGATCCGCTTTCCTGGCGCGTGTCGTCGGCGAGAAGCGGGCGCGGCAGATGCTGCTCCTCGCGGAGCGCGTCGACGCGTCCACCGCTCTCGCCTGGGGCCTGGTCAACTCGGTCGTCGAGCCCGGCGCGGTGGTGAGCACCGCGATCGAATGGGCACGCAGGTGCTGCGCCCTCTCCCCCACCGCTCTGGGAGTGCTCAAGCACTCGCTGAACGCCGACACGGAGCACATCGCGGGGCTGGGCCGGGCGTGCTTCGACACCCTGAGCCTGTTCGGGCACATGCCGGAAGCCAGGGAGGGGTACACCGCCTTCGCGGAGAAGCGGGTGCCCGACTTCAGCGGGTTCCGCACCGGCACGGCGGTGGACGGCCGTGGGTAGCGCGGGGCACGACGACGGCTTCGGCGGTCTGTACGCCCGGGGGCGGGAGACGTTCGCCGGACTGCTGCCGGACGGCGGCGAACGCCTCGACGCGATCTTCGCCCTCTCCCCCGGCCTGGCCCACGTCGCCGTCGGCACCGTGTACGGATATCTCCACCACCGCAGGGCGCTCGACGCGCGGGCCCGCGAGATCGCGGCCCTCGCGGCGATCGTCTCCTCGGGGATGTGCGGTACACCGCTGGCCGTCCACACCCGCTCGGCTCTCGCCGCCGGCGTCGCCCCGGCGGAGATCGTCGAAGTGGTGGTGGAGTGCGCCGCGTTCGCGGGCTTCCCACGAGCGGTGAGCGCGCTGCCGGCCGTCGAGAAGGTCTTCGCCGAGGCGGGTATCGCCTCTCCGCCGCAGCGCTCGCCCAGAGAGGTCGTCCTGGAGGCGCTGGACACCGCCCGGCGCCGGACGGCGACCGACGGGCGCGGGCCGGAGGACGAGCCGTTCGCCCCGGCACTGCGCCCGGGCAGCGACACGACGGTGTACACACTTGCCCCGGACCGGGCCCTCGTCCTCTGCGCGCCGGCGGGCCCTGTGGACGGCGAGGGCGAGATCCTCGACATCCGCGTCGTCGACGGCCGTGTGGCCGGGACGACCGTCCTCACGGAGAGCGCGTCCGCGGCAGGTCCGGCGGGCGCCCGGGAAACCGCCGGGGCGGCACGTCACGCACTGACGGCGTTCCTGCGGGACCTCGACGCGGTGGGCCACGGGCCGGCCGCCGAGTTCGTGCTCGGCGGGCCCGATCTGCTCGACGACACGGCGCCTCTCCTCGGACCGCTGGCGGCCGGCATCCGCCCACGGGTGTACGGACTGGGCGAGGAGTGCGCCGCGGCGGTCTTCGAGGACGCCGGCCCGTCCGGCCCGGTGATCGCGCTCGCCTTCTGCGAAGGGGGCCGGGTCCGCAGCCTCCGGGTGGCGGGGGACGACCGTGCCGGCGCGGGCCCCGGACCGGGCCTGCGCGACGGCTGACACCGAACCGGGAGGAACCGCACATGCCGCTGTACGCCTTCGAAGGGCGCTTCCCCGAGATCGCGCCGACCGCGTTCGTCCATCCCGACAGTGTGCTGACCGGTGACGTCCTGGTCGGCGGCCACTGCTACCTGGGACCGGGAGCGAGTCTGCGGGGCGACTTCGGCCGGATCGTCGTGGGCGAGGGGGCGAACATCCAGGACAACTGCGTGCTGCACTGCTTCCCCGGACGCGAGGTGCGGGTCGGTGCGGACGGCCATATCGGCCACGGCTCGGTCCTGCACGGCTGCCGCGTGGGACCGGGCGTCCTGGTCGGCATGAACGCCGTCGTCATGGACGACGCCGAACTGGGCGCGGGCGCCGTCATCGGCGCCGGCTGCGTGGTCCCGGCCGGCATGGCCGTCCCCGAACGGCACCTCGTCGTCGGGGTACCCGCCAAGATCCTGAGGGAGCTCACCGCGGACGAACTGGAGTGGAAGGCCCGGGGCACGGCCACCTACCAGGAACTCGCCGTCCGCTGCGTGACGGGGCTCAGCACCGTGCGCCCGAAGTCCGGTCCACCGCCCGGCGACAGCCCGGCACACGTCGCCGGATGGCGGCACGTACCCCTGCACGACCACCGGGCGGGCGCCTCCGCCACGGAGGCCACCGGCACACCGGCCCCGCCTGACGGCCCCGGCCGGGACCTCGGCTGAACCGCCGGACCCCGGCCCCTTCCGCCACCACCGCGCCACCGCACCATGGAGCTCACCGTGATCCACCAGCCTTCCCCCTCCGGACACCACCGCAGACAAAAAGTCATCGACGACGTGGACACCCGCCTCATCCGGCTCATCGGCAAGCGCCGGGCGGTCTCGGAGGAGGTCCGGAACGACCGTCTCGCCGAAGGCGGGACACGTACCGACACCGGGTGGGAGATGCACGTCATCAGCCGCTACCACGAGGCGTTCGGCTCCCCGGGCAGGGACATCGCGCTCGGTCTCCTGCGGCTCTCGCAGGGCGAGCCGCCGACGGGCCGGCCCTCGGCACCGGACGCGTTCCTCGGCCCCGCCGACAGCTACAGCGGCGTCGCCCACCGGCAGTTCGCCGGATCCGGCGGCCCGGTACTCCTCATGGACAGCGCCGCCGACGTGCTCGACGCCGTAGGGCGGGGGCGGGCGGGCTCGGGAACCGTACCGGTGCACAACACCACGGCGGGCCCCGTCGTGGAGGTGATGGACGCCCTCGCCCTCGGTGCCCCGCTGAGCGTCATCGGTGAACGGCGCCTTCCCGTGACCCTGGTCCTGGCCACCGTCAGGCCGGGCCCGCCCGACGGCGTACGCGTGGTGCGCACCCACCCGCACGCGTACGCGCAGTGCGCGTCCTGGTTCGCCGCCCACCTGCCGGGGGCCCGGTGTGCCGCCGCCCCGTCGACCGCCGCGGGCGCGGAGACGGTGGCCCGGGAGGGGGACGCGTCGCGTGCCGCCCTGTGCGCCCCGGCGACCGCCGAGCGCCTCGGGCTGCACCCGGTGGGCGGGAACCTGACCGGAACGCCCCCCGCGGTCACGCGGTTCCTCCGGGTCGTCCGCGTCGCGCCACCGCGTCCGCCCACCGGCCGGGACCTGACCACTCTCGTCGTACCCGCCGACCGCGTGCCCCTGCTCACCGTCGTCCGCTCACTGGCGGCATCCGGCGTCCACGTCCAGGACCTGCACCCCGGCGGGCGGCATCCCGACGGGTACCTGTGGATCGACGTCGCCGGGCACCGGGACCAGGCGCCCCTGGGCGAGGCCCTCGAACGGCTGCGGCGGGAGAGCGACCGTGTGCGGGTACTCGGTTCGTACCCCGCGGCATCCGCCCGGGCCGTTTCAGGAGAAACCCTGTGAAGTCCCCTCACCTTTCGGTAAACCGGGTGTTCCGGGCCCACCGCACCGTCTCGACGGCCGGGGCGCCCTGAGCACGCCCAGGAGACAGGGGTTTCCTTCCAGGAGGAGAGGCCGTGCCCCGCACACCCAACGAGCGCCTGCGCACCCTCGTGCGGCGCAGCGGCTGGAGCCATTCCCGGCTGGCCCAGGCCGTCCGGCTGGTGGCAGCCGAACACGAGAGACCGGTGCTGTGCGACCACACCTCGGTGTCGCGGTGGATCGCCGGGACCCAGCCCCGGCCCCCCACGTCCACCTTCCTCCTCGAAGCGCTGTCGCGGAAGCTGGGCCGCAGGATCACGGCCCAGGAGGCGGGTCTCACCCGCGCGCCCGCGGCCCCGCTCGTCCTGTCCTGGCAGGACGACTCGCTGCACCGCCTCGACCGTCTCGTCGAGTTCGAACTCGACCCGGCCCGGGTCCATCTGCTCGAAGCCGGCACGTACCGCCCCAGCGCCCTGCTCCCGCCCGACCCCTGGAGCCCGCTCGGCTCCCCGGCGGCGAACCCGGAGCCGGTGACCGGCCGCGTCGGCGGTGCGGAGGTGGCCCAGCTCCGCTCCCTGACCGAGCTGTTCGCCCTCAGCATCGCCCAGCACGGCGGGCAGGCGATCCGGCCGGCCCTGGCCGCCTACCTGGCGCACACCGTCACGCCCTGGCTGCGCGCCCCCTCCTCCGACACCACCCGCCGTGAGCTTCTCGCCGCCGGGGCACAGCTGACGCTGCTGCTCGCCGAGGCCTGCATCGACGCGGACGGCCATGCCGCCACCCAGCACTACCAGCAACTGGCCGTACGCCTCGCCGCCGGCTCGGGCGACCACGCCACCGTGGCCATCGCCCTGCGGGCGATGGCCACGCACGCCACCGGCCTGGGCCACCGGGGCCCCGCCGTCCTGCACCTCACCCAGCGGGCCGTCGAACACGCCCGCCACGCCCCGCCGGCCGTCCGCAGCTACACGTACGCGCACCTCGCGGTCGTCCAGGCCCATCACGACCGCCGCGCCGCCCTGGACGCGCTCGCCCGGGCCGAACGGTTCCACACCGAAGGGGCCGACGCCCCTCCCGGCCCTTTCACGAGCTACCCGGAGGGCGCCCTGCACTACCAGCGCGCGCAGACGCTCGACGCGCTGAAGAACACACCAGGCGCCTTACTCGCCCTGAACGCCTCGCTCCGCGCGCGTACCCCGGGCGAGCACCGCGCGGCGCTGCTCACCCACGCACGCCTCGCCGGGATCCTCCTCCGCCACGGCCACCTCGAACGGGCCCTGGCACACTGGCAGGTCTTCGTCGACGAGTACCCCACCCTCCGGTCCCCCCGCACGCACCGCATGCTGAAGGCCATGCACGGGCAGCTGCGCCCGCACGGCCGCCACCCCGGCGCACGGGACCTCCTCGCCCGCGCCGACGTGCTCCTGCGCTGAGACGGACACCGGCGGAACGGAACGGGAGGGGCCGCGTCCCGCCCCGGACCGGACCGCCGGGTCAGGAGGAGGGAAGGCCGTCGTGTAATCGAATGGATCCTGCATGGTCAACACCCTGCGGAGTCGGGGTTCCGGGACACGGCGACACCACGGCCGGTGCGTACGGATCCCTCCATCAGGCCCAAGGCGGCGTCCGGGTCTCCGTGCCGGCGGGGCCTGCCGGGCACACCCGCGAGGACGGGCCGGTCCGGTTCAGCCCCCGGCCAGTGGGGAGGCCGGCTTGGGGAAACCCCCGAGCCCGATCTCGGGGACGGTGATCCCTCCGTCGACGAAGAGCGCGTGCCCGCTCACGTAGGAGGCCGCCGGTGACGCGAGGAAGAGCGTGGCACCGGCGATCTCGTCCGTGGTGGCCCACCGTCCCAGCGGGACGTGGCTGGTGAGCCAGTCGGACAACGCGCCGTACCCGGTGGCGAAGGCGGTCATGTCCGTGCGGGTCCAGCCGGGGCAGACGGCGTTGACGCGGACGCCCTGGCGTGCCCAGCCCACGGCGAGGCTGCGGACGAGTGAGAGCTGCGCGGCCTTGGCCGCTCCGTACGCCTCCAGCGCCGGCAGGGACGCCACCCCGGCGATGGACGACATGAGGATCAGGCTCCCCCGGCCGGAGGAGACCAGGTGGTCGTGGGCGGCGCCGGCGAGTGCCGCGGTGGCGCTGAGGTTGACCGCGATGACGCTGTTCCAGTCCTCCGGGTCCGCGCGGTGCAACGGCTCCAGCAGCACCGCGCCGTCCTCGCCGTGGGGCAGGACACCGGCGTTCAGGACGACGACGTCGAGCCCGCCCAGCCCGGCCGCGGCCCGCTCCACCAGACCGGTGGCCACCTCGGGAAGCGCGAGGTCGCCGTCGAGGGCGACGGCTTTCCTCCCGCGCTCCTCGACGGCCGCCACGGTGGACCGGAGGGCGGGGAGGGTACGGGCCGCGACGGCGACGTCGCAGCCCGCCTCCGCCAGTGCCTCGGCGACCGCCTTCCCGATGCCCCGGGAGGCGCCGGTGACCAGAGCCCGGCCCCCGTCCAGACGGAAACGGTCCAGCACACTCATCGGTGTTCCTTTCCGGCGGCCGGGAGCCGCACCGGCAGAACCCGGCCGTCCCGTACGAGGTGCCCCGCCGCGGACCGGGCGGTACACGAGCGACGCGACTTGTCCTGACGCCCACTGAACCAAGCCGGGCGGCATCCGGCGGGTGGGGCGGGGTCACGACTCCGGTGCACCGGGGGCGACTTTGCGCGTTCGTGAACTTCCCGGCCCGGGAGCCGCCACCAGGACGTCCCCGGTCCGGAGGGCGGACCGCGCCGCTGCCCCGGGGCACGCCCGCGCGGCTCCTGCCGCAGTTCACCCCCTCGCGTCCGGCAGATGGGTACGGTCGGACCGTCCCCGTCCTCCACCCCCGACCGAGGAGCTCCCATGGAAGACGAGCAGGACCACCCCCTTCTCGTCCGGGCCCGCCGTCTCTCGGAAGTCCTGCTGGCCCCCGCCGCCCAGCGCGTCGACCAAGACGGCCTCCCCGCCGCCCATCTGGACGAGCTGCGCGCCTCCGGACTGCTGGGGGCGAGCGCTCCGCAGGCGTACGGGGGGGCCGGAGTCCCCGACGCGGTCGCCCGGGACATCCAGGAGGCCCTGGCCACCGGCTGCTGCACGACCTGGTTCGTGCAGGCCCAGCACCAGTCCCCGCTGCGGCTGCTCGCCGCGTCGGACAGCCCGGCGAAGGAGCGGCTGCTTCCGGAGCTGGCGAGCGGCAGGGTGATGGCGGGCGTCGCGTACGCCCATGTCCGCTCGTTTCCCCGGGTTCCGGTGCGGGCCACAGCCGACCGCGGTGGCTGGCGGTTCGACGGCACCGTCCCCTGGTACACCGGCTGGAAGCTGAACGACGTGATGCTGCTGGCCGGGATCGACGCCGACGACGAGGTGGTCTTCGCGTTCACCGAGGCCGGGGGACAGCCCGGGCTGCGCGCGTCGGAGCCCCTGCGGCTGGTCGCCGTTTCCTCCTCCCGCACGGTCTCCCTGCGGCTGGACGGCCTGTGGGTGCCGCCGGAGTCCGTCGTCCTGCGGGTGCCGAGGGAGCGTTGGGCCGTTACGGACCTGGCGCACGCCTCCCACGTCTCGCCCGCCGTGTTCGGCGTCGCCGAGGCCGCTCTGCGGTTGCTGGAGGAGACCGGTGCGGAGGCCGCCGCGACCGCGCGCGGTCTGCGGGCCGAACTGGCCCTGGTCCGGCGGCACGCCTATGCCCTGGCCGACCGGCCGGAACCGGACCACGGTGTTCCCGAGCGCACCGCTCTGCGGCTGCGCGCTCTCGACCTGCTGCGCACGGTGACCACCGCGGTGGTCGTCGCGGGAGGCGGCCGTACGACCGGCCTGGACCATCCGGCACAACGACTGGCCAGAGAGAGCCTGTTCCTGCTCGTCCAGGGACAGACGGCGCCGGTCCGCCGGGCGCACCTGGCGTCCCTGGCCCCGGGGCCGGGCGCCGCCGCCCCGCCCTGAGTCCCCGTCGTCCCGAGTCCCCGCCGTCCCGAGTCTTCCCGTCCGAGTGCACGGAGGTGCGTCACGATGCAGGAGCGGTTCCAGAGCGTCCGGAGGCAGGAGCCCGGCGGCACACCAGGCCTTCCGGAACCGGGTGTCGAGGTGTCCGCCGCTCAGGCCGGAGTGGGGCACCCGGGCGACGTCCTTCTCGTCCACGACGCCGTACTGCCGAACGGGCTCTCCTTCCGCGTCCGGGTCCCCGGCGCACACGACCTGTTCGGCGACCGGGGCAGCGGTGGTCTCCCGGACGACGCCTTCCTGCTCCGGTCTGTGGTGGAGCAGTGCGCGTACGCGACCCTTCAGCACACGGGGCTGCTGCGGCCCGGGGAGGTCCCACTGAACACGTCGTCGAGCAGCCGTGTCCTGACCGCCCCGCCGCTGCGGCGCTTCCAGGGGGAGCTGCTGGCGACATGCCTCGTCGAACAGCTCCGGACCAGCCGGACGGGACGCACCCGACGTGTGGCCGCTTCGTGCGTCCTGCGGTCGCCGGACGGCCGGGTGGTGGCGGACGGCGAGACCGGCGCCGGGGTCCTCGAACGCGCCCTGTACCGGGCCTGGCGGGGCGCCGGGGTGGTCCGGGCGGGAAACCTGCCGCCTGTTCAGGACGGGGCCCGTGCCCGTACCGGAAGGGTCAGGTCCCTGCCCGGGAACCAGGTCCTGGCCCGGGCCGGGCGCGAGGACGGAGG
Source organism: Streptomyces nitrosporeus (assembly GCF_008704555.1). Classification (NCBI taxonomy): domain Bacteria; kingdom Bacillati; phylum Actinomycetota; class Actinomycetes; order Kitasatosporales; family Streptomycetaceae; genus Streptomyces; species Streptomyces nitrosporeus. The sequence goes on from NZ_CP023702.1 coordinate 955,593, forward strand.
CGACGCGCACGCGGTGCTGCGCCTGTCCGGCCCTCATCCCTACCTGCTGCCCGCGTCCGCGGACCATGTGACGGGGAGGCTGTTCGCGGAGGCGGCCCGGCAGCTCGTGCTCGGTGTGTGCGGGCCGTACACCGGGCTGCGCGCGCTGCATCTGTCGTTCCTCCGGCTGTGCACCCTGGAGGAGTCCGTGCGGGTGCGCGCTGTTCCGTGCTCCGGGCCGCGGGCGTCCGACCGGTGGCGTGTCCTTTTCTCCCAGGCGGGCGCCACGGTGTGCGCCGGACACGTCGAGGCGGACGTCCCGGAGGGGCGGGAGCGGCGGACACGGCACCGGGACGGGTGACCCGGGGCGGGTGGCCCGGGACGGACGGTCCGGGACGGCCGCGCCCTGTGGGTGCCCGAAGACAGGGGCCGCCGTACCTGCGGACGCGCCGTGGACACCGTCCGCTTCTCACTCCCGCCTCCCGCGCGGAGGGCCGCCGGCCGTGCTTCGCCGTCCCCGTTTCCCTTCCGTCCGGCCGGGCATCACAGGAACGAGGCAGCCGTGAACCGGCCGGAGCGCCGGTCACCACGACGGAACCGTTGTCGCTCGTCCCGCGGCCGCGCCCGGCCGGGGACCGAGCAGACCCGACCGAGGAGTGCCATGGCGCACGAACCTGTTTCCCGATGCCCGGTGCTGGACGTCTCGGGGCGCTCCCTCCACGCGGACGCGGCGGCGTTGCGGTCCGAGGCGCCCGCCGTGCGGGTCCTGCTGCCCGGTGGCGTCACGGCGTGGGCGGTGACCCGGTACGACGTCATCAGGGCGCTGACCTCCGACCCCCGCGTCTCCCGCGACTTCGCGCGGCACTGGCCCGGGCGGAGCGAGGTGCCCGACGGCTGGCCGCTGGCCGCGGTCACCTTCCAGCAGAACTTCCTGAACACCTACGGAGCCGAACACCGCATGCTGCGCGGTCTGGTCGCGCCCTCGTTCTCCCCCCGACGCGTCTCGGCCATGCGTCCGGGCATCGAAGCGGTGGCGGAACGGCTCACGAACGCGTGGGCGGCGCTCGGTCCAGGAGAAGCGACCGATCTACGCGCCACCTACGCACTGCCGCTCACCATGACGGTGATCTGCGAGCTGTTCGGGGTGCCCGAGCACCTGCGGGGGCCCCTGGGCGCGGCCATCGACCGGGCCGCCGACACCGCGGCCTCGCCCGAACAGGCCCTTGCCGTTCACGCGGAGATCGACGCGCGCCTGGACGAACTGGTCTCCCACAAGCGGGCGCACCCCGGAGCCGACCTCACCAGCGACCTCCTCATGAATCCCGCGGAGGACGGCTCCGTCTTCACCGAGGAGACCCTCAAAGGGACCCTTTTCCTGATGATAGGCGCGGGATACGAGACGACGGTCCACCTCATCACCAGCGCGGCGCACGCCCTGCTGACCGGACCGGACGTCGTCACGCGGATCCGGAAGGGTGAACTGCGCTGGGCGGACGTGGTGGAGGAGACCCTGCGGCTCCAGGGGCCCATCATGTACCTGCCGTTGAGGTATGCCGTCGAGGACATCGACCTGGGCGAGGGGGTGCTCGTCAGACAGGGCGACGCGATCGCCGTGGCCTTCGCGGCCGCCGGACGGGACCCGGATCGGCACCCGAAGGGCCCCGACGACTTCGATCCCTCACGCGCGGACAAGACGCATCTCGCGTTCGGGCACGGACCGCACTTCTGCCTGGGCGCCCATCTCGCGCGCCTGGAGGCCGAGGTGGCACTGCGCACGCTCTTCACCCGGCTGCCGCGCCTGGCCCTCGCCTCACCGGAGCGGACGCCGGACCGGCTTCCCTCGTTCATCCTCAACGGGCTGACCGGGCTGCCGGTCGTTCCGGTACCGGCGGCCTGACCGCCGCTCCCACCGGGCGGGGACGGGTGGTTGCCGGGGCGGCCCGTCACGTCGTGTCCTTCATCCTCTCGGATGGCTCTGTACCGGTTCGCTGTGACAGGCGGCGCCGGGCAGGTAGGAAGGAACGGACCGTCCCACCCGTCCAGGACTTCGCGTCGGGCGGGAACGCACCGCCGTGCTTCGAGGAGGCTCCGTGCGGAACCAGACAGCACCGGACATGCCCGCCCCGCCCGTACGAGCGCCGAAGGGCGGGGTGCCCCTCCACCTCGCGGCGCTGTCCGACGGTGGCGCCGACCCGGACGCGGCCCACGACGACGCGGGCATGGAGTGGTGGTACGTCAATCTGCACCTCGTCACCGGCGCAGGTGAACCCCTCTCCGTCTTCGCGGCTTTCTTCCGCATCGGAGAGAGGGATGACGAGGGAGGAGTCTCGTACTCGCACACTCTGGCGGCGGCCTGGAGCGAGCCGCGGACGCGCCGCTACACCCCGCTCAGCTGCGTCGACGACGCGAACCTCACCCTGATCCGGAAGGTGCTGCACCACGACCGGGCCTACGCGCCCCGGCTGCGGGAGGCCCTGAGGCACCTGGTCTCAGCAGACCGCCCTCCGCTGCCGGATCTGCCGCTGGAGGGCGAACCGGCCGTGCGTGCCGTCCCGTTCGCGGTCGACTACGGCCCCCAGGGCAGCCTCGGCCGCGATCCCCGCGGCCGCTACCGTCTGCGCCTGCGCCATCCGGGGCGGCCCTTCGCGCTGGACTGCCGGCTCACCCCCGTGCGTCCAGCGGCGTGGCAGGGCGGGGACGGCACCGTGGCCGGACTGGGCGAGAGCGGTGAGGGCATGCGGTACTACAGCGTCACCCGTCTGGAGGCGGAGGGCACGGTCACCGTGGACGGCGCCGCGCACACCATCGCCTCGGGCAGCGCCTGGTACGACCACGAGTGGGGTCTCGACCCGATCAGCCCCGAGCGGGGATACACGCACGACGAACCCGAGTGGGACTGGTGCGGTCTCCACCTCGACGACGGTCAGGACCTCTCCGTCTCCTCCTGGCGCAGGTCCGACCGGCGTTCGGCCACCGGGCGGACGGTCGATCGCACCTCGCTCCTGGTGTCACCGGACGGTGCCGCCGGCACGCTCGACGACTGGCGGTTCGAGCCCCTGGAACGCTGGACCTCGCTCGCCACCTGCAACACGTACCCGGTCGCCTGGCGGCTGACAGCGCCCTCGCACGGTGTCGACCTCGAACTGACAGCGGCCTTCGCCGAGCAGGAGGTACGGACGATCACGGTCCACCGGGGTTTCTGGGAGGGACGCGTCGAGGTGTCCGGCCGTGCCGGGGGCCGTCCGGTCACGGGGCGGGGCTTCGTCGAGGTCAAGCCCGCCCAGGTGCTGCCCCGCATCGATCCCCTGATGGACACCATCGGCGCGGAGACCCGGGCCCAGGTCGCCCTCCTCTATCCGGCCGCGGCGAGCCCGTCCACGACGGAGTCGCTCCTCGGACCGATCGCCCCGGACCTGCTGGCGGTCCTGCCCCACGAGAGCCTGCACCGCGCGCTGATGGCACCGGTGGGTCACACCGTCGGCGGCATCGGGAAGAGCTGGCGGTCCTTCGCCCTGGTCGCGGTACTGGAAGCACTGGGTGTCAGCAGCGACCCGTACCGCCCTCTGCTCGCGGCGGTGGAACTCCTGCACACCGGCAGTCTCATGGTCGACGACGTGCAGGACGCCGCAGTGCTGCGCCGGGGCAGGCCTGCCGCGCACACCGTGTACGGAGAGGCGACGGCGCTCAACGCGGGAACGGCCGCCTACTTCGTCTTCGACCGGGTCCTGCGCGCCCTGGTGCTGTCCGACGCCGACCGGCTGCGGACCTACGAGATCCTGTGCGCGATGCTGCGGTGCGCGCACGCGGGCCAAGGGCTCGACCTCACCCGCGACTGGGCGGACGGTCCGGGGCCGGACCCGGCCCTCCTGGGAGAGCGCGTCCTGGCCGTGCACCGGCTGAAGACGGCGCTGCCGGTGCGAGCGCTGGCGGAGATCGGCGCGGCGCTCGGGAAGGCCGGCCCGGCCCAGGAGGCGGCGCTCTGCGACTACTTCGAGGCGCTCGGCCTCGGATACCAGATCGCCGACGACGTGTGGGACCTGAAGGGACACCGGGCCGCCGCCGGCGAGTTGAGGAAGGAACCGGGCGAGGACATCCGCAACGGCAGGGTGACATACCCCCTGGTGTGCGCGTTGGAGCTGCTGCCCGGCCCCGACGCCCGGTGGCTGTGGGAGCGGGTGCGCGGACGGCCGCAGGACCGGGCGGAGATCCACGCCTGCGTCCGCGCCATCACTGGATGCGGGGCCCTGGAACTCGCGTTGTCGCGGGCCGAGGAGAGGCTGGACCGCGCATGGGAAGTGCTGGAGCCCTTGCTGCCCCCGTATCCGGTCGTCGCCCTGCTGAGGTCGCTCGGTTTCTACGCGGTCACACGGGACGCCGAGCTGAACGGCTGAGGCGGGCAGATGAATTCGCCCGATCCGCACCACTCGGGTGCCCTGCGCGTGAGGACTGGAGGAGGGGCGAGCCCAGAGGTCCGAGCCCCGGGGGACGGGGCGGGCCGGGTTCCGGGACGCGCGTCCCGCCGGACTCGAACGGCCGGGGCGTCGCAGGCGGGCCGGCCGTGACACCGAGGGCCGAGCGTCTCGTGCGCCCCCCGGGGAGCAGCCGGCCCTCGTGGCCCCTGCCGCGCCCCGACAGCGGCGATGTCCCGCAGTCCGGCTTCGGCGCCGCGTATCGCTCGTCCGGGGCCGTGTACCGCTCGCCGCAGGCGAGCATTAAGGTGTAATCCGAAGGATGTACGCATCTGCCCGAATGCCGGAGCAGCAGGCTCAGGACCCGTACAGCGCACTGGAAGGAAACGAAGCCGTGCATGGCGAGTACAAGGTGCCCGGCGGCAAGCTGGTCGTCGTGGATCTGGATGTCGAGGACGGTGTCCTGCGCGATGTGCGGGTCGCCGGGGACTTCTTCCTGGAGCCGGACGAAGCGATCCTCTCGATCAACGCAGCCCTTGAGGGTTCACCCGCGTCGACGGACACCGCGGGGCTGGCCGCCCGGATCACGGCGGCGCTGCCGGAGTCGACCGTGATGCTCGGGCTGACAGCGGAGGGGGTCGGCATCGCCGTCCGGCGCGCTCTGGCCCGCGCGACCGAGTGGAGCGACTACGACTGGCAGCTGGTGCACATGGAGCCGCAGGCTCCGGCCCTGCACATGGCGCTGGACGAGGTGATCACCGCCGAGGTGGCCGCCGGGCGGCGAGCCCCGACCCTGCGGGTATGGGAGTGGGCCTCGCCCTCCGTGGTGATCGGCAGCTTCCAGTCCCTGCGGAACGAGGTGGACCCCGAAGGGGCCGCGAAGCACGGGATGACCGTGGTCCGCCGTATTTCCGGTGGCGGGGCCATGTTCGTGGAGCCCATGAGTACGATCACGTACTCCCTGTCCGTGCCGGAGTCACTGGTCACGGGTCTCTCCTTCGCGGACAGCTACGCCTACCTCGACGACTGGGTTCTCGGCGCACTCGGCGACATGGGGATCAAGGCCTGGTACCAGCCCCTGAACGACATCGCCACCGAGGCCGGCAAGATCGCCGGTGCGGCCCAGAAGCGCGTGGTCGGTCCGGACGGCGGCCCTGGAGCCGTCCTCCATCATGTGACGATGTCCTACGACATCGACGCCGACAAGATGCTCGAAGTGCTCCGCATCGGCAAGGAGAAGCTGTCCGACAAGGGGACCAAGAGCGCCAAGAAGCGGGTCGACCCGCTCCGCCGGCAGACGGGTCTCGCCCGGGAGCAGGTCATCGAGAACATGATCGCCTCCTTCCGCAACCGCTACGGGCTGACCACCGGCGCGGTCACGCCGGAAGAGATGGCCCGCGCGGAGGAGCTGGTGCGGACGAAGTTCGCGACCGAGGAGTGGACCGCCCGCGTGCCGTGACGGGCAGCGGGCACCGGCCGGGGCCCGGGTTCACCCCGCCCGTTCGACGCTCCACAGCGGCAGGTGCTCGAAGAAGGAGACCGCCTCCTCGCGCCAGCGGGGCCGCCAGCCGGCCGCCACCCGCGAGGCTTGTTCCGCGTGACGCCGCATCTCGTCCCGCAGTCCGGCCGCCACTCCCCGTTCCTCGGCGATGTCCCGCAGCGCGGCGAGTGTCTCCGGGGTGCCGGACGGGTCGCCGAGCGCGGCCTCCACCACGGCCCGCTCGGTGCCGCTCACCGCGGACAGCAGGGCGACGACGGTGTAACTGCGCCTGCCGTCCCGGATGTCGGTGCCGGTGGGCTTGCCCATCGCGGCGGGGTCGCCGAACAGGTCGAGGTAGTCGTCGCGCATCTGTCCGCAGATCCCGACCAGTCGCGCGTAGCGCCGCAGTTCGTCCTCGTACGCGGCCGGCCGCTCCCCCGCCGCCAGCAGCCCCAGCCACAGGGGGGCCAGGAGGGAGTACCGGGCCGACTTGTAGTCGGCCACACGGTGCAGGAGGTCCTCGTCCGGGGAGGGGGCGAAGTCGCGTTCCAGGTCGATGATCTGGCCCATGAACGTGTCGGCCGCCGCCCGGGTCTGCACCTCGGCCATCTCCTGCCGTACCGCGGCGGGCAGGTCCGCGTCGTGCAGCACCCGCAGGGACAGGGCGAACGCGAGGTCGCCCGCGAGGACGGTGAGTCCGAGGGCGGCCCCCGGGTGGTCCGGGAACTGCGCGCGGTAGGCGTAGTACGTGGAGGGTCCGCCCCGGCGCGTGGGGCTGTCGTCGATGAGGTCGTCGTGCACCAGGCCGTGGGTCTGCAGCAGTTCGACACTGAGCGCGGCGGCGTCCAGTCCGGCCACGGGGCGGTCCGTCACCAGGCGGGCCGCCTCGTGGAGCAGGGCCACCCGCATCCGTTTGCCCCCGCGCAGGGACAACTCCCGCAGCAGCCGCAGGCAGTCCGGTGTGAACCTGCTGGACGCCGGCGTGTCGAGGGTGGTGCCCAGCCTGTCGAAGTACTCCTCGAACAGGGCGTTGAACCGCCGCTCGTATCCGGCGACTCGTTCCAGTGCCGCCATCTGCTGGGTCATGCGGGGTTCCTCCGGTTCCGGAACGGACACACGCGGTTCCGGACCGGACACGCGTGCGCACCGGCGTGCGGGGTGGACGCACGCCGGTGCCGGTCGGTGACCTTACCGCCAGTGGCGCCGGGCCCGGTCCGGGCCGTCGCACCGCCCGGTGCCACCGGGGCGCCGGACCGCCGGTTCCCACCCCCGCTCCGTCCGTCCGGTGTCGACGGGGAAGGCCGGGTGTCTTGGGGTCAGATGTCGCCCCGGGCCATGGCCAGCAGCCGGTCGAGGACGGCTCCGTCGGCGCGTACGCCGTCGTGGGCGTGGTCCCGGGACACCCAGGTGCGCAGCCCGCGGACGGCGTCGGCGGTGGCGAGGGAGTGCTCCCGGTCGACGTACATGTCGTCGTGGTAGACCGCGGCGACCACGGGGACCTCGTTGGCGGCCAGCCGGTCCAGGTCGTAGAGGGCGGGCCAGTCGGTGCGGGCGGCCAGGATCCCGGCGGCCCCACGCAGCGGGACGAGCGCCGGATCCTCCTCGAACTGCCAGGGGTAGACCATCTCCCCGGTGAAGCGCAGGGGTGTGCCCGGTGCCGCGTCGAAGGCGGGGAACTCCTCCCGGATCCGGTGGGCGGACCAGTCGGTGGCGCGGGCGCCCTGGGCGTAGATGGGTTCGTGGAGCGCCGCGTAGAGGGGGCGTTCGGCGAAGGAGACCGTGGCCTCCACGCCCCGCAGGAAGGTGTCGGTGAGTTCCGGGCCGGCCGCTCCGTCGGTGAAGGCGGTCTCCAGCAGGTAGTGGAGCGAGTCGAACTTCGCCGAGGTGCCGAAGGTGATGCCGAGCGTCTGGAACCGCCGCACCGTGAGCCGCTCCCCGGTGGGCATGCGCACGTCGTGGGCGTCCAGGTGGGCGGCGACGGCGGCGGCGAGCGCCTGGTCCCCCGGGTAGCGCGCGAAGTAGCGCTCGTTGTGGGCGAGGGTACGGGCGTAGGCGGCGCGGTACACGTCGTCGGCGTGGCCGGTCAGGGTCGGCAGACCACCGGTGATGTACGCCTGGCTGAGCCCTTCGGGGGCGAGGCTGAGGTAGGTGAGGGTGGCGAAACCGCCGAAGCTCTGCCCGAGGACGCTCCAGGGCCGGTCCCCCTGGAGGTGGCGGCGCAGCAGTTCGGCGTCCCGGACGATGGAGTCGGCGCGGAAGTGGCCGAGGTGGCCGGCCGCCGCCGCGTGGTCGGAGCCGAAGCGGGCGAGGGTGCGCCGGTCCACGGGCGCCGAACGCCCGGTGCCGCGCTGGTCCATGAGGACGACCCGGTGGCCTTCGAGTGCGCGCCGGAGCCAGGCCCCCGCCGCGTTCGGGCGTTCCGCGCGGCCGCCGGGGCCGCCCTGGAGCCAGAGCAGCCGGGGCAGGTCCTCGTGCTCGCGGCCTTCGGCGACGACCTCGCGGGCGAAGAGGCCGAGGGTCCCGGAACCGGGTGTGCGGTGGTCGAGGGGCACGTCGAGGGTGTGGTCGGTGCAGACCAGGCCGCCGTGGCGGTAGGAGACGAGCGGGGGTGTGGACATGGCGCTCCTTGTCGCGTCACGGGGTGCCCGTCACCGCGCGGGGACGGGGGGCCGGGGGGCCGGGGGGCCGGGACGAACAGTCGGGGAAGGACCGGGGCGAACGGTCGGGGAAAGGGCGGAACAAACGGTCGGGGAAGGACCGGGGCGAACGGATCGGGGAAGGACCGGGGCGAACGGCGCGGGCGGGCCGGCGGTCCGGCCTGCCCGCGCCCGGCCGCTCAGTAGCCGGCGACGCCCAGTTCCCGGCAGATCTCGACGAGTTCGGGGTGGACGTAGCGCCCGTTCTCCTCGATCGCGACGCCGTCCAGGTAGATGGACGGGCCGAGCACGCTGCCGTCGGTGTGGGCCGCGGCGACCCACGGTTCGCCGCCGATCCACGCGCCCTTCGTGCCGATGCCGAGTTCGACGCATCCGAAGACCCGCTCGTCCTCGACGATGCGGCCGGTCGGGGCGAGTACGCCCGGGTTGAAGCCCAGCGACCAGTGGGCGATCCGGAACATGTTCGGGTCGTCGAAGGACTCCATCCAGCGGCGGAAGGTGTCGGCGTCGGCGCCGCCCTCGATCTTGGTGACGACGCCCTTCTCGACGGTGCAGCGGACCGGGGAGCGCAGCAGGCCGATCTCGTCCGGCGGCCACAGGGCTCCGTCGAAGACGAGGACGCCGTCCTGGGTCTCCTCCAGGGGGTTCCAGGAGATCTGGCCGGACAGCATGACCGTTTCGCCGGGCTTCTCCGCGGGCTTGCCGCGCAGGTTGATCGGCCGGTCGCCGTTGCGGCCGACGAGGTCGGTGCCGTTGGCGGAGGTGATGCGTACCTCGTCGGCGGCCTCCAGGAGCGCGACGAGGGCCTTGCCGAGGCGGATGACGCCCTGGAAGTCGGGGCGTCCGACGGTGGCGACCAGCATCTGGACGTCCATGGCGGTGAGGTTGGTGTAGCGGCAGCCGTTGGCCATGGCGGCGCGGAAGGCGTCGGAGTGCATGACGTAGGAGACGGCGAACTCGATCCACACGTCGGCGTCGGCTATCGCGCCGGCCACGGGGCGGGGCGGCTCCATCGAGGCGCCGGGCATCGTCTCGTACCAGACGATGACGGGGTGGGCGCCGGCCGCGGCGACGGCCTGTGCGGTGGCCTCCACCACCCGGCGGTCGCTGCTGGTGTCACCGGTGAGGACGACGTGCTCCCCGCGCTTGACGAGCATGACCTCCTCGACCAGCTTGCGTGCGGCCAGGGCCAGTTCGAAGCTGAGGTACTCCGGACGCGGTTCGAGCCTGCTGTACATGTCCACGGTGGGGGTTCTCCTTGCCTTGCGGGTGGTGCGGGTGGTGCGGGGATGGTCTGTGGGGCGGGCTCAGGTCTTGAGGATCTGGGCGGAGTCGCCGAGCGAGCTGCCCGCGATCACTCCGGCGCCGATGAGGTTGAGTTCCTCGTCGGCGGCGGGGCCGCGCAGCTTGCGGTAGCCGATGCGGACGGCGAGCGCGCCGAGCACCAGCCAGCAGGCCTGGGGGGTGAGGATGAGGAGGCCGGTGGCCAGCATCACGCCCATCTGCCGGCGGGTGCCGCCGATCAGCTGGATCGCGGCGCCGGGAACGGCCCAGAGCAGCATGGTGCGTACGGCGTCGGGGTCGCTGAGGCCGCTCTTGATGGTGTCGGCGTACACCTTGGCGACGGGCGGGATGAGTCCCTGGCCGAAGTAGGAGCGCCAGGCGACGGCCACGACGGCCAGGGCGACGCCGAAGCCGATCAGGGCGGCCAGGAACTGCTGGCGGCGGCCTTCGCGCTCGTAGGGGTCCCAGGGGCGGTGGTCGCGTCGCAGCAGCCAGCCCGCCTTGAGGTCGTAGCCCATGTCGGCGAAGGCGGGGCCGGTGGCGGAGACGTATCCGATCAGCAGGGCCAGCGGCACCGAGGGGATGCCCATGGCGAGGCCGAGGACGAGGAAGATCAGGGTGACCGCGAACGACGGGAACCAGCCGGACTGCATGGCCGCGAGGCCGACGATCAGCTCGTGGACCAGGGCGGCGAAGGCCGCGAAGAGGACCCAGCCGACGATGCCGAGCGGGCTCATGTCGCCGATCAGACCGCCGAGGACCGCGAGGAGGACGGCGCCGGCGGTGAACAGCGCGTAGCCGCGGATCAGGGCGAGCCGCAGCCCCCGCTCGTCGACGGTGTACGCGGTGGTCGGGTCGGGCTCGGGCACGGCGAGGGTGCTCGCCGGCTCCCGGGGAGGCTTGTTGCGTGTGCGTGCGCGACGGCCCATCAGCATGTGGACGGCCTGTCCGAGGGCGACGATGCCCGCGCCGACCATCACGCCGTGCGGGATGAACCCGGAGCCGAGATCGGTGCCGAAGAGGTCCGGGCTGTACTGGCGCAGCATCAGGCCGACGCCGAACATCATCAGTGCCCAGACGTTGCCGAGGAAGGCGACCCCCGCGGCGGAGAGCGGCAGGCTGAAGAGGGTTCCGGCCAGACCGACGGCGGTTCCGCCGGCGAGGACGAGGGCGCGGCGCCCTCCCTTGTCACCGGCCTTGATGGTCTCGGCCGCGGCGGTTCCGGGCGGCCAGGCGGCGTCGGCGGGCAGCAGCCGGGAGCCGAAGGCGCGGTAGAGCACCCAGGCGTCCACAAGCAGGCCGGCGAACGATCCGGCGAGCATCGGCCAGACCAGGTCCTGGCGCCCGAAGACGTAGGGGATGGCCACGGAGGTCAGCAGGGCGTTCGCCGATGCGAAGGTGGCCGCCGAGATCGCGCTCTGGGCGAGGTTCTGCCGGTGCACGGACCGCATCCGGCGCAGGAAGCCGAGCGGGATGCGGCCGATCAGCATCGCGACGAGCGCGCCGACGACCGAGGTGTTGGCGGAGATGCCCAGCTTGGAGACCAGGTCGATACCGATGACGGCGCCGACGGCGGCGAGCACCACCAGGATGACCAGCAGCACGGGTTCGAACACGCGCGGGTGGGAGCCCGTGTCGTCGGGACGGGAGCCGGACGGTGGTGGTTCGCGGTGCGGGGCGGAGGCTTGGTGCGCCACGGGGCACCCCCTTCGGTGAGCAGGACTGGGGAGACGCTGTCCCCCGGTCGGCGCGCGCGGGCATGGCGGGGCGCACCGGCGGCGCCGTGCGCCGCGGGATCGAGCGGTATGCGGTTGGGGCCGGTTCAGCCGCCGAGTGCCGCGGTGACCTCCGCGGCTCCGGCGCGTACCAGCGGTACGAGTGTGCCGACGGCCCGGTCCACCCGGTGGGAGGGGCCGATGACGGTGAGGGAGGCGGCGACGGCGCCTCCCTGGAGGACCGGGGCGGAGACCGCGGTGACGGCCTCGTCGTATTCCCCGTAGCTGACGCAGTGCCCGTCGGCACGGACCCGGGCGTAGCAGGTGAACAGGGCGTCCAGGTCGGTGATGGTGCGGTCGTTGAACCGGGCGAGGCCGGTGGGGCCGAACATCTGGCGGATCTCGCGTTCGGGGTGGTGCGCGAAGATCGCGTGCCCGGAGGCTCCGGCGTGTCCGGGCATGACCGCGCCGATGATCGCGGTGTAGCGGACCGGCCCGGTACCGTCGACCGCGGCCGCGCAGCGGTAGCCGGCACCGTGCGGGACGTTCAGGACGACGCTCTCGCCCGTCTCGCGCAGCATCCGTGCGAGTACGGGCCGGGCCAGCGAGGGGAGCACCCCGCTGTACTCGCTCACCCGGGCGAGCCGGGAGAGCGCCGGGCCCGGGCGGTAGCGGCGGGTGGTGGAGTCACAGAGCAGGAAACCGCGGGCGGCCAGGGTGGTGAGCAGGCGCTGGACGACAGCCTTGTCCCAGCCGTGATGGCGTGAGAGTTCGCTGACGCCCCACTCGGGGCGCTGCTCGGTGAAGGTGAGCAGGACCACCAGGGCACGGTCCACGGTCTGCAGGACGCCGGGCGCCTGGGGTGGGGAGCCGGCCTGAGGGGTGTCGCCGCCGTGGTCCGCCATGGGCCCGCCTCCTTCGTTCTGTGCATGTCGTACGCCCACCGGCGGGTCTCGGAACCGGCCCGATCGGTGCGGAAAACGCAACGCCGTTGCTTTTTCTGGCGAAAGAATGCGGGTGTATTGACCAGGTGTCAAGAGTTCTCAGGCAATTCATCCACGGTCCGCCGGGATCTCCCCAAAGGACGGGGAACGGCACGGGCGGCGTACCCGGACGGGTGCGGCACGGAGGGCGGTGGCCGCGGGCGGTGATGCGGGCGCAGGGCGTACGGGAGCAGGACCTGTACGGGGGGGGTAGGCGGCGCGGGCCCGTACGGGAGGCAGGAGGGCGGCGCGGGCCCGTACGGGAGGCACAGGAGGCGGCGCGGGGAGCCCTCTGTACGGGAGTCAAGGAGGCGGGGAGGCGTACCCGGAGCGGGAAGCGGGGGCGAGATGGGCCTCGGCGGGGTTCCTCCCGGACGGGCCCCGCGCACGCACGGCCGCCCCGGCGGGCGCAGGGCCTGCCGGGGCGGTCGGGTGGTGCGGGGTCGCGCCCGTGCCGGGCGCGGGGCGGGTCAGCCCAGCGAGGCGATGGCCTCGTTGAACGTGGCCGACGGGCGCATGACGGCCGCGGCCTTGGCCGGGTCGGGCTGGTAGTAGCCGCCGATGTCGGCCGGCTTGCCCTGGACGGCGATCAGCTCGTCGACGATGGTCTGCTCCTGCTCGCCCAGCGTCTTGGCGAGCGGCCCGAACGCCTCCGCCAGCTTGGCGTCGTCGGTCTGCTTCGCCAGCTCCTGGGCCCAGTACAGGGCCAGGTAGAAGTGGCTGCCGCGGTTGTCGATGCCGCCGAGGCGACGGCTGGGCGACTTGTCCTCGTTGAGGAACGTGGCGGTCGCACGGTCCAGGGTGTCCGCGAGGACCTGGGCGCGGGCGTTGCCGGTGGTCTGCGCGAGGTGCTCGAAGCTGACCGCGAGGGCGAGGAACTCGCCCAGGCTGTCCCAGCGCAGGTAGTCCTCCTTGACGAGCTGCTGGACGTGCTTCGGCGCGGAACCGCCGGCGCCCGTCTCGAACAGGCCGCCGCCGTTCATCAGGGGGACGACGGACAGCATCTTGGCGCTGGTGCCCAGCTCCAGGATCGGGAAGAGGTCCGTGAGGTAGTCACGGAGGACGTTGCCGGTGACGGAGATGGTGTCCTCGCCGCGGCGGATGCGCTCCAGCGAGAAGGCGGTGGCCTCCTGCGGGGTCATGATCTCGATCTGCAGGCCGTCGGTGTCGTGGTCGGCCAGGTAGGTCCTGACCTTGGCGATGAGCTGCGCGTCGTGGGCGCGGTCCTCGTCGAGCCAGAAGACGGCCGGGCTGCCGGTGGCGCGGGCACGGGTGACGGCCAGCTTGACCCAGTCCTGGATCGGGAGGTCCTTGGTCTGGCACATCCGGAAGATGTCACCGGCACCGACGGCCTGCTCCAGCACCGCGTTGCCGGCGGCGTCGACGACGCGGACCGTGCCCGTGGCCGGGATCTCGAAGGTCTTGTCGTGGCTGCCGTACTCCTCGGCCTTCTGCGCCATGAGGCCGACGTTGGGCACCGAGCCCATCGTGGACGGGTCGAAGGCGCCGTTGGCGCGGCAGTCGTCGATGACGACCTGGTAGACACCGGCGTAGCTGCTGTCCGGCAGGACGGCGATGGTGTCGGCCTCCTGGCCGTCCGGGCCCCACATGTGGCCGGAGGTGCGGATCATGGCCGGCATCGACGCGTCGACGATGACGTCGCTGGGGACGTGCAGGTTGGTGATGCCCTTGTCGGAGTCGACCATCGCCAGGGCCGGGCCCTCGGCGAGCTCGGCGTCGAAGGACGCCTTGATCTTCGCGCCGTCGGGCAGCGCCTCCAGGCCCTTGAGGATGCCGCCGAGCCCGTCGTTCGGGGTCAGACCGGCGGCGGCGAGCGTCTCACCGTACTCGGCGAAGGTCTTCGGGAAGAACGCGCGCACCACGTGACCGAAGATGATCGGGTCGGAGACCTTCATCATCGTGGCCTTGAGGTGCACGGAGAACAGCACGTCCTCCGCCTTGGCACGGGCGATCTGCGCGGTGATGAACTCGCGCAGCGCGGCGACCCGCATCACGGAGGCGTCGACGACCTCGCCCGCGAGGACGGGTACGGACTCCCGCAGGACGGTGGTGGTGCCGTCGTCACCGGCCAGCTCGATGCGCAGGCTGCCGGGCTCGGCGATGACGGCGGACTTCTCGGTGGACCGGAAGTCGTCGACGCCCATGGTGGCGACGTTCGTCTTGGAGTCGGCGGTCCAGGCGCCCATGCGGTGCGGGTGCGTCTTGGCGTAGTTCTTGACCGACGCGGGGGCGCGGCGGTCGGAGTTGCCCTCGCGCAGGACCGGGTTGACGGCGCTGCCCTTGACCTTGTCGTAGCGGGCGCGGACGTCCTTGTCCTCGTCGTTCTTCGGGTCGTCCGGGTAGTCCGGCAGCGCGTAGCCCTGCGCCTGGAGCTCCGCGATCGCGGCCTTCAGCTGCGGAATGGAAGCCGAGATGTTCGGCAGCTTGATGATGTTGGCGCCGGGAGCCTTGGCCAGCTCGCCGAGCTCGGCGAGTGCGTCATCGATACGCTGGTCGGCCTTCAGACGCTCCGGGAAACTGGCGATGATCCGTCCGGCCAGCGAGATGTCACGGCTCTCCACCGAGACACCCGCGGTCGAGGCGTATGCCTCGACGACAGGCAGGAACGAGTACGTCGCCAGGGCAGGGGCCTCGTCGGTGTGCGTATAGATGATGGTCGAGTCAGTCACCGGGTGCTCCGCTCCACGTCTGCAACATTGCTTGACATCAAGATATCTCGTGAGCGCCCCCCTCTCCACAGCGGCCCGCCCCCGTCTCACCGGACGCGCTCACTCCGCTCCGGGCGGCCCTCCCTCTCCGGCCGTGGCCGGTGTCCCGGTGGCGGGCGGCCTGCGCTCGTACCAGCGGCGGTCGGCCTCCAGCTGGGCGGCGAGGGAGATGAGCCGGGCTTCGCTGCGGGAGGGCCCCAGCAGCTGGGCGCCCAGCGGCAGGCCGTCCTGGGTGAAGCCGGCGGGGACGTTGACTCCGGGCCAGCCCAGTACGTTCCAGGGCCAGGCGTACGGGCAGGCGGCGGTGATGGCGAGGTCGGTGCGCCAGGCGCTCAGACCGTCGAAGGCGCCGATACGGGGCGGCGGGGCCGCGGTGGTCGGGGTGAGCAGCACGTCGTACCCCCTCCCGCCGCCGTGCCCCGCCTGGTACGGGTCGAAGAACGCGCCGATCCGCCGGTGCTGGCGCACCTCCCGGGCGCGGGCGGCCCGCACCACCCGGCCGCCGAGCCGCGTCCCGGTGCGCAGGGCGCTGCGGGTGCGCGGGTCCAGCAGCGCCGGTTCGGGGTGGGCCGCGGCCAGTTCCGCGATGCCGGCGGTGGCGCGGGGGACGAAAGAGAGGCCGATCAGCCCGTACCGGGGGCGGGCCTCCTCGACGTGGTGGCCGAGCCGGGCCAGCGCCTCGGCAAGCGCGGTGACGGCACGCACGACCTCGGGGTGCGGTGCGTTGCGGGTGAGGGTGAGCGGCGGGCGCAGGGCGAGGCCGATGCGCAGTCTGCCGGGATCCCGGCGGGCCGCGGCCGAGGCGTCGACGGCGGGCGGGCGGTGGGGGTCGCCGGGGTGCGGTCCGGCCGCGGCGTCCAGCAGCAGGGCGGCGTCGGCCACCGTACGCGCGAGGGGTCCGTTGACGGTGAGGCCCTGGAAGGCGTCGCTGTTCGGGTGGACGGAGATCCGGCCGCGCTGCGGTTTGATGCCCACGAGATGGGTCCAGGCGGCGGGGATCCGGATGGACCCCGCCCCGTCGGAGCCCAGGGCCGCGGGGACCAGTCCGGCGGCGACGGCCGCGGCCGAACCGCCGGAGGAACCGCCGGGCGTGCGGGTGGTGTCCCACGGGTTGCGGGTGGCGCCGAAGGCGGGCCCCTCGGTGAAGGGCCACTGGCCCAGTTCGCAGGAGTTGGTCTTGCCGACGACGACGGCACCCGCGGCCCGCAGTCGGCGGACCGCCTCCCCGTCGGCGGTGGCGGGGGGCAGCGCGCCGTCGCAGCCGAAGTAGGTGGGCATACCGGCGACATCGGTGTCGTCCTTGACGGCGACCGGCACGCCGAGCAGCGGCAGCCGCTCCCCCGAGGCGAGCCTCCGGTCCGCCTCGGCGGCCTCGGCGAGTGCCGCCTCGGCCCGCAGGTGCCGGAAGGCGTTGAGGGTGGGGTCCGCCGCCTCGATGCGGCTGAGCGCCGCCGCGACGAGCGCCGTGGACGAGGTGTGCCCGCCGGCCAGCTGCCGGACGGCGTCCACCAGTCCGGCGGCCTCGGCCGGGGTGTCCGGCCGCTGCTTTCGCCCGTGCGGTCCGGTGCGTCCGACGGGATCCGCTGAGGACATCGCTGCCGCCTCCTCGGTCCGCCGGGGCACCGGCGCGCCGGACTCCCCGGGGCCGCCCAGACGGATCTACCGGAGGGTAACGAGGTGGGGCGGTCCGCTCAAGCAGGCCGGCCCCCCTCTGTCCGGAGTTCTACGGCCGTACGTGGATCTCGCCGATGCCCGTCCCGAGCCCGGCGCAGTGCGCAGTCGACTGCCCGGACTGCCCCGGGCTCAGCGTGACGTGCTCGCCGTCCACGTCCGGGGACCAGCCGCAGACCAGGTGGACCCAGAAGGTCTGCGTGGTGGAGCCGTTGTTCCGGCACAGGGCGTACCCGGTGTGGTCGTCGACGGCGTGCTTCCCGGTGTCGCAGGAGAGCCCTTGCGGGGCCGCGGCGGCGGTCCTCGCGGCGGTCGCGGCGGCGGACGTCGCGGCGGTCGCCGGTACGGCCTGCACGAGGACGGCTGCCATGACGGCGGCACTTCCCGGCAGCACGCGGACGGATTTCCCCCGGAACGGCTTGTTCATGTCTTCCCCTTGGTCTTCCGAGCCCCGGCGCGGCGGCCGGTGATCTTCGCGGCGAACCCTTCCCACGCGCCGTAGCAGAAAACAGCTCAGGGCCTCACCCTCCGCACACGCTCATCGCCGCGCAGGCAACCGCCGGCGGGCGTACGCTCGCCCGTAGGGAGACAGCCATTCGCAGGGACCCTGGGCAGGGCGTCCGCCGAAGCCCCGGGAGGGCTCCCCCGCCGCCCCGGGAGGGGGCCTGCGGGCCCCGGCTGCAGGACGCGCCCGGGGATCCGGGCGAGGTGTACGGAATTTCCGAGCAGGATGCCCCCGAGGAGGCGTTGTGACCGGACAGCGCATGGCCGGCCGCGTCAGCGGTGTGGCGGTGGCGGTGGTGCTGACCGTCGCGACCGGTGCGGTGGCCCGGGCCGACGACGGCTTCGAGTCCCTTCCCGCGCGGCAGATCGCCGACCGCTCCCGCGACGCGCTGCTGGATGCCCGGTCCCTCCGTCTGCACAGCCGGGGTGATCTCGGGAAGGGCGGACCGGCGATGACGGTCGATCTCTCCCTGGACCGGGACGGCAACTGCGCGGGCCGTGTGGACCTGGGTGACGACCAGGGGACGGTGGAGATCGTCAAACGGGGCGACGCGGTCTGGCTGAAACCCAACGCCGATTTCTGGGAGAACCAGGTCCCCGTGGGTGGCACCACCTTCGAGGCGGTCCTCGCCGGCAGGTACATGAAGGGGGACGCCTCGGACTCCCGGCTGCGCCCGGTGGTCGAGGCGTGTGATCTGGACACCTTCCGCGCGCTGGTGTCCGACAACGCCGACAGCTCCTCCGGGACGCTCACCAAGAAGCCGGTGACGCGGGTGGAGGACACCCGCACCGTGCCCGTCACCCGCACCGTCCACGACCGGGAACTGACGGTCTACGTCGACACCGGGGGCAGGCACTACCCGGTGCGGCTCACCGTGCACGGTGCGGGGGCCGACGCGGCCGTGGACTTCTCCGGCTTCGACGAACCGGTGCCCGCGTCCACCCCGTCCCCCGAGGACACGGTGGACGTCAGTGCTCTGCTCGGCCGGTCCCCCGCGCCTTCGTGAACGGGGTGCTCGGCACCGCGTACAGCACCTGGGACGAGGCCGGACCCACGGAGAAGAGCACCGGCCCGGCGAGCCGGCGGACTCCGGCACCGGGGCCAGGACGCGGGGGAGCACGCCGGCCCCGGGCCCGGCCCTGACCGGACCGTCCGCCCCGGCCTGACCGTGCGCCGTCTACACCGGGACGCGAGCGTCTCCGGCCGGCCCGCCGGGGTACGCGAGCTTGGCCCGGTAGTACGTTTCGGCGGCGTCGGCGAACTTGTTGACGAAGTGGGCGTTGATCGCGCCCCCCGCCACCGCGCCGAGGAACGGCACGATGCCCGTGACCGCCTTCGAGCCGAGCATCACCGAGAACTTCAGCGCTATCGCGTGCGCCTTCATCTGGAGAAGCGGCTTGGTCAGCTTCGCCGCCATCTTGCCCCCGCCCTTTCCGGCCACCTTCCCCGCCACCGCAGTCACCACCGTGTGCCCGCCCTGCGTCAGGACCTGCGTCATCACAGCCTGCGCGAACGTCGGATAGGCCGCGTTGAGGGCGATCAGGCCCGCCGCGCCGCCCGAGGCGGCCGCCGTGACGCTCAGGGCGTCCCGTTCCACCGCCCCCGACCACAGTCCCAGGATGATCGCCAGGTCCTCCTCGGCCTCCACCACGGCGCCCAGTTTGTAGCCGATGCCCCAGGCGCAGACGGCCATCTTGCGCAGCAGGACGGCGAAGTCGGCGGCCAGTGTGGCGATGTGGGCCACCGGTATCGCCATCGCGGCCGCGCCGGCCGCCGCCGCCTGCGCGATCTGGGACGCCCGCCAGCCCGACAGGGTCTTGTAGTTCGTCACCGCCCGCGCCGCCGCGCTGCTGTCCCCACCCACGCTGTTGAAGGCCTTCAGGAACATTTCCGCCGTGATGTCGGCTGCCATGGCCCACTCTCCCAACGTTCCCCCGCCCGCCCTCTACGGGCACCACCCCGTACTGTCCCGGCCCTGACAGGCGCAAACTCGCCCGCTGACTTCCGGCCGCGTCCGACAGCCGTCCGAGTTCGGTGTCGGACACCCGGCGGGCCCCCAGCCTTGGACTACGTCACCGGGGACCGCCCGGGACGCATGCCGCCCGGGGAGGAGCCCCGTGATGGACCTGGTTCATCTGTCCGACATCCTGCTGAGTCATCTGACCGACCTCGTCCCGTACTTGCAGTTCGTCGCCGCGGCCGGCGGGGCGGCGGCCACCGTACGCCGGGCCGCCCGCGCGGGTCGCCGCCGGCTGAACGCCCGCCGCGCCCCGGACACCGAGGCGAGCCGCACCACCGCCGCAGACTGAACGACGGCGCAGAATTCGCAGGAACGGCAGTGCCCCCGCGCACCGCCGTTCCTACGATTGACCCGTGACCGACGAAGAGAACGGCCGAGCCCCGCGCCGCGGACCGTCCCCCGGCCAGACACCCCGCGAATGGTTCGCCGGACTGCTGCGCGCCCACATCGAGGAGCACGGCGGGGGCTCGTACGAGGAGCTCGTGGAGGCCACCGAACAGGCACACCTGCGCGTGGCCAAGTCGACGCTCGGCGACGCCCTCTCCGGCAAGCGCACCCCACGCCCGGAGACCGTCCAGAACCTGGTGACCGCGCTGCACCACCGGCAGGGGCTGCCCGGCGAACCCGAACTGCGCGGCTGGGAGCGCGACTACGAACACCTCATGGACCTCCAGTCCGACCGGCGCACCGGCACCCGCTCGGCCGCCGACGCCCGCGCCGCCTCCGAGGGCCGCACCTGGCCGCGCCGGTTCGGCCCGCTGCCCGAACCCGCCCACGCCTTCCTGGCCCGGCCCGGGCTGCGCGTGCCACCGGGCCCGGGACGGTTCCTGCTCACCGGAGCGGGCGGTGTCGGCAAGACGCAGACGGCCGCCGAGCACGTCCGCGAACGCCTCACGGCCGGCGACCTGGACCTCGTCGTCTGGGTGACGGCCACCACCCGCGAGGACATCGTGGCCGGTCTCGCCGAAGCCGCCGCCGAACTCACCGGCAGCACCGGGCCGAGCGCCGAACTCACCGCAGCACGGCTCGAACGCTGGCTGGCCGGCACCCGCCGCACCTGGTGGGTGGTCCTTGACGACCTCGCCCGGCCCCAGGACCTCGAAGGACTGTGGCCGCCGCACTCCGCCAACGGAGTCACGCTGGTGACGACGCGCCGGCAGGACGCGGCCCTCCAGGCCCGCGGCACCGTCATCGGCCTCGCTCTCTTCGACGCACACGAATCCCTGGCCTACCTCACCTCCCGCCTCGGCACTTACCACACACCCCCCGAAGCCCTCGCCGGCCTCGCCGATGACCTCGGCCACCTGCCCCTCGCACTCGCGCAGGCAGCAACCTTCCTCCTCGACAACGAGATGAGCCCGGCCGAATACCGCACCCGCCTCGCCCGCGAAGGCGCCCGCCTCGCGGACCTGGTGCCCGACGGCGCACTCCCCGACGGTTACCCACTGCCCCTCTCAGCCACCTGGGCCCTGTCGGTCCGGCGGGCCGACGAGCTGCGCCCCAGCGGCGTCGCCGGACCCGTCATGCACGTCCTCAGCCTCCTGGACGGCACCGGCGTCCCCGGCGAACTCCTTGCCACCCCCGCCCTGTCCGCGCTTGCCCCGCACCCCTGCGAGGCCGCGGCCCGCGACGAGGTCCACGACGCGGTGCACAACCTGCGGCGCCTGAGCCTCCTCTCCGTCGACACCACCACACCCCGTACGCCGCCGGGTCCCGGCGCCGGACCCGGCCCGGCCGGCACGCTCGCCGGCAAGGCGATACGCGTCCACACCCTGACCCAGCACGCCACCCGCGACCTGCTGGACCCGTCCGAACGCCGTACCGCAGCGGGCTTCGCCGCCCAGGCCCTCGTCGAGGGCTGGCAGACCCCACACCTCCCCGCCCGCCTCGACCGGGCCCTGCGCGCCAACGCCTTCGCCCTCGCCGGCCACGCCCAGGACGAACTGCTCGTCCCCGCACCCCACCCCGTCCTCTACCGCATGGGCCACAGCCTCGGCGACTCCGGCCAGGCGAGCGCGGCGCTGCGCCACTTCCGCCGCCTGCGCGAGGTCGTCGACGCCCGCTTCGCACCGGACGACGAGATCAGCCTCGACACCCGGGGACACCTCGCGTGGTGGCAGGCGAAGGCGGGCGACCCCACCGGCGCGGCCCGCGCCTACGCCTCCCTCTACGCGGACCAGGACCGTCTGTACCCGCCCGACCACCCCGGCCTGCTCCAGACCCGCCAGAGCGCCGCCGTCTGGCAGGGTGCGGCCGGCGACCCCCACGCGGCCGTCATCGAACTGAAACACCTGTATGAACTACGCATCAGCCTTGGCCGGGCCGCCGACCGCGACACCGTCAGCAACCGCAACCACCTCGCCAACTTCCTCGCGGCCTCCGGAGACCACGCCGGAGCCCTGGCCCTGCACGAGGCCGCCTGGCGCGAGGACGAGGCACGCCTCGGCCCCGGCCATCCGGACGTCCTGCGCGCCCGCTCGGCCGCCATGCACCACCGAGGAGAACTCGGCGACGTGGCAAGCGCGCTCGCCGCCCTGCGGGACCTCCTCGAAGTCCAGCAGGCCGACGATCCCGAAGGCCCCGACACCTTCGCCACCCGCGCCCGCATCGCCGACTGGACCGGACGCGACGGCGACCCCACCCAGGCCGTCGCCCTGCTGGGGCCGCTCCTCGCCGACCGCCTGCGCGTGATGGGCCCGGAGCACCCCCACACCCTGGGCACCCGCATGGACCTGGCCCGTTGGCGTACGGCCGCCGGCGAACCGGCCCGTGCCGCGACCGAGCTCACCGAGCTGCTGGCCGACGAGGAGGAACTCCTCGGCCTGGACCATCCCGCCCTCCCGGTCACCCGCGCCGCCCTCGCCGACGCCCTGGAGAAACTCCGCCACCACTGACCGGCCGGAAGCCATGTCCGTACCGCCCGCCGGCGGCCGTCCGTGATGGACCGGCGGAACGGGCGATGCGGGTGGGCGCGTATGGGTGACGCAGGCGGGTGCGCCCGGAATGGGCGGGGCGGGCGGTGCGGACCGTTCAGGCCGACAACGCCGGGATGACCGTTGATCCGTAGGCGTCGATCGTCGCCTCGCGGGCGTCGTGCATGTTGTAGACGGCGAACTGGTCGACGCCCAGGTCGCGCAGGATCCGCAGTTTCTCGATGTGCGCCTCGGCGGGGCCGAGCAGGCAGAACCGGTCGACGATCCCGTCGGGCACGAAGGCCGCGTCCGGGTTCCCGGTGCGCCCGTGGTGGCTGTAGTCGTAACCGGAGCGGCTCGCGATGTACTCCGTGAGCGCCTCCGGCACCAGCCCCGAGTGCTCGCCGTACCGTGCGACGAGATCGGCGACGTGGTTGCCGACCATGCCGCCGAACCAGCGGCACTGCTCACGGGCGTGGTCCAGGTCCTCGCCCACATAGGCGGGCGCGGCGACGCAGACGGTGACGGAATCCGGGTCGCGTCCGGCGTCGGCCGCAGCGCTGCGGACCGCCCTGACCATCCATTCGGTGAGGTACGGGTCGGCGAGCTGGAGGATGAAGCCGTCGGCCTTGCGTCCGGCCAGAGCAAGGGCCTTGGGCCCGTACGCCGCCATCCAGACGGGCAGCCTGCCCTCCTTCACCCAGGGGATCCGGAGGCGCTGCCCGTCCACTGTGGCCTCGCGCCCCTCCGCCAGGTCGCGGATCGCTTCGATGGCGTCCCCGAGCCGGGCCAGGGTGTCGGGGTCGCGGCCGGCCACCCGCATCGCGGAGTCGCCGCGTCCGATGCCGCAGACGGTGCGATTGCCGTACATGTCGTTGAGGGTGGCGAAGGTGGAGGCGGTGACCTCCCAGGTGCGGGTGCCGGGATTGGTGACCATCGGCCCGACGGTCATCCGGTCGGTGTGTTCCAGGATGCGGCTGTAGATGACGAAGGGCTCCTGCCAGAGCACCGACGAGTCGAAGGTCCAGCCGTAGCGGAACCCGTTCCGCTCGGCGCGCCGCATGAGTCCGACGACTGCCGAGGCGGGCGGGTCGGTCTGGAGGACAAGGCCGAAATCCATGACATGCACTCCTGGTCCGGGGTCTGGCGGGTGGCGCGCGGGTCGCGAATGACAGGAACCGCGGGGGTGGTGTGCCGCGTCGGCGGGCCGGTGCGCATACCGCCCCTCTCCCGGATTCCGGTCGTCAGGTGCCGAAAAGCACGCTGGTGGAGGCTCTGCGGGCACGTCCCCTGCGTGGTGCGGTGCGGGAGATCCTTCCACACCGAGCCGTGCCGGACCCGTACGACCGCGCCACGGCGGGCGAGTCGCGGGGGGACAATCCTGACCCCCCTGTCCCTTCTTGGGAAGAGGCCCTCCACCAGAGGTTCCGTGCGCGCCGTGACGTTGCGTGCCGCGCCGCGCCGCGAGGATCATGGCGCGGGCCTGCCGCCCGGGGAGCGGGCCGCCGCGTCCGTACGGCCGGTGGGCGGGACCGTGGGAACCGGCGACGGGAACACAGCAGGGCCCCGGTGGATTTCGCCACCGGGGCCCTGCTGTGCCCGTCGTCTCCCGCCCACCCGTGGCCGCGCCCCGGAGGGCCGGCGCCGGACGGGCGGGGACAGCTGGTTATCCGGCGTAGGTCTCGAACTCGGCGACCTTCGGGGTACCGGACGAGCTGGTGATCTCGAAGGTGACCTTCTTCAGCGAGGTCGCCGGGAAGGAGATGACGCCCGCTCCGCTGCCGGAACTCAGGACGGCACCGGTGTCACCGTTCAGAACCCTCCAGGAGCCGATGGCGGAACCGGAGGCCTGGCGGATGTTGATCTTGGAGATGGTGATGGCGGTGCCCCACTTGACCGAGACGGAACCGGTCGAGCCCGCCGGTGACCAGTAGGTGTTCAGGTCACCGTCGCGGACGTTGCCGTAGCTGGTACCGCTTGCCTTGCTGGAGCCGTCCGCTCCGGCGCCGATGCTGAGGTTGGTCCCGGCGGGCGGGTCCGTGGGGCCGGGCGTCGGGTCGGTCGGGTCCGGCGTCGGGTCCGTCGGGTCCGGGGTGGGGGTGGTCGGGCCCGGGGTGGGCGTGGTCGGCGTGCAGTTGCCGTCCGACACCTGGAGCCCCTTGTTGGCGCCGGCCGTACGGGCCACGACGTCCGGGACGCAGGAGGCGGAGTCGAGGCTGAACGCGTACGGGATGTTGACCGTGGTGTTGGACTTCGGGTTCGGTCCGGCCGGGTTGTACTCGTTTCCGGGCGCGGACCAGGTCACGTTGTCGAAGGTGTTGCCGCTGACCTGCCAGGACCCGGCCGCGTCGGTGTAGAAGGTTCCCAGGACGTCCTTGGAGTCCTTGAAGTAGTTGTTGTCCACCTTGGCGCGGGCTCCGGCACGGGAGTTGATCCCGGACTCGTTGAGTTTCACGTAGTAGTTGTTGTACATGTGGGCGATACCGCCACGCAGCAGGGGCGCCCGGGAGTCGATGTTCTCGTACAGGTTGTGATGGAAGGTCACGAACCCGTTGGAGAGTTCCGTCTCACTGGACCCGATGAGCCCGCCCCGGCCGGAGTTGCGCAGGGTGCTGTAGGACAGGGTGACGTACTGCGTGTTGTCCTTCATGTCGAAGAGGCCGTCGAACCCCTCCGACTCGCCGCCCGACGCCTCCAGGCTGACGTGGTCGACCCAGACGTTGCGGACGTCGCTCTCCATGCCGATGGCGTCGCCGCCGTTGGATGTGGGCGAGCCGGACTTCTTGACGTTCTTGACGCTCACGTTCTGGATGATGATGTTGCTGGACTGCCGGATGTGGATGCCCAGCTGGTCGAAGACCGCACCGCTGCCGACACCGACGATGGTGACGTTGCTGATCTGCTTGAGCTCGATCACACCCGCCGCGGTGTTGCAGCTGTCACCCGACACCTTGGCTGTGTTGCCGTGGTTGATGGTCCCCTCGACCTGGATGATGATCGGGGTGCTGCTGCTCGCCCGGTTGCAGAGGGCCTCGTGGATCGCGGTGCCCGTGGTGGCCTTCACGGTCTGCCCGCCGGCGCCACCGGTGGTCCCGCCGTTCTGGGTGGCGAAACCGGTGACACCGCCGGTGGCCGCCGATGCCTCGTCGGGGATCGTCATGATCGCCCCGGTCGCGGCCGCCACGGCCATCGTGGCCACTGCCGCATAGAGTCGCCGTGCGACTGGTCGCTTCATAGTCGTTTTCCTCAAGTCGTCTGCGAGTGCCGGATGTTGCTACTACGCGCCGTGGTCGCGACGGCGGCCCGCCCCGGCTGTCGCCGTCGCCGGGCAGGCATGACCGGATCGCTTCCGCCTCAGTGGTGCCGGACGGCGAAGACACCATTTGGCGACGGGACGACCAGTCATGACCCAAGGGCCGCCGCACCGTCGCGACTGCGACGGACGGCGTGACGCGTCGCCGCCACGGCGTACGTTCCATGGCGGTCCCGCGTCCCGGAGGAAGCCGCCCACCGGATCGACACAATTTGTCTGACTGAACGTCAATTTACGTACAGACAAAGGTAGTTGTGGCCGACAGGGCGAGGACTCACGACCGGGGAAAGCGCTTTCTGTTCGCAGAGAATAGAGTCGCCGCCGCCGGAGAGACAAGGCTTCTGACGCTTGCGGAATGAGCGCTACCGTGAGAAGGGGGCCGAGGGGCTCCCGTATGCCTCCGGCGCCGTGTCACCCGCGGAAGGCCGCACCGGGCCGTCTTACGTGGGGACGCCGCCCGGGGGCGGGGAGCATGAGGCGTTCAGGGGCGAGACCCGGGACGTCCGGGGGCAGCGTCCGGGGCCGCCCGGGGCGGGCACCCTGAAGCGGGGAGACGGCGCGGGCCCGGGTAAGGATCCCGGGAGCTGCCCCGCCCCGGGCGAGGCGCACGGCGTACAGATGCGCGGCGGGCAAGCGCGCGGGCAGTCGGGCAGGCGGGCAGGGCGTGTACGTACCGGCCGGCGTCCCGCACCGGACACCACCGCATCCGGACCGGCGGCCGCGCGGCCGCCCCTTGGGCTCCCGCCCTGGCCAAGGCACCGCACAACCGCGACTCCCCCGGGCGCGCCGGGCATCACGACAGCCCTCGGAACGGGCCCGTCGGACGGTGAGCCGACGAGGACCCGGGCGTCCTGCGTCCTACGGGCCCGGGAAGGAAAGGTCCGCGAGCTTCACGGCTGCCCGCGTGACCGGCATCGTCCGCCACGGCGCCTCGCGGCGTGAGACCGAGGGGGACGCAACCGCAGCCGGCCTCCGCAAGGGCCTGCCGGCAGGCGACGACCGCTGTCCGGGAAGCCCTTCACTTGACGTCCTGGCCGTATGAGGTGTCTTCTTCCCTGCGTGCGTCATCGTCTCCGGCTTCTCCCTCCGCTGCGGCGGACGGCATGCGGCAGGCGTACCCCTCCTGTTGGCCATCCGACTCGACGGCCCGCCACTGTCACTCTGCCACGTCCCGGGGCGGTGAAGACCCGTGGCCGCTCAGCCCAGGTACTGGCAGGTGGTACGCGGGACGAAAGTGCCGTGCCCGGCACGGCCCACGTACTTCCCCCGGTCGATGACGACTTCACCCCGTGAGAGGACCGTCTCGACCTGCCCGGTGACGGTCTTCCCCTGGTACGCCGAGTAGTCGACGTTCATGTGGTGCGTCTCGGCCGACAGCGTCTGGACGGAGTGAGGATCGTAGATGACGACATCGGCGTCGGCGCCCGGGGCGATCGTTCCCTTCCGGGGATAGAGACCGAACATACGGGCCGGGGTGGCGCAGGCGATCTCGATCCAGCGCCGACGGGAGATGTGACCGTCGACGACGGCCTGATGGAGGAGGTCCATGCGGTTCTCCACTCCGGGAAGACCGTTCGGGATCCTGGAGAAGTCACCGAGGCCCAGATCCTTCTGCCCGGTGAAGCAGAACGGGCAGTGGTCGGTGGAGACCACCTGGAGATCGTTCGTCCGCAGGCCGCGCCAGAGGGCGGCCTGATGCTCCTTGGGGCGGAGCGGCGTGGAGCAGACGTACTTGGCGCCTTCGA
Source organism: Streptomyces nitrosporeus (assembly GCF_008704555.1). NCBI lineage: Bacteria > Bacillati > Actinomycetota > Actinomycetes > Kitasatosporales > Streptomycetaceae > Streptomyces > Streptomyces nitrosporeus. The sequence goes on from NZ_CP023702.1 coordinate 982,995, forward strand.
ATTCCGGCTCGGCCAGGTTGTCGGTGGACAGGAAGAGGTACTGCGGGCAGGTCTCGCCGAAAACAGGCAACCCCCTGTCGCGGGCTGCGGCGATCTCCGCGACCGCCTCTTCCGCCGAGACGTGCACGACGTAGAGCGGAGCTCCGGCGACCCTGGCGAGCTGGATCGCGCGGTGAGTGGCTTCGGCCTCCAGCAGGGCCTTGCGGACCTCACCGTGGTGCCGGGGGTCGGTCTCGCCGCGCGCGAGGGCCTGTTCGACGAGTACGTCGATCGCGATGCCGTTCTCGGCATGCATCATGATCAGCCCGCCGACGTCAGCTGCTTTCTGCATGGCCCGCAGGATCTGCCCGTCGTCCGAGTAGAAGACCCCCGGGTACGCCATGAACAGTTTGAACGAGGTCACGCCATGCTCGACGAGTCTTGGCATCTCCCTCAGCGTCGACTCGTTCACATCCGACATGATCATGTGGAACGCGTAGTCGATCGCGCATTTTCCGTCGGCCTTCGCGTGCCAGGAGTCCAGTCCGGCCTGGAGCGCCTCGCCTTTCGTCTGCACCGCGAAATCGACGATCGTGGTCGTCCCTCCCCACGCCGCTGCCCGCGTCCCCGTCTCGAACGTGTCCGACGCGAAGGTTCCGCCGAACGGCATCTCCATATGGGTGTGGGCGTCGACGCCTCCCGGAATCACGTACTTCTGCGACGCGTCGATCACCAGATCGGCGGTCCACTGCTGGCTTCCCGGTGCTGCCAGCGCGATCACCCGGCCGTGCTCGATCAGTACGTCCGCGTGCAACTCGTCGGATGCGGTGACGACCAGGCCGCCGGTGATCAAGGTGCGTGTCATAACTCGTCCCCATTTCGCTCGGATACGGATACACGTGCTCTGCTCACCAGGGGCCGGCCCGCGTCGTCGTCCGGCTGGGAGAACCACGGCGGCCCACCGCTCCCCCGTGGTGTGCTCGTACGGCCAGCCGCTACCAGCCCGTCTTCACCGCGCCGCACGCCCGCTTGCAGCGGCGTCGGTGGCCTGGCCCTCCATCTTCCGCATGGAGTTCGTCCAGTCCTTCTCGGCCACCTTCTCCAGGTCCCGTGTCCCGACCGGGACGTTCGGCGCGTACTTCTTGATCATCACGAGTCCGGACCTGGAGCCTGCCCCGGGGTTCCGGGCCCGGGTGCCGGAGTCCGCGGGGCGCCGGGGCCGGGCCGTGGTGGTCCGGTCCGGCCCCGGCGGGGTCAGCAGGCCGCTCGCAGGGCGTCGGCCAGGATCGCCGCTCCCTCCTCGGCCTCGGCGGTGGTCAGTGAGAGCGGCGGGGCGATCCTGAGGACGCTGGTGTCGTGGCCGCCGCCCTTCCCGATGAGCAGTCCGCCCTCCCGGGCCGCTTCCAGAACGGCTGCCGCACCGTCCGGATGCGCCTCGTCGGTGCCGGGCCTGACCAGTTCGACACCGATCATCAGCCCCCGGCCGCGTACCTCGCGAACGCCCGCCGAGCGCGCGCCGGCCTCCCTCAGCCGTTCGATGAGCAGCCCGCCGACGCGGCGCGCGTTGCCCTGGAGGTCGTGTTCCAGCAGGTAGGTGAGGTTGGCGAGCCCCGCGGCCATGGTGACGGGGGAACCGCCGAAGGTGGAGATGGAGTTGGCGTCCAGGCAGTTCATGACCTCGGCGCGGGCGACGACCCCGCCGATGGACATGCCGTTGCCGATGCCCTTGGCGAAGGTGAGGATGTCGGGCGGCCCGTTCTCCGCGTGGGCCTGCCAGCCCCAGAAGTGGTCGCCGGTGCGGCCCCAGCCGGTCTGCACCTCGTCGCTGATCCACAGGACGCCGTGCCGGTCGAGGACTTCGCGGAAGGCGGCGTACAGGCCGTCGGGGGGTGCGGTGAAACCGCCGACCCCCTGGACGGGTTCGGCGATCAGCGCGGCCGGGCTCCGGGTGTGCCCGAGCAGGTCCTCCAGGTCGGCGACGCACGCCTCGGTGAACCGTGCGTCGCTCAGCTCCGCGTACGGCCCGCGGTGGCGGACCCCTCCGTGGACGTACAGGGTCTGGAGCGGTGAGAGCCCGGTGGGCGACCAGGACCGGTTGCCCGTGACCGACACCGTGGAGAAGGACCTGCCGTGGTAGCTGTTGCGCATCGCCAGGATCTGGCTGGACGCGCGGTAGGTGGTGGCCAGCAGCAGGGCGGTGTCGTTGGCCTCGGTGCCGGAGGTGGTGAAGAAGACCCGGGCGTCGGGGATCCCGGAGAGTGCCGCGACGCGCTCGGCGAGCTCCACCATGGGGCGGTTGAGGTAGAGCGTGGAGGAGTGGACGATCCGCCCGGCCTGTTCGGTGACGGCCTTGGTCACCTCGGGCAGGGCGTGCGCTGTCATGGTGGTGAGGATGCCGCCGAAGAAGTCGAGGTAGCGTCGTCCGTCGGCGTCCCAGACGTGGCGGCCCTCGCCGTGGGTGATCTCCAGGGGGTCGCGGTAGTACAGGGCCAGCCAGTCGGGGCTGACGGCCAGGTGCCGCTCGTGCAGTCCGGTCACGGTTCCACCAGCCCGTCGTAGGCGTCGGGCCTGCGGTCGCGGTAGAACGCCCACTGCTGCCGGACCTCCTCGATCAGCCCGAAGTCGAGGTCCCGCACGACCAGTTCCTCCTCCTTGTCACTGGCGACGTCTCCAACGAACCGGCCGCGCGGATCGACGAAGTAGCTGGTGCCGTAGAAGTCGTTGTCGCCGTACTCCTCCTGGCCGACGCGGTTGATCGCGGCGACGAAGTACTCGTTGGCGACGGCGGAGGCGGGCTGCTCCAGCTGCCACAGGTAGCTGGACAGGCCGCGCGAGGTGGCCGACGGGTTGTACACCAGCTGGGCTCCGTTGAGACCGAGTTGGCGCCATCCCTCGGGGAAGTGCCGGTCGTAGCAGATGTAGACGCCGACCTTCCCGGCAGCGGTGTCGAAGACCGGCCAGCCGGCGTTCCCGGGCTTGAAGTAGTACTTCTCCCAGAAGCCCTTGACCTGGGGGATGTGGTGTTTGCGGTACTTGCCGAGGTAGGTGCCGTCGGCGTCGATCACCGCCGCGGTGTTGTAGTAGAAGCCGGACCGCTCCAGCTCGAAGACCGGTACGACGATCACCATGCCGGTCTCGCGGGCCAGGTCGCACATCCTCCGGACGGTCGGCCCGTCCGGTACGGCCTCTGCCCACCGGTAGTGCTCGGGCTCCTGGACCTGGCAGAAGTAGGGGGCGTTGAACACCTCCTGGAATCCGATGATCCTCGCGCCCTGCCGGGCCGCCTCGCGGGCGTGCTCCTCATGCTTGGCGATCATGGATTCGGTGTCGCCGGTCCAGGTCGCCTGGACGAGTGCGGCGCGTACGACATCGGACATGATGCTCCTTCGACGCGGCGTCAGAGAGCCTCCGGGCGCGCGCCGTGCCCGTGGAGACGGTGCGGGGCGGCGCCTGGACGAGGAACGAACGTATGCCCCGCCACACAGCGGGGCAAGACCATCACCGTGAACCCGTCGGATCGATCATGTTTCCTACCCGAGCGGGTCATAGGGGTCATGGGCGGCCGGGGACCGGGAGCGCGCACAGTGTCGTGTAGGCGGCCTGGACGAACGGGGCGAGCAGCGTGGGCGCGGTGGCGGTGAGGGCCACCAGGCCGGTGCCGGAGTGCGGGAGGAATCCCGCGAACGCGGTGAAGCCCATGGTCCCCCCGGAGTGGTGGAGCAGGGGCCCGTCGGGCCGGGGGCGGAGGTTCCAGACGAGGCAGAGCCGCGAGCCCGTTCGGGGGATGATCAGCCGGGGCCGCTGGACCTCGGTGAGCGCCGTCCGCAGGAACCGGCCGGGAGCGGTCTCCGGATACAGCAGGGCTTCGAGGACCCTCAGCAGGTCACGGGCGCTGGAGCGCACCGCTCCGGCGGGGGCCAGCCCCGGCATCCGCAGCGGCGGGCGGGGCCGGCCGTGCCAGTGGCCGGTGGCCGCGGGCAGGCCGGGATCGCAGGTGGTGTCGGCCAGCGCCAGCGGCCCGGTGATCCGCTCGGCCAGCAGTGCGGGGTAGTCGCTCCCGGTCCCGCCGGCCGCCCGGGCGAGTACGCCGCCGAGGAGGGCGCCGCCGAAGTTGGAGTAGTGGACCCGGGTACCGGGCCGGTGGCGCGGCCGGGTCCGGGCGAGCGCGGTCAGCAGGTCGGACTCGGTGAACCGGGCGTACGGGTTGCTGAACCACCCGCTGCGTACGGCGCTTCTGATCAGGCCGGGCGGCAGCCGGGGCAGGCCGGAGGTGTGGGTGGCCAGGTGGAGCAGGGTCATCGGCGGGCCGGGGATCCGGAACGGCAGGTAGCGGTCGGCGCGGTCGGCGTAGGAGACCTCGCCGCGGGCGACGAGTTCGGCGAGCAGCAGGGCTGCGAAGGTCTTGCTGAGTGAGCCGGTCTCGAAACGGGTGCTGTCCAGGGCTCCTCCGGAGCACAGCACGGTGCGCGTCCCTCCGTGGAGGGCGCCCACCGCCGCGGCCGGTCCCGGGGCAGCGGCGAGGAGGGCGCGGAGCCGGGCCGCGGGCACGTCGTCGGCCGGGGCGCGGGGTGCGGTGCGGGGGCGGGCGCCCCGCCCGTCCGCCCGCGCCCCCGTCCTGCCCGCCCCGCGGCCGCCGGTCACGACCCGCGGGCCGACCGGGCCAGCGCGATGGAGCCGGCGACGGCGGTGACGACGACCGTGTGCTGGTGGTCGGTGAACCTGCGTCGCGGGTCGTCGTGCACCGGGTCGCTGTCCCGGGGGACGAGGCCGTCCTCGTGCTGGAGGGCGGCGAGCGCCTCCCAGTCCTCGGGGGCGCAGTGGGGGTCCTCCAGCGAGACGCCGACGACCAGGAGTTCGGTGACCAGGTCCCATTGCCCGACCTCGCGCCAGATGTCGATCCACACGGGAAGCCACCGGCGTACGTACCGGGCGAGTTCGGGCGGCAGGCCGTCCGGACGGGCGCCCCAGTCGGTGAGGTGGAAGACGGTGTGGGTCATCGCGTAGGCGGTGATCCAGTTGATCGCCCAGGGCTCGGGGGTCGCCCCGAGCCAGGTGGCGCGGGCCAGTTCCGCCATGTCGTCGGGGTGGTCGAGGCCGACCACCCGGGCGGCGTTGGCGACGGCGAGACGGCGGTTGGGCAGCACCTCGACGCTGTTCACCGACCGCATGCGGGACCGGTGGGCCAGGAGCCGGTCGAGCCCCTCGTGGCGGTAACCGCAGCGGACGAAGGGCGCGTACATCTCCAGCGGGTCCGTCATCAGGGTGTGGCGGAGCTGGCGTTCGTAGATCATGTCGCCTCGCCGGAACTGCTCCCAGGTGAAGTCCATCAGGCTCTGGGCGGCGGCGGCCCTGCCCGGTTCGGACCGGGTGTCCCGCAGGACGAGGGAGGCGGCGAGGGTGGTCTCCCCCAGGGGTTTGTAGACGCCGTCCGGGTCCGCCATGGTCTCGGTGGTGCCGGGGGGCAGTGCGCCGAGGGCGCGGTTGGCGTGCAGCCAGGCCAGCGCCCGGTCGGCCAGGCCGCGGGCGAGCGGGGTCACCGTCGCGGGGATGGGGGTCGTCATGTCCGTTCCGCCTTCTCGCCCGTGCCGGGGCGTGCTCCCAGGAGGTGCCGTGCGATCACCAGGTCGAGTGCGGTACGCGGTCCGGCGCCGCCCACCAGCCAGATGTGTTCGGCTGCGAGTGCGGGGTCCAGCGGCAGCTCGACGCCTTCGTACCGCAGCCAGGCGAGCCAGCGCACGAGACGTGCGGCGGTCGGGAAGTCCCGGCGCAGCAGGGACCGGGTGACTCCCCTGCTGAGGGGGAGCGCCCCGGTGCGGGCCGCGTCGTGCACCGGCCCGTCGAGACCGGTCGTCGCCAGCGGTGCCAGCTGGGACATGCGGACCGACCAGGGGCGCCAGTCGGTGCTGTCGGTGACGGTGCCGGCGGCCGGGGCCGGGCGGTGGGGGGCGGGGTCCTTCGCGGCGACGGACAGCAGCTGGGCGGCCGCCCAGTCCCGCCAGGCGACCGTCGCCTCCTCCGTGGAATCCGCCGCGGGGAAGGCGTCGAAGGCCTTGGCCATGACGGCGGCGTCCTCGGCGAGGAAAGGCCGTCCCGCCAGGAGGTGCGGAGCGAGGACGTCGGCGCCGAGCACCCGGATCGCGGCCAGGGCGGCGAGCGGGTCGGAGGAGTCGTCGACGTACCGGGCCGGCCGTACGGCGTCCTCGGTGCCGTCGAAGGCACCGAGGACGCCGGCCGCCAGGGCTTCGGTCGCCTCGGCGAATACGGAGGGGGAACTCACTTGTCCCGCGGCTCCTTCGGCTCCTTGGGCGAGAGCAGGAGCAGCGCCAGCAGGACGCCGGCCGCTTCGGGGGTGTAGAGCGGGGCGTCGCTCACGGCTGCTTCGGGCTGGACCATCAGCGAATCCAGCGCGGCCGTCCGCGTCGGCGTCGTGGTGGAAGTGATCTCCTGGGCAATCATGGTGCCTCCTTCATCACTGGGGACATTTACCACTTTTGCGGTCATGTCGTCCTAAATCCTAGGACGCCTGCCGGGTTTTCTCTCGGCAAGGCCGAGTTCATGGGGTGGCGAGGCCGTTCCGTCAGCCCGCACGGGCTTCTTGCGCCCGCACGTGCCCTCCAACTCGTAGCCTTCGGCAACGACCGGAGGGGCGGCCGTGCCGGAGGGGGGCGCCCGCCCCTGGCGGGGGCGGCTCCGGGTGCGGGTCACTTCACCTGGCGGGGGCGGCACCGGGCGGGTCACCAGGTCACGGCGAGGCTGCGCGGGCTGCGCGAGGTGCTCCCCGTCCGCCAGTCGACGCGGTCCGGGTCCTCTGCCAGGCGCAGACCCGGGTAGCGGGCGGCCAGCCGGTGCAGGGCGATCCGGAGTTCCGTGCGGGCCAGCCAGGCGCCGAGGCAGTAGTGGGCGCCTGCCCCGAAGGCCAGGGTCGGTGCCTCCAGCGGGGCGAAGAGGTCGTCGAAGGGGCGGCGGGTGAAGACGGCCGGGTCCCGGTTGGCCATGCCGCAGTCCGCGATCACGACGGCTCCCGCGGGGATCGTCACCCCGCCGACCTCGGCGTCCGCCGAGGCGTGGCGGGCGGTGCCCCGGTCGTCGCCCAGCGGCACGAGGTGGACGAGGCGGTCCACGGCCGCCCCGGCCGCGTCCTCGTCGGCGCCCAGCCGCTCCCAGGTCTCCGGGCGCTCGCCGAGGAGGTAGAGCAGGGAGTTGCCGAGCATGGTCATCGTGCTGTCGTGTCCGCCGACGACCAGACCGCAGACCAGGCTGACCAGCTGGGACTCCGGGATGTCGTCCTCCTCGGCCGCGGCCCGGACCAGACCGCTGATCAGGTCGTCGCCCGGCGTACGACGCCGCTCGGCGAGGAGCCCGGCACCGAAGGCGCTGAACTCCTCCAGGGCCGCCGTCACCTGGCCGTCGGCGAGCGAGCCGTCGGAGAAGGCGTGTTCGCTCCAGTGCCGCATCCGGTCCCTGGCCTGTTCGTCCAGTCCCATCAGCCGGCTGATCACCGCCACCGGCAGCGGCAGCGTGAACTCCTGGACCAGGTCGGCCGGGCGGTGCCGGACCGCCAGCCCTTCGAGGAGCTGCTCGACGATCGCGGCGATCCACGGCTGCCAGCGGGCGACGGACCTCGGGGTGAAGGCGCGGCGCAGGGTCCGGCGCAGCCGCAGGTGCTCCGGCCCGTCCTGGTTGAACATCAGGTCGGGGTCGTTCACGATCTCGGGCACGCCCGCGACCGCGGGTGCGTCGGGGTCGTAGAGCCGGGCCCGGCCGAACCTCTCGTCGGAGAGCACCTGGCGGACGTCGGTGTAACGGCTCACCAGCCAGGCCACCGATCCGTCCGGCTGCTCGACCGTGCGGGGCGGCCCCGGTTCCTCGAAACGGAGGCGGTGCAGCGGGACGAGGGGGGCCGGGGCGAGGGCGGACGGAGCGCCGTCGGTGGTGGTCACGGTGCCTCCAGAGGCCGTGGTCAGGCCGGCGCGGTACGGGGCGGGCACGCGCCGGCGGGGGTCACAGGGCGACGAGCACCTTGCCGCGGCTGGCCTCCCGGTCGCGGTACAGGCTGTCGTAGGCGGTGGGGACGCTGTCGAAGCCGCGGTGGACCGTGTGGTCGAAGAGGATCTCGCCGCTCCGGATACGTCCGCCCAACTCCGTGTGCAGAGCGGCCCAGTTGGATTCGGTGAACCATTCGAGGGAGAAGATCCCCCGGACGGTGGCGCGGGGGAACATGAGGTAGGGCAGGAGTCTCGGCCCCACGCCTTCGTTGCCGACCTGGGTCGCCCACTGCCAGCACACCGCGACCCGGCTCCCGACGTTGAGCATGGAGAAGACCGCGTCGGTGACGGCGCCGCCCAGGTTGTCGAAGTACCGGTCGACACCGTCCGGTGCGGCTTCGACGAGGGCTTCCCGCACGGCCTCGGGGCTGTCCCCGTGCCGGTAGACGACGACCTCGTCGAAGCCGAGGCCGGTGAGGTAGGACGCCTTCTGCCGGGAGGAGGTGGTGCCGACGACCCTGGCGCCCGCGAGGGAGGCGAGCTGGCCCGCCAGCGTCCCCACCGGACCCGAGGCGCCGCTGATCACGACGGTGTCCCCGGGCCTGACGGCCAGGTACTTGGTCAGCGTCCCCCAGGCCGTCATCCCCGGGCCGCCCATCACGCTGAGCGCGGTCTCCAGGGGCAGGGCGTCGTCGTAGTGGGACGGGTCCAGCCTGCGGTAGGCGGGGAAGACCATGGGAAAGGTGCCGGTCTGCCAGAGCTCCGGTTCTCCGGTGCTGACGAGATGGGTGCGCCACCCGCCGAACCCCTGGACCAGGTCTCCGGGCCGGTGCGCGGCGCGCGGGCCCGCCGCCAGTACCTCCATGACCGAGTCGGCCCCCATGTGCCCGCCGAGCGGGGTGTCCAGGGCGATGCCCTGGAGGTAGGGGTCGACCGAGATGTACAGGGTGCGCAGGAGCATCTCGTCGGGTGCCAGGCCGACGTCCAGGTCCTCGACGACCTTCTCGTAGATCCGGTGCACGTCGGGCACACCCTCGATGTGTTCGCGGACCACCCATTTCTCGGTCTTCATGGCTTCTCGCCGGTCCTCTCTGTCTGTTCCGGGACCCGGGTGCCGGTCTCGTGGAGAGCGGCCGGCAGAAGGGGGCCGGGCCGGGTGTGTACGGGGATGACGCGATGGGTCGGCGGGGGTGCGGTGCGGTCCACCGACGCGGTGAAGGGTCTGCCGTCGTCGCGGCAGACGAACTGCATGACGTGCCGCCCGGCGGCTGCCGCCCGGATCAGCCCGCCGGTGGTGGCCCAGACGCCGGACTGGTAGAAGTCCCGCAGGCCGGGCAGGCCCGGGCCGTGTTTCTTGACGAGTTCCTCCAGCGTCTCCCCGCTCTCCACGAACGGCTGCCAGCCGAGGACCGTCCCGTCGTAGTTGCCGGTGTAGCGGACCTGGGTGAGCGGGCTGGAGACGTCGCGGACGACGATCGCGTCCCGGATGCCGGGGAAACGCCGCTCCAGGAAGTCCACCAGGGCCTCGCGCGCCCGCCGCTTGGCGGCGTAGTAGCCGCGTCCGTGCCGCACGGGGAGCGTGTGGAGCTCCTCGCCGCCGCGGACCCGGGTCACCTGCTCCGGGCCCTCGTCCAGCTCCCGCCACGGGGCGATGTCGCAGAAGTAGGTGACGTAGACGACGGTGGTGCCGTCCGGGGAGAGCTCGGGGTAGTGCCGGCTGCGGAACTGGACGTTGATGCTGGGATGGCGCAGGCCGGTGAGTTCCGCGGCGGTGGCGTCGTCGAGGAGGTACGTCGTGCAGGGGTCGCCCTCGGGAAAGGGGCGGGACAGGCCGAGGAAGAGGGTGAAGTAGCCGGGGAAGACCATGCCGGGTTCGTGGATGGTCCGGGTGTACAGGCGGCGGTAGGTGTCGTCGAGGTAGCGGCCCTGGAGGAACTTCGTCATGGTGGTGTGTCCGTCGCAGGCCGACACCACGATGTCGGCGCGCACCTCGCGCCCGTCGCTGAGCCGCACACCGACCGCCCGGTCGTCCTCCACGAGGATCGTCTCGACCTTGGTGTTGTACGAGACCTCACCGCCGAGGCGCAGATAGCGGTTCTCGATCGACCGGGCGAGCCCCAGCGAGCCCCCTTCGGGGACCCCCGCCGAGAGGTTGGCGTGCGAGGCGAGCTGGAAGTGGAAGGGCAGCACCGGGAACGCCGGGTGCTTCTCGTAGAGGATGAAGTTGAACGCCTCGCGCAGCAGCGGGTCCTTGAAGCGTGCCGAGTAGTCGGCCATCAGGACACCGATGGTCGCCCGCACGGTGTTGGCGTAGGGGAGGAAGGAGGCCAGCATCCGCCAGCGTTCCGTGCGGCTCATCAGGCCGACCGGTTTGAGGAAGGGGTAGACCGCCAGTGCCTTGCGGAAGGAACGCAGCTGGGCGCAGAACTTCCTCACCGTGCGGGCGTCGGCCGGTGAGATCCGGATCAGGTGCTCCTCCAGCCGGTCCGGGTCGGAGTAGAAGTGGACGGCCCGGCCGTCCTGGCCGCGGACGATGTTGAACACGTCGAAGTGGCGTACTTCCTTGCCCTGGAGAGCGCCCAGTTCGAGCCAGATCCGGTGCATCTCGTTGCCGGGGCCACTGCCGAGGAGCCAGCTGACGCAGGGGTCCAGGGTGAAGTCGCCGCGGTCCCACGCGGTGCAGCAGCCGCCGGGCAGTTCGTGCATCTCCAGGATCCGGGTGCGGTAGCCGTTCATCTGGGCGTAGCAGCCGGTGGAGAGTCCTCCGAGGCCGGCTCCGATGATGATCATCGTCTCTCTGGGGCGGCCCGCGGCGGGCTGGGGCCCGCTCTTCCGGTGGATCATGAGCCGGTCTCCTCCCGTGCGGACCATCGGTCGAGCTGGGGCAGGCGCCCCAGCTTGCCGGGGTGCCAGGGTTCGGCACCGTCGCTCTCCCATGCCCGGAAGGTGAGACCGAGCTCCTGGCAGAGGTACTGGGCGGCGAAGCGCCCGGTGGACGCGGCGCGGATCAGGCCCCCCATGCCGACCCACTGGCCGGCCATGGAGAAACCGCTGAGTCCGGGCAGCCGCATCCGGTCCTTGCCGACCAGCCGGGCCGCGACGTCGTCGGCGTCGGAGAAAGCCTTCCAGGCGAGGATCGAACCGTCGTGGTTGCCGGTGTAGCGGTGCGTCGTGGCCGGAGTCGCCACCTCGACCACCTCCGTACGGTCCGCGAGCCCGGGCATCCGGCGTTCGAGGAAGGCGCGTACGAAGTCGGCGGCCTCGCGTTTCCGGGCCCGGTACTCCTTGCGGTCGCGGGAGCGGAGCTCCTTCCAGTACGCGAAGTCGCTGAAGTAGGTGCAGTGCACGACCGAGTGGCCGGGCGGCGCGAATCCGTCGGAGTACCGGGAGCGCACCTGCACGACGATGCTGTTCTGGAGGGCGCCGGGGAGCCGGGCGGCGTCCTGGGCGGACAGCAGATGGGTGGTGCTGTGGGCCTCGTCGGGGCCGAAGGGCCCGCGGATCCCGGCGAAGACGGAGACGACCGCGGGGAACAGGGTGCCGGGGCGGTGCAGCAGGTCGGAGTAGAGCTTCTCGATGCGGGGGCTGGTGTACCGGCCGCCCAGCAGGCCGTGGAGTGTGGTGCGGCCGTCACAGGCGGAGACGACGTGTTCGGCGAAGTACCGCTTTCCGTTGCGGAGTTCGATGCCGATCGCGCGTCCGTTCTCGACGAGGACCTTTTCGGCGCGCGCCCGGTAGGTGAGGGTGCCGCCCAGCTTCCGGTAGCGCTCCTCGACGGACCGGGCGAGGCCGAGCGATCCCCCTTGGGGGAAGCCGGCGTTGTGGTGGTGGGCGGCGGCCATGTTGAACAGGTACGGCAGGAGCGGGAACCCTTCCGGATCCTGGAAGAAGATGTTGCGGAAGGCCCGGCGCAGCAGGGGGTCCTGGAACGTGTCGGCGAAGGTGTGCATCGGGGTCGCCGCGGTGCGCCAGAACAGCCGGAAGGCCGGCAGTACCGTCCGCAGCATCGCCGCCTTCTCCCGGACGGTACGCAGGTCCGGTGCGGTCAGGAACGGGTACAGCTCGATGCGGGTGAACCGCCGCAGGTCCCGGGTGAACGCCCGGATGGGTGCCGTGTCCAGGGGGGAGATCTCCAGCAGGTGGGCCTCCAGCCGGTCCGGGTCGTTGTAGAACGACACCGTGCGGCCGTGTTCGTCCTCGACCTTGTTGAACACGTCGAAGTTGGTCATCGTCTTGCCGTCGAAGGCGCCCAGCTCGCGCCACACCTGGTGGGCGTTGTTGCCGGGGGCGGTGCCGATCAGCCACTCGATGCAGTAGTCGAAGATGTAGCCGTCGCGCGACCAGGCGGTGCAGCAGCCCCCGGGCAGGACGTGCTTCTCGAAGATCCGGGTCCTGGCCCCGCTCATCTGGGCGTAGCAGCCGGTGGAGAGGCCCGCCACACCCGCGCCGATGACGATGACGCGGGGCGGCGTGCCGGGGCTGCGTTCGGGGCGGGTCCAGTCGCTCTCGGACCCGGTGGCTGTGGTGGTGGTGTCGGTGCCGGTCGTGGTGCCGGTTCCGGCCGTGGCGTCGGTCTCAGGCTTCATGGGTCGCCGTGCCTCCTGTCAGCACGGCGCGCACCAGGTCGGCGTTGCGGACGAGGTGCTTGGGGTCGAGCATGTCCGCGTGCCGGCCGGAACCGCGCAGCACGAGCGTGTCCTGGACGGAACTGCCGTGCCAGGTGCCCTGCTCTCCGGGGGCGTAGAGGGCCGCCTTCTCCTCGTCGGTGATGACGCTGACGGCTGCGGCGGTCCTTCCGGTGTTGGGGGTGCGCCCGCAGAAGGCCAGGTACTCCGCCGCGTGGGCGAGCGTCTCGCTCGCGACGACGTCGGATCCGGTGTGCTTGCGCAGGTGTTCCCCGAGCTCCGCCTCGAAGACCCGGATGCCCTCGTCGCCCGGCTCGTAGCTCTCCAGGATGCGGCGGGAGTCCAGGACGACGACGTGGGCCACCCGGCGGCCCCGGCGTTCGAGTTCCTTGGCGGTCTCGAAGGCGAGGTTGCCGCCGAGGGAGTAGCCGAGGAGCAGGCAGGGGCCTTCGGGCCGGACGGTTTCGACGAGGTCGGCGTAGCGGGCCACCTTGTCGTCCCCGGGCAGGTAGTTGAAGCCGATGACGGTGTACTCCGGGAGGTGATCGGCGAGGCCGCGGTAGACGAGTCCGTGGCCGCCGGCGGGCGGGAAGGCGAAGAGGAGCGGTGAGCGCCCGTCGTTGAAGGTGAGGAAGGGAAGCTCCTCGGCCGCCGTGCCGTGGAGCACCTCCTGCACGGCCGCGGCCATGCCGTGCAGGGTGGTGGTGCGGTACAGCCGGCTGACGGGGACGGTGACGCCGAATTCCGTGCGCAGGTGGTGGATGAGTTCGATGAGTTTGATCGAGCTGCCGCCGAGTTCGAAGAAGTCGTCCTCCAGTCCTGCCTGTTCCACGCCCAGCAGTGCCTGCCAGTGCCGGGCGACCCCCGTCTCGTAGACCGTCACCGGCGCTTCGTGGGGACGCTGTTCCGCGCCGGTCTCCGGTGCGGGCAGGGCGGCGAGGTCGACCTTGCCGTTGGCCGTCAGCGGCAGCGCGGGGACGACGACGAAGTGCGCCGGGATCATGTAGGAGGGCAGGGAGGCGGCCAGGTGGCGGCGCAGCGCCCGTGGATCCGGTGCGGCGCCCGGTGCCGGTACGCAGTAGGCGCAGAGCGCCGCCTCCCCCCGGCCGTCGGTACGGAGGGTGACCACGGCCCGGTCGAGCGCGGGCCACCGCTCCAGCTGCGCTTCGATCTCGCCGGTCTCGACGCGGTGGCCGCGCAGTTTCACCTGGCCGTCGGTGCGGCCCAGCAGGTGCGCCCGGCCCTGGGCGTCCCAGCGTGCGAGGTCACCGGTGCGGTAGAGCCGTTCCGGCCGGGCACCGGGCTCACGGCTCAGGGTCCGGGTGACGAAGCGGTGCCGGGTCTGTTCCGGGTCTCCGGCGTATCCGGACGCCACACCGTCGCCTCCGATCCACAGCTCGCCCGGGACACCGGGCGGGACGGGTTCGCCGTGGGCGTCCAGGATGTGCAGGGTGCTGTTGGGCAGGGGGCGGCCGATCGGGACCATCCGGCCGGGTTCCAGGTCGTCGGTGGGGCCTTCGAAGCAGGCGCTGTCGATGGTCGCCTCGGTGAGGCCGTAGGAGTTGACGAGACGGGTGGCCGGGCCGCACAGCTCGCCCAGGCGGCGGTACTCCCCCACGCTCCAGGCGTCCGAGCCGACGACCAGCAGCCGCAGGAAGTCCAGCCGCAGCCCCTCCCTGGTGCAGTGGTCCATCAGTCCGCGCACCACGGCGGGCACGAACTCGGCGCAGTCGACGCGCTCCTGCCGCATCGTCCGGTAGAGCCGCGGGGTGTCGAAGAGGAGGTCGCGGTCGACCAGGACGAGATTTCCCCCGGAGCACAGGGCGCGGACCAGGTCGCCGGTGAACACGTCGAACGCCGGTCCGGCCATCTGGAGGTGGACCCGGACGTCCTGTTCCAGGCGGTAGACCTCCTGCCAGGAGGCGTACGCCGAGGCGAGGTTGCCGTGGGACACCTCGACCGCCTTCGGGCGGCCGGTGGACCCCGAGGTGGTGATGACGTAGGCGGGGGCGTCCGGGTCCACCGGTTCCCGGCTCGCCGCCCCGGCGTCCGGGGCCGGTCCGGGCGTCTGGAGTTCACCGGCGGTGACCGTCCGGACGCCCGGCACACCGGTGTCCGTCGCCGACGGGCCGTCGGTGACGACGAGCTCGGCACCGGTGGTCCGCAGGAGCTGTGCGAGCCGGTCCGCGGGCTGGTCGGGCTGGACGGGGAGGTAGGCGCCGCCCGCCTTGAGCACGGCGAGCAGGGTGACGACCAGCTCCGGTGTCTTGTCCATGCGTACGGCGACGACCGAGCCCGTGGTGAGTCCGAGGGCCCGCAGCCGGTGAGCCCCGGCCGTGGCCCGGCGTTCCAGCTCGGCGTAGGTCATCCTCCGCGCGCCGCCGCCCGGGGCCGGCGCCGTGACGGCCACAGCGTCGGGCCGGGACGCGGCGACCCTGCCGATCCGTGCGTGGACCGGCAGGAACCCCGCCCCACGAGCCCCTTCTCCGGCGGCGGAGGCCCCAGGGGCGCCGGTCAGGACGGACTCGGAGGATTCGGGGGTCCCGGAGGATTCGGGGGACCCGGGGGTCCCGGGGGATTCGGGGGCCTCGGGGGATTCGGAGGTCCTGGGGGCGAGCGGGACCGGGGCGGGAGGGGCGGTGGTGAGCGGGGCGTCGGGGCGGCTCCACTCCGCGATCAGCTGCTCACGTTCGTCTTCGCCGAGCATCCCCAGCCGCGACACGGCCGTCTCGCCCGGCGCCCGGGTCATCGCGTCGAGCAGCCGGGTGTAGTGGGAGGCCATCCGCCGGACCGTCTCGGGCAGGAAGAGGTCGGTGTTGTACTTGAGGACGCAGTGGAACCGGTGCTCGGCCTCGTCCTCGTAGGCGGACAGCGTCAGGTCGAACTGGCCTTCCTCCTCGGGGAGTTCGATGTACTTGAGGCGGTATCCGTACTGCTCGGTGGCGACCTTGTGGGTGAGCAGGATGAACATCGCCTGGAACACCGCTGAGCGGCTGGGGTCGTGCTGGAGGCCGAGTTCCTCGACCAGCAGGACGAAGGGGTACTCCTGGTTGTCGAGCCCGCCGAGCACCGTCGTACGGACCTGTTCCAGCAGTCCGGCGACGCTCGGGTCCTCCGTGAGGTCGGCGTGCAGCGGGAGCGGGTTGACGAAGTAGCCGTAGACGGAGGCGAAGTCCTGATGGGTGCGCCCGGTCACGGGACTGCCGACGACGATGTGCTCCTGGCCGGAGTAGCGGTGCAGCAGCAGGTAGTACGCGCTCAGCAGCACCATGAACGGGGTGACGTGGTGGGCGAGGGCCAGGACGTGGACCCGGGCGCTGAGAGCGGTGTCGAGTTCGAAGAACGCGGAGGCGCCGTTGTGGGTCTGGACGGCCGGGCGCGGCTTGTCGGTGGGCAGGTCCAGCAGGGGCACCTCGGCCGGCAGATGTCCGCGCCAGTAGTCCAGCATCCGCGCCGCGTCGGCGCCGGCCAGGAACCGGTTCTGCTGGTTGAGGAAGTCGAGGTAGCGGGACGCCACCGGCGGGAGCTGCGGCTTCCGGCCCTGCCGGAGCGCCTCGTACACCGCGAAGAGTTCATCGATGAAGGTGAAGGTGGAGATGGCGTCGGAGACGATGTGGTGGACGGCCTTCATGATGATCCAGCGGTCGGGTCCGCGCTTGAAGAGACGGAAGCGGACCAGTGGGTCGCGGGCGAGGTCGTAGGGCTTGCGGTACTCGGCGACGATCGTCCGGTGGATGCTCTCCCAGTCCTGTCCCTGGACGTCGAAGAGCGCCAGGTCGGGCTCCGTCCCCGGGGAGACGCGCTGCACCGCGTGGCCGTCCTGAAGGAGGAAGTTGGTGCGCAGCGCCGGGTGCCGGGCGATGAGCTCGCGTACGGCCCCGAACATCAGGTCCGGGTCGAGGGCGACGGTCACCTCGACGGCCCCGCCGATGTTGTAGGCGTATCCGTCGGGGTTGAGGTGCTTCAGGAACCAGAGCGCCTTCTGGTTCTGGGTCAGCGGGTACTGCCGCTCGTCGTCGTACACCTCGACGGTCCGGTCCGTGCCGCTCGCGCCCCCGGCCTCGGCCAGTGCCGTGAGGCCGTCGTGGAGCTGTGCGGCCAGTTCACCGGCGGGGGTACCGCTCAGCAGGGCGACCACGGGCATGGCCACGCCGAGCTCGGCGTGGATCCGGGCGCGGAGCTCCATCGCGAGGAGCGAGTCGAGGCCGAGGCCCCCGAGTCCGGTGGCCGGGTCGATGCGGTCCGTACCGGTACGGAGCACCGAGGCGCACAGCGCGGCGAACCGTTCTGTCACCAGGGCCCGGCGGTCCGTCTCGCCGGCGGCCGTGAAGACGTCGAGGAAGGCGTTGCCCGATCCGGCGTCCGCCGGGGGCGCGGCCGCGGCCGCCAGCTCCGCGACCAGGGGCGGCGGGGCCTGGTACCAGGCCAGGAAGACCGGCCAGTCCACGACGGTCGCCACGACGAGTTGCGCGTGGTCCTGGCCTATGACGCGTTCCAGGACGCTCATTCCCGCGTCGGGGGCGAGTGAACTCATCCCGCGGCTGTGCAGGTAGTGGCCGACGAGTCCGAGCTCCTCGATCATTCCGGTGGCCCAGGGACCCCAGTCCAGGCTCAGTGCGGGCAGCCCCCGGGCGCGGCGGTGGTGGGCGAGTGCGTCCAGGAAGGCGTTGCCGGCCGCGTAGTTGGTCTGTCCGGCCGTGGTCAGCAGCGAGGCGATCGAGGCGAAGAGCACGAAGTGGTCGAGGGGCTCGTCGCGCAGGTGCCGGTGCAGGAGGTGGGCACCGATCGTCTTCGGGTCGTGGACGGCGTCGAAGGTGGACCGGTCCAGATCGGCGACCAGTGTGTCGCGGACCTGGCCCGCCAGGTGGAACACCCCGCGCAGGGGCGGCCCGGTGCGGCGGTAGGTGTCGAGCCAGCTGGTCAGGGCGCTCTCGTCGGTGATGTCGAGGGGGGCGAGGACGACCTGCGCGCCCAGCGCCTCCAGCTCCCTGACGAGGGCCACGGCCCGGCCTTCCGGGGTGGCCGGATCGGTGCCTGTCCACTTCTCACGGGCCGGCACGGGGGTACGCCCCACCAGGACGAGCCTGCGGGCGCCGCGCCGGACGAGGGTGCGGCACAGCAGCCGGCCGAGCGCGCCGAACGCTCCGGTCACCAGGTAGCCGCCGTCGGCCCGGAGCCTGAGGGGCAGGGGGCGGGTCAGTCCCTGAGCGGGGCGGAGCCGGCTGGTGAGCCGGCGGCCGGCCCGCAGGGCGATCTCCTCCTCGTCGTCGAGGAGCGCCTCGCGCAGCAGGGCCTCGGCGTCCGCGCGGGCCCCGGCCGGTCCCGGTCGCCGATGAGGGTCGAGGTCGATCAGTTTGCCCGGGTGGCCCATGAGTTCCTGGTGCCGCAGCACCCGGCCGACGCCCCAGGCGGGGGCTCCGAGGGGTTCGACGTCCTCGCCGGGCACCACGGCCTGGGCCCCTCGGGTCACGATGTGCAGGCTGCCGCCGGTCCCCCGGGCGAGCAGGACCCGGGCGAGCACGGTCAGGGAGTAGCTGCCCGGACCGGTGTGGCCGGTGAGGGCGTCCGTGCCGCACCCGTCGAGGGACGGCGCGTCGAGGTTCCAGAGGTGCAGGACGGCTCCGCGGAAGGGCCGGCCCGTGAGGCGGTCGAGGTCTGCGAGGACCCGGCTCAGGTCGGCCTCGGAACCGGGGTCGACGGTTCGGGTGCCGTCCGCCTCGGAACGGGCGCCGCCGGGGCGTACCAGGTGGCAGTGTTCACCGCGGGCCGCCGCGAGGGCCGCGAAGGCGTCGGCGACTCCTCCGGCGTCGGCGAGGACCAGCCAGCCGTGCTCCCGGGCCGCGGCCATGAGGTCCGCGCCGCCGTCCTGCGGGGACGGGCCGGAGACGTCGGTCCAGACCGTCTCGGCGAGCCAGGAGTCGATGGTGGTCCGGGCCACGGCGGTCGCGGCCCGTTCCACGTCCGTCGCCCGGAATCCGCGGATGCCGCCCAGCGGAGTGCCGTCGTCGGCGTACAGGGTGATGTCCCCGAGCGTGGTGTCCCCGGCTCCGGCGGTCCCCGGTGCGGTGCGGGGCGCGGTGGCGTCGTCGGTCCCCGGCGCGGTGGCGTCGGCGTCGGTGGTCACGGTGGCGTGCACCCAGAGCGGCTGGTCGCCGACCGGCTCCAGGGCGATCTCGTCGAGTGAGAGCGGGAGCTTGATACCGGTGGCCGGTGCCGTCTGAGCCTGGAGGAGCTGCGGGGTCAGTACGGCCTGGAAGCAGGCGTCGAGCAGGGCGGGGTGCAGGTGGTGGCGGGCGGCGTCGTCGCCGATGGCCCGGGGCGGCCGGATCCGCGCGAGTACTTCGGTGGGGCCGACCCACACC
The DNA here is from genome assembly GCF_008704555.1 of Streptomyces nitrosporeus. Lineage (NCBI taxonomy): Bacteria > Bacillati > Actinomycetota > Actinomycetes > Kitasatosporales > Streptomycetaceae > Streptomyces > Streptomyces nitrosporeus. The sequence goes on from NZ_CP023702.1 coordinate 1,001,946, forward strand.
TCTTCGATGGCCTGGAAGGCGGGGCCGTACTGGTATCCGAGGGCGGCCAGCGCGGTGTAGCAGGCGGGGCCGTCGAGATGCCGGACGGTGCGTGCGCGGATCGCGGTGGCGTCGAGCGGCGGACCGTCGGTGCGGCGCTGGCCGCTGCGGACCACCCCCCGGACGTGCACGGCGGCCTCCCCGTCGGCACCGGCCTCGGACGCGACGGTGAAGGCGGCGTCCTCCATGGAGAGGGACAGCCGCACGGGCCTGTCCTCCCCCTCGGGCAGGAAGAGGGCCTTGCGCAGTTCGATGTCGGCGAGGACGACCCGCTTCCCGCCGGTGACGCGCAGGACGGCCTGAGCCGCCATCTCGAGGTATCCGGCGGCGGGGAACACCACGGTGTCCTGGATGCGGTGGTCGGCGAGGTAGGGCAGGGTCTCGGTGTCCAGGCGGACCTGCCAGGACGGTTCGGTGTGGCCGGTGCGGCGCCCGAGGAGCGGATGGTCGGTGGCACCGAGCCGGACCTGGGCGACGGGGTGCGGCTCCGTCCAGTGGCGGTCGCGGCGGAAGGGGTAGCGGGGCAGGGTGACCGGGCGGCCGGCGGGCTGGAGCGTGTCCCAGTCGACTCCGGTGCCCAGGTTGTGCAGCGAGGCCAGTGAGACGGCGAACCGCTCGCTCTCGTCCTCCTGCCGGCGGATGGAGGGGAGGGTCAGTCCGCTCGCGCCCCGTGCGTCGAGGCACTCACGGATCGAGTGCCCGAGCACGGGATGCGGGCCGATCTCCAGGAACACCCGGTGTCCGTCGTCGGCCAGCCGGTCGACCGCCGCCCGGAACCGCACCCGGTCGCGCACGTTCTGCCACCAGTACGCGGCGTCGAGCTCACGTCCGTCCGCGGTTCCCTCACGGCCCGTCAGGTACAGCGGTATCCGTGCCCGGCGGGGCGCCAGGTCCGCGAGGGAGGAGAGCAGTTCGTCCTTGATGCGCTCCATGCCGACGCTGTGGTAAGGGACCCGTACCGTCAGGAACTTGGCGAAGAGCTGCTCGGCCCGCAGTTCCTCGGCCAGCAGGGCCAGCGCCGGCTCCTCCCCGGCGAGGGTGACCGACGTGGGGCTGTTGACCGCGGCGACCGACACCCGGTCCCGGTAGGGGCGCACGCGGCGTTCGGCCTCGTCCTCGGTGAGGCTCACCGCGAGCATGGTCCCCGTCCCGGCCAGGGTGTGCTGGAGCCGGCTGCGGTGGGCCACGACGCGCACGGCCTCCTCAAGGGTGTAGACCCCCGCCTCGTGGAAGGCGGCGACCTCTCCGGTGCTGTGCCCGACCACGGCGTCCGGGGTCACGCCGTACTCGCGCCACATGGCGGCCAGGCCGGTCTGCAGGGCGAAGTTGGCGGGCTGGGCCAGCCAGGTCTCGCCCATCCGGGAGGCGGACTCCTCCGCGGACATCTCCGCGAGGAGGGACCAGCCCGTGATGTCCCGCAGGGCGCGGTCGCACCGGGTGACCGCGTCGCGGAACACCTCGTCCTCGCGCAGCAGTTGGCGCCCCATCCCCCACCACTGGGGTCCCATCCCGGTGAAGACCCAGACCAGCCGGCGTTCGTCGGCGGCCCGCAGGCGGTCCTGGACGGCCCTGGGGTGCGGCTCGCCCCGGCCGTAGGCGGCCAGGGCCTCGTCGAGGGAGGCGCGCGAGGTGTAGACGACGGACAGCCGCTCGGCGTGGTGCTGGCGGCGGTGGGCCAGGGTGTGGCCCAGGTCGGGCAGGGGGACAGCGGGGCGGCCGGCGTCTTCGGCGAGTTCCTCCCGGATGGCGTCCGCCCTTTCCAGGAGCGCTTCCGGGTGCCGGGCGCTGAGCGGGAGGATGCTCCAGCGGCGTCCGCCGGACCGCGCGGTGCTCCCGGTGCCGCTGCCCGTGCCGGCCGGGACCGTCGGGGCTTCCTCCAGCAGGACGTGGGCGTTGGTGCCGCCGAACCCGAAGGAGTTCACCCCGGCGCGGGCGGGGCCTTCGTGTTCGGGCCACGGGGTGAGCCGGGTGGGGATCTCGTACGGCAGCGCCGCCGCGTCGATGGCCGGGTTGAGGTGTTCCAGGTTGATGTGCGGGGGGATGAGGCGGTGTTCGAGGCTCAGGGCCGCCTTGATCAGTCCCGCGATCCCGGCGGCGGACTCGGTGTGTCCGATGTTGGTCTTCACCGAGCCGACGTAGCAGCGTGAGCCGGGGGCCCGCCCGTCGGCCAGCGCACGCGCCAGCGCGTTGGCCTCGATGGGGTCGCCGACCGGCGTCGAGGTCCCGTGGGCCTCCATGTACTGGAGTTCGCCGGGCGAGATCCCCGCCTCGGCACAGACCTGCCGGATGAGGGAGACCTGGGCCTCGGCGTTGGGCACGGTGATGCCGTTGGTGCGCCCGTCCTGGTTGACACCGCTGCCGATGATCACCGCGTGGACGCGGTCGCCGTCCCTGACGGCGTCCTCCAGCCGCTTCAGCGCGACCAGGCCGACGCCTTCGGCCCGTACGTAACCGTCGGCGGCGGCGTCGAAGGTGCGGGAACGGCCTTCGGGCGACAGGAAGCCGCCCTTCGTCTCGGCGATGGTGTACTGCGGGGCCAGGTGGAGCAGTGTGCCGCCGGCCAGAGCGAGGCCGCTCTCGCCCCTGAGGAGTGCCTGGCACGCGAGGTGCACGGCGACCAGCGAGGAACTGCACGCGGTGTCGATCGAGAGGCTGGGGCCCCGGAAGTCGAAGCAGTGCGAGATCCGGTTCGACACCATGGTCATCATGGTTCCGGTCGCGGTGTGCGGAGCCAGCGAGGTGAAGCCCAGGTCGGAGAACTGGAGGATCTTGTAGTCCAGGGTGAACGCGCCGACGTACACGGCGACATCGCTGCCCGCCAGCTCGGCCGGCCGCTGCCCCCCGTCCTCGAGTGCGTCCCAGGCGACCTCCAGCAGTTTGCGCTGCTGCGGGTCCATATGGTCCGCCTCACGCGGGCTGATCCCGAAGAACGCGGGGTCGAACTCGTCGAATCCGTCGATGTACCCGCCGCGGCCCCCGATCAGGCGGCCGGGCTTGTCCCGGTACCGGCTGCCGAGGGTGGTGACGTCGTACCGGTCGGGCGGGGTGGGTGTGATGCAGTCCTTGCCGGCGGCCAGGTTCCGCCAGAAGGTCCGATGGTCCGACGCCCCGCCCGGCATCCGGCAGCCTATGCCGATGATGGCCACCTTGTTCCTTGACGGGTGATTGAGCGCGTCGGTCATGTCGAACTCCTCATCAAGTCATGGCGGGGCGCCAGGGGACGGTCGCGGCGGCGGGTGCGGGTGACGGCTGCGGGTACCGGTGACGGCTGCGGTGGCCGGACCGGGGTCGGGTGCGGGAGGGGATGCGGGTGAACGGGTGCGGACGCGGACAGCCGTGTCCGCACCTGGTGCCGGGCGGGGGAGGGAGCCGGGCGGGACCGGGGGCCGGAGAGCGGCCGGCCCGTCGGTCAGTTCGGTACCCGCCCGCTGTCCGGCCTGCGCTGCCAGGGATGCAGGAGGGAGGCGACGAACTCGCCGGTACCGGGGAAGGACGCGGGGTCACCGAGTCCGACCGAGGCGGGTTCGCGGCCCGGCCGCCAGGTGAAGCTGCCGAAGAAGTGGTCCCAGCAGGACAGGTCGGAGCCGTAGTGGCCCGCTTCGGACAGGTCGGTGCTGTGGTGCAGACGGTGCTGCTCGGGGCTGACGAGCAGGTGGTTGAGCCGGCCGATGCGCACATCGATGTTGGCGTGGACGAAATAGCCCTGGGCCGCGACGAACAGCCCCACCACCAGCAGTGCCGGCCGGGAGAAACCGACCAGGGCGAGGGCGAGCTGGACGAGTCCCTGGGCCAGCATGATGTCCAGGACGTGGTTGACGCCGTTGTTGGCGACGTTGACCTTCTGCGGAACGTGGTGCACGCCGTGCAGCCGCCACAGCACCGCGTTGTTGTGGCTCAGCCGGTGCACCAGGTAGCTCACCAGCGACCCGACGAGGAGGGCCGCGGGGATCTCGGCCCACAGCTGGTGCTCCGGTTCCGGGGGCGATATCCAGCCGACCGCGGAGGTGACCAGCAGTTGCGCCATCGCGCTTCCGGCCATGGTGAGGAAGAAATAGACGCCGTACCAACGCCACTCGTCGAGCTCGGGGTGCCATTCCCGGTCGTAAGGGATCAGCCGTTCCAGGGCGGCCAGATAAGTGAGGGTTCCGATCAGGAAGATCGGACTGACCCAGGCCGGGTCCCAGTTCAGCGACAGCGCTGCCGCACCCACCGCGACCACCGCCAGCAAAAGGAAGGGGTAGGCGGCCACACACAGCACGGAGGTCAGGGCATTTCCCGCGGACCGCTTTCCGTGGACCGCGGGTAGACCTGATGGGATTTCGCCTTCGGCGAATCGTTCACCCCTGTCCATACCTGACACCCCCATGTGCACTGCGACTAGGAAGGAAGAAGACGGCAGCGTCTGCCTGGATCGACAGAGCCACCGCAGATGCGGCATCTTCCTGTGGCGGGGGCCGCTCACGCATAGGCCGCTTCCGGACACCAGGTCCAGCACCACCGGCCGGATACAGGACCGAGACCCCCGTCACGTCGGTTCTGTTCCTTCTTTTTCCGTTTTCCCGGACTTCAACCTCCGGGTGGCCCACAGAATCCGGAACGGCATACCGGGCCGTTCGCCGCCCGATGCCCATTGAAACGGCATCGGCCCCGCAAAGGAATAAGGAAAGGCTCTTATCGTCAGTGTGAGTTAATTAGTATGAGTAGTGTGTATGCAGGTTCGGCTGAGTGCTCCCGAAAGGCTCCGCCGCGTACGCCGTGGCGCGCGTGAATGGAAGGGGAGGCCATCACTGCGCGCAGTGCGCCGTTCGCGCTCCCCACGCCCGCCACACGGATCGCCCCACACGGTGGCCCGTCGCACCGGCCCCCATCGTCCGCGCATCACCTCACACGCTGGACCGGCCCACCGGTCGCGCCGCCCTGGGAGGACCGCCCCGCGGAGCGACGCCGCACCGGGACCGCGGCGACGGCCAAAGGCCCTGCTCGCGGGCGTTCCCTACGGGACCGCGATGCCCGCCGCCCGCAGGGCGTGGGCCAGGTCCCGCTCCCGGGCCGCCGACACCTCGCGTGCGGCGGCCAGGAGCCGGGTCACCAGGTGCCGCGGACGCCCCTGGGCGACGCGCGCCACGTCCTGGGGCGTCCGTACGCGGACGAACGCGCCCAGCAGCACCTGCGCCTGGGGGCCCGGACCGGCCTCGTCGAGGGCGGCCACCGCGTCGGCGACCTCGGCCGCCGGCCGCGCGACGCCCTGCCGGAGCACCTGCCGCCAGTCGTCGTCACGTCCGGCCGCGGCCAGGGCCCCGGCCGCGGCGGCGAGAGCGGCCGGCGGGAGCGAGGAGACCTCCCACAGCAGCGTCGCCCGGTCCGCGGCCAGTCCCGCCCGGTGCAGTGCCGACACGCACACCGGCAGGTGTACGGCGGGCCTGCGCGCCATCTCGCAGAGCACCGCGTGCGCCTCACCGCCGCGGCCTTCGGCGCGCAGTCGCAGGAGCAGGCCGACGGCCTGTTCCGCAGCACGGACGGCCGCGGGGCCGGGATCGGTGGTACGCGGGGCGGGCCCGGCCTCCCGCGCGGGGGCGGCGCCGAAACGGGCACCGCGCAAAGCGGGCGCCGCGGACGGGGTGAGGGGCATGACGGGCAGGGACGAGGAGGCGGGGGACGTGGACGTCTCGTCCTCGAGATCGAGACCGGCGAACCGGGCTCCCCGCGGCCTCCCCCGCGTACGCCTCGAAGCGGTGCCGGCCCCGGGACCGGCACCGGCCGGCGCGGCGGCGGAACCAGGCGAAGGGGTAGGCCCCTCAACGGAGGCGGGAGCGGTTCCCGTGGCGGAGGCGGGAGCCGGCATCGGGCTTCCCAGCGCGGTCAGCCGACGGCGGATCTCGGCGCAGCGGGCCGTGGCGCGGGCGTGGTCGTCCCGGGCCCAGGCCACCGCCTCCGGCCCGTCGGGGCCGTGTGCCGCTTCCCGGGCGCCGGCGGCCCGCAGCCGGTGAGCGGCGGCCTCCCGTTCGCGGAGCATCAGTTCCAGCCGGACCCCGAGGGCCGTACGTCCGCCCGGACGCCGGTCGTACGCGGTGACGGCCGCCGTGTACAGGGCGGCGGCGCGCGCCGGTTCCCGCGCCGCGAACCCGTCCCCCCGCAGGCCGGCGAGGTCCTGGAGAAGGGATTCGACCACGTCCCAGGGCGGCAGCTCCACACCCTCGAAGCAGGCGCGCATGCCCTCCGGGTCGCGTGTGACGAACACGCCGTACCAGCCCTGCCGCGCGTCGAGCAGAGCGGCCAGGCCGCGCAGGTACCGCGCGAACGTCCGTACTTCCACCGCATACCGATCCACTGTCACCGTCGCCCTCGCCGGCCGCTCCGCCAGAACCTTCCGGCCCGCAGGAATTCGACCGCAGGGCTGTTACGGGCGGGCTACGCGCGCTTTTCGGGTGTGGGGCGAAGAGGGCGAGGCGACTCGCGCACACCCCGGCCCGTCCGGTCGCGGGGGCAGCAGCGGGGCCGCCCCGGCGGGCGGCGGCGGCCGGGTCCGTCCGGAAGGTGACGGACGGAAGGCGACAGTCGGGAAATGACGGACGGAAGGCGACGGTCGGGAAGTGACGGTCAGAAGGTGACGGCGATGCCGGTGTGAGGCCGCTTGCCGAGTCGCACGATCATCGCGGGAATGTCCACCAGCCAGTACTTCCAGGTGTATTTACGGGCCAGCATCTTACGCACCGCCGCCGTACCGGCCTCGTCGAGCAGCCGCGCGGTGCCCTCGGCGCTCGGCGCTCCCTCCGCGATCCGGCCGCGGACGTCGCACACGGTGACCCGGACCCGGCTGTCGTTGCGCAGCCGCTTCACCTTCCAGGAATCGGACCGGGTCCAGACGTAGAGCGTCTCGCCGTCGGCGGCGGCCCAGACGGGCGTGGCGACGGGAGTGCCGTCCTTCCGGTAGGTGGTCAGGCTGACGTACTCGCTGCGGGCGAAGTCCTGGAGGGTCACAAGCGCCGACCCTACCGGCCGCTACGCGGTGAGCGGCAGGGCTGTCACCGGCGGCCCCGCCGGTTCGGCGGACCCGGCCGGTTCGGCCGCGCAACGGGCGAGCAGACCGTCCATGGTGAGACCGAGGGCCCCGGCGAGCGCCGCGACCGTGAAGAAGGCGGGGGTCGGGGCGCGGCCGGTCTCGATCTTGCGAAGCGTCTCGGCCGAGATGCCGGCGCTCGCGGCGACCGCGACCATGCTGCGCGGACCGCGCGCCTCGCGCAGCAGCTCGCCGAGCCGTTCGCCGCGCCGGCGCTCTTCGGGTGTCAGGGGCGTCCGTACCATGCCGTCATTCTAATACCAGTCGGATCGGTATAATAATTGGCGCGACACGGGTCGGGACGGGCACGTCCGCCCCTACGGCGTCCACAGCCGGCCGGGGCGCCGCGCGGGCGCTCACGGCCGTACGGGCGGCAGCCACGGCCGGGGCGCCGCGGGAACCGGACTGGGCGGCACGCGAGGCAGCGCGGCCGGACGGAGGTACGGCGGGCGCCGCTTCGCCGTACCTCCGTCCGGCCGAGGGCGCCCGCCGCACCGTGGGCTCAGCGGCGTCCGGCCGGCCTCACCACCATCGCCGAGCCCCCGCCCCGCCGTTCCTTCTCGGCGGCGGCGAGCCAGCGCCCGTCGGGCAGCCGCTGTACGCCGGTCGCCGCACCGATCTCCGGGTTCTGCTTGAAGACGTGGCCGATCGCCTCCAGCCGCTCGCGTACCGGGCTGTTCCACAGCGCCGGTTCGATCTCGGTGGCCGCCGCGTTGCGCTGGCTGGCGCGCGGTGCGGCGATCGCCTCGACGAGCGGCAGGCCCCGGTCCAGGTGTCCGGTCAGCGACTGGAGCACGGTGGTGATGATGGTCGCGCCGCCGGGCGAGCCGAGGGCCACCACGGGCTCGTCATGGCGGTCCAGCACGATGGTCGGTGAGATCGAGGACCGGGGTCGCTTGCCGGGACCGGGCAGGTTCGGGTCGTGGACCGCCGGATTCGCCGGGGCGAAGGAGAAGTCGGTCAGCTCGTTGTTGAGCAGGAAGCCACGGCCGGGCACCGTGATGCCGCTGCCGCCGGTCTGCTCGATGGTCAGGGTGTAGGCGACGACGTTGCCCCACTTGTCCGCGATGGTCAGGTGGGTGGTGTTCTCCCCTTCGTACGTCGTCGGCGCGGCCGTGCCGCCGGTGGAGCAGCGGGCGGGGTCACGCGGGTCGCCGGGGGCGAGCGGGCTGGTGAGGACGGCGTCGTCCTTGACCAGGCAGCCGCGCGCGTCCGCGAACCGCTGGCTGAGCAGTTCCTTCGTCGGTACGTCCTCGAAGGCCGGGTCGCCCACCCAGCGGCCCCGGTCGGCGAAGGCGATCCGGCTCGCCTCGATGAGCCGGTGCAGATACCGCGTCTCGCTCGCCTTCGAAAGGTCTGTCCTCTCCAGGATGTTGAGCGCCTCGGCCACGCTCGTACCGCCCGAGGAGGACGGGGCCATGCCGTAGACGCCGAGCCCCCGGTACCGGGTCACGATGGGGGCCTGGTGCAGGGCGCGGTAGGACTTCAGGTCGCCGGTGGTGAGATCGCCGGGGCGCACCACGCGGGTGGCGTCCGGGTCGACGGGGGGCTTGCGGACGGTGTCGACGATGTCCTTCGCCAGTTCGCCCCGGTAGAGCTCGGCGATCCCCTTGCGGCCCAGGATCTCGTACGTACGGGCCAGGTCGGGGTTCTTCATCACCGAGCCGACCACCGGGAGTTCGCCGCCGGGCAGGAAGAGTTCGGCCGACGCGGGGAAGTCCGCGAAGCGCGCCTCGTTGCCCGCCGTCTGCGAGCGGAAGGTCTCGTCGACCACGAATCCCTCGCGGGCGAGCCGTTCGGCGGGTTTCAGCAGCTGGCCGAGCGGCTTGCTGCCCCACGCGTCGAGCGCCTTCTGCCAGGTGGCGGGGGTGCCGGGGGTGCCGACACCGAGACCGCTGGTCACGGCGTCCGCGAACGGGATCGGTTTCCCGTCCTCCAGGAAGAGCGAGGAGTCCGCACTGCGCGGCGCGGTCTCCCGGCCGTCGATGGTCCGGACGGTGCGGGTCCTGGCGTCGTAGTGGACGAAGTAGCCTCCGCCGCCGATTCCCGCCGAGTAGGGCTCGGTGACGCCGAGCGCGGCGGCCGTGGCGACCGCGGCGTCGACGGCGTTGCCGCCCTTGCGGAGGACCTCGACGCCGGCCGCCGACGCGTCCGCGTCGACGCTGGCGACGGCTCCCCCGTACCCCACCGCCACCGGCGACTTGGGGGCCGCTGCGGGCGGCCCGGGTGGTACGGGGGCTTGCGGAGCCGCCGCACCGAGCGTGCCCACGACGGCGATGATGCTCAACAACGACACATTCCGGGCGGCGGAACGACGCATCCGTACCTCCAGTGAGTATCCGTCCGCGCAGGGTAACGCCGTCACACCCGGATCGTCAGGACCGCCTCGGACACCAGCGCGAAGGACCGCTAATATGCCCGGCCATGACCGACGACGTACGCAACATCGTGCTGGGCGTCATAGCGGCGGGGATCAGCGCCTGCCTGGGGTGGCTCGCCCGCAGCTACCTCTGGCGCCGCAAGCTCCGCCGCAAACAGGCGTTCTTCGGGCTGCCGGGGAACTCCGAGTGCCTGCTCGTCGTCAATCGCGACCCCGGCACCGACGGCGCGGTCCACCGCCACGACGTCTTCGCACTGCTCGAACTGTCCGCGCTGGTCAAGGACTGCTCGGCGAACCCACGGATCCTCTCCCACGACACCGCGCAGCAGGGTTTCGGCGAACACACGGAGTTCTGCGTCGGCGGTCCGGGCTCCAACCGGCGGATGGCCGCGCACCTGTCGACCCTGCTGCCCGGCGTGAAGATCGACACGAGTCCGGAGCCGGGGCCCGACCGCGCCGCGTTCCAGGTGGGTACGGAGCGGTACCGGCTGGAACCCGGGGTCTCGGAGCACGCCCTGCTGGCCAGACTGACGGGTAATCAGGAAGGGCGTCCGGTCTTCCTGTTCTGCGGTCAGCGCGCCATCACCAACCAGGCGGCGTCCCGTTATCTCGCGCGCCACCACGAGAAGCTGGCGCGCAAGCACCGCAACAACTCCTTCGTACTGCTGCTGAAGGTGGTCAACTCGCAGTCGTACGGCCCGGATGTGGTGGAAGTGATCGGTGATGTGACACGCGCCGCCCAGGCTCCGCTCCCCGCCGCACCGCGCACTTCCCACCGGGCGACCGGCTGAGTCCGCGCGGGACGTGCGGGTACGCGGCCGGGCGGCGGCGTACCGCGCCCGCGCCGCCCGGCCGCCGGCCGTTCGTTCTCAGCCCTCCCGCTGTTCCGCGGCCTCCTTGATGCCCTGGAGGGTGGCGTCCATCCCCTTGGCGAGCTCACCGAAGCGGAACTCGATGATCGCCTCCTCCTGCTCGGGAGCCTTCTCGATGTAGGCGGTGAGCCCGGAGCGGCCGGGTCCCAGGGTGACCGTCTGCCGCAGCAGTACGCCGTCGGTGTCCTCGGTCAGGGTGAAGGACCAGGTGGCCATGGACCGGCCCGGGTCCTCGTTCGCCTCGCCGTACCGGCCGTCCGCGTCCAGGACGCACCAGGTGAGCGTCTTACCCGGTACGGCCTCGGTGAAATGGGCGACGGTGCGCCACTGCCCGATGGTGGGGTGCTCGTTGTGCCCCACGTAACTGGCCCCCTCGGCCGGGCCGGTGGCACCGCCGCGCCACTCCACCCGTGCCAGTTCGGGGCTCCACTTCGCCATGGCCTCGATGTCGGCCACGGTCTCCCAGACCCGGGCGGCGTCCGCCGCGATGCGGACCTCGCGGTGCAGGGCCGGGCCGTCTGCGTAACGCATGTCAACTCCCCCCGCGGGAACGGTCGTACGCCGCTCTCCGCAGGGGGATTCTACGGCCGGGCCCCGCGCCGGCTCAGGCCCGGGTCCTGGGCGGGCCGGCGTGTCCGGGCGGCCGGGCGGGTTCCGCCCGGCGTGCAGCTGACCTTCTCCCCCGCCGTCCGCGGTCCCGGGTCCTGCCCGGTTCCGCGGCGTCCCGCGCGGGAGTGATCACCGGCTGCCGCCGGGCGGACCCGCCGCGGCCGCTACCGGGGGCCGCCCGGCATGAGTGTTCCCGGGCCGGCCGCCGTGACGGCCGCCGCTTCCGCCTTCGGGTTGCGCCGCTGCCTCCTGGCCATCCAGGTGGCGAACCACGAGAGCAGCATGCACATGCCGATGTAGATGGGCGAGATCACCATGACCACCGGGATGAACGGCAGGTCGTAGTCGAGGTTGGAGGCGATCAGCTTGCCCGCGTGGAGGAACTCCTCGTAGGTGATCAGGTAGCCCAGCGAGGTGTCCTTGAGCGCGACCACCAGCTGGCTGATGATGGTGGGCAGCATGGCGCGTACCGCCTGCGGGGCGAGGACGTGGGTGGTGACCTGGGTCTTGCGCATGCCCAGCGCGTAGGCGGCCTCGCGCTGGCCCCGTTCCACCGAGTTGATGCCGGTGCGGAACACCTCGGCGAGCACCGAGCCGTTGTAGAGCGTCAGTCCCGCGACCAGGGCGGGCAGCGGCTGGACCTTCAGCGCGACGAAGATGAAGAAGATCATCACCAGTACGGGCATGGCCCGGAAGAACTCGACGAGAAGGGTCGAGACCCAGCGCACCGGCCGGTGCACGGAGAGCCGCCCGACGGCGAGCACGGCACCGAGCGCGAGGGAGAGCACCGCCGCGTACGCGAAGGCCTTGAGGGTGTTGCCCAGGCCGCGCAGCAGCAGTTCCTGGATTCCCTTGTAGGTGAAGGGGTTCCACTTCTGGGCGGTGAACTGGCCGGTGTCGAAGAGCAGGTACAGGAGCCAGGCGATCAGGGCGAGGATCACGGCCGTCGAGGCGACGCCGTAGGCGAGGTGCCGTTTGCGGGTGGCCGGGCCCGGGATGTCGTAGAGCGCGGTGGCGGACGGGGCGGAGTGGGTCATCGGGCGACTCCCCAGCGCTTCTCCATGAAGGTGAAGAGCGCGCTGATGGCCAGAGTGATGATCAGGTAACCGACGGCGATCCAGATGAAGGACCAGATGATGCTGTATCCGAGTTCGTTGAGCGTCTTGTAGGTGCCGAGGAGTTCGGTGACGCTGAAGGCCCCGGCGATCGCGGAGTTCTTGGCCAGGGCGATGAGCGTCGATCCGACCGGCGGGATCACCGAGCGGAAGGCCTGCGGCAGCACGACGTTCCCGAGTGTCTGTCCGAAGGTCATCCCCAGGCTGCGGGCGGCCTCGCCCTGCCCGGTGGGCACGGTGTTGATACCGGCGCGCAGGGCCTCGCAGATGAACGCCGAGGTGTAGCAGCCGAGTGCGATGACGGCGAAGAGCTGGAAGGGCAGCACCAGTCCGAAGCGCGGCAGCCCGAGCAGGACGGCGAAGAACAGCAGGGTCAGCGGGGTGTTGCGGAGCACCGTGACCCAGACCGTGCCGATGACACGCAGGGCTCCGACGGGCGCGACCCGGAAGGAGGCCATGACGAAGCCCAGCAGAAGCGCCAGGACCGAGGCGTAGACGGTGAGTTCGAGGGTGCCGAGGAAGCCCTTGCCGTAGAGCGAGAAGTTGTCTGTCAGTACGTCCATGGTGGTGGCCGGCCCCTCAGTTCGCCGGGTAGCGGTCGATGGGCGGGGGTTTCGGTGCGGGCACCCCGGACAGGCCCAGGGTCGCCTCGAAGGCCTTCTTCCAGTTGCCGTTCCTCTCGTTCTCCTCCAGGGCGTCGTCGAGCGCGAGGCGCAGGGCGTTGTCGCCGCGCGGGACGCCGATGCCGTACGGCTCCTGGGAGAAGGGCTTGCCGACGACCTTCATCTCGTCCGGGGCCTTGGCGGCGAAGCCGAGCAGGATGGCGTCGTCCGTGGTGACGGCGTCGACCTGGAAGGTGAGCAGGTTGTCGACACAGATCGAGTACGTGTCGTAGGCGACCAGCTTCGCCTTCGGGTAGTCGGCGGCGATGCGCTGGTAGGGCGTGGACCCGGCGGCCGAGCAGACGGTCTTGCCGGCCAGGTCCTGCGGTCCGTGGATGTCGTTCTCGTCGGTGCGGACGAGGAGCCCCTGACCCGCCATGTAGTAGGGCCCGGCGAAGCCGACCAGCTTCTTGCGCATGTCGTTGATGGTGTAGGTGCCGACGTAGTAGTCGATCTGGCCGTTCTGCAGAGCCGTCTCACGGTTGGCGGAGGCGATCGTACGGAAGCGGATCGTCTTAGGCTCGAAGCCGAGGGAGGCGGCCATCATGCGGGCGATCTCGATGTCGAAGCCGGAGTAGACACCGCTGGCCGGGTCCTTCTCACCGAGGTAGGGCTGGTCCTCCTTCGCCCCGACGACGAGATAACCCCGGCGGTGGGCCTTGCGCCAGGTGGGCGAGCCGGGCAGTTCGAAGCCGGTGTCCACGGTGTACCGCGGGAGTTGGTCCGCCCGCGGGCCCTTGACCGGCGGGCTCCCCTCCTTGCCGCAGCCGGCGGCGAGAGCCGCGAGCAGGAGGCCGGCCAGCACGGCCGCGATGTTCTTCGTACGCAACACGGTGCCCCCTGTCAGTGCTTGAGGATCTTGGACAGGAAGTCCTTGGCGCGTTCGCTCTCCGGGGCCGTGAAGAAGTCCTCCGGGGTCCGGTCCTCGACGATGCGCCCGTCGGCCATGAAGACGACGCGGTTGGCGGCGGAGCGGGCGAACCCCATCTCGTGCGTGACGACGACCATGGTCATGCCTTCGCGGGCGAGTTGGCGCATCACTTCGAGCACCTCGTTGATCATCTCGGGGTCGAGTGCCGAGGTCGGCTCGTCGAAGAGGAGCGCCTTGGGGTCCATCGCCAGGGCGCGGGCGATCGCGACCCGCTGCTGCTGTCCGCCGGAGAGCTGGGCGGGCAGTTTGTCCGCGTGCGCGGCGAGCCCGACGCGCTCCAGCAGTTCACGGGAGCGCCGGTCGGCGTCCTCCTTCTTGCGCTTGCGGACCTTGAGCTGGGCGAGCGAGACGTTGGCCAGCACGGTCTTGTGCGCGAACAGGTTGAACGACTGGAAGACCATCCCGACTTCGGCCCGGAGCCGGGCCAGCCCCTTCCCCTCCTCGGGGAGCGGTCTGCCGTCGATGACGATCCGGCCGGACTCGATCGTCTCCAGCCTGTTGATGGTCCGGCAGAGCGTTGATTTGCCGGATCCCGAGGGGCCGATGACCACCACCACCTCCCCGCGGCCGACGGTGAGATTGATGTCCTGCAGGACGTGCAGCTTCCCGAAGTGCTTGTTCACGCCATGCAGCTCGATCAACGGATCGACGGCCATACGCTGCCCTACCCACTTTTCGCCGCTTTCGAGGTCAGCGCAAACTATCCAGGGCGGGTGGGCACTTCAGGCGCGACACGCATCATCGGCACAAAAGGCTGCTTATCGCGTTGTGTGCCTGGGGCCGCTCTCGGCCGACTCGGCGTACATCTCCGAGAGCTCCGGACTGCCCGTCATCGCCCAGTCCAGTCCGGCCGCGACGACGTCGATCTCCCGGCCGGAGGCGAGGCGCACCACGGGCTGCCCGCTCGCCAGGATGTCCCACCCGGCTCCGGGGACCGTACGCACGAGGACGGTCCCGAGGTAGAGACCCGCGTCATTGCCCAGCCAGGGCAGTTCGTCCGGGTCGTCGCGCCACCTCGGCGGCAGCTGGTCGAGCGCGGACAACGAGGCCGGGCTGTCGTCGAGCCGGAGCCCTTCGCGCGCGGCACGGGCGCGCAGCAGCTCGCATTCCGCGAACAGTTCCGCCACACCGTCCGGGTCGGTCCTCACGGCGGCGGCCATGGCCGCCGCCTGCGTACCGCCCTGGCGCTTACGCCAGTTGTCCAGGAAAGGGATGTTCATACCACTAGGGTCGCATCCCAGGCGGTTTCCCCGGTACAGGGCGCGCGACTGTTCCCGTTCCGATACCCCGGGGCCGTGCCGGGTGGCGGGCGGGCCGCCCCGCCGGGACCGCCCGGGTGCCGGGGCGGGCACGGCGTCTCCACTGAAGCCACCTGTCCGGCACAGGAGTTGGCATCCGTCCGGCACCGGCGTCGCGAGGACCGGTCCGCATCGGCCGCCCCGGTCGCCCCGGCGCGGGGGCAACCCGTCTAAGCTGCGGAAATGACGTCACAGGACTACCTTTCCGAACTCTTCTCACTGGACGGCCGGGTCGCCGTGGTGACCGGCGGCAGCTCCGGGATCGGAGAAGCCATCACCCGGGCGCTGGCCCGCGCGGGGGCGAGCGTCGTGGTGGTGGCCCGCCGCGAGGCGGAGCTGGTGCGGACGACCGGCGAACTGACCGCCCAGGGCTGCCGGGCGGCATGGGTCAGCGCGGACCTCGCCACCCCCGAGGGGGTACGGGCGGCGGGCGAGGGCGCGGCGGCGGCGTTCGGGGAGCCGGACATCCTCGTCAACTGCGCGGGGGTCAACCTGCGTCCGCCGATGGGCGAGCTGGACGAGGACGTCTGGGACACCACCATGACGGTGAACCTGAAGGCTCCCTATCTGCTGGGGCGGCGGTTCGGCCCCGGGATGGCCGAGCGGGGTTTCGGCCGGATCATCCACATCACCTCGCAGCAGGCGCACCGCGCGTTCGTGCAGAGCGGGGCGTACGGGGTGTCCAAGGGCGGTCTGGAGTCCCTGGCCCGCTCCCAGGCGGAGGCCTGGTCCCCTTACGGCGTCACCTGCAACACCCTGGTGCCCGGCTTCGTGATGACCCCGCTGAACAGGCGGCTCTCCTCGGACCCGGAACGGGTGGCGGCCCTCGCGGCCCGTACGATGACCGGCCGCAACGGCCTGCCGGAGGACTTCGCCGGTGCCGCGGTCTTCCTGGCGAGCGCCGCGTCGGCGTACGTCACCGGGCAGTCGCTCTTCGTGGACGGCGGGTTCTCGGTCCACTGAGGCCCGGCGGCCGGCCCCCGGGGGAGGAGTACGCACACGGGCCCGCCCCTCCGGAGGGGGAACGGCACCGCCCCGGCTCCGCGACGGCGGCCCGGCCCGCGGCCCCGCGGTGGCGGCATCGGGGCCGGGCCGCCGTACCGCGGTCCGGCCGGAGCCGGATCACGCACCACCCGGACGGGACGCCCCGGTGCGCGCGCCCGGACGAGACGCCAGGGCGCGCGCACCGGGCGCCCGGTTCAGCCCTCAAAGGGCGGCTTCGCGTCGGCCGCAGCCTTCTCCCCCGCTTCCGTCTCTCCCGCTTCCGCCTCTCCTGTTTCCGCCTCTCCTGTTTCCGCCTCTCCTGTTTCCGCCTCCTCCGCTTCCGCCCGCTCCTGCGCGACCGCCGTGGCGATCAGCGTGGACGACGCCTCTTTGCCGACGCCCAGGCCGGCCAGTACGCCTGAGCCGTCCTCGAACTCCAGCAGGGCCAGCAGGATGTGCCCGGTCCCGACGTGGTCGTGCCCCAGGCGCAGCGCCTCGCGGAACGTCAGTTCCAGGACCTTGCGCGAGCCCGCGTCGTACGGGATGAGGTCGGGGACCTCGCCGGCCGCGGGGGGCAGCGCCCGGACCGCCGCCTCCCGGAGCGTGTCGGGCCGTACGCCTTGCCGGGTGAGGGTGCGGAGTGCGAGCGCCTCGGGTTCGGCGAGGAGGCCCAGGATCAGGTGGCCGGGGAGGACCTCGCCGTTACGGGCCGCGTGGGCCTCGTTGTGCGCGGCCATCGCGACGTTGCGGGCCTGCGGGGTGAAGCGGCTGAATCCCTGGTTCGGGTCGAGGGCGGCCGTCTCCTCCGGCTTCTTCGGGACGAAGCGCTTCTGGGCCGCCTGCCGGGTGACCCCCATGCTGCGGCCGATGTCGGTCCAGGAGGCCCCGGAGCGGCGCGCCTGGTCCACGAAGTGCCCGATCAGATGGTCGGCGATCTCACCGAGGTGGTCAGCCGCGATCACAGCCCCGGACAGCTGCTCCAGAGCGTCCACGTGGGTCTTCTTGATGGCCTCGATCAGATCGTCGAGGCGCACGGGAGGGTTGGCGCCCAGCGGTTTCGTCATGCGACAACCGTAGGTTGACACCCTGGGGGTGTCAACCTTGGGTTGACATTAAGGTTTCCGCTCCGCCTGGCCGCCGGCGGGCGGGCGCGGGCGAGGATCAGGCCGCGGCCGGGAACGGTCTCCGTGGACGGAGTGTCCCGGCCGTGTGTGCTCCCGGCCGCGCCCCGCCTGCCTCAGAGGTCGAGGTCCACGACCACCGGGGCGTGGTCGGAGGCGCCCTTGCCCTTGCGTTCCTCACGGTCGACGTAGCTGTCCTTCACCGCGGACGTGAAGGGGGCGTTGCCGTAGACGAGGTCGATGCGCATGCCCTTGTTCTTCGGGAAGCCGAGCTGCCGGTAGTCCCAGTAGGTGTACGGGTGGTCGTACTTGAGGGGGCGCGGCACCACGTCCGAGAGCCCCTCCTCGCGCAGCGCCGCCAGGGCGGCACGCTCGGCGGGGGTGACATGGGTGGCGCCCTCGAAGAGGGTCCGGTCCCAGACGTCCTCGTCGGCCGGTGCGATGTTGAAGTCACCGAGGACCGCGAACGGCAGCGCGCCCGCCGCGTCCGGGGCGACGGACTTACGCAGCGCCTCCAGCCAGCGCAGCTTGTAGGCGTAGTGGTCGTGGGTGACCTCGCGGCCGTTGGGGACGTAGACCGACCAGAGGCGGACGGGGCCGCAGGTCGCCGAGACGGCCCTCGGCTCCTGTACGCCCTCGTACTCCGGGCCCCCGGGCAGGCCGGTCACCACGTCCGCGAGACCGACGCGGGAGAGCAGTGCCACGCCGTTCCACCGGCCGGTGGCGTTGACCGCGGCCTCGTACCCGGCCTCGCGCAGGGCTTCGGCGGGGAACTGCTCCAGGGTGCACTTGGTCTCCTGGAGGCACAGCACATCGGTGCCGCTGCTCTCCAGCCAGGCCAGCAACCGGGGCAGCCGGGCCGTGATCGAATTGACGTTCCAGGTGGCGATGCGCATGGGGCAAACCTAACCGTTCCCGCTGACAACCGGGGTCAGAGGCGGACGGAATCGCCCGGGGCCAGCCGGCCGTGGCCGGCCCCTCCGAGTGCGCCGATCTGGTTGTCGTAGATGGGGCGGGCGAGATCGGTGAGCAGTGCGTCGTGGACGTCGACCGCACGGCGCGGCTTCACCTCGCGCACGTAGTCGATGACCTCGGAGATCTTGTTCCAGGGCGCCATCACCGGCAGCAGCAGTGTGTCCACCGGGCGGTCGGGCACGGTCAGCGCGTCGCCCGGGTGGAAGACCGAACCGTCCACCAGGAAGCCGATGTTGGTGATCCGGGGGATGTCCGGGTGGATCACCGCGTGCAGTTCCCCGTGTACGTCCACCTCGAACCCGGCCGCGGAGAAGGTGTCGCCGTGGCCGACGGTGTGCACACGGCCCGGGAAGGCGGCGGACATCTGCTCGGCGACGCTGCGCAGCGTCCACAGCTGCGCGGCCGGGTTGGACTCCAGACCGGCGCGCAGCCGGGCCTCGTTGAAGTGGTCCGGGTGTTCGTGCGTCACCAGGATCGCGTCGGCGCCGACCGCGGCGTCGTCCTCGGTGAAGCCGCCCGGGTCGATGACGAGCACCTGCCCGTCCCGCTCCAGGCGTACGCACGAGTGGGTCTTCTTGACGAGGGTGAGAGGTGATGCGTTCATGCTTCCATCCTGCTACGGCCGCGGGGTGGTTTCTTCCTGGATCACCGATCGCGCGATGTCGAACGCGGCACCGGCCGCCGGGATACCGCAGTACACGGCGGTCTGCAGCAGTACTTCTTTGATCTCGGCAGGCGTGAGCCCGTTGCGCAGCGCGGCCCGGACGTGCCGGGCCAGGCTCTCCAGGTGCCCGGAGGCGATCACCGCGCCGAGGGTGACGCAGCTGCGGGTCCTGCGGTCGAGGCCGTCGCGGCTCCAGACCTCGCCCCACGCGTAGCGGGTGACGAGGTCCTGGAAGTCGTCGGTGAAGTCGTCGGAGGCGGCCGTCGCCGCGTCCACGTGGGCGTCGCCCAGCACCTCGCGGCGTACCTTCATCCCGTCGGCGTACCGGTCGTCGCGTCCGGCCGACGCGATCTCCGGCAGGACGGCCGCGGGCGCGATCTCCGCCACCGGGACCACGGGGGCGAACGGGGCGACGGGCCCGGTGGCGGCGGCCGGTGCCGGGATCGACGCCGAGGTGTCCTGCCAGGCGCCGGAGAAGTGCATGAGCAGGAGGTCCGTGACCGCGCCGGGCTGCTCAACCGGGGCGAGGTGGGACGCTCCGGGTACGAGCGCGAGCCGTGCGTCCGGGATGCCCGCGACGAGGGTGCGCGCCTCGGCCGGGCCTGTGACCTTGTCCTCCGCGCCGACCAGGACGAGGGTCGGGACACCGATCCGGGAGAGTCCGGCACGGATGTCGAAGGCGGCGAGCGCCTCGCAGAAGGAGATGTAGCAGCCGGGGTCGGTGGTACGGACCATCTGGACGGCCCACTCCACGATGGCCGGCTGCGCGGCGGCGAACCCGGGGGTGAACCAGCGTTCCGGTGCGGTGCGGGCGATCGGCTCCAGGCCGTTGGTGCGGACGACCACCCCGCGCTGCCGGAACTCGTCGGCCGTGCCGAAGCGGGGTGAGGAGGCGACCAGCGCGAGCGCGGCGACCCGGTTCGGGTGGCGCAGTGCGAGATCGGCGCCGACCGCGCCGCCGAGGGAGCAGCCCGCGTACCCGAAGCGCTGGACGCCGAGGCTGTCGAGGGTGGCGAGCAGGCGGTCGGCCAGGTCGGAGACCGATGCCGCGGGACGGGCGGGCGCCCCGCCGTGGCCCGGCAGGTCGTAGCGGAAGACCCTCCAGTGCTGGGACAGCTCGGGGGCCTGCCGGTCCCACATGTGCCATGTGGTGCCCAGCGAGGGGCCCAGGACCAGGACCGGGGCGTCTTCCGGCCCGTCAAAGCGGTATTGCAGGGTGTCGGCGTTCTTCTCACTCACCCGTTCACGCTCCCACATCTCGCATTCCCTTCGTGAACGGGGGCGGAGTCACTCACCGGACCTCCCCACGTGTCCGCCGCCGGCCGCAGGTCGTCCACATCCGGTTTCACGTTTCACGCACCGGTGCTTCGTCCGGCCGGTCCCTTCCGCCCGGCCCGGCGTACCGTATCCGGAGCCCTGGCCGCCCCGGCGGGTCCCGGTATCCAGCAGCGGTGGATCAGCGTGTGGCGCCAGGCGCGGTGCGGTGCGTCGCAGGGCGCGGGGGCGTTCGCATACGTATGGGGGCTCCCCCGGGCGAGGCCGTCGGGGAGATGCGGATACCCCGGCAGCGCCGCGAGGCGCCGTGACTGTCGCCGCCCGCCCGCCCGCCCGGGGATCGCGGGGCACCCCTTGGCCGGCACAGGGCCGTGCGGACGGTCAGGATCGTGAAGACGCCTCCCGGCAAACCCCTGGCGGGACACGTCAGGTCAGCCCGGGGCCGGCGACGCACCGCCCCCGGCCTGCGGTCGGCGCATCCCGGCTCGCCTCCGCTCCGGCCGATCTAGCGGGTTCACGCGATGTGCCGGCTCGGGGCCGGCTGGCACGGTGTTCTGGAAGAAACACCGGGTCTTCGGTGATCCGGAAGTCCGGTGACCGGATCCGGCCGCCTGCCGACAACCTTTTCAAGGGGCCCGATGTCCGTCGTCCTTTCCACCGCGGAGCTGTCCGCAGCCGACCGTGGCGAGCGCTGGCACGAAGCAGTGTCGCAAACATTTGTACCGCTCCATGTCAATCTTCTGGAAGAAGATCCCTCACCCGGAAGAATCGTCACCCATCACTTGGGCTCCACGCGGATATCGGACGTCCGGGCCGGCTCCCAGGAGGTGATGCGCAGCAAGCGCCTGATAGCCCGGGACGGCAAGGAGTACCTCATACTCACGCTTCAGCGCCGAGGGAGCGCCGTCAAGGAGCAGGACGGGAGGGAGTGCCTGATAGAGCCGGGAAGTTTCTCGATATCCGATTCTTCCCGCCCTTTCAGGAAGAAAATCGAAGGCGATTTCCGTTTCACCTCCTTTCATTTCCCTCGCAAGGAGCTTCGTGTGCGGGACGAGGACCTGCGTGCGCTGACCGCGAGAGCCTTCCCGGGACATGACGGAAGTGCCGCACTGGTGGCGGCCTATTTTGCGCAGATGGCCCGTGAAGGAGCAGGATTCGACGAAGTCATCGGCCGTCAGTTCGTCGCCACCGGGCTCGATCTGCTGGCGCTCTTCATCAACGAGCGGCGCGGCCGCTTCAGGCCTCAGGCCCCTGAAACCGCCGCGGCCATGGTGGTACGGGTGAAGGACCACATCGCGCAGAACCTCTCCGACCCCGACCTGTCACCCGCCACGATCGCCGCCGCTCACTTCATTTCGGTGCGTTACCTGCACAAGCTGTTCCAGCTGGAGGGGACCACCGTCGGCGAGTGGATCCGGGCGGAGCGGCTGGAGCGATGCCGTCGGGACCTTCTGCGGTCCCCGGCTCTGGGACTCGGGGTGGCGACCGTCGCCCGGCGCTGGGGGTTCGTGAGCCCGAGCCATTTCAGCCGTGTCTTCCGTGCCGCTTACGGCGTAGCGCCTCGCGACTGGCAGGCTCACGGCCTGTCCTGTGAGCGGCGCGAGGGGGATTCGGGCGGTGGAGTCGGAGTCGGCGGGAGTCAGCCCGCGAGGGGAGCTCAGGAGTTCTGAGGGCCTGCCGGAGAACAGCCTGCAGGCGGTCGGCGCGCCGGCCTGCGGCACGGGACCCGGAAACCCGCAAGTCGTCCTCCGGCGGGCCCTCGGTCGTCGAGAGGGTCACCGACGCCAAGGCCTGTGGTGTGCCGGTGAGCCGGCCGGCGGCGGCAGGGAAAGGCCGCACTGCGCCGCGTCGGCGACTCCCCTGTCGGGGTCGGGTATCCGTCTCCACGTCGTCCGGGCGCGACAGCCGTCCGGTGGGCCGGCAGGCCCTGAGGGCTGTCCCGTAATCCCTGGCGGGCGCCCGTCCGGGGATCGAGAGACCCGTCAGTCACCGGTCGCGATCTCTTGCGCGTGCCTGAGAGCTTCCTCCGGTGTCCGCTCCCCCGTCAGTGCGGACTGGATCGCGGTGTAGATCCCGGTCGCCGCCTTGGGCCACCTGACGCCGAGTTCGCCGGTACGCACGCGTGCTCCTTCCACGCTCTTGACGAAGACGGCCATCGCCGGGTCCTGTTCGGCGTACCGGGCTGCGACCGCGGTGCGGGACGGCACGGTGAAGTGCTGCTTCGCCAGGGTGAGCGTGTTGGGGGCGCTGTTCAGGCACGCGAGGACCTCAGCGGCCTTCTTCTGCCGGTCCTCGGAAGCGTTCCGCGGGACCGTCCACACCTCTCCGCCCAGGGGCGTGACCGGGGCCCGCCCCGCTCGGGGGACGGGAACGGGGGCCACCCCCCAGTTCATGTTCCTGTCGTCGTCCAGGGCGGCGATCCGCCAGGGACCGTTGATCATCATCGCCGTCCGGCCGGCGGCGAACTGATCGTGGACGTCGGCCTGTGTCCAGTTCAGCACCGACTTCGACATGGATCCGTTCTCCACCAGGTCGACCCACAGGTGGAGCGCTTGCGCGGCCTGCGGGGTGTCCAGCTGCTTCTCGTGCCCTCCGTTGGACCACAGGAAGGGCAGGAACTGCCAGCTGCTTTCGAAAGTGGCGCTCGCGTCGACCGCCATGCCGTAGCGCCCCTGCCGGGTCAGCCCGGCGGCCGCCTCCTTCAGTTCGTCCCAGGTCCTCGGCACGGCGACACCGGCCTCGGCGAGCATGTCCTTGTTGTAGAAGAGGGCGACCGTGCTGACGTAGGGGGCCAGCCCGTACACCTCTCCCTCGTACGTGCCCGCCGACAGGATGCCCTCGGCGAAGCCGTCGGTGTCGATGCCGTACCGGTCCAGCGGGGTCAGCGCACCGGTCCGGGCGATCTGCTGAAGGTCGGCGTTGTCCAGCATCAAAAGGTCCGGAAGGGTCCGCGACGACGCCTGCCGCAGGACCCTGGGGACGAGGGACGCCGGTGGAACGCTCGTGTGCTCGACCGTGACTCCGGCGGTCCTGCCGCACGCGGTGAGCACTTCGCTCCACTGGGTGTGCTCGGACCGCTGGGTGTAGTAATCGAGCACGGTGATGGAGGTGACCTCGCCGGTGGCGGAGCCGGTGCCGGCTCCGCCGACGCACCCGGTGGTGGTCAGGAGCAGCACCACGGCTCCGGCCAGACGGACGGCGATGCGCCGCATCGGCCGTCCCGCCGGTGAGATCATGCGCGTGCCTTTGCGGTGTGACGGTGTGTGAGCCGGGGACGGTGCCGCGAGGACCGCGGACTCGTAGGGCGGTCAGGACGGCCCGGACCGGCGGCTCCTGTTCGCATGCATCCTAAACACCCCGCCGGACCGTGCCGCGGGGCACACGGACGATCGGCTGCCGCGCGGGGTCTTCGGCAGCGGCTTCGGGCCCACATCCGCTGTGCGCCGTCCGGTGTCCCCGCTCAAGGCCGTCGCCGCCTCGGTCATCGTCCCTGTTCCACCGCTTCCCGGATCATCGCCGCCACGGCGTCGGGCTGCGACAGCACGACGGCGTGCGACCCCTCCAGCACGTGCTCGGTGGCCGCCATGCGTTGCGCCATGAAGCGCTGGGCGGTGGGGTTGAGGATCCGGTCCGCGTCCGCGATGGCGTACCAGGAGGGCACGGAGGCCCATGCGGGCGGACCCGACCGGCCGGTCAGTGCGTCGCAGGCGATCGGGCGTTGCGTCACGGACATCAGCTCCGTGGCTGCGGGCGGCAGATCAGCGGCGTAGACCTGCGGGAACAGCTCCTTGCGGATGTACAGCTCGCTGTCCGGGCCGCCGGGGGTCCGAGTCGGCAGAGCGGCGGTGTACGTCGCGTCGGCGACGGGCGCCGGGGCGAATCGGTTCATGACGTCCAGGACGCACTCGCCTGCGTCGAGGCCGAACGCCGCGACGTAGCACAGGGCCACGACGTTGTCGGCGTCGGTGGCGGCTTGGGTGATGACCGCGCCGCCGTAGTCGTGGCCGACCAGAACGACAGGCGTGTCGATGTCCCGCAGCACGCTCCTGACGGAGGCGGCGTCCTGCGTCAGACCGCGCAGCGGATTCGCCGGAGCCCGGACGGCCAGTCCGTCGGCCTGGAGCAGACCGATGACGCCCGCCCACGACGAGGCGTCCGTGAACGCACCGTGCACAAGCACGACGGTCGGGGGTGAGGAACTGGGTGTGCGCATGCCGGTGGCCTCCGCCTGTGTGGGATGCCCCAGTCGTACGCGTCCTGATCCGGCCCCGCATCGCGTGAACGTACCAATGTATTTCTCAGCTGTCGGGCAGGGCCATGACCACGTTGGCCAGCTGCACCCGGGAGTTGATCTCCAGTTTGCGGAAGACGGATGTCAGATGGGTGTTGACCGTGTGCGGGGAGACCACGAGCAGTTCTGCGGCCGACCGGTTGGTGTGGCCCTGAGCGATGAGGCGCGCGATCTTCTTCTCCGAGGCCGTGAGAGCGCCCCATCCCTGCACGGGGCGCTGGACGGGTGCTGCCCTGCCGCCGCCGGCACCCGCGCCCTTCAAAGCCTGACGGACACGTGCCGCGGCGGCGTGGGCGCCCGACTCGGCGTACGTGTCACGGGCGCGGGTCAGCGCGGCCACGGCCCGCTGCTTCCGGCCCGCCGACAGCAGTGCCCTTCCGAGGTCCGCGGACGCGGCCGCGCGGACCAGCGCGCGGGGGCCGGCGTCGAGCAGTTCCACGGAGCGTTCGAGCATGGCGAGATCGTTCTTCACGAGCCCGAGGGCTTGTGCCGCGATACCCGTGGCGGTCGGCACGGCGGGGTTGCGTCCGGCATGGGCTTCGGCCTGTGCGGCGAGGTCCTCGGCAAGCTCGTGGTCCCCGGCGCTCAAAGCCATGCGTACCGCGGCGTCGACCCAGTCGCGCAGGAGCCGCCAGCGCATGAAGTCCCCTACCTGCTGCACCTGCCGGACCTTGGCGGCGGAAAGGCCCGCGTCCCCGTCCGCCTCGGCGTGGACCGCTTCCAGAAAGAGCACCGCTGCGGTGTTGCCCGGGTTCGGCTTGGCCCCCAGCCTTTCCCGCGCCGCGTTCAGATGCTCCCGCGCTGCTTCCCGGTCACCGCGCAAGAGCGCGATCCGCGAGCGGATCACGCGTCCGTTCACCTGCTGGACGGGGACCCGCACCTCGTCCTCCAGGTGTTCCATGGTCAGGAAGCCGGCGTCGGCGTCGTCGAGCCGGCCCAGGCCGAGATCGTGCTGTCCCTGGGCCCACAGCATCATCGCCTGACGCGGCGCCCCCGCTTCCGTCGCCTTCAGGAGCAGTCGTCGCCCGGTCTCGAAGTCGTCCATGTGCAGGTGCGCGACGATCTCCTCGGGCAGGAAGGCGGAATCGACGGCGCTCAACGCGGCGAAACGTTCCAGTGCGAGCGCGTTCTCACCGGCGTTCTGCGCGATCTCACCGAGCGCGGACAGGGCCAGGACACGCGCCTCCCGGTCACCGGTCGCGGCGGCGTCACGCAGTGCGGTCTCGCCGGCCTCGCGCGCTGCGGCCAGGTCGTACTCACGGGACAGAGCGAGGGTGCGCAGGGCGGCCAGCCTCGCCGCGATCTCCGGGAGGGCGCCGCCCAGGGCGAGGGCGGCTTCGGTCCGGCGGCGCAGTTCGCCGGCGAGGTCCATGCTCCACAGAGTCCCGCCGAGGGCGGCCTGCAACCGGCTGAACACCTCCAGCGGGGGCCGGGCGGCCAGTAGCTCGTCGCCCGTGGACAGGGCGTCCCGGCTCCTGCCGGCCCGGGTCAGGACGAGTATCGCCCGCTCACCCACCGCGAACCTCAGTGGCCGTACCGACGGCACCAGGGCCAGGGCACGGGTCATGAGGTCGGCCGCGAGCTCGGGGGTGACCGCCAGTACGTCATCAGCCGCGCGCTGCAGCAGCGCCACGGCCTCCTCGTCTCCGGGCAGAGCACCCCGTAGAACGTGGGGCACCGCGTCGATCGGCCGGTGCCCCGAGGCGACCAGGACACGTGCGGCTTCCCGGTGCAGTGCTCTGCGGGCCGACGGCAGGATGTCGGCGTAGACCGCCTGGCGCAGGAGATCGTGCCTGAAGACCAGGTGCTCACCGTCGTCGTCGAGGAGCCCCGCGCGCACGGCTTCCTCAAGCGCTGGGATGAGCACGGCGGGCGCCCGGCCGCAGAGTGCGGCGGCGTCCTGCAAGCCGAAGGCGCGTCCCAGGACCGCGCCCATCCGGAGGAAGCGCAGTGTGCCGGGATTCATGGACCTGAGTCTGCTGCGGACGCCCACCACGAGTCCCGGGGGCACGGAGTCGTCCGTCGCCTCGGCGGTGCGCAGGCCCGCGAGCATCTCGACGGCCAGGAACGGGTTCCCGCCCGCTCCGTCGAGCAGTTCACGGACCCGCTCGTCGACCGCTGCCCCGAGTGCGTCGTCGGCCAGTTGGGCGATGGCCTCGCCGGTCAGGGGGCCCAAGGGCACAGTGGCCGTCGTGAAGATTCCGGCCGCGGCCGCGACGATCTCCTCCGCCGGGCCCGCGGGCTCCCGCCGCCCGGCCAGTACCCACAGCACCGGCGAGGTCCGCAGACGCGCCGGAAGCTGCTGCAGGGCGAACCGGCTCAGCGGGTCGGCCCATTGCACGTCGTCCAGACCGATCAGTACGGGTACGTCGCCCGCTCTGGCCTCGATCACTTCGGCGAGGCGTTCCACCAGCCAGATCCGCTGGTCGTGGTTGCGGGCGAGGTCGGCGAAGACATCACCGGACAGCAGCGGCTGTTCACCTTGCAGGAGGCAGGCCGCCAACGACGACAGCGGCACGATGTGATGCAGTTCATCGGCCTTGCCGGCGCTGACGGAGAACCCTGCGGCCCTGGCCTGGGAGAGGACTTCGGCCAGCAGCGTGGTCTTGCCGATACCGGGTTCGCCCTGGATGAGCGCCATCCCGCCGCTTCCGGTGCGGGCCACGGAGTTGATCAGTGCCTGGAGCTCTGCGAGCTCGGCCTCCCGTCCGCGCAGACCGCTACGGGACAGTGGACTGCCCGCTCCTGCCATCCTCGAACCCACTCTGTGCGCACCCGCCTGCCGAAGCCGGCCTTCCACCACGCCGACGGGCGGCCTCGTCCTTCCGCAGGCCACGGCTTCCGGCCGCCCGGCCCCGGGTGACCGCAGCCCCGTCCGAGGCATTGGCCGGCTCCGCGGGCGCGGCGAGAGATCGCGTCCTGCGGCGACCTGCGCCCCCACCGGCCGGGAACCGGACCGCCTCGGTCACAAGGGCCGCAGGCGCCTTTGGCCGGTCGCGTGCCGAGACCGACGGCCACCGCACGAATCGCCCGGGCCGGCACCGCGTCCGGCCAGGCACACGGGACGCCTCACGCTGTCGCCACGATGACCGCAGAGCGACCGCAGGCACGCGCTGTCCCGGTGGACACTTGTCTCTCCGTGCACTCTAACTGTTCCCGGTGCGCACCCGGACGGCTGTACCACCGCGGTTTCTCCGCCGGCGTCCGGGCAGCGTGGGAGGCGAGGGGGCCCGGCTGGTACACGGTGTCCCGGCCGAGGACCGGCACGGCCCGTACCGCCGTGCCGACGGGCCCGCGCCCGGGGCGACCGGTACGACGCCGTGTCCGCCGGCCCGGCGAGCGCGGGAGCCGGGGCAGCGCACAGGAGCACAGCGAGGACAACGAGGTTCGGCGTACCAGGGGTTGGCGTGCGCCGTCCCGGACGCGGCGGTCAGGAGTGCGATCGGCCGGTCCGGTACGGGAAGGGCCGTCGCGGTGGCGGCTGACGCGATGCCCGGGAACCGGGACGCGGACATGTGCGGTTCGGAATGCCGGCCGTCCTCATCGGAGCGCCGGCGGCGCCGGAGGGAGGGCCGTCCATTTCGAAGTGGCGGAAGACACAGGGGTCGTCGTGGCCGGTCCCTCCGCGCACGGCACGGGGACGGTCGAAGACCCGTGGAGCCTCGTCGGGAAGCAGGGCCCGGAGGGCGGCCGCGGTGGCCGGCGGCCGCTCCGGCCACGACGGCCACGACGGCCACGACGGCAGCAACGGCCCGATCAGCGCCCGCGAGTCGTCGTCCGCGGTCCATGACCGGGCACCCGCAGCGGCACGGACGGCCAGACCGGCACACCGGTCGCGCCCGCTCGGGGCACCTCAACGAGATCGCGCCACGAACTCGTGGGAGCCTCGCGCAGCAGTACGTCAAAGAGCACCCTCCTCCCCGCACTGTCAGGCAAGAAGCGGTGCGCTAGAGAACAACACGGGACGGGACGCCCTGGCTAGCGTGATGCCGTCCCGTGCCGCGCATGCCGCAAACGTCCGGGCGTCGGCCGCCGAAGAGCCGGTCCCATCCGCACGGCGCCCCGCCTCATCGAGTCGGAGCACGTCTCCGCGCGCACCAGTCACACCGAACGAAGGAAAGACCTTGCCTCACATCACCGTAGGTCGGGAGAACTCCACCAGCATCGACCTCTACTACGAGGACCATGGCACCGGACAGCCGGTCGTCCTGATCCACGGCTTCCCACTCGACGGGCACTCCTGGGAACGGCAGAGCGCCGCGCTGCTGGACGCGGGCTACCGCGTGATCACGTACGACCGCCGCGGCTTCGGGCAGTCCAGCCAGCCGACGACCGGGTACGACTACGACACCTTCGCGGCCGACCTGAACACCGTGCTGGAGACGCTCGACGTGCGGGACGCCGTCCTGGTCGGGTTCTCCATGGGCACCGGGGAGGTCGCCCGGTATGTGTCCGCCTACGGTTCCGCGCGGATCTCCAAGGTCGCCTTCCTCGCCTCGCTGGAGCCCTGCCTGCTCAAGACCGACGACAACCCTGACGGAGCCGCTCCGAAGGAGTTCTTCGACGGCGTCGTCGCGGCCGTCAAGGCGGACCGCTACGCGTACTACACGGACTTCTACAAGGACTTCTACAACCTTGACGAGAACCTCGGCTCGCGCATCAGCGAGGAGGCCGTGCGCAACAGCTGGAACGTCGCGGCGAGCGGCGGCTTCTTCGCCGCCGCCGCCGCACCGTCCACCTGGTACACCGACTTCCGGGCCGACATCCCGGCCATCGACGTGCCGGCCCTGATCCTGCACGGTACGGGCGACCGGATTCTGCCGGTCGAGGCGACAGGACGGCCGTTCCACAAGGCACTGCCGTCCGCCGACTACGTGGAGATCGAGGGCGCCCCGCACGGGCTGCTGTGGACCCACGCGGAGAAGGTCAACAGCGCGCTCCTCGCCTTCCTGAGGAAGTGAGCCCGCCGCAGGCCCGCCCGGCGGTCCTGCGGATCGGGAGCGCCGTCGTGGTCACTGGAGACAGGGACCCCGGCGGCGCTCCCGCGCGTTCGGGTGAACGCACGGCCCCCGCCCCGCGGTGCGCCGCACCCGCCTTCCGTACGTGATGAGGCCGGAGCCGGTGCACAGACGCGCGACGGCAGGCGGCTTCACCGCTCCGGCGTGGCCGGAGAGGGCCAGGCACCATCGCGGAGCCGGAGCATCACGCACTGCCGGGCGCGCTTGCGGGCTCGGTCTCCGGGTGCCGCGTCCATCGTCGACGGCACCGTCCGTGACGCGGTGCGCGCGACCACCTGACGGGGTCCCCGTCGGTATCGCGCAGCCGCGCGGACCTCCCCCTCCGGGATGGCCCGCGCGGCTTTCGCACAGGGGGAGTTCATCGCCGCTGCCGCACGGTGACCACCGTGACCAGCCCTCCCAGGAACACGCCGGCGACGAGTGCGGGCGCCGGCGACCATGCCGCCAGCAGTACGCCGGCCGCGGTGACGGCGAACGGGACGCGGTCGGCCACCCGGCGCTGGTGCGGCCACAGGTGTACGGCCCAGACCGTGATCAGGAAGAAGGCGGCCGGGACGGTGACCGCCATTCCGGCGCCTACCGACGGTGCGCCGGGATGGCGGGTGACGTGATCGGCGTAAGCGGCCAGGCCCGCCCCCTCCGCGGTGGCCGAAGCGAAGATCAGGTAATGACCGTAAGCCCAGGTGAACCGCCTGCGGTGAGCCTGATGCGTCGTCGCGAGCAACACGTACGCGGGCTTGGTGAAGTACAGCCACCACATGGCGTAGGCCATGAGCAGACCGCCGGCGGCCAGCGTGTACAGCGCACCGGTGCCCTGGTTCCGTTCGAACGCCCCCCGTACCGCGACGGTGGCAGCCGCGACGGACTCGCCGAGCACGATGAGGGTGAACAGCTCGTAGCGTTCGGCGATGTGGTGCGGATGCCACGGGGTCATTCCCGCGGACTGCGCCCAGACGGGGACCAGGACCTCCGCGAGGACCATCACGGCGACTCCGGGCAGCCGGGCCCCGGCGGGAAGGAACAGCAGTGCGACCCAGCCGAGTTGGCAGGCCGTGATTCCGGCGGCGAAGCGGAGGGTGGCTTTCCGCCGGGCAGGGTCGGAGAACGCGGCCCGCAGCCACAGCGAGGCCAGCGCCGTACGCAGCACCACGTATCCGAGGGTGATGACGAGCAGGTCCCCTTCCTCGAAGGCGCGGCTGACGCCGGCGGCGAGGATGAGGGAGCCCGTGATCTGTACCAGTACCGTCAGCCGGTAGGGGGTGTCGTCGGGGTCGTAGGCGGAGGCGAACCAGGTGAAGTTCATCCAGGCCCACCAGATGGTGAAGAAGACCAGCGCGAAGCGCAGGGCACCGGCCAGGTGGTGCCCGTGCGCCAGCGCCTCGTGGAGGCCCTCCGACGCCTGCGCCACCGCGACGACGAAGCACAGGTCGAAGAAGAGTTCCAGTGGGGTGGCGGAGCGATGCGGCTCTCCGGGGTCGCGGCCTGCCATGGTGCGCCGCAGCCGAGCGGCGGGAACGGTCCGGGGCACCTTCGTGAGGCTCAACGGAGACCTCCCAAAGCCGCCCCGGCCGCCCGGTGGAGGGCGGGAGGGGCGCAGATCACGTGCCGGAGACGGACGGCGGGCTCCTCGGCGTGAACGGCGGCGTTCAGCCCGTACGGCACCTCACCGTCTGCGGGCCCGGCCGGTGCCGCCCCGGCCGGCACGCCGCGGTCGGTGTCCTCGGCCGGCTCGATGGACCCCTCACCGCCGGGCCCATGGAGCCGGCCGCGTGTGGAGGAGGCCGGGGGCAGCACACGGGTGGCTCCCCGCGGTCCCCGCCCCCTCGTCTGTCGCCCGGTGAACCCCACGGCTGCGATCCCGGGATCCGTGAAGGCGGCCCGGAGCAGCGCCCGGTGGCCGGGAGCGGACCGTCCGAGGACGCCCCGGACGGCGGTCTTCGCCCGGTACGCCGGCACGCGGGTGGGGGTGCCCCGCCCGGTGATGCAGCCGACAGCCCACAGCCCCTCCACGACCGGTTCCCCTGCTACCGGCTCCCCTGCTTCCGGCTCCTCCCGCGACAGCAGCCGGTCCTGCTCCTCGATCACCGTGACGGCGCATCGGAACCGGGCCCGCGCCTGGGCCGTCTCCACACCGGCGGCACCTCCCCCGGGGGCGTGTCGCGAAGACCCCGTCTTCCCGGCGACCACCACATCCACCTGCTCGTCCATGCTCACCGCCCTTCCTCGTTCCGCCCGTCCCCGGGCGTAGTCGTCCGGCGAGGTTAGAGAGCCCTGGGGGAAGGGATGAGTCCTCCGGTGCACGGAGACCGGCCCGAGAGCGAACACCCGCGGCGGGCGGCGGGCGCCGTGCACCGGCGGACTCCACCGCATGCGCTGCCGGGCAAGGCGATCCTGTCGCGCCGCCTAGCGTCATTCGGGTACACACAGCACGGCACCGCAGGAGGCGGACCATGACCACCAACTCCCATAACGTGAGCGGCAGCCAGCCATGGCTGCATCAGAAGGGCGAGGTGATCCAGGACTTCGGGACCGTCAAGCAGTTCCCGCTCGGCCTGTCGTACGAAGCCCGCATGTACTCCTGCCAGCGTCTGAACAAGGTCCTGGCGGACACGCAGATCCTCTACGGCCTCTACAAGAAGCACCACTGGCTGATGCGCGGCGCAACCTTCTACCAGCTGCACCTCGTGCTGGACAAGCACGCCGGCGAACAGCTGGAACTCGTGGACACCATCGCCGAACGCGTTCAGTCCCTGGGCGGCGTCGCGGTGGGGGATCCCCGGCACGTCGCGGAGATCACTTCCATTCCGCGGCCCCCGGACGGTGTGGAGCAGGTGCCGGCGATGCTGTCACGGCTGCTGGAGGCTCACGAAACCATCCTGGTCGAGGCCCACGACGCCGCCGCACGCACCGTCGAGCTGGGCGACGACGGCACCAATGACCTGCTGGTCTCGCAGGTGGTGAGGACGGGCGAACTTCAGGCATGGTTCCTGGCCGAGCATCTGGTCGACACGCCCCTCGTCCGCTCCTGAACCGGTGGGGACGCCCGCCCCGCTGCCCTGGCGAGCCCACGGCGCAGCGGTGGCGGGCGTCTTCGTGTCGGGGCACCCCCGCTTCACATGCTCGCGTCCTCTTCGGCAGGCGGTCCGGGGGCGGCACGGCGGAGGTCATCGGCCGCGGCCCGGTATCCCTCCGCGGTGAGGCGCTCGGCGAGGCGGATCCGGGCCTCGTGGTACCCCTTGGAGAACTGCGCGGGCATGGTGCCGTGCCGTTCAATGACCGCTCCGGCCTCGGCGAGCAGGACGACGGCTTCCTCCAGCATGGAGCCGCCCGCATCGGTCCGCAGGTTGACGGCGAGGAGCAGCACGACGGCGAGCCTCGCCTCGAATCCCGGGTCGGACCCGGCCATGCGGCGGCGTATGGCCACGGCCTCGTCGGTCACGGCGATGGCGTCGTCATGGCGGCCGACGGCCAGGAGCACGATGCTGAGCGAGGCCAGTGCCTCGGCCAGTACGTTCGCGTGGACTTGCGGTTGGCGTCCGGCCAAGCGCCGCAGTATGGATACGGACTCGTGGGCGGCGGAGAGCGCCTCGGATCCCTGCCCCGCGTAGAGCAGGTGCACGGCGCTCCCGGCCAGGACGTTCGCCAACTCGCTCTCGTACGAGACGGGATGGACCGCGGCGAGCCGGCGGAGGAGAGCCACCGCTTCCTGCGCCACGGAGATCCCGGGTTCGCCTGTGCGCCACAGTGCCTTGGCGAGGTTGGACAGGGCTTCCGCCAGGGCCTCGGTGTGCGCTGCCGCGTTCGTTCGCGAGAGCCGCCGCAGGATCGTGATGCCTTCCTGGAGCGCCGCCACGGACTCCCCGGGGGTGGCGGTGAATCCGAGGCACAGGCCGAGCGCCACCAGAGACGCGGACAGGTCCGGCTCATGGGTCTCGGGGTCTCCGGCGGCCAACTCCCGGAACAGGGCCACGCACTCCTGTGTCGTGACGGTCGCGTCGGCCCACCGGTCGGCCTGGCACAGATCTCGCCCGCGGTTCAGCAGCGCGCTCGCGAGATCGGACCGGTACCGCTCGTCCCGTCCGGCGAGTCCGCGCAGGATTCCGATGGATTCCTCGGTGGCCGCCAGTGCGTCGGCACGGCGTCCGACCGCGGAGAGTCGCGTGCCGTAGGCCGTCAGCGCGGTCGCGAGGTTGCGTTCGACCAGTTCCGCCTCGGCGGGGTACCGCAGTTCGACGCGGTCCAGCGCTCGGTAGTCCCGCACATTCTCCTCGGCCGCCGCCAGTGATTCCTCCAGTAGCCCCGCGCGGTAGAGGCGGACGCCGTGCTCGTGCCGGACGACGCCCGGGTCGTCGAGGTGTCCGGCCCGTGAGAGGCGGTGCGGCAGTAGCCGGGTGCTGACGGCCGCGATGCCCGGGTCGAGGTTCGGGTGGGGCTGCTTGAACGGCGGGAAGTGGGCCGCAACAGCTTCGAGGAGCTCGGGTGCGATGTCGTCGAGCCGGGCCAGCGTGGTCAGGGCGGCGCTGCCGGCGGCGACCGCGACCTGGGGGGCGGCCGCGAGGAGCGGGTACAGGTGCCGTGGTCCGACGTGCGGCCAGCGCTGGGCGGCCGATGCCAGGAAGGTGACGGCGCGGGGGGCCCACAGGGGTGTACCGGGGCCGGTGGTGCCGGTGAGCAGGGCGGCGACGGTCGCTCGGGCCCATGGCTGGGCCGGGTACTCGGCGTGGTGCCCGGGGAGGGTGAGCGCCAGGAAGTCCTCGCTGAGGCGGTCCGGGTACAGCGGTTCCAGGACGGTCTCCTGGGCCGGGTCCGCCGGTGGGTAGCAGACGGCGTGGTCGGCGAGCACGCGGTGCGCCGGGAGCTTCAGGTCCAGCCCGGCGACGACGTCCGACCCCGGAGCGGGCGCCATCGGCCCCGTGAGCGCGGCGGTGAACACGGTCCGGTTCATCGCGTCGGGCGGGGTGGTGAAGGTCCGCGCGGTCGGGTCGATCTCGTGGCCGCCCTCTCCGTGCAGCCGTGCCCAGTGCAGGTGTTCACGGTCCAGGAGGTAGCAGGTCAGCCCGGCGAGGTCGGGCGGCGGGCGGCGGCCCGTGACGTGTGCGTCGACGGCGACCAGGGCCGCGAGGTGTACCGAAAGGGTCAGCCCGAAGTCGTCCCCGGCGAGGGCGGCGGGTGTTTTGGCACGGAGGGACGGGACGCCGTACCGGGCGGCGAAGCTGCCATGGGCGACAGCGAACATCTCCGTCCGCGGCGACCCGTCGCCCTCCCTCTCCTGCGTCCCGTCGGACAGCGGAGGCAGGAACTGCGTGGACGTTCCGGCCTGGAGGTTGGCAACGGAGGCGCGGACGGCGGGCCAGCTGTCGTCGCCCCGGGCCAGCAGCAGGATGCGCGCGGGCACCTCGGGCCGGTGCAGCAGGGCGTTGCTGAACAGCCACAGCAGGTGCGACAGCGGCCAGCGGTCGGCGTAGTCGACGACCAGCAGGGTGCCGTCCGCAGCGGCGCCGAGATCCTGGCTGCCGGGCGGCGGAATTACGCTCCCGGGGCCGTGGGTGGCGGTGACCACTTGCCAGCCGTCGTCCGCCGACTCACACGCGAAGTGGTCGGCGAGCCGGGTTTTCCCCTGCCCGCCCGGTGCGTGCAGCCACCGCACGGCGAGCTGCGGCCCCTCGTCCCGCCAGTGCCGCAGTGCCGCCAGCTCCGCCGTGCGGCCGGTGAACTCCACAACGGCGAAGCGGGCGTTGAGCATGCGGCTCGGCACCTCGCGCAGGAACGAGTCGTCGGCGGCGGGCGGCGGGCGCCACCGCTGGAGCAGGTACACCGGTATGCCGTCACCGAAGACGTGGATGTCCGCGCCGACAACGCCATAGGCGAAGCCGTTCTCGGCGCGGACGGACTGGGTCACGGCGTGTCTTCCCCGGCGCCGGCTGAGCCGGCCGGTGGCGGGGGGTGCGGCGAGGCACGATGGTGGACGTGCACGCTGCTGCCCGGCCCGAGCGCGCCGTACGCCGACCCGCCGCCGGTGGCGTGCACGCTCTGCTGCCAGACGTTCTGAGCCGTCGGCAACAGAGCACCGACCTCGTCGATCAGCGCGGTCACTTCGCCGGAGAGCTCCGGGGCGCGGCGCAGCAGATCCTCCAGGTTCTCCTGCCAGCGCTGCACCTGCCTGTTCCGGGCGGCCTCCACCTCGGCCGCGTCCCGCACCCGGGCCGCGCTCGCCTCCAACTCGGCCCGCACGGAGCCGTCCTCACCCTCCGTCATATCCTCGCCACGCCGCCTGAAGAGCGCCACGGTCCGGTCGCGGGCCACCTCCCACGCGGAGGTGGCCATGGCGGAAACGACGGTGGTGGCGCCGGCCATGGCCAGTAACGTCAGCGGGTCCGACATGGGCATCCCCTTTCAGAGTCCCGCGCCTCTGGTGACGGAGGCCATCCAGGCGGATGCGGGAAGTGCCGATACGAGCCGTCCGGTTTTCCGAGTCCCGGACGGAGACTACGTCGGGACGGCCGGCAGCGGCTTCGGAACAGTCAACTCCGCCCATCGCATCCGGCTCACCGCTCCACCGGCACACGCCCCGCCGGAGCACCGCCGTTCGCGGCCGGCGGGTGACAGCGTTCCTGCCGGACCGCCTCATCCGCCTCGGCTCCCGCTCGACCGCACCCGCGTGGGCCGTCTCGCCCGCTCGACCGCACCCCGCGTCGGCCACCTTGCCCGCCTCGGCCTCTCCCCCGCCGCGTGCCCGGACGAGCCGGCAGGACCGGTACCGGCCGCAGACGCGTCGTCGTCCGGAACCCAGCCGTTCGGGAGGCGCTCCTCCCGTTGAAGAACCGGGAGTTCCTGCGGACGCGCCGGTGCTGTGGCGGTGTCCGCCCGGTCCGCGTTCCGGACGGAACGCCGGTGTTGCCGGGGCCGCTCGCCCCGGCGGTGTGGGGTCGCTCACCCCGGTGCTGCCGGGGCCGCTCGCCCCGGAGGTGTTCCGTGCGCTGTCAGGCACATCGCAGTGCGCTCACCGGAAATCGGATCGGGGCCGACCGGCATAGCGTGGCCGGCGAAGCAGCCGCGGCACGTAGTACGTGCACCTCGCCGGTGTCCGCACCCGGCTTTCGCGCGGTCTTGACCCGAATCCCACGCTGTACGCCCCGCAGGAGGTTGTCCGAAGGTGTCCACGATGCCGGTAGGTGGGCTGGTTCCCCGCGCCACCGACGATGCGGCGGACCTCGTCGTCCGCAATGCCAAGATCCATACCGGTGACCCCCGTCTGCCGCAGGCCGAGGCGATCGCCATCCGCGACGGCGTCATCACCGTCGTCGGCGGTGACAAGGACGTGGCCGGACAGGTCGGTCCCGCCACGAGGGTGGTCGACGCGCTCGGCCGCAGGATGATCCCCGGTCTCAACGACGCTCATCTGCACGTGATCCGCGGCGGCCTCAACTACGTGCTGGAACTCCGCTGGGACGGTGTCCGCACCCTGCGCCAGGGCCTGGCGATGCTGCGGGAGCAGGCGGCCCGCACCCCGGAGGGCCAGTGGGTCAGGGTGGTCGGTGGCTGGTCGGCCGAGCAGTTCGCCGAACGGCGGCTGCCCACGGTCGCAGAACTCAACGCCGCTGCCCCGGACACCCCGGTCTTCGTCCTGCACCTGTACCAGTCCGCGATCCTCAACCGTGCGGCGCTCAAGGCCGCGGGCTACGGCAGGGACACCCCCGATCCACGGGGCGGGCAGATCATGCGGGGGCGTGACGGCGAACCCACGGGCATGCTGCTGGCGGCTCCGAGCGCCCTGATCCTCTACTCGACCCTGGCCAAGGCGCCGGTGCTGGACGAGGAACACCGCAAGACGTCCACCCGGCACTTCCTGCGGGAGCTGAACCGGTTCGGGCTCACGTCAGCGATCGACGCGGCGGGCGGGTTCCAGAACTTCCCCGACAACTACGAGACGGTTACGGAACTGGCCAGGGAGGGGCAGCTCTCCCTGCGCATCGCCTACCACCTGTTCCCCCAGACCGCCGGCCAGGAGATCGACGACCTCACCCGCTGGATCGGCATGGTCCGGCCCGAGGACGGAGACGAATGGCTCCGCCTCAACGGCGCCGGCGAGAACCTCACCTGGGCGGCGGCGGACTTCGAGAACTTCGCCGAGCCGCGCCCCGAACACACCCCCGACTACGAGGTGGAGTTCGAGAAGGCCGTACGCCTCCTCATGGAGAACGGCTGGGGCTTCCGCCTGCACGCCACCTACGACGAGACCATCCGCCGTGACCTGGCCGTGTTCGAGAAGCTCGCCGCTGAAGGTCTCTTCCCCGGCGGGAACCGGTGGCTGTTCGACCACGCGGAGACCGTGTCGGCCGACAGCCTCGACCGCATCGTCTCCCTCGGCGGAGCCATGTCGGTACAGAACCGGCTGTCCTTCCAGGGCGAGGCGTTCGTCCGCCGCTACGGAATCGGAGCCGCCGCGGACGCACCGCCGGTCCGGGCGATGCTGGACCGTGGCCTGACCGTGGGCGCCGGCACCGACGCCACCCGTGTCTCCTCGTACAACCCCTGGATCGCACTGCACTGGCTGGTCACCGGCCGTACGGTCGGCGACCTGACCATCCACCCGCCGCACAACAGGGTCGACCGGGAGACGGCACTGGGGATGTTCACCACGGCCGGTGCCGCGCTCACCGGCGAGCAGGACCTCAAGGGCGTCCTGCGCCCGGGCTTCCTCGGAGACCTCACCGTGCTGTCGGAGGACTACTTCACGGTTCCCGACCCGGAGATCGCGCACATCGAGGCCCTGCTGACGGTCGTCGGCGGCCGCATCGTCTACGCCGCAGGCGCATACGAGGGCATCGACGAGCTGCTGCCTGCGGTGACACCGGAGTGGAGCCCGGTGGCGCACTTCGGCGGCTACCAGGCGACACCGGCCCGGGGCAGGTCGGGAGTCCGCCAGGCCGAGCTCCTCGGCGAGGCCGCCGCCGAGTCGGAACTGCACCGCCGGTGGCGCGCCCGCCGCGGTCCCGTCCCCGAGACCGGCGGCCCGGTCCTCGACCCCTGCTTCTTCTGAGCCGGGCCTACGCGACCGCCTGGCCCCAAGATCTTCTTTCCCTGGTCGCAGACGACCGTCCGCGACCGCCACCCTTCGAAGGAAAGGCATTCCCATGGTCAACACGGCCGAGGTCACCGCTGCTCCCAGCCCTGACCTGCTGACGCCCGACAACTGCGCGGTGCTGTTCGTCGACCACCAGCCGCAGATGTTCTTCGGCACCGGCAGCGGCGACCGCACCGCGATCATCAACGCCACGGTGGGTCTGGCGAAGGCCGCCAAGGTCTTCGACGTCCCCACCGTCCTGAGCACCGTGGCCGCCGAGTCCTTCTCCGGCCCGCTCATGCCGCAGCTCGCGGACGTCTTCCCCGGTCAGGAGATCATCGACCGCAGCACGATGAACGCCTGGGAGGACGGGGCCTTCGTCGAGGCCGTCAAGGCCACCGGCCGCAGGAAGCTGGTCATCGCCGGCCTGTGGACCGAGGTCTGCGTCGTGCTGCCCGCCCTGTCCGCGCTCGCCCAGGGCTACGAGGTCTATGTCGTCACCGACGCCTCCGGCGGCGTCAGCCCCCAGGCTCACGAGCACGCCGTCCAGCGGATGGTCCAGGCCGGCGTGGTGCCGGTGACCTGGGTGCAGGTGCTCCTCGAACTGCAGCGTGACTGGGCTCGTACGGAGACGTACATGCCGGTCATGGACGTCGTGAAGGAGCACGGCGGCACCTACGGGCTCGGGGTCGTCTACGCCCAGGCCGTCATCGGCGAGCACGCCGCCGGCTGACGCGCTCCACACGATCGACAACGGACGTCAGGGACGGGCACAGCGCGATGGACAGCGGACTGTTGGTCCTCCGGCTGGTGGTGGGGCTCCTCATCGCCGGGCACGGAGTGCAGAAGGTCAGTCACCGGCTGGGAGGCGACGGCCTGGCCGGCGGAACCGAGGAGTTCCGCCGGGACGGCTTCCGCGGCGGAAGGCTCACCGCTCTCGCCGCGGGCGGCAGCCAGATCGGTGCCGGCCTGTTCCTGGCGGCCGGCCTCCTCACCCCCCTGGCAGCCATGGCCGCCATGGGAGTGATGACGGTGGCCGGCACCGTCAAGTGGCACAAGGGGCTGTGGGTGCAGAACGACGGCTACGAGTACCCGCTGGTGCTCGTCGCCGCCTCTGCGGCCGTGGCCCTCACCGGCCCGGGACGCTGGTCCCTCGACCACCTCCTCGGGCAGGCCCCCTGGCCGCTGTGGGTCTCGGTATCGGCGATCGGTATCGGCCCGGTCAGCGGACTGCTCACCCGCACGTTGCTGAACGGTCCCGCGATGAACGACGGGACGACGAAGGAAAGGACGCGACATGCGAAGGCTGCTGACTGACGCCGCCCACACATTCGTCCCCCCGAAGGACGACAGGCACGGCCCGCTGCCGCCTCTGATGCTTGTGCTGACGGTGGTGACCGGCCTCATCGATGCCGTGAGCTATCTGGCTCTCGGGCGGGTCTTCGTCGCCAACATGACCGGCAACGTGGTCTTCCTGGGCTTCGCCCTGGCGGGCGCGCCCGGCCTGTCCGTAGCGGCGTCCCTCGTCTCGATGGGGTCCTTCCTCGTCGGAGCACTGGCGGGAGGGCGGTTCGGCACCCGGTTCGCCGCACACCGGGGCCGGCTGCTGGCCACGGCCACCGCCCTCCAGGCCGTACTGGTCGCCGGGTCGGTGGGCGCGCTGGTCCTCGCACACGGCGAGGTGACCGGCCCGGCCCGCTACACCTTGATCGTGCTGCTCGGCATCGCCATGGGCATGCAGAACGCCGTCGCACGACGTCTCGGGGTCCCGGACCTGACCACCACCGTCCTGACCCTCACCCTGACGGGACTGGCCGCGGACTCCTCCCCTGCCGGCGGGCCCACCCCCCGGCCCGGCCGGCGCGTTCTTTCCGTGCTCGCCATGTTCCTCGGAGCCCTTGCCGGAGCCCTGCTCCTGGGGCACGCCGAACTCCTCCACATCCTCGTTCTCGTCCTGCTCCTGCTCGTCGCCGTCTCGGTGGCCGCCTACCGCCTGTCGGCCTCCGGCCCCGCCTGGACCAGGCCCGCCGGGTGAAGCTCCCGGCCGGCTCGGTTCGGGCGCCACTCGCGGTGCGTGTCCTTCGCGCGCCGTGGACCGCACAGCGTGAGGTCTTACCCGTCCCGGCGATCCTCGAAGTCAACCGCCGGCAGCGGCTCTCCGGCGTCCGTGCGTGGAGCGAGCCGCAGGGCGAACCGAGGGGGGCGAACAGGGGAGGGCGAGCCGGGGGAGCCTTCGCCGTCACATCTTCCTGGCACCGGCCCTGATGGCTTCACGGATACGGACGTAGGTGCCGCAGCGGCAGATGTTGCGGATGCCGTCGAGGTCGGTGTCGGTGATCTCCCGGCCTTCCTCCGCGGCTCGGCGCACGAGGGCGACGGCCGCCATGATCTGGCCGGGCTGGCAGTAGCCGCACTGGGCGACGTCCTGGTCGAGCCACGCCTGTTGCATGGGGTGCAGGTCTGCGCCCACCGTGCCCGGAAGCCCTTCGATCGTCGTGACTTCGTCGGCCGGGTCCAGGTCCCCTACGGAAATCGCGCAGGGATTGACCGCCCTGCCGTTGAGATGGCTGGTACACGCTTTACAGACGTTGATGCCACAGCCGTACTTGGGGCCGGTGACACCCAGGACGTCGCGCAGCACCCACAGCAGCCGCACGTCACCGGCGATGTCGACGGTCACCTGCTCACCGTTGAGGCGGAATGTGTGTTCGGGCACGGGGGGCTCCTCGTATCAGAAGGCGTGGTCCAGACCGTCGGTCGGGGACTGGGGAACGGGCGGGACGGCCGGCTTGGGGTCGAAGGAGAGCGTGCCGTGGTTGATGGGAAAGGTGGTGGGCATCTTTCCGGTCGCGCGGCCGTACGCGCAGGCGACCGCGGCCATGGACGCGGCGACGCCCAGCTCTCCCGCGCCGCCGGGCTTGCCCGTGGTGTCCGGCATGATGATGACGTCCAGCTCGGGTGGCGTGTTCCACTGCCGGGTGTAGAAGTAGTTGTCCCAGCTGGCTTCCAGGAAGTACCCGTCGCGCAGATGCAGGCTCGAGGTCAGGGCGAGCGCGATGCCGTCCATGGCGCAGCCCATCATCTGCGCCTCCAGTCCGCGGGGGTTGACGGTGAGGCCGGCGTCCACCGCGATGACGACCTTGGTGACGCGCGGTCCTGCGACGCCGTCGCGGATCGGCCGGCTGACCGTCTCGGGCCGGCAGTCGATCTCCACCAGGACCGCGCTGACGGAGTGGTATTCGGAGTGCAGCGCGATGCCCTGCGCCGTGCCGTCGGGCATGGGCCGGCCCCAGCGTCCCGCATCGGCGGCCTTCTCCAGAACCGCGATCGACCGGTCGTCCTTGAGGAAGTCGCGCCGGAGGCGGTACGGGTCCCTTCCCGTCTTCGACGCCAGTCTGTCGATGACGAGTTCCCGGGCGCACGTGACGTCGGGAGAGTAGACGTTGCGCATGCTGCCGGTGTTGAAGCTCTTGTCGGTCTCGTTCAGGAGCCGGCTGTTGACGCCGAAGTCGTACGGCATCGACTGGGAGAGCTGGAAGAACGTCTCGGAGAACCCGAGGCCGGCCACGGGGAGTTTCGCCGCCAGGGCGGTGAAGATCTCTCCGAAACCGTGGCTGAGGTCGGTGGCCACGCTGGTGTGGCGTTGCCGGTAGCTGAGGACGGTGTTCCCGGCGTAGGCGATGCGGACGCGTGAGGTGGCCATGGGGTGGGTGCGCCCCTGGCGGGAGTCGTCAGCCCGGTGCCACATGAGTTTGACCGGTTTGCCGATCTTCTCGGAGATCTCGACGGCTTCCAGGGCCGCGTCGAAGAAGAGCTTGCGTCCGAAGGATCCGCCGCCTTCGGTGACGTGCACCGTCACCGCGTCCAGCGGCAGTCCGAGTCCGGCCGCGATCGTCTCCTTCGCGACGATGGGCGCCTTGAGACTGGACCAGACCTCGGCACGGTCGGACCGCACGTCGGCGATGGCGCAGTTGGTCTCCAGCGCGCTGTTGCTGCGGAAGTGGAAGGTGAACCTGCCCTCCACGCTCGGGGTCAGCGGCAAGGACCCCAGGGGAAGCTCCGCGCTCGCCAGTTCCTTCAGTACGGACTCGTCGGACTTGCCCTGCGCGCTGCCGGGCTTCCACGACACGCGGAGGGCGCGTACGGCGTCGATGCACTGGCCGAAGGTCCGGGCCCGCACGGCCACGCCCGTCGTGATCACAGCGATGTCGGTGACACCCGGCATGGCCCGGACCTCATCGGCGTTGGCGACCGACCCGACCCTTCCGTTGATCGTCGGTGGACGGCACACCATGGTGGGGGCGGCGCCCGGAACGGTGAGGTCCATCGCGAACTTCTTGCGTCCGGTGACCGCGTCGAGGGCGTCGATGCGGCGCTGCGGAGTGCCGA
Source organism: Streptomyces nitrosporeus (assembly GCF_008704555.1). Taxonomy (NCBI): domain Bacteria; kingdom Bacillati; phylum Actinomycetota; class Actinomycetes; order Kitasatosporales; family Streptomycetaceae; genus Streptomyces; species Streptomyces nitrosporeus. Next base: position 1,044,690 of record NZ_CP023702.1, read on the forward strand.
TGACCGTGAACCGGCTGGACGGCTTGAGTTCGGTGCTGACCTGCCGCGTCCGCAGGGCTGCGGCCCTCTCGGCCAGCTCGCCGATGCCGATGCTCCTGCCCGAAGGACCGGTGACCACGCCCGCTCTGATGCCGACTTCGGTGAGCGCGGCCCCGAGGACGGCCGCCGCGGCCTCCAGCAGCCGCCCGCGCGCGATGGCGGCGGCGACCCGGACGGGGGTGTAGGTCGCAACGGTCGTGTTGGACCCGCCGGTGAGCTGGTTGAACACGAGTTCCGGCCGTGCGTCGGCCAGGGTGACCCGTACCTTGTCGAGGGGCACGTCCATTTCCTCGGCGATCAGCATGGCCGTCGAGGTGGTGATGCCCTGCCCCACCTCTGCCCGCGGCAACGCTAAGGACACCGTGCCGTCCGTGTGGACCCGGACCGTGATCAGGCCGGAGGTCGGCAGGGCCGCCAAGGTCATGACGTCGTTGAGGTCGATCAGTTCCGTGATGTCGGGCGAGGGCACGTCAGCCCTGGCCTGTCCGGCCGGTACGAGTTCGGCGGCAGTCACCAAGGTCGGTGCTGCCAGGACGAACCCCAGAAACCGGCGCCTCTCGAAGGCGCGGGTCGTGGCGGGCTGCTGAGCCGCGACGTCATCACCGTGCACCGGCTCTCTCCTCTCCCTCGTGCCTTTCAGCAGGCAGCACATGGCCGGGCGACCGGGCGTCCGGGTGGCCGGCGGAGGACTCGTCCCGGCGTTCCGGTCCGGCGCGTTCCTGTCCGGCGCGTTCCGGTCCGGCGCGTTCTTGTCGATGGCTGCGTGGTGCGGATCGGCTCCGACTGTGGTGGTGGGGGCTGCCAGGGGCGGCGGAAGGTGCCGCCCCTGGCAGGGGTGGTGGCTCGGTGCACCGGCGGTGGATGCCCGAGCCGTTCAGAGCGGCCGGTTGACGTCCGGGATGTCGATCGCGATGGGACGGCCTTCGGAGAGGAAGAGCAGGACGAACTTGCGAATCGCTTCCTCCAGCGTCCACAGGACAGCCGGGACCGCGGGCAGGGGGACCAGACCCTCACGGAAGGCGACCAGCAGCGGCCACGCGGACGCTATCAGCTTCTCCAGGACCGGCTGCTTGGACAGGCCGATCATGTCGCCGATGTCGCTGCCCAGCGTGTAGCGGGTGAACGCGCTGATCAGAGGGCGCGTCAGACCGGCGTCCAGTTCGGCCACTATGCCGAGGAGGACGTTGGTCAGCGCCTCCCCCTCGGGGCTGTGCGCGAGGATTGGGTCGAGGACCTGCTTGGACTGGGCGTAGGCCGCGTCCCAGGTGGCGGGGATGTACTCGTCACTGACACCGAGCATGTGCGCACTCACCTGCCACACGTGCAGGTACGCCTCCGAGTCGGCGGCGTTGATCCGGACCCCCCACTCTTTCATCCTGCGCATGACAAATGTGGCCAGGCTGTGCCAGGTGACCATGATGTCGGCCTGGCTGATCGGGATCGTCTGGCCGCCGCTCGTCCCGGACCAGCCGGGCGACTGCGGCAGCAGGTGGCGCACGGCGGCGTGCACCATGCGGGTCTTCACGGCCGTCACGGTCATCGAGCCCTGGGGCAGGTAGGCGTCCAGGTCCCCGATGTCGTAACCGAGCCGCGCGGTCTTGGCGATGCGGTCCTTCATGTCGGCACCGCCCTTGGAGTAGTAGACGGCGCGCGCCTCCCTGGGGATGGCCGTGCTCATCAGGCCGCTGCCGAGGCCGTACAGAGCCCCGACGTAGATGCCTTTGGTCTTGCTGAACCGGGCGGCACGGTCGAGTTTCGCCCTGTCGGCCCAGGACGGCATCTGACGGGCGTGCTCCATGAACTCCTTGAGGTCTCCCGGAAGTCCGGCGGGCAGCGCCTGGTCGTTCCGGGTCCACCGTTTCAGCAGTGTGTTGACCCTGGCCACGTCGCCGCGCTCGATCACCGCGGCGAGTACCGGATCGGCTTCCTCGTCCCACACCCATTCCGGGTCGAGGCCCTTTCCCGTACCCGCGATCGACGCGCTCGGGGCCCACGTCCACAGGGGCCGCGCGCCGGCAGGCGAAGCCGCCCCCAGCGCTCCCACGACCCCCAGGGCCCCGCCCGCCATCAGCATCTTGCGCCTACCGAGTCCCTCCATAGCCCTGACTCCTCCTTGAGTCCTTCAGCGCTGCGGTCTACGGCTTGGTACAATGAAACAACTTCTGCGTCTTTGTGTCTCCAGGGGAGCACAGTCGAAGTGAGAACGCCAGAGCCCTCGCGAAATCAGGAGACGCCTTCGGGATCAGGAGGCGCCGGGAGAACCCGTCGCGCCGGGCCCCGCGGAGCCTTCCGCCGCCCGGCGGGATGTACGCACGCTTCCGCACCGGCGCAGGATCCCCACCGCCGGCGCCACCGCCGCCGAGAGTCGGCTCCCGGCTCCCGGCAGATTCCCTGGTCGCCGTCGGCCTTGCGGTCAACTCCGTTTGTTTCATTGACATTTCACTTGGAAGTCGTACCGTTGGGAGCGCTCCCATAACAGTCTTGCAACTGGAAGGAGTTCCCCCCATGCGCAAACAGAATCCGTTGGCCGGGCGTTCGCGGTCGTTCCTCCGCAGGCCCCTCCAGGCACTCGTCATGCTGTTCGCCCTGATCGCCGGCGCACTGACCTGGTCGGCCCCCGCCCAGGCCCACGGCACCATCGTCGAGCCCGCTTCCCGCGCCTACCAGTGCTGGAAGACCTGGGGCAGCAACCACACGAACCCGGCCATGCAGACCCAGGACCCCATGTGCTGGCAGGCCTTCCAGGCCAACGCCGACACCATGTGGAACTGGATGAGCGCGCTCCGCGACGGACTCGGCGGTCAGTTCCAGGCCCGGACCCCCGACGGGACGCTCTGCAGCAACAACCTCTCGCGGAACGCCAGCCTGGACAAGCCCGGACAGTGGAAGACCACCACCGTCGGCAACAACTTCTCGGTCCACCTGCGCGACCAGGCGTCCCACGGTGCCGACTACTTCAAGGTCTACGTGAGCAAGCAGGGCTTCAACCCCACGACCCAGACCCTGGGCTGGGGCAACCTCGACTTCATCACGCAGACCGGCAGCTACGCCCCGGCACAGGACATCACGTTCCCCGTCCAGACCTCCGGCTACTCCGGACACCACGTCCTGTTCGTGATCTGGCAGGCCTCGCACCTCGACCAGGCCTACATGTGGTGCAGCGACGTGAACTTCGGCTGAGCCGGGGAGCACCGCACGCACCGGCCTCGGCCGGGCGCCGGTGACCCGCCGCCCGGCCGGCCGAGCCCCGTCGGGGCAGGGGACCCATGCGGTCGTCCTGTCCCGACGGGGCTTCCCGTGCTCCTGATGCCGTGACCGGAAACCTTTGCCGGGCCGTTCGCCGTGCTGGATGGCAGGGCGGCGTCCGGCTGGGGCTCACGGTGATGTGCCTGTGGGTGCACCGGCGTTCCTTGAGCTCGGTGGCGGTGACGCCCGGGACGGAGTCCGGCGCGGCACCAGGACCGCCTGGCGGAAGGTGCCCAGGGTCCGTGACCCGCGCGGGGTGTCGGGACGGCGACGCCGCGCGGCCGGGGTCCGGCTTCCGGGCCGGACGACGTGACGGCGGTGGTGCCGGTACCGGCAGCGGTCACCTCGTCGTCCCACCGCTCGTTCCCGGGCCGTCGGGTCCGGTACCGGTCTTCGGGGACGGGGCGCGGCCCCGGACGTAGACGGTGACGCGCGCTCCGTTCACACGGGTTGTTCCGTACTCGTGGAAGTGGCGCCGCAGGGTGCTCGTCTTCGCTTCCTCCCGCGGGTCGGCCGACGGGTGCGCACCTGCCGCGCGGACCGCGACGATCCGGTCGAACTCCAGCATGCGCGCGGCGATTTCCCGGGCGGGAAGCTCGATGCCCGCAAGTGTGTGCGACGAAACGGGATCCTGTGCCAGGGCGAGGTCTGTCAGGGAGCGGGTGTCCTCGGGATCGGCCCCGGTCAGGATCCGGTGCCGGCCGGAGAGATAGAGCAGCCCGTCGCCGGGACGGCCTTCCTCGCGTACGGTGGCGCCGATGGCGGTGACGTCGTCGCTTCGGCTCTGGGGAGTCCTCAGCGACATGCTCGGCGGGACGAGGGCGGCCAGCACGGCCACCGCCGCGGTCCACGTGAGAAGGGGAGAGCGCCGCCGCCGGTGGAGGTGGTCCAGCAAAGCACCCAGCAGCAAGGCCGCTCCGATATTGCTGTAGACCACGTACCGGTCGACGAAAAGAGGCTTGACCAGGGAGGCGAGCAGCAGCAGGAGCCCCGGGAGCACAAGAATCGGCACAGCCAGCGCGGAAAGCCGCACGGGCCGCCGCACCTCCAGGGGTACTCGGGCACACACCAGGCCCAGGACCGCCACGACCAGGAAATAGTGGAGCCGCACCGGCCCCTCGATCCAGGACACCTGCTCCGACTGCCCCGCGCTCCGGACCGCCAGCGGCAGCAGCCCGGCCACCACACACGCGGCGGCCGCACCCCAGGCCCTCAGTACCGGTCGCGGAACACGGGAGACGGCCAGTGTGACGCCGTGGGCGACCAGGGCGAGGACGGCGAACTCGTGGAGCAGACAGGCCAGCAGCATGGTGGCGCCGTAGACCGCCCACCGCCGGCGGGCGCGGTGCGGGACGCCGGCCACGAGCGCGTAGGTGGCCCAGGTGACCAGGGCGCAGACCATGGCGTACGAGCGGCCTTCCTGCGCGTACTTCTGTACCTGGGGAAGGAGCGGGAACACCAGCCCGGCCAGCAGTCCGGCGCGGGGCCCCGCCAGGCGCAGTCCCAGGAGCCCGATGCCGCTCGCCGCCACGGACATGGCAAGCACGGACGGCATCCGCAACGTCAGCAGCCCGCCGCCGAAGAGTCCGTACATCCCGTGCATCACGGTGTAGTAGAGGGCGTGGACCAGATCGACGTGCCGGGCGGTGAGCCATATCTGCGAAAGGTCGCGGTGCGCGAGCTGATGGGTGACGGACTCGTCCCCCCACATGGTGTCCTCCCTGCGGATGCCCCAGAGCCCCAGCACGAGGGTCAGCGCCAAGGGGGCGAGGACGACGACGGCCCGGGCCGGGCCCGGGGAGCGCCGATGGGCGGGCACGGGAGGGGGAACCGTCCTGAGTACGGCGGGGGCACGTTCGTCAACGGGCATCGGCGGCAGGGCCTTTCAGCAGCGGCGAAGAGACTCCGCCAGCGTGCCCGGACCTCGTTGACCGGTTGCTGACCCGACCTGACCGGCCGATCAGGAAGCCGGGCCGGCGCTGTGCGAGGCTGCACCACATGCGCATCCTGGTGGTCGAAGACGAGGTGGACCTCGCCCGCACCCTGCACACCGGTCTGACCGCCGAGGGGTACAGCGTCGACCTCGCCCATGACGGCCGGCAGGGGCTGTGGATGGCCCGGACCGGCGAATACGCCCTTGTGGTACTGGATCTGATGCTGCCCGGACTCAACGGCTACAAGGTCTGCGCCCAGCTGCGCCGGGAGAACAACGCGACCCCCATCCTGGTGCTCACCGCCAAGGACGGGGAGTGGGACCAGGCAGAGGCGCTGGACACGGGGGCCGACGACTACCTGGTCAAACCCTTCTCCTACGTGGTGCTCGTCGCACGGCTGCGGGCCCTGGTCAGACGGGCCGCCACGGCCGCCCCGCCCGTCCTCGCCGTGGGCGACCTCTCGTTGGACGTCGCCGGCCGGGTCTGCCGCCGGGCCGGGGCCCGGGTGGAACTCACGCCCAGGGAGTTCGCCGTGCTGGAACTGCTGGCCCGCAGAGCGGGCCAGGCGGTCTCCAAAACGGATCTGCTCTATCACGCGTGGCCCGACGAAGCACAGGATCCCAATCTGGTGGAGGCGCGCGTCAGCGCCCTCCGCAAGAAGGTGGATGCCGCGTTCCACCGGCAGTCCCTGCAGACCGTACGGGGCACCGGCTACCGATTGGTGGACGACCGTGAACGCGACTGAACCGCGACGCCTCTGGTGGCCGCGTTCGGTACGAGCCCGCACCGCCCTGGCCACCGCGGCAGCCTCCGCCGTGATCCTGGCCGGCACCGGCTGGTGGGTACACCGCGACGTCTACCACGAGAGCTCGCGGATCGCCGAAGGGCAGGCGCAGGAACGGCTCCTGGCTCTCGTCGACCAGTTGGAGGACGGTGTGGTCCCCGTTCGCCGGAGCACTGTGCCGTACGAGGTCGTCGCGACCGGCCGCCGTGCCGCTGTCGCCTACGGCGGAGGCATGGAGGAGTTCGGTCCCGGCGCCCGCCATGTGCTGCCCGCCCCGCCGAAGGCCGTGTTGCCCGCTCCCCCACCGGACGACGGGACGGGCTGGGGCTACGCGACCCGCCCCATGCGCATACCGGCGCGCCCCGGCGCCGAGCCCGGGGACCTGTTCGGCGAGGACGGCGGGACCTACCCGGTCATGTACGACGATGTCAGGGCCGATGAGCTGAGCAGCGACAGAGTGGCCGCTCTGGGCATCGCCTCCGACGCCCAGCTGCGGGTCTACGTGGTGGTGCTCCCGCACGCGGCCGAGGACATCGCCGGGGCGATCACCGAGGCCACCGACCGCCGTCTGCTGCGGGCCGGGCTCGTCGGCCTCGTACTGATCGCCGCCGTCACCTACTTCGCCGTCCGTATCGCGCTGCGACCGGTCGAGGCCATCCGCGTCCTCACCGCCTCGGTCACCCCGAGCGATCCTCGCGAACGTGTCACCGTCCCCGCCACGGGACACGAGATCACCGCCCTGGCCACCACCATCAACACCACCCTCCAGCGCCTCGACAACGCCGCCGCCCGGCAACGCCGCTTCGTCGCGGACGCCGCCCACGAACTGCGCAGCCCCCTCACCACCCTGCTGGCCAGCCTGGAGGTCGCGCTCGCCTATCCGGAGCGCACCGACTGGCCCGCCGCGGTCACCACCGCCGCCCGGCAGACCCGCCGGCTCCAGGCCCTCACCGAAGACCTGCTGCTCCTCGCCCGCCTCGACACCCGCGCCCCCGCGGCCGGACCCGAAACCGTCGACCTGGCAGCCCTCGCCTCCCGGCTGACCGAGCAGTACCCGCTCACCGAAAGGCCGTTGACCCTCACCTGCGACAGCACCGCCCCCGCACACGTGCACGGGAACCCCGGCGCATACGAACGGCTGCTGCGCAACCTCATCGACAACGCCGCCCGCCACGCCGCACACCGCATCCAGGTCACGGTCCAGAACCAGGACACCTGGGTCGTCCTCACGGTGCACGACGACGGACCGGGCGTGCCCGCCGAGGACGCCGAGCGCGTCTTCGAACGCTTCGTCCGGCTCGACGACGCCCGTTCCCGCGACCACGGCGGCACCGGCCTGGGCCTCGCCATCGCCCGTGACCTGGCCCACCGCAACCGGGGCACCCTCACCCTCGTCCCACAGACCCTCGGAGCTTGCTTCCGGCTACGCCTCCCCCGAGCCCTCGCCCCGGCCGGGAGCTGACGCACTCCACCACGGCAGCGCCCCGTGCACCGGCCCCGTGCCGTGCCGGCTCGCCGGGACCGGACGCCCCGGACCGGCGCCGGCGCCCGCGGACGGGGGCCGCGATCCGCACTGGGCGGTACCCGGGGAAGGGTCCGGGCCCCGAGGGGCCCAGGTGCGGGTACACCTCCGGCGCGTACCGCGCTGATACGCCGTCCGGTCAGGCCTGCGCCGGGTTGTCCCGCAGTTTGCGGCGTTCCCAGCGGTTGGGGTGGCGGACGACGACACCGCCCATGCCGCCGGTGCCGGTGAGACGGATCAGCGGGGTCCCCGGGGACCGGTCGGTGGTGGTCCTGTCCTTCAGGCCGCCGACGCCCGGGTCCATGCCGCCGGTCTCCACGGCCCAGGAGTCGGGGAGGACGATCGTGACGCCGGCCATCTCTCCGTACGCCTCCACCAGGACCTCCGCGAAACGGCACTCTGCCCGGGTGAAATCGATCTTCACCCCGCCCATGCCTCCGTGCGCGATCACGTGCCCCGGGACCTCCCAGCGCCCGGGGCCCCGGGACGTGCCGTGCATACCGCCCTTGAGCAGCAGGGGCGGCAGGTCCTTCGAAGGCTGGGCGCCGGGCAGGTCCGCCGGGAGCCGGGCGCCGGGCAGATCGGCGGTCAGGGCGGCCAGTTCGGCATAGGTCTTGGAGGTGAGCGCCTGCCCCACCCGCGTGTCCAGCTCGTCGAGGTCGATGCGCCCCTCCGCCGCCGCGTCGCGTAGCTGTTCCACCACCGCGTCCCGGTCGTCGTGCGAGGCGCGGAGCTGTGCCGAGGGGGCGGGCCGGGAAGCCGGCTCGGGAAGCGGGGAGGTCATGCCGTCAGGATAACCAGCCGCCAAGGACGCTTGCACGGGGCCGGGTTGGGCCGGAAAGCTCATGTCTTCCCGGCCCGGCCCGGCCCGGCGGCCGTGCGTGAGGGGGGTGCCGCCGTCGTCGTTGCCGGTCCCGGTGCCGCGTCAGGTGCGCTTGAAGTACGCGATCTCGCCGACGGCGATCGGCCGCCCGTCGCCCTCGCCGGCGGCCTCCCGCAGGACGATCCGGACGGAGACGACGTCGCTGATGCCCATCCGTACCGTCTGGGGGCCCGGTTTGTCGCTGAGTTTCATGGTCTGCTCGTGGGTCTTGCCGTCCTCGGTCGTGATGAGCAGTTCGGCCCGGGTGGGCCTGGCGCCCTGCCGGAACTTCTCGGGTTTCGCCGAGACCCCGGGGCGGACGGTGACACCGACCAGCCGGAACGGCTTGTCGAAGGCCGCGGTCAGCGAGGCGCCGGTACCGGGCGCTCCCCAGTAGGTGTTGGAGAGACCGTCCACGGCGTCATCCGCGGGGTGCCCGGGGGTGACGGCGCTCGCGGTGACGTTCTCCGGGCCGATCTCCGCCGTGCCGCCGAGCTTGTCGCGCACGTCCTCGAAGACGAAGCGCCCGGCCGGTACGAGGAGGAAGCCCGCGACCAGGACGCCCACGACCACCAGGGCCAGCAGGCTTCCCCGCAGCAGACGCCCCGAGCCCGCCCGCACCCTGCGCCGGGCGAAGGGCCACCTGGTACGCCACCAGGGCAGCGCCTCCGCCTGCGGGCGGGGCTTGAGCGGAGCCGCGCAGCGGCGGCAGAAGGTGCGCTCCGGCCCGTTCGGGGCACCGCATGCCGGGCAGGGCGGACCGGCCGGCTCGTCGTCCGCCGCCACGGGCCGGACGACAGGACGCGGGGCGACCGGAACGGCGGGCCGTACGGCGCCCACGGGTTCCTCCTCCGCCTGCGGACGCGGTCGTACCGGTCCGGGCGGCGCCGGACGTACGGGAGCGGGCGGCGCCGGCCGTACGGGGGCAGGCCTGGCCGGGCCCGGGTCGCGGGCCGGAGGGGGCGCCTGTTCCGGCGTCCCCCGGGACGCGGCGGGGCCGGATGTACCGGACGCGCCCAGCCTGTTCGGCGTCCCGCCCGCCGGTTCGGTCCGGGGGGCAGAACCCGGCGCGGGCGGGGTGCCGGGGGCCTGAGGCGGTGCGGTGCGGATCACCCTGGAGGCCGGGGCCCCGGAGCCCCTGGCGGAACCGGAAGCGGAGGTCCCTGCTCGTTCGGGGCGGGCGGGTGGACCGGCCGGTTCCGGCTGCCCGGTCTCGGGCGGGGTGGTACCGGCTCCGGCGGCGGGCGTCCCCGCCGGAGGGGCCGGGGGCCGGGGTGGAGTACCCGTGCCCGGAGCAGGCGGAGAGGCCACCGCCGGAACGGGGGCCGGGGGGTGCGCGCCGGGGGCCGGGGCATGGATGTCCGGGGCCGGTGAAGGTGGCGGTGACGGTGGCTCGCCGGACTCCGGGGCCGAGGGCCCGTTCGGGGTCGGGGCCGGGGCCGGAGGCGGAACGGGACGCGCCCCGGAATCCGAAGCGGAACCCGTGCCCGGAGCGGAACCCGTGCCCGGAGCGGATCCCGGGTCCGGGGCTGAACCCGCACCCGGAGCGGGCCCCGTGGCCGGGGTGGAAGCCGTACCCCCGCCTGTGGCCGATCCCGTGCCCGGAGCGGATCCCGCGCCCGGGGCTGAACCCGCCCCCGGAGCGGGAGCCGTGGCCGCGCCCGGGGCGGCGGATGTGCCCGAGTCGGGCCGTGCGGAGGCCGGTTCCCCGGGCCGGGGGCCGCCGGTGTCCGCGGCCGGACCGTCGTCCTCCGCCACCGGCCCGTCGGGCCCGCTGCCGGGCTCCTCCGCCGTCGCCTCCGACAGAGATGACGAGGCATCAGGTATGGGGGCGGGAACTGCCGGTGCCGGCCTGGCCGAGGACCAGCCCAGGTAGGTGCCGCAGCTGACGCAGAAGTCCTCGTCCTCGCCGTTGGCGGCGCCGCATGCCGGACATGAGCGCGTCACGTCAGTCTCCTGTCTCGTCCGGTGTGCCCGGCAGGATCTCCACCCGGCAGGTGAGGTGGGCGGGGCACGAGGCCCGGACGACGCCCAGGACGCGGGCCGCGTCCACCGGGCCGCCGTCCAGTGCCCGGACCCGTACCAGCAGTTCTCCGGTCGGGGCCGGGGGGAGTTCGGCTCCCGGCTCCGAGGACCAGGCGGCGCCGCCGCCGTCCTGGATGTCGGCCTCCACGCCGAAGCAGAGCCGGAGGTGTTCGGTGAGACCGCGGCGGGTCCCGCGCCACCGGTGGAGTTCGACGGCGCGGGCGACGACGGCCCTCTGCAGTTCCACCGGCCATGCGGCGTCGGCGTCGGCCCCCACCCAGGACGACAGCCAGGGCAGGAAGTCGTCCGGGGTCAACGCGGGCTCGAAGTAGGCCGGGAGGTTGTCGAGGGTGGACAGGACGGGCGCCAGGACGGTGTCGAGGCCCGCGGTGAACCGCTGGGCGAGGTCGTCGTCGGCGTACAGCGCGGGCAGCAGCCCGCCGATCGGGTACCGGCTGGGGAGGCCGGGGACCGCGGCCCTGGTCATGCGCCCTCCCCCGGCCCGCCCGCGGTGACGACGACCTGGTGCTGGTGGGAGAAGACCAGCGCGCTCGCCGCGACGTCGATCCTCTCCGCCGCCGCTCCCCTGCGTCCGGTGATGGGGTCGGCGGGGAACAGCCGGACCTCCTCCACCAGGCCGACCCCGCGCACGTTCTGCAGTACGGCGAACACCTCGCCGTACTGCACCGGCCTGCCGAAGGGCCAGCCCGTTCCGTCCGCACCGCCGTGCAGCGGGTCGATGTGGCGGAACAGGGCGTCGAGCGCCTCCGCGCGGACGCGGTCCACGTCGCCGTCGGCCGCCACCAGTCTGGCGACCACGGTGACGCCCTGGTAGGCGGGCGGTTCCACGACCAGCCGGGTGCCGACCAGCCGCCGTTCGTCGAGCCGTTCGGCGACCGTCGCCAGTACCTGGTCGGGCGGGATCAGCTGCTCGAACCGCAGCCGGCCGCCCGGGTCGGCGACCGCGTCGGGTACCACCAGGACCCGCACCGCGCCGCCTTCACCGGCGACGGCGGGCAGGCAGCGGACCCTGCGCAGCGAGGGCGCGGCCTCGCGGGCGATGACCTCGTAGTCCCCGGCCGTGACCGCCCGCTCCTGGACCCGGAGGATGTGGGGGGCGCGCGCCTTGGCGTTCTCGACGCTCTCGCCGTCCACCCCTCCGCGGGCCGCCTCCCGGTTGTCGACGCCGGCGACGTACGGCACCGAGCTGCGCAGGACGCGGATGGCGCCGCGGGCGACGTTCCCGGCGGCCCCGCCGCCCGTCCGGTAGCGGGGGACGCGGAGCTGGGCGCCCTTGGGGGGTACCGCCCCGTAGGCGCGCATCGTTCCGTCCGCCTCGCGCACCTCCGGCGGGAAGGCGAACTCGCCGGTGACCGCGTCGATCAGCACGTGCCGGTCGTCCGGGGACGAGGCCCCGAAGTGTTCCACCGGGGTCCAGTCCTGCCAGCCCTGGGCGGAGGACGTCTGGACGACCGGCGGCTCCCCGTCGAGCAGGATCGGCACCCGGCGTACGGAGAACGTCTGCCCGGCGACCCCTTCGGAGACGCCGAGCGGCACGTCGTGGACGGTCTCGGCGTGTTCGACGCCGGCGGTGCCTCCGACGGTGAACACCTCGGCCTCCCGGATCGTCGGCGACTCCGAGTAGAAGGGCTGGCCCGGTTCGGGCGCGGTGACCCGGCAGCGCAGCCACCCGGCCCGGATCCCGGCCGTCACCGATTCCGTGTGCCCGGCGGGTACGAACACGGTCACCTCGCCGGGCCTGTTCAGCCCGCCGGTGCTGTCGGTCCCGGTCAGGCAGGGCACCCAGCGGGCGCCGTCCCACGCCTCCCACACCAGCGGCGGCTGGCGGGGGTCGACGCCGATGCCTTCCACCCTGCTGTCGAGGCGTACGGCGACGATGCACCGGGGTACGGCGGTGGGCAGCCCGAACATCAGGGCGTCACCCGGTTCCGGCCTGGACTGGAAGCAGGGGATGTCCTTGCCCGCGCCGAGGGGCGCGGTGCGGTCGGTCCGGTCGCCGGACGCGGGCGCGGTGACCAGGCCGGCCAGGGAGCTCGGCACGATCGCCAGGTCCTCGGAGGTCGAGAAGACCACCGCCTCCTCGGTCTCGCCGCGGGCGGTGGCGACCTCCGTGCCGGCCGGGAGGAGCACGGTGTCCGGCTGCGGGGCGGACAGCCAGAAGTCGACGTCGGCGCGGGCGACCGTGGGCGGGAACAGCCGGACGCCCAGCAGGTCGAGGAAGGCCGCGTAGTTCCTGTCCGGTACCCGGTTCAGCCGGTACAGGAGCTGGTCGACCATGTAGGCGAACGTCTCGATGAGGGTGACCCCGGGGTCCGAGACGTTGTGGTCGGTCCATTCGGGGGCGCGCTGCTGGACGTAGCGCTTGGCCTCGTCGACGAGTTGCTGGAAGCGCCGGTCGTCCAGGTTGGGTGAGGGCAGGGCCATCAGTGCGCCTCCGCTTCTTCGGAACCGCCGGAGGAGGGGATGGTGTAGAAGGGGAAGACGAGGTTGCGCAGGTCGTTGGTGGACCGCACGGTGTAGTGCACGTCGATGTAGAGGGTCCCCTCCTCCACGGTGTCGAAGGCGACGACCACGTCCCGCACCTCGATGCGCGGTTCCCAGCGTTCGAGCGAGGTGCGCACCTCGTGGGCGATGCGCCCCGCGGTGGACCCGTCTCCGGGCGCGAAGACGTAGTCGTGGATGCCGCAGCCGAACTCGGGCCGCATGGGCCGCTCCCCCGGCGCGGTGCCGAGCACCAGGCCGATGGCCTCCTCGATCTCCTGGTCCCGCCCGACCAGGCCGATGCCGCCCGTGGCGCCGACCCGCAGCGGGAAGCCCCAGCCGCGGCCGATGAATCCGCCGTCGCTCACAGCGGGCCTCCGATCAGGACGTTCGGCGCACCGCTCACGATGCGGGCGCCGCAGGTGGTGGAGTCGCCCATGCGGGCGGCGGGCAGCCCTCCGATCAGCACCACGCCGGACACCGCGGCGGCCGGGGAGGGAAGGACGAGGTTCCCCGGTCCGAGTGCGGCGTGCGGGGGGAGGGCACAGACGTGCAGGCTGCCGGTGACGGCGGCGGGCCGGCCGCCGATCAGCACGGTGGCGACGGCCACCGCACCCGGCGGCGGGGTGCCGATGAGTCCTCCGTGGAGGGTGGAGTCGCCCGTGCGGGCTGCGGGGGGCATGGCTGCTGCTCTCCTTGCTGGGTGAGGGACGTGTGCCGTCTCCGGCGCGGTCGGGGGTCAGTTGATCCGGATGAGCTTGGCCTTGAGGACGGCGAGCAGTCCGCCGTCCACGGTGACTCCGGTCTTGCCGTTGACGGTCACCGAGGCCCCCTTCACCTCCACGTTCCCCGTACCGGCGTCGAGCGTGATCCCGGACCGGCCCAGGGACAGGGAGCTCAGCACCCGGGAGGTGCCGCGGGCGAACACCTTCAGCGCGATCTCGCCCCGCCGCTCGTCCAGGGTGACCTCCAGTTGCCTGTCGCCGGTGGCGAGCCGTACGCCGGACGGACCGCGCGGGGTGTCCAGGAGTTCGATCCGGTTGCCGGAACGGGAGACCAGCGAACGGCGGTTGACCTTGCCGCTGGTGGCGTCGACCAGGGGCACGTCGTGGGGTGACGGCTTGTCGACGCCGTTGTACAGGCCGCCCAGCACGTAGGGGCTGTCCAGCAGTCCCTGCTCGAAGCCGACGAGCACCTCGTCGTTGACCTCGGGGCTGAACACCCCGCCGCCGCCCTGGCCGCCCCACTGCACCGTACGGACCCAGTCGGTCACATAGGTGTCGTCGAGCCAGGGGAACTTGAGCCGGACCCAGCCGCGTTCGTCCTTGCCCTCCCGGATGTCGGTGACCACTCCGATCGCGAGTCCCGGCACGCGGGGGCCGCGTGCGGGCGCCTCCCCGCCGGTGAGCCCGGTGAGGGAGCGGTCGGGGGCGGCGCTGACGAGGACGGTCGTGCGGTAGCCGCCGTGGGGGTCCAGGACGTGGTGGGCGGCGGTCGCCGTGTAGCGTCCGGCGAAGGCGGGGCCGACGTTGCCGAGGGCGACGGGTTCCCCGGCCCGCAGCCGGGGGTTGCCCTCGGCGACCGCCTCGATCTCCCCGAAGCCCGAGCTGACCTGCGCGGCCACCGCCCCGGCGACCGCGCCGGCCTCGGCCTGGGAGCGGTAGGGGGTGTCGGCGACCGTCATCCGGGCCTGCGCGCCGAACGCCCCGGCGGCGGTGGACGGGCTCATCCCGGGGACCACGGTGGTGCTGCGGACGGACTGCTCGCGGGCCACCAGACGTGTCTTGGTCTCGACGTCCCAGCCGCGCACCTCGACGCTGCCCGCGCCGTCCGCACCGGTCAGCACGGCCCTCAGGGCCAGCAGGTTGCGTCCGTACTCCAGCACCATCGGATGCCGGGTGGCGGAGGTGGAGGGGGACGGCGCCGATGCGGCGGGCTTCGGCTTCACGAACTGCAGCAGGCCGTTCTCGTCCACCCGTACGTGCGCGCCGCTCTCACCCGCGAGGTACTGGAGGAACTCCCAGTCCGAGACGTTGGGCTGGGTGAGCTGCTTGTACATGACGGGAGCCGCTTCGACCTTCCCGCAGGCGAGGCCGGCGCCGGCGGCGACCTTGCGGACGATGTCGGCGGCCTTCATGTTGCGGAAGGCCACCACCTTCCGTCCGCGCTGCAACCGGTGGGCCTTGGAGAAGGCCCGCACGACGGTGAACGAGCCGGTGGTGTCGCTGTCGAGTTCGAGGGCGGTGACCTCACCGGTGAACAGCCGCTCACGCGCCCGTTCCTGGACGGTCACCACCGAGATCTTCAGCGGGGTGCCGATGGTGATCCCGGTGGCGGTGAGCAGGGTGTGGTAGGGGTCCCGGTACGTCAGTACGGCGGTGTCCGGGAGGCCGACGTTCTCGTCGACCGCGCAGCTCACCAGCTGGGCCGCCCATGCCTGGGGGAGCTCTCCGGGGGCCTCGACGATCGGGTCGGCGGCGAAGGAACGGGCGGGTGCGGTCACCGGTTGCCCTCCGGGGCGTGTTCGTCCAGTGCGGGTATGAGGAGTTCGCGGCCCGGGGCCAGGTGCATGGGGTCGTCGATGTCGTTGGCCTCGGCGATCGTGCGCCACGCGGTGGCGTCACCGTATTCGCGCCAGGCGAGCAGGGGCAGGCTGTCCCCCGCGACCACCCGGTGGGTACGGCGTGCTTCCCGGGACCCGGACGTGGGGTTCTGGCCGGCCGGGTCGACGCTCGCCTCCTCGATCGAGAGGGAGCAGGTGGCGCGCAGCGGCTTCCCGTCGACGTCGAACAGCGTGTACGAGACGGAGAGGCTGGTCAGTACGCCGTCGAACGACGTCGTCTTGGACGTCCCCCAGTCGAAGCGCACCCAGGGGCTCGACGGCTTCTTGCGGCCGAGGCTGCTCGGGGTGGGCACACAGGCCGTCATCAGCTGTTCGACGGCTTTCTCCACCGAGTCGTCGTGGGTGGCGGTGGCGTCCAGGAAGACATCCAGGGACAGCGACCGGGGCCCGCTGCCGACGAATTCCGGCAGCGCGGACTCGCCGGCCGTCCGGGAGGGGGTGCGCCGCCACTCGGTGCTCTTGGACAGGGAGAGGGTCGCCGGGTTGAACTGCAACGTCAGCTGGGCGAGGGTGCCGGCCGGTTTGGCGCCCACGTCGGCCGGCGGTTCCATGATGGTCAGCTGGGCACGGGCCCGACTCGTGCGGGCAGCTCCTGGCATGGTGTCCCTCCTTCCCTTTCCACTCTGTCATCGGTTGCTGCGTACGGAAATCGACGGCACATCAGGAAGGTGTCAGGCCCTCGTGAGCGATCTCCAGGGTCTCGATCGCCGCCTCGGAGTTGGCGGGGTCGAAGGACGGCCCCTGCCACCGCACCGGCACGATGCCCTGTACCTGCCAGCTGATGATCCGGCTGAGGTCCGGCCGGAGGGCGACGATCTCGCCGTCCTTGCGTTCCACCCGCTGGGTCGTCTCGTTCAGCCAGCGTGCGATCTTCAGCGTGTCGGCGGTGACCGGGCGGGTCAGTGTGATGTTGGTCCAGGTGATCCGTCCCGGCAGCTGCCAGGTGAAGCCGTTGTTGCCGCCTTCGGCGTACTGCTCCAGCTCCACCTCGGCGCCCAGACCCGAGCAGGTGTGGAAGGCCCCGAGGTCGCTCCCCCCGATGGCGAGGGTGAAGAACACGCTCGTCGCGAAGATGTTGTCCGTCATGTGCTTCTCTTCATTCTCTGCTGTCCGTGGGTTGCGTGGCGGGCGGGGCCGTGGCGTCAGCGGCGGCCGTCGTAGGGCCGCCCGGAACGCTCACGTCCTCTGCGCAGATCCGCCCGGATCAGCCTGCTCACCGGGTCGAGCAGGCGGCGGGCGAGGTCCTCGACGTCCACACCGGGGGCCTGCTCCGCGTGCGGCGTACCGGTGGTGGCCGGTCCGGTCCCGGCCGGTGTGCGGGCCGGCTTCGCCTGGGTGACCCGTACCGGGACCCCGGCGAGCCCGGCCTCGTTGACCGCCCGCTGGAGCGCCTGCGCGCGGGAGTCCGGGGTGCGCGGGTCCGGGGCGCGGTTCCGTGACGCGGTGGTGTGGGGCGTACGGCCCTGGGCGCCGTCGCCTCCCGGGTTCCCCCCCGCCCGGACGGGTGCGGGGCGGGGCGCGCGTACGGTCAGCCCGGGCGGCCCGCCGGGCAGGGTGCCGCCGCCCGGCGCGGGTCCGGTCGCGGTGGGGCCGGCGGATTCGGGCGCCACGGGCATCGAGAGGCGTTGTACGGGCACGGCGGCCGGACCCGGCCGCGTGGACGCGGGCGGGTGCGGGCGCACCACGGGGACCAGCCGCGCCGTGGAGGGGGCGCCCGTGGCACGGGGGGTGCCCGGGGTGGACCCCGGTGCGGAGGACGGGAGTCCGGGGGCGCGGGCGGCGGGAGGCCCGGCCGGTTCCGTCGCTGCCGGGCGGTGGCCGGACGGCGGGAGCGGCACGGCCGGGCCGGCCGCGCCGCGCGGGGCGCGCTGGACCATCCGCACGAGGGAGCGGACGGACGCACGACGGGGCCGGGCCGCCTCCGCGGGGCCGCCGCCGGTGCTCGCGGTACCCCCGGGGCTCACCCGGCTTCCGCGGTTCGCGGTGCTCGTGGCGGTTCCTGTACTTCGGTGGTCCGTGGTGCTTCTCGCGCTTCCGCGGTCCGTGGCACTTCCCGGGTGTGCCTGGCCGCCCGGGCTTCCGGTGCTGCCGGTGCGGGCGACGCCCGGTGCGGGGGCGACGGCCGGTGCGGGGGCGCCCGGCACGTCGCGTCGCGGCGGGGCGGATACGACGGGGTGGGCGTCGCGCCGGACGGCGGCCGGGCCGGGCGGCGTGCCCGGCACGTCCCGGCGTGCCCCGGTGCGTGCGCCGTCATGGCCGGGGCGCGGCGCGGCGGGTGCCTGCTGCGGGGCGTCCCGCCGCCAGGTCGCCGCCACGACCGGCCGGGCGGAGACAGCGGAGGCGGGGGCGGAGAAGCCCTCCGCCGACCCGGTACGCACGGTCAGCGACCGCCCGGACAGCAGGGCGCGCGACCGCTGCACCACCGGTGTCACCGGTCCGGAGCGGCTGATGGCACCGGCGGTTCCGGTGCCCGTGATGCCCGTGCCCGTCGTGCCCGTGGTGCCCGTACCCGCGGCACCGGCGTCCGGGGCCGGGGTACCGGTGGCGGGTCCTGGCGTCCGCGCGCCCGGCCCTCGCCCGCCGATGCGCCGTACACGTACCGGACCGGCCGGACCGGCCGGGGCCGGGGCGGCGGTCGCCGCCGGAGCGGACGGGCCGGTGGCGGACCCGGGCGTACGGGCGGTGTGCGCCGCGCGCTGGATGCCGGCCTGCTCCCGGAAGGGGGTGTCGGGCCGGACCGGAGAACGCACCGGCATACCGGGAGGCGCGGACACCGGCGGCGCGGGGCTCGGTGATACGGGGCTCGGTGACGCGGATGCCTGTGGCGCGCCGGCGGGTGTGCCGCCGGGGTTCGGGCCGGTGGTCGCGGGGCGGGTGCGGCGGGGGTCGCCGAGCAGGGGGGCACCGTTCCCGGTCGCCGCGGTCGGCGGGAGCGAGGGCAGGGGCGCGCCGATCCCGCCCCGGGCGCGGGCCTGCGCGTCCGGTGCTCCGGGCCGGACGGCGGGTGTGCGGTGCGCCGGGGTGTGGCCGTCGCCCGCAGGCGGGTGCGGGGGCCGGGGTGAAGCCGGTGCCGGCTGGACGGACGCCGGAGCTCCGGGCGTGCCCGTCCGCGCGGCCGGCCCGGGGGGCGGGGTGGTGCCGGAAGCCGGCTGCTGACGGGTCGTCCGGTGCCGTTCCGGCGGCTTCGGACCCGCTGCCGTGGGCCTTGCGGGCCCGGCCTGTCCGGGTCGTCCGGCCTGTGCGGGTCCGGTGGTTGAGGGCCCTGCCGCCGGGGAGGGGGCAGCCGGGGAGGAGGCGGTGTCCGGTGTCTGCCGCTGCACGACGGGCAGGCCCGCCGCTCCGGACGGTGCGCCCTTCCCCGGGCCCGCCGGGTTCGCCGGGCCGCCGGGGGTCAGGGGTACCGCGCCGGGAGGCAGGTGCCGCATGGGTTTGCCCAGAGCGGGGCGTGCGGGCGGTGCGGAGAGCAGGCCGGCGGAGCGGTCCGGCGGGGTCGCCGGGCCCGGCTCCCCGGAGGCGGTCCGGCCCCCCTCCGTACGCCGTACGTCCGTGCCGCCCCTGCCGTCGCCGGTACTCGCGGCGGGCACGGGTGCGGGTGCCGGGGGCGGAGCGGACGGTGCGATGCCGGAAAGGCTCCGCAGGACCGTCACCGGCCGGCGGGCGACGGTCAGGGGCGGCGCGGTGCGCCGGGGGCGGACGGCGGCCGGCCGTGCCCGCGGCACCCCGGTCGCCGCCTGCCCGCTGTCTTCGGTGGTCCGGGCCGCCGTGGTGCCGGAGGGTTCCGGCGCCTGTGCGGGTCCCGGGCCCTGGGCGGGGGCCGGTGCGGACGGGGCGGCGGCCCCGTCCGGGCGGGGCCGCCGGGCCACCGGGGTGAGCCCGGCGGAGTCCCTGGGCGGTGTGCCGGCCGGCCGTCGGCCGGGCGCGGCCGGCCGGTCCGGGGCGGCGGACGGCGGGTCCTGGAGCTGTTCCGTGCCCCCGCCCGCGGCACGCAGGAGCAGGGGGCCGCCGGGAGAGGCGGAGCGGGCGGCGCCCGGCCGCGCCACACCGTGGATGAGGCCGACCGGTGCGGTGGGCATGACGGCATGGCCGAGTTCTCCGCCGAAGGAGACGTTCTGCCAGGAGGCGAGCTGGGACCGGAAACGCAGTCCGTCGCTGACCCCGATCGAGGAGCGGGCGATCGTCACGACCGGCGGCGCGACCCGCCGCCAGCCGCCGTCCCAGGCGGTGTCCGGGCCGGCCGGGCGGGCGCCGTCGTTCCCGGCCGCCGCTGGCGGACCGTTGTCGGCCGCCGATGACGGACCGTTCCCGGTACCGCCCTCGGCCGTGGCCGGGGCGGGCACGCCGGCCGGCCTCCGGTCTCCCCTGCGGAACCAGTCCCTGAACTCCACGCCTTCACCCGCTCTCGTCGACGCGGGCCCACCCGCTTCCGTTCACGCGGGTTCACCCGCTCTCGTTCACCCGGGTGTTGATCCGCGCGATCTCCCTCACCCACTCCTGCCGCTCACCATGGGTGAGGTCGAGGATGTCCTCACGCTGCCAGTGGAAGTGGTAGGCGATGTACGCGAGCTCCTCCCGCAGCCGGGAAGGCGCGTACGTCACGATTCCCCCAGGCGTTCACCCGAGAGGTCCACCTCGAACGACCCGTGGCACAGCGGACATGTCACCGCGGCGTGGGTGTGGCCCTCGCTGTTGATGCGGCGATAGAAGTCCTGGAGGAACGCCACGTCCGTGGCGTACATCCGCTCGACGACCCCGGCGTGCACATCGGTGACGGTACCCAGCCGGGTGATCACCTGGCTGAGCAGCACCACGCTGAGGTACGCCGGGTTCTCCTTCACCCGCAGGTCGATCTGCGGACGCAGTTCGTCCCGCGCGGTGGCGAGCCGCATCGATCCGCGCCGGTGCACCTGCCCCTCGTCGTCGACGTAACCGCGCGGGAGCTCGAACTCGAACTCCGTACGCAGTCCCTGCCGTTCCGCCTCCCGGACGGGCGGCGGCGCGGGGGCGTCCTCGCGTGGGGCGGGCGCGGCGGCGGCGAGGCTGTCGAGGACCTCTTCGAGCCCGCCGCCGGTAACGGTCCTGCGCCTCATTCGACCACGATCTCCTCGAAGGTGATGGTGACCGTCTCCGTGGCCGCGCTGGACTCACCGGCCTTCAGCGAGGGGCCCTCCCACTTGCTGGCCCATCCCTGCATCAGCTGGATGCGCCGGACCGTCGCACCGGTCGAGTCCTTGATCTCGATCGTGAGGTTCTGGCGGGCGGTGTCGACGGCGCCGTTGTTGAGCGTCTCCTTGATCCATTTGGTGAACTCGCTGCTCTTGTCGAGCCCGCGGGTGATCGTCACCTCGCCGGCCTGGCGTGCGCCGGGCTGCTTGCGGATGATCTGCTTGCCCTCGGCGGTCACCTGCCGGACCTCGACGACTTCTTCCTCGACGGTCAGCCCGCTGATCTCCTGGATCGACTCCACGAGATAGCCGCCGAGCTGTACGCCGAAGACGTGGGTGGAAAGAGCGTCGCCCTCTGCCATGACTCTGTGTCACCTGTTCCGTTCGTTGCCTGCTGGTTCGGTCCTCGACGAGGACGGGTCACTCGTCGACGAGGCTGGTGCTGTCGGAGAACTGCGAGAGGCGGAAGATGACGAACTCCGCGGGCTTCACCGGGGCGACACCGATCTCGCACACGACCTGGCCGAGGTCGATGGACTCCTGGGGGTTGTTGTCACGGTCGCACTTGACGTAGAACGCCTCCTCCGCCGTCCGGCCGAAGAGCGCGCCCCGGCGCCATTCCTCGGTGAGGAAGGCGGTGACGTTGCGCCGGATGCTCGACCAGAGGCGGTCGTCGTTCGGCTCGAAGACGACCCACTGGGTGCCCAGGAGGATGGACTCCTCCAGGTAGTTGAAGAGGCGGCGTACGTTGAGGTAGCGCCAGGCCGGGTCGGACGAGAGGGTCCGCGCGCCCCAGATGCGGATGCCCCTGCCGGGGAAGGCGCGGACGCAGTTGACGCCGATCGGGTTGAGCAGGTCCTGCTCGCCCTTGCTCAGGCGGAGTTCGAGGTCCAGGGCGCCGCGGATGACCTCGTTGGCGGGCGCCTTGTGCACCCCGCGCTCGCCGTCGCTGCGCGCCCAGACCCCCGCGACGTGACCGCTCGGCGGCATGAGGGTCTGGTGGCCGGTCGCCGGGTCGAGGACCTTGAGCCACGGGTAGTACACGGTCGCGTAGCGCGAGTCGTACCCGGCGTCCTCGTTGCGCCAGGTGCGGACGCGCTGGGCGTTCATCCCCGGCGGGGTGTCCAGGACGGCGACCCGGTCGCCCATCTGCTCGCAGTGCGCGATCACGGCCAGCTGTACGGCGCGCACGCCCTCGGCGTCGATGTCCCCGCGCCGGTGGGCGCTCATCAGGTCCGGGACGGCGACCATGGTGATCTCGTCGATCGCCTCCAGGGCGGCGACGCCGGTGCGGGCCGACGCGTCACCGACGTACTCGCTCGGGCCGGTCCGGGCGGTGGTGCCGGGGTCCTGGGCGGCGGGCGCGAGCGAGAGGCTCTGCTTCTCGGGGCGGGTCTGCGCCGCGCCGGGCTGCTCGGTGACCTCGATGAGCTTGGACTGGCGGGCCTGGGTGACCAGGTAGCCCTTGACGTTCTTGCGTACGGAGGTGTCGTACGTCTCCACGACCTTGCCGCCCTGCCGCACCAGCAGGCGGAACCGGTCCTCCGGGGGGTTCTCGCCCTCGGAGTCGGTGACCTCGACGGAAAGGCCGTCACCGGTGCCCGGGCGGGCCGAGATCAGGAAGCCGCCGAGGGCGACGGACGGGGCCGACGCCGGGGCGGAGCCCTGCGGGGCGTCCTCGGCCGGGCCGCCGATACGCACGATGTAGGCCGCGCCGCCACCGTTGCTGAAGTAGCCGTGGACGGCGAGCGTCAGATAGGTGTCGGGGGTGAAGGTACCGAAGGTCGATACGTACTGGTCCCAGCTCGTCACCAGCGTCGGGCGGTGGAAGGGGCCGGTCTCCGCGAACCCGACGAAGGCTGCGACCGCGGTGCCGACTCCCTCGATGGGCCGTGCTCCGGACTGCACCTCCTCCACGTATACACCTGGGGTGAGGTACGACGGCATGCTCGCTCCTTCGGCTGGTCAGTCGTTCGCCTGTTCAGTCTTGCCTGCGGGTGTCCGCCGGCAGTAGGACTCAAAGTCCTGGGCACGGGGCAGGATGACTGCCTTTCCGGGCACCCGTCCCGCCCGCCGGCCCCTCCCCGGGTGCGCCGTCCGGGTCCTGGGCCCGCGCCGCGCGCGGGGGTGTGCCGGCCCCCGGGCGCTCGGCCGGATGTACGGCCGGGGCGGGGCCGGTAGTGCCGCGCGGGCGGGGTGCCGGTGGGA
The DNA here is from genome assembly GCF_008704555.1 of Streptomyces nitrosporeus. Lineage (NCBI taxonomy): Bacteria > Bacillati > Actinomycetota > Actinomycetes > Kitasatosporales > Streptomycetaceae > Streptomyces > Streptomyces nitrosporeus. The sequence continues at coordinate 1,067,597 of NZ_CP023702.1, forward strand.
GCGGAGCCGCCGGGCGCCTCTTCGTCCCGGGACTCCGGCGCCCACGGAAATCACCGCGTACGGACACCGGGCACGCCCCCGAACCGGAATGCACCGGAATGACCCGCCGTGAACCGCTGCCCACCCCACCGGTACAGGGGCGAATTCCGGCCAGAATCGGGCCGGACCGGGAGAGCGCATCGGCCGGATTCCCACGGTCGTCGCGCAGCCGTGGAGGCCCCGCCCTCTCCTTCCGCCTCCCGCGGACGGCGAACCGTCATGGTCCGGGCGGATCCCTCCCCCGTGGAATGCCCGTGGAGAAACGGGTGTTCACCGGTCGGCGGGCCGTTTTCGGGATTCCGGAACCCGGCCGTCCCGGTGTGTGGAGAAACACACACCGGCCGAGCACCGGGGAGGGGGTTTCCGCTGGTGGGGACCCCGTTTGTTCACACCCCCGGAACCGACGGAAAGGAATCCGGCGCTATCGTTCGTCAGGATTGCTCGCGCGACGTCCTCAGGGCGCGATGTCGCTCAGCACACCACTGACATTGAGTACTTGATGGCATCCGGAGGCCTGAGTTCCGGTCGCCGGAGTCCCGGGTTTGGAACAGGTCACCGAAGCGGTGACCGTGGCGTTCTCCGGTATCTGGATGGGGGTGACCCAGTGGTAGTCCTGGTTGCGGAACGTCTCCAGCGCGATGGTGGTGATCTTCCGCTCACCGAAGGAGATGGTCAACACCCCTTCGTCGCCCTGGAAGTTCGCCACCACGATGTCGGTGACGCCGAACACCTTCCCCTGCGGAACCTTGTATGCCTTGTCCCTCGTGGCTCCGGCGTTCGTCTGCACGTCGATGGTCTGCGAGCTCTGTTCGGGGTTGATGCCGCCGAATCCACCCGTCGAGCCGGAACCGCCGGTGCCGGCACCGCCGTTGCCGGTCGCCCCCGCACCGGGAGCCGTCCCCTGGCCCTGCCCCTGCTCCTGCCCGCCGGCCGGGCTTCCGGTGCCGCCGTCCGTCGCCCCGGCCTGCTGCCGCTCCTGCTCCGCCTGCTTCTCCTGCTGTTCCTGCGCGGCCTCGACGGCCTCCTCCGCGGTGCTGCGCACCGCGGGCCGTACCAGGGTGAACCACGCCAGCAGCAGGGCGAGCAGAGCCGCCAGGACGATCAGCAGCCACTTGGGCAGCAGGGGGATCTGCGCGAACTCCCCGGGCAGGGGCTCCGGCCCGCCGGGCCGTTCGTCCTCGGTGCCGGTGTCGGTGCCCGTGCTCTCCGCGACCTTGACCTCGAACGGCCAGGAGGCGGGCTCGCCGAACCAGATCAGCTTCCGGGCCCGCACCCGCAGACCCGTCTCGGCGGACTCACCCGGCTGCAGGCTCAGGCGTTCCGGCGTGAAGGCGAGACGGAGCTCCTCGCCCTCCTGCTTCCCGGTGAACACCACGTCGACGGGGGTGTTGCCCTGGTTCTGCACCGCGACCCGGAACCGGGCACCGAGCCAGCCCCGGCGCCGGCCGGGCTCCAGCTTCGTCCGGAGTTCGTGGAAGGGCTCGACGATCACGGTCGTCTCGGGGACGGAGACCGATTCGGGGTGCTCCACGGGCAGCACACGTACGCCCAGGGGCACTTCTCCGGCCTTGACCTCAGGGGACCGGGGCGGCGCGAGCCGCACCGTCACGGTCTCGGAGGTGCCGGGGTAGAGGGAGACCCGCGCAGGTTCCACCGTGGCCCACGCCGCACAGTCGCCGATCACTTCGAAGGTGTACGCCTCGACGATGTCACCGTCGTTGCGCACGGTCAGCGTGGTCGTCGCTTCGGCACCGGGCGACACCGTCACCGTGGGCATGTCGAGTTCGGCAGATGTGGTCACGATGCGACGTTAGGCCGCGCCGCCGGACCGGGAGGAGAGGCGGGAGGGCAACGTGCAGGCAGGGACGGTGCCCTGGCGGCACACCCGCGCGGTGCCCTCCCGCCCCACCCCCGGGCCCGCTCCCCCTGCGCCGGCCGGGGCCGGGCGAGCGGGACGGCAGACGTGACGGGCACGGGCGGAAGCAGTTGAGGAAGACGAGCACACAAATGACCATGACCATGACAGATATGACGAAGCCGGCGGCGCCGGACCACAGCCGGTCGGCGGCGCCGCAGCGCCCCGCGGAGGGCGCGCCTCCCCGGCCCCCGGCGGGAAGGGTCTCCGTGGCGGTGTACGCGGAGGACCTGATCCTGCGGACCGGCATGGTGCACCAGTTGCGCCCACGGCCCGAGATAGAGCTGATACAGGATCAGGAGGCCGACCGCGCACAGGTCTCCCTGGTGGTGGTGGACGTGGTGAACGAACCCACCGTCCAGCTCCTGCACCGCCTTCAGCGCAACAACTCCACCCGCACCGGGCTCGTCGTCGGCTTCTTCGAGCCGGGCGCGCTCCAGACCCTGATCGAGTGCGGTGTCGCCGCCGTACTGAGGCGCGGGGAGGCCGATCAGGACCGTCTCGTCCATCTGGTCACGGCGATAGCGAAGGGCGAGGGGGTGCTGCCGGGCGATCTGCTCGGGAAGCTCCTCGACCACGTCAGCAGTCTTCACCGCACGGTGCTGGACCCCCGGGGGCTGTCGCTCTCCACCCTCACCCCGCGGGAGGCGGAGATGCTCAGGCTAGTGTCGGAGGGCTACGGCACCGCGGAGATCGCGCAGAAGACGTCGTACTCCGAACGGACCGTCAAGAACGTGCTCCACGAGGTGGCGACGCGGCTGGAACTGCGCAACCGGGCCCACGCGGTGGGGTACGCCATGCGCCACGGCCTCATCTGAGAAGCCGCCGCCCGGCGCGCCCCGCCGTGTGCGGGAGGGCCCGTGAGGGCAACTCCCGTTGCCCTCACGGTGATTCCCGGTCCGCGGTACGGGCCCGCCCGGCCCGGTCCGGGCGGTGCCCCCGGGCCCTGCCCGGGCCGGGAACGGCCGGCGGCACGTACGCCGCCGCCGCGGGGCGCCCCTCGGGCCGCACCCGGCCGGGCCGGGTGCGGCGGCCGGCAGCCGCAAAGGGCATCCGTGCCTTCCCCGCTCCGGGTACTCCGGGCCCTGTCCATGCCACCCGGCAGCCATGATGCTTGAGGTGGAGAGCTGTCAACCAGACTGTGAGGTGGACCGTGAGCGGTCCTGCTGGCCCGGCGAGGCATACCCGGCTGCGCCGGCTGAGCGGTGTCGTGGTGCTGCTGACACCGCTGCTGGTGGCGGGTTCGGTGTCGGTCCCGCAGGCGGTGCCCGCGGCCGTCGCGGCCTCGGACGAGGCACTGGCGGACACCGGGCGCATCGCCTTCGCCGGCTCGGGGCACCGCAGCCTCGGGCGTGCGGCCTCCGCGGACGCCACCGAGGACCTGTTCGGCTCCGGCCCGGCGCACTACGACCAGGACGCCTCCGGCCGCGGTGACGTGCTGGTCTTCACCAGCCTCCGCGACTCGGCGCGTCCCCAGGTGTACCTGCGCGGCGCGGACGGCACCGTACGCAAACTGACCTCGGACCGGGACGCCGCGCACCCCGAACTCTCCCCGGACGGGAAGACCGTGGTGTTCGACTCCGCCGAACCGGGGCCGGGGGGATCGGTCCAGCGTGACCTCTGGTCGGTCGACGTGGGCGATTCCAGTCTGCGGCGGCTGACGGACACGGACACGGACGAGACCTCCCCGACGTTCTCCCCGGACGGCGAACGGATCGCGTACGCGGGTGACGCGGGGCCGGGCAACGGCCTGCGGATCCTCGAACGGAAGCTGTCCGGCGGGCCGGTGACCCGGGTCAGCGACGTCCTGGAGGGCGACGCGACCGAACCCGTGTGGAACCCGGTGGCCGACGGCACCCGCCGTTCCTCCATCGTGTACACCCTGCGGGTGGAGCCCGAATCGGAGACCGACACCGGGCACCGGCTGCGGATCACCGAGGGTGCCGGGACCGACCGCCCCCTGCTGACCGGCACCGCCGCCGGCTGGGGCACCCGCTCGGCCGCCTGGACACCGGACGGGAACGGGCTGGTCTTCCTCAGCCCCAACACCGGCTGCACATGCTCCCACTACGACCATGTCTACCGGATCCGCTCCCTCGACGACCCGAAGCCGGAGGCGGTGCTCTCCGAGGACCGTCTGGTCGATACGCCCGCCTGGCTGGGCCCGGCGGACGGAGGGACGCTGGTCGTCACCCGCAGGACCACCGCCGAACCGGACATCGTCACGCTCCAGGACATGCGGCCGGACGGGTCGGACCCCCGGGACCTCCGGCTCGACGTGCTGCGCGAGGACCCGCGCGCCTGGTCCAACACCAGTTACGACCCGGCAGTCGATCCGCTGTTCCACCCGGAGAAGGGCTTCGACCCCTGGACCGAGCGGCAGACCTACACCCCGGACGGCCGGCGCATCGCCGTGACCCGCTTCGAGGACCTGGACGGCGAGCGCGTCCAGCGGATCTGGCTGGCCGACGCCGACGGGAGGAAGGCGGCGCCGATGCCCCTGGCGGGGCGCGGCGCCCGGGACCGGGACACCGATCCCTCGTTCTCGCCGGACGGCACCAAGCTGGCGTTCACCCGGGTCTCGCCCGGCAGCGGCGAGGGGGTGTGGACGAGCAAGGTGATCGTCGCCGACGTCGCCACGGGCAGGATCCTCGGGGAAGTGGAGCCGCCCCGGGGGGAGGTGGCGGGCAGCGACGCCCAGCCGGCCTGGTCGGCCGACGGCACCGTGCTCGCCTTCACCCGCAACCAGGTGATCCGGGGCCTCGGCGGGATCAAGCACGTCTGGACCGCACCGGTGAACGACCTCGACGACCAGGAGGACCTCAGCGCCTTCGGCTGCCCCGGCGAGTGCAAGGTGATCGACGACAGTCCCGCCTTCTCCCCCGACGGTTCCGCGATCGCCTTCAACCGCAAGGACCGTGCCGACCAGATCAACCACCGGGCGAGCGTCGTCGTCATCGCCCCGGACGGCACCGGCTGCCGGGTCGTGCTGCCCTCGCAGCGGCGTAGCGACGCCGGCGCGTGCCGGGAGCAGATCCCGGACGTCGAGGCGACCGGCCCCTATCAGCCGCGTGACGTGGCCTGGTCCCCGGACGCTAAGCGGCTGGTGTTCACCTCCCGCCGGGACGTCGCGGCGAACTCCCCGGAGCAGCTGTCCGAACTGGACCTCGCCACGGGCGCCGTGACCGAGCTGAGCGCACGGCTGCCGGGCCGTCAGAAGGAGCCCGCCTTCCAGCAGTCCGTCGACCTGAAGCTGACCGCGCCGGCCACCGGGCCGCAGGTGGACACCGGGTCCTCGGTGACGGTGACCGTCACCGTCACCAACCGGGGCCCCGCCTCCTCCCCCGGCACCACGTTCGTCGCCGACCCCCCGCCCGGCGTACGGCTGGAGGAGCTCACCACCACCGCCGGTTCGTGTGCCGCAGGTTCGCCCAGCTGTGACCTGAAGGTGCTCGCCCCCGGGAAGAAGGTGGAGATCACCGCACGGCTGACGGGCGTGGCGAGGGGCCCCTGGCGGACGGGCTGGTCGGTCACGGGGACCGTGGTCGACGCGAACCCCACGGACAACGCGTCCGGAACGGTCGTGCCGGTCCAGGAGACCCCGCGGCAGCCCGTCCCGTCGCCCTCACCTCCCGTCACCCCCGCGCCGCCGTCCTCCCCGCCGGCCGCCGAGCCGCCGCCCGTCGAGCCGCCCGCGCCGCTGCCGCCCGCGCCCGAGGCGGGCCCCGGGGTCGTCGTACGGGCACAGCCCAGCCCCGGGTACGTCGGCGGCCGGGTCGTGGTGACGTACACCGTGCGCAACGGTGAGAACGCCCTCGCCACCGGTCTGCGGCTGCGGCTCGGGCTGCCGTCCGGGATCCCGGTGACCACGCTCCCGGCGGGCTGCACGGCCGGGGTGTGCACCCTGTCCGATCTGGAGCCGGGGGCCTCCACGGTCCTGCGGGTGGTGCTCGCCCCGAAGCGGGCGACGCAGGCCAGGATCACCGGGACGCTGACCACGACCGGTACCGACGCCGACCGCGGTGACAACGTCTCCCGGATCCCGCTGCGCATCCTCCAGCCCCGGATCGTCTCGGTACCGGAGGTCGGTGAGCCGGGGTTCGTCACCTCGGTGCGGGGCAAGGACTTCCCGCCCGGGGCCCCGGTGGAGCTCACCTGGAAGCCCGGGATCACGGCGACCGCGCCGCCGGCCCGGCCGGGCCGCGACGGGACGTTCATCGCCCAGCTGCTGATCCTGATGAAGGACCAGACGGGACCGCGCACCATCACCGCTTCGGGGCCCGGGTTCAGCCCGGTCACCACACCGTTCCTGGTGGTCAGCGGCACCGTCGTCCCGCCGGACGAGATGGGGCGCAGGTGATCCACGAGGTCGACGAGGGCCTGCGGCTGCTGCTGGTGGACGCCGGCCTCCAGGGGAGCGGGGTGGACCTGGTCTTCGACGCCCCGACGAAGGACTGGTCCGCCCGGCGCAACGCGCCCACCGTCAGCGTCTTCCTCTACGACATCCGTGAGGACGCGGCCCGGCGCCGCACCGGCACGAGCGAGGAGTACGACGAGCAGGGCGTAATGACGGGCCGGCGGACGCCTCCGCGCTGGTTCGAGCTGTCGTACCTGGTGACCGCCTGGACCAACCGCCCGCAGGACGAGCACCGCCTGCTGTCCGAGGTGCTGCGCTCCCTGATACGCACGGACGCCCTGCCGGGCCGGATGCTCACGGGGAGCCTGGGCGAGCTGGGGCTGACCGTGGAGATCGAGGTGGCGGCCGCGGGCTCGGCCGGCCGGCCGTCCACCCTGGACGTGTGGTCCGCGCTCGGCGGTGAGCTGAAGGCCGCGATCGACCTGCGGGTGTGGGCGCCGCTGTCCGGCGAGCTGACGCCCACCGGTCCGCCGGTCACCGAAGGCCTGCTGGTGCGGACGGCGACCGCACGGGACGGCGAGATGACCGGACCGGGACGGCGGTTGCGGTACGAAGGGGCCTCGGACCCCGGGGAGCAGGGTTTCGCCGCCGGACGTGAGCGCCGTCTGCCTCCCGGCCGGCGCAGGCGCGGAGGTACGGTCCGATGACCACGGCACAGCACGGTCCCGCCGCTCCGGAGCGGACCGGTGCCGCACCGACGGCCGTGGAGGAACTCTGGGAGCGGCTCGGCCGCGTCGAGCTCCGGGTACGGCACGCGGTCGCCCTCCGCCGGGAGGCGGACCCGGAACCGGACGATCCGTACCGGGGGCAGTACCTCACCCCGGCCGCGGCCGAGCGGATCCTGGAGTCCCGTGACGCCTTCCTCCCCGTCCCGGACCACGGCCCCGGTCCGGGTGCCCCGCAGCCCCTCCCGGCCGGCGGACGGATCGCCCGGCTCGCGGAGAACTTCGGGCTGACCCCACTGGACGTCGAGCTCCTGCTGGTCGCGACGGCCCCGGACATCGACGCGCGGTTCGAGCGGCTGTACGGCTACCTCAACGACGACCTCACCCGTCGCCGGGCGACCGTGGGTCTGGCCCTCGAACTGTGCGGGCTGCCCGCCGCCGGCTCCGGGCGCTTCCGCTTCACACCGTCGGCCCCGCTGGTCGCGTCCGGTCTGCTGGAGGTGGTGGAGGCCGGACGCCCGCCGCTCTCCCGGGTGCTGCGCGTCCCGGACCGGGTCACCGCGTACCTGCTCGGGGACGACGGGACGGACGGGCGGCTGCACGGGCTGGTCCGGGCGGCCGGGCCGCAGGAGGAACCGGACCCGTGTCCGGAGAGCCTGCGGATCGCGGCTGCGCTGGGCACGGGCAGCGGGCTGGTGCATCTGCTGGACCGGGGCGGGGACCCGGGCCGGCTCGCCGTCGACGCGCTCCTCCTGGCCGGCCGGCGGCCACTGGTGGTGGACGCCGCGGCCCTGGCGGCCTCCCCCGAACCGGCCGTGGCCGCCCGGATCCTGGCGACCGAGGCGCGGCTGACCGGCGGCGGGCTGGTGCTCGGGCCGCTCGAAGCGCTCGCCCCCGAGCGGCCCGAGGGCGCCCGGCTGCTCGGCCGTCTCTGCGAGGCGGCCGGCGGCTCCCCCCTGGTCGCGTACGGCAAGAAGGCATGGGACCCGCTGTGGGCGGCCGAGAGCCCGGTGACCCTCCCGGCACCGCCGCCCGATCCGGCGGTCTCGGCGCGGCGGTGGCGCCTGGCGCTCGCCGAGGCCGGCGCCGGGGACGGCCTCGCCGCCGGGACGGCGGCGGCCGAGGAGCGGCTCGTCGAGGCGATCCGCCCCTACCGGCTGGACTCGGGCCAGATCCGCCGGGCCGCCGCCGTCGCCTCCCGGCTGGCCGTGCTGGAGGGGCGGCCGGTGGAGGCGCGGGACCTGCGTACGGCGGTACGGGCGCAGAACGGGGCGGGGCTCGCGCGGCTCGCCCGCCGCATCGAGCCCACGGTCGGCTGGGACGACCTCGTACTGCCTCCGGCGACCCGTGACCAGCTGTCCGACCTGGCCCTGCGCGCACGCCACCGCGAGCAGGTGCTCGGCCGGTGGCGGATGCGGCCGGGCGGGGGCCGGGGCCGGGGGATCGTCGCCCTGTTCGCCGGGGAGTCCGGCACCGGGAAGACGATGTCGGCGGAGGTGGTCGCGGCGGATCTGGGCATGGAGCTCTACGTCGTGGACCTGTCCTCCGTGGTGGACAAGTACATCGGTGAGACGGAGAAGAACCTGGAGAGGATCTTCGTCGAGGCGTCCGACGTCAACGCGGTTCTGCTGTTCGACGAGGCGGACGCCGTCTTCGGGAAGCGCTCGCAGGTCAAGGACGCGCACGACCGGCACGCCAACGTGGAGTCGGCGTATCTGCTCCAGCGGATCGAGTCCTTCGACGGCATCGCCGTGCTCACCACCAACCTGCGGGCCAACCTCGACGAGGCGTTCACCCGCCGCCTCGACGTGGTGGCCGACTTCCCCGTGCCGGACGAGCAGCAGCGTCTGGCCCTGTGGGAACGCTGTCTGGGCACGGAGATCCCCCGGGCCGCGGATCTCGACCTGAAGACCTGCGCGGAGCGCTTCGAGCTCACCGGCGGGTCCATCCGGGCCTGTGCGGTCACCGCCGCCTACCAGGCGGCGGAGTCGGGCCGCCCCCTCGGGACGGAGCAGCTGGTCTCGGCCGTCCTCGCCGAGTACCGCAAACTCGGACGGCTGGTCCTGGACAGCGAGTTCGGCCCGTGGCTGGAGCGTGCGCGGCGCGGGGACTGACGGTCCCCCGCCCGGGCCCGCGCGGCGGGGGCGTCTCCACCGGACCATGGGCCGTTTTCGGACAGTTGTGGGCAGGTGGCCGGGACGGGGCACACGGGCGGTCTTCCACCTCATAAACTTCTACACACGTGTAGATATTCAACGCGTGCGGACGTCCGGTGCGTGGACGACCGCTTCCGTGAACCTCCGAGAGGACCGCTGTGGCTTCGATCGACCTGGACAAGGTGCTGGACAAGGCGTGGGCCGACAAGGAACTGGCGGAGATCCTCGCCGCTCCGGTCTCGGCGCTGAAGGGCGTGTCCGACAAGGACGGTGAGCATCTCCAGCAGGCGTTCGGCGTCAGGACGGTCGCGGACCTGGCCGGGCTGAAGTACGTGCGCTGGGCACAGGCCCTGGCCGCGCTCGACACCACCGCGTAACCACCCCCGGCCGCCGCCCGTCCGCCACCACCGGCCGTGCGGCGGCCTTCGCCGGTCACCGGGCGCCGCCCTCGTCGCGGCCGCCGGCGAGCGGCCACGGCCGGCCCTTTCACGATTCGGCCGGGGAGCACCGCCGGGCCGCGCCCGCCCAGGAACCCGCCGTGCTCCAGGACGTCCTGCGCGAACTCGCCGGCGCCCTGCCGTGAGACGGCCCCGGCACCCGGGGCCGGGAGCCGCCTCCGGGCCCCCTCCCTGCGCCCAGGGGCTCCGCCCGTCGGCCGGGGGCTCCGTCAGGGGGCTGCCGAGGAGACGACGTACACGACGGGGGCCGCCGGGTCAGTCATGTTGACCGTGATGTCCTGGGTGGGGCGCGGGTCCTTGTTCCGGTGGACCGTGCCGGCCCAGTCGACACCCGGCCCGAAGACCCATCCGGTGATCTTGATGTCCCGCTCGCTGATGGTGACCTTGCCGGTCTCCAGGGCTGCCCGGCCCGTCCCGACGCCGCTCAGGAACCGGTCGAGGCCGGCCGAGGTCGTACGGAACTTCAGGTACATCCGGCTGACTTTCCAGTTGTTCGTCTCGTAGTACTGGACGCCGACCGCGTTGCCCGGCACCGGCAGTTCGAAGATCCGCCGCTGCATCCCGGAGGGCCAGTCCTCGCGGAGCCCCTGGGCCGCGGCCTCCGCCTCCTTGTCCATGCCGGAGCGGCGGCTCTGGCCCGCGGAGATCGCCAGGTAGCCCGCCGGGATGCCGATGAGCAGCACGATGATGGTGAGGGTGATCAGCCGCCGCCGGATCACCCGCCGCCGGTCCTGCGGCGGAGTGCTGTCGCCGCCGCCCGAGGGGCCGCCCGGCCCGCCGCCGGAGGAACCGCCCGACGAGCCGCCCGAGGGTCCCCCCGCGAAGGGCCCGTCACCGGGGTCCGAGGGGCGCTCGTGGGAGTCTTCCGGGGTGCCGGGGTGCGGTGTCTGGCGCGGCACGACGTCGTGCCCGGCTGCGGCGGTCATGGCTGGTTACCCCTCGGAGCTGCGGTGCGGTGTGCGATGGCCGGGTGGTCGGGTGGTCGGGCCGGTTCAGTCGGCGGTACGGGTGCCGCGGATGGTGTTCGCGGCCTGGTCGTAGATCTGGGCGTAGCGCTCGTACCGTTCGACACGGCGGCGGTTGGTCCGGCGGAACCTGCGGGCGACCAGCCGCGCCAGGTCAGCGGCGCCGACCATGCCGGCCTCGGGGCCGAGCTGGGCCTTGGCGATCCGGGCCTCGGGGCGGTAGCCGCGGCCGGTGAGCTGGCGCTTGAAGGCGTCGCGGGCCGGGCCGATGAGCAGGTCGTCGGCGGCGCTGACGCCACCGCCGATGACGAAGCAGGAGGGGTCCAGCGCCGCGGCGAGGTTGGCGATGCCGACGCCGAGCCACTGGCCGATGTCCTGGAGGAGTTCGACGCACATCGCGTCGCCCTCGCGCGCCAGCTCGGTGATCAGCGGGCCCGTGATGTCGGGGATGTTGCCCTTGACCCGCTCGATGATGCCGTGCGCGACCGGTGAGTCGGCGGCGGCCAGCTCCTTGGCCTCGCGTACCAGGGCGTTGCCCGAGCTGTACTGCTCCCAGCAGCCTCGGTTCCCGCACGGACAGCGGTGCCCGCCGGGCACCACCTGCATATGGCCGAACTCGCCGGCGACACCGTACTTGCCCCGCTTGACGTGCCCGTCCTCCAGGATCGCGCCGCCGATGCCGGTACCCAGCGTGATCATGACCAGGTGGTCCTCGCCGCGGCCGGCGCCGAAGCGCCACTCCGCCCAGGCCGCCGTGTTGGCGTCGTTGTCGACCATGACGGGGACGACGAGGCGGGATGCGAGGGCGTCCCGCAGGGGTTCGTCGCGCCAGGCCAGGTGCGGGGCGAACAGCACCTTGGAACGGTCGGCGTCCACCCAGCCCGCCGCGCCGATGCCGACGGCGTGGACGTCGTGCCGGTCGGAGAGGTCCAGGACCAGTTCGACGATGGTGTCCTCGACGACCTTGGGACTCTTGGACTTGTCCGGCGTCTCGGTGCGCAGGGTCTCCAGGATGTTGCCGTCTGCGTCGACGACTCCTGCCATCACCTTCGTCCCGCCGATGTCGATGCCGACGGTGGGGACGCGTGGGGCGGTGAGGTGGGAGCGCCGCTCCCTCGTACCGACGGTCCGCAGGACGGTGGCGCGGGCTGAGCCGCGGTGGGTGAAGTCGCGGTACGTGCTCATCGTCCCTGCGGCAGATCGGGGGGCCGGGAGGTGTTCCTCCGGCGGCGGACGGCGCCCGCCGTGCTCGATTCTGCCATTCCCGCGCCCCCGGGTCCGGTGGACCGGCCAGGGGGCGCGGTGGAGGAGGGCGGTCTACGGGGTGTCGTCGCCCGCCGTCCGGCCGCCGAGGAGGTCCGGCCCGGGGGACCGTTCCAGCTCGTGGCTGAGCTCCTCCAGCTCGCTGCCGCCCGCCATCTGGCGGGTCAGTTCGTCCAGCGTGACGCTGTCCTTGGTGTGGGCGGCGGACATCGCCCCGCGCTTGAGGAGGACGAAGCGGTCGCCGACGAGATAGGCGTGGTGCGGGTTGTGCGTGATGAGGACCACTCCGAGACCGGCGTCCCGGGCGGCCGCGACGTACTTCAGCACCACTCCGGACTGCTTGACGCCGAGTGCCGCCGTCGGCTCGTCCAGGACGAGGACCTTCGCCCCGAAGTGGACGGCTCGGGCGATGGCCACGCACTGGCGCTCGCCGCCGGACAGGGTTCCGATCGGCTGGTCGACGTCGCGCAGGTCGATGCCCATGCGCAGCAGTGCGGAGCGGGTGGTCTCCCGCATCGCCGCCACGTCGAGGCGCTTGAACGGGCCCTTGCCCTTCGTCGGCTCGGAGCCGAGGAAGAAGTTGCGCCAGACCGGCATCAGCGGGACGACGGCCAGGTCCTGGTAGACCGTGGCGATGCCCCGGTCCAGGGCGTCACGCGGGTTGGCGAGGTGGGTGTCCTCACCCTCGATCCGGAAGGTGCCGGCGTCGTGCCGGTGCAGACCCGAGATGATCTTGATGAGGGTGGACTTGCCCGCGCCGTTGTCGCCGAGGACGCAGGAGATCTCACCGGCGTGGACCTCCAGCGACACGTCCTGCAGGGCCTTGACGTTCCCGTAGTACTTGCTGACGTGGTCGAGTTCGACGAGTGCCCGGTGGCTGTCCGGGTCCTGGGTGGCCCGGGCCTCGGTGGCCGTCATGTCGTCGCCTCCGCGCGCTTGCGCACCCATGCGTTGAGCAGGGTGGCCAGGAGCAGCATCGCTCCCAGGAAGAATTTGAACCAGTCCGGGTTCCACTCCGCGTAGACGATGCCCTTGCTGGTCATGCCGAAGATGATCGCGCCGACGGCGGAGCCGATCGCGGAGCCGTAGCCGCCGGTGATCAGGCAGCCGCCGATGACGGCCGCGATGATGTAGATCAGCTCGTTGCCGACGCCCTCGCCGGACTGCACCACGTCGTACGAGAACAGCAGGTGCTGCCCGGAGACCCAGGCGGCGAAGGCCACCCCGAGGTAGAGCCCGATCTTGGTGCGGACGACCGGGACGCCGACCGCGCGGGCGGCGTCGGCCTCGCCGCCGACGGCGAAGATCCAGTTGCCGAAGCGGGTGCGGAGCAGGATCCAGGTGGCGAGCGCGACCAGGCCGATCCACCACAGGATGGTGACCTTCAGTTCGACGCCGCCGATGGTGAGGTAGGAGGCGAAGAGCTTGCGGGCGGAGGCGAAGCCCTCCATGTCACCGATGCCCTTGGTCGACACGGTGCCGCTGATCAGCTTGGTGAGGCCCAGGTTCAGCCCGATCAGCATCAGATAGGTGCCGAGCGTGATGATGAAGCTGGGCAGTTTCGTCCGGGTCAGCATGAAGCCGTTGAAGGCCCCGAAGGCCAGGGTGACCAGAAGCGACACGAAGACGCCGACCCAGACGTTGGCGGTCATCTGGTAGCTGAACATCGAGGAGACCAGCGCGGAGCTGGTCACCATCACACCGGCGGACAGGTCGAACTCGCCGCCGATCATCAGCAGCGCCACCGGGGCGGCCATGATCCCGATCGTGGAGGCCGCGTAGAGCACGGTGCCGAGGCTGGACATCCGCAGGAAGCTGTCGGCGACGACCGCGAAGAACAGGAAGACCGCCACGGCCCCGACGACCGAACCGAGCTCGGGGCGGCCGAGCAGCCTGCGCAGTGGTGAGGTGCGCAGCAGCCGTTCGTCGGCCCGGTCCGGGGCCGTGGCGGAGCCGGGCGCCGTCATCGGGTGCCCCGCTTCGTGTACTCGGCGAGTTCGTCGGCGTCGTCGGCGGTGATGATCTGCGGGCCGGTCAGGACGGGCCGGCCGCCGCCCAGCACGTTCTGGTTGTAGCGGTGGAGCCAGAGCAGGTCGACGGCCTCGTACCCCTGGAGGAAGGGCTGCTGGTCGACGGCGAAGCCGAGTGTCCTGTCCGAGAGGCCGGCGGCGACGCTCGCGTTGAGGTCGAAGGTGTCGATCTCGGCGTCGCTGCCGGAGGTCTTCTTGGCCTTGACGGCCGCGGCGGCGAACGGGGCGCCCAGGGTGACGACCGCGTCGATGCTCTTGTCGGAGTCCAGCTTGGCTTCGATGGACGCCTGGACGTCGGGCATGTTGGTGCCGTCGACGTACAGGTTCTGCATGGTGCCGTCGAAGGTCTTCTTCGCTCCGGCGCAGCGCTGCTCGTGGCCGACGTTGCCCTGTTCGTGCAGGATGCAGAGGGCCTTCTTACGGCCCCGGGCGTCCAGCTCGTCGCCGACGGCCTCACCGGCGATGGACTCGTCCTGGCCGATGTGGGTGAGCGCGCCGAACTCCGCGGACTCGGCCGAGCCGGAGTTCACCGTGACCACGGGGATGCCCGCCTTGACGGCCTTGGCGACCACGGCCTTCATCGAGTCGGGCTTGGCCAGCGACACGATCAGGCCGTCGACCTTCTTGTCGATCGCGGTCTGGACGAGCTCGGCCTGCTGCTGGCCCTCGTCGTTGTGGGAGTAGAGGAAGTTGATGTTGTCCTTGCGGGCGGCCTCCTCGGCGCCCTCCTGGACGATGTCCCAGAAGGTGTCGCCGTCTCCCGAATGGGTGACCATGGCGAACGTCCAGCGGGGCGTGGTCACCGCGGACCGGCCCTCGGCCGCCTCCCGTGCCGCGCGTTCTTCCGCCCGCTTGCCGCCGGTGCTGCTGCATCCCGCGAGGGACGCCCCCAGCACCGCTGCGAGCACGGCGCCCATCACGCGTACCCCTGTCCGAACCCTTGCCACGACGCCGTGCCCTTCTTGTGCTGCTCGCTGTACTGCCTGGTCGGCCGGATGGCGCTGAGCCCCGGCCCGGCCGCCCAAGTATCCCCGAGTCCGGCCCGGTGCTGCCCGGCAGGGGCGCGGCGGCGGTCCGGCGCCCTTGCCGGGCGGCCGGTCGCCGGGCCGCGCGGACACGGTTTCCGGGGCCGCACGGGCCCCGTCGGCCGGGGCGGCGGACGTGCGGTTGCAGGAGTTCTAGCCTCCCCTCATGTCCGCGTCAACACTTTGTCCGTACATCCTTACGTGACGCGGCTCTCCGGCCGCGGCGGCCCGGGGCTCCGGGCCGAAGGGGGCGTCCGGCCCGCGGTGTCCGGGCTCCCCTTGTGCCCGGAATCCTTTTCCGCCCGGAGCCCTCTTCCGCCCGGAGTGCCCTTCCGTCCCGAGTTCTCAGGGGCGGGCCAGCAGCTGGAACTCGAAGGCGTACCGCGAGGCGCGGTAGACGTGGGAGCCGAATTCGACGGCCCGGCCGCCGTCGTCGAAGGTGGTCCGCTCCATGGTCAGCAGCGGGGCCCCGGCGGGCTCGGCGAGCAGTGCGGCCTCCTCCCCGGTGGCCGTGCGGGCGCCGACGGCCTGGCGGGCGCTGTGCAGGGTGAGGCCCGAGGCGCGCATCATCCGGTAGAGCCCGGTCGCCTCCAGGGCCACCGTGCCGAGGTCCAGCAGTCCGGGGGGCAGGTGGTTGCGCAGGAGGGCCATGGGCTCCCCGTGGGCGTAGCGCAGCCGCTCGACGAGATGCACCTCGCTACCCGCGGCGACGTGGAGGGCGGCGGCCACCTCCGCGCTCGCCGGCTCGACCGTGTTGCGCAGGACGCGGGTCTCGGGCCGCCGGTCCGCCGCGTCCAGGTCGTCGTAGAGGCTGCTCAGCTCCAGCGGCCGCCGGATGCGGCTGTGGACGACCTGCGTCCCGACCCCGCGGCGGCGCACCATGAGGCCCTTGTCGACAAGTGACTGGATCGCCTGGCGGACGGTCGGCCGGGACAGCCCGAGGCGCGCGGCGAGCTCCAGTTCGTTGCCGAGGAGGCTGCCGGGGGCGAGGCGGCCCTGTTCGATGGCCGCCTGGAGCTGCTGGGCCAGCTGGTGGTAGAGCGGTACGGGGCTGGTGCGGTCCACACCCAGCCCCAGGGTGGCCAAGTCGGCGGTGGGTTTCGGCACGGACGGGAGCGTACCGCGTGGAGCGGAGCCGTACCCGGCCATTTGTCAGGACATATAGTTGACAGGGCAGCGGGCGGGCGGCACGTTGAGTCCATGCGCATCGGACTCATCGGCACCGGCCGGATCGGTTCCTTCCACGCGGACGTCCTGGGACGTCATCCGGGCGTCGGCGCACTGGTGGTGACGGACCCCGACACCGACCGGGCGGAACGCGTCGCGAAGCTGACCGGTGCGACGGCCGTCGCCTCGGTCCCGGACGTCCTGGCCTCGGGGGTGGACGCCGTGGTCATCGCCTCGGCCACCGCCGCGCACGCGGAGCTCATCGCCAGGGCGGCGCGGGCGGGACTCCCGGCGTTCTGCGAGAAACCGATCGCCCTGGACCTGCCGGGCACCCTGGCCGCGCTGGCCGAGGTCGAGCGGGCGGGCAGCGTGCTCCAGCTGGGGTTCATGCGCCGGTTCGACGCGGGTTACCGCGCGGCGCGCGCCGCCGTACGCGACGGCCGGCTGGGGCGGCTGCACACCGTGCGGGCGGTGACGTCCGACCCCGCTCCCCCGCCGGCCGGTTATCTCCCGCTCTCCGGGGGGCTGTTCAGGGACTGCCTGGTACACGACTTCGACGTGCTGCGCTGGGTGACGGGCCGTGAGGTGGAGGAGGTGTACGCCACCGGGTCCGACGCCGGGCTGCCGGCCTTCCGGGACGCGGGTGACGTGGCGACGGCGGCGGCTCTGCTGACCCTGGACGACGGCACCGTGGTGACGGCGACGGCCGGCCGGTGCAACGGCGCGGGATACGACGTGCGGATGGAACTGGCGGGTGATCTGGGGCAGGTGACGGTCGGTCTCGACCACCGTACGCCGCTCACCTCGGCGGAGCCGCAGGGCCCGCCGGCCCCCGCCGCGCCGTGGCCGGGCTTCCTGGAGCGCTTCGGCCCGGCCTACGAGGCGGAACTGGACGCCTTCGTCCGGGTGGTGCGCGGTGAGCTGGCCAACCCCTGCGACGGGCGGGAGGCCCTTCAGGCACTGCGGATCGCGGAGGCCTGCGAGCGCTCCCGCCGGGAGCGCCGGCCCGTGCGGCTGGCCGAGGTCCCCGGGGGCTGACGCGGGGCCGGCACCGAAGGCCGGTGCGGGGCCGGGCCCGGGGGCCGGGACCAGACCCCGGGGCCACGGTCCCCGGGACCGGGCGGTGGCGCGCCGTCAGCCGGCGCGGGCCGGCGGCACGGCCACCGGGCCACCGGGCCACCGGGCCACCGGGCCACCGGGCCACCGGGCACAGGATCTCGGTGGCCTCGGCGTCCCCGGACCGGGTGGGCCTCGCGCCGTGCAGCTCGCCGAACGGCCGGTCCGCCGGCACCTGCCGGGCGTTCTCCAGAATGGGTTCCGCCCTGTCCGCCTTCCTGTCTCACCACCGGACGGGCAGCCGCCGCACTCCTCTGATCAGCAGGCCCGGCAGCCAGTCCGGTGCCCCGCCGTCCGGGTCGTACCTCAGCCCGGGGCAGCGTTCCAGCAGGGCCCTGATCGCGATGCGCCCTTCCATCCGGGCCAGGGGGGCGCCCAGGCAGAAGTGCGCCCCGTGGCCGAACGCCAGGTGCCCTCGCGGATCCCGCCGGATGTCGAAGGTGTCCGGATCCGGGTAGCGGCCCGCGTCGCGGTCGCCGGATCCGAGGGCCACCAGGACCGCGTCGCCCCTGCCGATGGTCACGTCGCCGATCGTCACCTCTTCCCGGGCGAAGCGGAACGTGGCGGTCTCCACCGGGCCGTCGTAGCGGAGCATCTCCTCGACGGCCCCGTCGATCAGCTCCGGTTCGGCCTTCAGCAGGGCGAGCTGGTCGGGGTGGTCCAGCAGCGCGCGCACCCCGTTGGATATGAGGTTCACGGTCGTCTCGTGGCCGGCCACCAGCAACAGGAAGGCCATGCCGACGAGTTCGTCGGACGACAGCCCGCCGCCCTCCTCGTCCCGCGCCTGGATCAGCGCGCTCATCAGGTCGTCGCCGGGCGAGCGGCGCTTCTCCTCGATGAGTTCGGTGAGATAGGCGCCCATGGCGTGGACGGCGTCGCTCTCCGCCTCGGGCGATTCGGGGGCGACGATCGCGTTGGACAGCTTCCGGAACGCGTCCCGGTCCACACCGGGCACGCCGATGAGTTCGCAGATCACCGTCATCGGGAGCGGGAACGCCAGGGCGTCGACGAGGTCGGCGCCGCCCGTGGGGCCCATCGCGTCGAGGAGTCCGCCGGTGATCTCCTCGACGCGCGGCCGCATCGCCTCGATCCGCCGGGCGGTGAACTCCCCGGCCACGAGCCTGCGGAGCCGGGTGTGGTGCGGCGCGTCCAGCTCCAGCATGTTGGCGTTGATCGGGCTGTCCGACGCCGCCCAGTTGTCGGAGGTGCGCCACTCCTTGCTCAACCGCTGGTCGGCGAGGGCCGCGCGGGCCTCCTCGTAGCCGACGACCAGCCAGATCCGCTCGAAGTCGTCGGTGCGGATGGCGTGCACCGGCCCTTCGGCACGCATCTTCGCGTAGTACGGATACGGATTCGCCGTGAAGTCCTTCACCCCACGCAGATCGACCACGGACATCGGTCCGCCCCCTTCCGGTCTGATGCCGTCACCTTCCGGCCCGGCTCCGGTCAGCCTAAGGGCTGTCCCGTAATCCCTGGCGGGCGCGCGACGACAGTCACGGCACCTCGCGGCGTTGTCGGAACATCCGCATACATCCAGTATGCGAACGTCCCTCCGCCTTGCGATGCACCGCGCCTGACGTCGCACGCTGATCCACCACGGATTACGGGACAGCCCTTAGGACGCCGGGTGATCCGGCGTCGTCGTCCGGAAGGCCGGTGCCACGCGCCGGCAGTGCGATCCGGACACGGCCGTGGAGGCCGGGGCGGGTGGGGGTCCGGGGGGCGTACGCCTCGACGGTGGCGGCGCCCGGGTGGAGCGAGGCGGCGGTCCCCGCGTCGGGGCCGCCCCGCCCGGCGGCCGCGGCCGCCTCCCGCTCGTACTCCGCGAGCTGCGCGAACCGTTGCCGGGCGCGGGCCGGGCGGTCGTCGGGGGCGCTGCCCGCGGCGTGGGCCATGAGGCGGCGGACGACCGCTGGGGGAAGGACCGGTCCGCCGGACGCGACCCGCCGGACGGCCTCCACGATCCGGGCGGGCGGGGTGTCTTTCAGGACAAAACCCGCCGCTCCGGCGCGGATGGCCCGCAGCACCCGCTCGTCGGCGCGGAAGGCGGTGAGGACGACGGCTCCGGGGCCCCGGGTGGACTCCGCGGCGCTTCGGCCGCGGCCGGCCCGTCCGCGCCGGGCTTCGGGATGTCCATCAGTACGGCGCCGGAGCGGGGCCGGGCCACCGGTTCCGCGGCCTGCGGACCGCCGGCACCCTCACCGGCGATGCCGATGCCGCCGGCGCCGCCGGCCCTCAGGGCGAGCCCTGCTCCGGCGGGCGGGTCGGCGGCGACGGGCAGCCGGACGGGCGGGGGCCGCCGGAGGGGCGGGGCTTCCGGACCACGCCCCGGGACGGGCCGGGAGCGGTCAGGGGCTTCCCGCCGCGCTGCGCCGCCCCCAGGCGGTGCCCGCCAGGACCAGCAGCGCGCCCAGTGCTCCGAGGACGCCGAGCCGTTCGCCGCCGATCGCGATGCCGACGGCCGCGGCCCACAGCGGTTCCGTACCGAGCAGCAGGCTGACCCGGGACGGGGAGGTGCGGCGTACGGACCACATCTGGACGAAGAAGGCGAACAGCGTGCAGAAGACGGAGAGGAAGGCGAGCCCCGCCCATTCGGCCGCGCCGAAGTCCGCGGCGACCGCCCAGGGCGAGGGGCCGGTCCCGGGCAGCGCGGCCAGTACGGCGAAGACGGCGACGGCGCTGCCGAGCTGCACCGTCGTCAGGGACAGCGAGTCCGCGTCCTGAACGGCTTTGATGCGGGCCATGGCCAGGACGTGGACCGTGCGCGCCAGGGCGGCGAGCAGCATCAGCAGGTCGCCGCCCGAGGGGCTGGTGAAGCCTCCGCCCTGGGTCAGCAGCACCACACCGGCGACGGAGAGTCCGGCCGCGGCCAGGAAGGCCCGGGGCGGGCGGACCCGGGTCACGGCGGCCTCGGCGAGCGGGGTGAAGATCATGGTGAGGCTGATGATGAGGCCGGCGTTGGTGGCGGAGGTGTGGACGAGGCCGTACGTCTCCAGCAGGAAGATCCCGCCGAGCACCAGTCCCAGCAGTCCGGCGCCCCGCCACTGGGGTGCGCTCAGCGCCGCCAGCCTGCGCAGGCCCGCCGCGGCGAGGACGGGGAGCACGATCGCGAAGCGGAGCACGAGGACGGCGATCACCGTGTGGGCGGTCGTGATGCCCTTGGCCGCGAGATAGCTGGCGCCCCAGACCACGGCGACGAGCAGTACGGGGACGTCCGTGACCCAGGCGGGGCGGGCGGGGGCGGGGGTGACGGCGGGCAGCGCGGCCGAGGACACGTGGTGCTCCTGATTCTCCGGAGCCCCGGAGCTGCCCGAGGGGGCGGGGGGCACGGCGGGAAACGGTGTCGAGACCTCTCCGGCTCGCACGGGACGATCACCGTATCCGAACGTGCGCACCGATCGGGAACCTCCGTCCAGGGGGCGGACCCGTCCGCCCTCCCGCCGGGCTCCCCCACCCGGGAGTTGGCGCGGAGAGGGTGCCGGTCCCTCCTAGAATGCCGGTCTTGAGAAGTTCGCGGACACGGAGTTGGCATATGGGTGCAGAGCGGCCGGACGGACGGGTCGAGCGAGGGAACCAGACGCGGCAGCTGGTCCTGACGCGCGCGGTCCAGGTCGCCTCGACGGAGGGCCTGGAGGGCCTGTCGCTCGGGCGGCTGGCCCTGGAACTGAAGTTGAGCAAGAGCGGTGTGTTCGCCCTGTTCGGTTCCAAGGAGGAGCTTCAGCTGGCCACCGTGCGGGCCGCGGTGGCGATCTTCGTCGACCATGTACTGACCCCGACCAGGGCCGTCGCCCCGGGTCTGGGCCGGGTGTGGCGCATGTGCGAGAGCTGGCTCACCTATTCACGCACCCGGGTCTTCAGGGGCGGCTGCTTCTTCTACGCCACCATCGCGGAGTTCGACGCCCGCAAGGGCAAGGTCCACGACGCCCTCGCGGCCACGCAGACGGGGTGGGTGACCTTCGTGGAGGAGATCCTGGAGGAGGCCCGGGTACGGGAGGAGATCGCGGCGGACACGGACGTCCACCAGCTGGCCTTCGAGCTGATCGCGTTCATGGAACTGGCGAACGCCGAGTCGGTGCTGCACGACAACGCTCCCGGGTACACCAAGGCGGCGCGGGCGATCCTGGGGCGGCTGCGGGCCGTCGCGACGGACACCTCGGACCTGCCGCCGATGCCCTGAAGGGAAAAATTCGCACGACCGTTCGTGTAGTCATGCGTTCCCCTCCGGGTCCGCGCCCCCACCGGCACGGACCGTTCCGCCCGTGGGAACTCACCGGCGCGCCCGGTGCGGTCCTCGCCGCCCCTTCCCGCACCGCCCTACGCTGGGCGCGACCACACCGCGAACGAAAAGGGAGACCCATGCCCGCGACCCCGCCCCCGGTCCGCACCCTCGACGGCGGCCACGCCCTGCCCGCC
The DNA here is from genome assembly GCF_008704555.1 of Streptomyces nitrosporeus. Classification (NCBI taxonomy): domain Bacteria; kingdom Bacillati; phylum Actinomycetota; class Actinomycetes; order Kitasatosporales; family Streptomycetaceae; genus Streptomyces; species Streptomyces nitrosporeus. The sequence goes on from NZ_CP023702.1 coordinate 1,089,226, forward strand.
GTGGGTCTCGGCACCTGGCCGCTCGACGACGCGGCGGCCCAGGAGGCCGTCTCCGGCGCGCTGGGGCTCGGTTACCGGCTGGTGGACACGGCGCTGAACTACGGGAACGAGACCGGCACCGGACGGGGCATCGCCAGGAGCGGGGTGCCGCGCGAGGAGGTCTTCGTGACGACGAAGGTGCCGGGACGGCACCACGGTTACGAGGAGACCCTGGCCTCCTTCGAGGAGTCCCGGAGCAATCTCGGGCTCGACTACGTCGACCTCTACCTCATCCACTGGCCGCTGCCCCGGGTGGACCGCTACGTGGACACCTGGAAGGCGATGATCAAACTGCGCGAGGACGGCCTCGTGCGCTCGATCGGCGTCTCCAACTTCACCGCCGGGCACCTGGACCGGCTGGAGCGGGAGACCGGGGTGCTGCCCGCCGTGAACCAGATCGAGCTGCATCCGCTGCTGCCGCAGGAGGAGTTGCGGAAGGTGCACGCGGCGAAGGGCATCGTCACGGAGAGCTGGAGCCCGCTGGCCCGGGGACGCCAGGTGCTCGACGCGCCGGAGGTCGTGGCGGCGGCCGAGGCCCACGGGGTGACGCCGGCCCAGGTGGTCCTGCGCTGGCACGTCCAGCTGGACGCGGTGCCGATCCCGAAGTCGGCCGACCCCGGGCGGCAGCGGCAGAACCTCGACCTGTTCGGGTTCGAGCTGACACCCGGGGAGATGACGGCGATCGGGTCCCGCCCACCGCACCGCTTCGGCGGCGACCCGGAGACCCACGAGGAGTTCTGAGGGCCCCGGGGAGCCCTGACGGGCGGCGCGGCCCGGGGCCGGGAGCCGCGCCGCCGGGGCCGGGCTGCGCGGCACCCGGCGCCCGCCCGGCGCTCAGCGGTTACGCGGGGTGACCTCGGCCATCCGCGACCAGTCGTCGCCGGGCACCTGGACGTTGATGATCTCCGGGATCTCCGCGACGAGTTCGGACATCGTGTCGATCGCCGCCTTGAAGTGGTCGGAGTTCACGTGCGCCACGCCGGCCTCCTCGTCGGCGAAGGCTTCGAGCAGGACGAACTGGTCCGGGTTCTCCACGCTGTAGGACCACTCGAAGAAGAGGTTGCCCGGCTCCTGGCGGGTGGCGAGGGTGAAGGCGTCGACCGCCGGAAGCCAGTTGTCGCGCTCGGCGGCGCGGACGGTGAACTTGACGGCGATGAAGATCATGAAGGCTCCCTGATCGGTCGGGTACGGGCCCGACCAGGCTGCCACAGGGTCACACAGCGGACAGGAGCGGCACACCCGTACGCCGTCGGCCCGCTCCCCCGCCCGGACCCGGGCGCACCGGCCGGCGTACGGGTCCGTGCCGCCGGTGGAGCGGGGGCGCGGGGCGGTCAGCGGTCCCTTTCGAGGAGACGGCCGGCGGGCGCGGCGAGTCCGCCGCCGTCGGCGATCCGCCGGCCGCGCAGCCAGGTGGACCTGACCACGCCGTACAGGGTCCGGCCCGCGTAGGCGGTGACCTGGTTGCGGTGGTGCAGCGCGGCGGGGTCGACGGTGAAGGCGGCGTCGGGGTCCAGGACGGCGAAGTCGGCGTCGCGGCCGGGTTCGACGGCGCCCTTGCGGGTGAGTCCGGCGAGGGCGGCGGGGGCGGCGGACATCCAGCGGGCGATGTCGTCGAGGGTGTGGCCGCGCCTGCGCGCCTCGGTCCAGACGGCGGGCAGACCGAGCTGGAGGGAGGAGATCCCGCCCCAGGCGGAGGCGAAGTCGGGTGTCTTGAGGTCGGTGGTGCAGGGCGAGTGGTCCGAGACGACGCAGTCGATGGTGCCGTCGGCGAGCCCGGCCCAGAGCGCGTCCTGGTTGGCCGCTTCCCGGATGGGCGGGCAGCACTTGAACTCCGTGGCACCGTCCGGCACTTCCTCCGCCGTCAGGGTGAGGAAGTGCGGGCAGGACTCGACGGTGACGCGTACGCCGTCGCGTTTGGCCGCGGCGATCAGCGGCAGGGCGTCGCCGGAGGAGAGGTGCAGGACGTGGATCCGGGCGTCCAGCCGCCGGGCGTGGGCGATGAGTCCCTCGATCGCGGTGTTCTCGGCGTCGCGCGGCCGGGAGGCCAGGAAGTCGGCGTAGGCGGGCCCGCTTCGCCGGGGCGCGGACGAGAGGTGGCCGGGGTCCTCGGCGTGGACGATCAGAAGGCCGCCGAATCCGGCGATCTCGGCCATGGCGCGGGCCAGTTGCTCCTGGTCCAGCTCGGGGAACTCATCGACTCCGGACGGCGAGAGGAAGCACTTGAAGCCGAAGACCCCGGCTTCGTACAGGGGACGCAGGTCCTTGGTGTTGGCGGGGACGGCGCCGCCCCAGAACCCGGTGTCGATGTGCGCCTTGGGGGCGGCCACCGCCTGTTTGGTGCGCAGGTGGCCGACGGTGGTGGTCGGGGGGAGGGAGTTGAGGGGCATGTCCAGCAGGGTGGTGATGCCCCCGGCCGCGGCGGCGCGGGTGGCGGTCCAGAAGCCCTCCCACTCGGTGCGGCCGGGGTCGTTCACATGGACGTGGGTGTCGACCAGTCCCGGCAGGACGACGTCGTCGCCGAAGTCCTCCTCCCGGGCGCCGGGCACGTCCGCGTCGTAGGGCAGGACGGCCTCGATCACCTCTCCCGCCACGACGACCGCCGCGGCGCGGGTGCCCTCGGGGGTGACGACGCGCGTCGAGCGCAGTACCAGCTTCGCGTCCGTCTCCGGCTGCGTATCGGACACCCGTGCTCCTCACTCGGACCTGGCGGGCCCCGGGGCCCGACGACCTGTTGGATCCCGTCCGCCGGGGGCGGTGGGACAGCTCTCACGACCTCGCCCGGAAGGGGCGGGAGGATCGATTTCAACGAACTGTTGAAGGAGTCTTCACTCGCCGGACCGGCCCGTCAAGACCTCTCCCCCTCCCCCTCGGGCCGAGCGCATCAGGCGCGCCGACGACTGGCCGTTTCCACAAAGTAAAAGACCGATTTCGCCTGACGGAACGTAGGATGGTCCAGGGCGGCGTCGCCGGGCAGGTGCCGACCCGCCGCGCAGGAGCGCCGGCACCGGGGCGGAACAGGTCCTGACCGGCGAGGACGCCGCACCGGGAGCAGTGGGCCGATCGGGAACAGCCCGGTAGGGTGCTGCCTCAGAGTTGTCCCGCGATCCCGGCGGGCACACGACGACAGCAACGGCGCCTCGCGACGTCGCCGGGACGTCCGTATACATCCGGTATGCGAGCGTCCCCCGCCTTGCGACGCCCCCCGCGGCCCGGACGGCGTGGGAGGTGCCCCACCGTCCGACGCCGCGTGCCGATCCGCCACGGGTCCAGGGCCGACCCTTCGCCTCCGCTTCGAAAGGACCGTTGACGTGCCGCCGTCCCACGCCAGCACTTCCGACTCCAAGCCCGCCGGCGCCAGTGGCGGGGTGCAATCCCTCGAGCGCGCCTTCGACCTGCTGGAGCGCATGGCGGATGCCGGGGGCGAGGTCGGGCTCAGCGAACTCTCCGCGAGCAGCGGTCTCCCGCTCCCCACCATCCACCGCCTGATGCGCACGCTGGTGCTCTGCGGGTACGTACGCCAGCAGCCCAACCGCCGTTACGCGCTGGGTCCGCGTCTGATCCGGCTCGGTGAGTCCGCGTCCCGGCTCCTGGGCACATGGGCGCGCCCGTACCTCCAGCGGCTGGTGGAGGAGACCGGCGAGACCGCCAACATGGCCCTGCTCGACGGTGACGAGATCGTGTACGTCGCCCAGGTGCCGTCGAAGCACTCCATGCGGATGTTCACCGAGGTGGGCCGCCGGGTGCTGCCGCACTCCACCGGGGTGGGGAAGGCCCTGCTCGCCGACACCCCCGCGGACGAGGTGCGCGCTCTGCTGGCCCGTACGGGCATGCCGGCGGCGACCGAGAAGACGATCACCACTCCGGACGGTTTCCTGGACGCGCTGGAGCAGGTGCGCCGGGCCGGGTACGCGGTGGACGACAACGAACAGGAGATCGGGGTGCGCTGCCTCGCGGTGTCGGTGCCCGACTCCCCCACGTCGGCGGCGATCTCCATCTCGGGTCCGGCGGGCCGGGTGACGGAGGCGGCGACGGAGCGGATCGTCCCGATCCTCCAGCAGACCGCCAGGGAGCTCTCCGCCGCCCTGGCCAGCAGCGGCACCGCCGGCTGAACCGCCCGGCGCGGGCCGCTGCGGGCCCCGTGCCCCGGCGGCGGGCGTCAGGCCGTGCGCCCCCCGGCGGTGAGGCGGCCGTCCTCCATGGTCACCGTGGTGTCCGCCCGGTCCGGGTGGGTCCGGTCATGGGTGACCAGGACGGTGGCCGTCGCGCGCTCCCGGGTGAGCGCGAGCAGCAGGCCGAGCACCGCGGCTCCCCGCTCGTGGTCGAGCGCGCTGGTCGGCTCGTCCACGAGGAGGACCGCGGGCTCGTTCATCAGGGCGCGGGCGATGTTGACCCGCTGGCGCTGGCCGCCGGACAGCTGGTGGGGTCTGCGGTCGGCCTGGCCGGACAGGCCGACCGCGTCGAGCAGTTCCTCCGCCCGGCCGCGGGCGGCCCGGGGCCGGATGCCCGACAGGTGGGCCATCACCTGCACCTGTTCGACGGCGGTCAGGGACGGCAGCAGGTTCGGCTGCTGGAAGACGACGCCGATGCGCTCCCGGCGCAGGGCCGCCTGCTCGGCACGGCTGAGCCCGGTCGTCTCCGTACCGGCGACGACGACGCGTCCGCGGTCGGGGGCGACCAGCGTCGCGGCGACCGCGAGCAGGCTGGACTTGCCCGAGCCGGACGGTCCGACGACCGCGGTGAGCGTGCCGGCCGGGACCTCCAGCGAGACCCGGTCGAGTGCGGTGAGCCGGGCGTCCCCGTCGGGGTAGGTGAGGGTGACGTCGGTGAGGGTGAGGGTCATCGGGCACTTCCGAGTGCGGTGAGCGGGTCGACGGCGGTGATCCGCCGGATGGACAGGGCGGCCCCGAGTGCCCCGAGGGCGGTCATGACGCCGGCCGGCACGAGGACCGTGGAGAGGTCCAGGACGAACGGCACGGCGCCGCTCTCCGGATCCTGTCCCGCACCGCCGATCAGCGCGCCGGTGCCGGCCGCGAGCGCGGCGCCCGCGGCGGTACCGGCGACGAGCATCACGACGGCCTGTCCGAGCGCGTCGCGCAGCAGATAGGGGGTGGAGGCGCCGAGCGCCTTCAGTACGGCGACGTCCCCGCTGCGCTGGATCGTCCAGACCGTGAAGAACGCGCCGACGACCAGGGCGGAGATGGCGAAGAGGAAGCCGCGCATCAGTTGCAGCGAACCGTTCTCGGCCTGGTAGGAGCCGATCGCGGTGAGGGAGTCGGCCAGGGTCAGGGTGGAGGTGCCGGCCGCCTCGTCGCCGGCCGGGACATCGGCGCCGGCGTCCGTGGTCAGGGCGATCACCGTGGCCCGCGTACCGCCCCGGTCCCCCTGCGCCTCACGCGCCCCGCCGCCCGCCGCCAGCCGCTGCCAGTCCTCCAGGGTGGTCCACACCACCGGTGTGTGGCTGTACGAGGCGTCACCGGTGACCGCGCCGACGCGCAGTCCGGTGCCGCCCAGGGTGACGGTGTCGCCGGGGCCGGCGCCGAGTGCGGCGGCGGCCCCCGTGGAGAGCACCGCCCGCCCGGGGCCGACCGTTCCGGGCGCGAGTCCGCCGCCGGGGCGTACCCCGAAGGCGGAGACGGCGGCGGTGCGCCCCTGGTCACCGGACTCCGCGTTCAGCGTCCGGATGCCGAGGGGCTCGGCGGCGCTGACGCCGGGGCGCCCGGCCCAGGTGCGCCACGCCTCCTGGGGGACGGCCGAGTCGGTGAACGACACCGACCGGCCGTCCGGCGGGGCGGCGAACGCGATGCGGTCGGCGTCCAGTCCGGTGACGGCCGAGGTGTTCTCCCTGGCCAGGCCGGCCGTCAGCCCGGACAGCAGTCCCACGAGCAGGGTGATCAGTACGACCACCGTGCCCATCAGCGCGAACCGGCCCTTGGCGAACCGTAGGTCTCTCCATGCGACGAACATGCCTCCAGCCTCGGGCGCCCGGCGCCCGGCGGCATCGGACGCCGGACGGGGCGGACATCAACCTTTCGGTTGACCGCCCGGGTCTTCGCCGCCTCTACCCTGGAATGACCATGAATGCCCGTTCGCACACCCCTGTCACCACCGGACTGCGGCTCTGCCTGCACGGCCTGCTGGTGGGGCTGCTCGTCCTCGCGGCGGCCCGCGCGGCCGGCGGGCACGCACCGCGTTCCACGGCCGTCGTCGTCCTGGCGGGTGTGATGGCGGTGCTGTACGGGGCGGGGGTGGCGGCCCGTTCCGTACAGCCGCGCACCCGGGCCTCGGCGCTGTGGCTGGCCGGGCTGGGGGCGGTCTGGCTGTCGCTGCTCGCCCTGTCGCCGGACGCCCTGTGGGTGGCCTTCCCGCTGTACTTCCTCCAGCTGCACCTGCTTCCGGCCCACTGGGGCCTGCCCGCGGTGGCGGCCACCGCCGCCGCGGCGATCAGCGGCTTCCTGCTGCACGGCCAGGAGATCACCCCGGGGACGTTCGTCGGACCGCTGCTGGGGGCGGCGGTGGCGGTGGCGACCGTGCTCGGGTACGAGGCGCTGTTCCGGGAGAGCGAACGGCGCCGGGAGCTCATCGAGGAGCTGGTCTCCACCCGGGCGGAGCTCGCCGCCGCGGAACGCACCGCGGGCACCCTGGCCGAGCGGGAACGGCTGGCCAGGGAGATCCACGACACCCTGGCCCAGGGGCTGTCCAGCATCCAGTTGCTGCTGCGGGCCGCGGAGCACACCCTGCCGGACGACGCGCCGGCCGCCGCCCACGTACGGCGGGCCCGGGAGGCGGCCCAGGAGAACCTCGCCGAGGCCCGGCGCTTCGTACGGGCCCTGACACCTCCCGACCTGGAGCACGGTTCGCTGGCCGGTGCCCTGGCCCGGCTGTCGGCCCGTACCCGCACGCCGGACCTCGCGGTCCGGTTCGCGGTCAGCGGCACGCCGGTGGAACTGCCCACGCCGTACGAGGTGGCGCTGCTGCGTACCGCGCAGTCGGCGCTGGCCAACACGGTGCGGCACGCGGACGCGCGGCGGGCGGAGGTCACGCTGACCTACATGGACACCTCGGTCTGCCTGGACGTGGTCGACGACGGCCGGGGTTTCGACGGCGGCCTGGATCCCGGCAGCGGCCGGGGCTTCCACGGGAGCCGTAGCAGGCCCCCGGACGGCGGCCACGGGACGGACGGCCACGGCGGCCACGGCGGCCACGGCGGCCACGGGCCGGACGGTGTCCGGGAGGGGCGTGGCGCGCGCGAGGACCGCGGCGGTTTCGGGCTTCCGGCGATGCGGGCGCGGGCCCGTTCGCTCGGCGGCACGCTCAGTGTGGAGTCCGCTCCCGGCCAGGGCACGGCCGTCGCGGTCACCCTGCCGCTGCCCGCCGCCACCACCTCCCCCGGAAGGAGCGCCGCGTGACCTCCCCCGGCTCCCGCCCCGCCCCCGTCAGGCTCCTGCTCGCCGACGACCATCCCGTCGTGCGGGCGGGGCTGCGCGCCGTACTGGACACCGAACCGGATTTCGAGGTGTCGGCGGAGGCCGCCACCGCCGAGCGGGCCGTGGCCCTCGCCGCGACCGGTGCCTTCGACGTCGTCCTGATGGATCTCCAGTTCGGTGCGGGCATGCACGGAGCCGAGGCGACGGAGGCGATCACGGCCGCTCCCGGGGCGCCCCGCGTGCTCATCCTCACTACCTACGAGTCGGATGCCGACATCCTGGCCGCGGTCGAGGCGGGCGCGGCCGGCTACCTGCTCAAGGACGCCCCTCCCGAGGAGCTGGCGGCAGCCGTCCGGACCGCCGCCGCGGGCCGTTCGGCGCTCGCCCCGGCGGTCGCGCACCGGCTGATGAACCGGATGCGGACGCCCGCCCGGGCGCTGACCAAGCGCGAGCTGGAGGTGCTCCAGCTGGTGGGCGAGGGGCTGTCCAACCAGCAGATCAGCAAACGCCTCTTCCTGAGCCAGGCGACGGTGAAGTCCCATCTGGTGCACATCTACGCCAAGCTGGGCGTCGACTCGCGTACGTCGGCGGTCGCGGCGGCCACCGCGCGCCGGCTGATCCGCCGCTGACCGGGCCGGCACCGGCGTCCGCACCGCCCCGGCGGCCCGGCGGCCCGGCGGGGGCGCGTACCGGACCCGGTGGCCGTCAGGACGGTGCGGTGACGCGGTGGTGCGACGGCGGCGGCTACCGGCGGGGCGGCTCGCCGAAGAGGTCGACGGCGACGCGTACCTCCCGCAGTCCGCCGGCCAGGGCACTGACCGAGCCGATCGAGCCCGCGACCAGCAGTAGCGAGCGCCGCAGCCGGGGGATCTCAAGTACCCCGGCGAGCGCCATCGCGTCCAGCGCCGCCAGTTCGTCCTCGGCTATGCCCCGGTCCGGGAACTCGGCCGGGTGACCGGCCAGTTCGCGGCGGAGCCGGGACACGGCCGCTCGCAGCCCGGCCACCCGGGGGTCCGTACCGCCGTCGTTGCCGGTCAACCGCTCCCGCCCCACGCTTCGCAACAAAGGACTCCCCCTCGCACGTCTTCGTGCCGGTGCTCCGACCTGGCGAATGAACCCCGGACCACGGTCAACTGCCCGGAGTAGTGGGCAAGTTAACGCCATGACGGGCAGTGTGCGCCACCGTGCGGACAGAGATCGGAGCTCCGCCCCCGCGGACGGCGGGGCACCGTCGGCGCCCGGGGGCGAGCACCCTTCCGCCCGCGGGCGCGCGGCAGTGGTATCCAGGGCACATGGCTCAGACACGACAAGATCCCGTGGTCGCCGGAGTAGTGCTCGCCGCGGGCGGCGGGCGCAGACTCGGCGGCCGGCCGAAGGCCCTCCTGGTCCACCACGGCCGCCCCCTGGTCGAGCACGCGGCCCGGGCCCTGCGGGACGGGGGCTGCGGCCCCGTCCATGTGGTGCTCGGCGCCGCCGCCGGGGAGGTGCGGGCCACGGCCGGCCTGGCGGGGTACGGCGTGACCGTGAACCCCGCGTGGGAGGAGGGGATGGGCTCCTCGCTCCGGGCGGGTCTCGCCGCGCTGGCCGGCACGGACGGGCCGGTGGACGCGGCGCTCGTCGTCCTGGTCGACCAGCCGGGCATCGGTGCGCGGGCGGTGGCACGGGTGCGGTCCGCGTACCGGGACCGGATGACGCTGGCGGCCGGGGCGTACGACGGGGAGCGCGGCCATCCGGTGCTGTTCGGGGCCGGCCGGTGGGAGGGGGTCGCCGAGGCCGCCGTCGGGGACCAGGGGGCGCGGGCGTATCTGCGGGCGCACCGCGACGCGCTCACCCTGGTGGAGTGCGGGGACGTGGCGCAGGCCTTCGACATCGACACGCCCGGGGACCTCGGGCGTCTGGCGTGAGGCCCGGCACCGGCCTTCTGTCGACCCGGAGAATCTCGATATCAACAAAACATTGAACTTCCACCATGAGGAAACTAATATCCACTGATCAGAAGCCCATGGTTCCGTTCCGGGACCCGGGCACCACCGCGCGGCCGTATCCCGGAGCCCTGGCACCCCGTGCCGTCCTGGGCGACCCGGCGGCCGTGGGTGGCGCCGTACCGCCCTCGCTGAAGGAGTGACAGCTCATGTCCGCACCAGCGCCGTCCCCGCTGGCCATCGTCGACGCCGAGCCCCTGCCGAGGCAGGACGAGGTCCTGACCGATGCGGCCCTCGCGTTCGTGGCCGAGCTGCACCGGCGGTTCACCCCCCGGCGTGACGAACTGCTCGCCCGCAGGAGCGAGCGGCGCGCCGAGATCGCCCGCACCTGCTCCCTGGACTTCCTGCCCGGGACCGAGGCGATCCGGGTGGACGACACCTGGAAGGTCGCCCCGGCTCCGGCCGCGCTCGACGACCGCCGGGTCGAGATCACCGGCCCCACCGACCGCAAGATGACGATCAACGCCCTGAACTCGGGCGCGAAGGTCTGGCTCGCCGACTTCGAGGACGCGTCCGCCCCCACCTGGGAGAACGTGGTCACCGGCCAGCTCAACCTGATCGACGCCTACACCCGGAACATCGACTTCACCGACCCGGTGTCGGGCAAGTCCTACGCACTGAAGCCGGCCGGGGAGCTCGCGACCGTCGTCACCCGCCCGCGCGGCTGGCACCTGGACGAGCGCCACCTCCAGCTGGACGGCACCCCGGTGCCCGGCGCGCTGGTCGACTTCGGCCTGTACTTCTTCCACAACGCCCAGCGCCTCATCGACCTCGGCAAGGGCCCGTACTTCTACCTCCCGAAGACGGAGTCGCACCTGGAGGCCCGCCTCTGGAACGACGTCTTCGTCTTCGCCCAGGACTACGCCGGCATCCCGCAGGGCACGGTCCGCGCGACCGTCCTGATCGAGACGATCACCGCCGCGTACGAGATGGAGGAGATCCTCTACGAGCTGCGCGACCACGCCTCCGGGCTGAACGCCGGCCGCTGGGACTACCTCTTCTCCATCGTCAAGAACTTCCGTGACGGCGGGGCGAAGTTCGTCCTCCCGGACCGCAACCTGGTCACGATGACCGCCCCGTTCATGCGCGCCTACACCGAGCTACTGGTCCGCACCTGCCACAAGCGGGGCGCGCACGCGATCGGCGGCATGGCGGCCTTCATCCCGTCACGGCGGGACGCCGAGGTCAACAAGGTCGCCTTCGAGAAGGTCAAGGCGGACAAGGACCGGGAGGCGAACGACGGTTTCGACGGCTCCTGGGTCGCCCACCCCGACCTGGTCCCGATCGCGATGGAGTCCTTCGACGCGGTCCTCGGCGACAAGCCGAACCAGAAGGACCGGCTGCGTGAGGACGTCTCGGTGTCGGCCGGCGACCTGATCGCCATCGACACCCTGGACGCCGAGCCCTCGTACGACGGGCTGCGCAACGCGGTCGCGGTCGGCATCCGCTACATCGAGGCATGGCTCCGGGGCATGGGCGCCGTCGCCATCTTCAACCTGATGGAGGACGCGGCCACCGCGGAGATCTCCCGTTCGCAGATCTGGCAGTGGATCAACGCGGACGTGGTCTTCGAGAACGGCGAACACGCCACGGCCGACCTGGCCCGCGCGGTCGCCGCCGAGGAACTGGCCGCGATCCGCCGGGAGATCGGCGACGAGGCCTACGCGGCCGGCAAGTGGCAGCAGGCCCACGACCTCCTCCTCCAGGTCTCCCTGGACGAGGACTACGCGGACTTCCTGACCCTCCCCGCGTACGAGCAGCTGGGCTGAGCCCGCCCGTCACCTCCGGTGCGCGGCAGGCCTCCCGCGTACCGGTGGCCCGCCCCTTCAGCGGGGCGGGCCACCGGGGGTGGATCAGGAGGTGCGGCAGACCGTGCCGTTGAGGGTGAACGCCGTCGGTGCGGGGTTGGCGCCGTCGTTGGCCCCGACGAAGCCGAAGGTGGCCGTGGAGCCGCCACGCGGGGCCAGTTCGGCGTTGGCGCCGTTGTCGGTCACATGGACGCGCGTGCCCGAGCCGGTGACGTTCGCGTTCCAGGAGCTCTGCACGGACTGGCCGGCGGACGGCCAGGTGAAGTCCAGGGTCCAGCCGTTGACCGGGGCGTCGCCGACGTTGGAGACCGTGACGGTGGCGACGAACCCGTTGCCCCAGCCGCTGTCCACCCGGTAGTTGACCAGGCAGCTGCTGTCACGCGGAGCCGTGGTGGCGAAGGTCAGCGGCTCGGAGGGGCGCGAGAGGCGGCCGTCGGCGTCCCGGGCGAGGACGTTGACCGTGTGCTCGGAACCCGGCGGCAGGTTGTGCAGCGTCGCCGAGGCGGAGGTCGAGGTGGCGAGCAACTGGGCGTTGGTGCCCAGGTGTTCGTACACCTCGTAGCGCACCGCCTTGCCGTTCGCGGGGGCCGTCCAGCTCACCGTGGCGGTCGAGCTGCCCACGGCGGTGGTCCTCGGCGCGCCGGGCGCGCCGACCGAGGCCGCGGCGGCGTGCGGGGCGACGGTGATCGTGGTGATCGAGTACGGCGGCAGCACCTGGCCGCCCCCGGCGGTGGCGGCCACCCGGGTGACATCGGTGTCACCGCGGCCGTAACGGTGCACGACCGGCGCCTGGGCCGTGGGGGTGTATCCGGCGTAACCGATGTCCGCCGTACGGGGGTTCAGCGGGTCCTTGTTGATCAGCATCACGCTCAGCGTGCCGTCGGCCCGGTGCACGGCGTGCGCGGAGACCTGGTCGCTGTCGGTGGAGGAGGCGACCATCGTGTCACCGGGGCGCCCCAGCTCGGTCAGCGACTTGATGCCGAAGTACGGGTGGAACGGCGTGTTCACGGCCGGCTGGCAGACGTCGCCGACGCAGCCGCCGCTGGAGAGCAGGCCGAAGTCGTTGAAGTCGGTGTCGCCGTCCACCGTCCCCACCTCGGTGGGCCCGTTGTGGACGTTCCACCAGTCGACGTTGAAGACGCCGTTCTCCAGCGCCGTCATGTAGGTGTCCGCGGCGAACAGGCCGTTGGGGCGGCTGTTCATCTGGACGTTGGAGTTGACCTCGGTGAGCGCGATGCCGATCTCCGAGGAGCGGTCCCCGGCGTACCGGTCGATCTGCCGGCGGACCTCGCGGAGCTGTCCGGGCAGCCGGGCGGTCCGGTCCAGGGCCTCGTCGGCGGTGGCGCCGCCCGGGTAGGAGTGCACGATGGCGAAGTCGATCGTCCCGGCGACCGCGGACAGCACGGTGTGGTTCCAGTCGGCCGAGTCACCCGGGCCGATGATGCCGTCCGGCCAGTCGCCCGGCGTGGTCAGCACGGCGCCGATCTTGATCGTCGGGTCGACGGCCTTCATCGCCTCCGCGTAGGCGAGGACGTTGCGGGCGTACTCGCGCGGGCTCTTGTCCGGGTGGTCGTCGGCCTCCCAGCCGCTGCCGTAGTGGCCGTTGCCGTAGATCTCGTTGCCGATCTCCCAGTACTTCGCCCCGTAGCCGCGGGTGACGTTGGCGTACCGGACCCACTCGGCGGCCTCCTGCGGGGTGCCGGTGCCGTAGTTGGCGATGATCATCGGCTGGGAGCCGGAGGCGCGGACGCTGCCCATGAACTCGTCGAAGGTGGTACCGGGAGCCACGTAGCCGCCGGGGGCGGTGTGGTCCTTCCAGTGGTAGATGTCGCCGTAGGAGCCGCCCGGGTAGCGCATCACGCCGATGCCCGCCTCATCCAGCAGGCCGGTCACCTCGGGGTCGTTCATGTGCGAGTCCCAGAGCGCGTGGTTGACCCCGAACGCCGCCTTGTCGATCGTGCCGAGCCCCACCCCCGCGTTGACGAAGACCTCGACGGCCGACGCGTCGTCGGCGGCCGTCGCCGCCGCGGCCGGGTCCGCGGCGGCCCGGCCGGTCGCGGCGGGCGCCGGGGGCGCGGCGGCGAGGGCGGCGACCGCGGCCAGGGCGCAGACGAGCGCGGCGGCGGGGCGTCTGCCCGCGGTCCGTCCGGCTCTGCGGGGCGGCCGGTCCGGCCGGCCGGTGGCGGGGAGGTGAGCGAGCGGCATGACGTGTCCTCCTCGGGCGGGCGTCGCGCCGGTCGGCAGGACGCCCGGTGTGAGTGGTCGGTGTGCGCCTTCGGTACGGCACGCCCGTGGGAGCGCTCCCGCGATGATGCAGGGGAGGCATGACCACGTCAATGGTGTGGACGAGGGTGGCCCGCTTCCCGTCACCCGTGCCGCCGTGCGGCGAGCCGTTCGGCCTCCGCGTGCCACCAGGCGGGCGGCGACGGACCGGTGACGCGGGCGGCCGGCTGGTCGGGGTGCAGACCCAGCCGGCGCAGGGCCTCGGGTCGGACGCGGATCTCTACCGTGCACCGCCGGGCGCCTGTCCCGTCGTCAGGGCCGGGGTGCTGGAGGAGGTCCAGGCGGACCTCCCCGGCGGCGAACGGCATCCAGTCGACACCGCGCTCGCGCAGTCAGGCGCGAAGGGCCGCCGGCGGGCGCGGGGTGCCGGCGGTGTTCCGGTGTGCGGCGACGAGGATCCACACTTCTCCGTGGGCGGCTTCGGCGGAGGCGGAGGCGTCAAAGGCGGAGGCTTCGGCAGAGACGGAGATGGAGGCGGCGTCGGAGGCACTCATACGGCAGTGATGCCCCGGACGCGCCGTGCGACGAGGCGGGTCCTGCGGGCCGGGCCGCCCCGCCCCGCAGGCGGCAGGCGCGGCTCCGGAAGCGACCGCTCCCGACCCGCCGGGCCCCCGGCCGCACCCCCGTCGGCGGGCCACCGGCCGGAAAGCCGCGTGATCCGCCGGACAGTGCCTGCCGAGCCCGTCAGGCGGAGGGCTGCCGCAGGCGGTCCGCGGCGGTCCGCAGATCCGTCAGCCACCGGTGGTAGTTCCCGAACGTCTCGACGAAGTACTCCAGCTTGCCGATCCACTCCTCCTTGCTGTTCCCGTGCTTGCTGAGCACGGTCTGCAACGCCACCCGCGTGACACCGGAGAGGCGGACGGCCGAGTTGGTGAGTTCGTACAGCTGGGCGGCGTCCCCGGCGATGAGGATCCCGCCCGCGCCGGCGGCCACCTTCCCCTGGGCCTCGGTGACCGCGTTCTGCACGTCCTTCGGCGCCTTGCGCTTCTTGACCGCCTCACCCGCACCGGTGACGATGCCCAGGTGCTTGTGGGCCAGGCCCTTGTAGACCGCACCGGCCTGGCCGAACCTCCTGTCGCCGTCGGCCGGTTCCAGGTCGAGCGGACGGCCGGAGGTCCTGCCGATGCGCGCGTCGCTCATGTCGGTCGCGGACGCCAGGACCTCCTGGCCGAGGATCTCCCAGCCGTTCGGCCCGAAGCTCAGCATGTTCGTGACCTCGGGCAGCGTCCTGTCCGCCCCGGGGCCCATGTACTCCTCGTCGCCGAACCAGTCCATGGTGCCCTGGGCATGCTGGAACTCCAGCGCGTCCGCCATCCGGCTGCCGGGTGACTGGTAGTGCCAGGCCCGGAACATACCGGGCCCCTGGGAGCTCCCGGTGACGGCGAAGGCGCACCCGTTCATCGTGGCCGTGAAGACGAGCCCCGCGCCCGGAGCGTTCCCCGGCTCCCGCGGGATCTCCGTGTGGCCCACCTGCGTCTCGGGGTTGCTCGCGCCACCCGTGAGGTAGGGGACGTACGAGGAGTGGAGATAGCTGCTCCCGGGCTGGACGGGCGGCAGGTCCGGGTGCCCGACGAGCGCCTGCAGGAACGGGTACGCCGCCTGGTACTCCTGGTCGGCCACGTACATCTCCAGGGCCGGGGTCAGCAGGTACGCCGGGCCGGAACCCTGTCGCCGCGGGTCGGCCGTCAGGACGAACCAGTGCCGGGTGAGGCCGCCCAGGATCGCCCCGAGGCTGTCGTAGGCGGCGTTCAGGGCCGGCCGGCTCCAGCGCGCCTTCATGCCCGCCACCACGTCCATGGAGAGCATGTTGGCCGCCAGGAAGCCCCGAGGATCGGCGGTCAGGTCGTCCTCCACCGTGCGCTGCACCATGACCTCGGACGGCCCCGGGACGGTCCGGAGGGGCGCGGCCTCGTGCGCGGCGTCCTCCGTCCGGCGCTGGACCGGGGCCGGGCCCGAGACGACGCGCGCCGCGTTCGCCTCGGCTTCACGCTCGAAACGGTCGGAGGGGTCCGAGATCCGCAGCCCCGAGCCGTTGTCCGTTCCCGCGACCGGGCCCCGGCTCTGCTGGATCACATGGGTCAGCTCGTGGGCCATGGTGCGCCGGTCGGCCCCGCCCTTGCCGATGACGATGTGGTTGCCGGCGGTGTAGGCGCGGGCCCCGACCTCGGCGGCCGACGCCTGGGCGGCGGCATCGTCGTGGACCCGGACGCCGGAGAAGTCCGCGCCCATCCTGGGCTCCAGATCGGCGCGGAGGGCCGGGTCCAGCGGACGGCCGGCCCCGCGCAGCACGTCGGACACGGCCGAGCGCTGCACCGCGGGCCGCTGCGCGCTCCCGTGGCCGCAGCCCGCACCGTGCCGGTGCTCCTCCTCCTGCGCCCCCGGGTGTCCCGCCTGCCGGAGCATCTGCATGACAGCCCGGTTGCCGAGGCTCGACTGGAGCGGGAGCAGACTGCCGGCGTGCGGCGCGGCGGATGGCTGACGCCGCCCGGAGTCCGCCGCCGCTTTCGTGCCGGACCGCTCGTCCGCGTTCTCCCGGCCGCCCACTCGCACAACAAACTCCTCGCTCACTGCGGCGGTCCCCGCTCGCAACCGGATCCGGACGCGCGTCAGTGTCGGACAGCACGGGTCAACTCCGAAGCCCCACCAGGGTAGCCTGCTGGAAAGCCCCTTCAGCAGGCGGTACTTGTCCCCTCGGGCAATGCCGTTCCGGAGCCGGACAGGGGAACCGGACCGGCGGTGGAACGGAAGCCGGCCGCGCTGCGGCGGAGGCCGCCCGGAACCCTCACCACCCGCACGCGCCTCGTCCGGAACGTTCAGGAGGACGACGCGCATCCGATGGCTTGACCGCGATGTGAGACTTACGGCATGGGCAGGGGACGTGAGTCGCGGTGGGAGAAGGATGCGATGACGGTGGAGATCGTTTTCGCCCTGGTGACCGCCGCCGTGGCGGCCGGGGTGGTCTTTGCCGTCGCCTGGGCTCTCGCCCTCCTCCTCGGACTCTCCGGCTCGGCGGAGAGAGGCGTGACGGCAGGGGGCGCGCTGCTCGGAGCGGCGGCCGGAGTGTGGCGTCCGGTGCGGGTGCTGCTCCGGTTCGACGAGCAGCGCCGGATGGGCCACTGATTACAGGTCTTCCCCGGGAACGCTTCCGTGGCACCGGTGCCCTTGCGGCCCCTCGGGCCGCGCTTGAGATCCGCCCACAGGGAAATCGGCCGGGGGCTACGTGTTCCACGGCACGGTCACGGCCGCAGTGATCCGACTCGGGCTCCGGCCCTGAGCGGGCTCACTCCTTCCGAGACGATGCCCGGTAGAACAGCAGCAGCACGACGAACGAAACAACGGGGTAGACGCCCGCGCTCCACGGTTGCGGCACGGTCTTCCAGGCGGCAACCACTGCCACTGCGAACAGAACCCAGCTCGCGCCCAGCCACGGACGCTTGGACAGCGTGCTGCCCACGAAGGCTGAACAGCTCCGGAAACCGTCCCCCGTCGATCCCATGGCCAGACCATGACCTCAGCGGGGAGCACCCTCCGAGGTCCGCCTGGCAGGATCTCCTGGGCTGTCCCGGGCCTACGGGTTCCAGGGGCTGCTGCGAGATCGCGGTCCGTCCGGAAAGCCGGGCCGGCCCGGACTCGGGGGTGCATGCCCCGGTTCGGGCAGGGAGTGAACGCAGCGCAGGCACGGTCTCGGTGATCATGTGAGTGCCGAAGGCCCATGAAAAATCGGCGAGTCCGTGCCTGCTTCTGCATCGTCTGAAGACCACCGCCTTCGCCCGCCTCGACCAAGGGCTGTCCCATAACCGATCTTTGTGAGCACGAGAGTGGCTGGCCGGGATCGCATCCCAGGTTCCCTTCGGGGAGGAACTGACCTCGGTCAACCCGTGCGGCCGCACGACACAACAGCGGAGGGCAGGGGCCTTCCCGCCGGCGACGTGCGCACCTATCACCGGGGAAGATGAGCACCGCCCCTGTTATCGTGCGCCGATGTCAACGATCAAGCAGTTCCAAGTGACCTTCGACTGCGCGGAGCCTGCACGCCTCGCCGCCTTCTGGTGCGAGGTACTGGGGTACGTCGTACCGACGGTCCCGGAGGGCTTTGCCACGTGGGAGGAATACCACCGCTCGCTGCCGCCCGAGGACGAGATCTACTTCGCGTGTACTGATCCCTCGGGTGTGGCCCCGCGCCTGCTCTTCCAGCGAGTTCCCGAAGGCAAGGTCGTCAAGAACCGGGTGCACCTCTGTGTGCGGGCCGGCGCCGGGCTCGTGGGTGACGAGCGCCTGGCCACACTTGAGGCCGAATGCGCGCGGTTGACGACGCTGGGTGCGAAACACGTGCTGACGCAGCGCGCCGATGGCGACAACGAGTCGTGCATCACGATGCAGGACATCGAGGGCAACGAGTTTTGCCTCGACTGATCCTCCCCAGAGCATGCGAGGCGGGGAGCCGTCTCCCGTGGCCTTCTCAGGTCCCGCATGCGGCGGAAGCCATCCCGTGAGAGCGAGGTCGTACAGGCGGGCGACGCCGTGCGTCGCGTGGTGTACGCCGTTGCCTCCCAGGCGGCGGTCGCGCAGGATCTTCCAGGTCTTCATGCGGGCGAAGGCGTGCTCGACGCGGGCGCGGACCCGTTTGCGGCTCTTGTCGTGGGCCTGTTTCCAGCACCGTCCTCGTACGCGACTCCAAGGACCACGACGGCCCCGTGCTCTCCCTGACCCCGCACGGCTGGTCCGCCTTCGTCGCCCATACCGCCGGGAACTGACGCACCGACAGTCGGCAGTCCGGTGCGCGGACGGCCGGCCCGGCAGGCGGACCGGGCCGCCTGCGCACCGCCGTGGGCCCCGTCAGGTGACGTCGAAGGAAACTCGGAATTGCGGGGAACTTAACCCGGAATTGCGGAGAAGATGATTCCACGCCGCCCCCGAAAGCCCTTTCCGAGACGCTTCGAAAACATTGGCGGACCGCGCATTCCGCGGTTAATCTGAGCTCGCTCCGCCTGAGGGCGCAGCGGCTGCCGAAGCACTCCTGGGGAGGGGTGTTCCATGCGGCCATCGGGGGGCGGGGATTCGGGGGTGTTTTCGTCGCCCGGGGCCACGCGGGGGGAAAGGCCCCGGTGCGCCGGTGTGCCTGGCTTTTCGCACCGCTTCTTCCCGGTGCGGACGGACGGAATTCACGTGCGCACCGGCCGTTTCCCCGCTCCCGGTTTCCCGGAATCCACTGGTCGAAAAGTGAGGAATACCTGTGCGTCGCACGACTTCCGTCCTGCTGTCCCTGAGCACCCTGCTCGCCGTCTCCGCTCTGGCCGCGCCCGGGGTCCAGGCCGCCACTCCGAAGGCCGACGGCCCGGTAGCCGTTCCCAGCGGCTGGGAGGCGGTGGACGGCACCGAACTGGCCCGGATCGCCGGGGAGTCCGAGGAGCCCGGAGCCGGGCGGGCCCCGTTCGCCGCCGACGGCGGTGTCTCCACGACGGCCGTCGAGCCGGAACTCCTGTCCGTGCGGTCGGCGCGCAACGGGAAGTTCGTCGCCACGGAGGCGAGCTACCCGGCTCCGGACACCGGGGTGCTGCGGGCCCGTTCCGCCCAGGTCGGCGGGGGCTGGGAGGGCTTCGCCTTCGAGTGGGACGAGGCGAGCCAGACGTACGCCCTGCGGTCGCTGGCGAACAACCTCTACGTGGCGGTGGAGAAGAACTACACCGGCAGCGCGCAGAACGCGCTGCGGGCGCGTTCCGCCACGGCGGGCGGCTGGGAGCGTTTCGCCCTGTACTACAACGAGGGGCTGGACCGCTGGGCGCTCCAGTCCACGCTGAACGGGAAGTTCGTCGCCATGGAGAACGGCTACACCGGTTCGCTCCAGTACGCGCTGCGCGCCCGGTCGGCCGAGATCACCGGTTCCTGGGAGGAGTTCTCCCTCCAGGGTTACGGCGCCTGAGGCGCCCGGTCCCTCGCGTGGCGCCGGCGCCCCGGGGCCTGAGCACCGCGCCCCGGGGGGCTTCGGCCCGCCCCGAGCGACGTACAACTGTGCGAATTGTCGGTGGGGGTCGCTATGATCACGCGTGGCAAGGCTGTAGCGCAGAGGTCGTCGCGCCCACGCATCAAGCTGGAGGACGCCGGTTCGAATCCGGCCGGTCTTGCCGCCTGTTCATGGAGGGATGGCGCCGGCGTCCTGGGCGGGATGCGGACGTCACCGTCCGTCCCTGCCGGATCCCGGCCAGGGACTGGGGAGTTGTGATGTCGCAGCCGATGCCGGTGCGCTGTCCCGTGATCGAGCACCCGGATGTGCCGCTCGCCGACACGGCCCTGCTGGAACCGCTGCTGGGGCGGCTCGCGGCAGAACCGGGTGTCGAGGCCGACGAGGTGTTCCCGGTGGGGACGCTGCGGGCGGACGGGCGGGTCGACCTGTGCAAGCAGGGGCTCGGGGCCGCCGGTGCGGCCCGGGTGGTGCCCGCGCTCGCCGCGTCACCGCACGCCGTACACGCGCTGCTGGGCACCAACTCCCTCGGGGACGAAGGGGCCCGCTCGGTCGCGGAGGCGTTGCGGGAGCCCGGTCACGGGCTGCGGACCGTCTATCTGGGGTGCAACCGCATCGGGGCCGGGGGCGCCGCGGCGCTCGCCGGTGCGCTCGGTGCGGACGACACCGTCCGGGCCCTGTGGCTGAAGCGCAATCCGCTGGGTGACGCGGGGGTCCGGGCGCTGGCGCCGATGCTGGCCCGCAACACGTCGCTGCGCACCCTGGACCTCGTCAACACCGGGGTCGGCGCCGGGGGCCTGCGGGTGCTGCTGGAGGCCCTGCGGGAGCGGGAGCGGCCCGTGGAGCGGCTCTTCCTCGGCGGCAACGGACTCGGCGCGGACTGCGCGCCGCTGCTGGCCGCGCTGGTCCGCGAGGCGGGTGTGCGGGAGCTGTACCTGCCGGCCAACCACCTGGGGGACGCCGGGGCCGCGGTGCTCGCCGGGGCGGCCGACCCGGCCCGCCCGGTGCGCTTCGGGCTCGGCGGCAACGGCATCGGACCGGCGGGGGCGGACGGGCTGGCCGGCGCGCTCGGCGGGATCGAGGCGCTGGACCTGGGCCGCCCGATGTCGCAGCGCACTCTCGGGGCGCGGGGGAACACCATCGGTGACGCCGGTGTGCGGGCGCTGGCCGGTGCGCTGGCCGGTTCGCCGCTGCGGCGGCTGGAGCTGGCCCACACCGGGCTGACGGGCCGGGGCGCGAAGGACCTGCTGGCGGCCGTCGGCGACCGTTCGCGGCTGGAGTACGTGGGGCTGGGCCCGGGTCTGCCGCGCCGGGTGAAGCGGTCCTTCGCCGCGCGGCTGCGCCCGGACTCCGGCGCGCACGCGGACCTGCGGGCGATCCGGAGCGTCTACCGGTGAACCCGCTCAGGGGGGACGGCAACCTGACGCCGGAGGAGCGGGCGAACCTGCTGCGGGTGCGGCGGTACGCGGTGCCCCGCTGGATGATCGAGCGGGCGACCGGGCGGCGGCTCGCCGGGGACTGGCGGGGGGCGCTGGCGGCGGCCCGTGTCCGGGTGGCCTTCGACCCGGCGGAGGTGGCCGGCGCCTACGGGGCCGCCGTGGCCGGGGCCCTGACGGCCGATCTCCACCACCTGGTGCCCGATCTGGTGCGCTGGCACCTGCCCCGGGTGATGGGCGGCCGCTCGACGATCGCCACCGGCCGCACGGTGGTCCTGGCGGGGTACGGCGACGGTCCGGGGGCCGGCCTGCCGCGCTCGCCCTACCTGTACGTGGTCACCCCGGCGATGCAGGACGGGCCGCAGCGCCTCGTGCTGTGCTTCGGGCCCGTCGCGGGGAGCACGCCCTCGGGCACGCTGCCGGCCTCGGCCGACGACTGGCGCCCGCTGCGCCATCTGTGGGACGCCCGGTGCACGGCCGGGCTGCGCGCGGCGGCGACCGGGGGCGCGGCGGGGCGGATCCCGTTCCTGGACGACGCGGGCGCCCCGTACTCCCACCGGGACCCCGGGGCTCCCACGGACGACGCCGCGGCCCGGTCCGAGCGGGTGACGCTGCTGTTCCAGGACACCGGGACGGCCGAGGCGTTCGCGGAGGCGGGGGTGGAGTGGGACCCGGAACCGCCGGTGACGAAGCGCAGATGGCAGAGCGTGGACCCCGGGTCGGTCATCCGTCACCTCGCACCGGACATCCCCAGGCTGGAGTGGAGCGTACGGCGCTGGACGGCGGTGACCGGCACGGACCGCTTCCGGATCGGGGCCCACTGGTCGGCCCACGTCCTGCTGGAACTGACGGACCACGCGAACGGCGGGCGGCTGCGGGTGCGCACCGTCGCGAAGGAGGCGGCGGAGGGCCTCCCCTGTCTGCCGGGTCCGGCCTGGCAGCCGCTGCCCGACCTGCGGCTGCTGCGGGCCGGTGCGCTGCCCGCGCGCTGGCTGCACCCGCTGGTCGCCGGGGCGCTCTTCCCGCGTCTGGAGGGGCCGTTCGGCGCGCCGGGTCCGACGCCGCCCGCCCCGGTACGGGTGCGGTGCCGCGGTGAGTGGCACGAGGTCGTCCTCCGGGACGGGGTGCTGCGTTCCCCGCACTCCGAGGAGGAGCGGCAGCGGGAGGCCGCCATGCGGGCGTTCGGCGGTGCGGTCGCCGGCTGCTTCGCGGCCGAGCACGCGCTGACCTCCGGCACGGGCCGCCCGCCGAAGGCCCTGCGGGCCCAGCGGCGGGAGCTGTTCCTGCGTGCCCAGCACGGGGACACCCCGGGGGTGCTGGAGATGCTGGACACCGGGATGGACGTCCGGGTGCGCGGTGGCGGGCGGCGCGGCCTCCTCCATCTGCTGCCTCTGCTCGACCACGAGGTGCTGCTGCCCCGGCTGCTGGCGGCCGGGCTGGACCTGGAGGCCCGGGACCACCGCCACCGCACCCCGCTGGCCGCCGCCGTGGGCGAGGGGGGTTCGCCCGCCCTGGTGCGGGCGCTCCTCGGCGCGGGGGCGCGGATCGACGTGGTGGACCAGTCGGACCATTCGCTGGACCAGTTGATCCGGGCCTACCGGCGGTCGGACCTGGGCTTCCTGCGTGAGCGGGTGGAGAGGGAGCATCCGGGCATCGGGGCCGACTGGTTCGAGGAGTGGCACGACGCCGATGACGACGAGGGGCACGGCACACAGTGAGCACCACCACCCGGTCCGCCTCCCCCGCTTCCCCGTCCGGGCCGCTGTCCGGTGCGGACGAGCTCAACCGGCGGTTGGGCGGCATCCGGACGGAGCCCGCCGAAAGCCCCCAGCTGGAGGCGCTGGCGCTCGCGGTGTCGGCCAATCAGCCGGTGCTGCTGTGGGGCGAGCCGGGCATCGGCAAGTCGGCCGGCCTGGGGCAGCTGGCGGCGGGGCTCGGGCTGGAGCTGGAGACGGTCATCGCCAGCGTCCACGAGCCCTCGGACTTCGCCGGGCTGCCCGTCGTGGGTGAGGACCCGGCGGCGACCGGGGTGCCGATGGCGCCGCCGGACTGGGCCGTCCGCCTGGCGCGGGCCGGGCAGGGGCTGCTCTTCTTCGACGAGCTGTCCTCGGCTCCGCCGGCCGTGCAGGCCGCCCTGCTGCGGGTGGTGCTGGAGCGGCAGGTCGGCAGTCTCCGGCTGCCTTCGAGCGTACGGATCGTGGCGGCGGCCAATCCGCCGTCCAGCGCGGCCGACGGCTGGCACCTCAGTCCGCCGCTCGCCAACCGCTTCGTCCATCTGCGGTGGACACACGACCCGCGTACGGTCGCGCGCGGCATGGCCGGTACCTGGCCCGAGCCGTCCGTACCGGTGGTGGACCCGGGCAGGGTGCCGGGGGCGGCGGCGCGTGCCCGCGGCGCGATATCCGGCTTCCTGACCGCGCGGCCCGGCCTGGTGCACCACCTCCCCGCCGACGCGGAGAACCGGGGCCGGGCCTGGCCCTCCCCCCGGACCTGGGACATGGCACTGCGGCTGCTGGCCACCGGTTACGCCACGAAGGCGGGCCGGGAAGCGGTCGCCGCCGCGCTGACGGGGGCCGTCGGGGACGGAGCAGGTCTCGAACTCCTGTCCTATCTGGAGCATCTGGACCTGCCGGACCCCGACCGGGTGCTGGCCGACCCGGACGCCTTCGCGCTGCCCGAACGCGGGGACCGCCAGCTGGCGTTCCTGATCGCGGTGGTCTCCGCCGTGCGGGACGGCCTGACCAGGGAGCGCTGGGAGGCGGGCTGGGCGGTGCTGGCCAAGGCGGTGGACGCGGGCGTACCGGACGTGGCGGCGCGGGCGGCGGTCGATCTGGCGGCGATGCGCAGTCCCAACTGGCCGGTTCCGGCCGGGATCGACGGGTTCCTGGACCTGCTGCGGCAGTCCGGTGCCCTGCCCTCGGGGGGCTGAGCCCGCGTGGCGGGTCTGGACACGACGAAGCTGCTCGCGGCCCGCTACCGGGCGGCCGCCGACCGCCCGTACCTCGCCTCGGCGCTGTACGCGCTGACGGTGGTGGAGAGCGAGCGGGTCCCGACGATGGGTGTGGACCGGTACTGGCGCTGCTACGTGTCGCCCGCGTTCGTGGACCGTACGCCGGTGGCGGAGCTGGCGGGGGTGTGGGTGCACGAGGTGGCGCACCTGCTGCGCGACCACCACGGGCGGGCCGGACGGCTGCCGGCCGCCGACCAGCGCGACCGGCTCCGGGTCAACGTGGCCCAGGACTGCGAGATCAACGACGACCTGCTCGCGGACGGGCTGGCGCTGCCCCCGGGGCGGGTGGAGCCCCGGCTGTTCGGGCTCGCGGACGGGCAGCTCTTCGAGGCGTATCTGCCGGGACTCCCGGCGTTCCCCGAGATCCATGACTGCGGGCCGGGCGCCCACGGGCAGCCGGTGGAGTGGGAGGCGGGCGGCAAGGGCGGCCCCACCCGGATCGGTCCGGCCGAGGCGGACGCGCTGCGCCGCCGGACCGCCGAGGAGATGCGCGCCCACACGCGTGCGCGGGGCACGCTGCCGGGGGGCTGGAAGCGGTGGGCGGACGAGGTGCTCGAACCCGCCGTCGACTGGCGGCAGATGCTCGCCGGCGCGGTGCGGGAGGCCGCCGCCTGGGCGGCGGGCGCCGTGGACTACACCTATCGCAGGCCGTCCCGGCGCGGTGCCGCGCTGCGGGGCGTCGTCCTGCCGGGTCTGCGCCGGCCGCTGCCCCGGGTGGCGGTGGTGATCGACACCTCGGGGTCGATGGGCGAGGAGGAACTGGGGTCCGCGCTGGCCGAGGTCACCGGGGTGCTGCGGGAGGTGGGCGTCCGGGGCAACCGGGTCACCGTGCTGGCCTGTGACGCCGATGTGCGGGCGGTGTCGCGGGTGGCGGCCACGGAGCAGATCACGCTGGACGGGGGCGGCGGGACGGACATGCGGGCGGGGATCACGGCGGCCCTGGCCGGCCCGGAGAGGCCGGGGGTGGTGATCGTCCTGACGGACGGGTGCACCCCGTGGCCTCAGGAGCCGGTCTCGTGCCGTGTGATCGCCGCCCTGATCGGCCCGTCGGCGCCCCCGCCGCCCGCGTGGGTGGAGACGGTACGCGTCCCGGCGTGAGCCGGCGGAGGAGGGCCGCGGGACACGGGCGGGGGTACGGGCGGAACGGACGCCCGGGGTGCGGGACGGCCCGCGGACCCGACCGCCCCGCACCCACGGCCCGTGGAGCTGACCACCCCGCACCCGCGGCCCGCGGGCAGGGCCGCGCCGCACCCCCCTTTGCCCGCGGGCAGGGCCGTCCGTGCCTCCGGGGCCGCTCCCGGGCGGGCCTACCCGCCGGTCAGGGCGGAGGGGATGTCCACGTAGTCCTTGAACTGGACCGAGACCGTGTGCCGGTCCGCGGACCAGTTCCGGACGGTCAGGGTCTCGCGCACGCCGTCCGCCCCGCGCGGGGTCTGGGTGACGGCTACGGAGCCGTCGGCCTGTGCGGTGGCCGGGAGGGAGAGGTCGGTGGCCGTCAGGAACGGGACCCGGTCGAAGGGCGGGAGCGCGGCGTCCAGGTGGCTCTGCCCGTCGCAGTCCTTGTCGAACGCGAACAGGCCGAGGATCTGCCGGAGCCGTGGTGAGACGGCCGGGTTGAGCACGTCCGTCCCCCCGATGCTCAGCCGGTCGTCGTCCGCCGTGCCCGACCACCACTCCTTCGCCCGGACGACGGTGAGCGCCGTACGGCCGGGGCAGGCGTCGATCCGGTCCGCGACACCGCCGGGCGGGGAGACCAGCAGCCGGACGAAGTGGTCGCTGCGTTCGAACGGTTCGGTGTAGAAGTGGTTGGTCCGCTCCCCCGGGCGGACGAAGGCCAGTTCGTAGTGTCCGCGCCCGTCGACGCCCAGCGGCCCGAAGGCACCGTCCGCGCCGGTCCGTACGACGCGCAGCGGCAGGAGCCCCCGGCGTGCTCCGGTGGCCGGGTCCAGCCGCCAGAGTTCGAGGCGGCCCGCGAGGCCGGTGTTCTGCGGGAAGTGCGCGACCCGGCCGGAGATCCGGACCCGGTCCGGCGGTTCGGGCAGGACCCGGGTCGTCAGGGGCGGCCTGCCGCGGAGGAACGCGTAGACGTGCGCGAAGCTCTCGGCCGAGGTCGCGCTCTGGGTGTGCGCGGCGTCCGGCTCGTACACGTTGACCGCTCCGCCGATCGATCCCTCCGGCTGGAGGCTCGACCAGATGGCGAGGGTGGGTACCCCGCCCGGTGGCGCGTCGGCGCTGCGGCCGTCCAGGTTCACGTATCCGGCGACCTCCGCCGCCCGTGCGGGGTCGGCGAGGTAGGCGTGCGCCACGCGGGTGCCGCGTGAGTGCGCCAGGAGGTCCACCCGGTCGGCACCGGTACGGGCCCGTACGGAGTCGACCAGGTGCTCCAGGGACTCGACGGCGTGGTCGTCGGTGGCGGCGGAGGTGTCCCACTCGTGGACGTACAGCTGGTCGTCCCGGTAGCCGTTGCTGGAGAACCGCTTCGCCTGCGACTCCCACTGCTGTGCCGAACCGTGCTGGCCGTGCACGAAGATCACCGGGTTGACCGCGGACCGTACGGCGGGAACCGGCCCGGTGACGGCGGCGGGTCTTCCGGGTGCGGCGGCTCCGGTCGCGGCGGCGGTGGGGGCGGCCGGCGCCGCGAGGGCTCCGGCGAGCGCCAGGAGCACCGCGAGCAGGGCGATCCGGCCGGGGTGGCGATGGATGGTCGGGGGTGCGGGCATGTTCTCCTCCGGGTCGCGTCGTGGGGCGCGTGTCGGAGTCGGAAACTACGGCCGGGGCCCGCCCGTCCACCAGGCGTCGGCGTGAGGCTGAGACGGCGGTCTCAGCCGGTGCGCGGTGGCGCTCAGCGGGTTTGCCGGAGCACCGCGCGGGCAGCGCGTTCGGCGAGTCCGAGGCCGAGCCGGCGGCTGCTGAGGAGTTCGGCGTAGAGCGCGGACTCGACGATCCGCACGTAGAGGTAGGCCAGTTCGTCGGCGCCGGCCGCCGTCCAGAGCGGTGTGCCGTCCCCCGCCTCCAGCAGGATGTTCCGCTGGGCGAGGACGGCCCGCCGGTGTACGCGGCCGCCGGTCAGCAGGCGCCGCGCGGTGTCGGGTTCGGCGCGCAGGAAGGACCGGAAGGGGGCGGAGCCCCGCAGGGCGGTGACGAAGTCGCGGGTGATCTCCAGGACCCCGTCGACACCGGTGCGGGTGCGTCTTCCGCGGGCGCGGGCCAGCAGCCGGTCCGCCAGCGCCCACAGCACGTCGGCCAGGAGCCGGTCCCGGCTGCCGACCACGCGGTAGAGGGTCGCCCGGCTGATCGCGAGGTCCCGGGCGACCGCGTCCATGTCGAGGGTGCCGTGCCGCACGAAGTACCGGCAGGCGCTGTGCACGACGTGGGCCCGGCTCACCACGCGCCGGGAAGGTGCCGTACGCGGCATGGCAGGCTCGCCTTCTGTGACGGCTCGCCCCGGCGGCCCCGGGCGAGGGCCGGTGTACCTTACCGTGCGCCCGCCGGCCGGTACGGGCGTTTCCCGGGCCCGCGCCCGCCGGACCCGGCTCCGCGCCGCCCCGCTCAGCCCGGCAGCACCACCGTGCGCTGGGCCGAGAAGTCGCCCCAGGTGCCGTCCGGCAGCTTGGGCCGGAGCTTCAGTGAATAGCGGGTGCCGGGCGGGTCGGTGAGGGTCAGCCGGTAGGTGGCGCGGCCGGCCGGCGGGGTGCCGCCCCAGACGATGGTGGTGGTCAGCTCGCCGTCCAGGTACAGCTGGTAGGCGGGGATGGTTCCGCCGGTGTCCGGCTGGTCCCAGGACAGGTCCACGACGTACTCCCCGCCCTCGGCCGCCGTCTTCGTCCGGAGCCCGGTGGGGGCGGTGCTCGCGGGGGCGCCCGGGGCGGACGGGGTGGTGAGGTCGAGGGGTTCGCTGTCGGGCGAGGAGCGGTCGGAGGCGTCGCGGGCGCGGACGGTGAAGGTGTAGACGGTGCCGGGCCGCAGTCCGGTGAGCTCGGCCTTGGTCGCGGTGGCCGCGACGCTGTGGATCCGGGAGTCCTCCTGGTAGACGTCGTACGAGGTGACGCCCACGTCGTCCGTGGAGGCGCCCCAGGTCAGCGTGGCCGTACGCCCGTCCTTCCCGGCGGTGCCGCGCACCTTCACCGGGGCGGTGGGCGGTTTCTCGTCGGCGGGAGCGGGCTCCGGGGTGGTGACGGAGACGGCGGCGCTGCGGGCGGAGAGGTTGCCGGCGGCGTCCCGGGCGCGGACGGTGAAGGTGTAGGCGGTGGAGGCGGTCAGCCCCTCGACGTCGATCATCCGCTTGGTGGCGGGGACGGACACGGCCTTCTCGCCCTCGCGGTAGACCTCGTAGCCGGTGACCGCCTCGTTGTCGGTGGCGTGCTCCCACATGACGTGGACGGTGGTGGCGCTGCTCGCCTGCGCGGTCACGTCCCTGGGCACCGTCGGCTTCTCCGTGTCGGCCGGCTCGGAGGTCTGGCAGGCGGTGAGCGAGGCGAGCAGCAGGGCCGTGGAACAGGCCAACGCGGTGCGCAGGGGGGAGCGTTGCATGGGGGGCCTTCCCTCGGACAGCAATGGTCCAGACCTATATGCCATGCAGGGGGCGGCGCCGACAAGGGGGTGGACCGGAACGTTCCGCAATGTCCGGCGGGGCCGGGGCCCTCCGGGGCGGACCTGGGAGCCCGCCCCGGAGGAGAACCGCGTCAGCAGGTCCGCGTGTTGTAACCGGCCGTCTCGATACCGCCGTTGGCCGAAGCGAACTCCCAGTTGCCGCCCGCGTCCGCGCGCCGGACCATGAAGGTCCAGTTCTTGCCGTGGTACCCGCCGTACCGCTTCCCTCCGCTCACTCCGTCGAAGGAGATCTTCTTGCCCGCCTTGCCCCAGGTGAGCTTGCCGGCCGAACCGTCGGCGGCCAGCCCCCGGTCCCGCTGCCAGGCCACCGTGGCGGCGCGGGTCTGCGGGCCGAACGCCCCGTCGGCACCGGAGCGGGGCAGGTAGCCGTCCGCCCACAGGATGGTCTGCCACAGGCAGGTGGCGTTGGAGAGGCGGTTGGTGGTGGTGTTGACGGCGCCCTCGTCGTTCAGGTCGTCCAGCATCGTGCCGGTCCCGTAGACGTAGGCCCGGCCGTTGTAGGAGTTGCTGGCCGCCGCGGGGGTGGCGGCCGTGGCCGCGATACCCAGGGCCAGTGTCGCGGCAGCAAAGGGAACAGCGGCTCTGCGCAGCGGACGGAACCGGCTGACGGTTGAGTACATGAAGGGTCCTCCCTGAGAAAAAGGTTTGCTGGTGCGATCGCTGAATGGACGGTACGAGCCGATCGCGCCGTCAGTGAACGGCCCGGGCCTTCTTGTTACCGGGTGATCGGCTGACGCGGACGTTCCGGGGACACGGCCACAACTCCGCGACAGACCGGGCCGGTCGGCGGCTGGAACGGGCCGGGCGGGCACCGGTGCGGGCGGTGCGGCCGCCGGTGCGGCGGGGGCGCCGCCGGTGCGGGCGGGGCGGCCGGTGCGGGCGGAGCTTGCCGGTCCTGGCACGCTGGGCGGGTGAAGCCCAGATGTCTCGTTCTCGCCGGTGCCCTGGCACTCGTCCTGTCCGGCTGCTCCCCGTCCTCCTCCGGTGCGCCCGAGAAGAACCTCGACGACCCCGCGAAGAAGGACATCGCCATGCGGCTGGTGTCCAGCGCGGAGAACTCGACCCTGGACTGGGAGGCGCAGTACGGCTACATCGAGGACATCGGCGACGGCCGGGGCTACACCGCCGGCATCATCGGCTTCTGCTCCGGCACGGGTGATCTGCTGGAGGTCGTCACGCGCTACACCGAGGCCCGGCCCGGCAACGCGCTGGAGCGCTTCCTCCCCGCGCTGCGCGGGGTGCTGGGCACCGACTCGCACGAGGGGCTCGGTGACGCCTTCACCGGCGCGTGGGCAAAGGCCGCGTCCGATCCGGTCTTCCGCCGGGCCCAGGACGAGGAACGCGACCACGCCTACTTCGGGCCGGCTCTCGTCCGCGCCCTCGACGACGGGCTCAGCGCGCTCGGCCAGTTCATCTACTACGACGCGTACGTGATGCACGGGTACGCCGACGCCAAGGGCACGGTCGGCTTCCGCACCATCAGGGCCGGGGCCGTCGAAGCGGCCGCCCCGCCGTCCAGGGGCGGCGACGAGGAGGAGTACCTGAACGCCTTCCTCGACGCACGGGTGGAGGCCATACGCCGTGAGCCCTCCCACAGCGACACCAGCCGGGTGGAGACGGCCCAGCGGGTCTTCGTCCGCGAGGGCAGGCTCCAGCTGGAGACCCCGCTGGCGTGGAAGGTGTACGGCGAGAGCTTCCGCATCGACGAGGAGTGAACCCCGGCACCGGTCCGCTCCCTGCGCCCGGCCCCGCCGGCGCGCGGCGCGCCCGGGCGTCGAGGGGGCCGCATACTTTGCCGTCAGGGCCGGGCAGAATCCCCGCAGAACAACGGAACAGCAGATTCCATTCGGAGGCCCGATGCGTCATTCCCCTCCGTGTGCCGTACGCCGTGACCGGCCGGCCCGCCCCCTCGTCCGCTCCCTCATCTCTTCCCTCGCCTGCGCCGGACTCGCGCTGACGGCCCTCGGGCCGGCGCCCGTCGCGGCGGCGGTGACCACCCGTACCGGGGCTTCCGTCCCGGCCGCACACCTGGAGGCAGCCGCGATCACGCTCGAGGACCCCGTGAAGAAGGAGATCGCCATGCGGCTGGTCTCCAGTGCCGAGAACTCGACCCTGGACTGGGAGGCGCAGTACGGCTACATCGAGGACATCGGAGACGGCCGGGGCTACACCGCCGGCATCATCGGCTTCTGCTCCGGCACCGGCGACATGCTCGACCTGGTGGAGCTGTACACCGCCCGCGCCCCGCGCAACGTCCTGGCGGGGTATCTGCCCGCCCTGCGCGCGGTGGACGGCACCGACTCGCACGAGGGGCTCGATCCCGGCTTCACCGGGGACTGGGCCGAGGCCGCGACCGATCCGGTGTTCCGGCGGGCGCAGGACGACGAGCGTGACCGGGTGTACTTCGGCCCGGCCGTACGCCAGGCCGTGAACGACGGGCTGGGCGTGCTCGGCCAGTTCATCTACTACGACGCGCTGGTCATGCACGGCGGCGGCAGCGACCCCACCAGTTTCGGGGCGATCCGCCGCACCGCCCTGGAACACGCCAGGTCCCCCTCCCGGGGCGGTGGCGAGACCGCCTACCTCGACGCGTTCCTGGACGCCCGGGTGTGGGCGATGCGGCAGGAGGAGGCCCACTCGGACACCAGCCGGGTGGACACCGCCCAGCGGGTCTTCCTCCGTGAGGGCAATCTGGACCTGGACCCGCCGCTGGTCTGGCAGGTGTACGGCGACAGCTACCGCATCGGCTGACACCGCCAGAACGCCGTGTGCGCGTACGGGGGTTCCGGGGCCCCCGGAGGTTCCGTACGCGCACCGGCCGGCGGCAGCGGCGGCCGTCAGGGGGTGACGGGCAGCGCCATGGGGTCCTTGGGCTGTCCGTTCCCCGCCGGCGCCGGGGGCGTCGCCCCGGGGTCCTCGTCCGGTTTCCGGCCGAGGTGGTTGAAGGCCAGGTTGAGCAGGATCGCCACCACGCATCCCGTGGAGATGCCCGAGTCCAGGACGACGAGCAGGTCCTCGGGGAAGGCGTGGTAGAAGCCGGGCGCGGCGATCGGTATGAGGCCGACGCCGAGCGCGGCGGCGACGATCAGCGCGTTCTCGCCCTTCTCCAGGGCGGCGGTGGCCAGGGTCTGGACGCCGCTGGCGGCGACCGAACCGAACAGGACGATGCCGGCGCCGCCGAGCACCGGCAGCGGGACGAGGGCGATGACCGAGGCCGCGACGGGGACGAGGCCGAGCACCACGAGGATCGCTCCGCCCGCCGCGACGACGAAGCGGCTGCGGACCTTGGTCATCGCGACCAGGCCGATGTTCTGGGCGAAGGCGCTGCACATGAAGCCGTTGAACAGCGGACTCAGCGCGCTGCCCAGGGTGTCGGCGCGCAGTCCGCCCTCGATGGTCCGCTCGTCGGCGGGGCGGCCGACGATCTTGCCGAGGGCCAGCATGTCCGCGGTGGACTCGGTCATGCAGACCAGCATCACGATGCACATGGAGATGATGGCGGCTGCCTCGAACTGCGGTGCGCCGAAGTGGAAGGGGGCCGGGAAGCCGATCAGGTCCGCGTCCCCGAGCGCTCCGAAGTCGGTGATGCCGACGGGTATCGCGATGAGGGTGCCGATGACCAGGCCGAGCAGGATGGCGATCTGCTGGAGGAAGCCGCGCAGCAGTTTGCGCAGGGCGAGCACGATCACGAGGGTGACGGCGGCCATCGTGATGTCGGTGGTGGAGCCGTAGTCGTCGGCCGCGGCGTTGCCGCCCTGCGCCCAGTTGAAGGCGACCGGCAGCAGGGAGACCCCGATGAGGGTGATGACGGTGCCGGTGACCACCGGCGGGAAGAAGCGTACGAGTTTGCAGAAGTAGGGGGCGAGGACGAAGCCGAGGACGCCGGCGACGATGATCGCGCCGAAGATGACGGCGATCCCGTCGTGCCCGCGGTCCTTGCCGATGGCGACCATCGGGGTGACACCGGCGAAGGAGACACCGTTGACGAACGGCAGCCGTGCGCCGATGCGCCAGAAGCCGAGCGTCTGCAGGAGGGTGGCGATGCCCGCGGTGAACAGGCTCGCCCCCATCAGGAAGGCGGTCTCCTTCGCGCTCAGGCCCACGGCGGGCCCGACGATCATCGGCGGGGCGACCACCCCGGCGTACATGGCGGCGACGTGCTGGAGGCCGCTGGTGAACATCCTCAGGGGCGGGAGCGTCTCGTCGACCGGATGTGTACCTTCCGGTACCGGCCCGGGTGGTGGGCCCGGCTCCGCTGCCGGTCCGGTTGCTGCGATTGCGTCCTTGCGAAACCTGGGCGTGGCTGCCACGGCGGCTCCTCCGGTCGGGTACACGTCGGCGACGCGGGTGTCAGGGAGGTGGTGCGGGTGGTGCGGGATGCAGGTCGTGCGGGCTGGTGCGGGCAGCTCGGATCGCCGGTCCGCGGGGCGCGCGCCTTCGGGCTGCGCGTCCCGCGGACCGGTTGCCGCGGACGTCTTCCGGGTCCACGGCGGCCGGCCGAGGGCCGTCCCCCTCGGCCGGCCGGTCAGGGGGTGTGCCGGCGGGGGGCCTTCAGGCCCCGGCGGCGATCTGCGCGAGCCGCCTGGCCTCGTCGCGGGTCGCGCGGGCGACGGCGTCCTCGTCCACCGTGGTGAGGTGGTTCTCCTCGACGACGGGTCTGCCGTCGACGAGGGAGAGGGTGACGGGGGCCGCCGCTCCGAAGACGAGCGCGGTCACCGGGTCGGCGATGGAGGCGTGTGCCAGGGTGTCCATCTTCCACAGGACGAGGTCGGCCAGCTTGCCCGCTTCCAGGGAGCCGATCTGCTCGGCGCGGCCGAGCACCCGCGCGCCCCCGTACGTACCGAGGCGCAGCGCCTGACGGGCGTTCAGGGCCTTCTCGCGGTGGGCGCCGAGGCGGTTGACCAGGAGGGCGTTGCGCAGTTCGGTGTGGAGTTCGCCGGACTCGTTGGACGCGGTGCCGTCGACGCCGAGGCCGACCGGTACCCCGGCGGCGAGCATGTCGGGGACGCGTGCGATGCCGGCGGCGAGGCGGGCGTTGGACGAGGGGCAGTGGGCGACTCCGGTGCCGGTACGGGCGAAGGCTGCGATGTCGGAGTCGTTCATGTGGACGCAGTGCGCCATCCACACGTCGTCACCGAGCCAGCCGGTCGTCTCGAAGTAGTCGGTGGGGCCCATGCCGAACAGCTCCTTGCAGAACTGCTCCTCCTCCCTGGTCTCCGAACCGTGGGTGTGCAGGCGCACCCCGCGCCGCCGGGCCAGTTCGGCCCCTTGCCGCAGGAGTTCGGTGGACACGGAGAAGGGCGAGCAGGGCGCCACGGCTATCCGGGTCATCGCGTCGAAGGAGGTGTCGTGGTGCGCGTCGATGGTGGCCTCGGTGGCGGCGAGGGCATCGTCGAGGGTCTCGACGGCGAAGTCCGGCGGGAGCCCGCCGTCCTTCTCGCCGCGGTCCATGGAGCCCCGGGCGAGCGTGAAGCGTACGCCCATGTCGCGGGCGGCGCCGATGATCGCGCCGGAGAGGTCGCCGGCTCCCCGCGGGTGGACGTAGTGGTGGTCCATCGCGGTGGTGACTCCGCCGCGGGCCATCATCGCGAGCGACCCCTGGGCGGCGGCGCGGACCATCGGCTCGTCGATGCGCGCCCAGGTGGGATAGAGCGCGACGAGCCAGTCGAAGAGGTTGTGGTCGGTCGCCAGGCCCCGGGTGATCCACTGGTAGAAGTGGTGGTGGGTGTTGACCAGGCCGGGTGTGGCGAGGTGGCCGGTGGCGTCGATCCGCCGTACGACACCGGTGAGGCCCTCCGGGGCCCGGCCGGCGCCGACGGACTCGATGCGGTTGCCCGCGACGACGATGTGGCCCGAGGCGTACTCGGTGTCCTGGGCGTCGACGGTGGCGACGGCGCAGTTCTCGATGACGGTACGCCGGAGGTCTGCCGGTGCTGCCATGGTGCTTCCTTCTCCTCGGAGGACGGCGGGCGGGCACGGCAGGACCCTGGGGATTTGAGTGCCACAGCGTGCGTGCGCGGCTGTGGGTGCCGAAGGGACGGGCCTGGGGGCCGGGCCGGGGGAACGGCGGGGCGGTGGGCCGACGGTCCGTCAGGAGCGCTTGCGGGCCGGGGGCCCGGGGTGCCCGGCCGGCTCCGCCCCCGCGGTGCGGAGGGGCGGGGCCGGCCGGGCGGCGGGTCAGAGATTGGTCATGTCGACCGGGATCCGGGGGTCCGCGCCGTCCCTGAGGACGGTCGCCTCGATGAGGCCGTAGGGCCGGTCGGCGGCGAAGTAGACCTCGTTGTCGTTCTTCAGCCCGAACGGCTCCAGATCGACGAGGAAGTGGTGGTTGTTGGGCAGTGAGAAGCGGATCTCGTCGATCTCGCTCCGGTTCTCGATGATGCGCGAACCCATCTGGTAGAGGGTCTGCTGGAGCGAGAGGGAGTAGGTCTCGGCGAAGGCTTCGAGCATGTGCCTGCGTGTCTGCGCGTAGGACTTCTCCCAGTGGGGCATGGGCTGCTCGTCGTCGGTCCAGCCGTAGCGCCACCGGGCGGAGACGTCCGTCGCCAGGATGCGGTCGTACGCCTCCTTCAGGGTGGTGTACTCGTCCTTGACGTAGCCCCAGAACTCCGAGTGGGTGGAGTTCAGTACGGTGAGGTCCTTGAGGCCGGAGACGACCTCCCACTTCTCACCGTCGTAGCGGACCTGGGCGGTGCGGGTCTCCTGGCCCTTGCGGACGAAGGAGTGCTTGATCTCGTCGGCGCCGATGAACTTCGAGTTGCCGTCGGAGGTGGCGATCCGCTCCCAGGCGTACTCCTCGATCCGGATCCGGGCGGCCTTGATCGGTTCCTGGGAGGTGACGAAGTGCCGGGCGAGGTGGATGCCGAACTGCTCGGCCGACTCGATGCCGTGTTCCTTGGCGAAGGCGAACACCGTGTTCTTGGTGGTGTCGGTCGGCAGGACGTTGGCGTTGGAACCCGAGTAGTGGACGTCGTCCATGTCGCCGGAGAGGGCGACCGAGACGTTGAGGTCCTTGATGTGGTGGGTGTCGCCGTCCCGCACGATCCTGACGACGCGGTTCTCTGCTTTGCCGTACTGGTTCTGGCCGAGAATCGTGGGCATCTGTCTGCTAGCTCCCTCGGTATACGGAGTAGCCGAACGGGTTGAGCAGCAGCGGTACGTGATAGTGCTCGCCCGGGGTGACCGCGAACGCGATCGCCACCTCCGGGAAGAACGCGCCGCTGTCCCTTACGCGGGGGGCGTCCTGCTGCGCCTCGGCTTGCTTCTCTCTGGCGAAGTACGTCTCCGTGTCGAACACGAGCCGTACGTGGGTGGTCCCTTCCGGCAGGGCCGGCAGGTCTTTGCAGCGCCCGTCCGCGTCGGTCGCGGACGTGCCGAGCGTCAGGTAGCGCCCGTCGCCGCCGCTGCGGGCGGCCAGGGAGACGGCGACGGCCTCGGCGGGGCGGCCGATGCTGGTGTCCAGGATGTGGGTGGACACCGATGCGGTGGTGTCGGTGCTCAAGTCCGTCACGCTCCTTGCTCTGTTCGGTACTCCGCCCGAAGTCCCGTGGGGCTTCAGGCGTCCTGTAGGAGGCGGGTC
Organism: Streptomyces nitrosporeus; assembly: GCF_008704555.1. Taxonomy (NCBI): domain Bacteria; kingdom Bacillati; phylum Actinomycetota; class Actinomycetes; order Kitasatosporales; family Streptomycetaceae; genus Streptomyces; species Streptomyces nitrosporeus. The sequence goes on from NZ_CP023702.1 coordinate 1,125,357, forward strand.
AGCCGGATCCGGTTGATCCTGCCCAGTTCGGCGCGCACGATCTCGCGTTCCCGTCCGGGCGGGTTGCCGAGCCGGGCCTTGAGGGCGTCGCGCATCTGCTCACCGGTGGCGCCGGTGGCGCAGATCAGGAAGACATGTCCGAACCGCTCCTGGTAGGCCAGGTTGAGTTCGAGCATCTCCGCCCTGAGGTCCTCGGACGCGCCGTCCATGCCCCGCTGTTCGCGGGCGGACGCCGGGTCCCCGGGCCTGGGCCGGCCGATCGGCGGGTGTCCCGCCATCGCCTCGTCCAGGTCCTCGCCGGTGAGCTCCGCCGTGGCGGCGTCGCCGGCCCGCAGGAGGTCTTCGGGGGTGGCGTACGGCCGCCGGGAGAGGATGGCGCTTCCCCATCGGACGCTGGCGCACACCTCGTGGAGTGCGGTGGTGGCGTCCTCGGCCGACTGGGTGTTGAACCGGGCGAGGCCCGGTATGGAGCTCGTAGTCACGGGAGCCTCCGTGGCCTGTTCTCGCTGCGCGCTGCCGGCGCGGGTCCGGCAGCGCGTCGAACCACTCGTCGGACTTTTCGTCGAACTGCTTGTCGGGCTGCGGATAGCTAACGCCCTCCGCAACACCACGTCAACAGTTTGTTGAAATTCCACGAACAGCCGATGCGGCCGCCCCGAGTTCGGGACGACGGCATCGGCACGGGCGCGGCCGGAGCGGGGACGCCCGGCGGATCGCGCCCGGAGTCGCGCCCGGAGTCGCGGCCTGAACCGCGGCCACGGCCGCAGCCGCGGTCACCCCGGGAGCCGCGGCCGCGGTGCGCCGGAAGTCCGCCCGCCGGCGCGGGTGAGGACGTCAGTCCCCCTTGGCGGCGTTCTCGCGGTTGAGGTAGTTGTACACGGTGAACCGGGAGACGCCGAGCGCACCGGCCACCGTCTCCACCCCGTGCCGCACGGAGAAGGCTCCGCGCGCCTCCAGGGTGCGCACGACACCCTGCTTGGCCTTGCGGTCGAGCTCGGCGAGCGGCACACCGTGGTGCCGCTCCATCGCGGCCAGGATGCGGTCCAGCGAATCCGAGAGCTGCGGCAGCCGGACGGCCACGACCTCCTCCCCCTCCCAGGAGAGGACCACGTCGTCCCCCTCGGCCCGTTCGGGGCCGAGCAGTTCGGCGCCCATGGCGTCGGCGAGCGGCCGCACCGCGGCGACCAGGGGGTGCCGGTCCACCGTGTGGGCGAAGGCGCGGTCCGCCGGGCGCCCGGACACCTGATCCGCCGGCCGGCCGGCCGGTACGGTCACGGGCCCTCCTCCCCGACCACGTTCACCTGGAGGGACACCCGGGTGGCACCGGAGGCCAGCGTCCGCCGCAGCAGCGAGTCCACCGCCGTGAGCACCCGGTCGGCACCGCCCTCGGCCGTGTTGCCGAAGGGGCCCACGTCCACCGCGTCGAGACCGGCCGCCTCGATGACCTCCCTCGCCACCAGGGCGTGGGCCGGCGCCTCGTCGAGATCGAAGGGCTCGGTGGTGAATTCCACCCTCAAGCGCACGGTGCCTCCCTCATGTCCCGCCGCGGACGTCGGGCTCCACGGCTCGCTTCGACCCTACGCAATCGGTACGGCCTCTTGACAGCCCAGCCACCGGCCATGCAACCTTCCATCACGCAGAAACTAACTTCCGCAATACGGAAGGAGCGCTTCATGGGTTACTCGGACCAGCGCTTCGATGTGAACCTCTCGATCCTCTTCACCGAACTCCCGCTCCTGCGGCGCCCGGCGGCGGCGGCCGCCGCGGGCTTCACCGCGGTCGAGCTCTGGTGGCCGTGGACCCGGACCCCCACCCCCGCGCGGACCGAACTGGACGCCCTGAAGAAGGCGCTCGACGACGCGGGGACCCAGCTGGTCGGGCTGAACTTCTACGCCGGCGAGCTGCCCGGACCCGACCGCGGGGCGCTCTCCCTGCCGGGCGCCGAGTCGGAGCGCTTCCGGGCGAACGTCGAGGTCGCCGCCTCGTTCGCGGCCGCGACGGGCTGCCGGGCGCTCAACGCCCTCTACGGGAACCGCGTGGAGGGCGTCGACCCCGCCCTCCAGGACGAACTCGCCCTGGAGAACCTCTCCCTGGCCGCCCGCGCGGCCCATGACATCGGCGCGACACTGCTGGTCGAGGCCCTCAACGGGCCCGAGTCACCGCGGTATCCGCTGCTGAGCGCACCGGCCGCGATCGAGGTCGTGGACCGGGTCAACGAGGCCACCGGTCTCGGCAACGCGGCGTTCCTGCTGGACCTGTACCACCTGTCCATGAACGGCGAGGACCTCTCCCAGGTCATCAAGGCGTACGCCGGCCGGACCGGTCACGTCCAGATCGCCGACAACCCGGGGCGCGGCGCCCCCGGTACCGGCTCGCTCCCGCTCGAACAGCTCCTCGACGAACTGACCGAGGCCGGTTACACGGGCAGGGTCGGCCTGGAGTACAAGCCGGGCGACGCCCCGAGCCAGGAGTCCTTCGGCTGGCTCCCCGCCGGCCACCGGGCCTGAGGCCCGCCCCGCAACCCCACTCACCGGAAGGCTCCCCATGAGCAGCAATCTCCCCAAGGTCGCCTGGATCGGACTCGGCATCATGGGCTCGCCCATGTCGGAGAACCTGGTCGGGGCCGGTTACGACGTCACCGGATACACCCTGGAGCAGGACAAGATCGACCGGCTGACCGCGGCCGGCGGCAAGGGTGCCGCCTCCGTCGCCGAAGCCGTGCGCGAGGCCGACGTCGTGATCACGATGGTCCCCGCCTCCCCCCAGGTCGAGGCGGTCGCCTACGGCCCGGACGGCATCCTGGAGAACGCCCGTCCGGGCACCCTGCTGATCGACATGTCGTCGATCACCCCCCGGACGTCCGTGGACCTCGCGGCGAACGCGCGGGAGAAGGGCATACGCGTCCTGGACGCCCCGGTCTCCGGTGGTGAGGCCGGGGCGGTCGAGGCGGTGCTGTCCATCATGGCCGGGGGCGAGCGGGCCGACTTCGACGAGGCGCTGCCCCTGCTCCGCGCCCTCGGGAAGACGATCGTGCTGTGCGGGCCGCACGGCTCGGGCCAGACGGTCAAGGCGGCCAACCAGCTGATCGTCGCCGTCAACATCCAGGCCTGCGCCGAGGCCGTGGTCTTCCTGGAGAAGTCCGGGGTCGACCTGGCCGCCGCGCTCGACGTCCTGAACGGCGGGCTGGCCGGCTCGACGGTCCTGACCCGCAAGAAGGACAACTTCCTGAAGCGCGACTTCGCGCCCGGTTTCCGGATCGACCTGCACCACAAGGACATGGGCATCGTCACGGACGCCGCCCGCGGCGTCGGCTCCGCCCTGCCCGTCGGCGCCGTGGTCGCCCAGCTGATCGCCTCGTCGCGCGCCCAGGGGGACGGCGGCCTGGACCACTCGGCCCTGCTGCGGTCCGTCGAGCGCCTCTCCGGCGACCGGGTCTGACCGCCCGCCCCCAGGGCCCCCGAACCCCGGGCCGTGGCGGCGCCGACACCTGTCCTGTCGCGCCCAGGCGCCGCCACGGCCCGGAACCACTTCCTCCGAATTCAACAAACTGTTGACGCGCTGTTCGCGCCGGACCTACGCTCCCCAGGCCGTCAGCAGCTCCCGTACGGAAGGTCCCCATGTCCCAGCGTGTGCTCACGACCGAGTCAGGCGCTCCGGTCGCCGACAACCAGAACTCCGCCACGGCCGGTCCCGGCGGGCCGATCCTGCTCCAGGACCAGCACCTGCTGGAGAAACTGGCCCGGTTCAACCGCGAACGCATCCCGGAGCGCGTGGTGCATGCCCGCGGTTCGGGCGCGTACGGCTACTTCGAGGTGACGGACGACGTCACCGCCTTCACCCGCGCCGGCTTCCTGTCCGAAGTGGGCCGCCGGACCGAGACGTTCGTCCGCTTCTCGACGGTCGCCGACTCCCTCGGCGGCGCCGACGCGGTGCGCGACCCGCGCGGCTTCGCCGTCAAGTTCTACACGGACGAGGGCAATTACGACCTGGTCGGCAACAACACCCCGGTCTTCTTCATCAAGGACCCGGTGAAGTTCCCCGACTTCATCCACTCGCAGAAGCGCGATCCCTTCACGGGTCGTCAGGAGCCGGACAACGTCTGGGACTTCTGGGCGCACTCCCCCGAGGCCACGCACCAGGTGACCTGGCTGATGGGCGACCGCGGCATCCCCGCGTCCTACCGCCACATGAACGGCTACGGTTCGCACACCTACCGCTGGACGAACGCGACCGGTGAGTCCTTCTACGTGAAGTACCACTTCAAGACCAACCAGGGCGTCCGCTCGCTCTCCGCCGAGCAGGCCGCCGAACTCGTCGGCCGGGACACGGCCTCGCACCAGACCGACCTGCTCCAGGCCATCGAGCGCGGGGTGAACCCGTCCTGGACCCTGTACGTCCAGCTGATGCCGGAGGCGGAGGCCGCCGGCTACCGCTTCAACCCGTTCGACGTCACCAAGGTGTGGCCGCACGCCGACCACCCGCTCCGGCGGGTGGGCCGGCTGGTCCTGGACCGCAACCCGGACAACGTCTTCGCGGAGGTCGAGCAGGCGGCGTTCTCCCCGAACAACTTCGTGCCCGGCATCGGCCCGTCCCCGGACAAGATGCTCCAGGGCCGGCTGTTCGCGTACGCCGACGCGCAGCGCTACCGCCTGGGCATCAACCACACCCAGCTCCCGGTCAACGCGCCGAGGGCCGCCACCGTCGACACCTACGGACGCGACGGCCTGCACGCCACCCGGTACGGCTCGCGGCACGACAAGAACTACGAGCCCAACTCGTACGCCGGACCGGCCGAGACGGGCCAGGCGCTGGCCGGCCCGCTCGCGGTGCACGGCTGGACCGGTACGCACGAGGCGCCCGCCCACACCAAGGACGACGACTTCTTCCAGGCGGGCGAGCTCTACCGGCTGATGTCGGCCGACGAGAAGGACCGGCTGATCGCCAACATCGCCGGCGGCCTCTCCCAAGTCACCCGCGACGACGTGATCGAGAAGAACCTCTCCCACTTCCACGCCGCCGACCCGGAGTACGGCAAGCGCGTGGAGGAGGCGGTCCGCGCCCTGCGCGAGGACTGACACCCCGCGCCCTCTCCCCCGAGGGCCCCGCCGTGCCGCGCATCCGGACGAGGGGTGCCGTGCGGCACGGCGGGAGGGGACCCGCGGCGGCGGACGACGCCAGTGCGGTGGCGTGGGGCCGGGCGGCCCGGACCTGACCTGAAGGACCGGACCGCCCGGCCCGCGTACCGCCGCCGCGGTCACGTGGGCGGCCCCGGCCGACCCCGGGGCCACGGAGCACGGGGAAGAGGGCGGAGCAGGGCACGGCGGCGCGGCGCACGGGCGGGACCCGTGCGCCGCGCCGCCGTTCCGCGCCCGCCCCTGTTCCGGTGCGCGCGGGGCGGGTCCGGACCGTGCGCACCGTCCGGGCCCGCCGGTCCCCAGGGTCTCTTCCGTGAACGGCACGGCCCGGACCAGGGCCTCCTCCGCCGCTCCCCACTCCCGGTGCCGCCGCAGCAGCAGGCCGGGATCCACGGCCCGCCGCCCGCCCGGACGCCGGAGCCCCCGGCCCCGGACACCGCGGGTGTCCGGGGCCGGGGGCCGGGCCGTCGCCTTCGTGGACGTCAGGAGGCGGCCAGGGGGCGGATCGCCGTAGGGGCGTGGTGGGGTTCGGTCGCGAGGTCCTCGAACTCGTTGACGGAGGCGATGTCCGTCCCGCTCATCGCGATGTTCGTGACGCGTTCCAGGATCGCCTCGACCACGACCGGCACCCGGTGTTCCGCCGCCAGTTTCTTCGCCTCCTCGAAGGCGGGCAGCAGGCCGTCCGGTTCCGTCACCCGGATCGCCCTGCAGCCGAGGCCCTCGACGACCTTGACGTGGTCCACGCCGTAGACGCCCAGCTCCGGGGAGTTAATGTTCTCGAACTCCAGGCTGACCTGGAAGTCGATGTCGAAGGCGCGCTGCGCCTGGCGGATCAGCCCCAGATAGGAGTTGTTGACCAGGACGTGCACGTAGGGGATGCGGTGCTGGGCGCCGACGGCCAGTTCCTCCAGCATGAACTGGAAGTCGTAGTCGCCGGAGAGCGCGACGACGGAGCCGTACGGGTCGGCCGTGGCGACCCCGAGCGCGGCGGGGATGGTCCAGCCGAGCGGGCCCGCCTGGCCGCAGTTGATCCAGTGGCGCGGCCGGTGGACGTGGAGCATCTGCGCCCCGGCGATCTGGGAGAGGCCGATGGTGGTGACGTAGCGGGTCTCCGGTCCGAAGGCGCGGTTCATCTCCTCGTAGACGCGCTGCGGTTTCAGCGGGACGTCGTCGAAGTGGGTGCGGCGCTGGAGGGTCGCCCGGCGCTCCTGGGTGGCGGCGGCCCAGCTCGTCCGGTCCTTCAGCCGGCCGGCCGCCTTGCGTTCACGGGCGATGCCGACGAAGAGCTCCAGGGCGGCCTTCGCGTCGGAGGCGATGCCGAGGTCCGGGGCGAAGATCCTGCCCAGCTGGGTGGGTTCGATGTCGACGTGGACGAAGGTGCGGCCCCGGGTGTAGACGTCCAGCCTGCCGGTGTGGCGGTTGGCCCAGCGGTTGCCGATGCCCAGGACGAAGTCGGATTCCAGGAAGTTCGCGTTGCCGTAGCGGTGCGAGGTCTGGAGGCCGACCATGCCCGCGTTGAGCGCGTGGCCGTCGGGGAGGGCGCCCCAGCCCATGAGGGTGGGGACGACCGGGACGCCGGTCAGCTCGGCGAACTCCACGAGGAGGTCCGGGGCGTCGGCGTTGATGACGCCGCCCCCGGCGACGATCAGCGGGCGCTCGGACGCCTCCAGCATGTCCAGGGCGCGCTCGATCTGCCTGCGGCTCGCGGCGGGCTTGTGCACCGGCAGCGGCTCGTACAGCTCGGGGTCGAACTCGATCTCGGTCAGCTGCACGTCGATCGGCAGGTCGACGAGGACCGGGCCCGGCCGGCCGGAGCGCATCAGGTGGAACGCGCGCTGGAAGACGCCGGGGACCTGGGCCGCCTCCAGCACGGTGGTGGCGGACTTGGTCACCGGGGCGGCGATGGAGGCGATGTCGACGGCCTGGAAGTCCTCCTTGTGGAGCACGGCCGTCGGGGCCTGGCCGGTGATGCAGAGGATCGGGACGGAGTCGGCGGCGGCGGAGTACAGGCCGGTGATCATGTCGGTGCCGGCCGGTCCCGACGTACCGATGCAGACACCGATGTTCCCGGCCTCGGCACGGGTGTAGCCCTCGGCCATGTGCGAGGCGCCCTCGACGTGCCGGGCCAGGGTGTGGTGCACCCCGCCGGCCGCCTTGAGCGCCGCGTAGAACGGGTTGATCGCGGCGCCCGGCACACCGAACGCGTGGGTGACGCCTTCGCGCTTGAGGATCTCGACTGCCGCGCGGGCAGCGGTCATACGGGGCATGGAGCACTCCTGCTCGGACGTGGTGGATTCGGGCTCTGTCGCGCCACCTGAGAGCACCACTTCCACAAATTCCGTATAGTGGAAGTTATGTTTTGCTATACGGAAGCAATCTAGGGCGGGCCCGAGGGAGCGTCAAGGGAAGGGAGAACACACGAAGTCGGCCAAGTCGCTGCCCCGGCCATCGCTCCTGGTGGACGATGGAGGTACGGAGAACAGGCGCCGCGGTGGCGGCGAGGGGGAAGGGGGCCCGGATCGTGGATTCCGTACCGGTGCGCTGTCCGGTCTGCCGCAGGGACCACGCGTACATCACACCGGTGTACCCCTGCCCGTGCGGCTCGCCCGTCGCCCCGCCGCTGATGCGGGGCGCGCCCGCCGAGCCGATCACCCACCGCACCTGGAACGACGACTGGGTGAGCGTGCGCTGCCACAGCTGCGGCCGCCGGGACCAGTGGCCCCACCCCGAACTCTGCTGTCCCTGCGGGGCCGTGCTGCGCGTCCCGGTCCGCCCGGTCGCCACCCGCGGCGGCGCGCACCGCCCCGCGGCCCGCCCGGCCGCCGCTCCCGTGCCCGTACCGCCGCCGCCCGCCGCGCGGGCGCGCCCGCCGTTCCGGCCGCTGGTGATACGTACGGCCCGTGACGCCGCCGGCGCCGCCGCGCTGTATCTGACCTGGCTGGGCTACCGCGACGTCGTCCAGCCGGAGGTGCGCCCGCAGTCCCGGATCGACCTGCGGGCCGCCGGACTCATCGCCCAGGTCGACCCGACCACCCGGCCGACCCCTCTGCGCGATGTCGAATGCCTGTGGCTGAACGCCCTCAACTCATCGGTGGCCGGTGTGTTCTTCTCGCTGGCCGGGTATGCGGCCGACGCCCGCGCACGGGGGGACCAGCTGGCCGTCCCCTTGTTCGTCATGGACCTCACGGGCACCCCGCAGCCGGTCAACGACCCCGCCGAGGAGCTCGTCAGCACCGGCCCCTGACGCCCCGGCCCGCCACGGCGGACTCCCGCCGCTCCGGGACACCGCGCGCCTTCGGTGAACCGCTCCGGCCGGCCGCCCGCGGACCGGGCGGGCGGGGGCGCACCTTTCGAGCACGCCTCCGCGGCACCGGCGGCCGGCCGCCGCTCCGGCCGTCCTCGCCGGGGCCCGCGGGACGCGCCGTACCGCGCCCGGCTCGGCTTCAGGCCACCGCCTCCGGACGGATTCGGCGGCGGTCTCTGCGAGTTCAGGGCCCCGGAGTCCGGACAGGGCCCGGACCGCGGATCCGTACGCGCCGCGAACCACCGGCGTACGCCGGGGCATGATTTCGGTCACCTGTGCGCTTGTGGGGGGCATATGCGCGGACTGTTGTCGGCGTGGGGACGTAGAGTGAAGGCATGGTCTTAACTCCTCGGCGTCCCGCCTTCCCCACGTCCCTCGCCCCGATGCAGCCGGTCCACCCCGCCGCCGTCGAGGCCAACGAGGCGATCCGCGCGCTCGTGGACGAGCGGGCCGGCCAGGACTGGTCGTCCGTGGAGTCCGCGCAGTACGAGGTCCTGCTCATCGAATGGGCCGCGGCGACCCGGGGCATGGCCGCCGGTGTCACCGAGGCCGCCTGAGGAGCTGCCGCCCGGTCCGCGCCCCCGAAGGCGCGCCGGGGGCGGCCCGCCCCGCGCCTCGGTGCCGGGGCCTACGCTCCGTATCCCTCCCGCAGTTCGATCTTGCGGACCTTGCCGCTGACCGTCATCGGGAACTCCGTCAGGATCCGCAGGGCGCGCGGGATCTTGTAGTGCGCCAGGCGCTCGCGGCAGTGGGCGGTGAGCTCCTCCAGTGTCGGCGGATCGGCCCGGTCGCGGGGGATGACGCAGGCCAGGATCTCCTCGCCGTACCTCTCGTCCGGGACCCCCACCACCTGGACGTCGGCGATCTTCGGATGGGTGTGGAGGAACTCCTCGATCTCACGCGGGTACACGTTCTCGCCGCCCCGGATGATCATGTCCTTGATCCGGCCGACGATCTGTACGTAGCCGTCCTCCCGCATCACCGCGAGGTCCCCGGTGTGCATCCAGCGGCCCGCGTCGACGACTTCCGCGGTCCGCTCCGGCTGGTCCCAGTAACCGAGCATCACGCTGTATCCCCGGGTGCGCAGTTCGCCCGGCTCGCCCCTCGGGACCGTCACCCCGGTGACCGGGTCGACGACCTTCACCTCCAGGTGCGGCATGACCCGGCCGACGGTGCCGGTACGCCGTTCCAGGTCGTCGTCCACGCGGGTCTGGGTGGAGACCGGGGAGGTCTCCGTCATGCCGTAGCAGATGGACACCTGGGCCATGTGCATCTCGGCGACGACCCGCTTCATCACCTCCGCCGGGCAGGGGGATCCGGCCATGATGCCGGTGCGCAGCGAGGACAGGTCCCAGGAGGCGAAGTCCGGCAGGTTCAGCTCCGCGATGAACATCGTCGGCACCCCGTAGAGCGAGGTGCAGCGTTCGCGCTGGACGGCCGTGAGCACGGCGGCGGGTTCGAAGGACGGGCAGGGGATGACGATGCACGCGCCGTGCGTGGTGGCGGCCAGGTTGCCCATGACCATGCCGAAGCAGTGGTAGAAGGGCACCGGCAGGCAGATCCGGTCCTGCTCGGTGTAGGAGACCAGCTCCCCCACGAAGTAGCCGTTGTTGAGGATGTTGTGGTGGGAGAGGGTCGCGCCCTTGGGGAAGCCGGTGGTGCCGGAGGTGTACTGGATGTTGACCGGGTCGTCGCAGGACAGCTCCGCCTCGCGGGCGGCGAGCTGCCCGGGGGTGACCGAGTCCGCGGCGGCGGTGAGCGCGTCGAAGGTCGGGTCGCCGATGTAGTGGGCGGACCGGAGCGCGGGGCAGGCGGAGCGGACCTGGTCGACCATGGCGCGGTAGTCGCTGGTGCGGTGGGTGAGCGAGGCCACCAGCAGGGAGATGCCGGCCTGGTTCAGCACGTACTCCAGCTCGTGCGCCCGGTAGGCGGGGTTGACGGTGACCATGACCGCGCCGATGCGGGCGGTGGCGTACTGGAGGAGGACCCACTCCGGGCAGTTGAGCGCCCAGATCCCGACCCGGTCGCCCCTGTCCACGCCCGAGGCCATCAGTCCGCGGGCCAGCCGCTCCACGTCGGCGCCGAACTCCGCGTACGTCCAGCGCCGTCCGGAGACCACGTCGACCAGGGCCTCCCGGTCGCCGAACGCCTCGACGGTGCGGGCGAGGCTGCGGCCGATGGTGTCCCCGAGGAGCGGGGTGGTGCCGGTGCCGTGCGCGTAGGACAGCTCGGTGGCCGTCGCGGGTGTGCTCATCGCAGGTCCCCCTCGTCGTATTCGGTGCCGGTGCCGCGGGCGGTCGCCTCGCGCAGTTCGATCCGGCGGATCTTGCCGGAGACGGTCTTGGGGAGCTCGGCGAACTCCAGCCTGCGGACGCGCTTGTACGGGGCGAGGACGGCCCGGGAGTGCTCGAACAGCACCTTGGCGGTGCCGGGTCCGGGCTCCCAGCCCTCGGCGAGGACGATGTACGCCTTCGGGATCGAGAGGCGCACCGGGTCGGGGGCGGGCACGACGGCCGCCTCGGCGACCGCCTCGTGTTCCAGCAGGGCGCTCTCCAGCTCGAACGGCGAGATCTTGTAGTCGGAGGACTTGAAGACGTCGTCGGCGCGGCCGATGTAGGTGATGTAGCCGTCCTCGTCCCGGGAGCCGATGTCCCCGGTGCGGTAGTAACCGCCGGCCATGGCCTGGGCGGTGCGTTCCGGGTCGCCGTGGTAGCCGGTCATCAGGCCGACGGGGGCGGTCGCCAGGTCGAGGGAGATCTCGCCCTCGGCGGCACCGGGTTCGCCCGTCACCGGGTCCAGGAGTTCGACCTTGTAACCGGGGCTGGGACGGCCCATGGAGCCCGTCTTCAGGGGCTGTCCCGGGGAGTTGGCGACCTGGACGGCGGTCTCGGTCTGTCCGAAGCCGTCCCGGATGGTGACGCCCCAGGCCCGCCGTACGGAGGTGATGACCTCCGGGTTGAGCGGCTCGCCCGCGGCGACGACCTCGCGGGGCGGTGTCCTCAGCTGGGAGAGGTCGGCCTGGATCAGCATCCGCCAGACGGTCGGCGGCGCGCAGAAACTGGTCACCCGCGAGCGGTCCATCTCGGCCATCAGCCGGGCCGCGTCGAAGCGGGTGTAGTTGAAGATGAAGACGGTGGCCTCGGCGTTCCACGGCGCGAACAGGTTCGACCAGGCGTGCTTGGCCCAGCCGGGCGAGGAGATGTTCAGATGGACGTCGCCGGGGCGCAGGCCGATCCAGTACATGGTGGAGAGGTGGCCCACGGGGTACGACACATGGGTGTGCTCGACCAGCTTGGGGCTGGCGGTCGTGCCCGAGGTGAAGTAGAGCATCAGGGGCTCGTCGGCGTCGGTCTCCCGCTCCGGCGTGAACGTCCGCGGCGCGTCGGCCGCCCCGGCGTAGGACGTCCAGCCCTCGACGTCGTCACCGACGCAGATCCGGGTGTAGCCGCCGGGCACCTCGTCGAACTTGGCGGCGTCGGCCGACCGTACGAGGACGTGGCGGACGGCGCCGCGCTCCACCCGGTCGCGGAGGTCGAGCGGGCCCAGCAGGGGGGTCGCGGGGATGACGACGGCACGCAGCTTCATCGCGGCGAGGGCGGTCTCCCACAGCTCGGCCTGGTTGCCGAGCATCACCAGGATCCGGTCCCCGGCCCGGACCCCCCGGGCGTGGAGCCAGTTCGCGGCCCGGTCGGACCGGGCGGACATCTCGGCGAAGGAGATCTCGGTGCGGGTGCCGTCCTCCTCGACGATGTGCAGGGCGGTGCGGTCGTTGTCCTCGGCGATGACGTCGAACCAGTCGAGCGCCCAGTTGAAGTGCTGCGGCCGGGGCCAGCGGAAGCCCTCCGCGGCGGCCGCGTAGTCCTCCCGGTGTTCGAGCAGGAAGTCCCGGGCCTTACGGAACTGCTCCGTCGCGCTGGTTGCCGACATGTGTCCTCCTTGGTGCGGACCGGCCTGTGGGCCGAGGCTTAACATCATGTGAACAGTGACCTGGATCTCACCACCCCCGGACGGGGGTACCACCGGGAGGGCGGGGCGGCGCCGTGGGCGAACCGGGCGAGGCGACGGAAGTACGGGCGGCGCTGCTGAGGCTGCGGCGCACGAGCGGGCTGCCGGTGGTCTTCGGAGGGCTGCTCTCCGACGCCCGCCACGCCCGCATCGCCGAGCTGAACGGCGCGCAGACCTCGGCGCTGCGCGGTCTGGTCATCGCGGCGGGCAGCGGGCTGGGCGGCAAGGCGATCGCCCTGTCCCGGCCGTGCGCGGTGACGGACTACGCGACGGCCCGGCACATCAGCCACGAGTACGACAGGGCGGTGGCGGCGGAGGGCCTGCGCTCGGTGGTCGCGGTACCGGTCGTCGTGCGCCGCAGGGTGCGCGGAGTGCTGTACGGGGCGCTGCGCGCGCCGTTCGCCCTGGGGGACCGCACGTTCGACGCGGCGGCGTCGGCGGCGCGTGACGTGGAGCAGGCGCTGGCCGTACGCGACGAGGCGCACCGGCTGCTGGCGGCCACCCGGGAAGAGGCGACGGGTGCGGCGGCGGGCGGCGGGGGCTGGGAGGACGTACGTGAGGCGCACCGCGAGCTGCGTGCGCTGGCGCCCAGGATCGCCGATGCCGCGCTGCGGGACGAACTGCTGGCGGTGTGCGGGCGGCTGGCGTCGGTGACGGGGGCCGCCCGGCCGGCCGGGACGGCGTCCGTACGGCTGGCACCGCGGGAGGTCGACGTGCTGGCCTGTGTGGCGTCGGGCGCCACGAACGCGGCGGCGGCCGGGCGGCTGGGGCTGCGCCCGGAGACGGTGAAGGCGTATCTGCGCTCCGCGATGCGGAAGCTGGGGGCGCACACCCGGCTGGAGGCGGTGGTGGCGGCCCGGCGGGCGGGCCTGCTGCCGTGAGGGACGGAGGGCGGCGGGCCGGGGCTCCGGGTCCGCCGCCCTGAGTGCACGTCACCCCTTGGCCACCCGGTACGGGTGCGTAACTGGAGGAAACCGGCGGATCCGACACTCGCGCCTGCCCGTGGTGCCACGGGTGCGGGCCTGTCCGCCCTCATGATGGTGCGGGTGATCAGTGTTCTGTTCGCCGTCCTGACCGCGCTCAGCAACGGCTCCGCGTCGGTCCTCCAGCGCAGGGCCGCCCAGAAGGTCCCCGACAGCGAGGCGATGCACCTGTCGCTGTTCGGGCATCTGCTGCGCCAGAAGGTGTGGCTGGCGGGTATCGGGCTGGTGATCGTCGCCGCCGTCTGCCAGGCGGTGGCGCTGGCCACCGGGCCGATCGCCGTGGTGCAGCCCATCTTCGTGATCGAGTTGCCGGCGACCCTGCTGATCGCCGGGTTCGTGTGGGGCGCCGGGGTCTCGCGCCAGGTGTGGGCCGGGGTGGCCGCGGTGACGGCCGGGCTGGCCGTCGGTATGGCGTCCGCCGCGCCGGTCGGCGGCCGTGAGGAGGTCTCCGACGGGACCTGGCTCTGGGCCCTGCTGGCGACCGGCGCCTTCGAGGTGGTGCTGATCGCCGCGGCGCGCGGCGCCCGGGGCGACGCGCGTGCCGCCCTGCTGGGTCTCGCGGCGGCCTGCGGGTACGCGCTGACCGCGGCGCTGATGAAGGACGCGGTGGCCCAGCTGGACCACGGGGGCGCCGCCGCGCTGCTGAAGGCCTGGCAGCTGTACGCCACCGCGGTCGCCGGGGTCGGCGCCCTGTTCCTCCTGCAGAACGCGTTGCAGGCGGGTTCGCTGGTGGCGGTGCAGCCGATGCTGACGCTGGGGGACGCCCTGATCAGCATCACCTACGGGGTGACGCTGTACGGCGAGCATGTGCGCACCGGGTGGTGGGTGCTGCCGCAGCTGGCCGGCCTGGCGCTGATCGCCTGCGGCTGTGTGGTGCTCGCCCGCTCCCCGCTGGCGTCCGGGGCGCCGGAACCCGCGCCCCGGGTCAGATGACCGGCCCGTACGGACACGGGCCGGGCGTCCGGCCCGGACCCGGCCCGGCGGCACGGCACGCCCCGGTCCGGGCCAGGGCGGGGCGGGACGGCACGGACCGGAGGGCCCGGGTCAGGGACGCCCTTCCGCCGGTACCTCCTCGCCGGGCGCCACCGGGCCCGGTGGTGTGCCGTCGCCGAACGGGCGGCCGCCGAGCTCCTCGCGGTGGTGCGGGGTCAGCCAGCCGGACAGGGCGGGGCCGAGCGGCACGATGCCGGTGGGGTTGATGCCGGTGTGCACCCGGTAGTAGTGCTGCTTGATGTGCCGGAAGTCGACGGTGTCGCCGAATCCGGGGGTCTGGTAGAGGTCACGGGCGTACGCCCACAGGACGGGGTCCTCGCTGATCTTGTTCCTGTTGCACTTGAAGTGGCCGTGGTAGACGGCGTCGAACCGCACCAGGGTGGTGAAGAGCCGGATGTCCGCCTCGGTGACGGTGTCCCCGACCAGGTAGCGCTGCCGGGTGAGCCGTTCGGAGACCAGGTCCAGGCGGCGGAACACATCGGCGTACGCGGCCTCGTACTCGCCCTGGCCGTCGGCGAACCCGGCGCGGTAGACGCCGTTGTTGACGTCCCGGTAGATGCCCTCCATCACCTCGTCGATCTCGGCGCGGAGGTGTTCGGGGTAGAGGTCGGGGGCGCCGGGGCGGTGCAGCGCCGTCCACTCGGTGGCGAGGTCCAGGGTGATCTGCTGGTAGTCGTTGGTGACCAGGGTGCGGGTGGGGATGTCGACGATCGCGGGCACGCTGACCCCGCCGGGGTAGCCGTGCTCGCGTGCGTCGTACGCCTCGCTGAGGTAGCGGATGCCGAGCACCGGGTCCCGGCCGCCCTCGTCGAGGGTGAAGCGCCAGCTGCGGTCGTCCTGGAGGGGGTCGGCGACGGCGAGGGAGAGGGCGCTCTCCAGGCCGAGGAGCCTGCGGGAGACCAGGGCGCGGCTCGCCCAGGGGCAGGCACGGCTGACGACGAGGCGGTAGCGTCCGGCCTCGACGGGACGGCCCTCACGGCCGTCGGCGGTGATCCGGTCGGCGAAGTGGCTGCGGGACCGTTCGAAGGGCTTGTGGCCGTACGAGGCGTTCCCGTTCGGGTCGTGTACGGCCGGGTCCCGGTCGTCGGGGGCGTTGCCGGGGGTGTCGTTCATCGGGTGCTCCTCGTCGGGCCGGGGGTTCCGGCGTTTTCCTGGGGGCCGCCGTCCCGTCCCCGGCCGCCGGCCACGACGTCGGCGAGGGCGACGGCGAGGGCGGCGACGACGAACGCGACGGAGACGATCAGCCCGTGGTCGTAGGCGTCGGCCCAGGCGTCGCGGCCGAGCCCGGCGAAGAAGACGGAACCGGCGGCGGCGATACCGATGGCCGAGCCGACCCGCTGGCTGGTCTGGAGGGTGCCTCCCGCGCTGCCCGCGTTGCGCACCGGCACCTCGGACAGGGTGAGGGTCTGGTTCGGGGCGATGACCAGTCCGCTGCCCAGTCCGGCGAGGAGCAGCGGGGCCGCCATCGCGAGGCCGGCGCCCCGGCCCGGCACCAGGTGGGCGGCCAGGGCGGTGAGCCCGAGTCCGGCTGCCACCATGACGAGTCCCACGACGATGAGCGGCCGTCCGAAGCGGTGGACGAGCCGCCCGCCGACGCTCGCGGACCCGCCGGCGCCGAGGGCGAACGGGGTGATGGCGAGCCCGGCCTCCAGGGCGCTGTAGTGGAGGCCGGACTGGAGGTAGAGCGTGGTGATGAAGAAGATCGAGGTGAAACCGGCGAAGTACAGCAGGATCATCAGGGAGCCGAGCCAGAAGGCGCGGATCCTGAAGAGCGCGAGGTCCAGGACCGGCTGCACGCTCCGCCGTGAGCAGCGCGACTCCCAGAGCGTGAACGCGGTGAGCAGCAGTACGGCCACGGGCACGAGCAGCCATTTGGTGTTCCCGGTCCACTGCTGGGCCTGGACGAAGGGCAGCAGCAGGGCGAGCACGCCGCTGCCGAGCAGCAGGACGCCGAAGGGGTCCAGGTCCCGGGGGCGGACCCGGCCGGCCGAGGGGGTGTCGGGGAGCAGCCGGTGGGCCAGCACCAGGCAGAGGACGCCGATGGGGAGGTTGACGTAGAAGACCCAGCGCCATCCTTCGGCGGGCCCGGCGGCCTGGATCAGCAGTCCGCCCAGCAGGGGTCCGACGGCGGTGGAGATCCCGACCACCGTGCCGAACATGCCGAAGGCGCGGCCTCGTTCACGGCCGGAGAACATCTGCTGGATCAGCGCGGAGATCTGCGGGGAGAGCAGCCCGCCGGCCGCGCCCTGGATCAGCCGGGCGACGACGAGCCAGGTGCTGGACTGGGCGGCCCCGCAGGCCGCTGAGGACAGGGTGAACAGGGTCAGTCCCGTCATGAACACCGCACGGCGCCCCCGGGCGTCCCCCAGCCTGCCGCCGGGGATGAGGACCAGTCCGAAGGCGAGCGCGTAGCCGGACAGCACCCACTGGAGGTCGGATTCCGGGGTGTCGAGCCCCTCCTTGATGGAGGGCAGCGCCACATTGACGATGGACACGTCCAGCAGGGTCATGAACCCCGCGACCAGGCAGACGCCGAGGGCACGCCAGCGGTGTGGGTCCGACGGGCCGGGTCCGGACGTGCCCGTGCCACGGTGCTCCGCACTCTCAGCCATGATCCGCACCTTAAGGGCTCGGCCGCGCTCCCCCGTGGATCAGCGCGGCGCTCGACAGGGTGGCGGGCCAGGACGCCCGGACCAGGACGATCCGCGCGTATCCGGCTGCCGCGGCCCGCCTACCCGCTGCCCGGGCCGTGAACCGTCGGTCCGGCGGCCGCCCCGGGGAGGGCGGGGAGCAGACGGGTACCGGCCGGTCACGGCGACTTCCCGCCTCCTCGGAGCGGTACCGCGTATGACGCCCTGTCAGGGGTATCCGTCACCCATGACTGTCGGGAAGACGAGTGTTCTGGTCCTGGACTGCGCCGAGCCCATGGAGCTCGCGGAGTTCTACGCCGCCCTGCTGGACGCCGAGGCGCACATCGGCCGCGACCCCGACTTCGTCGAGGTCGTCGGCAACGCCGGTGTCCATCTGGCGATCCGCCGCGATCACGGGTACGCGCCGCCGAGCTGGCCGCGTCCCGAGGACTCCCAGCAGGCCCATCTGCGCATCCTGGTGGACCGGGGGGACATGGACGAGGCCGAGCGGGAGGCGGTGGGCCTGGGCGCCCGGCCGGTGGACGCGAGGGACAACAACGGCCCGCGGGACGTCCGTGTCTACTCGGACCCCGCCGGGCACTCCTTCTCGCTGGCGGTCCGTCCCTGACGGCGGGGGCCTGCGCGATCCCGGCCCCCGCCCACCGGGGAGCGGGCCGTCAGGTCCCGCCCGGGAGCGGACCGTCAGGGCCTCTCCCGGCGGACGGGGAGCAGCCCCTCTCCCCGGGAGCGGTGCCGGCCGCCGGCGTCCCCGGAGTGTCACCGCGCGCGTGCGCTCACTCCCCCGGGGACGGTTCGCACAGACAAGCGACGAGGTGTTGCCAGGATTTAACCTCGTGATGCCTTGTCACCCGCGGTCTACGCGCATAGTTTTTGCCCCCTCACTTACCTACTTGGGGGCTGTTCCCGTGCACATAGCCAGATCCGGCTCCGCCCTGCTGGCCGGCGCCGTCGCCGTGACCCTGTCGGTGACCGCGCTTCCCGCCGCCTCCGCGGCTCCGTCGTCGACCGCCGTGATCTCCGAGGTGTACGGCGGGGGCGGCAACTCCGGCGCGACGCTCACCCGCGACTTCGTCGAGCTGGCCAACGCCTCGTCGGGCCCGTTCGCCCTGTCCGGCCTCAGCGTCCAGTACCTGCCGGGCGCCCCCTCGGCCGGTTCGCTCTGGCAGGTCACCCCGCTGTCCGGTTCCCTCGCGGCGGGCGGCCGCTACCTCGTCGCGCAGGCGGCCGGCACCGGCGGGACGGTGGCCCTGCCCACCGCCGACGCCACCGGCACCACTGCCATGTCCGCGACGAGCGGCACGGTGGCGCTGGTCTCCGGCACCACCCCGCTGACCTGCAGGACCGCCGCCGACTGCGCGGCCGACACCCGGATCGTCGACCTGGTGGGCTACGGCTCGGCCGTCGTACGCGAGGGCAGCGGTCCGGTGGCCGGGGCCTCCGCCACCGCCTCCGTGTCCCGTGGCGCCTCCCTGGCGGACACCGACGACAACGCCGCCGACCTGACCGCGGGCGTCCCGGCCCCGGTCAACGCGGCGGGCGAGACCTCCGGCGGTTCCGGTCCGGGCGAGCCCGAGGGGCCGACGGAGCCCGGCACCGTACGCGTGCACGACATCCAGGGCACGACCCGTGTCTCCCCGCTCGTGGGCCTGCCGGTGACCGGCGTCCCGGGCGTCGTCACCGGCGTACGCACCAGCGGTTCGCGGGGCTTCTGGATCCAGGACACCGCCCCGGACGCCGATCCCCGCACCTCCGAGGGCCTGTTCGTCTACACCGGCTCCACCGCGCCCACCGTCGCGGTGGGCGACTCGGTGCTGGTCAGCGGCAAGGTCGCCGAGTACTACCCGGCGGCCGGAACCCAGTCGCTGACCCAGCTGACCGGCCCGCTCACCACCGTGCTGTCCTCGGGCAACGCCCTGCCCGCGCCGGTGGTCCTCGACGCCCGCTCGGTCCCCGGCGCGTACGTGCCGACGGCGGGCGGCGGCTCGATCGACGCGCTGCCGCTGGAACCGGGCACCTACGCCCTCGACCTGTACGAGTCGCTGGAGGGCGCCCGGGTCACGATGTCCGACACCCGCGTCACCGGCGCGACGACGGCGTACGACGAGGTCTGGGTCACCGTCAAGCCGCAGGAGAACCCCACCCGGCGCGGCGGCACGCTCTACCGGTCCTACCAGGACCAGAACACCGGCCGGCTCAAGGTGATGTCCCTGGACGCCGCCCGGCCCGTCCCGGAGGCGAACGTCGGTGACGTGATCTCCGGCACCACCACGGGGGTCGTCGACTACGCCTCGTACGGCGGTTACAACGTGCAGGCCACCGAGCTCGGCACCCGTGTGGACAAGGGTCTGCGCCGCGAGGTCACCCGGAAGCAGAAGAAGAACGAACTGGCCGTCGCCACCTACAACGTGGAGAACCTCGACGCGCACGACGACCAGGCGAAGTTCGACACGCTCGCCGAGGGCGTCGCGGTGAACCTGGCCTCGCCCGACATCGTGTCGCTGGAGGAGATCCAGGACGACAACGGAGCGGTGAACGACGGCACCGTCGGCTCCGAGGCGACGCTGAAGCGGTTCACCGACGCGGTCGTCGCGGCGGGCGGCCCGCGCTACGACTGGCGTTACGTCGCCCCCGAGGACGGCAAGGACGGCGGCGAGCCCGGCGGCAACATCCGCAACGTCTTCCTCTTCGACCCGGAGCGGGTCGACTTCGTGGACCGCGCGGGCGGCGACGCCACCACCGCCGTCCGGGCCGTACGGACGAAGAAGGGCGCCGCCCTCTCGGTCTCCCCCGGCCGGATCAACCCGCTGAGCACGGCCTGGAACTCCAGCCGCAAGCCGCTGGCCGGCGAGTTCCGCTTCCGCGGCAAGCCGGTCTTCGTGATCGGCAACCACTTCGCGTCCAAGGGTGGCGACCAGCCGCTGCACGGCCGCTACCAGGAGCCCGTCCGCGGCTCGGAGACCCAGCGCGTACAGCAGGCGACGGAGGTCAACACCTTCGTCACCTCGCTGCTGAAGGCGGACAGGTCGGCCCGCGTGGTCGTCCTCGGGGACCTCAACGACTTCGCGTTCTCCCCGGCCGTGTCCGCGCTGACCGGCGGCGAGGTGCTCAAGCCGCTGATCACGACGCTGCCCGTGGGCGAGCAGTACAGCTATGTGTACGACGGCAACTCGCAGACGCTGGACCACATCCTGACCAGCCCCGCCGTCCGCCGCTTCGACTACGACGTGGTGCACATCAACGCGGAGTTCGCCGACCAGGCGAGCGACCACGACCCGCAGGTGGTGCGCATCAAGTGACCGTACGGGGGCGGCTCCCGCACCGGGTCCCGCCCCCGTGCCCCGTCAGCCGTGCCCGGCGGAGTGGACGGCCCGGCCGCCGGGGGCCTGGCGCGGGAGGCCGGGGCGGGCGGGTGCGCTCCCGGGCTCCCGCCCGGTGAAGAAGCCGGTGACGAGCGCGGCCACCTCCTCGGAGCGCTCCAGGATCACCCAGTGGTCCGAATCCGGGATCGTCAGGAAGCGGCTGCCCTCGATCGTCCCGGCGAACTCCCGCTGGCGCCCGGGAGAGGTCACCGTGTCGTGCTCCCCCGCGAAGACCAGCGCCGGCACGCCCGACAGCCCGCCGGAGAAGTCCGGCCGGTCGCCGAGTGCCCGGTGCAGGGACTCGGCGGTGTGCGGGGAACCGCTCCGGACCTCGTGCAGGAACGAGCGGCGCACATAGCGCCGGGCCAGTTCCCGGCGGTGGACGGGGCGTTCCGGGTCCAGGCACATCAGCCCGTCGGCCGCGAGTGCGGCGAACCCCTCCTCGTCCCCCGCCTCCAGCCGTGCCCTCGCCCGGTGCCAGTGCTCGCGCTGGACCTCACCGATGTGCACGGGCACGCCGCCGAGGACGAGCCGGGCGACGCGCTCCGGGGCCTGCCGGGCCCAGCCGAAGGCGATGGCCGCGCCGTAGGAGAAGCCGAACAGGTTGATCCGGGGCGCGCCGAGGTCGTCGGTGATCGCGGTGACCGCGTCCCGCAGCAGGGCGGCGCCCGGCCCGGGCGGCAGCGGGTCGGCCGTGCCCATGCCGGGCAGGTCGGCGGTGACCACGTCGGTGACGGGTCCCAGGTGCTCGTCCATCTGCGGCCAGCCGAACATGCCCTGGAGCGCGCCGCCGAGGACGAGGGCCGGCTCGGTGGCCGGAGCGCGGCCTCCGCGCTCGCACGGCAGGACGCGGTAGGCGAAGCGCAGCCCGTGGACCGTCAGGTGCCGGATGATCTCCTGTGCCATGGTGTTCCTCCCCTCGTCTCAGGCCCGGGTCAGCACGAGGGCCGCGTTGTGCCCGCCGAAGCCGAGCGAGGTCTTGACGGCGCAGTCGAACCGGCCGTGCCTGGCCTCCTTGCTCACCACGTCCACCACGATCGCCGGGTCCGGGGCGTCGAGGTTGGCGGTGGGCGGTACGAGCTGGTGCTGGAGCGCGAGGACGGTCAGGGCGGCCTCGATGCCCCCGGAGGCGCCCAGGGTGTGTCCCGTCATCGCCTTGGTCGAGGTGACCAGGGGGTCTTCGCCGAGGACGCGGTGCAGCATCGTCGCCTCGATCAGGTCGTTGGCGACGGTGGAGGTGCCGTGCGCGTTGACGTGCCCGACGTCGGACGTGTGGAGTCCGGCGTCCGCGAGCGCGGTGCGCAGCGCCCGTTCGATCCCGCGTCCGCCGGGGTCGGGGGCGACGGCGGAGTAGGCGTCGCTGGAGGCCCCGTAACCGGCGATGTGGGCCCGGACGGCGGCACCCCGGGCGCGGGCGTGTTCGGGCCGTTCCAGGACGAGGAGGCCGGCGCCCTCCCCGACGACGAAGCCGTCCCGGTGGGTGTCGAAGGGCCGGCAGGCCGCCCGGGGGTCGTCGCGGCGGGTGGAGACGGCCCGCATCTGGCAGGCGCTGGCGATCAGCAGCCGGGAGCGGACCGATTCGGCACCGCCCGCGACGACGATGTCGCACGCCCCGGAGCGCAGCATCTGGTGGGCCGTGCCGAGGGCGACGGTGCCCGAGGAACAGGCGGTGGAGACGGCGAGGCTCGGCCCGTGCACACCGAGGTCCGTGGCGACACTGCTGGCCGCGCTGTTGACGACGGTGAGGGGGGCCAGTTTCGGTGAGACGCGGCGCGCGCCGCGTTCGGTGAGGACGGTGTGCTGTTCGTCGTAGAAGGGCAGACCGCCGTGGGCGGAGCCGATGACCACGGCGACCCGCCCGCTGTCCCAGACCGACGGGTCGAGGCCCGCGTCGGCGACGGCCTCGCGGGCGGCGATCACCGCAAGCTGCGAGAAGCGGTCCATCAGCCTCCGGGCGGCGACACCGAGCACCGCTTCCGGGTCGGTGCCGGTCACGGTGTACATGAAGTCGCAGGGGAGGCCGGCGAGTTCATCGACCGGGTGGACCGAGGGGGCGGCGGCCGGGTCGCAGACCCCGCGCCAGGCCGCGTCGGTCCCCGCGCCGGCGGCGGTGACCAGGCCGATGCCGGTGACCGCGGCGGCGAACGGCGCGGGCCGGTCCGCCTCGCGTGCGTGCGGCACCCGGGCGGTCACGCGCCGGCCTTGCCGCAGACGGCCTCGACGAGCCGGCCGACGGTGTCGCGCGAGGTGAGGACGACGTCCTCCAGGTCCACGTCCAGCCGGTCCTCGATGAGCAGCCGGAGTTCCTCCAGGGCCAGGGAGTCCAGGCGGAGCTGGCGCAGGGGGACCTCGGGCCGGATGGCCTCGGGATCCGTACCGAACCTTGCGACGAGCAAGGCGTTGATCTCTTCCGAGGTACCCATCCGACAATGCTCCTGCGCTCTCGCACGCGGTGGCGCCGGCCGCGTGGGTGGGGGACGAGGCCATCGGGGGCGCCGGCTGCTCCGGAGCCACCCTTTATACGCCCTTGTGGGCGGGGCCCCGGTACGCGTTCCCCCGGGAGAAGTGCCGGGCGGCCAGACGTGCGATTCCCGCGCCGCGCGGCACCGTCGCGCGGCGTCCGCCCGTACACTCCGCGCTCATGACCTTCGAAACGGTTCAGGCCGGCCCGGGCCCGTCCGACGGGCCCGCCCTCTTCTCCGTCATGTCCACCATGCGCGCGATGCGCCGCCTCAAGCCGGACCCGGTCCCGGACGAGGTCGTGGACCGGCTCATACAGGCCGCCGTCTGGGGCCCCAGCGGCGGCAACATGCAGGCGTACGAGTACGTCGTGGTGACGGACCGACAGGTGATGGCCCGTCTGGCACCGCTCTGGAAGCGGTGCGTGGACGCCTATCTGGCGACGACCGGCAAGCATGCTCCCCAGGGCATGGACGGGGCCGCCTACGGGCGGATGGTGGCGGCCATCGAGTACCAGCGCGACCACTTCGCCGACACCCCCGTGCTGATCGTCCCCTGCTACCGCTTCCCCGAGGCCCGGTTCGACGAGGAGGGGCTCGGGGTGTACGCCGAGTCGCTCGGTCCGGCGGGCCTGGAGCGCATGGCGGCCACCGAGCAGCGCTTCCAGGCGCTGGCGGAGGGCTCCTGCGTCTACCCGGGGGTCCAGAACCTGCTGCTCGCGGCCCGCGCGCTGGGGCTGGCCGCCAACATCACCATCTGGCACCTGATGCTGGAGCAGGAGTGGAAGGAGGCCCTCGGCATCCCGGAGGACACGCACACCTTCGCGGCCGTCCCCGTGGGATGGCCGCTGGGCAGCTTCGGGCCGGTCCGCCGCCGCCCGGTCTCCGAGGTCGTCCACCGGAACCACTGGTGATCCCGGGGGCCGCACCGCCGCGCGGCGGGGCGGCCCCCGAGCCGCACCCGCCACTCCCCCGGAAATTGACAGAGCGTCAGTTTTCATCAACTCCATTGGAGTGAAAGGGAGTTGAACACACCGAACACATCATTGTCATGCGCTAATCACATCGATAGCCTGTGCGAGCGTCACGGCCCTCGGCCCACCCCACCGGGTCCGGGGGCCTTGCTGTCCCCTCCACCCCCCACCCGACTGGAGCAGGTATGCCCCGACGTCCCGCAGGCCACACGGCAAGACGATCGGCGTTTCTGGCCGCCGCCGTCGTCACCGCCCTCGTCGCCACCGGCCACCCGGCCCCTGCCGCCCCGGCCGGCGCCCCCGGCCCGATGAACCAGGCCTTCGAACGGGCGGCCGAGCGATACGGCGTGCCCCGCGACCTGCTCGCCGCCGTCGGCTACGGCGAGACCCACCTGGACGGACACGCCGGACGCCCCAGCCAGGCGAACGGTTACGGCGTGATGCACCTGGCCGACAACCCCGAGAACCGCTCCCTGGAGAAGGCCGCCGAGCTGACCGGCAGGTCCAGGGCCGAGCTGCGGAAGGACACCGGCGCCAACATCCTGGGCGGCGCCGCCGTGCTGCGCGGCCACGCCGACGCGCTGGGGATGGACGCGGAGGACCGGGCGGACATCGACGCCTGGTACCCGGCGGTGGCCCGCTACAGCGGCGCGGACTCCCCGGTCGCCGCCCTGTACGCGGACACGGTGTACACCTTCCTGGCCCAGGGCTGGGCCACGACCGTCACCGGCGGCGAGCGCGTCTTCGTCACCTCCCGGCCGGTGTCCCCGCTCAAGGGCGACCAGGGTGCCGCCAGGGTCACGGCGCAGAGCCCCGACTACCCCTCGGCGCTCTGGGTCCCGGCCGACCCCGCGAACTACGCCACGGGGCGGACCGCGACGGTCGACAAGGTCGTCGTCCACGTCACCCAGGGCTCGTACGCCGGGACGATCAGCTGGTTCAGGAACCCCTCGTCCCAGGTCAGCTCCCACTACGTGGTCCGCTCCTCGGACGGCGAGATCACCCAGATGGTGCGCGACAAGGACACGGCGTGGCACGCCCGCAGCGCCAACGCCTCCTCACTGGGCATCGAGCACGAGGGCTGGGTCGACGACCCGTCGTGGTTCACGGACTCGATGTACCGGTCGTCGGCGGCCCTGACGGCGTACCTGTGCGACCGGTACGGCATCCCGAAGGACCGGTCGCACATCATCGGGCACAGCGAGGCACCGGGCAACGACCACACCGACCCGGGCGCCAACTGGAACTGGTCCTCCTACATGCGGCTCGTCGGGGGCAGTGACTCCGGCAGCGACGGCCTGACGTTCCCCTCGTACGCGGTGCAGCAGTCCGGCTCGACGGGCGCGCAGGTGCAGGCGGTCCAGCGGCTCCTCACCGACCAGGGTTACGAACCCGGCGCCGTGGACGGCGAGTTCGGGCCCGGCACCGAGGCCGCGGTACAGCGGTTCCAGACGGCGCGCGGACTCACCGCCGACGGGAAGGTCGGACCGAGGACCTGGACGGCGCTGCTCTCGGCCGGCACCACACCGACGCTGGTGACGGGCGCTTCGGGCGAGGCGGTGAAGCGGCTCCAGCGTGCGCTGACCGCCGCCCTCGGCACGACCGTGGCGGTGGACGGCGCGTTCGGGCCGGCCACGGACGCGGCGGTGCGCGGCTACCAGGAGGCCCGGGGCCTGGACGTGGACGGCAGCGTGGGCCCGGACACCTGGGGAGCCCTGCAGACCGGCCGCTGAGCCGCGGCAGGGCGGGGCGGCCGCCCGTCCGCCGTCTGGGCGGCGCCACCGGCCGCCGTGCGGTCGCGCGCGGCGCGCGTCCGGCGCGTGGGAGCCCCCCGCCCTCCCCGGCCCCGGTCCGGCGCCGTCCGCGCTCCGGAGTGCCCCGGCCGGGGCCGGCCGCGCCTTCCCGGGGGCGGGGCCGGCGGCTGATCCTGGGGCCTGTCCGGCACCGGGCCGGGCGGACGGCGAGGGGCGGGACGAAATGGCTCGTACGCAGCCGAAATGCGGGGCACTCACCCAGAAGGGCGCCCGCTGCGCGCGGCTGGCGATGCTGGGGGCCTCCCGGTGCGACCGGCACCGGGGCGACTGGTCGAAGTACACGGTGGAGCGGCGCAGGGCGCGGGAACGGGCGGCCCGGAACCGTCGCGGCTGACGGTCCGTGTGCCACGCGGACGGGCCCGCGGGCCGTCACGGGCGGGCGTCCGCGGGCCGTCACGGACGGCGGGGCCAGCCGCTCCTGTGGCGGCCGTGGCGCACGGCCCCGGGAGCGGGGGCGGGGGCGCGGGCCCCGGGAGCGGGGGCCCCGGGAGCGGGGGCGGGGGCGCGGGGCCGTGCGCCCCCGCACGGCCCGCGCGGGCCGTGTGGCCGCAGCGGTCACGGGGCCGCGGGGCCGCCGCCGTGGACGCCGGGTTCCCGCCAGCTCCGCCAGACGGCCGTCAGCTCCCGTTCCACGGCCGGTGCCCCGGTGGCGAGCAGCCGTACCTGCGCACCCGGGCCGGCGAGGTCCATGCGGGAGGGGTGCGGGGGGCCGCCGGGGTCGGCGCCGAGGGCGGTGACGGCGCCGATGACCCGGTGCGGGCCGAGGATGCCGGGGAGTTCGCGCAGGTCCGGGTCGGTGAGGTCCAGGTCCTCCACCAGCAGTTCGCGGCCGTCGTGGACGGCACGCGTCCTGGCCCGGATCCGGCCGCCGCGTTCGCCGGAGCGGCCCAGCACCAGGGTGTCGCGCCAGAGCATCCGGGCGCCCGGGGCCAGCGTCACGTCCATGTCGCGGGTCACGTCGGCCCCGGTGGACACCACGAACGGCTTCGAGTCCCAGGTGAGTTCACCGCCTTCGGCGATCTCCACCACGGCGTTCCAGGAGGAGCTGCCGCCCCGGTGGTCGTACGCGACCAGGCCGGCGGGTTCCCTGAGGTGCAGCCGGGCTCCCGGGCCGACGCTGATCCGGATGCGCAGGTCGTCACCGGCGAGCAGGCCCGCCGTGGTGCCGACCAGGGCGAGGTGCAGCCCGTCGGCGGACGGGGTCAGCGGGCGCGGGGCGAGGAAGGTGCCGGGGCTCAGGTCCCTCGCGACGTCCCGGCCGCCGCCGTCCCGGTGGACGGTGACGACGGTCGGTCCGCCGGCCGGGGTCACGGGTGCGGGTGGCTGTGGGGTGCCATCGGGCCCGGGTCGCTGGGGACGTGGCTGCCGGCCCGGTGGCGGGCCAGCACCGACCGCACCCAGTCCGCGAGCCGTGCGACGGAGTCCGTGTCGTGCTTGGACAGGGCGAGGACCGGAAGGCCGTCGCGTACGGAGGAGGCGTCGGCGACCATCCGCTCCACGTCGACCTCGACGTGGGGGGCGAGGTCGGTCTTGTTGATGACCAGCAGGTCGGCACCGGTGATGCCGGGGCCTCCCTTACGGGCCACGTCGCCGCCGCCCGCGACGTCGATGGCGAAGATCTGGGCGTCGGCGAGGGCCGGGCTGAAGGTGGCGGTGAGGTTGTCGCCGCCGCTCTCCACGAGCACCAGGTCCAGCGGGCCGTACGCCTCCTCCAGGTCCTCGACGGCGTCCAGGTTGGCGCTGACGTCGTCGCGGATCGCGGTGTGGGGGCAGGCGCCGGTCTCCACCGCGCGGATGCGTTCGGTGGGCAGGACGCCGGCGGAGCGCAGGAAGCGGGCGTCCTCGTCGGTGTAGATGTCGTTGGTGACGACCGCCATGGAGAGTTCTCCGGCCAGTTCGCGGCAGAGGGTCGCCAGGATGGAGCTCTTGCCGGTGCCGACGGGTCCGGCGACGCCGATGCGCAGGGCGCGGGGCTGGTTGAGGGGTGCGTGGAAGTGCTGGTTGTTCTGCTCAGGCAAGGAAGAGTCTCCGTTCGCTTCGTTCGTGGTCGAGTGCCCCCTGCTCGGTGAGCGGGGCGGTACGGGCGGGCAGGGTGTCCGGGGTGCGTACGGCGAGGGCGGTCCTCACCGCGTGTGCCGCGTCCGGTTCGGCGGCCAGGATCCAGGCGACCGAGTCGAGCGGGTCTCCGGGGAGCAGTTTCAGGGCCGCGGAGGTGATGGTCTGGAGTTCGTCGTAGACGACGGTGTACGCCAGGTCCTCCTCCGCCACGCCGAGCGCCGCCCCGAGCGCGCCGAGCGCCACCGGGCGCAGGGGTCTGGGCCGGACGTCCGCCAGGGCGAGGACCGCCGGGTGGTCCGGGGCGAGGCGCCGGGCGAGGCGGTGCACGCCCCGGCCGAGCGTGGTGGAGGCGGCCCGCAGCGGGGCCGCCGGGGTGCGGGCCTCCAGTGCCGTCTGGACCGGCCCGAAGTCCACCGGTTCCCGCCCGGCGGCCCGCAGGGCGAGGACGGCGGCGGCGGCCTCGGTGACGGCGGTGGTGTGCAGCCGGGCCCGCAGCAGGGCGGGGATCCGGTCGCGGGTGAGGCCCGCGGCGACGGCGGGTTCGAGTCCGGCGCTGTAGGTGTACGCGCCGACCGGGAGCCGGCCGTCGGCCAGGAGCAGGGGTCCGAGCGCGCCCATCAGAACATGCTGTACCGCTGGGCGAGCGGCAGTTCGGTGGCCGGGGCGGGTTCGACGAGTTCGCCGTCGATGCGGATCGCGAAGGTCTCGGGGTCCACGTCGATGGCGGGCAGCGCCGTGTTGTTCGGCAGGTCCGCCTTGGTCAGGTGGCGGGTGGGGCGCACGGCGACCAGCTCCCGTTCCAGGCCGAGCCGTTCGGCGAGGCCGTCCTCCAGGGCGGCCGGGGCGACGAAGCTCACCGACAGGCGGGCCGCCGCCCCGGCGGCGGCGGTGGGGCGCAGCAGGACGGGCTGGGTGGTGGGGATGGCCGCGTTGGCGTCGCCGAGCGGCGCGTGGACGACCATGCCGCC
Organism: Streptomyces nitrosporeus; assembly: GCF_008704555.1. Classification (NCBI taxonomy): domain Bacteria; kingdom Bacillati; phylum Actinomycetota; class Actinomycetes; order Kitasatosporales; family Streptomycetaceae; genus Streptomyces; species Streptomyces nitrosporeus. The sequence goes on from NZ_CP023702.1 coordinate 1,154,060, forward strand.
CTTGATGACGGCGGCGGGACGGATGCCGAAGAAGGCGGGGTCCCAGAGCACCAGGTCGGCCATCTTGCCGGGTTCGACGGAGCCGACGACATGGTCGATGCCATGGGCGACGGCCGGGCAGATGGTGTATTTGGCGACATAGCGGCGGGCGCGCGCGTTGTCGGCGGGGAGGGCGGGGCCGCCCGGGACCACTCCGGCCCCCGGGAGTACGCCGAACCGTTCCTTCATGACGTGGGCCACCTGCCAGGTCCGGCAGATGACCTCACCGATCCGCCCCATGGCCTGGGCGTCGGAGGAGGTGATGGAGAGGGCGCCGATGTCGTGCAGGACGTCCTCGGCGGCGATCGTGGTGGCGCGGATACGCGACTCGGCGAAGGCCAGGTCCTCGGGGACGCGCGGGTTGAGGTGGTGGCAGACCATCAGCATGTCGAGGTGTTCGGCGACGGTGTTGACGGTGTGCGGAAGCGTCGGGTTGGTGGACGCCGGGAGGATGTGGGGGTGCGAGGCGACGGTGATGATGTCGGGCGCGTGGCCGCCGCCGGCGCCCTCGGCGTGGAACACGTGGATGCCGCGTCCGCCGATCGCGTCGAGGGTGCCCTCGACGTAACCGGCCTCGTTGAGGCTGTCGGCGTGCAGGGCGACCTGGAGCCCGAAGGTGTCGGCGGCGCGCAGGGCGGCGTCGATCGCGGCGGGGGTGGCCCCCCAGTCCTCGTGGACCTTGTAGCCGCCGGCACCGCCGAGCGCGGCCTCGCGCAGGCCCTCCTCGCCGACGGTGGAGCCCTTGCCGAAGAGCATGACGTTGAGCGGGACCCGGTCCAGGGACCGGTGCATCATCGCGAGGTTCCACGCACCGGGGGTGACGGTGGTGGCCTTGGACCCTTCGGAGGCCCCGGTGCCGCCGCCGATGACGGTGGTGGTCCCGGTGGCGAGCGCCTCGTGGAGGGTCTCCGGCATCAGGAAGTGGACGTGGGTGTCGACGGCGCCGGCGGTGAGGATGCGGCCCTCGCCGGAGACGACGTCGGTGCCGGGGCCGATGACCAGGTCCGGGTGGACGCCGTCGCTGACGTCGGGGTTGCCGGAGCGGCCGAGGGCCACGATCCGGCCGGCGCGGACGCCGACGTCGGTCTTGACGACGCCCCAGTGGTCGAGGACGACGACGTTGGTGACGACGAGGTCCAGGGCGCCGCCGGCGCTCGGTGTGGTGGCCTGGGCCATCGACTCGCGGATGGACTTGCCGCCGCCGAAGACCGCTTCGTCGCCGCCGAAGCAGCGGTCCTCCTCCACCTCGATCCACAGGCCGGTGTCGGCGAGCCGGATGCGGTCACCGGCGGTCGGGCCGTAGAGCGCCGCGTAGGCGGCGCGGGTCAGCTGGGCCATCAGCCCTCTCCCGTCTCTTCGTCCTCGGTACGCGGGCTCCGGTACGGACGGGTACGCGGCACCAGGCCGGGCACCTCCCGCCGGCCGCCCAGGGCGACGAGCGCCACATCGGCGCCGACCCCCGGTTCGAAACGCAATGACGTTCCGGATGGAATGTCGAGGCGGAATCCTTCGGCGAGTACACGGTCGAAGGAAAGCGCGGGATTGGCGTCGGGCAGATGCAGGTGGGAGCCGATCTGAATGGGCCGGTCGCCTTTGTTGACGATGGTGACGTAACAGATCTCCCGGCCCGCATTGATCTCCAGAACTCCGGATCCGGTCCGGATCTCGCCGGGGATCACGGAATCGGGGAGGTGATCGTGACCAGCTTGCGCCCGTCGGGGAAGGTCGCCTCGACCTGGACGTCGTGCAGCATCTCGGGGATGCCTTCGAGCACGTCGGAGCGGGTGAGCACGGTACGTCCCGCGGTCATCAGCTCATGGACCGAAGCGCCTTCGCGAGCCCGCTCCAGCACCCAGCAGGAAAGCAGGGCGACGGCCTCGGGGTAATTGAGCAATACGCCGCGCTCCCGCCGGTCGCGGGCAACCATTCCCGCGACACTCAGCAGCAATTTCTCCGTGTCGGACGGAGTGAGAAACATGGGAAACCTCCATGGCGACATTTCCCGGAATCCCCGGAAGCGCCTGTGCCACGCTCCTCTTATAAGCCTCCGGACACGCCTCTGGCAACTCGCTCCGCACCGCAAAAAATCCCTTTCTGGGGTTATGACCCACCATATACGGGCGAAGTGGGCAAAATTTGATCTTCAAGAGCGCGTAAAAAGAGGTGGTCCCGCACCCCTGCGCGGGATGCGGGACCACCTCGACCAGGCGTTTCAGCCGGTCATCTCACAGCGGGTACCGTCACTTCAGGCCGAAGGCGCTGATGATCTCCTGCTCGACGGCCAGCCCGCCCGGTCCCTCGGCACGGGCCCTGAGCGAGACCGAGTCCGCGTGCCCGGGCGTCTTGAACTTCGCGGTCCACTCACCCGCGGCGCCCTTGCGCAGCTCCACCTCGCTCCAGGTGGCGCCCTCGTCGTAGCTGACCGACAGCGAGGCCCTCGTCGCCTTCACCACGCCGTCCAGCCACTCCTGGGTGCCGGAGGAGAGACCGATCTCGGTCTTCTTGCCGGCCTTGACGTCGCCCGCCAGGTCCGTGTCGACGTCGTAGTCGAGCTGGAGCAGCGGGATGTCCGCCCTCTGGGTGCCCTCGGGCAGGGCGCCGGAGACGAAGTCCCACGCGGTGTGCGTCCGCGTGGAGGTCTTCCAGGCGGCCTCGTCGCGCTCCGAGTCGACGACCAGGCGGTAGGGCAGGGCCTTCGCGGAGAGGTCCCAGGCGTAACCGGCCCGGCCCGCACCGTCCTTGATCAGGGTGTCGCCCTGGTAGAAGGCGTAGGAGGTGGTGTCGTACTCGTCGTCGGGCATGGCGCCGGAGTGGCCCTCGCCCGAGTCGGTCCAAGGGCTGATGTTGAACTGGACGTCGTTGTACGAGGTCCGGAACGGTCCCCAGTAGCCGGTGCCGAGCCGGGGCCGTGCCACCGGGGCGAACCAGTCGTCGCGGTAGGTCCGGCCGGCCGTGTAGTCCGTGTCGGTTCCGCGTACCTCCAGGGCGGTGCCGGAGCCGCCGGCACCGAGCACGGAGTGGTTCTCGTACCAGAAGGAGGCGCCGGGCAGCGGGGTGACCCACTCGGTACGGGTGCCCGGGAACTTCTCGTACTCGTCGAAGCCGACGCCCGGCCCGTACTCCGGGATGTCGTAGCGGTAGCCGGCGCCGAGCGCGTCCTGGTGGCCGTAGAAGGTGTTCTCCACCTTCGCCAGCTGCCGGGACGACGGGGCGAAGGACAGCGGGCGGTCCGGGACTGCACCGTCGTGGCGGTCCACCAGGTCGTAGACGTAGGAGGCGAACTTCTTCTGGTCGACGGAGAGCTTCTTGCCGCGCTGCGCCGCCTTGATCAGGGTCTCGCCCGCGGTCCTGCGCACCGAGGCGATCGGGATGGTGCTCTCCTCGCCGTAGGGCAGGTAGCTCTCCATCGCGACGCCGCGCCCGTCGTTGACGACGAAGAGCGCCCGGGCGCCGGCGGCCACCGCGTTGGCCAGCCGCTCGGCGGGTGTGACGGTCTCGCTGCGGGTGATCACGACGGCCTTGCCCTTGACGTCGAGGCCCTTGTAGCCGGCGGCGGCACCGTTGCCGGCGTAGGCGGCGGTCAGCTTGCGCTCGCTGTCCTCGGCGACGGCCGAGCCGCCCTGCACGGCGACGGGGATGTCCTTGCCGTCGGCGGTGAGGCCGATCAGTTCCTCGCCCTGGCGCCAGCGGGTGAGGAAGCTGAAGCTGCCTTCGGTGACCTTCTCCGTGGGGCTCGCCCACAGCTGGTCGTAGACCGGCGGGATCTGGTAGGCGTCGCGCTGGACGAAGCCGTCGGGCGAGACGCGCGCCATGTCGTACCGCAGCTGCCGGGTCTCGGTCTCCTTCGGGGTGCGCACGTCGATCTTGTGCGCCTTCGAGGCGTCGAGGGCGACGGTGGTGGAGCCGTCCAGCTTGATCTCGGGGGCCGAGAGGAAGGCCAGGCCCTGCGAGTCGGCGGTGTCCCCCTCGACGTCGGCGGCGCTCCAGGCGGTGTAGTTGCCCGGGGGCAGCCGCAGCGTGGTCTTCCCGGACACCGGGATGCCGGTGAGCTGCGGGTCGCCGAGCGCGCCGAAGACGATCTGTCCGTCCATCGGCTCGCCCGCGCGGTCGCGGAGTTCGAGCGTCAGGTCGTACAGCTCCTGCTCCTTCTGGAGGGCGAAGCCGGTGTGCGCGACGGTTTTCCCGGAGGAGTCGGTGGCGACGACCTGGCCGGAGAACCGGGTGTCGTTCGCGACCTTCGACGGGTCCAGGGTGAGGACGGCCTCGGCGGTGGAACCGGCCGGCACGGTCAGTGTGGGGGCCGACAGGGTGTAGGCCCCGGCGTCCGTGTCGGTGGCCAGGTTCAGCGTGACGTCCGTGTCACCGGTGTTGCGGTAGGTGATGGTGCGTTCGGCGGCCGGGTCCTCGGGGCTGTGCGGCCAGTCGTAGGCGGCGACCTCGACGGAGCCGGTGGCCTCGATCGTGGTGTCGATCGCCGCCTTCACGTCGAGCCGGCCGGTGCCCTGCTCGTACGGGGTGTAGGCGGGCAGTTCCCCGGAGGAGCTCATCAGCGCGTCCTTGATGCGCTGGCCCGGCCAGTCGGGGTGGCGCTGCTTCAGGATCGCGGCGGCGCCGGCGACGTGCGGGGTCGCCATCGAGGTGCCGTTCATCGACTGGTACATGCCCTCGATGCCGGGCACCGACTGCGAGGCGGCGGCGTTGATGCCGACGCCGGGCGCGGACAGGTCCGGCTTCAGGCCGTAGGAACGCACCAGCGGGCCCATGGAGGAGAAGTCGGCCCGGTTGTCGTCCTTGTCGACGGCGGCGACGGTGAGCGCCTTGTCCGCCGAGCCGGGCGAGCCGATGGTGCCGGCGCCGTAGGCGTTGCCCGCGGCGATGACGAACAGCGGACCGCCGTCGGCCGACAGGGCGTTGACCGCCTGCGCCATGGGGTCGGTGCCGTCGTCGGCCACCGGGGATCCGAGGCTCATGGAGACGATGTCGGCGCCTTCGGCCTTCGCCCACTCCATGGCCTCGATGATGCCCGAGTCGGCGCCCGATCCCCCGTCGCTCAGGACCTTTCCGACCATCAGGTCCGCCGCCGGGGCGACCCCCTTGTTGTCACCGCCGGAAGCGGCGCCGGAGCCGGCGATGGTGGAGGCGACGTGTGTGCCGTGGCCGTGCTTGTCGTCGACCTCCTCGCCGGGCACGAAGCTCCTGGCCGCGACGATCCGGTCCTTGACGTCCGGGTGGTCGACGTCGATCCCGGTGTCCAGGACCGCGACCTTGGTGCCCTCGCCGTCGAAGCCCTCGGCCCACGCCTGGGGGGCGTTGACCTGCGGCACGGATTCCTTGAGCAGGGCCTCGGAACGGCCGTCCAGCCAGAGCTTGGCGATGCCGTTGTCCAGCGAACGCGCCTTCGGCGTACGGGAGATGTCCTCCCAGAAGACGCGGGCGGTGTCCTTGCCCGCCGAGAGGGCGGCGCCGTGCACGGACTCCAGGGTGCGGACCTTCTTCGCACCGCGGGGGGCGGCGGGCAGCGACCTGGCTTTGCCCGCCGGGTAGGTGGCGATGAGGGGTATGCCGTCGGTGGCCTCGTCGGTGTAGCCCATCTTCACGAGGGCCGAGACGTTGAACAGGCGGCGGTCCAGCTTGCCGGCCGCGAGCAGCGCGGTCGCCTCGTCGGGCAGGACGAAGATCTCCTCGCCCGCCTGCTGGACGTGCACACCGCCGGTGGCGCCGTCGGGGCGGTCCACGGTCACGGTGTCCTGGGAGCCGGGCCCGTCCACGTAGTGCACGACGTCCCCGGTGACGAGGGTGACGTCATGGGTGCGTACGGAGGCCCCGGAACGGTCCTCGGCGGTGAGCGGCTGGGGGGCGGCGGTGGCGGACCCGGCGACGGGAAGCATCACACCGCTCACCAGGGCGACGGAGGTCGCCAGGAGCAGGGCTCTGCGTCCCGTACGGGCGGGTCGCGCCCGGCCGGAGCCGGAGGGGGAAAATGTCATGCAGCTGATCTATCGGTAAACCGGGGGCGGCAGACAGGTTCTCCCCTGGCGTGAAGCCGCCGTGGCGGCTACCCGCCTGACAGGCCCGGCCGGGCTGTTCAGACGGACTCGTGGTGGATCGGGGTATGCGCACCGGTCAGCGGCGCCCCACTGCCCCCGCGCCGCTCGGCGACGATCTCCGCGACGATCGACAGGGCGGTCTCCTCGGGCGTACGGGCGCCGAGGTCCAGGCCGATCGGCGAGTGCAGGGCGGCGAGCCGGTGTGCGCCCACCCCCGCCTCACGCAGGCGTGCCTCCCGTTCCAGGTGTGTGCGGCGGGAGCCCATCGCGCCGACGTATCCGACCGGCAGGCGCAGGGCCAGCTCCAGCAGCGGGATGTCGAACTTGGGGTCGTGGGTGAGGACGCAGAGCACCGTACGGGCGTCCACCTCGGTGGCGGCGAGGTAGCGGTGCGGCCAGTCGGTGACGACCTCGTCGGCTTCCGGAAAGCGGGCCTCGGTGGCGAAGACGGGCCGGGCGTCGCAGACGGTGACGCGGTAGCCGAGGAAGCGGCCGGCGCGCACCAGGGCGGCGGCGAAGTCGATGGCCCCGAAGACGATCATCCGGGGCGGCGGGACGCTCGACTCGACGAGCAGGGTGAGGGGGCTGCCGCAGCGGGAGCCCTCGGCGCCGATGGCGACCGGCCCGGTGCGGCCCGCGTCGAGCATGGCGCGGGCCTCGGCCGCGGCCGTCCGGTCCAGTTCGGGGTGTCCGCCGAGCCCGCCCTCGTACGTACCGTCGCCGTGGACGAGCAGGGGCCGGCCGAGCAGGTCGTCCGGTCCCTCCACGACCCTGGCCACCGCTGCCGCGACGCCTTCGGCGGCGGCGGTGAGGGCGGCGGTGAACACCGGGCGCGCGGGGTCGTCCGCGCGCACCGGGGTCACCAGGATGTCGATGACTCCTCCGCAGGTCAGACCGGCCGCGAAGGCGTCGTCGTCGCTGTAGCCGAAGCGCTCGCGCACGGTGGTCCCGTCCTCGATCGCCTGTCGGCACAGCTCGTACACCGCGCCCTCCACACACCCGCCGGAGACCGAGCCGACGGCCGTGCCGTCGCTGTCCACGGCGAGGGCGGCCCCCGGCTGCCGGGGGGCGCTGCCGCCGACGGCCACCACGGTGGCCACGGCGAACACACGTCCCTGCGCGGCCCACCGGTGGAGCTCCTCGGCGATGTCCAGCATGGCGTGGCTCCTTCTGACAGGGGTACGGGGGCGCGGCGGGCGTCAGCTGACGCCCAGCCAGCTCTCGATGGGGTGGAGGGCGAAGTAGACGGTGAAGACCAGTGTGAGGACCCACATGAAGGCGCCGACGTCACGGGCCCTGCCCTGGGCCAGCTTGATCGCGGAGTACGAGATGACGCCCGCGGCGACACCGGTGGTGATGGTGTACGTGAACGGCATCAGGACCACGGTCAGGAAGACCGGCACGGCGACGGAGCGGTCTGCCCAGTCCACGTGCCGGGCGTTCTGCATCATCATGGCGCCGATGACGACCAGGGCGGCCGAGGCGACCTCGGCCGGCACGATCGCCGTGAGCGGGGTGAAGAAGAGGCAGGCGGCGAAGAAGAGGCCGGTGACGACGGAGGCGAGCCCGGTGCGGGCGCCCTCGCCGACCCCGGTCGCCGACTCGACGAACACGGTCTGGCCGGAGCCCCCGGCCACGCCGCCGATCGCACCGCCCGCGCCGTCGATGAACAGCGCCTTCGACAGGCCCGGCATCCGGCCCTTGTCGTCCGCGAGTCCCGCCTCCGTGCCGACCCCGATGATGGTGGCCATCGCGTCGAAGAAGCCGGCCAGGACGAGCGTGAACACGATCATGCCGACGGTCATCACACCGACGTCGCCCCAGCCGCCGAACTCGACGTTCCCGAAGAGCGAAAAGTCCGGCGAGGAGACCGCGCCGCCGCTCAGCTCGGGCGGGCCGCTGCTCCACGCCCCGGGGTCGATGTCACCGACGGCGTTGACGACGGCCGCGGCCAGGGTGCCGGCGACGATCCCGATCAGGATCGCGCCGGGGACGCCGCGCGCCTGGAGCATGAAGATGAGCAGCAGGGTCACGGCGAAGACGAGGACGGGCCAGCCCGCCAGTTCGCCGGCGGGCCCGAGGGAGAGCGGGGTCGCCTCCCCCTTGTGGACGAAGCCCGCCTTGAACAGGCCGATGAGGGCGATGAAGAGCCCGATGCCGATGGTGATGCCGTGCTTCAGCGCGAGCGGGATCGCGTTCATGATCATCTCGCGGAGGCCGGTGACGACCAGGAGGCAGATCACCAGCCCGTAGACCACGCACATGCCCATGGCCTGGGGCCAGGTCATGGCGGGGGCGACCTGGGAGGCGAGCACCCCGGAGACGCTCAGCCCGGCGGCGAGCGCGAGCGGCACCTTGCCGGCGAAGCCCATGAGCAGGGTGGTGGCCGCCGCCGCGAGCGCGGTGGCGGTGATCAGCCCGGACCTGCCGAGCAGGTTCCCGTCGACGTCCTCGCCGCCCAGGATGAGCGGGTTGAGCAGGAGGATGTACGCCATGGCCATGAAGGTCGTGACGCCGCCGCGCACCTCGCGCGCGAGCGTCGATCCTCTTTCGGATATGTGGAAGTACCGGTCGGGCCAGGACCGTCCGGCGGGGACGCGCGGGCCGGGGCCCGCGTCCTCCGCGCTCGTCCCGGGTTCCACTGACTGCTGGGTCATGTTGCCTGACTCCCAAGGTTCACAGGGGCGCCCGCGTGAAGCTCTCGTGACCGCGGGACCCGGGATGACTGCGAGGCGCACGACCCGGGGGACGGCCCGAGGCGAACTGGTCTTGCGGGTGGGGCGGTGGTGCCCGTGGGCGGTGCGCGTACGGCGCGTACCGCCCACGGTCCGTCAGGCGCCGGTGATGTGCTCGGGGCGCACCGGTGTCCTGTCGAGTTCCAGCCCCGTCGCGTTCCGGATCGCCGCGAGGACGGCCGGGGTGGACGACAGGGTCGGGGCCTCGCCGATGCCGCGCAGCCCGTACGGGGCGTGGTCGTCGGCGAGTTCGAGCACATCGACCGGGATGGCCGGCGTGTCGAGGATGGTGGGGATCAGGTAGTCCGTGAAGGACGGGTTGCGTACCTTCGCGGTCTTCGGGTCGACGATGATCTCCTCCATGACGGCGATCCCCAGCCCCTGGGTGGTGCCGCCCTGGATCTGCCCCTCGACCGACAGCGGGTTGAGGGCCTTGCCGACGTCCTGGGCGCAGGCGAGCTCGACGACCTTGACCAGGCCGAGCTCGGTGTCGACCTCCACGACCGCGCGGTGCGCGGCGAAGGAGTACTGGACGTGGCCGTTGCCCTGCCCGGTGCGCAGGTCGAAGGGCTCGGTGGGCCGGTGGCGCCACTCCAGTTCGATGTCGACGGCTTCGTCCTGGAGGACCTCGGCGAGGGAGGCGAGCACCTCGCCGCCGTCGGTGACGACCTTGCCGCCCTCCAGGAGGAGTTCGGCGGTGGCCCAGGCGGGGTGGCAGGTGCCGAACCTGCGGCGGCCGATCTCCAGGACGCGCTCGCGGACGGCCTCGCAGGAGTGCTTCACGGCCCCGCCGGTGACATACGTCTGCCGGGAGGCGGAGGTGGAGCCGGCGGAGCCGACCCGGGTGTCCGCCGGCTGGATGGTGACCTGGCTGACCCCGAGTTCGGTACGGGCGATCTGGGCGTGGACGGTGACCCCGCCCTGTCCGACCTCGGCCATCGCGGTGTGCACGGTGGCGACGGGTTCGCCGCCCACGACCTCCATCCGCACCCGGGCGGTGGAGTAGTCGTCGAAGCCCTCGGAGAAGCCGACGTTCTTGAGGCCGACCGCGTAGCCGACACCGCGTACGACGCCTTCGCCGTGCGTGGTGTTGGAGAGCCCGCCGGGCAGGGCGCGTACGTCGACGGAGCTGCCCTCCGCGTCGGCCGAGAGCCACTGCCGTTCGGGCGGCAGGGGGCGGGCCTTGACGCGGCGCAGCAGTTCGGCGACCGGGGCCGGCGAGTCGACGCGCTGGCCGGTGGGCAGCAGGGTGCCCTGCTCCATGGCGTTGAGCCGGCGGAGCTCGACCGGGTGCATGTCCAGCGCGGCGGCCAGTTTGTCCATCTGCGCCTCGTAGGCGAAGCACGCCTGGACGGCGCCGAAGCCGCGCATGGCACCGCAGGGCGGGTTGTTGGAGTAGAGGGCGATCGCCTCGATGGCGACGTCGTCGACGGCGTACGGTCCGACCGCCAGCGAGGCGGCGTTGCCGACGACGGCCGGGGAGGCGGAGGCGTAGGCGCCGCCGTCCAGCACGATCCGGCACTTCATGTGCGTGAGCTTGCCGTCCTTGGTGGCGCCGTGCTCGTAGTGGAGCCTGGCCGGGTGCCGGTGGACGTGTCCGAAGAAGGACTCGAAGCGGTTGTAGACCATCTTGACGGGCTTGCCGGTGCGCAGCGCCAGCAGGCAGGCGTGGATCTGCATCGACAGGTCCTCGCGGCCCCCGAAGGCGCCGCCGACGCCGGAGAGGGTCATACGGACCTTGTCCTCGGGCAGGCCGAGGACGGGGGCGATCTGGCGGAGGTCGGAGTGCAGCCACTGGGTGGCGACGTACAGCTCGACACCGCCGTCCTCGGACGGCACGGCGAGGCCGGACTCCGGGCCGAGGAAGGCCTGGTCCTGCATGCCGAAGACGTAGTCGCCGGTGACGACGACGTCGGCGCGCCGGGCGGCGGCGTCCGCGTCGCCGCGGACGACGGGCTGGCGGTGGACGATGTTGGGGTGCGGGACGTGGGCGATGTGGTGGTCGGTGCGGCCCTCGTGGACCAGGACCGCGCCGGGTGCGGTCGCGGACGCCTCGTCCGTGACGAGGGGCAGTTCGGCGTAGTCGATCCTGATCTTCGCGGCGGCGCGGCGCGCCGTCTCGGGATGGTCCGCGGCGACCAGGGCGACCGGTTCGCCGTGGTGGCGGACCTTGCCGTGGGCGAGGGCGGGCGTGTCCTGGATCTCCAGGCCGTAGTTCTTCGTCGCGGCGGGCAGGTCCTCGTAGGTCAGCACGGCGTGGACACCGGGCGTGGCGAGGGCCTCGCCGATGTCGATCGACCGGATCTCGGCGTGCGCGACGGTGGAGCGCAGCGTGTGGCCCCACAGCATGTCCTCGTGCCACATGTCCGAGGAGTACGCGAACTCGCCGGTGACCTTGAGGACGCCGTCGGGGCGCAGCGTGGACTCGCCGATGCCCCCGCTGGTCCCCGATCCCTGGGTGAGCGTGGTGGGGACGCCGGCCGGGACGGACGCGGTGGCGGCTCGCGGGCGCGGTGCCGTGGTCATCGGGCCGCCTCTTCCTGCCGGGCGGCCGCGAGGCGGACCGCGTCGAGGATCTTCTCGTAGCCGGTGCAGCGGCAGAGGTTGCCGGAGAGCGCCTCGCGGATGTCCTGGTCGGACGGGGAGGGGTGGCTCTCCAGCAGTTCGTCGGCGGCGACCAGCAGGCCGGGGGTGCAGAAACCGCACTGCACCGCGCCCGCGTCGACGAACGCCTGCTGGACCGGGGAGAGTTCGCCGGCCTCGGCGCTCTGACCGTCCCCGGGTGCGCCGGCCGTCGCGCCGGCGGCGCAGGAGCGGGTGGCGCAGCCGGCGCCGGGGTGCGCGCTCTCGCGGTGGCGGGCGTAGTCGGCGAGGCCCTCGACGGTGACGACCTCGCGGCCCTCGGCCTGTCCGGCGGCGACGAGGCAGGAGCAGACCGGGACGCCGTCCAGGCGGACCGTGCAGGAGCCGCACTCGCCCTGTTCGCAGGCGTTCTTGGAGCCGGGCAGCCCCATCCGCTCCCGCAGGACGTAGAGCAGGGACTCTCCCTCCCAGACGTCGTCGACCTGCTGCTCGCGGCCGTTGACCGTGACGTTGACTCGCATGATCAGGCGGCTCCTTCGAGGGTGCGGCCCGTGGAGCGGTACTGCTCCCAGGTCCAGGTCAGCGTGCGGCGCGCCATGACGCCGACGGCGTGCCGGCGGTAGGCGGCGGTGCCGCGTACGTCGTCGATGGGGTTGCAGGCGCCCGCGGCGAGCTGGGCGAACTGCCTGGCCACGGACGGGGTGATGATCTTCCCGTTGTCCCAGAACCCGCCCTCCTCCAGCGCGGCGGCCAGGAACTCCTCGGCCGCGGTGGCCCGTACGGGCGTGGGCGCGGCCGAGCCGATGCCGGTGCGCACGGTCCGGGTCCGCGGGTGCAGGGCGAGGCCGAACGCGCAGACGGCGATGACCATGGCGTTGCGGGTGCCGACCTTGGAGTACTGCTGCGGTCCGTCGGCCTTCCTGATGTGCACGGCGCGGATCAGTTCGTCCTCGGCGAGGGCGTTGCGCTTGACGCCGGTGTAGAAGTCGTCGATGGGGATCATCCGGGTGCCGCGCACGGACGCGGCCTCGACCTCCGCGCCCGCGGCGAGCAGCGCCGGGTGGGCGTCCCCCGCGGGTGAGGCGGTGCCCAGATTGCCGCCGACCCCGCCGCGGTTGCGGATCTGGGGCGAGGCGACGGTGTGCGAGGCGAGCGCCAGGCCGGGCAGTTCGGCGCGCAGGTTCTCCATGATCGCGCTGTAGGGCACCGAGGCCCCCAGGCGTACGGTGTCCTGCCCCGTCTCCCACGCGGAGAGTTCGCCGATGCGGTTCAGGTCCAGGAGGTACTCGGGCCGCCGGTGGTCGAAGTTGATCTCGACCATCACATCGGTGCCCCCTGCGATGGGCACGGCCGTCGGATGCTCGGCCTTGGCGGCGAGCGCCTCCTCCCAGCTGGCGGGGCGAAGGAAGTCCATGCGCGGCTCTCTTCTTCTCGGTCGGGACGTTCGGGCGCCGGGATCCGGGCCGGGGCCCGGCGGGCGGGCCCCGTGGCCGGGATCTGCGGCCGGGGCGGGGGACGGCCGGCCCTCGGAATCGTTCTTGTGTTGTTCACGCGGCGTGTGGCCCAGTACACAAGGCTTGCTCCAGTCGGTGCAGTCACCGAAACCATGAAGGAATTCGCTGGTCGACCTCGTCGTCTTGTAGATTCGAACGAATGGCGGATGCCGGTAACCTCTCCGCAATCCACAGGTATCAGCCATCACCCCCGCACCACCTGAACCACGGTCCGAACCACCGGCGAACCACTCCCCACGAAGAAGAACGGCGGCTAACGACGATGCGGCTGCGCGCCCTCCTGGACACCGATGCGCTGGGCCTGCGGCTGCTCGGCGGCGAGGACGAGCTGGACCGGGCGGTCCAGGGCGTCATGACGACCGACCTGCGCGACCCCAGTCGCTACCTCTCCGGTGGCGAACTGGTGCTCACGGGGCTCGCCTGGCGCCGGGACGCCGCCGACTCCGAGCCGTTCGTACGGATCCTGGTGGCCGCCCAGGTCGCCGGGCTGGCGGCCGGCGAGGCGGAACTCGGTCCGGTGCCGGCCGATCTGATCGAGGCGTGCCGCCGTCACCGGCTGCCGCTCTTCGCGGTCAGTGAGACCGTCGCCTTCGCGACGATCACCGAGCACGTGGTGCGCCAGGTCTCCGGTGAGCGGGCCGGTGACCTGGCCGCCGTCGTGGACCGCCACCGCCGGCTGATGACCTCGGGTCCGGCGGGCGGCGGCCCCGACGTGGTCCTCGACCTGCTCACCACCGACCTGGACCTGCGGGCCTGGGTCCTGTCCCCCACCGGCCGGCAGATCGCGGGGTCCGGCCGGCCGCTGCCCGCCCCGGTGGGCGCGGCGCTGGCCGGGCAGCACCTCGCGGCGGCCCGCGCGGGCCGTCCCGGCCCGCACCGGGCGGAGGCGGAGGGCACCACCTACTCGCTGTTCCCGGTACGCGGTGAACGCGGCACCCTGCCCCCGGCGCCCCAGGACGCCCGCGCGGCGGCGCTCTCCGACTGGCTGCTGGCGGTAGAAGCGGATGCCGGGGACTGGCCGGCGGCCCGGCTGGACCTGCTCCAGGGCGTCACCCAGCTGATCGCGGTGGAACGCGACCGCCGCGACGCCGCCCGCACGGTACGCCGCCGGCTCGCCCAGGAGGTCCTGGAGCTGGTGCAGACGGGCGCGGCCCCGGCGGAGATCTCGGGCAGGCTGCGGGTGGCCGCTCCGGTCCTGCTGCCCGGCCTCGGCTCGGCACCGCACTGGCAGGTGGTCGTGGCCAAGGTCGAATGGGCGTCCCAGGAGGACGGCGGCCGGGAGTCCGGGGCCAACGGCGGCGAGGCCGCCCAGGCGGTGCTGGAGGAGATCCTGGCCGGCCCGTCGGCGGCCGGCTTCGACCCGGCGGAGCGGATCGCCGTCGCGCACACGGGCGGCGAGGCCATCGCGCTCGTCCCGCTCGCCGCGGAGGGCGCCTCCCGCGGCCCCCTGGACACCGCGCCGCGGGAGGCGGCGGCACCGGGCGCCGCGGCGGCGGACCCGGCGCAGGGGGACGCCGCGCTGCACGCCGGGGCGCTGCTCGACTCCGTCCGGGGTCCGCTGGCCGCCGGGCTCGGTGAGGACGGCCGCCTGACACTGGGTGTCAGCGCCGCCGTGCACTCCGCGGAGGGGCTGCGCGGCGCCCTGGAGGAGGCCCGGCACGCCCGCCGGGTCGCCGCGGCCCGGCCGGGCCGGGTCTGCGCGGCCGGCCACCACGAACTGGCCTCCCACGTCCTGCTGCTGCCCTTCGTGCCCGACGACGTGCGCCGCGCGTTCACCGCGCGGCTGCTGGACCCGCTCCGCGACTACGACCGGCGCCACCGCGCGGAACTGATCGAGACCCTTGAGGCGTTCCTGGACTGCGACGGCTCCTGGACCCGCTGCGCGGCCCGGCTGCACCTCCACGTCAACACACTGCGCTATCGCGTCGGACGTATCGAGCAGTTGACGGGACGTGACCTTTCCCGGCTGGAGGACAAGCTCGATTTCTTCCTCGCCCTGCGTATGAGCTGAGCGTTCGGCGATATCACGGCCCCGCGCCGGTCCGGGCGATTGTGAAATTTTTCACCTGACATCGATCCCGCCTCTTGGCCCGGCGTGCCAATCCGTGCTGAGATGCGCGCAGACCCGGAAACCGTGGCCCGGCTCACACAGGGGTCCCGGGGGACGGGTGGCAGCTTCTCAACAGCTCGATGGCGCGCTCGGGGAGGGCAATGTGGCGCATACCGCCATGTCTGGTTCCGGAACGACAGCAGATGACGATCCGCCGCTCCAGACCGCGGTATGGCGGCTGCGCTCACGCGCCTGCTGGACCGACGCGGCGGCGCTGCTCGAACCCCACGCGGCCACCGATCCCGCCCTCGCCCTCCAGCGCACCGCCCTGCTGACCGAGCGGTGCCTTTACACGGGCACGGGCTGGACCGACGCGGACGAGGCGCTGCGTACGGCCGAGGCGCTCGCCCACGACGACACCGGACGCGGGGCGGCCGCCTGTGAGCGCGGCTACCTGGCGTACGCCTCCACCCTGCTCGGCGCGCGCGACCGGGCCGACGAGGCGAGCGTGGCGCTGAGCCGGGCGGCGGCCCTGCTCCCTCCGTCGGCCCCCGGGCGTGCGCTGCTGTACTTCCGCCGGGGGCTGATCGCCCAGAACCTGGCCGGGGCACCGCAGTCGGCGCGGGCCGCCTACACCAGGGCGCACGCCGGGGCCCTGGACCAGCGGGACACGCTGCTGCTCTCCTTCACCTGGCGGCAGCTGGCCTCGCTGGCCTTCCAGGAAGGCGATCTGGCCCAGGCCCGGCACGGGTTCGCGCAGTCGCTGCGGATAAGGGAGGAGCTGGGCTATCTCGTCGGTACGGCCCCCGCGCTGATCTCGCTCGCCGACACGGAGACGGAGCCCGCGGAGGCGGCCCGGCTGCGGGCCGAGGCGGGCCGTCTCTTCCGTCTGCTGGGCGGGGTGCCGACCTGGCTGGCCCCTCATCTGGAACCGCCGGACCCGCACACCGCCGAAGCCAACTGACCCGGGCACGGGCCCGTGCGGGCCTCAGCCCTCCGCGCCGCCGAAGTGGTCGCGCACCAGCGTCCGGACGGCGGTCAGGTCGCCGGCGACGAGCGCGTCCAGCAGCGCGGTGTGCTCAAAGGCGTCGGCCACCAGGTCCGCCCGCCGTCCGGCCGGGCCGCCGGCCGGCCACTGGGAGCGGCGGTGAAGGGCGTCCGCGACCGCCAGGAGCTGTTCGTTGCCCGAGAGGGCGAGGACGGAGCGGTGGAAGGCGCGGTCGCGCTCGGCGTAGCCCGCCAGGTCCCCGGTGGCGGCCGCCTCGACCGTGGCCTCGGCCATCGGGCGCAGGGTGTCCCACCGGCCGGACGGGACGGTACGGGCGAGCCGCAGCATCACGGGGACCTCGATCAGCGCGCGCACCTCGGCCAGTTCGGCCAGCTCACGGGGGCCGCGTTCGCTGACCCGGAACCCCCGGTTCGGTAGGACCTCGACCGCGCCTTCGAGGGCCAGCTGCTGCATCGCCTCGCGCACCGGGGTGGCGGAGACGCCGAGGCGGGCGCCGAGCGCGGGTGCGGAGTAGACCTCACCGGGGGTCAGCTCGCCCTCGACCAGGGCGGCCCGCAGGGCGTCCAGGACCTGGCCGCGCACCGAGTGGCGGCGCACGGCGCCGGACGCCGCACGGGGCGCGGGCGGCTCGCCGTGGGCGTGCTCGCCGCGCGCCTGTCCGGGCACCCGGCCACTCGCCCGGTCCGGCCCGGGCGAGTGGCCGGCGAGGACGCGCGCCGGCGTGGCGGCGTCCCCTCGCGTTCCGGCCTGCTCCACCGGTACCTCCTCGATCGTGTCCGCACGCTTCCCGTCCGCCCGCGGGCCGGGACGTCGCGGGCCCGATCCGGCCCTGCCGGGACCGGCTCGCGTGCCTCCGGTCCCCTGTGCACGATAGGCGGAGCGGCCCTCAGTTCAAACACCGGTCGATTCGGGTAAGGTAAGGCTTACCTGTAAACGATCGCGATTCGGTGGTCCCTGCATGGCCGTCCCCGCACTCCTCGCCGCCGCCCCGTCCCCTGTGGCACCGGCCTACGCGCGCCTGACCGAGGTCTTCCCCGGGCTCCGCGCCGAGGTACTCGCCGACGACGCCGGCGCACCCTCGGACAGCGGCTGGGTGAGCGCGTCCGGCCTCGCCGCGGGCGGCGCCGCCCTGGACGCCTTCCTGGCCTTCGACGAGGCCCAGGTGCTCCGGGACTACGGCACCCGGGCCCGCCCGGACGTGGTGGCCAGCTTCGGCCTCCACCGTTACGCCTGGCCGGCCTGCCTGCTGGTGACCGTGCCGTGGTTCCTGGACCGGCGCGTCCCCCGCATCCCGGCGGAAGGCGTCTTCTTCCACCGGGCGCTGGGCCGCCTCGCCGTGCGGACCCCCTCTTTCGCCTGCCTGCCCGACGACCCCGCGGCGGCGCTGCCCGGCGCCCGGGTGGTGCCCGACGAGGCCGCCCTGCGGTCCGAGGCGCTCGCCGCCGTCGCGGAGCACCTCGGACCGGTGCTGGACGGCTTCGGGCCCCGGATGCGCCGCGGCAGGCGGGCGCTCTGGGGCATGGCGACCGACGAGGTGGTCGAGGGCCTCTGGTACATCGCCCATCTGCTCGGCGAGGAACGCCGCGCGATGGCCGAGCTGGAGCTGCTGCTGCCCGGCACCGTCAAGCCGTACGTGGGCACCGCCGGCTTCCGCGAACTGACCGGCCCGAACGGCGAGTCGCTGCCCACCCGCGACCGGGCGAGCTGCTGCCTCTTCTACACCCTGCGGCCCGAGGACACCTGTGTGACGTGCCCCCGCACCTGCGACGCCGAGCGCGTCCGGAAACTGACGCCCGCCCCCTGAACCAGCGGTCCGCCCGCCCGGCCGGCCGGCGGCTCACGCCGCCCTGCCGGGTGACATCGACTCGAACACAACACGGTTGACTCGTTCGGAAGTTCGAGAAGATTCCGCCCATCGGTACAGGGAATCACCACGATGGCGTTCACTTACCCCGAAAGTCCCTGAGCGAGGCGGTCTCTTCCGTCACGATGGCGCCCGAAAAGCCCTTCCGTGACAACAAGGAACCGCGCATGAGACTGACCGACATATCGCTTGACTGGCTGCTTCCGGGCGCCGTGCTGCTCGTAGGGGTCATGGCGGCGGTGACGGTGGTCGCGCGCGGCAGGCGCGCCGCTGAGAAGGCCGCGGCCGACGACAGCTGGGAACGGAGCGAGGAGCGCCGCAGACGCAAGGAGGCGCTGTACGCCACCGCTTCGTACGTTCTGCTGTTCTGCTGTGCCGCGGTCGCCGCCGCCCTCTCCTTCCACGGGCTCGTCGGCTTCGGCCGGCAGAATCTGAGCCTCTCCGGGGGCTGGGAGTACCTCGTGCCCTTCGGGCTCGACGGGGCCGCGATGTTCTGCTCGGTGCTCGCCGTCCGGGAGGCCAGCCACGGGGACGCCGCTCTGGGGTCCCGCCTGCTGGTGTGGACCTTCGCGGGCGCCGCGGCCTGGTTCAACTGGGTGCACGCACCGCGCGGCCTGGACCACGCGGGCGCCCCGCACTTCTTCGCGGGGATGTCGCTCTCGGCCGCGGTGCTCTTCGACCGCGCGCTGAAGCAGACCCGCCGTGCGGCGCTGCGCGAACAGGGCCTGGTACCCCGTCCGTTGCCGCAGATCCGTATCGTCCGGTGGCTGCGGGCCCCCCGGGAGACCTTCGGTGCCTGGTCGCTGATGCTCCTGGAGGGCGTACGCACCCTCGACGAGGCGGTCGACGAGGTGCGTGAGGACCGCAGGGAGAAGGAGCAGGACCGGCACCGCCGACGGGACCGGGCGAAGCTGGAGCGTGCCCGCATCAAGGCCCTCAACCGGCAGAACCGGGCCTGGGGCCGCGGCGGGCGCGGCGGACGCCAGGTCGAGGTGCAGCAGGCCATCGCGCCTCCGTCCGGCGGCACACCGGCCATAGCGGAGCCGGCCATAGCGGAGCCGGGACAGCTGCCCCTGCGCCCCCGGCCGTCCCTGCAAGCCGTGAACGGCCCCGACTCCAGAAGCACTTCGGCCCGGGGGGCGGGTGGTGACCCCGTGACCGTCGACCTCACCGCCGAGGACGACACCCAGACCCTGCCCCGGCTCGACTCGCTGGAGCAGAAACTGAAGGATCTGGAGCAGCAGTTCGGCTGAGAGTCCATGTCCCGCGCCTGTCAGGCCCTCCCCCCGGTCAGTTCGAACCAGACCACCTTCCCCAGCGTCTGGGCCAGGACTCCCCAGGAGTCCGCCAGGCTCTGCACCAGGAGCAGCCCCCGGCCGTGCGTACCGTCGTCGGCGTTCGGTACGTACGGCGCGGGCTGCCCCTCCGTCATGAAGTCGCGCACTTCCACCCGTAGCCGTCCGGGCGCCGAGGTCACCGTGACGGCGGCCCCGTTGCGGGTGTGTATCAGCGCGTTGGTGACCAGTTCGCTGAGCAGCAGTTCGGCGGTGTCGGTCTCCTCCGGGCCCGAGCGGTGACGCAGGAATCTCCGCAGTTCGCCCCGCACCTCGCCCACGGCCGAGAGGTCGGTGTGCCCGACCCGCCGGTACAGCCGCTCCGGCCGGCTCCTCCCCCGTGGTGCCGCGTCCCCTGCCATGAGCCGTTCCGTCTCCCCCGCTCGCACCTGTGTGCACACTCCTTCGTTTCCGTCAGTTGTCGAACGCCTACACGGGATGCATGCCCCACCGGCGGGCGCTCACGCGTTCCCCGACGCCAAGCCCTGAACGCGGCGGGCGCCGGCCCGGGTGCGGACACACCGGCGGCACCGTTCGTATTCACAGACAACTCCCAGAAGATTCACATGGGTTGGCGTTGACGAACCGATGTCTACGCGCGTCATCATGGATACATGCGAATCCCCCCACGGTTCACCACCCTCGGCGGCGTCGCCGCCCTCCTGTCCGTGTTCCTCGTCGGCGCCCCCACCGCCGCGACGGCCGCCACCGCCCCTTCCGCCGCATCGGTCGGCAGCGTCTGCTACTCCGCTCTGCCCTCCCAGGCGCATGACACGCTCGGCCTCATCGAGGAGGGCGGCCCGTTCCCCTACACCCAGGACGGCACCGTCTTCCAGAACCGGGAAGGCGTCCTGCCGAGCCGGTCGACGGGGTACTACCACGAGTACACCGTCATCACGCAGGGCTCGGACACCCGTGGTGCCCGGCGGATCGTCACGGGCGAGGCGGCCGAGGAGGACTACTACACCGCGGACCACTACGAGTCCTTCGACCTGGTCGACCACGGCTGCTGACGGCACCGCCCCGGTCCGGTCCGCGCCGCCGTCCCCCACCGGCGGCGCGGACCCGCGGGTCCGGCGCCCGGCCGGAGCCGTGGCCGTCCGCGCCCGTTCACGTCCGTCCGCCGGCGGCCCTCCCTGTACCCTCGCCGCATGACCGCGACCGTGACCTATGTGATCGAAGGCTCCGAGGTCACCGGCCTGGCACGTTTCTTCGAGCTGTTCGGCGAGGCGGTGAACGGCCCAGGAGGCTACTTCGGCCGGAACCTCGACGCGTTCGCGGACTGTCTGGGCGGTGGCTTCGGTACTCCGGACGACGGTTCCTTCACCATCGAGTGGCGCGACCACGCGCTGTCCGCCCGTGCCCTGGGGCACGAGGAGACCGCCCGCCGGCTGGAGGCCCTGCTGCCCCGTGTCCATCCCGCGAACAGGGCGCGGACCGAGCGGGAGCTGGCCGAGGCCCGGGCGGGCCGGGGGCCGACCCTCTTCGACGTCCTGGTGGAGATCATCACCGACCGGACCGCGCCCGGGACCCTGCGCCTGCGCTGAGGCCGTCCGGCGGCGGCCCGGCCGCGGAACTCAGGGGCGCGGCACGTTACGGAGGTTGGAGCGGGCCATCTGGAGCATCCGCCCCACTCCCCCGTCCAGCACGATCTTGCTCGCCGAGAGGGCGAAGCCGGTGACCATGTCGGCGCTGATCTTCGGCGGGATGGAGAGCGCGTTCGGGTCGGTGACCACGTCGACCAGCGCCGGACCCTTGTGCTTGAAGGCGTCCCTGAGCGCGCCTTCCAGCTGCTTGGGCTTCTCCACCCGTACGCCGTACGCCCCCGCCGCCCGGGCGACCGCCGCGAAGTCGGGGTTCTTGTTAATCGTGCCCGAGGACGGGAGGCCGGCGACCAGCATCTCCAGTTCGACCATGCCCAGGGAGGAGTTGTTGAACAGCACGATCTTCACCGGCAGGTCGTACTGGACGAGGGTGAGGAAGTCCCCCATCAGCATGGAGAACCCGCCGTCGCCGGACATCGACACGACCTGCCGGTTCCGGTCGGTGAGCTGGGCGCCGATGGCCTGGGGAAGGGCGTTGGCCATCGAGCCGTGGCTGAACGAACCGATGACCCGGCGCTTGCCGTTGGGCGTGAGGTAGCGGGCCGCCCAGACGTTGCACATCCCGGTGTCGACCGTGAACACCGCGTCGTCGTCGGCCAGTCCGTCGAGCACGGACGCCACGTACTCGGGGTGGATCGGCACGTGCTTGTCGACCTTGCGGGTGTATGCCTTGACGACGCCCTCCAGCGCGTCGGCGTGCTTCTTCAGCATCCGGTCGAGGAACTTGCGGTCCTTCTTGACCTGGACGCGGGGCGTCAGGCAGCGCAGCGTCTCCTTCACATCGCCCCAGACCGCCAGGTCCAGCTTGGAGCGGCGGCCCAGGCGCTCGGGGCGCACGTCGACCTGCACGATCTTCACATCGGTGGGGAGGAAGGCGTTGTACGGGAAGTCGGTGCCCAGCAGGATGAGCAGGTCGCACTCGTTGGTCGCCTCGTAGGCGGCGCCGTAGCCGAGCAGTCCGCTCATCCCGACGTCGTACGGGTTGTCGTACTGGATCCACTCCTTGCCGCGCAGCGCGTGTCCGACCGGGGCCTTCACCCGTTCGGCGAACTCCATCACCTCCGCGTGCGCCCCGGCGGTACCGCTGCCGCAGAACAGCGTCACCCGGTCGGCGGCGTCGACCAGCCGGCAGAGTTCGTCGATCTCCTCGTCACCGGGCCGTACGGAGGGCCGTGAGGTCACGAGGGCGTGCTCGACGGACTTCTCGGGGGCCTGCCGGCCGGCGATGTCCCCGGGCATCGAGACGACGCTGACCCCGCCGCGTCCGACGG
Organism: Streptomyces nitrosporeus; assembly: GCF_008704555.1. Taxonomy (NCBI): domain Bacteria; kingdom Bacillati; phylum Actinomycetota; class Actinomycetes; order Kitasatosporales; family Streptomycetaceae; genus Streptomyces; species Streptomyces nitrosporeus. Next base: position 1,176,110 of record NZ_CP023702.1, read on the forward strand.
CGTGCTGGATGGCCGTCTGGAGCAGCCTCGGCATCTGCTGCGGGTTGGAGATCATCTCGTTGTAGTGGCTGCACTCCTGGAAGAGGAGTTCGGGGTGGGTCTCCTGGAAGTACCCCAGCCCGATCTCGCTCGACGGGATGTGCGAGGCCAGGGCGAGGACCGGGGCCATCGAGCGGTGGGCGTCGTAGAGGCCGTTGATGAGGTGCAGGTTCCCGGGCCCGCACGATCCGGCGCACACCGCGAGGTTCCCGGTGATCTGCGCCTCGGCACCGGCGGCGAACGCGGCGGTCTCCTCGTGCCTGACCTGGATCCAGTCGATGGCGGCGTTGCGCCGAACGGCGTCGACGACGGGGTTCAGGCTGTCGCCGACGACGCCGTACATCCGCTTGACGCCTGCTCGGACCAGGATGTCGACGAACTGTTCCGACACGTTCTGCTTGGCCATGGGTGCGCACCCTCTCTGCCTGTGTTCCGTGCACATGCGGCTGTCCCGGCTCCGGAGCCCGAAACACCGGCCCGGGAAACCGTCCGGGCGGACTCCGTTGTCCATCAACCCATGGTGTGCGCGGTTACGCCTCCCAGACCGCGGCGGCCGTACGGTCCTCCGCGTACCCCTTGGTCCGCAACTGGACGTCGGCGAGATAGGCGGGCAGTCCCGGCGGTTCGCCGGCCGTCCAGCGGCGGGCGAGTTCGTCGGAGAGCGCCGGGACGTCGTGCATCGGCTCGGCCAGCCCCCGGCCGCAGAGCAGCAGGATGTCGCCGGGCGCGGCGACGGAGGCACGGAACCGGAAGGGCTCCGCGGGCGGTGGCGGCGGGCCCCCGGCGTACGGGGACAGGGGTGTGGTGATCCGCAGGTCCATCGTCAGCCGGTCGCCGCCGGCCGTCTCCTCCCGCTCGTCCGCCGTGGCGGGGACGAGGGGTTCCAGGTCCTGCCAGGTGCCGTTCCGCAGCCGGAAGAGCCCTCCGGCGCCGACCCCGAAGAAGACCCGGGTGCGGCAGCCGGGGTCGGCGGACAGCAGCAGGCAGCGCAGGCCGGCGGTGTACCCGGACGGTTCCAGGCCGAGATCGGCGGCACGGGCGCGCAGTCTGCCGTAGGTGCGGTCGGTGAGCCGGTGGAGCCCCGACTTCAGGTCGCCCCGGCGGCCGGCCCGTATGTCGTCGGAGAGCCGGGCGTGGCTGCGGGCGACGGAGCCGCCGATCCACCGGCAGGCGTCGGTGGCGGCGAGGTGCGTGTGGGCGGTCCCCCGGGCGCCGCAGGCCACCGCGACCAGGACGAGGGCGCTGTCGCCCGTGCCGAAGCGCGCGGTGAGCAGGGCTTCCCGGCGGGGCTCCCCGCGGAAGCGGGCGGAGTCACCGCGTACGGAGGCGGCCCGGAGGGTGTACGTCCCGTACCGGGCGCCGTCCAGGGCGGTGTCCGGTACGAGCCCGTCCAGGTCGTCGGCGCCGGACACGGGCAGGGCGGCGGGCTCGGCGTCGTAGGTGGGCGGCCGGTCCCCCACGTGTCCGACGACGGGCCGCGGGCCGGCCGGGGGTCCGGTCCCGCTCCCCGCGCCGGCCTCGGCATCCGCTCCGGAACCGGACCGGGCGGAGGGCGGCGCGGGCGGTGGTGGCGCGGCGAAGGTCCGGGGCCCCGGAGCCGCCCCCCGGGCGCCGGGTGCCTCCCAGGGCGCGGGCGGGAGGGCCGGCGCGGCGGTGGGCGGTACGGGCGGCGGCGCGGCGGTGGGCGGGGCCGGGGGGAGTCCGGCGGCCGCGGGAGGCGGGGCGGGGGGAGGCGGAACCGCTGAGGGAGGCGGAGGTACCGGTGCGGGCAGTGGTGCCGGGGGTGGCGGCGGGGTGCGCGGGCCGGGAACCGGTGTCGCCGTGACCGGGTGGTCCAGCGGGTCCGGCGCCCCGCCCTCCTCTTCCGCCTCCCCCTCGGCTCCGGCGTCCCCGGCCGCATCCGTCCCGCCCGCCGCGTCCGTCCCGCCCGCCGCTGAGTCGAAGCGGTCGTCGGTGCTGCCGGTGCTGCCGGTGCTGCCGGACACGCTGCTCGGTTCTGTGTCCGAAGTGGACTCCTCGTACAGCCGGCGCCACCAGTCGTCCTCGTGGGCGGCGGGCTTCTCCCCCTGCTGGCTCATGCCCCCCAGTGTCCACCGCACGGCCCGTGGGCGGCCTCGCCATCCGGGAAACCGGGCCGGAATTGACGCACCGGCAGGTGACCGGGCAGGTCCGTGCCCCCGGGCCGTCGCCGCGCGCCGCGGTGCACGGGCGCTGACCAAGGGCCGGACGGCACGGGGCATGATGGGCCCCCGGCGGGTTTGTGCCGTGGCTGTTTTCCGCCACGGCCTGTGGCCGTACGAGCGCGGCGACGCGTGCACCGACACCTGGGGAGGGCCGGGAAGATGCTGGCAGCGATAGGTCTCGACGAGAGGCAGGAAGCGGCCTACCGCGCCCTCGTCGCCGTGGGCGCGGCGGAACTCCCCGATCTGGCGCGCCGGCTGGCCCTGCCCGAGGGGGAGACGGAACGGGCGCTGCGCGGGCTGGAACAGCAGGGGCTGGTCGCCCAGTCCTCCGCGCGGGCGGGGCGCTGGGTCGCGGCGCCGCCCGGGGTGGCGCTGGGTGCTCTGCTGACACAGCAGCGGCACGAGCTGGAACAGGCCGAACTGGCTTCCGCCCTGCTGGCCGAGGAGTACCGGGCGGAGAGCGCCGAACCCGCGGTGCACGACCTGGTGGAGGTGGTGACCGGGGCGAGCGCGGTGTCCCACCGTTTCCACCAGTTGCAGCTGGGGGCCACCACGGAGGTGTGTGCGCTGGTCACGGGCAAGCCGATCGCGGTCTCCGGCATGGAGAACGAGTCGGAGGAACGGGCCGCGATGCGCGGGGTCTCCTACCGGGTGGTCGTGGAGCGCGACGTGCTCGCGCTGCCGTCCGGGATCATCGAGCTGTCCGCCGCGCTGGGCCGCCACGAGCAGTGCCGGGTGGTGGACCGGGTGCCGACGAAGCTGGTGGTCGCCGACGGGACGCTGGCGATGGTCCCGCTGACGAGCCGGGCCGCCGAGCCCGCCGCGCTGGTCGTCCACGCCAGCGGGCTGCTGGAGTCGCTGACGGGGCTCTTCGAGGCGGTGTGGCGGGAGGCGATGCCGCTGCGGCTGGGCGCAGGCGGTGTCCAGGAGGAGTCCGGCCCGGGTCCTGACGCCACCGATCTGGAGATCCTCTCCCTGCTGCTGGCCGGTCTGACGGACGCCAGTGCGGCGAAACAGCTGGACCTGGGTCTGCGGACGGTGCAGCGGCGGGTGAAGGGGCTGATGGAGCTGACGGGCGTCTCGACCCGGCTGCAGCTGGGCTGGCACGCGTACGAACGGGGCTGGGTGGCCCGCGCGCCCCGCTGACCGGCCGCCGGGCCCCGGCCGGTCCGTCCGCTTCCCGCGCTCCTCCCGCCCGGGGCCGCGCGGCCCGCCCGGTCGCCGCCGCCCCGCTGACAGGCAGGACCGGCCCGGCTCCGGCACGCTGGTCGGATGAGTGTGTGGCAGCTCGTTGCCGTCGCCGCGGTGATGCTGCTCGGCCTGGTCGGTGTGCTGGTGCCGGGGGTCCCCGGGCAGGCGATCGTCTGGGCGGCGGTGCTGTGGTGGTCGTTGACGGACCCGTCACCGGTCGCCTGGGGCGTGCTGATCGGGACGACGGGGCTGCTGCTGCTGAACCAGGCGCTGAAGGCGCTGCTGCCCGCCCGCCGGCCGAGACGGTCGGGGGCGCCCCGCAGGACCTTGCTGCTGGCCGGTCTCGTGGCGGTCGCGGGTTTCTTCGTGGTGCCGGTGGCCGGCGGTGTGCTGGGGTACACCGGCACGGTCTACGGCGCGGAGCGGCTGCGGCTGGGCAGCCACGGCGCGGGGCGCACATCGCTCAGGTCGGTGATGCGGGCGTCGGGGTACTCGGTGCTGCTGGAGCTCTACTGCTGTCTGCTGCCGGTGGGGGCGTGGCTGGGCGCGGAGATCTGGGCCTGAGCCCGGCCGAGCCGCAGATGGCGCACGGCGTACGAACGCCACGGCCGCAGCCCCCCGGTGCCCGGCGTGCCGTACGGGTCCACGTCCGGGTCGCCCAGCGCCCGCATCCGGATCAGGGCCGCGGTCCGCGGGCCGGTCCCCGGCAGGCCGCACAGCGCCCGCTCGGCCCCGTCCCTCTCGGCCCCGGCGTCCAGCCGCACCGTGCCGTCGGCCAGCGCCGTCGCCAGGGCCCGCAGCGCGGGGTCGTCCGCCGCGTCCGCCAGTACCGCCGGCTCCGGGAACAGGTGGGTCAGCCCGCCGGTCGGCGCGTCCAGCGCCTTGCCGAACCGCTCCACCAGGCCGCCGGCGGCCGCCGGGCCCACCAGGGCGCGTACGGCGAACTCCTCGGGGTCGGCGGTGCCCGGGGAGCGCAGCCCCGGGCGGGCGGTGACCAGCGGTGCCAGGCGCGGATCGGCGGCCAGCGCCTGGTCCACGGCGTACGGGTCGGCGTCCAGGTCGAACAGCCGGCGCAGCCGCTGGACGGCGGTCGTCAGGTCGCGCAGGTCGGTGAGGTGGATCCGGGTCTCCAGCCAGGGGCCGGCGGCGGACTCGGCGACGGCCGCCACTCCGGTGCCGTACGGGAGCCGCAGGGTGCGCCGGTACGTACGGAAACCGGTGGTACCGGTGACCTCCTCGATCCGGGGCACGGCCTCTTCGGCCAGCAGGTCGAAGGTCTCGCGCACCGCGTACGGGCCCCGGTGGGCGAGCCTCAGCGGCACACCCGCCCCGCTCCCGGCGGAGGTGCCGGGGCGCGTACCGCTCCCGGTCTCGGAGCGCAGGGCGGTGGGGGTGCGGGCGTAGATCTGCCGGATGGTGTCGTTGAACTGGCGCACGCTGGCGAACCCGGACGCGAAGGCGATCTCGGTGACCGGCAGGTCCGTGGTCTGCAACAGGACGCGGGCGGTGTGGGAACGCTGGGCGCGGGCCAGGGCGACGGGACCGGCCCCCACCTCCGCGGTGAGCTGGCGCTGTACCTGCCGGGCGCTGTAGCCGAGGCGGTCCGCCAGTCCCGGGACGCCTTCCCGGTCCACCACGCCGTCGCCGATCATCCGCATGGCGCGGCCGACGACATCGGCGCGGACGTTCCACTCGGCGGAGCCGGGCACGGCGTCCGGGCGGCAGCGTCTGCACGCCCGGAAGCCGTGGCCCTGCGCCGCGGCGGCGGTCGGGAAGAACCGCACGTTCTCCCGTTTGGGGGTGACGGCGGGGCAGCTCGGCCGGCAGTAGATGCCGGTGGTCGCGACGGCGAAGAAGAACTCCCCGTCGAAACGCGCGTCGCGGCTGCTCACCGCCTCGTACCTGGTGCGTTCGTCCATCACACCGTCCAGTGTGCGCCCGTCGGCCGAGCCTCACCAGCGGTTTCCGGACACCGTGTACAGGGTGCCGACCAGCGGTTTCCGGACACCGTGTACGGGGCGCCGGCCCGCGGTTTCCGGACACCGTGTGCGGGGCGCCGCCCGCCCCCGGGGGGCTGCCGGCGCCCCGGCCGGTCCCGCTACCGGAAGCGGCCCCGCTTGGCCTTCGCGGCGGCCTTCCCCTCGGCGCCCCGGCGCTTCCACTCGCGCAGCGTCTCGCTGCGCAGCCTGGCGTCGGACCTGGCCTCGATGCGCCGGTTCTCCCGGAGCAGCTTGCGGTAACTGTCCAGCCGCCGCTCGGCGAGGGTGCCGTCCTCGACGGCGCCCAGTACCGCACAGCCCGGCTCGGTTTCGTGGGCGCAGTCGTGGAAGCGGCACCGGGCCGCCAGTTCCTCGATCTCGGAGAAGACCTGCCCGACACCCGCCCCGGCGTCGTAGAGACCGACACCGCGCAGCCCGGGGGTGTCGATGAGCACGCCGCCGCCGGGCAGGACGAGGAGGTTGCGGGTGGTGGTGGTGTGCCGTCCCTTGCCGTCCACGTCGCGTGCGGCCTGGACCTCCATCGCCGGCCGGCCGAGCAGGGTGTTGGCGAGGGTGGACTTGCCCGCGCCGGAGATGCCCAGCAGGACGCTCGTGCCGTCGGCGACGACCGCCCGGAAGTCGTCCACGCCCTCCCCGGTGACGGAGCTGACGGGGAGCACCCGGACGCCGGGGGCGACGCGTTCGACGTCCTGGACGAGATGGGACAGCGTCGTGGCGTCCGGCACCAGGTCCGCCTTGGTCAGCAGCACGATCGGGTGCACCTCGTGCCGCCGGCCCCCGGCCCCGTCACCGAGCAGCGCGGCGCCGTCGGTGCTGGACATGGCCAGCGCGAGGAAGCGTTCCAGCCGTCCGGGGTCCAGCTCGACGGCGAGCGAGGCGCAGATGACGACACGGTCGATGTTGGTGGCCAGCACCTGGCCCTCGGACCGCTGCGAGGAGGTCGAGCGGACGAACGCGGTACGCCGGGGCAGCAGGGTCCGGACGAATCGCGGATCGCCGTCGGGGTCGACGGCCACCCAGTCGCCGGTGCACACGATCCGCATGGGGTCGCGGGGCACCACGAACGCGGTGTCCGCACTGAGCGTGCCGTGCGCCGTGACCACGTCGCACCGCCCGCGGTCCACCCTCACCACACGGCCCGGCAGGAGTCCCCGCTCGGCGTAAGGGGCGAAGACCGCGGCCAGGTCCGCGTCCCAGCCGTACGGAACCAGCGGGTGCGAAGCGGCGGAAGGAGAAGAGGAAGCCGGAAGAACGGGGAGAGACAAGGGAAACCCTTCACAGGGTGGCCCCGGCGACGCGCGCTCGGGCGCGAAGGAACGAAGGTCGGTCAGCCGGCGGCCACGGAGGTGGGAACGGTGTGCTTCGGGTCGTGGGCGGTGCCCACCGCGACGACGGTCATCACTGTCCTCACCTCCGGTCCTGTCGGATCTCCTCGAACTCGGCACACCATAACGGGGAACGGTCCGCCGGCGTCAACGCGTTTTTTCCGGCCGCCCTCCCGCGGATACCCCGGCGCCCGCGCTTTGCGGTCCTGAAGTACGGTTTGACTCCGGTATCGGCAAATCTCCCTCGATCAGGTGATAGCCACATACATGACCTGGTCCAGGAGCATTAGGGTGCCGGACATGACCTCTTCTCGGACCGCCACCAGCACATTCACACAAGCCCAGTTGGGCACCCAGGCCCTGATCGGCTGGAGCGGTGAGCACCCGGACGGCGACCGCGGTGTCGCCTTCCTCCTCGCCTACTCGCTCGGCGACGGCCAGGACGGCCCGGAGACCGGCGAGCTGGCCCTGCGTGCGGCTCTGGAACGCAGCGGACTGCGGATCGGCGGCGAGACACTGGACGGCTCCCAGCAGCCGGGCCTTCCGGTGAAACTGGTCGTCCAGGCAGGCCAGGCGGTGCTGACGATGCCTCACTTCAAGGCCCAGTACACCGTTCCGCGGGAATGGCTGGCGGTTGCGCGGTCGGAGGGCGTGGTGCACGGCATGTTCGCGACGCGCCCCTGGCCCGCGGCCGTCCCCGGGCAGCCGGTCGGCGAAGAGCTGCTGCGCTCCTTCGTCTGCGACCCCGAGACCGTACGGACCTCCGCGCACTGCCTGCTGCCGGTACGCAGCCTGGGCTGACCACCCGGCCATGACGGACAGGGCGGCGCATCCCCGCGCCGCCCTCACGGACACGACGATGCCCACCACCCCCGTGGGGTGGTGGGCATCGTCGTGAACGGCGCCGTACGACGGGGAGGCGGGCCGCTCCGGAGCGGCCCGCCTCCCGGGAACGGCGTCAGCCGTTGGCGATACCGTTGCCGGAGAGGAGCGGGATGTCCGACAGGATGTGCGACAGCGGCTCGTCGCCCTTGGCCTGGGTGGAGTTGTCCGTGCACTGCTGGTTCTGCGGGTTCGACAGGACGTTGACGTCCTGGACCGTGATCGGGACGAGGCCGATCAGCGACCCGACGTTGGCCTTGGCCGGGACGCCGAGGCAGAGCTTGTTGAGCGAGCCCTGCACCAGGCTGAGCTGCGGGCTCATGTCGCCCTCGGTCTCCGAGGTGCCGAACTCCGACTCGGAACCGTTGCCGTTGACGACGGTGGTGCCCATGTCGTTGCCGATCGCCATGGCCGAGGGGGCCGCGGCGGCGGAGATACCGAGCAGGGACACGGCCACGGCTGCGCCGGCCATCATCTTCTTCATGACGTCTCACCTTTCGACGCGTCCTGTGGGGACGCAGTAAATGAACCGGGACCGGCGCCCCGTCGCACCGGTCGATGTGGTGCCGGCGTTCCCGGCTGCGGACCTACGTCCTGCGGGCTGCCGGGACGAAGGCCCTTGTGTGCTCCTGTGCCGCCACCGCCGGTGTCTCCCGCCCGGGTTCACGCCCCTTCTCCCGCCATTCGGCGAGCAGCCGGTCGTAGATCGGCGTGGGCGTGGGGTGGCGGGAGACCCCGGCGGTGGCACGCCGGAGCTGTTCTTCGTACGGGTCCATGGGGTGGCCCTACCCGGCAGGCCGGGCCTCGTCTGCCGCGGATACGGCAACCGGACCAATGCCCGCACCAAAGGACTACTCCGCTCACACGGCCGGCCCCACGTACCGGCGGCCGTGCGCCGGGCGTCAGTTGTTTCCGGCGCCGTTGGCCGAGAGAATCGGGATGTCGTTGAGGATGTGCGACAGCGCCTCGTCACCCTTGGCCTGGGTGGAGTTCTCGGTGCACTGCTGGTTCTGCGGCGAGGACAGGATGTTGATGTCCTGGACCGAGATCGGAACGAGGCCGAGGAGGGAACCGATGTTGGCCTTGGCCGGCAGCGCGATGCAGGGCTTGTTGAACGACCCCTGGATCAGGCCGATCTGAGGGCTCATGTCACCCGAGGTGCTGCTGTTTCCGTAGTACTGCACGGCACCGTTGCCGTTGACCGCCGTGGTGCCCATGTCGTTACCGGTCGCCATGGCGGCGGGAGCCGCGACGGCGGACACGCCCGCGACGGACGCGGCCATGGCCGCCGAAGCCAGAATCTTCTTGATCATGAGAGAGCCCTTCTGGATGTGCTGTTGCTCGGCCGGACCGGACACGCGGAACACGCGCGCCGCACTGGCCGAAGTGATGCCACTTCACTCGGACGGTGCCGTCTTCGGCCGGGCGGGAGTGCCTGGCCTGGCACCGGAGAACATGCGCTGAATGGAGGGATGCTGTGAGGGGTGCGGGAGTCAGCCCCCGACGGGCAGGCCGCCGAGCAGCGGGGCGGCCTCCGCGGCCACACCGGTCGCCTCGTCCGCCAGCCTGCTCACGGTGCCGTCCTCGTGGATCTGGCGTGTCACGCCGCCGACCGTGTCGACCAGCGGGTCGACGGCCTGCGGGGTGCTGGCCATGAGGTGGTTCACGCCGGTGGTGAGACTGAGCGTGGGAGAGGTGGGAGCAACCGCGAAGGCGGGCGCAGCCGTTCCGAGGGCGGCCACGGAACCGGCAACGAACGCGGCGGTCTTCGCGTACTTCACTTCTGTTCTCCTTCCACAGCGGCGTGGTTTCCGGTCGCGTTCCCGCGCCGCACAAGCCTTCTGCACCTGTGGCATCCACCGCTTTCACCAGGTACAACGATCGGAGCACGTACCGGAAACTGTGCGATGCGCATTTTTTTCGCGAAGTTCATGAACCGGGATGATGCGGGCACGGAAACGCCCCGCGACCGGTTGCGCGGTCCGGGGCGTTCCGGTGACTGCGATCGGCTCGGTGCGAGCCGGTCAGCTGTTGACGCAGGTGTTGCCGAAGGCGGGGTTCAGCAGACCGATGATGTTGATGCTGTTCCCGCAGACGTTCACCGGGATGTGGACCGGCACCTGCACGACGTTGCCGGACAGCACGCCCGGGGAACCGGCCGCGATGGCACCGGCGCCCGCGTCGGCCATGGCCGGGGTGGCGGCGCCCAGCGCCATGAGGGCTCCGGCGGCGATGGCGGCGACCTTGGTGTACTTCACTTTTCGTCCCTTTCTGCTGCGGAGTCCTGACGCGGACACGTCTTTCGTACCGCGCGGGCGCCCTCAGGAGGGACACATCCGTGACTCCGGAGCTGCAATCCGTAACGAATCAGCGGGCGGCGGGTGACTCCCCGGAGGGGGTTTCCCGGAAATCCGCCCGAATGCCACAGGACCGGGCCGCACGATGGAGGAATGTCGGCGGCCCGGACCGGTCGTGGAGGCTGCTCAGCTGTTGCCGGCGCCGTTGCCGGAGAGGAGCGGGATGTCCGACAGGATGTGGGACAGCGGCTCGTCGCCCTTGGCCTGGGTGGAGTTGTCCGTGCACTGCTGGTTCTGCGGGTTCGACAGGACGTTGACGTCCTGGACCGTGATCGGGATGAGGCCGATCAGCGACCCGACGTTGGCCTTGAGCGGCAGACCCACACAGGGCTTGTTGAGCGAGCCCTGCACCAGGCTGAGCTGCGGGCTCATGTCGCCCTCGGTCTCCGAGGTGCCGAACTCCGACTCGGAACCGTTGCCGTTGACGACGGTGGTGCCCATGTCGTCGCCGATGGCCATGGCGCTGGTCGCGGTGAGACCGAGGATGGAAGCGGCGACGGCACCCGTAGCCAGAACCTTCTTGATCACGATTAACCCTTCTCGTACCGAGTGCTCCGCGGCGGAGCTTCCTGATCAACTCCCGGCCCCGCGTTTGGTTTCCCCCATTCATCCGAATGCCGGGCACGCGACCGGCGCACGACAGGGCGCCCGGAGCGCACGAACGCGCGCACTTAACTCTTTCGAGTGGTTACAAAATTTCCACGACTCTCCGAGTTTCCCCGTAGCCCCTCGATCGTTATGCAGTCGTCCGCGTACATGGGAATGACTTTCCATCCGGGTCACCGCCCGCGCGAATTCCAATGAAGGGCAAGTAATGCGACAGGTTCTGAACAAAAGCATGGTCGTCATGGCGGCCGCGTCGGGGATCCTGGCCGCCGCCGGCGGCTACGCCCACGCCGATGCGTCGGCCGACGGTGTGGCGGCGGGTTCGCCCGGCGTCGGCTCGGGCAACGCGGTGCAGGTGCCGGTCCACATCCCGGTGAACGTCTGCGGGAACACCGTCGATGTGATCGCGCTGCTGAACCCCGCATTCGGCAACACCTGCGCCAACGTCGGCTCGGGTGACCAGCACGGCTCCGGCCACGGTCACGGCTCCGGCCACGGCTCCGGCCACGGTCACGGCTCCGGCCACGGCTCCGGCTCCGGCTCCGGAGCGGACGCCGAGGCGGTGGCCGCGGGTTCACCGGGCGTGCTGTCGGGCAACCTGGCCCAGGTCCCGGTGGACGTCCCGGTCAACGCCTGCGGCAACTCGGTGGACGTCGTGGGTCTGCTCAACCCGGTGTTCGGCAACACCTGCGTCAATGACAGCGGCCACGACGGTGGTCACGAGATCCCGCCGGTCGACCCGCCCTCCCCCGAGCCGCCCACCACCGAGCCCCCGGCCCCCGAGCCGCCCACCACCGAGCCCCCGACCAGCGAGCCGCCCACCAGCGAGCCCCCGGTGCAGGAGCCCCCGGTCAAGGAGCCCCCGGCCGACCCCTCCGTGCCGAACACCCCCGACACGCAGCTCGCCGAGACCGGTGCCGGGCAGATCGGCCTGGCCGCCGGTGCGAGCGCCGCACTGCTGCTGGGCGGTGCGGTGCTGATGCGCCGTAACCGCGCCGCACGCGACTGACACCGCACGCGCGAAGGGGCCCCGGCATCGGGTGATGCCGGGGCCCCTTCCTTCGTACCGTCAGACGCGGGAGAGTCCCGCGCGGTCCAGGTACGCCGCGATCATCGCGGTCTCCGTCCCGTCCAGGCGGCGCATCGGCGGGCTCATGACGTTCGTGGCGATGACGCCGCGCAGCATCAGGGCCGTCTTGAACGCGCCGAGACCCGCCGCGGTGGCCGATGCGGTACCGGGGACCGCCGCCCCCACGATGTCGAACAGGGCCACGAGCCGGTCCTGTTCGGCGGCCGCGGCCGCCCAGTCACCGCGTACGGCGGCCTGGTGCAGCCGTACGTAGCCGTGCGGGTCCACGTTGCCGAGGCCGGGGACGGAGCCGTCCGCACCGCTCAGCATCATGGCGTCGACGACGAGTTCGTGGCCGGTCAGGACGGAGAACCCGGGCAGGTCCCTGGCTCCGATGGCCAGCCGCCGGAAGGCTCCGTCGTCACCGCTGGAGTCCTTCACCCCGGCGAGCACCCCGTCCGCGGCGAGCGGCAGCAGCAGCTCCGGGTCCAGTTTGCTGTGGACGCAGACCGGCACGTCGTAGGCCAGCAGCGGGGCGTCCACCGCGGCGGCGATGTCCCGGAAGTGCCGGTCGATCTCGGTGGGGTGGGTGCGGGTGTAGAACGGCGCGGTGGCGACGACGGCGTCGGCACCGAGGGCGATCGCCGCGCGGGCCCGCTCGACGGCCCGGTTGGTGGTGGTCTCGATGGCGCCGACGAGGACGGGCACCTGGCCCGCCGACGCCTTGGTGACGACCTCGATGACCTCGTCCTGCTGGGAAGGGGTCAGATAGGCGGTCTCGCCGGAGCTGCCGAGGGCGAAGAGGCCGTTGACACCGCCGTCCAGGAGGTGGCCGACGACCCTTTCCAGGGATCCCCGGTCCAGTGCGCCGTCCGCGGTGAGCGGGGTGACGACGGGCGGGATCACTCCGGTGAAGGGGGTGGCGGGGGCGGTCATGCGGTGCTCCTTGCGGGCGGTACGGGGGCCCGGTCCCCGGCGGGGGACCCGGGGGTCTGGGGGTGGACGCAGTGCCAGCGGTGTCCGCCGGGACCGGAGGTGTTCGGAGGGAAGACCGTGGCGCACGCGTCGTCGGCCTTCCAGCAGCGGGTGCGGAAGGGGCAGCCGGACGGCGGGTTGGTGGCCGAGGGCACCGGTCCGGTGAGGATGATGCGCTCGGTGGCCTCCATCAGGCTGGGGGTCGCGGAGAGCAGTGCCTCGGTGTACGGGTGCCGGGGCGCGCCCGCCACGTCCGCGGCGCGCCCCTCCTCGACGATGCGGCCGAGGTAGAGGACGGCGATGCGGTCGGCGAGGTAGCGCACGGTCTGGATGTCGTGCGAGATGAACACCATGCCGAGGCCCAGGCGTTCGCGCAGGTCGACCAGGAGGTTGAGCACCTGGGCGCGCACGGAGACGTCGAGCGCGGAGGTCGGTTCGTCGGCGACGACGATCTCCGGTTCGAGGGCGAGGGCGCGGGCGATGGCGACGCGCTGGCGCTGTCCGCCGGAGAGCTGGCCGGGCAGGGCTTCGAGGGTGTGTCCGGGCAGTCCGACGAGGTCGAGGAGTTCGGTGACGCGGGCTTCGCGGGCCTCACGGGTGCCGCGCCGGTGGACGTCCAGGGGGTCCCGCAGGATCTGGCGTACCGTCAGTCTGGGGTTGAGCGCGGTGGAGGGGTCCTGGAAGACGACGCCGACGGCGGATCCGAAGTCCTTGCGGCGTTCGGCGGCCGGCATGTCCCAGAGGTCGCGGCCGTGGAAGAGGACCTCGCCCTCGGTGGGCTTCTGGAGGCCGGTCAGGACCCGGGCGAGGGTGGACTTGCCGCAGCCGGACTCCCCCACCAGGCCGACGATCTCGCCGCGGGTGACCTCCAGCGTGGCGTCGGTGAGCGCGTGCACGGCGTCGCGGCTGAAGAGTCCTCCCCCGCGTGCCTTGTGGCGTACGTGAACGCCGTCGAGCCTGATCACAGGGCGCTCCCTTCCAGCTTCTTCGCGGCGGCCCCGGCCGGGTGGTGGCAGGCGTAGCCGTGGTCCGTGGTGGTGGTGTGTCCGGTGAGTGCCGGGGCGGTGGTGCGGCAGAGGCCGGTGGCGGCGGCGCAGCGGCCGGCGAAGCGGCAGCCCTCGCCGAAGCCCTGGGGGGCGGGGACGACGCCGCGGATCTGGTGCAGGCGCTCGGCGCCGGCTTCCAGGGAGACGACGGAGCCCAGGAGGCCGCGGCTGTAGTGGTGGGTGGGGGCGGTGAGGACGGACCGGGTGGCGCCGATCTCGGCGAGGCGTCCGGCGTACATGACGGCGACGCGGTGGGAGAGGTCGCCGACCAGGGCGAGGTCGTGGGAGACCAGGACCATGGCGAAGCCGAGTTCGTCGCGGAGCTCGACGAGGAGTTCGACGACCTGGGCCTGGACGGTGACGTCGAGGGCGGTGGTCGGTTCGTCCGCGATCAGCAGGCGCGGGCTGCGGGACAGGGCCATGGCGATGAGGACGCGCTGGCGCTGTCCGCCGGAGAGCTCGTGCGGGTAGCTGCGCAGGATGCGTTCGGGTGAGAGGCCGACGAGTTCGAGCAGTTCGGCGGGGGTCTTGGTGCCGCCGCGTGAGGTGAGCTGCTTGAGCTGGGTGCCGACGAGGACGGAGGGGTTGAGGGAGGAGAGCGCGTCCTGGTAGACCATGGCGATCTCGGGGCCCATCAGGGCGCGGCGCTCCCTGGGCGGCAGCTTCAGCAGGTCCCGGCCGCGGTAGAGGATCTCGCCGCTGACCTCGGCGTTGCGCGCGAGGAGGCCCATGACGGCGAGGCTGGTGATGGACTTCCCGCAACCGGACTCGCCGACGAGGCCGAGGGTCTCGCCCTCGTGGACGGTGAAGTCGAGCCCGTCGACGACGGGGATGTCGCCGTAGCGGTCGGGGAAGCGGATGGCGAGGTCGCGTACGACGAGGAGTTCGGCGGCGTCCTCGCGTACCGGGGTGAGGGCGGGTCCGGTGGCTTCGATGTGCCGGGCGAGCCTGGCGAGGGCCGCGTCGACGTCGACGGTGGAGGCGGCCTCGACCGGGTCGGGGGCCGTGGTGCTCTCGGGTCCGGCCGCGGGGCGGGCGCTCTTCGGTGCGGCGGAGGCGTCGGTGAGGCCCTCGGAGAGGACGTTGAGCGCGAGGACGGTGACCAGCAGGGCGAGGCCGGGGAAGAAGGTGGCCCACCAGCCGCCCGCCAGCAGGATCTGCCGGCCGTAGGCGAGGACGCTGCCCCAGCTGGGGTCGGGGTCCTGCACGCCGGCGCCGATGAAGGAGAGGCTGGCCTCGAAGATGATCGCCTCGGCGACCATGACGGTGGCGAACACCATGACGGGGGCCATGCAGTTGACGGCGACGTGGCGGAGCACGATGTAGCCGCGCCGGGCGCCGATGACCTTCTCCGCGGCGACGTAGTCCTCGCCGTACTGGGCGAGGACGTTGGCGCGGACGACGCGGGCGAGGGAGGGGGTGTAGACGAAGGCGATGGTGAAGATGATCACCGGGATGCTGGTGCCGAAGACGGCGACCAGGACGGCCGCGAGCGCGATCGGCGGGAACGACATCACGATGTCGAGGGTGCGCATGACCGATTCGTCGCCCAGCTTGCGCGAGGTGGCGGCGAGCGAGCCGAGGACCGCTCCCGCGACGAGGGCGACGGCGGT
Source organism: Streptomyces nitrosporeus (assembly GCF_008704555.1). Taxonomy (NCBI): domain Bacteria; kingdom Bacillati; phylum Actinomycetota; class Actinomycetes; order Kitasatosporales; family Streptomycetaceae; genus Streptomyces; species Streptomyces nitrosporeus. The sequence continues at coordinate 1,191,396 of NZ_CP023702.1, forward strand.
GGCGCCGAGGCCGATGACCAGCGAGTAGCGGGCGCCGTGCACCACGCGGGCGAAGACGTCGCGTCCGGCCCGGTCGGTGCCGAACCAGTGGTCGGCGCCGGGTGCCTGGACGGGCGTGCCGGTGGTCAGCGGGTCCTGGGTGAGCAGCGGGGCGAGTACGGCGCCGAGGAGGACGAGGACCAGGACCCCGAGGGCGACGCGGGAGGTGGCCGGGAGCGCGCGGAAGGCGATGCCGGGTCGGGAGAGCTTTTTGGCCAGGCGGCCCGTGGCGAACATGTCACACCGTCCTGATGCGCGGGTTGACCAGCAGGTAGAGCAGGTCGACGATGACGTTGACCACCAGGAAGGCGATGGCGATGGTCAGTACGGTGCCCTGGACCAGGGCGACGTCGCCTCCGGTGACACCTTCGAGGATGAGCTTGCCCATGCCGGGCAGGTCGAAGATCGCCTCGATGACGACGGCGCCGCTGAGCAGGTAGCCGACCTTGACGCCGAGCACGGTGAGCGGGGTGACGAGCGCGTTGCGCAGCACCGAGCGGATCACCAGGAAGACCGGCAGGCCGTTGCCCCGGGCGGTGCGGACGTAGTCGCGGTCGAGTTCGGCGACCATCGAGGTGCGTACGAGGCGGGCGAGCGACGCGGCGACGGGGACGGCGAGCGAGATCGCGGGCAGGGCCATGGTGGTGAGCCAGCCGCTGAAGGAGTCGGCGGGGTTGGTGTAGCCGCCGGTCGGGAAGATCCGGGTGTTCAGCGCGAACTGCTGGATGAGCAGCACCCCGAGCCAGAAGGAGGGGATGGCGACCCCGGCCATGGACAGCACCCGGAAGAGCTGGTCGGGCCAGCGGTCGCGGTACATCGCGCCCAGTACGCCGCCGGCGACCGCGAGGACGACGGCGAGGAGGAGCCCGAGGAGGGTGAGCTGGAGGGTGAGCGGGAAGGCGGCGGTGATCCGGTCGATCACCGGCTGGCTCGGCGGGACGGTCATGCCGAGGTCGAAGTGGAGCAGTTGGCCGAGGAAGTCGAAGTAGCGTACGGGCAACGGGTCGTTGAGTCCGTTGGCCTCGGCGAAGGCTTCCCTGGCCTCGGGACCGGCGCTCTCCCCGAGCGCGTTGTAGGCCGGGTCGGCCGGCGAGAACTGCAGCACCACGAAGACCAGCAGCGCGATGCCGAGGATCATCACCGGCATCATCGCGACGCGGCGCAGCGCGAGCCGGAGAAAAGCAACCATCGTCGGGTTCCTTGCGGTTGGGCGGGCGGCGGGTCCGGGCCGCCGGGGGGTGGCGGGCCCGGACCGGTGGGCCCGGGCCGCCGGGGGGAGGCGGGCCCGGGGGCCGGGGGGGCGGGCGTCAGGCGCGGCCGACGTCCACGAACGACAGGCCGGTGGTGGGCAGCGGTTCGAAGCCGGGCAGGGCCTTCTCGTTCCAGGCGGTGGGCAGTTTGCGGTGGAGGACGGGGTAGAGCGCGGCCTCGTCGGCGACGAGGTCGGTGGCCCGGCCCCACAGCTCCTTGCGGGTGGCCTCGTCGGCCGCCTTGGCCGCCTTGTCGAGGAGCTGCTTGACCTGCTTGTACGCGGGGGACCTGGACCAGGCGTAACGCTTCTCCGGCCAGAAGCCGTAGTAGAACCAGCGCATCAGCAGGTCCGTGTCGTTGCCGAAGACGGAGGGGTCGCCGGGTGCGACGAGGACCTCGAAGTCGCCGCTGTCGACCTTGGCGTACTGGGCCGGCGACTGGGCGATGTCCAGGGTGGCCTCGATGCCGGCGGCGGCCCAGCTCTCCTTGAGCAGCGGGGCGATGTCCTTGACCCAGCCGGTGTCGGTGGTCAGGACGGTGAAGGCGAGCTTGCCGACGCCGGCTTCGGCGAGGAGCTTCTTCGCCTTGGCCACGTCGTGGGTGTAGACGGTGGCGGCCTTGTGGTACTCGGGGTGGGTCGCGGGGACGTATCCGGTGGCGGCGGCCGCGTTGCCGACCATCGCGGTGGAGATGATCTTCTCGGTGTCCAGGGCGTAGTGCAGGGCCTGGCGGACCCGCTTGTCGGCGAACCGCTCGTCGGCGGTGTTGAACATCAGGAAGAGCAGGCCGAAGGACTGCACGGACTCGGTCCTCGCGGTGGCGGAGAGCCGCTTGACGTCGATGTACGGGACGTCCTCGATGGCCTGGACGCGGCCGGACTCCATGGCGCTGACGCGGGCCGACTGGTCCGAGATCAGGCGCCAGATCATCTTCTCGGCCTTCGCCGGGTGCGGGCCGTTGTACGCCTTGTGCTTCTCGAAGACGATCTTGTCCTCGCGGGTCGCCGAGACGAACCTGTACGGGCCGGAGCCGACGGGCTCGGCGTCGAAGCCCTTGACGTCCGCCTCGACGATCTTCTTCGGGACGATCCGGACGACGGCGATGCGGGAGGGGAAGAGGGCGAAGGCGTGCTTGAGCTTGAACTCGACCGTGGCGGCGTCGACCGCGGTGACCGTGTCGACGAACGGCACGAACTGGGCCATCAGGGAGGCGTTCTCGGGGTCCAGGACGCGTTCGAAGCTGAACACCACGTCGTCGGCGGTGACCGGCGAGCCGTCGTGGAAGGTGGCGCCGTCACGGAGGGTGGCCCGGTAGGTGGTGGCGTTGATCTTCTCCGGCATCCCGGTGGCGAGCGCGGGGCGGGCCACGAGTGTGGCCGGATCGAGATCGACCAGGCCCTCGAAGATGTGCATGTTGGCGGCGTACGGAGTCGCGCCGGAGGTGATCATGGGGTCGAACCCGGTCGAGAGAGGGTAGGAGAGGCCGGCTTCGATGGTGCCGCCGCCCTCCCCCTTGCCCGCGGCGCCGTCGGCGGTCGAGGAGGGTCCGCCGCACGCGGAAAGGCTCGCCGTGATGGCGGCGGCCGCGCCGATGACGCCGGTGTAACGCAGGAAGGTGCGACGCTCGACACCGGCTGGCCTCAGCTCGGGCACGGGTCCTCCAGAGGGGAAGTCGAAAAGGGCAGAGGGGGGCGTGGGCGGGAACAGCTGGTTCGGCCGTGATCGCGACGGCCGCCGCCCACTTGGCATCAGACGTCAGATGTCTGATGCCTTGATAGCGTGGGAACGTAGCTTGACAATCGAGAGGGGTCAAGAGGTGGGGAGTTCACATATGTCCGGCACCCGGTCCGGGCGCACCCTGCTGCGGCAGGAAGTCGTCGAGGGCATCAAGCGGTACATCCTCGACGAGCGGCTGCGCCCCGGCGACCCGCTGCCCACGGAACCCGCCCTGTGCGAGGCGCTCGGCGCCAGCCGCTCCAGCGTCCGCGAGGCCGTCAAGATCCTGAACGCGCTCGACATCGTGGAGGTGCGCCACGGCCACGGGACGTACGTGGGCCGGCTGAGCCTCTCCGCCCTGGTGGAGAGCCTCACCTTCCGCGGGCTCCTCTCCCCCGACGACGACTTCCAGGTGATGGCCGACCTGGTGGACGTACGCGAGCTGTTCGAGCGCGGGATGGCCGACCGGATCGTCTCCTCGCTGAACACCGAGCAACTGGACACCCTGGACGGGCTGGTGGAGACCATGCGGGCCACCGGGTCGGGCGACGGGCACGGCTTCGTGGCGGCGGACCGGGCGTTCCACGCCCTGCTGGTGGCACCGCTGGGCAACGACCTGATAGGCCAGCTCTCGATGGCGTTCTGGGACGTCTACGCGATCGTCGCCCCCCACCTCGACGGATTCACGCACGCCGACGAGCGGGAGACCGTCAACGCGCACCAGGCCATCGTGGACGCGGCCCGGGCCGGTGACATCCCGGCGTTCCTGACGGCGGTCGGCGAGCACTACGCCCCGGTCAGGCGGCGGATCGCGGAGGCCCGGGCCCGCTGAGCGGGCCGGGCCGCACCCCCGTCCCGGCCGGGCGCCTCTTGACGTCCGGCCGCGGCGCTCCCTAGGGTCCGGTTGCCACCAGGACATCTGACGTCTTCTGTCCTGTCGCTTCCCGTACCCCTGGAGGGCACAGCCATGCCGTCGGCCGATCTCACCCTCGCGGAATGCCGCGCCTACCGGCCCGAACTGCCGCTGCCCGGCGACTTCGACGCGTTCTGGGACCGCACCCTGGGCGCCGGTCCGCACGGAAGTGGCCCGGGCGGGGGCGAGCCGGAGAAGCCGCGCTTCGAGGAGGTCGACGCCGGGCTGTCCCAGGTGCGCGTCCACGACGTGAGCATCCCGGGATACGACGGCCGGCCGGTCCGCGGCTGGCTGCGGATGCCCGCGGGCGCGACCGGACCGCTGGGCTGTGTCGTGGAGTTCCTGGGGTACGGGCGCGGCCGGGGCCTGCCCCACGAGCAGTTGACGTGGGCCTGCGCCGGTTACGCCCATCTGGTGATGGACACCCGCGGCCAGGGCTGGTCGTCGGCGGGCGGGGTCACCGCGGACACCGACCCGGGTGCCTCCGGTACCGTGCCGGGCTTCCTGACCCGGGGTGTCGAAAGCCCCGGGACGCACTACTACCGGCGGGTGTTCACCGACGCGGTCCGCTCGGTCGAGGCGATGCGCGAGCACCCCGGGGTGGACCCCGGCCGGATCGTGGTGACCGGGGTCAGCCAGGGCGGCGGTATCGCGCTGGCCGTGGCGGGGCTGGTGCCGGGGCTGGCCGGGGTCATGCCCGATGTGCCGTTCCTCTGCAACATCCCCCGGGGCGCCCGGATCACGGGGCTTCCCCCGTACACCGAGATCGCCGCATACCTGCGGCTGTACCGCGACCGTACGGACTCGGTGTTCCGCACGCTGTCGTACTTCGACGCGGCGCACCACGCCACCCGTGCCACGGCGCCCGCGCTGTTCTCCATCGCGATGATGGACGAGATCTGCCCGCCCTCCACGTGCTTCACCGCCTACAACCGCTACGCGGGCCCCAAGGACGTACGCGTCTACGAGTTCAACGGGCACGAGGGCGGTACCCAGCACCACCAGGCGGAGCAACTGGCCTGGGTCCGCTCCCTGTTCGCCGGCCTGTCGGCCGGGCCGGCCGCCCGCACCTGACCGGAGGTCGCCCCGCCCTTCCCGCCACGGCCGCGGGGCCGCCGGTCCGCCCGCCCCGGCGGGTGCCCCGGCCCCGTCGGCCAGGGGTCCGCACCCCGTCCGCCCCCCGACCCGCGCGGGCACCGCACTCCCGCGCGCTCTGCTCCACCCGCGTCACGCACGTCTCCCCCTCACGCCCCTCCACGAGAAGAGAGATCGTCCATGCAGCGCAGAGTCACCGTCTCCCTGCTGTCCGCCGCCGTGATGGCGGCCACCGCCGCCACGGCCCACGGCGCCCCCGCCGCCGGCGCGGCGGCGACCGCCGCCCCCGGTCAGCTGACCTCCCAGGACATCGCGACGCAGGGCGCCGGGTCGCCGTACTACCGCATCCCCGCCCTGACCACCTCCACCGAGGGGACCCTCCTCGCCGCCTACGACGCGCGTCCCACGCTCGGGGACCTGCCCGGCAACCTCGGTGTCGTCCTGCGGCGCAGCACCGACGGCGGGACGACCTGGCAGACCCAGCAGGTGGTCCGCAAGGAGGCCGCGCCGAAGGGCTTCGGGGACCCGAGCCTGCTCGTGGACCGCATCACCGGCCGCATCTTCGTCTTCTACGCGGCCTCCGTGAACCAGGGCTTCTTCGGCTCGGCCACCGGCAACGACGAGAGCGACCCGGACGTCCTCCAGGCCGACTACAGCTACTCCGACGACGACGGGGTCACCTGGACCCACCGCCGGATCACCGGGCAGATCAAGAACCCCGCGTGGGCGGGGATGTTCGCGGCCTCCGGCGAGGGCATCCAGCTGCGCCACGGCACGTACAAGGGGCGGCTGATCCAGCAGTACGCGATCCGGAACAACGGGGCGAACTACGCGGTCAGCGCCTACAGCGACGACCACGGCGCGACCTGGAAAACGGGCACCCCCGTCGGCCCGGGCGGCGACGAGAACAAGACGGTCGAGCTGAGCGACGGCCGGATCATGCTGAACAACCGCTCGAAGCCGTACCGCACGATCGCCCACTCCACCGACGGGGGCGTCACCTACACGCCCTTCACCCAGGACAAGAACCTGCCCGACCCGGCGAACAACGGCTCGGTCATCCGGTACGCCCCCGACGCGGCGCCCTCCGATCCGAAGTCCTCGTGGCTGCTGTTCAGCAACACGGAGAGCACCTCCTCCCGGAGCAACCTCACCGTGAAGATGTCCTGTGACAACGGGAAGTCGTGGCCGATCAGAAAGGTCGTGGATTCCGGCAGCGCCGCGTACTCCACGCTCACGCCCCTGCCGGGCGGCCGGGTCGGACTGCTCCACGAGCGCGACGGCTACAGGAACATCACCTACTCCTCCTTCGACCTCGCGTGGCTCGGCGGCACCTGCGCGGACATCACGATCACCCCGCCGGCCACCCTGAAGGCCGGTACGGACACGGAGGTGACGGTCCGGGTGGTCAACAGGATGGATGTGACGCGCGACGCGGGCACGCTCGGCCTGACGGTGCCGTCCGGATGGGCGGCCCGGCAGGTCTCCTTCCCGGCGCTCCGTCCGGGCGAGGGTGCGAACGTCAGGGTCCCGGTCACGGTGCCGGCCGGCGCCTCGGGCGAAGCCGTGCTCACGGCCGTCTACCGCTCCACCGGCAAGCAGGCCTCGGGGAGCCGGACGGTGACGGTCACGCCGTAGGAGTCCTGCCGTTCCCGCCGGCCCGGGCGGTACCGCGCAACCCGCTGATAACGTCGGACACATGTCCGCACCGGCCGTCCCTCCCACCGTTCCTGAGGCAGCGTCAGGCGGTGCGCTGCCTCTCCGGCATCTGACCGTCGTCCTCGGGCTGCTGCTCCAGTTCGGCGGGGCCACCCTGCTCATCGAACTGTTCAGCAGGGTGGGCGATCCCGCGGACTGCGGATACCGGGCCTCCGGTGCCTGCGAAGCGGGGACCGCGATACTCGCCCTCGGGGCCCCGGCCTTCCTCGCCGGCGTCCTGGTCCTCGGCCTCCTCGACCACAGGCCCGGGTGGTCGGGGCCCGCGATGCTCTTCGGCGGGTTCTCCCTGATCTACGGATCGGCGGGAGCCGGGGCCGCCTTCGCCTGGAGCGCGTTCACCGCCGACAGCGTCCCCTTGTCGGTCCTGACGGGGCTGGTCGCCCTTCTTCCGCTCTGGGCAGCCGCGTTCCTGGTCAAGGGGTTCCTCAAGGGCATCCTGCGGAACGGTGTCGGGCCATGGGCGAGGGAAGCCTTCTGGATACTCGAGGAGCTGCCCCGATCGAAGCGCCGGCGGAGGAAGATGCTCCGGGCCAGAGGGCTGGGGGCCGCTCGCGGCCACAACGGCCGGCTGGTGCCCGAGACGCCCCGGGAGAAGGCCCAGTGGGCGCTGTTCGTCGGCGAATCGTGCGTGGCCCTGGCGGGAGGCGTGCTGGCCGGGTGGCTGTGCATCGTCCACCTGGCGTGAGGGGCGGGGTCCTCCCGCCCGGTCCCGCCGGGGCCTCCCGCCCGGTCCCGCCGGGCCTCCCGCCCACCGGGACCGGGCCTGCCGCACGCCGTCGTGCGGGTATGGGATGGGGCTCCCGTCCGGCGCGCGACCGGCGGGAGAGAGGGGGCCTCATGCGGCTCGGAACCACACCTCCCGGCGGTGACCGGCTCGAAGGGCGGGTCGCGGTCGTCACCGGGGCCGGTGCCGGTATCGGTGCCGCGGTCGCCCGGAGGCTCGCCGCCGAGGGGGCCAGGGTGCTGGTCGCGGAGAGGGACGAGGAGACCGGGCGGGCCACGGCCGAGGAGATCGGCGGCCGCTTCGTGCGCACCGACGTCAGCGACAAGGCGCAGGTGCTGGCCATGATCGGCACGGCGGTACGGGAGTGGGGCGGTGTGGACATCCTGGTCAACAACGCCTGGGCGGCCGGTGATGTCGGCCGGGTGGAGAACAAGACCGACGCGATGCTGGCCCACGGCCTGGGCATCGGTTTCTACGGGCCGTTCTGGGCGATGCAGGCGGCCTTCGGGCACATGCGGGAACGCGGATGGGGCCGGGTCGTCAACATGTGCAGCCTCAACGGCGTGAACGCCCACATGGGGACCCTGGAGTACAACGCCGCCAAGGAGGCCCTGCGCACCCTGACGCGCACCGCCGCCCGGGAGTGGGCCCCCTCGGGGGTGGTGGTCAACGCGGTCTGCCCCGGCGCGAAGAGCGCGGCCTACCGCCTGAGGATGAGCGAGCATCCCGAACTGGAGGCCCAGGTCGGGGCCATGAACCCGATGGGGCGCATCGGTGATCCCGACGAGGACATCGCCCCGGTGGTCCTGTTCCTCGCGGGCGAGGGCGCGCGCTACCTCACCGGCAACACCCTCTTCGTCGACGGCGGTGCGCACATCAACGGTGTCGCCTGGGCACCCGAGCTGCCGTGACCCCGTCCTGACCCCGTCCTGACGGACACCGCGACGGCCGGGTGCCCCGGCTCCGGTCGCGGTGTCCGCCTGCCGTCCGGCCCCCGGGGCTGCGAGGACGCGCGCCGGTGTGCCCCGGAGCGCGGGCGGTGCCGGACCTGGCCGGGGCGGAGGCGTGGCGCCGGGCCGCACCGGCGGGACCGGTCAGCTGTCTCTCCGGGCGGCAGCGGCGGCAGCGGCGGCGACGGCCGCTGAGCCC